>NZ_BMLH01000001.1 GCF_014645135.1 Rheinheimera tangshanensis
TAACTTGGGTTACACCTTCTTACTTGAAGCCGCAGCCGCGTTGACTGCGCGCTCTCACCCCGGTCACATAGTGGCCTATGCTCCCGGGGACTCGTTTACTTGTCGCCTTGCTGCAACTCCAATTAATTTGGGTTACACCTTCTTACCTGAAGCCTACATTGAGGCCTGATATTTTTGTTGTCCTGCTACCCAGGTTTGTTGCACTTTGGTTTGCCATAATGTTTCCGGGGCTACTTTGAAAATATCGCGGTCAATCAAAATAAAATCAGCCCACATGCCAGGGGTTAACGAGCCCATGCTTTGATCCTGAAATGCGCCATAAGCCGCATCCACTGTAAAGGCTTTTAACGCCTGAGTTAAGGTCAGACGCTGCTCTGGCAACCAGCCACCTACAGGTTGATTTTGCTGATCCTGCCGTGTCACAGCGGCATGAATACCGTAAAAAGGGTTCGCCAGTTCCACCGGATAATCTGAGCCTGCAACTATGCGACTGCCCTGATCAACAAAAGTCTTCCAGGCGTAAGCGCCACGTAAACGGGCTATACCTAAGCGATCGGCAGCCATATTTTTATCTGAAGTGGCGTGGGTTGGCTGCATCGCGGGCAGAATATGCAGCTCTGCAAAACGTGGAATATCTTTAGGTGAAACAATCTGTGCATGCTCGATTCGGTGACGGCCTTGCTGCAGCTGTTCTTTGCTTGCCAGTTGTTCGAATCTGTCCAGCACCAGTCGGTTGGTTAAATCACCTATCGCATGCACGTTGGTCTGAAAACCTGCGTCCAGTGTCAGCTTCATCACTGCTGTTAACTTATCTGGTTGGGTGACAAATAAACCTTTTTGGCCAGGCTGGTCAGAATAAGGTTCTATTAAAGCTGCACCCCGGCTGCCCAGAGCGCCGTCGCTATAAATTTTCACTGAACGGGCAACAAAAATGTCGTCTTTATCCAGCATAGGACCAGCTTTTAACCAGTCGGCTAAATTCGGATCCGTAGCCGATAACATGGCATAAATACGCAGCGGCAGTTTGTTGTCTTTACGCAGTTGCTGATAACTTTGCAGGTTCGCCTGATCCACACCTGCATCGTGAGTCGAGGTTATACCTAAAGCCAATAAGTGCTCAAAAGCGGCATCTAATGCAGCTAAACGTTCGGCTTCAGATTGCTGTGGAATTTGCTTTTCCAGCAATAACATAGCGTTATCTATTAGAACACCTGTTGGATTACCTTCAGCGTCCCGGATAATTTCACCACCAGGCGGGTCTATAGTTTCTTTGGTGATGCCTGCTAATTGCAAGGCTTTGCTGTTGGCCCAACCTGCATGACTATCAACGCGCGTCAACCAAACGGGTTTATCTTTAATACTTTCATCGAGCAGGGTTTTGCCCGGAAACTGCTGGGTGGGCCAGAGCACCTGATTCCAGCCTCCGCCTAAAATCCATTGCGATTGTGGGTGAGCTTTGGCAAAAGCAGCCACTTGCGCCACAGCCTGAGCTTCACTGCTGCTGGCGCGTAAATCGACTCTATTCAAATTTTGGCCTAAACCCAGCACATGACCATGGCCGTCGATCAGACCCGGTAATAAAGTCTGACCTTTACCATCTATTTGTTCCGCCTTGCTATAGGCCGCGACTGCGCTTTTATCGCCACGAGCCAGCACTTTGCCTGACTGGTTATCAAATGCAAAATGGCTGAATTGGGCAATATTGCCTTTGTCATCAAAGCCGTAGCCCTGAATATTGTGTAGCACTACGGGGGCGGCTGATAAAGAGCCGCTGGCGATAAATAACAGACTAAAGAGTGAAGGAGTAAAAAAACGCATAACAGAATTTCCTGGTTGGTCCGTCGCCGGACCTGCCGGGCTAACGGTATTTTTTCTTAGCTTTTTGCTGACGGACTTTTTCCCGTTCGGCTTTTTCAGCAGCTCTGACGGCTTCCTCTAACTTAGCATTGTGCAATTCCTCTGTCACCATGTCTGGCGTTTCCAGACTGACAGGGCCAAACAGACCAGCACGAAGTTCAGTAATTAAAATCGAGCCTGCTTTTTGTAAGTCAACCACACCACCTTTACGCATACAGCCACGGCGTTCACCTAAGGCATCCAGCAAGGCCACATCATTTTCTGGCTGTTCTTTTAACTGATAACGCGCCATGACTTGTTGCGGATAAGCTTTAAGCAAATAATCTGCAGCAAAAATTGCGATATCGGCATAGTCAAAAGCCGTGTCTTTGATAGCTCCTGTCACTGCCAGACGATAACCACAGCTGGCTGGACTTAACTTGGGCCATAAAAAACCTGGGGTGTCAGTCAGGATCACATTGTTGTCCAGCTTGATGCGTTGCTGCACTTTGGTCACACCCGCTTCATTACCGGTTTTGGCAATAGTACGACCAGCTAATGTATTGATGATGGTCGATTTTCCAACGTTAGGAATACCCATAATCATGGCGCGGGCGCCGCGTATATCTAAATTCCGATCGGGTAACATCTGGTTGCAAAGCTGCAACAAAGCCTTGATTTGTTCAGGGTTTTGCTGACTAATAGGAATGGCTTTAATGCCTTTTTCTTGTTCAAAGCGTTCAACCCACAACGCAGTCACTGCAGGGTCTGCTAAGTCCGCTTTGTTCAGCACTTTAATGACTGGTGTGTCACCGCGCAGTTCTGGCACCAAAGGATTTTCACTGGAAAAAGGAATGCGGGCGTCCAGCATTTCGATAATGATATCGACCTGCGGCATAACCTCGGCAATTTCTTTACGGGCCTTGTGCATATGGCCTGGGAACCAGTTGATTGACATACAAACTCTCTTGGGTTAGCCGCTTTGCGGTTGGAACAGGAAATAATTCAATATTTTACGCTGTTATCAGGCCGGGCAGGAACTTTTTTAAGCCTTAAACCTCCGATTAGCAGCTTTTTGCGTAGAAGTATCCTGAATAGTATAAATCGGAGTCACAGGGAATGATGAAGTTGAAGTATCTTGCTGCGTTGGTTGCCGTTGTCGCTATCAGTATAAAACCATTAATGGCGTCAGAATTTAAGCAAGTCCGGGTACAACTGGAACATCCGGCTAATGGTGATAGCTTATTTATTCCGGGCGCTAAAGCGCTAGTGCAATCAGGTCATTCTTCCGATAGCCGCTGGCTTAGTTGGATTGACTTAACGACCAACAGCGCCAGACAGGTACCTCTGCCAACACAAGCCCAGTTTTTTCATAAAGCCCAGCTCAAAGGTCAACTAAATGAGCAACTCGTGGTGTTGGGGACTGAGGGTATCAGCGGATTTAACTCACAAGACAACAGTTGGCGACGTTTATTGAATACCGAATCCTTGTATCGCACTGTAGATAGCAAAAGATTGCTGAAACTGGACTTTGTTTACGACTTTAACAACGACACTTTATCCGATTTTATAGTGCCTGACTTTAATGCTCATCATGTCTACATGCAGCAACAGGACGGTAGTTTTACTAAGTTTTCTCTGGCAGTGGATGCGAAGTCGCGTTTATTTGATGAAAACCCGGATTACAGTATCCGTAAAGCGCGCTTTCTGGATTGGAATGCAGATGGACTTACTGATATTGCCTTTGCAATAGATGATAGCCTGCTGCTGTATCTGCAAACGGAGACGGGTTTTGCTACCGAGGTTCAGACTATCCAGCTTGGATTGGGTTTAACTCCAGATGCGCTAGCTGAGGTTCGAGGTGGAGATGGCCGCAGTTTTAAAGGCTTATCCATCAACAGATTGTATGATGTAAAAGATTTAAATAACGACAGTGTCGCTGACATCATAGTGCGTCAGGAGCAGTTTGCCGACGCAGTGGAGCAAAGTTACAGCTACCGTATTCATTACGGCAGTATTGATCAGGGCCAGTTGCAGTTTAAGGCCGAGCCAGATGCGCGGATCAATACCAAAGGCATTCAGTCTGAACCTGAATTTACTGATTTAAATAATGACAAGAAACTGGATTTTTCCACCCCTGCTGCTGAATTTGGTATTGGTACTTTGGTGCGGGCTTTACTGGCTGGCACTGCCACTATGGAACTACAATTTTTCCCTCAGCTACAAAGCGGCAAATTCCCTGATAAACCAGTGTACCGGCAAGATGCTACAGCTCAGGTCAGTATTGGCAATGCACAGGTCAATTTACCTGTACTGAAAGTATTAGTGTCAGAGCAGACTCCCGCTTTACTGCTGATTGGGGATGAGGATCATCTGAAGTTGTATCAAAGCGCCAAAGAAAAACTATTCAGCAGCAAAAGTATCAGATTAAAACAGGCGATACCGCTGAACGGTATGCTGGCATCTACAGCAGATTTAGACCAAAACGGCAAAATGGATTTAATTTTGCCTTTTACCCATTTAGATCAGGAAGCCGTGAGAAACCAGCTGCATTTTATCCTACAACAATAATTGAAAACGGGGTCAGAACACATTAGTTACGCATAACCAATGTGTTCTGACCCTATTTTTATGGCCTGAGCCAGAGGTTCATTTGAGGATAACCTGCCTCGGTGCCGGCAGGTTTACACATACCATACCAGCTCAACATGGGGTGGCCAAAACCGCTGTTTGCCGTAAAGGCTTCGATATACGAATCCGAACCGCCTTTATAGCCAGCCGGATGAAACAAAAACTGCGGTGGTAAATTTAGATGCACTAAAGCTGCCCAGGACCAGGCAATGGCCGCCATTTCTTCGGCTGGTCCCTGATTGGCAGATTCATTGACATTGTCATTTAACAGATGCCGGCTTGCTTCCGGCATCACTGCTATATGCCCGGCTTCATGCAATAAATCCCCCGGATAACTCAGTTGCTCAGGGTCAATCAGCAAGGTACCGTTTTTGATCAGAACACCGGGTAAAAAGCCGGAAGCAGGCAAAGGTTGCAGTTGATAGCTAATACCAATGCCATTGAAAAAATCCAGCACCTGTTCTAACTCATTCATGTTATCCATACCTTTGCTGCAAATTAAGGGATGCCTTTTTGGCGAAAGGAATTTTCCGGCCAGAGCTTTCTTTGTTCCTTTTTTCTGTTAGTCTGAATTTTATAGAGGAAAACCAGTGATTTAGCTATGAGTATTTGTCATTTTTCTTTGCTTGGATACGCGGGGAATTACCAGCAAATCCAACAGGAACTGCCGCAGCTGCAAGCGCAGCCATGGACAGAGCACGTCAACAGGCGGGATTATCAGGGCGAATGGGACGTGCTGCCACTGCGTTGTGCTGCTGAGCATCAAGATGCCCATAGTATTTTGCAAAGTTTTACCCACACTGACGCTGAGCATTGGGTGGATTTACCGGTGCTTGAACTGGCTCCAGCCTTGAAACACTTTCTTGCCTCCTGGCCTTGCCCGGTCAAAGCAGCCCGTTTAATGCGGCTACAGCCACAGGCTGTGATCAAACCTCACCGCGATCACGGGCTGTGCCTGGAGCAGGGCGAAGCCCGTTTGCATTTGTGTCTGCAGTCCAATCCGCTGCTGCATTTTTATGTCGCAGGGCAAAGAGTGCCTATGCAGGAAGGGCAAATCTGGTACATCAATGCGGATCAAACGCATAGTGTCGAAAACCTGGGGGCCAACAGCAGAATTAATCTGGTGCTGGATTGTGTCGTGACCCCTTGGCTGAAGGAGCAGGTTTATGCAAGTGCAACACATTAAACAACGTTTTAACTGCGCCGATCTGGAACGTTTTGGCCGGGCTTTGTTGGATTGCCCGTCCTCAGGTTTATCCAAACAGCTGGTGGACCCGGTATTGCATCAGTTATGTGAGCTGATCGACCTTGAATTACATCCGGAATTTTTTACTGATCCAGACGCAACAGCAACAGCTTATGGCAAGGCGGTTTCGCCTACTACTGCCGCTCAATGTGCGGAAGATGCTGAGCGTGGCAGGGTTTTCACTCAGGGACTGTATCAGGCTATTTGTGATCAGCTCCAGTTGACGCCCACTCAGCCTGTGCGTTTATTGTATGCAGGCACAGGGCCTTTAGGCTGGTTGTTATTACCTTTGCTACCTCTGTTTACTGCACAGCAGTTGCAGGTCACAGCTTTGGACATCCATCAGTGGTCATTACAAAGTCTGAAACGTCTGACTGGCCATTTTGGTGTATCGGATCGGATCTGCGACTGGGTTTGTGCCGATGCCACTGCATGGCAACCTAAGGTGGAACAATACTTTGATTTGATCCTGTCAGAGACGATGAAACATCTGCTGCAACAAGAGCCTCAGGTGCAGGTGTTTCGGCACTTGCAGCAATTTTTAGCACTACAAGGCCAGCTGATCCCACAACAAATTAAACTGGATGCGTATCTGGAGTGGACTGAACAACAGCAGAAAAAACAGCAGTGGCTTGGGCCCTTATTTACGCTGGATTTAGCCTTATGCCACACTTTAGCTTCTGGCGATGAGTCGGCTTTTTATGGCGAGCTGTTATTGCCTGAGTTTGAAGCCGGGCCTGTGGATCTGAAGTTAACCACAGAAGTGCAGGTGTACCGGCAGCATTGGCTTAAAGAGCAACAGTCGCAACTCACTTTACCCCGTTATAAACAGCGGCTGATGCTGCAGCCCGCTTCCGTTGTGCGCTTTGAGTATCAGCAGTTAGGCGAACCGGATTTTGATTTTCAGTACACCGAGTTATGGCCAGATTTATGCGACAGTGAGGATACCAGTTGTGCTGGTTTATTCCATGCCAAAAGGTTGTGGCAAAAAACTGTACTTAAACGCTATAAAAAGCTGCAGGCCGATGTGACGGATGAGTGGGTACTGGATAAAGCTCTGCTGGATTTATCCGGTATTGGCCTGGAACCGGGTATTCAGGCCTTGCATCGCAGTAACAGATTAAGTGACTTTATTGCCTTTTTAACGCCTTATCTGCAGCAACTGGATATCCATGCACTGAATCAGCAATTAAGGGACTTAAAACAACAGTCCAACGGACCTGTGCCACAGGTGCTGAATGCTGAACAGCTGGAATTCTGGCAACGGGAAGGTTATCTGGTGGTCCCCGCTGTATTAAGCGCTGAGCAATGCCGGCAAAGCCGTGAGGTGATTTGGCAGTATTTACAGGCCGATCCAAATCAGCCAGACAGCTGGTATCAGAAAACCGACAAAATGCAGAAAATTATGTTGCAACTGTTTCACCATCCTGTGCTGGATGCCAATCGCGAGGTGCCGCTGATCCGGCAGATATTCCAGCAGCTTTGGCAGCGCACTGACCTGGTAATGACCACAGACAGAGTCAGTTTTAACCCGCCGGAAACAGCGTTTTGGTCTTTCCCCGGCCCTGATATGCATTGGGATGTCGAACTGATAACGCCTATCCCTTATGCCACCCAAGGGCTGATTTATTTAACAGACACTGAAGCGCAACAAGGAGCTTTTAGTTGTGTGCCAGGTTTTCATCTGAAGATTGATGACTGGATCAAAGACTCAGGCAAATCTGCCATGGAGTTGCAACAGCAAAACTGGGCCGACTGGCCGGTCAAAGCCATAGCAGCCAAAGCGGGCGATTTAATTATCTGGCATCAGGCTTTGCCTCATGGCGCCAGTCGTAACCTGCATCATTTGCCGCGTATGGTGCATTACATCAATATGTACCCGGCAAAAGTCTGATGGAAAAAGCACAGCTGTATCATCAGTTATTGCACCATGAAGAGCAGTTGCGCTCTTTGTGGGGTTGTGAAGGACTGGAGCAATTTGTCAGCCTGATGGCGGAGTTTTTACACTGGCCTGAGCTGGATTTTCAGCAATTGCTGGTGTTTTTACGCGAGCAGAACCAGCAGCCGCTGCAGCCGGATCTGGAGTTATTCAGCCGGTGCTGGTTTCCTTATGCCTACAAAAGGGCAGGGCAACAGCTGTTATGGATCCCAGCCTTTCAAAAACCTGAACAGCCATTTTTAGAAGATGATCTGGTGATCTGGCGGCAAAGTTTATTAGCACAATTGATCCGGCCTGTGACCTCACTGCAGCCATTATTGTCGCAATTGCAGAGCCTGCCCGTGGTGCAGCCAGAATTGCTGATTTTCCATTGGTCCAGGTGTGGTTCCACTTTGGTGTCGGGCTGCTTGATGCTGGAACCGGAGCTGAAAGTGTTGTCAGAATCTATGTTGATCAGCGATGTGCTGCAGGACCCTGAACTGAGTGCTTATCAGGCGCTGTGTTTGGATTTGCTGGTGCGGTTGCAGGGCAGGTTCAGGCATCAGGAGCAACAGCTGGTGATCAAATGCAATGCCTGGGATTTGCAGCACTGGCGGTTATGGATTGCGGTGTTTCCACAGAGCAAATTACTGGGTTTGGTTCGCCAACCTGAAGCTATTCTGGCTTCCCATCAGCGTGTATCGGGCCGACATATGGTGCGGCAACAACCAGAGCTTTGGTCCGGCATACAACAAGGGCTGAGCTTGTTGGAATACAGAGTTGAAGTGGTCCGGCGGATGGCGGATTTTATGCTGCAATTACAACAGGAAAAGCCAGTGCTGGTGCTGGATTATCGGCAACTGGTACAAACCACTGCGGCTGAGCTTGCAACACTGCTGGGCATTTCACTGGATCAACAGCAGGCTCAGCACTGGCAAAAACGCCGGACTATGGATGCCAAGGCAAGGCAGACTGTCTTTGTTGCCACCACACAAAACCCGGCAACGCAGTTCACATCAGAACAACAACAGCTTATCCGCCTGCGACTGGAGAACAGCTATGAGCTTTTATCAGGCCAGGGGCTGGCATAACCCAGATGCTTTGCCAACTGAGCGATCTCGTCAAACTGACAGAGCCGCGGAAATTCTAATGGCTGTGATTGCATAGCTAAACCAAATTGATCCACCTTCTGTTGTGCAGGCCAGTAGTTGGCGGTGGGTGTATCTAAAAAAGTGGCCAGTTGCTGCTGGCTTTTGGCTGAAAACAACTCACTAAAACTCAGACTCAGCCAGTCGGCTTCAGGCCAGTGTTGTTGATAACGCAAAGCCTGATGCTGAACTTCAGCCCAGTACCATAAGTTTTTTTCCGCCGGGTTTAATTCAGACCAAAGCGCTTTATGTTGCAGCAGTAAATCCTGCTCATCTGAGGGCAGATACAAATTTTTGATTGGCAAATGGGGCAAAAAAGGCGGAACAAAGGCATTGAGCTTTAATAAAGAATGCACAGCCTGCAGCGGGTCACGATGAATATGTACCACTTTTATCTGTTTCAAATGTTGTCTAAACCAATCCAAATGTCGCCAGCACGGAAAACCTGTTTCAATGTAGGTGTAACCCTGAGCTATTTGTTGCTGGATAAAGTCCAAATGTGCATTCAGCAGTTCGGCATTATGCGCCAACGGTGCTGACGGGCTGTTCAGATCCGGCCTGTACTGAAAATGCAGAGGCTCATGCCGCACGACAAAAGTGTCAGACCACAGCTGCAAAGTTTCAGCCAGCCATTGGGTGCCACAACGTCCGGTGGACAGAACAAAATATGCAGTCATTAGGTGTCCCTTGCATGGTTTTGCCTGGTCAGTACAGGCTGGTAATTTGAAATACGCTTGGTTATGCTGAGCCAAAATATAATATAAAACAAGGATATGCTATGCAAAAGCTGCAATTACCCGATGGCTTATCAGTGCGTCCAGCCAATGGCAAAGACAAGGTGTTTCTCGAAGCCTTGTACCAATCCACCCGGGACGATTTGGGGCTGATGGATGTATCCGCAGAGCAAAAAGCTGAGCTGATGGAAATGCAATTCAGAGCTCAGACACAAGGCTACGGTGAGGCGTACCCGAATGCGATGTATTTTATTATCGAAAAACATCTCGAAGCCATAGGCAAAGCCACGCTGGACTTTGGTCCAAACGAAGTGCGGCTGATTGATTTAGCTTTAATACCGCAGGCCAGAGGCAAAGGTTTAGGGGCTGCAGTAGTACAGGCCTTTCAGCAGGCTGCAGCTGCAGTGGCTGTGCCTATGACCTTAACTGTGTTACAGGAAAATACCCTAGCCAAAGTTTTGTATCAGCGGCTTGGCTTTGTCACAACAGCGGTGCAACAGCCTTACGAGCTGATGATCTGGTATCCGCCTGCCTTACAAAAAATCATTATTTGAGTGTTAACTCTAAGATGTAGTGTGAGATTTTTAAATTAACTTATTAAAATCTATAGTTTTTAGTGGCTTTTATTTGCTTACTTTTCTAAGCTGATTTGGCGCTACTAAAGGGTCATAGTATTTAGGAACTAGAATGCATCAATTTAACTTCGATACATTAACTGCCTTACTGAACCAGCAAATCCAGTTAAAGGATGGTAGTAACAATGTGGTTCAGCTCAATGTAGACAAGGTTTCGTTACCCCGCTTTGCAACCGAAGACTATGAAGCTTTTTCGGTTGACCTGAGCAGTGCAGCAGAAGTGCATTGTCCCAGTGGTAATTATCTGTTTAGCCACCCGTCTTTTGGCGAAGTGCAGCTGTTTATGTCGCCTTATGCAGCAGATAAGTATCAAATTGTGGTATCGCGCAAAAAGAACTGACACGCACAAGGTGAGCCGCGTTTTGCACCTGATTTTGCCGTGTTTCCTCTAACCTTAGGAGAACAATAATTATGTCCATGCCTTATATAGGTGAAGTCAGAATGTTCGCCATCCCCTTTGCCCCACGGCATTGGACTGACTGCTCAGGTCAGCAGGTGGCGATTAATCAAAATCAGGCCCTCTTTGCATTATTAGGTACTGTGTTTGGTGGCAACGGCACTACAACCTTCGGATTGCCGGATTATCGCGGTAGAACGCCTTTAGGTATAGGCACAGACCCTGGTTCAGGTCTTACCTACAACTCAGGTCAAACTGGTGGCCTGGAGAATGTGACGCTAATCACTTCCCAGTTGCCGCAGCATAACCATCTTTTTTTTGCACAGAATGACACTGGTACTTTAGCCAACCCAAATCCGCCAGCCGGCTCTAATATCTGTGCCAAACCTGATTCTGGTTTTTATTATGTGGCCCCGGACAGTAATCTGACGACTTTGGCTGCTGATGTTTTGTCTGAAACGGGTGGTAGTCAACCACACAGTAATTTGCAACCCAGTTTAGTGTTGCGTTTTTCCATTGCCCTGCAGGGCGTATTCCCATCCCGTAATTAAGGAGAGCCAAATTATGTCAGCACCTTTTATGGGTGAAGTTCGTGTCTTCGCAGGCACCTTTGCACCAAGAGACTGGGCCTTTTGCAATGGTCAAAGTCTGGCCATTTCCCAGTACGACGCACTCTATGCACTGTTAGGCACAACCTATGGTGGCGATGGCGTGAATACCTTTAATGCACCAGATGCCAGAGGTCGTATCCCTGTAGGTCAGGGTACTGGTCCGGGTTTAACCGCCAGAGTGCAGGGCCAAATGTATGGCACTGAAACTGTGACTTTGTTGGGCACGCAAATTCCTGCCCATACCCACACAGTAGCTGTATCTAATACCGAAGCTAATCTGAATACCCCTTCAGGCCAGCTGATTGGTCAGGGCTATCATTATTTTGCTCCGGCAACACCAGTACAGCGAACTGGGCAGCTGTTACCTAACGCAATAGGGAATACTGGCGGCAGTCAGCCGCATGAAAATATGATGCCTTTTTTAGCCATGAGTTTTATTTTATGTTTACAGGGTATTTTCCCTTCACGTAACTAAGGAGATGCGTTATGTCAGAACCATTTGTGGGGGAAATCCGGCAGTTTCCTTATAGTTTTGCACCACACAACTTTGCTTACTGTGCTGGTCAGTTAATGCCTATTCAACAAAATACCGCATTGTTTTCGTTATTAGGTGTGAATTATGGCGGCAATGGCACCAGTAATTTTGGTTTACCCAATTTGCAAGGCCGCGCCATGATGCATCAGGGCAATGGGCCAGGTTTAACCCCCCGTGCTATAGGGGAGTCCGATGGGGCCGCCACTGTCAGCTTAATTCAGGCCGAGATCCCTGCTCATAACCATCTGATGACAGTAAAAATTGGCGCTCCAGTTAATATTGCAGTAACTGGCACTGGTGGATACCTGACTGTGTCAGAGCAATCTGATGGTACAACCAGGCAAAATGCCTACAGCAACCTGACTAATCAGTTAGTGCCTTTAGCGCCGACTATGCTTAGTCTTTCAGGCAGCAGTGCGGCGCATGAAAACCGCCAGCCTTTTTTGGTGATCCCATTTTGTATTGCATTATTTGGTATGTTCCCGTCCCGTAACTAGAGCACATACTGAGCTCTTCAGCTGCAGTAAGCTGATATTTTTATCAACTTACTGCAGCTTTTTAATTGTGTCAGTATGTTTTTTAAGCATTTTTCCATTATTTTCATTTAGGACTGGCGCCTAGTACCTGTTGTGATTACAATTTAGGCAAAATGAATTGGGGCTGAACTTGCTTTGGCTCACAGAAGTACAACAGGGATTTGCAGTGGCGCGTTTTCATTTTATTTCCGGTTTGCCGCGTTCAGGCTCTACTTTATTAGCTGGTATACTCCGGCAGAATCCTGCTTTTTGGGCCGCTATGTCCAGCCCAGTCGCTGGGCTGGTCAATGGTGCCTTAGAGCAAATGGGTGCCAATACCGAGTCACACAGCTTTTTTGATGAAGCAAAAAAGAAGCGCATTTGTCGCGCTATATTCGACGCTTACTACGCCGATTTACCCCAGCCGATTATTTTTGATACCAACAGACACTGGACAGCCCGGCTGCACCAGATGGTCGAGTTATTTGATGACTTTAAAGTGATTTGCTGCGTGCGTAACCCAGCCTGGATTATGGATAGCTTTGAAGTCATTTACCGCAAAAACCCTTTTGACTACAGCCGGATGTTTAACCCTGCGTCCCGCCAGACGGTGTACAGCCGTTGTGATGCTTTAGCTCAGGTGGGTGGCTCTATGGGTTCAGCCTGGACCGCATTAAAAGAAGCCTATTATGGCGAGTTTTCTGACCGGTTGTTGCTGGTGGATTACGATATTTTAACCCGCCACCCGGAGCGTACTCTGGAGCTGATTTATCAGTTTATTGGTGAGCCCACCTTTGTGCATAACTTCAGCCAGGTGGACTACGAAGAGAATGAGTTTGATCAAAAACTTGGGGTAAAAGGCCTGCATGCAGTGAAAAAGCAGGTGGAGTTTAAAAGTCGGCGCAGCATTTTGCCGCCGGATTTATTTGTAAAGTACCAGGAGATGGATTTTTGGCAGGACGCTACGGGAACTGCTGCAGCCATCATCGCTAATAAAAAGTCGTCAGCTGCGCTTTAAGGTGCTCAGCTACAAGGATTGGACTTATGGATACCAAAGTATTACGCCATTTATCTGTGGCTTTGTTGCCTTTTGGCTCTTATGCCATGCCGGCTACCAGTTACAGCACCAGCCACCGCAGTTATCTGGCTGCGACCGAACAGCGGCCTTATGCCAATTATTTAACTGGGTCATTGCAACATCAACCACGAACGCCAGTGTTGACTGCGGCTTTAGCCACACAGGTTGATGCAGGGCCTGAATTAATAAAAGCCCAGCCTGTGCGTGAGCTGATGATTATTGATGCGGCAGTGCCGGATAAACAGGTGTTTTACCGTGCCGTTAAACCCGGTGTCGATATTGTTGAAATAGATTCTGCCCAGCCTGGATTGGCGCAGCTCAACGCAATATTAAAAAATTACCAAGGCTTAAAAAGCCTGCATATTGTGTCGCATGCGGAAGAGGGCGTACTGCTCTTGGGTAACAGCCGTGTAGATTCTGCGGTGCTCACCAGCGAAAAAGACACCTTTGCTTCATTAAATGCCGCCTTAATTCATGGCGCCGATTTGATTCTCTATGGTTGTGATGTGGCAAGTGGCGATAATGGTGGAGATCTGCTGGATATTATCCGCAGTAACACTCATGTTGATGTAGCTGCATCAGATAATAAAACGGGCAATGCCGAGCAGGGCGGCGATTGGGATTTGGAAATTCAGCGTGGCAATATCGAGACTGAATTAGCCTTCTCTGAAAAAGCACTGAAAGATTTTTCCGCAACATTAGCCCCGGTAGTTTTTGAGTATTCGACCTGGACCGTGACAACGGCAGGAACTAATAATGGACGGTTTACACCCTATGGATCCAACAATGCTGCAGCTGCAAACATTGATGCGCAGGTTAGTTTCGGAGGTAAAACTCTGACGATTAATGGGGAATATAACAGTACTGAGGCGAAAACTAACGCGGATGCTATTGTTGTTGGGTTTTCGGAAAAATCTATCACACTGAGCTTTACCGATGGCAGCGAATTTAAGCCAGCCTCAATAGAGATTTACGCTTATGTGGGCGATCCGGCAACCATTACTACAAATGCTGGTGGTAGTGTGAATTTCAATATTCAGGATGGTTCTGCCGTTGGCTATACTACACAAATAATTGATTTAAGTTCATTGCCCGCTGGCGCCACATCCATGACAATTACTAACAATTCATGGGCGCCCTTTGTTGTGAACGGCCAAAATGGTTTTATTGGAAGCATCAGGAAGATCACCTTCGATAGCGTTGGTGCTACTAACGCCGCCCCTGTTGCTACAACATCAGGTGGAACCACGGCTTTTACCGAAGGCACTGCTGTGGCTATTGATAGTGGTTTGACTGTCACAGATACTGATCTCACTGATATGGCGTCAGCCACTGTATCTATTACCGGAGGTTTTCAATCCGGCCAGGATGTGCTGAGTTTTACCAATCAAAATGGTATTTCCGGAACTTATACTGCAGGAACTGGGGTATTAGCTCTGACTGGCTCAGCCACGCTTGCTCAGTATCAAACAGCGCTGCGTTCTGTAACTTATAACAATACGTCGGACGACCCAAATACGACAAACCGTACCATCAGTTTTGTCGTCAATGATGGCACAGACAACAGCACCGCTGCTACCAAGACCGTCAGCGTAACGGCGGTCAACGATGCGCCGACCCTGACAGCTACAGGCAGCACTCCCACCTATACAGAAAATGGTTCGGCTGTGGATTTATTCAGTGCTGTATCTGTCAGCACAATAGAGAGCGGTCAGAATATCAACCAGTTAGTTTTGACTGTGACTAACCTGGCTGATGGAGCCAGTGAGTTACTAAGAGTAGATGGCACTGACGTCGCACTGACCAATGGCACTTCAGGTACTAGTTCGGGTGGTAATTTAGTCGGCTATAGTGTCGCTGTGACGGGCTCAACTGCTACTGTGACTTTAACAGGGAGCTGGACTACTGCTGTGGCACAAACTCTGGTAGATAACCTGAGTTACCGTAATTCGAGTGAAACCCCAACTGCAGCAGCTAACAGGGTTGTAACTTTAACCAGCATCAAAGACAACGGTGGAATAGCTAACACCGGGGTTGACACCACGGCTTTATCTGTTGCCGCTACTGTGACTGTAACGGCAGTGAATGATGCCCCCAGCACTCCTGTGGATGCTAATGGCGCTAGTGATACTGTGGTAGAAAATGCAACGAATGGCACCACTGTGGGTATTACTGCCTCGTCCACTGATCCGGATGGTTCGGTCAGCTACAGCTTGACGGACAATGCCGGTGGTCGTTTTGCTGTTGATAGCAGTACTGGTGTGGTGACTGTGCTGGATGGCAGCTTACTGGATTATGAAACAGCAACCAGCCATAACATTACAGTGCGGGCAACAGATGGCTCTTTATTCGCCGACCAGACTTTTAGTATTGCAGTCACAGATGTAGATGATACCGGTCCTGTTGTTACTAATGTCAGCTCCACGAAAGGCAATGGCAGCTACAAAGCGGGCGAAGTGATCAGTATTCAGGTGACTTTTGATGAAGCCGTGACCGTCAGTGGCGGCACTCCTGGCTTAGTGCTTGAAACCGGTAGCACAGATCAAACCGCCAGCTATAGCTCAGGTTCGCCTGGCACTACACTCAACTTTAGCTACACAGTACAGGCAGGGGACAGCAGCGCGGATCTGGATTATTTCAGTACAGCAGCTCTTGTGGCCAATGGCGCAACACTGCGTGATGCACTAAATAATGATGCCACTCTGACCTTGCCAACACCTGGTGCTGCCGGTTCATTAGGGGCAAATAAAGCGCTGGTGATTGACACTGAGGCTCCCAATGCTCCGTCAACCCCGGATTTAGCGGCAGGCTCTGATACTGGCGCTAACTCCACCGACAATATCACCAATGACACTACACCTACGCTGACTGGTACAGCAGAAGCGGGTAGCACTGTAACTTTATATGCTACGGACGGAATAACGTCTTTAGGCTCAGCCACGGCTACAGGGGGGAACTGGAGCATTACAGTAAGTCCAGCGCTGAGTGAAGGTAGCCATACCTTGACGGCTAAAGCGGCGGATGCAGCAGGCAATCAGTCTGTAGCTTCTTCAGGTTTATCTGTAACTATTGATATAACAGCCCCAGCTAAACCTGCGACTCCCGATTTAGCAGATGCCTCGGACTCGGGTGACAGCAATTCAGATAATCTGACTAAACTGCAGAATATCACCTTGCAAGGTGCCAGTAATGCTGTCGAGGCAAATGCCAGTGTAAGAGCACGTTCCAGCCTTGATGGCGGTTTAACTAATGTAGACGCGGATAGCAACGGAACTTATAGTTTGAACCTGACTAGTTTATCTGCGGGTAATCACGATCTTGTGGTGATGGCTACAGATATTGCAGGTAACCAAAGTGTGGATTCAGACCCTCTGGCGATAGTGATTGATACAACAGCGCCAGCTATTAGTAGTGTCTCTTTTGATCAGGATCCTATTACTGACGCAAACCAAGCTGCCGTGAGCTTTACTCTCTCTGGTGCAGAAACTGGAGCAACGGCAGAGTACAGCATTAACAGTAATAGCGGTGGTGTAGCTGTAACCGACAGTTTTGTTGTTGCCTCTGCCGGACAACAAATTATAGCTGTTGATGTTAGTGGATTAAATGACGGTACCTTAACTCTGAGCCTGACTTTAACTGACGCAGCTGGTAACGTCAGTACTCCAGCTGTGACAGATACTGTGACTAAAGATGCCAATGTGCCAGCTATTACCACAGTGACTATTGCGGATGGCAACTACAAAGCCGGAGAGACCATAGATTTCACTGTGACATTCGATGATACTGTAACGGTCACAGGCACTGATGCTACGTTGGGTATCGAGATTGGAGGTTCCAATTTAGTCGCAGGTTATTTCAGTGGTACTGGCTCCTCAAGCCTGACTTATCGCTACACAGTGTTAGCGGGCCAGAACACGGACAGCTCAGGGATTGCGGTTTTGGCGAACAGTTTAATCCTCAATACCACGACCATTCGTGATTCAGGTAATAATGACGCTGTCCTGACTTTTGCGGGAACTAATAATGATAATGCTCAGGTCGACACCACTGACCCTGTTGCGACTGTAGTCACAGCTCCTGCTACTGCTGTCTTTGTAAATGCTGCCAGCTATGAAATTAAAGGTACGCATAGCGAAATAGGCGTGACTGTTAACTTATATGTCGATGACAATAATGATGGTGCAGCCGATGACCCAGTTAATGATATTGGGCATGCAATAGTTGACGCTGATGGTAACTGGAGTATACCAAACGTAGCTTTAACCGCAGATACAGCACATAACTATGTGGTAGTCGCTGAAGATGCCGCTGGCAATGAGTCAGCTGCTGTGGATGTGCCCACTATTACTGAGGATTCTATTGCTCCGGTTACAGTTGCGATTACAACTCCGGCGACAGTTGTTTCTGTGAGTACTTCGACCCAACTGATCGAAGGTACTCATAGTGAAGATGGCGTAACTGTGGAGTTGTTTGCTGACTCTGATAATGACGGAATTGCAGATAACAGTACTGTGCTGGCCAGTGCGGAAGTGGGTGCTGTTACCACTGGTATCTGGTCATTCGCTGCGCCTCTGACAACAAATACAGAGAACAACTTTGTTGTGATCGCAAAAGACAAAGCAGGCAATGTCTCCTCTGCTGTGGATGTAGCCACTATTACTCAGGATTCTTTAGCTCCTGTGGTCACAGTGACAGCGTTAACCACTGCGGATACAACTCCTGCTTTAGCTGGTACTGTGGATGATGCCAGCGCTACTTTAAGTCTAACGGTGGCAGGACAAACTCTGACGCCAACCAACAATGGCAATGGCAGCTGGACTCTGGCTGATAATCAGCTGACCGCCTTGGCCAATGGTGTGTACGATGTAGTTGTTACTGCTACAGATGCTCAGGAAAACATTGGTACTGACGCTTCCAGCAATGAACTGACCATAGACTTGTTAGCGCCAGCCGGATATAGCGCCTCTATAGTTCAGGAACGTATTAACGCGACCAATCAGGCTGCGATGAGTTTTGTCTTTGCCGGAGCTGAAGTGGGCTCAAGCTATAACTACAGCGTGTCCGACGGCACCAATTCGGTGACAGGTTCAGGTACTGTAAGCAGCGCCACTCAGCAAGTGACAGGCATTAATGTCACGGCATTGGCCGAAGGCACGCTGCAACTCAGTGTCAGCTTAACCGACACTTTAGGTAATGTGGGGACAGCAGCTACTGATACAGTGCTGAAACGTTATAATTCTGAGCCAGTTAATCCGAGTAATTCAACGGCTTCTGTTGAAGAGGACGCTACCTTACGCATTACGCTTGCGGTGCAGGATCCGGAAAATGATACATTAACTTACGAGTTGGTGAATCAGCCTGCTCATGGTACTGCTGTGGTGCAAGGCTCGCAGTTAATTTATACACCAGAGCTAAACTATAACGGTACTGACAGTATTAGTTATATTGCCAGTGATTCAGAGTTCAGTACTCAGACCGCTACTATCGCTATCACAGTAACTGCGGTGAATGACAATCCGCTGGCTGAAGATGACAGTTATAGTCTGCAACGGGTTGAGAGCAACCAGTATCAATTGGCGGTTTTGGCCAATGACAGCGACGTAGACGGTGACACTCTGACTATAGATGGTGCTTCGACCTCCGTAGGTACTGTCGTCTTTAATGCTCAGGGCTTAACTCTGACCACACCAGATCTGTATGTTGGCCCTGTCAGTCTGCGTTACACCCTGACTGATGGTAACGGCGGACGTGATACTGCTGATGTGAACCTGATTATTGAAGGGGGGGCAGCGTCAAACCTGCCGGTGATTACCGTACCTGCAGACATCGAAGTGAATGCAACTGCGCTGTTTACCCGTGTACCGCTTGGCACTGCAACAGCGGTCGACCGTAATGGTCGTCGTCTGAGGGTATCGCTGATCAATGGTAGTCTGTTCTTCGCCCCTGGCGAGCATATCGTCTACTGGCAAGCCACAGATGCGGATGGCAATACTGCCACGAAAGCGCAGCGGGTTCGGGTCAATCCATTGGTGTCCCTGAGCAAAGATCAACTGGTGACCGAAGGCAGTGAAGTTGAAGTTCAGGTGATACTAAACGGTCCGGCTCCTGTTTATCCGGTGTCAGTCCCTTACACTGTCAGCGGCAGTGCAGGTGCTAATGATCATACGCTGGTATCTGGTGTTGCAGAAATTAGTTCAGGCTTGAGCACAACTATCCGCTTTAACGTGTTGGAAGATGCGTTGGCAGATTCACCTGAAGACATAGTGATTACGCTCGATAGCAGCGTCAATCGTGGCAGCAAACGCACTAGTCGTATTGTGGTCAGTGAAGCGAATGTCGCCCCTGTGGTGTCTTTACAGGTGCAGCAGAATGGTGAAAACCGTCTGACTGTCAGTGAAAGTGATGGTGTGGTGACTGTCACAGCTACAGTGACTGATGCCAATCCTCAGGATCAAATGACTGGAGTCTGGGACTTTGGCCGTCTGACGAATGTAACCTCAGATCAAAGCCAATTAAGTTTCGATCCGACAGAACAAGGTCCTGGTTTATATCTGGTCAGTTACACAGCGACAGATAATGGTACGCCAAATTTATCAGCAACATCCCGAGTCTTTATTGTGCTTCGGCCAAACTTACCGACATTGGGCTCTGCTGATACGGACGGAGACTTAGTGCCAGATGACCAGGAAGGTTTTGCCGATTCAGATGGTGATGGTATTCCTGATTATCAGGATGCAATTAACGAATGTAACGTGATGCCGACAGAGCTGCTTGGACAAACTCAGTTTGTGGCTGAAGGTGATCCTGGAGTCTGTTTACGTTTGGGTACTGTAGCTGCACAAACCGATGCTGGTGGTTTGCAGATCGCCAAAGATGCCGTTGTTACAGATAATGTAGCGGTGAATATTGGCGGTATCTTTGACTTTATCGCCTACGGTTTACCTGAACAAGGTAAGAGCTACAGCCTGGTGATCCCACAACGTTTACCAGTACCTGCAAATGCGGTGTATCGTAAATTCAGCGATGTAACAGGTTGGGTTGATTTTGTCAGCAATGAGCGTAACTCCGTCTCCAGTACGGCGGGTGAACGTGGTTTCTGTCCTCCTCCTGGTGATGCGGTCTGGACTGAAGGTTTAACCGAAGGTCACTGGTGTGTGCAGGTCACAGTCGAAGATGGTGGCCCGAACGATGCTGATGGAATTGCCAACAGCGCTATTGTCGACCCAGGTGGTGTAGCTGTTGTGCTCAATGGTAATAACCTGCCGGTCGCTGCAGCGGATGAAGCTTCGGTGTTGGTGGACACCAGTATAGATGTGAATGTGCTGGCAAATGATACTGACGTTGATGGTGATACGTTAACCGTCAATCAGGCTATCAGTAGCTTCGGTACTGTGACCATTCTGGCCGACCAACAGTTAAGCTACACACCAAACCCAGACTTTGTCGGAACTGATACCGTGATTTATAGCATCACCGACGGTAAAGGTGGTACAGCAAGCAGTGAACTGGTAGTGAACGTGTTTAGCAATACTGCACCTGTTGCCGTGAATGACAGTGCATCTACGGATGACAGAACAGCGATACTGATAGCGGTTCTGACCAATGATACAGATGCAGAGGGTGATGTACTGACTGTGACCGCAGCCAGTGCAGAGGAAGGAACGGTCAGTATTGAGGCCGACCAACGCCTGCGTTACACACCCAAAGCTGGTTTTAATGGGGTGGATACCATCAGCTACACAGTGACAGACAGCTCTGGCGATTCAGCCACAGGTTCGGTCAGTGTGACAGTGCGTGCTTATCAGGACGTGGTCGTGAATAACAAATCAAGTGGGGGCAGTATGACCTGGTGGATGGGAATGGTGTTAGCGGGAGCTGTGATGTTGCGTCGCCGTTCAGTTATGGGTGTGGCTGCTGTTGCACTGCTTGCGTTCAGCCCCTGGAGTCAGGGGCAAGACTGGTACCTGCAAGGTTCAGTTGGGCATAGCACAGCCGATCAGAAACAAAACCGCCTGGTAGAAGAACTACCAAGCGGCACTATCACAGCCTTTGATGACAGCGATAGCTTGTATGGCATCACCCTGGGTTATCAGTTGCATCCTTATTTTGCTGTGGAAATGGGTTACCAGGATTTAGGTGCAGCCAGCGCTCAACTCAGTGGTGATAGTCTGACCCCGGAGCAATACCACGAACTGGTTAAGGCGGTCAGTCCGGTCCTGGTGGATGGCTGGACTGCAGCTGCGCGCTTTGCGCTGTGGCAAAACGATGTGTGGAATGTGGAAGTGCCGGTTGGGCTGTTCAGATGGGACAGCGAAATTGAAAGTAGCAGGGGCAATAGTACCTTGTATTCGAAGACGAATGGCACGGACTGGTTTTTAGGGGTGCAATTGAACTATAGCCTGTCGGATAATTTGAAATTTGGTCTGGGGTATCAGCAACTGGAGCTTGAGGCGAATGATGTCAGCAGTTGGTTGCTGAGCGTGCGCTACGAGTTTTAACCTCGTGCTGTGGTAAAGTCAAAAGGGCGGTTTTTCCGCCCTTTTTGTTTTTCTACAAGCGGGCGGACCTGCCGTTATGTTTTGTGACAAATAAAGTCTGCTGCTTTGTTGAGTCTTTTGTTATGTTAAGCTGGATTGAAAGGTGAGTTGGAGTAAAAGATATGTCAGGACAAGGATCGGGCGGCAATGTATTAGCCGCATTATGTAGCTTGTTTGTTCCGGGTTTAGGCCAGTTGCTACAGGGGCGTTTGATTGCAGCTATACTGTTTTTCGCTATTACGGTGGTAGGTTATGCGCTCTGGTGGTTAATTATTCCGGCTATTATTGGAGCTATCGCTCATTTGTTTGCGATATTAGATGCGGCACGTTTCAAATCCTATAACTGATCAAGGCAACGCCATGCTGCTCTTTTGCTGCAGCATGGCGATTAGAACAGATATGCATTGAGCTCAGAGCGGAGGCTGTACAACAGAGCCCTGAATAAAAGGAGCTACTTTCTGCCAGACTTCTTTAGGTGGTAAACGGGTTTTACTGCCCACCACACAAAACAATCCAGGATTAGCCAAATCAAAGCTGCCCGCTATATTCCAGGATTCATAAGGGTGTGAATCATGGATCAGCAGCAGAGCTGGAGTCTGCGCTGTACCTGCAATGACGTGGTAGTGCTCCAGTAGCCCGAGTTTCATAGCACAGAGGTAATACAGCGAATATTCAGTCCACTTCAGTTTTAAGAAACGACCTATCCACCAGTTTCTCGGATCCGCCGGGTCATGCAATGAGCACAAGGCATCGACCCAGTTTTCACCTGCTTTGTTGGGTGATAACTCCTGCATCAACTTTTGGCTTAAGGTTCTGGACATCAGAGCTGGTGTGACCGTCATTCCCAGATCTTTTGGTCCCACGTCAGGGCTCATATTCAGAATACGGGCAGAGGATTTCCACCATTTAGGGTGCTGTGCTCGTTGTTCGTATTGTAATAAAGCTTTGCCATCAATAATAAGCTTGCTTTCATCCAAAGGTTTCAGGCAAATCACGTCAGCGTCGAGCGTCAGATAAAACTCATTTTCGACTAAATTAGCTATAGCTATTTTCAGCAGTTGCTGTTTACGCCAGCCACGCATTTTTGGATACTTTTTGAATTCCGGCAGTAAATCATCTTCCGCCATCACTTTGATGTTCAGCGATTGCCAGCAGGCATATTCCTGTTTTACCAACTCTACTTCTGCGGCCGGAACCAGTACGAAAATCTCAGAGATAGTTCCAGCAGCGACAAAAGTCTGCAAGGAAGTAAATAAGATATGAGCGCGTTTTAAGTCGTTGACGTCGTAACTACCACTTGCTTTTAATGGCAAAACTGCACTAATCGCCATATTAAACTCCTGTTATATAATCAGGTTTTTAACTAAACCCTTTGGAAAAATGCTGATCTCAGTATGGCAATTTGCAGAACGCAAATAGTCGGAGCTCGTCTAACTGTCGTTATTACGTTTTACATGGGGTGTGATAAAAGCCACTGAACAATACATTAAGCTTGCGTGATATACAAAACCCGATTTTATACGCAACCCAGAATGGCTATCAAACAAAAATGTTGCGCAATTGTAATTCTTTGCCATATTAAGCCCGCTTTGGAGAGGTAAAATGCGAAAAAGTTTCTGTATGTTGTTAGTGTATCTGCAAATAGATTGTATTTTTCAACAGATAAAACAACAGCTCATCTGATTAGACAAGGATTAAGAATGATTTTACCTGTGATTATGGCGGGCGGTTCTGGTAGCAGATTATGGCCTTTGTCTCGTGATTTAATGCCAAAACAGTTCTTAACGCTGGACGGTGACCTCACCATGTTACAAGCCACTGTGATGCGTTTACAGGGCCTGAATGCCGATGCTGCACTGGTGATCTGTAACGAAGACCACCGCTTTGTCGCAGCCGAACAGCTAAGGCAAATAAAGCAGTTAAATAACAATATCATTTTAGAGCCAGCAGGTCGTAATACAGCACCTGCTATAGCGCTTGCCGCTTTTACCGCGATAAAAAAAGGTCAGGATCCATTGTTGCTGGTGCTGGCTGCGGATCATGTGATTGCTGATGTTGATGTCTTTCAACAGGCTGTTGTTGCGGCAGCTGAATTTGCTAATGCCGATCAATTAGTCACTTTTGGTATTGTGCCTACAGCGGCAGAAACCGGCTATGGCTATATCAAAAGAGGGAAGCGCAAAGAGCTGAGCTCTGGTGCAGCTTACCAGGTGGCACAGTTTGTCGAAAAGCCTAAGCTGGAAACTGCTTTAGGCTATTTAAGCAGTGGTGATTATTACTGGAATAGTGGCATGTTTTTATTTAAAGCCAGTCGCTACCTGGCAGAGCTGAAACAACACAGGCCCGATATTTATGCCGCTTGTGAGCAAGCTATGCTGGAGGTCGACCCGGATTTAGATTTTATCCGGGTCAATCAACAGGCCTTTTTAGCTTGTCCCTCTGAATCTATTGACTATGCCGTGATGGAAAAAACTGCAGCAGCGGTAGTTGTGCCTTTGGATGCCCGCTGGAGCGACGTTGGAAGTTGGTCTTCCTTGTGGGATATTTCCGCGAAAAACACCGACGGCAATGTGCATAAAGGCGACGTACTGAGCTGTGACAGCAGTGATAACTATGTGTTTGCTGAAACTGGTTTAGTGGCTACTGTCGGATTGCAGAATATGGTCGTAGTACAAACCAAAGATGTAGTGCTGGTAGCGGCCAAAGACAGAGTGCAGGATGTGAAAGCTATTGTGCAGCAACTAAAAGATCTGGGCCGCAGCGAGCATAAAATTCATCGCGAAGTCTACAGACCCTGGGGTAAATATGATTCGATTGATCAGGGACAGCGCTATCAGGTCAAACGCATTACGGTCAATCCAGGTCAGAAACTGTCAGTGCAAATGCATCACCACAGAGCTGAGCACTGGATAGTAGTGGCCGGTACGGCCCTGGTTAGCATAGATGGTGTCGATACCATGCTGTCTGAAAATCAGTCTGTGTATATTCCGCTTGGAGCTGTGCATGCTTTAGAAAATCCGGGGAAAATCCCGCTAGAATTAATTGAAGTGCAATCCGGTACTTACTTAGGGGAAGACGACATAGTCCGTTTTTCAGATCGATATGGCCGGGTAGAAGCTAAATAATTCTGGATTTGGGATCAGGCGTTAGGCCTGATCCCTTTCACTACTTTGTTTTGATTGGTGAATTATCTGAGCGTGACGAATTCCTCAGCTGAGGTTGGATGTATAGCCACACAGTTATCAAAGTCGGCTTTGGTGGCGCCCATTTTTATCGCCACACCAAAACCCTGTAGCATTTCATCAGCGCCAAAACCTATCACATGCAAACCCACTACTTTTTCAGTTGGACCAGCACAGACCAATTTCATACGTGTTAACTGACGGTGCTGGGTTAAAGCCGTGTACATAGCAGCAAATTCGCTGCGATAAACTTTAATCTGGTCATCACCAAACTGTTGACGGGCTTCATCTTCGGTTAAACCTATAGTGCCAATAGGAGGGTGCGAAAACACTACAGTCGGCACTGTGCTGTAATCCAGTTTGCTGTCTGGTTTATTATTAAATAACCGCTCGGACAAACGTCGTCCTGCCGCGACTGCGACCGGAGTTAAGGCCAGACGGCCTGTATTATCACCTACTGCATAAATGCCAGGCACATTGGTATTCTGATACTCGTCCGTCGGGATAAAGCCTTCGGCATCCAGTTTTACACCAGCTTTTTCCAGCTGTAGCTGGTCATTGGCAGGCTCGCGACCTATAGCCCAAATCAGACAGTCGACAGCTAAACGACTGCCGGTAGATAACTCTACAGTTAAAGAGCCGTCGGCATTTTTACTGACAGAACTCACTTCGGTATGAGAGTGTAGCTGAGGACCATCTTTGGCCATCAGTTCTACTAAAGTGTCGGATAACATCGCATCGAAGCTGCGCAGTGGTTTGTCTTTACGTACCAATAAGTGCGTTTCGCTGCCAAGAGCCTGCATTACGCCAGCAATTTCTACTGCGATATAACCTGCACCTACAACCGCAACCCTTTTCGGTTGGCTTTGTAAGGCGAAAAAGCCATCACTGTCGATGCCAAGTTCTGCGCCTGGTATAGCAGGGCGTACAGGACGACCGCCTGTGGCTATGGTGATATGGTTGGCGCTATAGAGCTTGCCGTCCACTTCCACTGTGTTTTTATCCACAAAACGGGCAAACCCCCGAATCACAGTGACTCCATTTTTGGCCAGCACTCTGTCGTAAGAAGCATGAATTCGGGAGATGTAAGCCTCGCGGCTTTCGACTAATTTGCCCCAATTTAACGCAGGCATGTGGACATCTAAACCATAATCCGGCGCGTATTTAAAAGCGTCAGCAATTTGACCGGCAAACCACATGGCTTTTTTGGGCACACAACCGACATTAACGCAGGTGCCACCTAAAAATTTAGCTTCGATAATGGCGCATTTCTGGCCGTGGCTGGCCGCTCTGTTAGCGCTGGCGATACCACCGCTGCCACCACCTATGGCGATATAGTCAAAATGTTCAGTCATGCTTGGGTTTCCCACTGAAAGAAGAATTCAGAGGTTATATGGGGTCTGATGGACGAACTCAAGTGAATTTGCGATAAAGTCAGGTTTGATGCACACAAAATGCTTGAGAACATTTAAAAAGCCCCAATACTGCTGTTATAACAGCTGAAACGAGATGAATCATGACCCAAGCCTTACCTGTATTTAGTCAAATCGATCCTTCACAAATTAAAGCTCGTGTTGAACAGTTGATCGCTGCCTGTACCGCAGATATTGAAGCTGTAGTGCAACAGCCGAATCCAAGTTGGCAGTCACTGATTGTAGCGCTGGAAGAAAACAGCGATAAATTAGCCAAGTTCTGGTCGCCTGTGTCGCATTTAAATTCTGTGAAAAATAGTCCTGAATTACGTGAAGCTTATGAAAGCTGTCTGCCGCTGTTGTCTGACTTCAGCACTTATGTTGGTCAGCATGAAGGTTTATATCAGGCCTATTTAAAGCTATCGCAAAGTGCTGAATACGGCACATTAAGCGTAGCGCAGCAAAAAGTGATTCAAAACGCTTTGCGCGATTTTAAGCTATCCGGTATTGGTTTATCTGATGAGAAAAAACAGCGCTACGGCGAAATTCAGAGTCGTTCGTCCGACTTAGCTTCCAGTTTTTCTAACAATACACTAGATGCCACTCAAGCCTGGTTTAAGCATATTGAAGATGAACGTTTGTTAGCAGGTTTGCCTGAAGATGCCAAATTGGCTGCGGCCGAAGCGGCGGCGCAAAAAGAGCTCTCCGGTTGGGTCTTTACCCTGGAATTCCCAAGCTACATCGCCATTATGACCTATGCCGACAATCGCGATTTACGCGCCGAGTTATATCAGGCTTACTGCACTCGCGCATCGGATCAAGGCCCAACGGCAGGTCAGTTTGATAACAGTGCCATTATTGAAGAAACCCTGGCTTTGCGGCATGAACTGGCGCAGTTGTTGGATTTTGATAATGCGGCAGAAGAATCACTGGCGACCAAAATGGCTGAAAGCCCGGCGCAAGTTCTGGAGTTTTTAGCAGACTTAGCTCGTCGTGCTAAGCCGCAGGCTTTGCAGGATCTCTCTGAACTCAAAGCTTTTGTTAAAGCACAATTTGGCGTCGATGAGTTAAGTTCATGGGATGCGACTTATTACTCAGAGAAGTTAAAACAGGCGAAATACTCCATTTCTGACGAAGCTTTGCGGCCTTATTTTCCGGAAACCAAAGTAGTGCCAGGGTTATTCAGCGTCTTGAATAAACTATTTGGTATCAGCGTGCAAAAACGTGAGGGTGTTGATGTCTGGCATCCGGATGTCAGTTTCTACGATATTTTTGATACTAAAGGCGAGCTGCGTGGCAGTTTTTATCTGGATTTATATGCTCGCGCGAAAAAACGCGGTGGCGCCTGGATGGACGATTGCCAGGGCCGACGCTGGAAAGCTGATGGTAGCCTGCAACATCCGGTGGCCTATTTAACCTGTAATTTTAATAAACCTGTGGGCGGTAAACCTGCGTTATTTACCCATGACGAAGTCGTGACTTTGTTCCATGAGTTTGGTCACGGTTTACACCATATGCTGACCCAAGTAGATGCATCTGCAGTGGCTGGTATCAGCGGTGTGGCATGGGATGCGGTTGAACTACCGAGTCAGTTTTTAGAGAACTGGTGCTGGCAGCCAGAAGCTTTGGCATTAATTTCGGGCCATTATCAGACGGGTGAAGCTTTACCACAGGATATGCTGGATAAAATGCTGGCGGCGAAAAACTTCCAGTCAGCGTTATTTTTGGTCCGTCAGTTGGAATTTGCGCTGTTCGATTTCCGTCTACACGCCGAATACAACCCGGCTTTGGGTGGGCGAGTGCAGCAAATTCTGGATGAGGTGCGTCAGCAGGTGTCTGTGATCATCCCGCCACGTTTTAACCGCTTCCAGCATGGTTTTAGCCATATTTTTGCCGGTGGTTATGCTGCTGGGTATTACAGCTACTTATGGGCGGAAGTTCTGTCTGCCGATGCCTTTGGCCGCTTTGAAGAAGAAGGTATTTTTAATGCCGCTGTGGGGCAGGACTTCCTGCACTGCATTTTAGAAAAAGGCGGCAGTGCCGAACCTATGGAACTGTTTAAAGCCTTCCGTGGCCGTGAGCCGTCGAATGCGGCTTTATTACGTCATATGGGGATAGCGGCCTAATTGTTTTATCTGCTTTAGCTTTTGTTGCTGATTTAGGAAGCTAATCTATAGTTAGCCTAAGGACAACAGAGGCTAAGGCTATGAAGATTAAACAATTTATCGAAACTATTACTCAAAATCCCTGGCTCAATATGCTGATTTTTGTCGCTATGCTGATCTCAGCTGGTCATGAAGTCTGGCAAAGTATCCATCAATTTGAATTGGGTGCTCATCACGGTGTGTTTTTATATGCACTGTTGCAGTGCCTGAAAACTTTACCAGATTTGTTTGAGCCTTTAGAGTCACTCAAAGGCACGGAATAAGCAGTGTTGTGTGCTCAGCAGCGTAGTATTAAGTAAAAAAGGTGATAACACGAATGGCATATCCAGAGAATTTTTCCATTATTTATCAACGAGCTGCTGAGCGTAAAGGCGGCAAAGCAGCCTTACAATCTTTGTTAACTAAACCTCGCACTGCGGCGCAATTGCAGCAACTGACCGATGCTGAATGTTTAAGTGAGTTCAGTAAAAAAATCTTTCAGTCTGGTTTTGTCTGGTCTGTGGTGGAGAAAAAATGGCCAGGTTTTGAAGAGGTTTTTTTTGGTTTTGAACCGGAAAAAATGCTGCTGATGAGTGATGAAATGCTGGCAGCCAAAGCGACAGATCCTCGTATTATTCGCAACGCAACTAAAGTCTTTTCTATACGTGACAACGCATTAATGATCCAGCAAGTAGCTGATAAATATGGTAGTTTTGGAGCCTTTTTAGCGCAGTGGCCCGGTGAGGATATTATTGGCTTGTGGGGTTATCTGAAGAAACATGGTTCTCGCCTTGGAGGCAATACAGGAGCTTATGCTCTGCGTATGCTGGGTAAAGATACCTTTATTATCAGTCAGGATGTGGAAGCTTACCTGCGTAGTTTTGGTGTAGTCGAGGGTGGCTTAAGCAGCCAAAGAAATCAGAAAGCCATTCAGCAACAGTTTAATCAGTGGCAACAGGAATCGGGTTTAAGTCTGCAGGAAATCAGTAAAGTAGTCGCCTTCAGCTGCGGTGATAATTATGTGGGTATGAAAACCTGAAAGGATCAGATCGCATTGAAGTAGTTAACAATGTGATCTGACCCCTTTTTTAAACTGAGCAAGGGCGGTTACACTAGCCCGAGTTTTCCCTGATGTGAAAAGTTAAAGTGACACTATGTCCAGCACTTGTTATTTGACCCAGCCTGATTTCCCCCCTGAACTGGCAGAACGCCTGCAACAACAATATGGTCTGCACGCTACAGAATCGCCCCAAGGCTGGTATTTATGCTGGACAGGTGAAGCCTTAGTATTGCGTAACACAGAGTTAAATAAACAAGGCGATATACTGGTCGACTTCGCCAGTGGTGCTGCTACGCACAGACGTAAATATGGTGGTGGCAAAAGCGAAGCCATAGCTAAAGCTGTGGGCTTAACCAAAAAACCGGGTTTAACTGTGGTAGATGCAACTGCCGGTTTAGGCCGTGATGCTTTAGTGCTGGCAAGCCTTGGAGCTAAAGTGACTTTAGTTGAACGTCAGCCAGCAGTTGCGGCGTTACTTGCTGATGGTTTACGCCGCGCAGCTCTTGACCCAGAATTAGCACATTGGCTGCCTGAACGTATGCAACTGGTATTTGCTCCGTCGCAACAGGCGTTAACTCAATTGCCAAGTCCGGATGTGGTGTATTTAGACCCAATGTTTCCGGCTCGCGAGAAGTCGGCTTTGGTGAAAAAAGAGATGCAGGCTTTTCATCAGGTAGTAGGTACTGATGACGATGCCGATGCGTTATTTCCGCTGGCCTGGCAACTGGCCAGCAAAAGAGTGGTAGTAAAGCGACCTGGTTATGCAGAGTTTTTAGCAGGGCAAAAGCCCAGTATGCAAATTGAAGGGAAAAACAACAGATTTGATGTCTATGTCAAAGCAGCTCTCTAATAACTGAATTAGCTGGATTAAAAGGGATAAATTTATGATCAAAATTGGCGATACCTTACCCGAAGTCACCTTTGCACGTTTAACCGACAATGGTCCTGTCAACCTGACCACAGCCGAAGTTTTTAAAGGCGAAAAAGTGGTGTTATTTGCGGTGCCAGGCGCTTTTACGCCAACCTGTAGTGCAGCTCATTTACCTGGTTTTATTGAACATGCGCAGCAGTTTTTTGATAAAGGCGTGGATCGTATTATCTGCACTTCAGTCAATGACGCTTATGTGATGGACGCCTGGGGCAAAGCTCATAACGCCACTGACATCGTGTTTTTAGCAGACGGTGCTGGCAAGTTCGCCAAAGCTATAGGGTTAGATATCGACTCAGGTGATTTTGGTGGGGTACGTTCTAAGCGCTACGCTATGGTGGTTGATGACTGCGTGGTGACAGCGCTGAATGTCGATGAACCTAAACAGTTCGAAGTCAGTAAAGCTGAAGTGATTTTAGAGCTGGTGTAAACCAGCTCTGTGCTGCGACACGGGTTAGTGTTGTGAGTCACTTAGATTTTCACAATAACTCTGCCCCTGACAGTGCCTTGTAACAACTGGGCTGCAGTAGTAATCACCTGATCCAGGCTAATCACTTGTGCAATCTGGTTTATATTATCAGGCAGCAGCAACTCGCTCAGGCGTTGCCAGGCTTCCATCCGATCAGCCAATGGACGCATCACACTATCAATACCGTACAAGGTGACTCCGCGTAAAATAAAAGGCGCTACCGAGACCGGAAAATCCATGCCCTGCGCTAAACCACAAGCTGTGACCGCGCCACCATAGCGGGTGCTGGCGCAGGCATTGGCCAGAGTATGGCTGCCAACACAATCCACCACACCGGCCCAGCGTTCTTTTTGCAACGGTTTCCCTGCAACACTTAACTGCTCGCGAGGGAGTATTTCTGCAGCGCCGAGCTGGGTCAGGTAATGACTTTCATCAGGTCTGCCTGTGCTTGCCACCACTTTATAGCCGAGTTTGTTAAGTAAAAGCACGGCATAACTGCCCACGCCACCATTGGCGCCAGTGACTAAAATCTCGCCATGTGCTGTAGTGATACCGTGTTTTTGTAATGCCAGAATACAAAGCATCGCCGTATAACCAGCAGTACCTATTGCCATGGCCTGTTCAGCTGTAAAAGCTTCAGGTAGCGGCAGTAGCCAGTCACTGTTGAGGCGGGCTTTTTCAGCCAGGCCACCCCAATGGCTTTCACCTACACCAAAACCATTCAGCAGTACTTTGTCGCCGCTTTGAAAGCGGGCTGAATCGGAATGCAGCACTTCAGCCACCAGATCTATACCTGGCACCATAGGAAAGCTGCGTACCACGGGCGATTGGCCGGTAATAGCCAACGCATCTTTGTAGTTCAGTGTGCTCGCCAGCACTTTGACCGTCACATCACCGGCCGGTAATTGTTGTTCGTCCAGTGCGGTCAACTCAGCGCGATAGCCCTGTTCATCTTTGCGGATCAAAATGCCATTAAACATGCTGCCTCCAATTCAGTAATACGGATTATTTCAAACTTATACTATTTTAATCACCACTTTGCCTTTGGCGCGGCCTTGCGCCAGATAGTTCAACGCATCTTTTGCTTGCTCAAACGGAAAGACTTTGTCGATCACAGGTTTAATCTTTTCCGCTTCTAGCAGTGTGCTGATATCGCTGAGCTGATTGCCATCAGGGCGGACAAACAAAAATGAATAGCTGACCTGACGTTTTTTCGCTTGAGCTATGATTTTACGGCTCATCAAACCAAAAACAAATTTCAGCACAAAGTTCAGCTTGCGGGCATGTGCAAAGGCCTTATCCATCGGGCCGACTAAGGAAACAATTTTGCTGCCGGGCTTAAGAATGCCGATTGATTTCTCAATCGCATCGCCTTTGATAGTACCAAGGGCTATATCGTAACCCAGTAGCACTTTGTCGAATTCTTGTTTGGTGTAGTCAATCACCTGGTCGGCGCCGAGGCTTTTGACTAATGCCAGGTTTTTGCTGCTGGTGGTAGTGGCTACTTTCGCGCCAAAGTACTTGGCCAGTTGGATTGCAAAAGTGCCGATACCACCAGAACCTGCAGGAATAAATACTTTTTGCCCCGGCTGAATTCTGGCCCGCTCTTTTAAAGCTTGCCATGAAGTAAGCCCTACCATAGGAATAGATGCGGCTTGCACAAAATCCAGATTGGCAGGTTTTAGCGCTGCCGTACTTTCAGCGACCACAGCATATTCGGCCACAGCACCAGTGCCAGTATCAAAAATGCTGGCGAAAACGGCATCACCTACTTTGAAACGGCTGACCTGACTGCCTACTGCTGTCACCACACCAGCCAGATCGCTACCGATAGTGGCGGGCAACTGAAAATGCAATACAGGCTTAAACATGCCGGTCAGGATCATGTTATCAATAGGGTTCAGGGCTGCAGCATGCACCTGTACCAGAATTTCGTTGGCTTTTAATGCAGCAGGGCGGGCCGTCGTGGCCAGTCCGACATCGGGTGACTTGCCATAACGCTTAAAGGTAAAAGCTTGCATGCTTTGATTCGTCATTTATTTATACTCCACAGCTATAGATTAAGCGGGTATGGGTTGAGCTGGTCATTTATGGTTTCGCCCTATGATTTAGCTTTGTTACTTAGTAAAAACGCGACAGCTAAAACAGCTTCAAGTACTACAGCGACCAGAATGTGAGCTGTGGCTGAGCCAGACTGCCATTCTAAAATTCCGAGTGTCGCCAATATTAAACAGGTCAGACTCACCCCTTTAGCCAAAGCAACGCGCGCTTTTGATGCTTCGGCATTTCTGGCTAACAGCAGCATCAGAGCTATGCCGGCGTACAAGGCAGCAGCACGGCGACTGACTAAACCAGCGCCATCTGAATACTGCACTCCCCATTGCGTTAACATTAGCTCAGGAGCGAACATCCATACCGCACTTAAGCCAAATAACAGCACTGAGCTTAGTAGTGCTAAGTACCGGAATGTCATACGTCGTCTTCGCCTGTATCCAACTGCAGATTTTTACGCAGGCCTTTATCCAATACTGAGGTTGGTGCAAACCGGCGCATAAACCTGAGCTGACCTGCGGCTTTGCCTGCGGTATAGCGCCTTTTTGGAGTCGCTGCCTGAGCTGCTGTCACCACCACCTCTGCCACTACATCCGGGCTATCACCGCCTTCCATCGCTTGAGCCACCACTTTAGCCAGCTTAACGCGGATCTGGTCATACTCTGGCAGCTTGGCATCAGGCTCGACGTTATTGGCGTCAAACTGAGTTTTGGTGAAGGCGGGTTCAATCACTGAAACCCGAATGCCGCGAGTGCGTAATTCATGATCCAGAGCTTCTGAATAGCCTTCAACCGCGTGCTTGCTGGCTGCGTAAAGTGCCACGTAAGGCATTGGTACCAGACCAATGATCGAACCTATGTTAATAATACGGCCGCTGCCCTGGCGACGCATATGAGGCACCACGGCGCGGGTCATGCGGACTATGCCGAAAAAATTGGTATCAAAAATACTTTGGGCTTGTTGCAGCGAGCTTTCTTCTGCTCCTGCCGGTGCCACGCCAAAACCTGCGTTATTCACCAGCAGATCGATGCGACCTTCCCGTTGTATCAATTCAGCAACAGCTGCTTCAACAGAAGCATCATCTGTGACATCAAGCGCCAGCATAGGGAAAAGCCCTTCGCCAGCCTTGCCACCCCGTCGGCTGGTGCCATACACAGTGTAGCCTGCTGCCAGCAATTTTTTGGCTGAGGCTTCGCCTATCCCTGAGGATGCGCCAGTGACCAGCGCTACAGCTTTAGTTTTCATAAGGTACATTCCTTCAATAAGTGATTTATGGCCCGGGGTTATGGGGCTGCAATAAAGTCGTGTCTGCCCGCCTTAAGTTTTCAGGCTGAGAGATACGAATGCTTTTAATGATGATGACCATAATCTAAAATGTCAAACACTTTGATTATGATCGTAATCAAAGTATACTGAGGTCATTCTTTTTAAGAGGTGTAACAGCGATGAAGGTAACAAAGGCGCAAGTACGGGAAAACCGTGAGCGTATTGTGGAGACGGCCTCGATGTTGTTTCGCGAACGCGGTTATGACGGTATCGGAGTAGCGGAGTTAATGGCTGCGGCTGGTTTTACCCACGGTGGCTTTTACAAGCACTTTGGCTCTAAGGCTGACTTGATGGCAGAAGCGGCAGCCTGCAGTTTTGCCAAGTCGGCCGAACAAAGCGCTGAAGTTGATATTGCCGATTTTATACAGCAATACTTGTCCCGTGAGCATAGAGACGCGCCAGCTCAGGGCTGCACTATGGCTGCATTATGCGCAGATGCAGGACGTCAGTCAGAATTGATCAAACAGACATTTGCAGTTGGAATCGAAAATCAGCTGGCGACTTTGGCAGATAAAGATACTGACTTGAGCGAAACTGAACAGCGCGAGAGTCGGGCGAAAAGAATTGCTGCTTTTGCACAGGTTGTCGGTGCATTGGTATTGTCACGGGCCTGCCCGGATGACTCAGCTTTAGCGGATGAAATTCTGGAAGTTTGCCGGGCTAAAATGCTTGGGGAGCGGGACAGCTAAAGTAACTTTCTGGCCCATAAATCAGGCTGATTGCAACAATAGTTCACGGCAAATAGAGACTGCCATTGGCTTTGATCATCGCCAGCCACTGCTCTGACAAAACCTGAGCTTGCTCAATCTGCTCCGGGCTAAGTTCTGACTGACGACGCTGAACAAAGCCTGAGTATCTGCTTTGTAATTCATTGTCGTCCGTCAATTCCAGGATCAGCAGGTTGAAGGCGTAAGATTTAGCCCGGCCATGCTCACCATAGTTTTGTGAGTGGTGCATATTCGACAGTGTGATCAGGGCTTTGATGCTACCGTGCTGCAATGCGGACTCTAATAATGAAAGCTGTAGCTGAATAAATTCATCCCGTTTTTGGATATAGGCTTGGCGTGCAAGCTCCGTTGCATCAGTCAATTTCAGATACTGTTCAGGCGTGATTGTGGCCATCTCCTCCTGAGCAGGCACGTAGCCTGCTTTGGCGGCAGTTTCTAAATAAGCGTAAAACTCAGCGCGCTGCTGCTGGTCTATTCCGGCACAAAACTGATAGCGTTCTTTGATATTCGCTATAGCAACGCCATCGTCTTTATACTGATAGGCTTGTTGCAGCCGAGCCTCCAAATCGGTTTCATCCAGTGGCACCATATTACAAAACCTCAGATTCATCGCCAGACTATAAGCGGCTTGCAGATCGCCCTGGTCTGCCAGGTTTTTCAGTCTTGTCAGCTGAGTTCGTAAAGGCTGATCCAGTTTCCAGTCTGTTTGTTCAATAACGACCAGCTGTTCAGCTGGCTCCGGTGTTGCCGGACTGGAATTAGGCTTTGTGACTAGTTCCGACTCTGTCGCTAACGGAGTTGGGTTGGGTTCCTGAATAGCAGAAATTTGCGGAGTTTGAGGCTGAGTGTCGCTGTTATTGCTGGCTATAAAAAACAGGCCGCCGCTTATCAGCAGCGATAACAGCAAAGCCACTAAGGATGTAGCTAAAAGTTTTTTCATTACATTCCTTGTAACAGTTCAGGCCAGAGAGTTAGTTGGTTACCAATTCCTGGGCAGCTTTAATCGAAGGCCAGACTTCATCAGCGCTGGCTTTGTCTTCAGTTGTTAATGTCTGGCCTGATAACACCAGTACTTTACGGCCCACACCAGCAGCTTTGGCTGCCTGCATATCGGCTTTTTTATCGCCCAGCATCAGGCTTTGGTTTGGATCAATCTGATACTTTTCAATAGCCTGCAATAACATGCCCGGCGCTGGCTTACGGCAATCGCAGTCGATTTGATAAGGTGGGATGGCATTGACCGGATGATGAGGGCAAAAGAATACATCGGTCAGAGTCACACCATGAGCTTCAAACTGGGCTTTCATCCAGTCAGTTAATACATGAAACTGCTGCTCACTATAATAACCGCGGCCTATACCGGATTGGTTAGTTACTACGATCAACAGGTAACCCTGTTGTTGTAAATGGCGGCACGCATCAAACACACCGTCGATAAACTCGAACTGTGAAGGCTGACTGACATAACCGTGATCGATATTAATCACACCATCACGGTCTAAAAAGGCGGCTTTGCGTTTTTGATCAAGTGGCTGGCTCATAACTGCTGCTCTGCCACCATTTTATCAAACATAGCGGTCACGGCCTCTACCGCTATTTTCTGCATAATATCGCTGCCTTTGACGCGGGTGCCCCATTTTAATTCAGCTGCCGTTTTGCCCTGCTGCTCCAGTAAAGATTGGTGATAGACCTCCACCACATACTGACGGAACAAATAAGGCCCTGTGCGATCCGGATTACTGTGGCCATACAAACCAATGACCGGAGTGCCTACAGCCACCGCCATATGCGCAGGGCCAGTGTCGGGCGCTAAGACTAAACTGGCGTGTTTTAACAACGCCAGCAGCTGTTTTAAATTGGTTTTACCGGTGAGATCAGTAATAGGCTGCTGAGCCGAGGCCAGAATAGCCTGAGTTAAATTGCGTTCCAGCTCTGTTGGACCACCACATAACACCACTGCAAAGCCTTTGGTATGCGCATAATCGGCCAGCGCTGCATAACGTTCTGGTAGCCAGTTCCGTTCGGCTTTAGAGGCGGCAGGGCTGATAATTAACACCCGAGAGTTGCCAGTGGCGGCTAACTGCTGTTTAGCCCATAACTCGTCGGCTGCAGGAATCGGCAGTTGCCATGTTGGAGTCGCGCCCAGCTGTTGTTCTGTTACCCCAATAGCTTTGGCAAACTGGCGAAAACCGTCCAGCACATGGCTGCGTGGTGCAGGTTCTATGCGGTGACGCATAAAAAGCGCATGCAGTTCTTTGGCGGTATGCCAGTCGAAACCAATCTTTTGGCGCGCCTTGATACACAAAGAGGCGACATTTGCGCGAAAGGCCACCTGCATATGCAGCAGCACGTCAAAATAGTCGTGTTTTAAATCCTGCTTTAGCTGGCTATAAGCCGCTTTGCCCAGCTTTTTATCAAACACGACAAAACGTACACCGGGCAAACCTTCCAGCAAACGCGCTTCGATTTTGCCGATAATCCATGTGATCTGCGCTTGTGGATGCTGGCGCTGAATAGATTGCACTACAGAGACTGCATTGCAGACATCGCCAATAGCAGATAAACGCAGAATACAAATAGATGTGATGGGCTGCGACAACTCAGTTATTTCCCTGCAAGTCCTGGATTTTCCGGATCACTTTGCTGGTGGAGCGGCCATCGACAAAAGTCAGCACCTGCACTTCGCCACCATGAGCTATCACCACATCAGCCCCTACTATGGTGTCAATGCTGTAGTCGCCACCTTTGACTAAGACGTCAGGCAATATGGTGCTGATTAATTTGAGCGGCGTATCGTTTTCGGCAAGGTCATCACCAAAAGGCACCACCCAGTCGACACTGGCGAGGCTTGCCAGTACTGTGGCGCGGTCTTCCAACGTATTGATAGGGCGCTGTTCGCCTTTTAAGCGGCGCACTGAAGCATCTGAATTCAGGCCCACCACTAAACGGTCACCCAACGCCTTAGCCTGAGCCAAATAACGCACATGACCGGCGTGTAAAATATCAAAGCAGCCATTGGTGAAGACAATACGTTCGCCGTTTTGACGGGCAAACTGAATATGCTGCAGTACTTTGTCAAAAGGTGTCTGGTAAAAGTCGCCCTGACGGAATAAATCTTTATTTAGTTTAGCGGCCAACTCTTCAGGAGAAACTGTCGCTGCTCCTACTTTACCAACCACTATGCCAGCCGCTAAGTTAGCCAGCTGAGTGGCATCATGTAAGGACATGCCTGCGCTTAACATCACAGCTAAAGTGGCTATTACGGTATCACCAGCACCTGTCACATCACTGACTTCCAACACTTGGGCCGGGAAGTGATGGTGTTCAGTGGCGGTAATCAGGCTCATGCCTTGTTCGCTGCGTGTTAACAAGATTGAAGCTAAACCTGCTTTTTGCATCAGCTCACGGGCTGAGCTGAGCATTTCATCCACAGAGCCAGCTTTGCCGCCTGCAGTTTTAAATTCACCTAAATTTGGCGTAATCACATCAGCACCGGCGTACACCGACAAATCTGCTTGTTTTGGGTCGACCAATACAGTTTTGCCAGCCGCTTTGGCCAGTTTGATCATTTTAGAAATCTGCTGCAACGAGCCTTTGTTGTAATCACTGAACAGGATCACATCGTAGTTCTGGTACACAGCGGCAAAACGCTCTGCCAGCAGTTCTGCATCATCCAGGCTGAACATTTCTTCCTGATCCAGCCGCACTATTTGCTGTTGGCGCGACACCACCCGCATTTTGGCGATGGTAGGTTTATGCTGCTGGCTAAACAGCTCGGAGTGAATTTGTTCACCTGCCAGCAGTTGTTGTAAAGACTCGCCCGCGCTGTCGTTACCAATAATACCTAATAAGCCTACTTTACCGTCCAGATGGGCGATATTACGTGCCACGTTGGCAGCGCCACCGGCTTTGTCTTCTATTTTACTGATTTTCACCACAGGCACAGGGGCTTCAGGCGATATACGCTGCGAGTCGCCATTAAAATAGCGGTCCAGCATCACATCACCTACTACCAGCACAGAAGCAGAAGACAAATTTTGCAGCAGGCTCAGGTTAATCATTAGTTGTTTCCTACGATGGCCAGATCAAGGGCTTCACAGAGCCAGTGGCCAATAAACATATGCACTTCCTGAATACGGGCGGTTTCGTCGTTTTTCACGATAATAGCCAGCTTGGCGATGTCTTTGACTAACCCACCATCACGGCCAGTCAGGGCTACAGTAAAAGCTCCTAAGTCATTGGCGGCTTTTAAAGCTAAATTGATATTTGGGCTTTTGCCCGACGTTGTCAGGCCAATTACCACGTCTTGTGGCCGGACTAAACCTAATACCTGACGCTCAAACACGCTGTCAAAATGGTAGTCGTTGGCGTGGGCTGTCAGAATAGACGTATCTGTGGTTAAAGCGATAGAAGCCAGTGGGCCACGTTCTGCTTTGTAACGCACCATAAACTCAGCGGCTAAATGCTGGCTGTCGGCCGCGCTGCCGCCATTCCCCATCCATACTACTTTGCCGCCTTGTTTTAAGCAGTTCTGTACTGCTTCTAACAGTTGCATGGCTTGCTCATGATAGGCTTCCACTGTGGCAAAGGCGTCACGGTGACGTTGTAAACTATCTAAAAAGCTGCTTTTTAAACTGGATTTTACATCTGACATAGGAGGCTCGGTTTAGCTCAATGAATAAGGCATTTTAACGGATCTTAGTTATTGCAAAAGAACTTTTTATCCATGCGCTCTGTCTTCATGGCTACTGCGGGGAAAAAAAGCTCTGTCTTTAGAAGGCGTTCAGGTAAAATCGTTGCATAGAAGCAGAATAAAGTGGAAGAAAAACATGGGACAGTTTGCAGGATACCCAATCTGGTTAATTAATCTGGACTCCAACCCTGAGCGTTATGAGTCAGCCAAAAAGCAACTGCAGAAGCTGGGTTTGGATGCTGAACGCTTCAGCGCTATTTATGGCAAAAACCTGAGCCAGGCTGAAGTGGCCGCTTGTTATGATCCTGCACTTAATCAGAAAAAATTCCGCCGTCCTTTGTCGCCTGGTGAAATTGGCTGTTATTTAAGTCACCGCACTTTGTGGCAGCGTATGGTCGATGAAAATATCGCCATGGCCTTTATTCTGGAAGACGATATTGATTTAGAGCCTGAATTTCTGACCGTGCTGGAAAAAATCACTCAGTTAAAACACTGGGATATGATTAAGTTGGCCGATGACAGAGCAGGCACTGGCGAGCAGAAAAAAGAGCTGGGAGATGGTTATAGCCTGGTGAATTTTGCCAAAGTGCCGAACTGCACCACAGGTTATGCGTTAACGCTGCAAGGTGCCAAAAAGCTATTGAGCCGGCCGAAGTTTTTCCGCCCTGTGGATGTAGATCTGCAGTTTTACCCTGAGTTGAACCTGACGGTTTATTCGATGTTGCCTTACCGTTTATGGTCGGCCAGCCGCTTTGAAAGCGAAATCGATAAAATGAGTGGCGGTACCCGCAAAGGCGGTACTTCGTTTTGGCGTAACCTGAAATACCGTTTCCAGCTGAAATCTATCCGCAGCAATCATCTGTCGGGTGATCTGGAACAGGTGCAATTTACTCCAACTAAGCAGGACGAGGTTTAAGCATGCGCAGCCGTAAAATTTCCTGTTTTGTGATTTCCTGCAATGAAGAAGACCGCATTGAGGCTTGTTTACAGTCACTTGCTGGCTGGGTTGATCAACTGATAGTGGTCGATTCTGGCAGTAAAGACAGAACAGTAGAAATAGCCGAAAAGTACGCCGACAAAGTCTATCAAACCGATTGGCCTGGTTTTGGCCCACAGCGTAACCGCGCTTTAGCATGGTGTGAACACGACTGGGTATTGAGCATAGACGCCGACGAAGTGTTAACGCCTGAACTGAAAGTGGAAATTGATCAGGTATTGGCTGAACCTGATTTAGACGCCAACTTTATCAAAATGCCGTGGCACACCTACTTTTTTGGCAAGTTGCTGAAACATGGTCGTTACTCCACACCGCAAGGTAAATTGTTTTCAAAAACCGGCGCCAGTTTTAAAGACCGTCAGGTGCATGAAACCCTGTTATTACCTTATGAAAAAGTGCGGGTACTGAAATCAGCCATTATTCACCACAGCTGGCGCAGTTATCAGCATTGCCAGGAAAAACATATCAAATACGCCTGTTTAGGCGCTGAAGATAAATTTGCACGTGGTAAAAAAGCCAGTTTGGGTTTTGCCATTTTGCGTTTTTTCACCGACTTTATTCAGCAGTATGTGCTGCGTTTGGGGTTCCTCGACGGTTGGCGTGGTTTGCTGATGGCGATAGTGCTGGGCCAGTATGCTTTTCATAAATATGCCGCTTTAGCCACTATGGTGGCTGATGCAAAAGCCAAAGCAAAAAGCTAAATGCAAGCCAGCTTTTTCCTGTTAAGACTGTTATACAGCGCCTTGATTCTGGCGCTGACGCCGCTGCTCCTGCTGTATTTGCTGCTGCGCTCACGCAAAGACCCGGCTTATCGCCAGCGTTTTGCTGAACGTTTTGCTTTAAAGCTGCCAGTAGCGTCAGCCAAAGACGGCGTAGTGCTGCATACAGTCTCAGTAGGGGAATTTAATGCAGCTAAACCTTTGATTAAACAGCTTTTACTGCAATACCCTAATCTGCCTTTTACTATTACCTGCACCACACCTACAGCTTCTGCCGCTATTCAAAAATTACAGGCTGAACAGCAACAGCTGGGCAGAAAGATTGAACATTGTTACCTGCCTTTTGATTACCCAATGCTGATGCGGCGTTGGCTGAAGTGGATGCAGCCGCAGTTGTTGCTGATTTTAGAAACTGAGCTCTGGCCTAATCTGCTGGCGAATTGCAAAGCACTCTCTATTCCAACTTTGGTGGTGAATGCGCGTTTATCGGCGCGTTCAGCCAAAGGCTACCGGCGTTTTAGCGCTTTAACTCAGCCTATGCTGCAGAACATCAGCCAAATCCTGACTCAGGATAAAGCCAGTGCCCGCCGCTTTTTGGCTCTGGGCGCCAAAGATGTGCAAGTGGCGGGTAATTTAAAGTTTGAACTGGATGTGCCAAAAAGCAGCACTCAACTGGCACAGAGCTTAAAACCTTTGCTGCAGGGCCGTATCGTTTGGGTGGCTGGCAGTACGCATGTCGGTGAAGATGAGCTACTGCTCCAGGCTTATCAGCAGTTAAAGGTGCAGTTCCCACAATTGTTGCTGGTGCTGGTGCCACGGCATCCTGAGCGTTTTGATCTGGTTGCCCAGTTGCTACAACAGCAGCAATTGAAATTTGTCCGCCGCAGTGTCAATGGTTTACCAGATACCAGTACAGAAGTCTGGCTTGGCGATTCAATGGGCGAGTTATTAAGCTGGTACCAACTGGCCGACTTTGTTTTTATTGGCGGCAGCCTGATTGAGCGGGGTGGCCATAATCCGCTGGAAGCTATGGCCTTTAGTAAGGCTGTGTTATCCGGCCCACACGTGTTTAATTTTCAGCTGGTGTTTCAGTTATTGCAGCAACAGCAGGCTTATTTTCCGGTCGCTACAGTCTCTGATTTGGTCAGCACTGTCACCCAACTTATCCAGCAACCAGAACTGGCGATTCAGACTGGTGAAAAGGGTTTAAAACTCTATCTACAGCAACAAGGTGCAGTGGCTCGAATGATGGAGCAGGTGAATCATTTATTGCCTATGGCTGAAATTAAAAAATTAAGCACAGACAATGCTTTAGCCTGGTTTGCCCCGCACTTTTATCCGAACTTTGAGGTGGCGTATTTCCACAGCGAATTCTGGCAGCAGCAGGGCTTAGTCTCAGGTCAGTCGAAAGGCCGTAATACAGTCTGGTTTATCCGCCAGCAAAACGGTAAAGAGGCTGTACTGCGGCATTATTACCGTGGTGGTTTAGTCGGCAAACTGAATAAAGATAAGTTCTGGCCAGAGCCAGCAGCTCAAAGCCGGGCTATGGCGGAATTTAGTTTGCTGTGGCAAATGCGCTTATGGACTTTGCCTGTGCCACGGCCATGCGCTGCTTTGTATCAAAAGCATGCCTTTGGCTACAGCGCTGATATTCTGATTGAACGTATCCCTGACACCACAGACTTGGCTCATCTGCTGCAACAACGGCCTTTAACTGATACCGAATGGCGGCAACTGGGGGCTGTGATAGCCAGCTTTCACCAGCATCAGGTGTATCACTCCGATTTAAACTGCCACAATATTTTGCTGGATAAGCAGGGCCAGTTTTGGCTGATCGACTTTGATAAATGCGCTATTCGTCTAGCAGCCGACTATCCTGATCAAAGCTGGAAAGCACAGAATCTACAGCGTTTATTACGCTCGTTAAACAAAGAACAACAACAGCTGCCAGTCTTCCATTGGCAAAATGACCAATTCGCCGCGCTGCTGCTGGGTTATCAGCAAGCGGGCAGCCAGTCACAACAGATAAGCTAAAACAGACAGAGTACAAACTAATGCAGCAGTGGGACGTAATAGTAATAGGCGCAGGCGCCGCAGGTTTATTTAGCGCTATTGAGGCGGCTAAAAGAGGCCGTAAAACCCTGGTGCTGGATAACGGTAAACGTATAGGCCGCAAAATTCTGATGTCTGGTGGCGGCCGCTGTAACTTCACTAACATCTATGCCAGCCCGGCCAATTATTTATCGCAAAACCCGCATTTTTGTAAATCGGCGTTAAGCCGTTATACCCAATGGGATTTTATTGCTTTGGTGCAGCAATACGGTATTGCCTATCACGAAAAAACTTTAGGCCAACTGTTTTGTGACGACAGCGCCAAAGACATCGTCGATATGCTGCAGCAAGAATGTGACAAAGCTGGTGTATCCATCGCACTGCAACAGGATATTCAAAACGTTAGTTTTGCTGATGGCCTTTATACAGTGACTACGCCACAACTTAACCGCAGCTGTCAGAGTTTAGTGGTGGCTTGTGGCGGTTTAAGCCTGCCAAATTTAGGCGCTACAGCTTATGGTTTTCAACTGGCTGAACAGTTTGGCTTAAATGTATTACCAGTGCGCGCGGCTTTAGTGCCACTCACCTGGCAACCCGCCGATAAAGCGGTCTTTGAAGAAATCAGCGGTGTGTCTTTGCCTGTGACGGCGCAAGCGAATGACGTGGTGTTTCCGGAAGATATGCTGTTTACCCACAGAGGCTTAAGTGGCCCTGCTATTTTACAAATCTCCAGCTTCTGGCAACCGGGCGACGAGCTGATTATTAACTTGTCACCGCAGCAGGATTTAAACCAATTCCTGCTGGAGCAACAGCAAAAACACCCGGATCAGGAGCTCAAAACTATCTTGTCGCGTTTGCTGCCAAAACGTTTAGTCGAAAAATTGCTGGAGCTGAATGTATTTCAGAATCAGGCGATTAAAGCGCTACATGGCAAGGCCATCCAGCGTTTAGCCGACAGCCTGACCCATTATGTATTTAAACCCAACGGCACCGAAGGCTACCGCACCGCCGAAGTGACTTTAGGTGGAGTTGACACCAACGAACTATCCTCCAAAACCATGGAAGCTAAAAAGCAACCAGGCCTGTATTTTGTCGGCGAAGTGGTCGACGTCACAGGTTGGCTCGGAGGCTATAACTTCCAGTGGGCTTGGGCCTCTGGCTGGGTGGCAGGGCAGTATTGTTAGTTGTTTTGCTATAGTAGACAGAGAGTATGAATAGACAGGAAATATAATGGCTGAGGATATTCGCTGGCTACAAAGATTGGACAACTTCAAACGTTCCATGTTGCAACTGGAGCAGGCTGTCACTTTGTCCAAACAACGCGCTTTATCAGATTTAGAGCAGCAAGGGCTGATCCAGGCTTTTGAATACAACTATGAATTAGCCTGGAATGTGATTAAGGACTTTTATAGCTATCAGGGTGACACTGAAGATATTCAGGGTAGCAGAGATGCGTTTCGCACTGCTTTTAATCGTGGTTTAGTCACGGAAGGGCAGCTTTGGATGGATATGATTAAAAGCCGCCAGCATACAGTGCATTCTTATAATAAGAATACCGCCGATGAAATTGCACTTGAGGTGATCCAGCGTTATTACCCGGCACTGATGGCTTTAAAGCAGCAATTGGAAGACAAAGCGGCCGCTTATGAATAAGGTTCTAAGCTACGGTTTACCCGAACAGGTCGTTCAGGCTATTCAACTGGTGCTGTCGCAGTATCCACAAGTGCGATCTGCTGTTTTATATGGCTCTCGCGCTAAAGGGAATTTCAGAGAAGGTTCGGATATTGATCTGACCTTAAAAACAGACCCTTCTGCTGATACTGCCCTGTTACTGCAAATTGAAAACCAACTGGATGAACTCAATACCCCTTATCAGTTTGATCTATCGCTGTTTCATCATATAACTAACCCAGGTTTGATTGAGCATATCAGTAGGGTTGGTGTAAATTTTTATCCCGTTGCCAATTAAACTTTTTCGTCTGATCACCCTCACCTGAACCTTATAGCTTCAATTTCGCTTTCATCAAGCCAGTCTAATTCTATAAATCTAGCTCCACAGATCAGACCAATAGCTGTTTGACGTGCTCTTCGTTTCAGGGCAGTGTAAGGGCAAAACAATTCAGCTGGAGGAAGTAAGGATGTTCAAATTAACGTTGGGATTAGTGGCCGGATTGGCTTTGACTAGCCTGAGTACTGTTGCTGCAGAGCCGGATCAGCCATCGCAAATTATGCAGCAATCGGAAGCAAAGGCCGAGAAGGGTGATGGTTATGTGTTTTATAGCTACTTTACCAAACCTACTTTTGGTACCCAGGATGCACTGACCGGTGTGGCAGTGATTGAGCCAGGTAAAGAAATTCATCCACCTCATATTCATGCCGAAGAAGAGTATCTGATGGTGGTGGAAGGCGAAGGCGTCTGGTCGCTGAAGGACAAAGATATTCCTGCTAAGGCTGGCGATATTTTATATGCAGCGCCCTGGGATTCGCACGGTATCCGCAATACAGGCAAAGTACCGCTGAAGTTTGTCGTGATGAAATGGCATAGCAAAGGTGTGCCAGTGCCTGCACAGCCTGCCGCTGTAAAGCCATAAACAGCAGAGAAAAAGCCGGTCTTAATTGACCGGCTTTGACTTTACTCGCTTAACCTTTTGATACAGTGAGCTTATCTACTACATCCACTACATCTTTGGCGTTTTTAGCTTTGGCAATCGCCAGGTCTTTTTCCGCGTCGGAATCCACCACACCGCTGAGCGTCACGACACTGTTCGCGACATCGACATCAATGCTGGTGCCACTGGTTTCTGGTTCAAACAGCAAACTGGTTTTTACCACAGTCGCTATTTTGGCGTCTTTTAAGGCACTGACAGCTTTTGGATTTGCAGTTGTTTGGTTGCCTTCTTTCACCATCAACTTGTTTTCTACTGAGCTGACGCCTTCCAGGCCTTCCACCAGCTCTGCAGCTAAGGCTTTATCCACATCGCTTTCTACTTCACCAGTTAAGGTGACCACACCGTTTTTCACATGGGTGTCTATCGCAAAAGAATTCAGGTTGCCGTTGAGCAACAAGGTGGTTTCTGCCTTGCCATCTATCCAGGCGTCTTTTGTTGCATCTTTCCAGTCATTGGCCGCCATCGCGGATACCGAAGCCAGAGTTAAAGTCATCATCACTGCTAATGTTGTGCGTTTCATTATGTCGCTCCTTTTGTTAGTGAGACAATGAGTTATTGCCAGTTTGATGCCAGAATTTAAGTTATTGATTTTTAACATATATATTTTAGGGTTCATTTAGTGTTAATTTTTTGTTTGTAAATTTGTCTGGTTGATCGGTAAAAGTTTCACACCCGATCAGCGGGTCTGAACATTGGCCAGCTGATCTGCTGCTATTTGCAGACTAGCGGTAAAATGCAGCAAACTGTTCTGATACGGGCCCAAATCAAAGTTTCTGATCGCAGTTTTTTGCAATTGCAGTTGTTGAACGAGTTGGTGCTGTAAAGTGGATAGTGATATATGGCTGCGTTTGTTGGCATACCAGGCACTAAGTTCATACAAGGCTGTCATACCCTCTGAAACGGCACAGTCTGAGTTTGGCGCAGGCAATAAATATAAAATTTGCTGGTGTAACTCTGCCAGCGTCGCAAAGTGTCGGCGTAAATTACCTGAGCTTGCTGTTTCTGCCTTGTATTGATAAAAGCGTCTGGCTTTGCTGAATAACAGGCCAAAAGCTGCTAACAGCTCTGTATGCTTGCCCCTTGAGGTTTCATTCAGGAAGCTTTGTGTCATAGGAATGGTACTCCATAGCAAATAAAACTATGCAGATTCATTATCAATTCATGTACCAGAATGTAAGTTTATGATGTATCTATATTTTTGAATTTAATGTCCAGGCAGCTGAGCGCCGATCGGTAAGTTTTACTCAGGATCCCTGTTAAATTTACAGCCAGCAACTCTTAAACTATGGAAAGTATTTATGACCCAGCCTGTATTGTTCCTGCACCTGCAGGACCCAGAATTAACCAGTTTGCTCTTGCAGTCGGATATTGTCCGGCGTTTTGTTATTTGTAAAAGCCAGCCGGATGAATGTTGGGTAGAACAACTGCTCAGACAAACTTGTGATTTGGCTTTTATTGAAATTGACAGCACAGAACCAGCTCAGTACGAACTATTACAGCAGAGCAACAGACTGGCTGAAATTGACTTTATTCTGGTGAGCAAAGGCATACCTGATTTGGCTCTGGATCAATTGATGCGCTCCGGTGCCGGTTATCATTTCCGTCAGCCACTGGATATGGCATCTGTACTGGATGCCGTGCAGGACTTTTATCAGCAGTTATCTTCAGTGGCGGTAAAACGTAAAGTACAAAGTAGTGATTTAGACCAGTTTGGCTTATTGGTGGGTTCCTCTGCCGCTATGCTCAGACTGTATAAAACAGTGCGTAAAGTGGCGGTGACCGAAGCCAATGTGCTTATTGTTGGTGAAAGTGGTGCAGGCAAAGAGCTGGTCGCCAATACGCTACATTTAGCCAGTCACAGGGCAGATCAGCCTTTTGTTGCCATCAATTGTGGTGCTTTAAGTTCAGAGCTTATCGACAGCGAACTTTTTGGTCATATGAAGGGCTCTTTTACTGGTGCCCTTAGGGATCATCAGGGCGTATTTGCTCAGGCGGAACATGGTACTTTATTTTTGGATGAAGTGACTGAAATGCCGCTGGAGCAGCAGGTGAAATTGCTGCGGGTGCTGGAGAGCGGTGAATACAGACCGGTGGGCAGTAACAAAGTATGTAAGGCGAATGTCCGGGTGATAGCGGCAACAAACCGCGATCCGCTGCAGGCTGTGGCTGACGGTATTTTTCGGGAAGATTTGTATTTCAGGCTATCGCAGTTTCCGGTCAAAGTTCCGGCTTTACGCGAGCGGGAAGGGGATATCACAGGTTTAGCCTATCATTTTCTTGCCTATTGCAACGCTCGTGAACAGCAGCAAAAACAGTTGTCTGATGCGGCTTTGGCAGTGATTAAACAGCATTGCTGGCCTGGCAATGTGCGTGAACTGAAACATGCGGTGGAACGGGCTTTTATTCTGGCAGACAAACTGATAGAACCCGAACATCTGCTGCTGGACCTGGCAACTCCAACTGCTGCGGTAGCTGACATTCCGCTTGATATGCCATTAGATGAACTGGAAAAAACCGCTATTTTTGCAGCTTTAGAGCGAAACGGTGGTAATAAAACCGATACTGCACAGCAGTTAGGCATCAGTGTAAAAACGCTGTACAACAAGCTGGATAAATATCAGCAGGAAAGTTGAAAACTGCTGTAGTCCCTCGTAAAGGAAAAGGGGCGGTTAAACCGCCCCTTCTGATCAACACTCTTTATCTTCAGCGTCAGTCTTTTCTTTGGCAGCTTCACACAACTCTTTGGCTTTCTCTGCAGTTTTATCTGCAGCGTCTTCCATCGCATCAGCAGTTTTGTCGGCTGCCTCTTCCAGCTTCTCGCCAGCTTGTTCAGCTTTTTCTTCAACCTGAACTTTCAGCGCTTCCATTTTGTCTTCTGCTTTTTCAGTATCGCTTTCGCTACAAGCTGCAATAGAGCTTGCTAACATCACAGCCAAGGCTACTTTAAACAATGAGTTTTGAGTTTTCATTCCATGCTCCTTTAGCCCTTTGGGGCTGATTACAATTTAGGGGTTTTGCCACGCAATGCATTCGCGACTAGTGAAATAACCAGCAAGACCACAAAAATCATAAAAATAATTTTTGCTATTCCTGCTGCAGCGCCTGCAATGCCACCAAAACCCAATATACCGGCCACTATGGCCACAATAAAAAAGGTTAAAGCCCAGCCTAACATAGTTACTCCCCGGTGCGTCAGCACCCAGTTAAAAGTGCTTTTGCACTAGTTGAAGGTACTTTGTACGTTAAGCCAGCATCATGCCAATATCAGGTTTTACACTTTAAGTTACTGTTATCGCTTATTTTATACAAGATTTATGAACGCAAGCTGTCTTAGCTCAGTGTTTAGCTGATGGTAAAATTTACAGGCCTGGCAGTAACAGTTGCAGGGTAGCGTTGAAGCCTGAAGCTACTGCAACTCAATTCGTGGCATAATCCCCACTGTATAAAAGCATGATGATGAGTAAGCAATGGCAAAAAAACTAAGTGTGGTGCAACTAAAACAACAAGCCAATGTGCTGAAATCACTGGAAGTTGTGGAACAGGCTGCTGCACCGCTTTATCCGGATTTTGTCGGCTGTTGGTTCAGTATGGAGTTTGAAAACTTTCCTGCGTCCTTGCTGGTGCGTTGTCAGTTCAACTCCGAAGCTGCTCTGGCCGCAGCACAGCAGCAAAAGTTGGATCTGTATTTTCAGAAACAGATCCATAAACAATTGTTTAAATGTGGCATTTTAATCAAAGACATCAAAAAGCATGTGGTGTTAACCACTTTGTCTGCGGAGGATTAACAGCACTGAACGCAGTGCTGTTGTCTAAGCTAACGTAAATCCGTAGTTAATGAGGGGCTACCAAAACCTTCTAAGCTGGCTCCGGATTTTTCAAAATAAGCCTGCCAGAAATTTTGCAGGCTTTGCATCGTCTTCCCTGATCTGTAACCATGTTTGACGTCATTCGGCACTAAACCTGCTGCATGCACATAAACCCGTACGCCAGTAAATTCAGCTTGCAGCTGGTTTTTCTCTACTTTAGCCAGTTCTTGTTCCGGGTTAATGGTTTTGATCTGGTTGTTCTGGTAAAAGCTACTGAAATCTGAGTTTTCCAGCATATCTGAGACTAAAAACAACACTTTGTCCTGAGCTTGTGAGTTTTTCCAATCCTGACCTATTTGCTTGAGACTGAAGAATATCTCGCTTTTAGCAATTTTTTTATCTTCACTGCCAAAGCTGTTGGCCAGACCTTTGGCTATCACTGTCTGAAAGTACTTCTGTTGCGCAGTGATGCATTTATCCAGTTGACGTAGGCTATTTTGCCCCGTGCTGTCACGTTGCTCCTGAGATAACTGGGATTCGAGCTTACCTGCAAAAACCAGTGCCATATGGCTGTCCGGTAAATAGGCAGAAAAGCGATAGAGCTTCACCGCATCTCCCGGCTTTACAAAGCGGATCAGATGGCTCAATGCTTCTTTTTTTAAGCTGACCGGCAACTGGGTCGTTTCGTCGATCACCATAACCAGTTCACGACCTGAGGATTCTGGTTTTTCAGAAATCCCTAGTTTGTCGTAACAGCTTTTGATGTCGTTACGTTCTGCTGCCCATAATGGCTGAGAGCATAAAGCTCCCAGCAACAGGACTAATCCTGTTTTGGTCATACTGATGTCCTTGATTTACTTTTGATGATTGCCAGGCGTTGTTGTTTTTTCAGCCAGGCTAAATCCAGTTCAAAGTCTTCTGCCAGGACGGTCAAATCTTCTTCACTCAGTTTGGTCAAGTCGACATCGGCCAGTTCAGCTGGCAGACTTTGCTCTGCCGTCTGAGCTGCCACCTGAACTGGTGCTGCGGCTGGTGTTGCCACTTCAACAGGAGTAGGTTCTGTCTGAACAGAGGCTACTACAGGAGTTGCAGCTACGACCTGCGAGACGACTACACTGGACTGAGTCACAATAGGTGTGGTGGCCTGTACTTGTTTTTTCACGGCCTGATTGGCCAGATAGTGATGGAAAGTACGTTGAGTACTGCCGACCTGAAGCGCTTCCTGTTCGTCAGATGAAATAACAGCACGACGGCTCATTTTTTCACGCAGCCGCTGCAGATAAGCTTCTGCCTGAGAAGCAATCAGATCTTTTTTCAGTTCCAGCCAATCATTTAATTCTTCTGCGCTGTTAAAGTTCTTGGTGTAGTTGCGTGCTTTGACAGACTCTTTACCGGCGTAGCTAAACGCAAAACCAAAGTAGATACCCACCACCTGAATCATCACAAAGATGACGGACAGAATGACAAAGGTCACACGACTAGCACTTGAACGTGCTGAGGTGGCTTCATCTTCCGCTTTTTTAGTGGCTGTTTCATTCACCTGAGCTAATTCGGCTGGTAAGGCGATGTCGTCTTCACTTTCTGCACTTTGCTCCAGCAGAGCCATTGGGTCGTCTGCTGCGGTTTGTTCAAACATGACGGCCTGATTGACCATCTCAGTGTTGTCTGCATCCAGGGTATAACTTCGCACCAGATAGGCACCCACGGCGAGGAAACAAATGTAAACCAAAGTAATAACAGTGGCGGTGTAGGTCGGAGTCACAGAGGCATTAGCCGGAACCCGGTTTAACACTTGTTGAAATTTCAGGCTGTTGTTGTCGTTGTAGGTTTTATCTATGCTGATGTCTTTTTCCGGCATCAGATTTAGTTTTTTCTGTTTCCCTTCAATTTCCCACCAACCACGGATTTTCTTTAGCAGGCTGTTTTTATGCCACTCTTTACCTGTCAATTCGGTCAGGAATACTGCGGCAATGGACAGTAAAAAGGCAACAAACCAGGCCAGCATAGTTTGTTCATTGCTGGACGCGTTTTTCGCCATAAATGGCGCCAAGACGTAAGCAAAACCTACGGCCTCCAACAAAATTAAGCCGATGATCAAAGCCCACAAAAACGGGCCTTTTTCTGAACGGCCACTCTCTTCCACTTTATTCAGATAGTCATCGCACTTCTCATAATAATCAGGGCTTTGGCTGAAGTCTTTGTAGTGCTCGTAAAAGTCAGAACAGACTCGTTTTTCAATCGGATACCAGCCGTCACCACCTAATTTGTGATCAGAACGGCCAGCTCTGGCTAAACGACCAATCAATGGAAATGACCAGCCGGTGCGCATCACGAAAAATTTTACTTCTGACCACCAGACTTTCAGGGCCAACACAAACAACATAAAAGACACAAAGACTGTGATCAACTGCCAATAAGCAGCCAGAAATAACTTCAACTCATCCATTTTAATGTTCCCGGTTTAAATATCTGTATTACGTGGTCTGTAGTCGGCGACGTAGGTTTGCTGTTGTTTCGGATAATACAAAGTGCCATCCACAGCCTTGCTACCGCCATAAGGTAGCAGCACATCCAGGCACTGGATTGGAGCTTTGCTGTCAGCGATAAAAATACGCATCAACATATTCTTCTGGCCCGGGTATACGGTGGCATGTCCCTGATACTGCCCCGTGATTTCGGAATTCTTTTTACTGTAGTTTTGGGTGAAGGCAACCATAGGTTGTGCAGCCACTTCGTTACTTTCGGCCAGTACGGCGACGGGGTTGATATACACCACATGGCCATTGACTTTGGCAGCCCATACTTTGCCATTCATGCCGGGCATAAACTCTGTCGTTTTGTATTGCGCCAAGGCTTTACCAGCTAAGTTTTTCACTTCGCCAATCACCGGCTTGCTATCGTTAGAGCAAGAGCGAATGGGGGCATCATTGGCGACAGCTGAGCTGAATAAACCTGTGCCACCCTGATAATTTGGAGTAAATCTGGACGCCAGTTCCCAGTTATCTTTAGCTGCGGGCTTGCCACCAAAATCTATACCTTTGTTTGCGGATGCGCGCTCGCCAGATTTTCTGGTTTTGCTCTGCGTTTTGGTACTGTTGGTAGATGCGCTTTGTTGACTTTGCGAGCTGTACGGTACCTGATTCAGGTGAGCCTTCGATTGCTGAATATAACGCGGGTTATGTTGTTCAGATGCGATACGCTTTTGCAGCATTTCTTCATCTTTTAATTCGACCAGCTCCACACGACGATTCATGTCGCGGCCTGCCTGAGTGCTATTGTCGGCCACCGGGCGACCTTCACCAGCACCCTGGAAATAAAGTTGTTCGGCGTTAAAGCCTTGTTTAGCCAACAGGCTAACCACAGCCTTAGCTCTTTGTTCTGATAAGGTTTGGTTGTATTCGGCGCTGCCGGTATCGTCGGTATGACCAATCACCAGAATAGGCGCTTTTTCTGTGCCTTCGCCTTTACGGGCATTGGCAACTAATGCGGCTAGTTTCTCTAACTGGCGAACACCAGATTCGGTCAGAGTGGCACTGTTGACGCCAAACATAGAGCTGTCTTCAATTTGTGCTACTAAACCTACAGTGTCATTTTGCGGAGCTTGTTGATTGTCTTTTTGGGCTGATTTTTTTGCCTGAACCGGATCTTGAGAAGGTGCCTGATAGACTCGTTCCATCTGGATCTTCATATTTTCTTCAGCCGCAAGGCGCTGCAGGTCTTTTTCTCTTTTATCCCACATATGGCCGGCTATACAGCCAGCAACCAAACCGGCTGCTGCGCCTTTAAGCGCACCGTCACGACCGCCGAGTAAAGCACCCGCCAAGCCACCGATCAAAGTACCACCGACGCAACCAATTGCTGTCCGGCCATACTTCTCGCCTGCTTCATTGGCCGTTTTACCTGGGTTCGCGCAGCTACTTAAGGCTAAACAAACAGCAGAAACTAAAATAGAGGTTTTAAAACGCAAGGTGAGCGAGTGTGCATCCATTCTTAATTTTCCTTTTATTTTGTAAGAAAATCATACTCCACTGCTCAAATAGGTCAATAACTTTTCCATTTGAATCATAATGTTGATGATCCTCACAAATTCTGTTGCTGTCTTTTTTCCTGATGGATTGGTGTTTGACTCTGTAATTACAAATGCCTGCTTTGGCTGTTCCGCGATTTGAGGTAGCATAAACGCCATTTGGTTTTAAAAAATTTGGCGTATGACGGCTGATTTTGTTTTTCCTGTCTCAGCAGAGCAGTTACAACTCTGGTTTCACCCTGCCACCTTCCACAAGGCGCGGGCCTATTTTCTGGCTGGAAAAGTGGTGCAGCTGGATTATGAGCCTGATTTTTCGCAAATCCGCAGCCAGGTTTGGGGCGATGGTTTTAGTCCTTTTAAGCAACTGATTTCTATCTCTGAGCGGGACGGCCAGCTACAACTGACAGATTCCTGCACTTGTTCTGAGGGCAATAGATGCAAGCATGTGCTGGCTGCTTTATTAAAGCTGAAACATCAGTTGGATCAGTTGCAACAAAAAGCGGTGCAACAGCCGGTGCGGCAACTCAACCAATGGTTTAGTGAAGCCGAGCAGTACAATCCGCCTACAACTGCACAACCTACCGAAGAAACCGTCTTGTATGAACTGCGTCCGAGCAGTTTGGGTTTACAGTTGCTGCCCAAAAGGGTGAAACAAGCTAAGAATGGCAGTTACAGCAAAGGCAAAATTATTGCTCAAAGCGAGCTGGCCGGGCAGGTGAGGCCACTCTGGCTGGCCGAAGATGACTACAGATTATTACAGCAGTTTTTTGCTTTTGACTTACGCCGTCAGGCCTTACTGGAAGATCAGTGGGGGTATCAGCTGCTGCTTAAATTGCTCGATACTGGCCGTTGTGTGCTGGATGAAGAGCGCCGGGAGCTGCTCTGGAGCGAGACCTTGCCGCTACAGTTACGCTGGCTCAGAAGCAAAGCGGGCTGGCAGTTATTGCAGCTGATGCCTAAAGATCGTGAGCTGGAACTGGTGTACACAGACCCGCCTTGTTATCTGGATTTAGTCAATAATCAGCTGGGTTTGCTGCAAAGTGATATCACGGGTCGTGAGTTGAAACTGTTAATGCGGATGCCGCCAGTGCCTGCTGCCGTCTTGCAGGACAGCATGAAACGGTTGCAGCAGATTTTCCCCAATCTCAATTTACCTGTACCGGACGACAGTGCAGTGCAAAAAATTGAGAGTAAGCCAGTGCCTGTGTTGCAACTAAAGATGCTGACGCAAAAAAACAAAGTCAGCAAAGCTGTGGCCCTGCTCCAGATGGCCTATGGCCCGCATGTATTGCCACTGGATTTACAACAATCCCAAACTCAGTTGCAACTGGACAACCAGATTGTTTTTATCCGCCGCGACCGGGACAGTGAAATCAAAGCGCTGGAAACTGTATCGCAGTATGGCTTGCGTTCTATGCCTGTTGAACAATCCGCTCTTTCTGTGAGCGGGCCCTATTTTGACTGCGGTGAGGGGCCGGAAAACCCGCTGTTATGGCAACCTTTATTGCAGGCTATTCCTGAGCTCAAACAACAAGGTTGGCGCATAGAACAGGACAAAGCCTTTAATCAGGCGGTGATCCACGCCAAAGCCTATCTGGAGGTGACAGATAAACACACCGGAGGTTTTGGTTTAGCCATTCAGGTAGAAATTGATGGTCAGCAAATTCCGCTCCTGCCTTTAATCACCCAGTGGTTACGCAGTTATGGTTTGCCTGCGGCCGATGAAACCTTGTGGCTGAGTTTACCGCAAGGCAAATTGCCTTTGCCTGTCAGCCTGATACAGCCCTTGATCGACACCATAGTTGAACTTTTAAATCTGAAAAAAGCTCCCAGCGAAATAGAGCTGCCGGATTACAAGGCCGCCTTATTGCCAGGCCCTGGTGCTGAAGAAATTCGTTATCTCAATGCTGGACGTTTGCAGCAGTTGGTGACTCAACTGCAACATTTTGATGGCATTGAGGATGTCCCAGCGCCGCTCACTTTAAAAGCTCAACTGCGACCTTATCAGCAGCAGGGCTTAAGCTGGCTCTGTTTCCTGCGTCGTTTTGGTTTGGGTGGCATTTTAGCCGACGACATGGGGTTGGGAAAAACTGTACAGACATTGGCCTTTTTACTGCATCAGCAGGAGGCGGGGCTGCTTAAGCATCCGGCTTTAATTGTTTGCCCGACCAGTTTATTAGGCAACTGGGCACAAGAAGCTGCACGTTTTGCCCCTTCATTAAAAGTGCTGACTGTATACGGCCCTAAACGGCAGGCGCTGTTTGACCAGCTGGAAAAATACGACTTAATAGTCACCAGTTATCCGCTGCTGGTGCGGGATATAGCCTATTACCAGACTCATCACTTTAGCCTGATGGCGCTGGATGAAGCGCAGCATATTAAAAATGCCGGTTCGCAGTCGGCGCAAAGTGCTCGTTTAGTGAAAGCTGACTTCAAGCTGGCCTTAACAGGCACGCCACTGGAAAACCATTTGGGTGAACTCAAAGCCTTATTTGATTTTGTCTTGCCGGGTTTATTAGGCACTGAAGCCCGGTTCCAGCAGGTATTTCGCAAACCCATAGAAAAGTCAGCCGATGCTGAGCGTGCCCATGCATTGCGCCAGCGTATTGCGCCTTTTATGTTACGCCGCACGAAAAAGCAGGTGGCGACAGAATTACCGGATAAAACCGAAATTCTGCAACTGCTGGAGATGGAGTCGGATCAGCGTAACTTGTACGAAAGTATCCGTTTAATTATGGAAACCAAAGTACGGGAATTATTTTTGCGCAAAGGCGTAGCCGCCAGTCAGATGGAGTATCTGGATGCGCTGTTAAAGTTACGCCAGGCCTGTTGTGATGCACGGTTATTGCCCATAGAGCAGGCGCAGCTGGTGCAGAATAATGCTAAGTTGCAGTGGCTGCGCGATACTTTGCCTGAGATGATCGAAGAAGGTCGTAAAGTGCTGATTTTTAGCCAGTTCTCCAGCATGCTGAGCCTGATAGAACAGGAACTGCAGTATATGGATATCAGCTACAGTAAGCTGACAGGTCAGACTAAGAAGCGGCAGGAACAAATCGACGAATTCCAGCTCGGCGACAATTCGGTGTTTTTAATCAGCTTAAAAGCCGGTGGTACAGGCTTAAACCTGACAGCAGCTGATACTGTTATTCACTACGACCCCTGGTGGAATCCAGCGGCCGAAAATCAGGCGACAGACAGGGCTTATCGGATAGGTCAGGACAAACAGGTGTTTGTCTATAAACTGATTATCAGCAAAACTGTAGAAGAAAAAGTGCAGCAGTTACAGCAGTTTAAGCAAGGCTTAGCCGATCAGATTTTCAGTCTGGGTCAAAGCCATATCTGGCAGGGTGAGGCGCAAGACTTATTAGCATTATTTAGCGAATAGGTCACAGCAGGGAAGAAAAAATTTATGAAGATCAAAGGCGTATTATTTTCCCTGCTGTGTTGTTTCAGCACTGTAGTACTGGCGGCTGAACCTTATGATCGTATCGCGCCTTTGGTTGAAAAAGCGATATCCGACAAGCAGTTACCGGGCGCTGTGGTGCTGGTAGGGCGTGGTGAACAGATCCTGTATTACAAGGCTTTTGGTTTTAAAACCTATTCACCTGCAGCGGCTGTCACTACAACAGACACTGTGTTTGATTTAGCTTCGTTAACTAAGCCCTTAGTGACAACAACCTTAATAATGCAGCTGGTGGAGCAGGGCGAGTTAAGGCTTACCGACCCTGTAGGCAAGTACCTGAAGCAGCTTAACGATGCACAGGTGAAAAACATCACTATTGTGCAATTGCTGACTCATAGCTCAGGTTTAGCCGATGGTTTTGACCGGCGTGAATTCTGGCAGGGCAAAGCGGGTTTAGAGCAGCAACTGGCAAAGCTGAAGTTAAAAACCAGGCCGGATCAGCAGTTTGTTTATTCAGATATAGGTTTTATTTTGTTGGGGCTGGTGGTTGAACAAATCACAAATCAGCCACTGGATTTAGTCGCACAGCAACGCATTTTCCTGCCGTTGCAAATGAAAGACAGTCGTTACTTGCCTTTGGATAAACCTTTGCAAGATGCCGCTTATCTGCAACGTATTGCTCCAACTGAAAACCTGCAGGGGGATACAGATTATCAAAAGCTATTGCCAAACTATGCTCAAACTTATTTGCATGCGGTGGTGCATGACCCAACTGCTCTGCGTTTAAATGGGGTCGCAGGTCATGCCGGAGTTTTTGGCACAGCTAACGATTTAGCCTTGTTTGCCCAAATGTTGTTAAACGGCGGTGAGCATAAAGGCCAAAGCGTATTATCGCCTTTGGCGGTACAACGTGTATTAACTCCTGTAGTGATTGGTAACCAAAGCCGGGCTTTAGGCTGGGATATGCAAACAGCTTATTCAGCACCTAAAGGGGATCTATTACCCGCTGGTTCTTTTGGTCACACGGGGTTTACCGGTACCAGTCTCTGGATCGATCCGGCCAGCCGCACCTATATCATTTTGTTATCAAATCGTGTGCACCCCAACCGCAATACGTCCATCACAGACCTGCGCGCTAAGCTGGCAAATATAGTGGCAGCAGAGATTAATTAATGCGCCATTTGCTCGCGGTTTTTCTGGATAAAACCACTTACCTGATGCAGCTCCAGTGGTCGTTCATACAAATAACCTTGTAAATAGTGTACCCCGGCCTTGGTGAGTTTTTCGGCCTGTTCAGCAGTTTCAACCCCTTCAGCCACCACTTTGTAACCCATATTGGCGGAGATGCTCATCACTGCCGCCACTATCGTCATGCCATTCAAATCCAGTTTATCGATAAAAGACTTATCGATTTTGACAATATTTACATTTAAGTCCTGCATCACCGACAAAGATGAGTAACCAGTGCCGAAATCATCAATAGAGACTTTGATGCCCAGGCTTTGCAGATGTTTGATGGTAAAAAACAGGTTTTCTTTGTCGCCGGAGAAGACGGATTCCGTAATTTCGATATGAAGAAAACGGGCTTCAATACCGTAATAACGGATCATTTCTTCAATGGTGCTGGCAAAACTCAGATCCTGAAACTGCACTACAGACACGTTAACACAGACAGAAATGGAGCCATAAAGCTCAGTGAGCATTCTGATTTCCAAGCAGGATTTTTGTAATACCCAATACCCAATTTGCCGTATTCGCCCTGTTTGCTCTGCCAGACCAATAAATTCATGTGGCGCGATATTTTCACCGTCCAATTGCCAGCGCAACAAAGCCTCAAAAGCCACGACCGCAGTATCAGATGCTCGAACTATAGGGTGAAATACCAGCCGAAACTCTTCGTTTTCCAGGGCTGTATCCAGCCTGTTACGCAGGAAAATCTCTCTTTTCATTCTGCTGGCTAAATGATCATCAAAAAACGACCAGCGTTGGCTGATGCTGCTTTTCTGATGGTACATCGCCATATCTGCCAGCTGTATCAACTCTTGTTCGTCTTTACTGTGCTCAGGATAAAGGGCAATGCCAATAGTGGCACTGATACGTATTCTATGTCCTCTGATCTCCATAGTGCCGGAAATATGTTCAACCAACTGGCAGGATAAGCGCACCAGCACCTCGGTATTATTGCTTGGTACACAGATCAGAAATTCATCGCCGCCCCAGCGGCATAAGGTCATGGCTTCAGTGCAACAGGCTTTAATTCGTTGAGCTGTCAGTATTAATACTTCATCACCAACGCTGTGTCCTATACTGTCATTTACCCGTTTAAAGCCGTCCAGATCGACAAACAAAATAGAAAAGCCTTTCTTGTGCTGAATAGAACTCTGTTTTATTTCCCGTACATGGGACAAAAATGCAGTTCTGTTGAAGAGTCGGGTTAACACATCCAGATTGGATAAGTCGTAGATCTGCTTGGTTCTGGCAACCACCTGATCTTCCATACTTTCTAATAACAAGTTGTTTTGATGCCTCAGCTCAATAGACTTCAGGGTGAAATCAGCTGATTTCAGCGCTGAAACCACCATGACCAGTGAAAAAAACATCCCCAGTCCACCTAACAAATTCTGATAGTACTCAGGGGATAACAGCAACAAGAGAGAGAAAGGCATCAGTAAAATAATGGAGTAGGCGATGGATGTGGTTTTATCGCCGGACAAAATATTCACGGCCCCACCAGCCATGGCCGAAACAATAATAATGCAGGTGGTTAACTCACTTAAATCAAAGCCAGGATAAAAATACAGACAATAGAAGCACCAAAGCAAAGCTGTAGCGATGGCACCTGCTGAAAATCTGAGTAAATCTTTCTGTTGGCCTTTACCACCTTGCCGTACTTTACGGGTCCAGACTATCGCATCTGCCAGTCTGAACAGCAGTAAGGCATTCATCAGCACCCACCAGAATATTTTTTCAGTACGGTTTGCCTGTTGTAAAAAACCAAAAGCCAAAGTACCGGATGCGATCATTGAAATCAGCATTCCAGCATAACTGTTTGAATATAATAAGTTTATCTTGTCGTGCTGATGCAGTTTCTGCAGTTCATCTTCATTACCCATAAAGCGTCCTGTTTTCTTCATAGGGCGGTTGATACCTGTGCCGGGAAACAGCAGACAGGCGCTCCAGATCCTTCGAAACTCCGCCAGTTGAGCCCGAAGCTTAATTCAGTATGGCAGCAATTATTCAGGTCGACTGAGCAAAAGTTATAAGTTTTATTAGCGAAACTTTTTTTGCTGATAGTGCTGAAAAATAATTTGAGTAATCACTTTAAACACCTGACGACAGCTGTACTCTGTAGTGAAGCAGAGTACAAGATGCGCGACTGTGTGGCTTTGACTAATTGTTAACAAAAAAACAGATGTACATTCAAACAGAAGCAATGGAATTCATACTGCACATCATTGGTTTTACGACGAATACTGTATTGCATTGCCATTAAGCTGTTCTATCTTGTACTGGGATTTGTAACTTGGCATCACGGAAATGATGCAAATAAAACAATAAATTCACAAAGACAAGAACAAGGACAAACGAATGAAACTACTGAAAATGGCGGCTGCCGGTTTGGCGCTGCTGAGCTTACCTCTTTCTGCTGCGTTAAATGGTCATACTGTGGTGCTGGTGCATGGTTTTCAGCCTGCGAATTTAGCTGACCGACCAACAGGGGCAGATGTCACCAGCAATGGCGCTGACTATTGGGCTGGTTTTTGGTTAAGCCGCGCTGACGCGCGTATCGACTGGCCTTCGCAAGAACGTATAACAGGTAAAATTGCCACTGATTATGTCTGGCCTAAATTACAACAGCTGTCCCGCTCTGGCTCCTGTAACAATGGTTGTATTTTTGTCAGCCACTCCACTGGCGATTTAGTGACCCGTTATATCATCGACAATCAGGCTTTGTGGCTTAAAAACGCCGGTTTACAACCGCTGAATATCATTGCCAGTTTTGACTTCGCTGGCGCTGGTGGCGGAGTGGAGTTGGCTGATTTAGCCGTCAATGTAGCAGGAGGAGGAAGTTGGACAGATGCGGCTTTACGCGCAGCTTTATCTTTGTGGTTAGGTCAAATACCAACGCCTTCCAATATTGGGGTACTGAACGACTTAAGGGTGAATACAGCGCGTCAGTTGGCCAGTTTCCCCACCAGCCGCGTGCCACGTTTACGTTTTGCCGGTGCAGGTTCTGACTTCTTAAATGCCACAGGGCCATTTTTACCTGGCACAGACGACGGTGTAGTCGCCAGTCATTCCAGCTGCGGTGCTTCCGCTGTTGGTGCTTTTACCAGTTGCAGTGCGAACGTGGCTTTTGACGGCAAGCTGGCCAGTCAGAGCAGTGGCGTGAAAGGCTTTATGCCGTATCACTACCCTATGCTAATGGGCAATGATTACAGCCACAGTGGTCTGATTGAAGATAGTCGCGATGGCGAAGTGACAGCTGCTAACGCCAGAGCGACTTACTTAAATGCAGAGGCTTTGCAGTTCCAAACGTATCAGCAATCAAGAGGTTGGTGGGTTTTTGCTTCAAACTATGTGTTAGTGACAGGCTCAGATCGCCAGAGTATGTCGTCTTTAGTCAGTCAGGCCGCTGATTAATGCAAAAGAAAGTTTTATTTACTCTGCTGCTGGTGCTGCTGGCACTGGCGGCTTTTTGGTTTTGGCCCAAAAACGAAACTGCTACTGTAGCGGTGGATAAACCACAGCCTGAAGCTATGGCTGAGCCGCAACAAACGCCAGTGGTTCCGGCAGTAGCTCCGGTGCCAATTGATCAGTATCAGCAGGAGGAGTTAAAGCAAAGCTTTAGCCTGTTATCGCAAGCTTATGCGGCAGATCTAAGTTACCCATCTTATTCGCGGCCTTTAACTTCGGCTGATCATCAACTGCTGAATCCGAATTACTTCGACACAGTGGCCTTGCCGCTGGAAGGGGGCGCGAGCGCCAGTCTGGTGTTGCCCAAATACCGCTTTACGTATCCCGAACCGGTCGTCTTTAGCCTGGTGATGGAAAGTTTATCGCCACAACAGGTGAAAGCCGAATTACGTGAGCAACAAAGCGGCAAAGTGTTGGCGCAAGCCGATTTAACCGCTACGCCAGACTCCACCGAATGGCCGCATCAGTTTGATGGTAGTGAAAACTGGGATGGCGCTATGGAGTTGGTGGTGCTATTTGAAGCGCAAGGCAAAACTCAGCAATTACAAACAGGGCTGGACTACAGCTATCCGGTGGCCACTATCACGGGCATTGGCAGCAGCAGTTCGCGTGGGTCTGATTTAGTGATCCCAGTAAATCTTGATGTGAAAAAAGCTGGTATGTACCGCTTAAGAGCTAATTTATTTACTGAAAACAAACAGCCTTTGGCGGTGCTGACCGCTGAAGGGAAGCTGACTGAAGGTTCTGCAATTTTGGATCTAAAAGCTTTTAAACAGGTATTACAGCAACAAGCCGGGCCCTATTGGCTCGGAACCTTTGTGCTGGAATTACGCTCCGCCATGCCGGCTGAAGCGACCAGATACGGTGACAGCAAAGAGCCAGGTTTTGTGGTGGAGGCCATTAACTTTGACCAATTGAGTGACGAGCCTTTTGTGCTCAGTGATGAGGAAAAACAGCGCCTTGAGTTTTTAAAGCAGATGGCTGGGGAAAAGTGATGTTGTTCGTCTTACCACTGCTTTGAGTTGTGTATCGTCTATCAGTTATTCTAAGATCCTCAAGTGAACTACAAGAACATAGCTTAAAAACAATGGGTTATTGGTTGCATAACCTGTCTGCAATACTGCAAGGTTGATAAGCAGGTCTTTTTTATCATTGGATAAAAAGTTGCTCTACTATCTGAATAGATTGTCCCTTTTTATAGTTTTTGTGTAATTAATTTAATTCACTTGTGTGATTAGTGTGAATGAATTATAAAATTAATCTCTTCTATTCGAGGCATAGTCTTGGTTAATTTTCAGGGATGAATCATGCTGCGTTGCATATTGGCATTATTGTTTGTTTTTCCGTTGCTCGTTCAGGCCGTTAGTTTTACCCAATATCCGACGACGACCAATACAAGTGGTAGTTTTACATTGGCGTGGCAAAACCCAGGAGCTGTGCAAAGTTTCCAAGTTAGGGAGCTTAAAGGTGGTGTTGCTACACGGGTCGTTGCAAGCAGTGGAACATCTGTGGTTGTCACTGGTCTTAGCAGCGGCACTTATACATATGAATTATGGATCACGGTTCGCTATTACAATAATTTGATTGCTGAGTGGGTGAAGGAAACTACCAAACAGGCAAGTATTAATGTTGTTGTGTCTGTCACTATCCCCCCTCCAGCTAAACCCACAGTGCCATCACTCAGCAATACCGGAAGCTATAGTGTCAGTTGGGATGCTGTTGCAGGGACGACCAGCTACATTCTGGAAGAACAGGCAAACGCGAATGGTTGGCAGCAGGTACAGAACTCTGCAGGGCAGAGTAAAGCTTACGCTGGAAAAGCAGCAGGAAATTACTCGTACAGAGTAAAAGCATGTAATGGAGGTAATTGCTCAGGGTATAGCGCTACCGCAGAGATTCAGGTGGTGTATCCACCAACAGAGGTACCTGTAATAACGTCATCGTCTACCCAAAGTATATTTACTTTCACAGGTGCACTTGGAGTTGGCTGGGGGGCGGTACCTTTAGCGACGCGATATGAGCTGGAGGAATTGGTAGGATCTAACTGGACGAGGAGACTCAATGCAAATCAAACTTCCGTGTCCTTGTCAGGCTACGCATTAGGTAGCTATTCATTCCGGGTCAGAGCGTGTAATGCTGGTGGTTGCAGTGGCTGGTCAGCAACAAGAACACTGACACTGTCACAGATGCCGAATATTACCGGTGCTGCTACATCACGTGGGACTGTCAGCGTAACCTGGGCCCCACCTGGGCATTCAGATTATGTCAATTTGAGAGAAAATGGCGTATTGATCGCCACGTTCAGTCCGATGTTGGACGGAAGGACAGTCACACTGACCCGTGCTGATGGTAACTATACCTATACGATGCAGGGTTGTATTCATATTGATGGAGGCACAGATAACTGTCAGTCCTACGGCCAAGCCTTTGCCGTCCAGGTGCTGAATCCGCCTGGTCAACCCGACTCTATTACTGTCCCCGCAACCTCCAATACAGGGTCTCTGGCGGTATCCTGGGGGATCGCCTCAGGAGCAGTCCATCGTTATCAGTTAATGAAACAGTTAGGCAATGGTGCTTGGCAGGAGGTCTATAGTGGAGCCGAGAGAACTGCGGCCGTTTCGGGTTTAGCCGATGGTAGTTACCTGTTTCAGGTGCGCGCATGTAATACCCTGGCGGGCAATGAAGTGTGCAGTGGGTATCGAACTTCTGGTGTTGTATTGGCTGCTCTTAAGCCTACAGCACCTGCCGGTATTACGGTCCCGCAGAATAGTGCGGCTGGAAGTTTCAGCGTTAGTTGGGGAGGCGCCAGCGGCAATGTTGTTCGCTACGAGCTGGAGCAGCGGCATAACGATGGCAGCTGGGCCCGAGTCTACAGTGGCAATGCTTTGAGCACAAACATTAGCGTAAGCGAAGATGGTCGTTATTATTTCCGGCTCAGAGCTTGTAATGCTGTGCAAAGCTTTACTAGTTGCAGTGATTACAGCTCCTCCGTCAATACTGTGGTTGCTCTTGCTCCCAGTATGCCTGGAGAGTTTTCTGAATTTCCTGCAACAAGTACATCCGGATTATTTAACCTAAGCTGGAAAAAAGCCAGTGGCAATACTGATCGGTATGAGCTGGAGCAGCAAGAAGCTGCGGGAAGTTGGATAGCTGTATATAACGGTATCTCGCCAAGCCATATTGTTTCGATTAATTCGGACGGAAATTACAGGTTCAGGGTAAGGGCATGTAATGACGAGAATGGATTTTCAGGTTGTGGCCCGTATAGTGTTTCCTCAATCACCACAGTGGCCAAAATCCCGGCAACTCCTGATGCGCCGATCCATAGTCCTACTTCTCTTGGTGAGTTGGACATCAGTTGGCAGACGTTGACTGAGTCGGATCATTACTTATTACTGGAAAGTAGTGTCAACAATGGCAGTTGGAATGCAATTGGAGCGAATCACAATGGCAGCGGACCTACATCTTTAACTCTTACAGATGGGCAATGGCAATTCAGAATAAAGGTATGTAACGGTTATACCTGGGCTTGTAGTCAATACTCTCCCGTCAGCAGTGTATCAGTGCGCAATCCACCTCTGGTTCCAACTAATTTGCAAGTACCCGAGTCAAGTGACGGTGCTTTGACGATAAGTTGGCTGGCGGCTGATGATAAGTCTACCTACTTTCAGATATTTAAACGACAGAATGGAGGCGATTGGCGAGTTGCTACGTCAGATGTTGTCGCAGAATATGCGAATATCTCAAATCTTACCGAGGGTAACTGGGAAATAGCTGTCAAAGCCTGCAATGATTTCGCCTGGGCCTGTTCGCCTTATAGCAGCCCGGTGGCACACACTGTATTTGCTGTGCCTGATTGGGTAAAAAGTTCTTTTGAACAGCCAGATCAGACTAATGCCACCAATGATACCTATATGCCCTTACAACCGAATATTGGTGCCATTCAGGCTGAAGTCGGTGTGAGCGGTGGCCAGGCGAGCTATCAGCTTGGTGTACCGCTGCCACCGGGTCGTGCAGGTATGCAGCCTCAGATCAGCATCAACTATCAATCACAGCAGAGCAATGGCGTTGTAGGCGTTGGTTTTAGCCTTGCAGGCTCAGAAGCTATATCTCGCTGCGCAGCGACAGTTGCTCAGGATGGTTTTGTGGCTAACGTCAATTATGAGGCTACAGACCGCTTATGTCTGAATGGCCAGAGGTTGGTTGCAGTGAGCGGTCGCTATGGCGCGACGGGCACTCAATACCGTACCGAAATAGACCAATTCGTTTTAGTGAAACAGTTAGGTGGTAACCTGGAACAGAGCAGTGTCTACTTTGAGGTTAGTTATCCAAATGGTCGTACAGCGTATTTTGGTTCAACATCTGAACAAGCTAAAGTGATCCATGAAGGCCGTAATGAAGCATTCAGTTGGCTGCTTAATTATGTACTGGATGCTACCGGAAAAAATGCGATTCATTACAACTATAATAATCTGAGCAACGGAGAGGTGCTGTTAAGCAGTATTTATTACACGGGCGATTCGGCCACAGTACAGGGGAATCGCTCTGTTAGATTTAGTTATGAAAGCAGACCTGATGTCATTCAGTCGTATCTTTCTGCTGGCCTTTTCATGCAGACTCAGCGTCTGAAATCGATCAGCACTTATGTTGAAACCACTCTTACAAAGCAGTTTTTGCTGACCTATAAAGCGAGCGGAGCATCAAACCGCAGCCTACTTCAATCCATTCAACAATGTGGTAGCTCTTCAGCTGAGTGCTATAAACCAACTGAGTTCAGTTGGCAGGATGCGCCAGTCCAATATGTGTTGGAAAAGCTTGCATTTGACAATCAAGCTGTTTACCAGCAGCACCGTACTATTGATAAGCTTGTGCCGCATGGCGACATTAATGGCGATGGAGTCAGAGATTGGCCCAGCCATTTCGTGTCCGCTGAAGGAACTATAACTGATGGACATAATTTTCAGCTAAACAACTGCCAGAAAAATCCTTTTACACTAAGAATGGAATGTGTAGAAGGTGACTTTGACAACAACGGTCTTACTGATGGTTGGGAGGTGAGCGGTGGTAAGTTACAACTGTTGTTGACCCAGCCGTCAATACAACAAACGATACTTAACACTGATATCAACTTACAAAGTAAGCAAGTTTATGTCCATCAACAGGACCATGTGAGGCATATTGCTGATTTCAATGGTGATGGCTGGCAAGACCTTATCATTTACCGTTATAACAATGGCTATCCGATATTGGAGCTTTACAGGCATTCTGGCAATAACACAATGCCCTACAGCTCTGCTAACAAGATGTTGCTATACACCTATGAAACAGAGTTACGTAATAGTCGGCGTATTGAAACGTCCTCAGTGCAGTTCTTAGGTGATATTGATGGAAATGGTTTGCCGGATCTGGTTGAAGCGCAAACCTATAACTTTAGTGATGGCAACGCAGCTCCCCTGCCTTTAGTCAGAAAATTCCTGCTGAATTATTCTGCATTAAACTCCATACAGTTTAACCCTAAAACTTTTGTGCCTTTTGGCGATGTGCCTATGTCGAGATATTTTAGTTACTTTATCGACATAAACGGTGATGGTCTCCAAGATTGGTTAGGTTGGGCCGATAATAACTTCACTGTGCAGTTAAGACTAAATCAAGGAGACGGAGAGTTTTCAGGATTAATTGACCTGGGCGTGACTGTGGCGACACGGCGATATAACACTAATGATGATGGTGAAGTTTCGACCACTGTGTACCCCAAGTATTTGAGCAGTTTCCGGGTTATGGATATTGACAATGATGGTAAAACTGAACTGTTAATGCCTGGCCAACGTGTTGTCACCGCTTGTACTCAAGTGAGAGAAGCTACCAACAATGGTGTGCGGGACAAAGAAGTATGTGGTGATGAAATGTACCTGCCGGTCAGAATGACGACACAATCATTCAATACATCGCCTTTGCCGACGGATCGGTTCGATGACAGTATATACCGCTATAACGCGCTTCAATTTCATATAGATGATTCTGGGCAGATTAGCGCCACCCAAACGCCTACTGATATATACGGGTCTGCCACAGAGAACTTTGTAACCGACGCCTTGGGGAAAGGTTTAACCGATATGGTGTTTGCATACGGTCCCCGCTTCCCTGAAACCCATATCGACTCTATCAGTGGAGCTATGTCTCAGTTTGGTCATCAGTATGGTGTGTATATTAACCGCAATCGTGGTAGCGCTACAGGTGCAGTTCCTTATGCCCAACCTGATGTATTAAAAAGGGTGCAAGATGGCTTTAATGTGGTACATCAATGGGATTATTTACCACTTTCCACGGCCAAGGCGACACTTAGAAACACTTTGTTAGACCTGAACAGTGCAGATATTTCTGCTGATAATTCCGCATTAGCGTTTTATTTACCTGACCGTAGCTATGTCGAAGACGGGCAACATTTTCACTTTGCTTCCAGTATGTATGCCGTGGCCCAGTTCAGCAAAACTGATGGTGTAGGGGGGGTAAACCGTACCCGGTATGCTTATCGCGGTGCTATGTACCACACTCAGGGCCGAGGGTTCAGAGGGTTCCGCGCCATTGTTGCAGAAGACAATAATACCGGACTTATCAGTCATACCGATTTTAGGCAGAAGTTTCCATTTACTGGTCAGGTGCGTGGTCAGTTTACTTTTAGTGGTGTCGATTACCCTGATGTATATCCGGCTTTTGGCTACGATGGAACAGAAGCTACACAATTATCAAATGCGCTGTCGATACAGATATTTAACTGGCAACAGAACATAGCACACGCCGACGCTATGGGCTCCAGCAACTGTAGCAGCCGATACCAACCTAAAACAGATGAAACAGATCTGGAGTGTCCTGCAGGAACTATTATCAGCTTGTATCTGGCTGGAGCAGATAGCTATCAATATGATTTGCGTACCAAGCAGCAATACAGTCATGAGAGCAGCTTTGTAAGCGATATTGATGCCTTTGGCAATGTACTGCTAACCCGCAAGGTCATAACAGATGACAGCGGAGTCTACGCCTCAGAAACTGAAGCTATTTATATGCCGCAAGTTAGCCCATGGTGGCCGCATCGTTTACAAAGCCAAACTCTGCATAGTATTCCTGTTGATCAAAAAGGTACGATACTGAGCTACAGTGCTACTCTGGATAATGCTAGCTGGGTAAAGACTACGTATAGCGACTGGCATCTGTCCGGTGCCCCACAGAAAGTAGTAATAAGCAGCAGTGACAATAGCCGTAGTCAGAGTTCTGTAACCAGCTTTAATTCGTATGGTCTGCCTGTTACAGTAACCCGTACTGCAGAGATCATGAATGCTGATGGTGTGTGGAGTAACCAGAATCGGACAGAGAAAATCAGCTATAGCAAAAATGGCACCACAGAAGCAGGTGACGGCTACTTCCCATTCAAACTGACGAACCCATTAAACCATGTCAGCTACCTGCACACTGATAGTGCTACAGGTCAGCCAATCAGCGAAATTGATGCGAATAATCTGGCTACTCATACTGCGTACGATACCTTTGGTCGACCAGTTAGTGTACAGCGCCCCGGTCAGGCTAAACAACACATCTGGTACGACAGTGTTACCCATGACAATAATGCGCCCGCAGGTGCACTATGGATGCAGGTAGTTAGTCAGACTGGCGTGCCACAGCAGCGCAGCTATTATGATCAGCTAGGTCGCGTACTGCGCAAAAGTAGCAAAGGTTTTTCCGGCGAGTGGATTAATCAGGATACTAAATATAACAATCGTGGTTTAGTCATATCTCAGAGTGAGCCTTATCAGGTAGGGAGCTCTCGTGGTGAAACCCGGTTCGCCGATTATGATCTGTTAGGACGCGCTGGCACTAAGCAACTGCCCGGAGCTCTGAGTGTTGAATACGACTACAGTGGCCTGACTACAGATATTACCGCTAACAGCAGCCTGCATATGAGCCGAAGTTATAACAGCCTGAATAAGCTGTTGCATACAGAAGATGCCAGAGGGGGTGTAACTTACTACCGTTACAATGGTTTGGGGTTGCCAATCTTACTGCAGGATGCCAACGGTGTGCAGTTGATTGCCAGCTATAACGCATTGGGGCAAAAGTTACAGGTAACAGACCCTAATCAAGGGAGTAGCAGCTACCAGTACAACGGTTTTGGTGAGTTGGAGCAAGAAACCGATGCGAACGGTATTGTCATCCGATTTGATTATGACCAGTTGGGGCGACAGACCGGGCGTATCAGCTATGATGGCAGTAGCGTAAAAGACAGAGCGATTTTTCGCTACGATACCATATTGAAAGGGATGCCTTATCAGGAAATAGCTAATGGCATAACACGCACCTATGACTACAATGGCAGCGGCCAGCTTGTTAGCAATATGCTGGCATTGGATGGTAAGAGCTTTGTAACACGTCACTTTTACGATGACAGTACTGGACAACCAACAGGTCTGCGCTATCCGAATGGATTGACAGTGCAATACAGCTACACTCCAAGCGGTTATTTGCAACAGGTCAGCAATCTGTCCAGTGGCTACATCTATCGCACAATAACCAGTCAGGACGCTTTTGGTAACAGGCTTGGCGCCAGTTTGGGTAATGGCATACACGAAGACAACCAATACAACAGCGAAACAGGCTGGGTGGAGAGATTAATAGCCTCGTCAGGTGGTATGCAGATACATGACGTGGAGTACCAGCGGTATGACGAGTATGGCAATCTTATCCAGGCACAAAACCACGTCACAGGCGCGAGCGAAAGCTACGAATACGATGAGCTGCACCGTTTAACTCATAGTACCTACAGCAATATGGGCTTTACAGTACCCATCAGCTACAGCTATGACGCGGTAGGTAACCTGCAAAGCAAAACAGACTACGCTCATACCTATCACTACGGCAATGCGAACAAAAGCTTAGGGGGCAATGCTGGAGCGAACGCGGTACGTCAGGTGGTGAAGCTGAATAACAGCACGGTGAACTTCAGTTACGATAATCAGGGTAACCTGATAGCAGGAGATGGATTAACGATTAGCTACACCAGCTTTAAACAGCCGAGTCAGATAACCCGAGGGGGCAACAGGTTCAGTTTTAGCTATGGAGCGAAGCTGGAGCGGTTAAAAGAAGTTCGCAACGGCACGACCACCTATGAAATAGACAAGCTGTACGAAGAAGAAAGCAACGGCGAGTGGCGTATCTACCTGCAAGACATCGCTATTATTAAATACGATGCGACCAACCAACACCAGATACGTTATACGCATAAAGACCGCTTAGGCAGTACGTTAACCTATAGCGACCACAACGGGCAGGTGACGGACCGCAGAATGTTTGATGCCTTTGGTAAACCGAGGACAACAGAGGGTAATAGTCTGTTCCCGGCACGACTGCAGAGCGTGAGTTTAAGCCGTAACGGTTTTACTGAGCATCGTCATTTGGATGAAGTAGAGCTTATTCATATGAACGGTCGGGCGTATGATTACAATTTGGGTAGGTTCTTGAGTGTTGACCCGATAATTCAAAGCCCAGGCAACTCACAAAGTCTTAACCCTTATTCATACATTATGAATAATCCGCTGGCTGGGACGGACCCTACGGGGTATTGCGCAGCTGAAACCGGAACACGCATAAAAAGCTGCGTTAAGGTTGATGTAAAAGACAGTGATACCGGAAAGACACTGGGAAGTACCTCCTTAAATAGCCGAAGCAGTCATTTTGCCAGTGACGTGTCCAGCTTTGCAGCCGGTAAGCTGGGCAATGGGGCGCAGATTACGGGCGTTTCTGCCTCATTCTCAAATGGTAGTACTACGGATTTGATGGGGCAAAGCAATGGCAGCGGTGCTGTTGATCAGTTGGGTGCAGCTGAGGGTAAAAAAACTCACGATGGAACTTACTTCTTTGGTGGCGCAGGGATGGATGGTAACTATATCGATGGTATGGTCTCTGCTTTTGGCGAAGCAGGAATATCTGATGTGCATGCTGTAAACCGGGATGAGTGGTCAGGAACAACTGCGGCAGATGCTCTCCTGGGCGTGCTTGCCTTAAATGAAGAGGTTGATGTTAGCGACAAATTGGCGACCATGAGAGAAAAATTCCAAGGACAGGGTGATGGAAAAGGTCAGCTTAATTTGGTTGGTTATTCCTATGGTTCACTGGTCGCTGCCCACGTCGCAATGACTCGGACGTTGCTGGGCGGTACAGTAGATAATCTTGTTCTTATTGGCTCTCCTATCACATCGTCCTTCTTAGCGACGTTACGTGATAACCCTGGAATCAGAAATGTAATTGTGCGGGATCTTGCTGCACAAGGTGACCCCATTCGGGCCGGTATGAGCGGATTTAGGGTTGTAACATCAGCCCCTCAGTTGTTCTATCAGCAGGTCACTGGGACGGGACATTTTTATTACGCCGATGGCGGTGCTGATGGTCAGTCCCGACGAAGGGATCTAGCTAGAGACTTATATAATGCGGGATTGAGGTGAGAAAAATGTGCTTAAAAAATAAGATATCTTTAGCATTATATTGGTTTGCGATTGGCTTTAGTGCTCTGAACTTTTTGGCGATTGTAGTTATTGGTTGGGAGTTCATTGTTACTGGAAAGGGAATTGGTTCGTTTGCTTTTGCGTGGTTCATGGTTTACGGGGGGATATCTATCTCTGCATGGTTAATAGCCTTCTTTATATCTCGAAGAGCGAAGCTAGACCTGTTTTATTGGGTCACTATCGCAATGCCTATAGTTATGTTCTTTGTTTTGCCAGTGAAGTTTGTTATCGAATGAAGCAATTAAGTTAAGTAAAACAAAGCCCGCACTTGCGGGCTTTGTTATGTCTGGACCTAAGCCGCCAACTCGTTGTCGTTGGACTGTTCGGCCTGTTTCGTGGTTTCTGGCTCTGCCTGTTGTTCGGCGATGTACTCACTGGCCATGGCCTCCAAACTGAGCAAAATCACCAGCACGGTGCGCAGTATGGCCCAGTGCGGAAAAACTGTGACAGCTTTTGCTCTTTGCCTACTATTTTAAGTAGCCTAGAAAGCTCATCAGCTACAGTTGTGACGCGGTAGGTAGTATGCAAAGCTTAGCTATGGAGCGACGCTGGAGCGGTTAAAAGAAGTTCGCAACGGCACGACCACCTATGAAATAGACAAGCTGTACGAAGAAGAAAGCAACGGCGAGTGGCGTATCTACCTGCAAGATATCGCTATTATTAAATACGATGCGACCAACCAACACCAGATACGTTATACGCATAAAGACCGCTTAGGCAGTACGTTAACCTATAGCGACCACAACGGGCAGGTGACGGACCGCAGAATGTTTGATGCCTTTGGTAAACCGAGGACAACAGAGGGTAATAGTCTGTTCCCGGCACGACTGCAGAGCGTGAGTTTAAGCCGTAACGGTTTTACTGAGCATCGTCATTTGGATGAAGTAGAGCTTATTCATATGAACGGCCGGGGATATGATTACAACCTCGGCAGGTTCCTCTCTGTTGACCCGATAATTCAAAGTCCAGGTAACTCACAGAGCTTGAACCCTTATTCTTACATTATGAATAACCCGTTGGCGGGGACAGATCCGAGTGGGTATGCCAGTGTAACTGGCAGTAGGATAGACCGCGAAATTAAAAAGTCAGATATTATCGGCGACAACATTACTGGGGTGGGTGGTAATGTCACGTTTAGCGGCTCATTCCAAGGTGGTGGTAATGGTGGTTCGTCTTGTAATGGCGAAGCCCCGCAAGGCCGTGTAGCTAAGCAGAGTTCTCAGGCTGTAGATATCAATAATCAGTCAAATCAGGCTTTTGAGAATGCGCTAGCCAATGGAGCTGCGTCTGACTATTTTAATCAATCATACGGACTTGGAGGTGGTAGTGGTGCAGACTCGTTGGGCTTAGCTGGGCAGTTTGTTGGATGGCATGATTCAATAAATGGCGGTGATATTAGTTATGCTGCCTCATTGGCTGGTGGTGTGCTGGAGTCATCCAAAGGCTTGAACTTGGCGCATGGAAAAGGTGCATTTCTTGCTTTGCAGGCAATGGGGCATACCATGGGAGACTATAAGTTTTCGTTTGCACCAAATGCTAGTTCTATATCCCTAGATTTGTCTTCGGCTGGAAGGGTTTTGTCTCAGGTTGCAGGTTATGGTGGATTTGGTATTTCAGCACTGGCGGCTTATGTTTCTTATGAAAAAAGCTTAATAACAAGTAACGAACTTGTTGGGAAGATTGCTGTAGATCTCACAATGTTAAGGGTTGGTAGTTCGTCATTACCCGGTTTTGTTATGGCTGCAAGCTATGGTGCTGTGGATATTTATTATCCAGCTCCTAAAGGTGTTCCTGGAGCAATATCTTTAAAGCGTGATGTCATCAACGCTCCTCAAGGCTTATCTGAACAATCAAACAAATTTAAAGTAGAAATGATGAACTTTATTGTTACGAGAAGAGAGTATGACTAGTCTATTTAAACTTCCAGGTGAGTTATTCAAGATGTATGTTATAGGTACGGTCCTCCTTGCCGGTGATAAATGGGGGAGGTATTCCGATCATGTGGCAATGTCTCAAATCGGAGTTTTTTTTGGAGTGCTTACGCTTCCCATTTCAATATTTTTGAGTAAAGAATTTATGGGGACAGTGAGTTACATGCCAATATTTATGATTATCTTAAGTTGTGGGCTAACTTTTTTTTCGAGAAAAATTGTTTCTGATGTGTTTCTAATGAAAAAGTCTGGCTTTGTGGGGGTAAATAAAAAAACTGTATTATGGGTATCCCATATCATATATGCATCTGTTTCTATTATCTGTATTCTGGCTTCTGTGGAGATTATGGATTTGTATTGATATAACTGGTTGTTATTTTTAGATAGTAAGAAAGCAGAAATTTTTATGGGATAGGTAATATCCGATGTAATTAGAAACAAAAAGGACACCCATAACCCAGCGTCCTTTTTTCTATCCAAACCGAGCAAAACCACCAGCAGGGTGAGCAGACCAAACCGGTAGAACCAATCAAGGCAAATCGGAAGAGCGGGCAATCTGGGCCGGTGCCTGCACATATATATTCTTTAGTCCTCAGGCTACAAGGCTGCAAAGTGTCTAAGAAATTCTGGTCGATTCATTTCAAATCGTTGTGTTGCGACTGATTCCACCTGCGGCTTCTTTCGGTCTATAGTAAAACCAACTCACTACACAGGATTGCTTTTATGAAAACCGGAGCCCAACTGGTGGCTGAAGCCAAAGCTAAAATTCAGGAACTGACAGTACAGCAACTTGCTGCTTTATTACAAACCAGTCAGGTGCGAATTATTGATGTGCGTGAACCTGCCGAATTTGCCACAGGTCATATTCCGACTGCAGTGAATATGCCCAGGGGCGTGTTGGAAATGCAGTTGCCACAGCATCCAGCTGTTGCTGAGCATAAAGATGCGGTCGTGGCTTTGACCGAATTAGCCGCTCAGCCTTTGTATTTAATTTGCCGCTCTGGCGCTCGTTCCGCTTTGGCAGTGGAGTCTCTGCAGCGTATGGGCTTTCGTGATTTATACTCCATAGCTGGTGGTATGCAAGCCTGGACGGATTGCGGTTTTCCAGTCCGGCAATAACAGCATATAGACCAAAGCGACCTAGACTTTAGTCGCATTCCCTTGTGGATGGTTTGACAGTTGCTTGCATAACAGAAACACTGCAAAAACCAAAATGCTGTAGAGTTGTGAATTCTATAGTTTTTCTTCTGCCATGTTGCCTTTGTCGAATGGGAAGTCGTTATGGAAAATGTTCGTGCTGCAGTGGTGTTTGTTGTGCTCTGGCTGGTAGCCCAGGTCTTGTACCTGTGGTTGGATTTTAATAGCTGGCTGTTAGTGCTGTTCAATATATTGGCTGTAGGTGGTTTTCTGTTGTGGTCCGCTCGCAGACAGCCAGTAGCAGAGCCTGTACAAGAATCCAACGCGCTGGCCGATAGCGCTCATCACATTACCGAAGCCACCTCAAAAATGGCGATAGGGGCAGCAGAAGTTTCTTTTTATATCGATGGTTTAATTAAAGATATCAAACACAGCGGTGACGACTGCAGCCAGATTGGCAACGCGGCGACAGGCTTAACTGATACCAGTGGTCAACTCACAGATAATCTACAGCAAATCAGCCATAGCATCACTCATACCGCTAACGCCTGCAGTGCAGCTGATCAGCGTTTGCAAAAAAGTGTTGATAACATCAACCAGTTAGCTAACGCAGTCAGTGATGCAGCCGCAAGGCTGGAGCAACTCAAAGGCAGTGCCGACGATATCCAGCGTATTACTGAAGTGATCACTGGTGTTGCTAATCAAACTAACTTATTGGCGTTAAACGCCGCTATTGAAGCGGCGCGGGCTGGTGAACAAGGCCGTGGTTTTGCTGTAGTCGCAGATGAAGTGCGGGCTTTAGCGGGCAAAACCTCAGAAGCAACCAAAGACATTGCAAAAATGCTGGCTGATATTCGCAGTCAAAGTGAACAAACAGCGGGCGTCATGACGCAGCTGGTGCAGTTAAGTGGTGACGTGCAGCAGGAATTACAATCTGTGGCCGCAGGTTTTAACGGTATTAATACAGAGGTGGGCCAGGTATCGGCTGCGTTGGAGCAAATAGAGCAGGTTAGTACCGGGTTAGAAAACACCAGCCAGCAACTAGGCCAGTCGATTCAGAGTATTAATAAAGCTTTGTCAGCGATAGAACATAAAGGCAGCACAGTAGCAGAGCAAGCTATTGAGTTATCGGTAGAAACTGAAAGTATTTACCGTGAACTCAGCACTGTTACCGAGCAAAGTTTCTTTAACCCTGTACTGAAAGAAGCGCAGCAAGCAGCCGCTGCAATAGCTACTTTATTTGAAAAAGCGCTGAGTGATGGCAAGCTGACAGAGCAACAATTATTTGCCGAACAATATCAGGCTATAGCCAACACCAATCCGCAAAAATTTCATACCGCTTACGATAGCTTTACCGACCAGTTTTTCCCTTTAATTCAGGAACCTATTTTGGAGCGTCACAGCAATGTGTTGTACGCTGGCGGTGTCGATCGCAAGGGCTATTTCCCGACGCATAACAAGAAATACAGTCAGGCGTTAACAGGCAACTACGAAAAAGATTTACTGCAAAACCGTACTAAACGTGTCTTTAGCGACCGCACTGGTAGCCGCTGTGGCAGCAATACCCAGCCTATGCTGCTGCAAACCTATAAACGTGACACAGGTGAAATTCTGCATGATTTGTCGGTGCCTATCATGGTCAAAGGGCGGCATTGGGGTGGATTTAGGATCGGCTTTAAAAGGGTGTGATCAGAGCATAGCAACGCTACCCTTTATTGATTGTTGGCCCCGATCAGTTTCATCATTGATGTGATGATAAGCTCAGGATAAATACACATTATCCTGCTGTAATCTTGCTAAATGCACAAAGGCTTTGGGGGATTGGCCGTAGGTGCGTAAAAAAGCGCGGCGCATCCGTTCTTCGTCGCCAAAACCTGTCAGAGTTGCAATACGGCTGATGGAGGAATGACCTTGTTCTATCAAGGATTGGGCCGCTTCCAGCCTTAGTTTTTCTATAGCTTTGGCCGGTGCTATGCCGGTTTGGTTGTGAAAGACCCTGCTAAAATGACGTGGACTCCAGTGCACATGTTCAGCTAAATCCTCCACTGTTAAATCTTTTTGCAGGTTCTCTTTGGCAAATTTAAGCGCGTCTCTGACTCTGTCTGAACTGGGTTCCAGTTCTGCCATTGCTGAAAACTGCGACTGCCCACCGGTCCTTCTATGATGCACTACCATCAGGCGCGCTATGCTTTTTGTGACTTCAGCACCTAAGTCGGCCTCTACTAAAGCCAGAGCTAAGTCGATACAGGCGGTGGCTCCGGCTGATGTCCAGACCTGACCATCTTTGACATAAATTTTATCTTCATCCACCAAAACTGCGGGATGTTGCTGCTGCAAATCCCGGCCCCAGGCCCAGTGGGTGGTGGCTCTTTTGCCATCCAATAAACCTGAGTTCGCCAACACAAAAGCGCCACTACAAATACTGGCAATACGTTTTGTGTCAGAGGCCGCTTCTTTTAACTTTGCTTCTAAAGCCGGCATTGCTTTTGGGATCAGTAAAGCGCCTGCAATGATCAGAGTGTCATAGCTACCAAAGCCTATGGCTTGAGTCTCGATAACCACCCCGGTCGAACTTCTGACTGGGCCACCGTCCAGGGACAAAGACGCAAACTGGTACTGGATTTTTTGCTGCATGCTATTGGCGAATTCAAAAACGGTCAGTGCGGCCAAATCGAGAATTTGGAAATCATCATAAACAATGAGCCCGATACGCTTATTCATCCAATGTCCTTAAAGGTGGGTAATGATTGATAAAGTATAAATTTATGTTGCGCATTATTTGTAATTTGCAAGGCTTTTTCCAGCTGTTTTAAGTTTATTTCTCTTACTTTTCCTCAGTGGTGGGTTATGTCCTTAAATGCGTTTTTTGTGTCATTTATCTTATTTTCTGTTCTGCCACAATGAACCTGTCTTCAACACCTACTCAAGGAAAATAACATGAACACTAAAACTGCTTTGATTACTGGCGCTTCATCTGGCATAGGTGCTGTATATGCAGATCGCTTAGCCCGTCGTGGTTATGACCTCGTCCTGGTGGCCCGCAACAAAGAACGTCTGGAGGCTGTGGCATCGTCAATACGCAGCGAAACTGGTCGCACTGTGCAACTGATCCAGGCTGATTTAGCTAACCCGGCACAATCAGCTCAAGTGGAAGCTGTGCTGGCTAAAGGTGGTATTGAAGTGCTGGTGAATAACGCAGGTTTTGGTGCTGTAGCGCCTTTACTGCAAAGCGACATCAAAGATATGGTCAGCATGATTGATATCAATGTCACAGCTTTAACCCGCCTGACCTATGCCGCAGTACCTGCTTTCGTCAAACAAGGCAGCGGGACTTTAATTAATATCGCTTCTATAGTGGCTGTGGGGCCGGAAATTCTGAATGGAGTGTATGGCGCAACCAAAGCTTATGTGCTGGCACTGACTCAGTCACTGCAGCATGAACTTGCTTCGCAGGGCATTCGAATTCAGGCGGTATTGCCAGGTGCCACAGCGACAGATTTCTGGGGTGTGGCAGGCCTGCCGCATGAGCATTTGCCTGCTGAAATTGTGATGAACACAGCGGATATGGTGGATGCAGCTCTGGCTGGCCTGGATGCAGGTGAAGTGATCACTATCCCACCATTACAGGATGGCGCTGAATGGGATGCGTTTGAGGCTGCCCGTAAAGCATTATCACAACGGTTCGGCCATACAAAACCAGGCGCTCGTTACCAGGTTAAATAATTGATTGGTAAAGAGGTTTGTTAAAGCCACAGCCTTAATGCTGTGGTTTTAATTTGCCAAAAACCCTATTTCAGGTTGTTTTTTCAACCAGACAGCGGCAACCTTGAACTGGCATATCATAAGCAACGAACCGGAACCCCACCCCCTCAAATTGCCAGAATTTTGCCTGACGGTCTGGCTGAATAATTTGTTGAATGAGTAACATAGCTTGCATAGCGCCTATGATCCCAGGCAAAGGCGCTAATACGCCTAAGCTGCTGCAATTACCGGATTGATCGGTTAAATTCGGGAATAAACAGCTGTAACAGGGGCTTGGGTTATGCGCAAAAGGCCAAAGCATTAACTGGCCTTGCTGGGCTATAGCGGCGGCACTAATCAGGCTGATTTGATGCTGTTGGCAGAGTTTATTGATGAGCTTCCGGCTTAGGAAATTATCGGTGCAGTCTAATACCCAGTCAGTATTTGCCAATAAAGTTGCAGCATTGTCAGCGCCAAAATGCTGTTCTACAGCGCTTAGCTGTACATAAGGATTGAGCTGTTTAAGCTGGCGCGCCGCCATTTTGGCTTTGTTAAAGCCTCTGTCGCTGTCGCGAAATAATAGTTGCCGCTGCAGATTGGATAACTCCACTTTATCGCCGTCAACCAACGTCAGTTGGCCTATTCCCGAAGACACCAGATACTGGCTGGCGGCATGGCCTAAACCACCACAACCTATCAGCAGTACCTTAGTTTGTTTTAGTTTCAGCTGAGCTGCTTCGCCAAAATCCGGCAACATCAGTTGGCGGCTATAACGGATAAATTCTAAATCACTGAGCATGGCTTTTGCTCCAGTTGGGCCTCGCTGATTAACTGTTGCATCTGTTGCACCCATAGTTTTGGCTCTGTGGCTTGAGCAAATCCCTGTACCACAGCTAAGTGCCTGATGTCCGTCGCCAACACAGCTTTGGCATTGCTTTCATTGATGCCACCAATAGCCACCAACGGAATCTTTGGGAATAGGGCAGGATAGCGATTAAGCTTATACAAGCCCTGTAACTTGCCGCCCATCTCTTTGGTTTGGGTGGCAAAAATGGCACCTATCGCCAGATAACTGGGCTGAAGTTGTTGTGCCCGTAGCAGCTTATAAAAACCATGGCTGGATACACCCAACCGCAGTCCCGCTTGTTGCAAAGCTGCTAAGTTGGCGCTGTTGATATCTTCCTGACCTAAATGCACACCATAAGCACCAAGTTCCAGCGCCAGCTGCCAGTGATCGTTAATAAACAGCTGAATATCAGGCTGATGACAAAGCTGAATTGCTTCTTTGATCTGTTGGCGTAGCTGCTGATCTGTATTTTTTATCCGTAGTTGCAGGGTTTTTACTCCGGCTGCTAAGGCTCTTTTTAACTCTGTGACTGAAGGCACTATCACATACAAACCTAAAGCAGCTTTTAAAGGAGCAAAGGCTTTGGCCTGTGGCTGGAGATGCTCAGTCAGCAGCTCTGGTAAATAATTTGGATTACGTGGAAACCCCCAATGGCCTAAAGTACCGTGATTTTCAGTGACAGCAACTGGCTGGCTTAAGCCCTGATTGATATAAGTTTTAGCCACTACAAAAGCATCTTCCAGTGCATAACCTAAAGCCAAAGCTGCTGCCAAAGCACTACTAAAACTACAGCCTGTGCCGTGGTTCAAATGATGTGGTTGGCGTGGGCTGCGCAGGCTGACTTTATTGGTATAAGCCGGATAACCGCGGTAACGAAAATCTGCACTAATAAAAAGCTGATCGGTGCAAGCTGTTGCCTGTTGATGACCACCTTTAACCAGTACTGTTTTTACGCCAGCTTTGAACAGCAGCTCAACAGCCTGTTTCATATCGGAGTTTTGAGCTAAAGCGTCCAACTCCGGCAGGTTAGGCGTCAGCACGTCAATCTGTGGCAATAAATGCTGCATCACCGCCTGATATAAATCGGCTTCTGCCATTGTTGAGCCAGAACTGCTAATGGCGACAGGGTCGTAAATCACCAGTAAGTCAGGTTCGTTTTTTCTGAGCTGTTGTAAAAGATCAGTCAGCCACAGCACCTGTAGCTTATTCACCAGCAAACCAATTTTAATGACAGCAGGTTGCGCATCTTTTAGTAAAGCCAAAGCTTGTTGTTGAAGCAAATCAACAGAGACTGCCATGCAGGCATCGACTGCGGTGCTATGCTGGGCGGTAATGGCGGTGATTAAAGTACATAGATGCAAAGGCTGTTCTGGCCTAGAAAAACTTTGAATAGTTTTTAAGTCGGCCTGAATACCAGCGCCTGCGCTATTGTCTGACCCCGCGATACTCCAAATCACAGTGCTTTGATGTGCTCGATTTACTGAATAAGTCATGGCGCCTCCTGCAACCAAAACGGCATACCAAGCACAGGTGTAGAAGGGCTGGCAAAGTCCTGTTTCGGCATAGCACCCGCTACAAATGCAGAGCGGCCTGCGGATACAGCCTGAGAAAAAGCCTGAGCCATCAATACAGGATCTTTGGCCAAAGCCACCGCAGAATTTAACAATACGCCATCAAAACCCATTTCCATCACCTGACAGGCGTGACTGGGTACACCTAAACCTGCATCTACTATTAAAGTGGCGTCCGGTAAACGCTCTCGTAAAGTCCGCAGTGCATAAGGGTTGAGCACACCTAAGCCCGAACCTATAGGCGCAGCCCAGGGCATCAACACTTTGCAGCCGAGTTCATACAGTCTTTTGCAAAGCACCAAATCGTCAGTGCAATAAGGCAATACCTCAAAACCATCCGCCAGCAGTTGTTCGGCCGCTTGTAGCAATAAAATGGGGTCGGGCTGCAGGTTGTAGTCATCTCCTATCAGCTCCAGTTTTATCCAGTTAGTCTGGAAAATTTCCCGCGACATCTGCGCTAAGGTCAAAGCTTGTTGCACTGAATGGCAACCTGCGGTATTGGGCAACAGCTTCAGTTTTAAATCGCGGATCAATTGCCAGAACTGCTCGCCGCCTTGTTGTTCAGGCGCTTGACGGCGCAGGCTTAAAGTCACAGCTTCACAACCACTTTGTTGCAGGGCTTGTTGCATCAAAGCCGGGTTTGGATACAAGGCGCTGCCTAAAATCAGCCTGCTGCTAAGGGTTTGGCCGTAAATGTTAAATTCGGATTGCATGCTTAACCTCCGGCTATAGGGCTGACAATATCCAGCTGATCACCGGCTTTAAGCACTGTGTTTGGATACTGATTCGCCGCAATAAAGCAGCCATTTAATGCCACAGCAAAAGGGGCTTTAAAACGCGGCAATAGGTGGCTTAATTGGTTGGAGTTTAAGGTTTCGGTTTTGCCATTCAGCCAGATGTTTAGCTCTGTTTTCATATGCTCAGCCATAACACAGTTCCTTAGTTTCGCTAAACTGCAGCAAAGCCAGCTGGGCCACTTGTTCAGCCAAAGCCGGGCCTAATAAATAACCGTGACGGTATAAGCCATTGATTCGAATCAGGCCGTGCTGATGGGAAATAGCAGGTCTGTTATCTGGCAAAGCAGGGCGGGCCGAAGCCTGTACAGTTAAAATTTCAGCATCAGCAAAAGCAGGGTCGACTGAATACAAAGCCGAAAGCAGTTCCAGAGTAGAACGCACCGAAGGGCCGGATTGATCGGCCGATTCCAGCTCTGTAGCGCCGACCACAAAAATACCCTCGCCTTTGGGTGCTATATAAAGCGCATAACGGGGATGGAATAACCGCACAGGGCGGCTTAATTGCACTGCTGGAGCTTTGACCCGCAGTACTTCACCGCGCACTGGCCTAAGTTGGGACAACTCTGTTTGAGCGCCTAAACCACGGCAATCAATCACCAAATCAGCGGTTGCTAACTTGGCATTACACCACAGCTCGTCACCTTTAAATTCGGCAATAGAATGAGGCTCCAGCGACATACCTCTTTGCTGCAATAGCTGCAGGGAATGTTGTAAAAAAGCCTGATTATCCAGCTGACCTTCGCCTGGCAAATAACAACCATACTGAAAACGCCCGGCCAGCGAAGGCTCAAGCCTTGTCAGTTCGGTTTTTGTCAGCCATTTGGGTTGATAGTCTGGCTGGGCTTTAATTTGACCAACTAAATGTACTAACAAATGCTGTTGCTGTGGGTGGGCCAGCAGCAAAGCCCCTTGGTGTTGCAGGCCAAAATCCGGCAGTTGCTGTTGCAACTGTTGCCACAGCTGCATACTGCGATAGCCCATCTCCACTAAATCTTGCTCTAAAAGCACAGACTCAGCCAAAGGCGATAACATAGCGGCAGCAGCAAAAGCAGCTTTGGGTTGATACAGCTCTTGGGAAGGGCTAAAACTCCCCATTTCCAGCAGGCGTATATGGGCTGGCTTTGGCCAGAGTCCGGGTTCGGACAAAGCCAAAGCGCATAAACGTCCCATTAAACCGCCGCCCAGAATAAGCAGCGACTGATTCATAGCTGTGGTTCCTCCAGCTGTGAATCAGAGCCGTGATACAACTCTGCACCCGACTGACGGAACTGCTGCGCCTTTTTCTGCATTTCTGCCTGCTGTTGTGCTGCATCCAACTGCTTTACTTCAATACTGGCTGCGTAGTCGCGCACATCCTGACTGATTTTCATCGAACAAAACTTAGGGCCACACATAGAGCAAAAGTGCGCTACTTTGCCGGATTCCTGTGGCAGAGTTTGATCGTGATAAGAGCGGGCACGTTCGGGGTCTAAACTTAAATTAAACTGATCCTGCCAGCGGAACTCAAAACGGGCTTTGGATAACGCATCATCGCGAATTTGTGCACCAGGATGGCCTTTGGCTAAATCGGCAGCGTGGGCGGCAATTTTGTAGGCAATCATGCCTTCTTTCACATCGTTTTTATCAGGTAAACCCAAATGCTCCTTGGGTGTGACATAACACAGCATGGCGCAGCCATACCAGCCAATCTGAGCAGCACCTATGGCGGACGTCAGATGATCGTAACCCGGTGCTATGTCTGTGGTTAGTGGGCCTAAGGTATAAAAAGGCGCTTCGGCGCAGTACTCCAGCTGCAACTGCATATTTTCACGGATCAGCTGCATAGGCACATGGCCGGGGCCTTCCACCATCACCTGCACCTCTTTGGCCCAGGCGCGGTGGGTCAGTTCGCCTAAGGTTTTCAGCTCGGCAAATTGTGCTTCGTCATTAGCATCGGCAATAGAGCCAGGGCGCAGGCCATCACCCAAACTAAAGCTGATATCGTAAGCGCGCATAATGTCGCAGATAGCGTCAAAGTGTTGATATAAAAAGTTTTCTTTGTGATGCGCCAGGCACCATTTGGCCATAATAGAACCGCCACGGGACACTATGCCGGTCACGCGTTTAGCTGTCATTGGCACATAAGCTAAGCGTACTCCGGCGTGAATAGTAAAATAATCCACCCCTTGTTCGGCCTGCTCAATTAAGGTGTCGCGGAATAATTCCCAGCTTAAGTCTTCGGCTATGCCACCGACTTTTTCCAGCGCCTGATACAAAGGCACAGTACCAATAGGCACTGGGCTGTTGCGGATAATCCATTCGCGGGTTTGGTGAATATAACGGCCAGTGGATAAATCCATCACAGTATCAGCGCCCCAGCGCGTAGCCCACAATAGCTTTTCCACTTCTTCTTCGATGGACGAACTTACGGCTGAATTGCCGATATTGGCGTTCACTTTCACCAGAAAGTTACGGCCAATAATCATAGGTTCAATTTCAGGATGATTGATATTGGCCGGTAAAATGGCGCGACCTGCCGCTATTTCCTGCCGGACAAATTCGGCGGTAATTTGCTTAGGTAGGTTAGCACCAAAACTCTGGCCCGGATGCTGAGTTCGGGCTTCAGTGGCTGCGGCCATATTAGCGCGGCTTAAGTTTTCCCGTATCGCCACGTATTCCATTTCCGGCGTAATAATGCCACGACGGGCATACGCCAGTTGAGTCACTGCCACACCAGCTTTGGCTTTGCGTCTTTCTGTTAAAGACTCAAATCTTAAACTTTGCAGGCTTTCATCCAGCCACTGCTCTTTGCTGTAGACAGAGCCAAAGTCCGTCACCAGCTCCGTATCGCCACGCTGTTTTATCCAGTCGGTACGAAGGGCTGGCAAACCTTTGCGGATATCAATTTGAGCATCAGGACAGGAATAAGGGCCTGAAGTGTCGTAGACCCGAACCGGTGCATTGGGTGCAAATAAAGGATTGTCTTTGGTACCGCCAATTAAGCTGGGTTGCAGTTCAATTTCTCGCATGCCGACTTTCACGCCCGGCAATTCACCTTCGATATAGACCTTGCGGCTGGCGGGATAAGGCTGGCCCTGAAACTGCTGAATAAATTGTTCGGCGGCAGCGCGGGTGGCACGACGGTTTTGATTTTCTGACATATAAACTCCGATGAAATAATTAAATAGTTAATTTTCAACAGAGCTTGGGAAAAGCGTGGACAGCCATCAACAGATGAGCCGAATGAGTGCGCCAACAGGCAGACGGATCACCGCCGCTGTATGCGCTCTTGTTTCCCTCCGCAGGTATTATCCTGTTCAGGTTCCACGGATTCCGCCCAAGGGCGGTCTCAGCTGACAAACCAGGTTTGTGCAGCACTCCGACAAGCTAAGTGTGGCCAGCATAAACAGCTTTTTTTCAGGCGGCAAGAGGAAATTGGTTTGGCTTGCACAGAGTAGGGCATGGACAGTGCCATAAAAATCGAGCCGAATTCAGACAATTTATGCTAATTTGCCTGCGGTTCTCATTTTGAAAAGACTTGCTTTTGGACAGACGTCATTTTTTAGCTTTAAGTAGCACTATAGCTTTAGCCACTGCCGCTGGCTGCCAGTTTAGCCCGGCCACATCTTTGCCTGAAGCCTCTGACTGGCAGCAGCTAAAAGCGAACTTTTCCGGTCAGTTATTATTTCCTGCAGATGCAGGTTTTAGTCGTTTTTATAAAGCGGCCAACTCCCGTTATGACTCTATTGTTCCTGCCGTCATTGCCCGTTGTGTCAACACCACTGATGTGCAGTTGGTGTTAGCCTTCGCCAAAAAGTACCAATTACCTATTACAGGCCGCAGTGGTGGTCATAACTATGCTGGTTATTCCAGTACCAAAGGCATTTTGCTGGATTTAGCTTTAATGGCGGATATTCAGCTGGAGCCGGAAGACGACACAGCCTGGATAGGGGCTGGGGCAAAGCTCGGTGATATTTATGATCAGTTGAGTAAAAAAGGCCGCTCTATCCCTGGTGGTAGCTGTGTTGGCGTAGGTATTGCCGGTTTAACTCAGGGCGGTGGTTTTGGCATTGCAGACCGTTTGTATGGTTTAACCTGTGATGCCTTGCTGGAGGCCGAAGTTGTGACAGTGGACGGTGAGGTGCTGCGTTGTAATGAGCAGCAAAATGCTGAGTTATTCTGGGGCTTAAGAGGCGGTGGTGGCGGCCAGTTTGGCATAGTCACCCGCATGAAGTTTCAGACCTTTGCCACTACAGATATTTTAAGTTGCCATGCTTATTTTGCGTTAAAAGACGCATTGCCTGTATTGAATTTATGGCAACACTGGAGCCGTCAGTTACCCGAAGCTTTATGGTCTCAGGCGGCTTTGTGGTGGAGCGGCGAACCAGGCCATGAACCTCAATTACAAATACGGGTGACCAGTTTAGGCCAGATTAAGTTGTTGCAACAGCAATGGGTGAACTGGTTACGGCGTTTGCCAGTACAGCCTGTAGAGCAGGATGTGGTGCTGCATAATTATCGCGAATATATGTTGACCGACTGTGCTGGTTTGGAGATGCCAGAGTGCAAATTACCGCATCAATCAGAGCAAGCCAAACTAAAACGTGTGGCTATGGCGGGCAGCTCAGATTTTTTTAATCAAGCGATCAGCAGAGCCGGATTAGAGGCTTTATTGGGGCAGGTGCAGCAGCGCCAGCAACAAGGTTTATCCGGTGGTATTTTATTGACTCTGATGGGAGGCGCTATTAGTTCTGTACCAGCAGATCACACAGCTTTTGCTCACAGAGATGCACTTTTTAGTGCTCAGTATCTGGTGAGCCGCCCTGTCGGCGCTGATGAAAAGTTAATGCGGGGCGCTGCGCTTTGGGTCAATCATATGCGCACTGTAATGCAACCTTACAGTACAGGTGGGGCCTATTTAAACTACACCGATGCTTTGATTAAAAACTGGTCTGAAGCTTATTATGGTAAGCACTATGAAAAGTTACAGCAACTCAAGGGCCGTTACGACCCTGACCAGCTATTGCGGTTTGCTCAAGGCATAAAGCCAGCTTAAGAGACAAAGGATAGAACAGATGAAATATAAGTTACTGATTTTATTGTTATCTTGTGGCGCTTTAGTTGTGCAGGCTGAAACATCAATCGACAGCACAGATTTTGTGCCTGACGGCGTTTTTCACGCCACCATAGAAGGTCCTGCCACAGACAAAAACGGTTATTTGTATGCGGTGAATTATGGTGTCGAAGGCACTATTGGCAAAGTCAGCCCTCAAGGTGAGGTGAGTTTAGCCCTGACCTTGCCCAAAGGCAGTATTGGCAACGGTATTCGTTTTGACCAAAAAGGCCTGATGTATATAGCCGATTATACTGGCCATAATATCTGGCGTTACGACGGTAAACAGCTGCAACTGCATGCCCATCAACCTTTAATGTTTCAGCCCAACGATTTAACCATAGCGGCTAATGGCGTTATTTTTGCCAGTGATCCGGACTGGAAAAACCGCAAAGGTCAGTTATGGCGTATTGAAACCGATGGTAGCTCCAGTCTGGTCGAAACAGACATGGGAACAACAAACGGCGTGGAAATCAGCCCGGATCAACGCCGATTGTATGTTAATGAAAGCGCGCAGCGCAGAGTCTGGGTGTATGACCTGGATAAAAAGCTGCAGGCCAGCAATAAAAGACTGCTGATCCAGTTCCCGGATTTTGGTTTGGATGGCATGCGTACTGATACCAAAGGCAATTTATATATAGCCCGTTATGGCAAAGGTGTGGTTGCCAAAGTCAGTTCGGATGGCAAGTTGCTAAAGGAATACCAGCTAAAAGGTGAGTTTCCGACCAACGTTACTTTCTCGCAAAAAGACCCGACTTTGCTTTATGTTACGATGCAAAAACGTGGCGCTGTAGAGCTGATTAAGTTGTCGAAGTAGTATCCGTTTTAAAACGAAAAAGCTGCTTTTCAGCAGCTTTGATCACAAGACTATATGCTTAATGCACCTGATAATGCCGACAGAAAAAGTCGATCACTTTGTCCGGATCAGGACGGGTTTGCATATTATGTTTTAATGCCAGGCCTGCAGCTAGAGCGCGCAAGGTCACATCCAAAGGTGCACCTGCTGGTTTTTCAATTTGATAGTTCTGGAACAAAAAATTAATTGCTGCTCCGGCATAAGAGTTTACTGAATGTGAAGGCAGCAAACGTAGTTCCTGAAGACGTACTCCAAGTTCACGTATTCTTTGTAAGCGGCTGGCTTCGTTCATTTGTATCTCCTTATCAAAAGCAGTGAAAGCTGATGCTTTATGTATCTGCCGCGATCGAAAAAGCTTTAATGAAATCGGCTTGAGGAGTTTTTTTTGGGACTAAGTTGCAGCTAAATAACTGATTCTATTTAATTCTATTTAGTTGAGGAAAACGCCGCCATAAACCAGGAAACCAGGCAGAGTGGAGGTCTTTGGAGGTACCCGTGCTCTGTGGCGGCTTTCAAAAACCCCGTTCCGCGGGAATGACTACGAAACGGGGAAAACCAGGAAGAAAAGCATGCTGTCGGGTTGTATTATCTTCCCGACAAGGGGCTATCAGGCATACATACGGTCAAAAATATTCAAAAAAGTCGGAGCTTTTTCAATATGAACCGGAATATGCAGACGGTTGGCGATATCGCTTGCGGATATGACGCCGCGGATATGGTGTGATTCGGTATCTATCACCAAACAATGCTGCTCACCATTGTGTTGCAATGTGTTCAGTACATCGCCTATGGTGCAGTGTTTGATTTGCTCATAAGCTAAGGCTTTGATTTCAGAGCGCGGGCGCATTAAATCAGCCACTGTTAAATCAGTGCGATTCACACCTTTGCCTAAACGTTGCAATACATTCTGGATAGACAACTGTTCGTAGCTGATTAGACCAATCAATTCCTGATTGGCGTCTATCACCAGTTTTAATTTGGTATGTTCATGATTCATCATGTCCTCTGCTTCGACTGCACAGGTATTCGAATCAATCATCATAGGGCTGTTGGTTTTAAAATCAGACACAAAGTCCAGCGCTGCTGAGTTTAAATTGGCTTCAGCAAATTCGGCTGGCTGAACTAAATGGTCTATTACATCAACGTTGAATAAATTTAACTTTTTCATAGAAACCTCTCGTCAGTCCGCTCAGAGGCAGCGAAACTGAAATCAATACAATGGATGTGTCAGATAGTGACTAAAAAGCCGGAAACTCTGACAATTTCAATGATTTAGGAGAGGGCTACTGGTGGGGCGCGTGCTGCGTAACAGCGTTTTTGCACCTTGTTGAATTGATTTCGTGCCTGCTGATAAGAGCTTGCTGATGCTAACGGGAATTCAAAACTGTTCCAGTAAACAGGGCCCTTCTCATCATCACCTGAGGTTTCTGCTGAATCTACAGTGGAGTGTGTGACCGCGGCAACCAGTGCAAAGCTAAAGTTCTTATTCGGCTGTTGTAAATCTACCCAACTGCTGGACGCAGAATAGCCTGCTGCCGGAAACAGCAAACTCAGGTAAAACAACACTGCGATAAAACTTAAATACTTCATCTTTCGCGCCCGGTCAGAACCAAAACAACTTGGCCTTTTCCTGACTATAGCAGCAGTGTTTTTTAAAATGCAAATAAAAAAATGAAAAAAATGAAAACAACAGGTCTACGGATTGACGCTTTATTTGCGTCAGATCAATAAAAACCTGTTATTTTTTAAGCAGAAAAGCTTGATTTCTAATCGGTTATAAAAACTTCATCCCTTGTTTTAGTAGCCAGGCAATTAAAGTTAAAGTTAAAAAACCAGCCAGATATAAAACGACAAACCATTGGGTTTGAGACAACTTTTTGCCAACGAATTTCATCAGTAGCCCTCCTGATAATCTTCCACTTTACCGGCGAAAATTTTGTAGCCCCAGAGTGTATAGGCGCAAATCAGTGGCACAAAAATGAAGATGCCAGGCAACATAAAGATCAAACTGCTATCTGGCGCTGCGGCTTCCATATAGGTCAGTTGACGTGGCAGCAGGTAAGGGAATACGCTGACCAGTAAACCGATAAAAGCCAGCATGAATAAGCCAGAGGCCAGCCAGAAAGGCCGCTCTTCATGACGTTCATGCACCGCAGTTTCCGCTTTATGGCTACGGTTGACCCGGCCTAAATCGCGGAATAATAAACGGGCGGCAAGCACCGACAACAGAGGCAGTGGAATTAACCATAAAGCGTGCCAGCCGCCAAACCAACGAGCCCGAATTTCCGGCTCAATCCAGACTGTCCATAAGCTGACCAGCAGCATAGATAACATCACAATCAGTAATAAGCGTTGGCCATAACGCGCCGCTTTTTGTTGCAGTTCACCGCGACTTTTCATCACCAGATAACAACAGGCGAGCAGTGCATAGCCCGCCATTACCGCTAAACCACAAAACAGACTAAAAGGACTCAACCAATTGAAACTGGACTGATTGATAAAATCTGCCGGAACGCCTTGTACCAGGGTTCCCAGCATCAGGCCCTGGCAAAACGCTGCCAGACTGGAACCAACAGCAAAGGCCATATTCCAGTATCTTTTCGATGTATCTGATTTAAAACGATATTCAAAAGCCACACCGCGGAAAATCAAACCTATCAACATCAGCATAATCGGCAGATAAAAAGTCGAGGCGATGGAGGCATAAGCGGCCGGAAAAGCGCCAAATAAAATGACACCACCAAATACCAGCCAGGTTTCATTACCGTCCCAGACGTGCGCAATGGACCGCATTAAATGGTCGTGTTCTGCGTCTGTATTAAACCAGGGGTATAAAATACCTATGCCCAGATCAAAGCCATCCAGCAATACGTACATCAGGATTGCAAAGCCAAGTAGCAGCAGATAAAACAGGCCTAAACTCAGTTCCAGTTCCATTAGTTGGCTCCTTTGGTTGAAGTTGCATCAGCGTCAGTTGCTAAAGTTTTGGTAAATGACAAAGCATAACCTGAAGCTTTCACCCCAATACGTTGTTGTTCCAGTTGCTCTATCGGAGCCGGACCTTTTTTGATTAGCTTGCGCATAAAGTACAGATAAACACCAAACAGCAGGCTGTAGGTCAGGACAAACAGAGTTAAAGAGAACAGCACACGTTCTGCAGGCAGAGGGCTGACAATCTCACTGGTGCGCACCAGGCCATAAATAATCCAGGGCTGACGGCCGATTTCTACCACATACCAGCCCGCCAGTACCGCGATAACACCTGTTGGCGCCATAAAACTGACTGGCCAAAGGAACCAGTTACTCTGATACAAAGTACCACGCCAGCGCAGGTAAGCGCCCAGCAATGCAACACCTATCATCAGCATGCCAATACCGACCATAATGCGGAAGCTGAAAAACACCATATGCACGTTAGGTCTGTCTTCTGCTGGCACCGATTTTAAGCCTTGTAATTCACCCTGCCAGTCGTGGGTTAAAATCAGACTGGCAAGGCCAGGTATTGCCACTTCATAATGGTTTTCTTCAGCTTTCATATCCGGCACTGCAAACAGCAACAGCGGCACGTTGCTTTCTTTTTCGGCCCAAATTGCTTCCATCGCGGCCAGTTTCACTGGTTGATGCTCTTTCACATTTAAACCATGTAAGTCACCGACCCAGGCTTGCAGTGGAGTCAGCACTAAAGCAAACCACAACATCATCGACAGCCCTTTGCGGCCAAAGTCCTGATGCTGGCCTTTACGCAGATACCAGGCGTGAGTGGCCATCACGACAAAAGTCGCTGTGATAAAAGCCGCCAGCAGCATGTGGGTAAAACGGTAAGGCATAGAGGGATTAAAAATGACATCAAACCAACTGACGACCTCAAATTTACCATCAACAATTTGATGGCCCTGAGGGGTTTGCATCCAGGAGTTAGCCGCGATGATCCAGAAGGCAGAAATCCAGGTGCCTATAGCCACAGTGACTGTAGCGAAAAAGTGCATTTTGGCACTGACACGTTGCCAGCCAAATAACATCACGCCTAAAAAACCTGCTTCGAGGAAAAAGGCTGTCAGCACCTCATAAGCCATCAGAGGCCCAAGCACTGCGCCTGCGATTTCAGAGAATTTGGAAAAGTTGGTGCCAAACTCATACGACAGCACTATGCCGGATACGACGCCCATACCAAAGGTAATGGCAAACGGCTTGATCCAGAACTTGGCCAGTTGCAGATACTGGGGGTTACCGGTTTTCAGCCATAAGCCTTCCCAAATTGCTATCAGCGTGGCCAAACCTATGGTGATAGAAGGGAAAATAATATGGAAGCTCACAGTAAAAGCAAACTGGATACGTGAGAGGATACTGACATCAAGTTCCATAACTACCTCAGTTTTTAGACGTTTTTATCCGACTTAGCGCAGATGGCGCAAGCGCCACAGACAACAACAGCAACATGGTCAGCAGTTCGGCAGCGAGCATAGACAGGTCTGGCATAATGTTCTCTTTGTTGACAAGTTAGGCAGCAACAGCGCTGCGTATTCCTGTATTGCCAGAATCAGGCCATAATTTTAATTATTTGTAACTTTATGATTCTAAATCAATAAAATTATAAATTTGCAGCGGGTGTCAACTTGATTTACGATTTATAACCAAAGTGATGACAACAAAGTTGACGGTAAGCAGTGGATTTGATTTTAGCTTTTGAGCTGATGATGCTTGTCACCAGCGCGTGCGCCGGATTGATGTCAGGCTGGCTGTGGTGGCATTCGAGGTATCAGCAAAGCCTGGCTGGTTTGGCTGGCTTTGGTGCCATGATGGCGCTCTGGTGTTTAGGCCATGTGTTTGTGATCCATGACCAGCCGCAGCTGGGACGTTATCTGTTATTGGCCAATCCATTGATGCCAACATTTTTCCTGCATTTTGCCCTGAGATTTGTCGAGCAGGATAAGGTGAAAGCCCCCTGGTTAAGCTGGGCCCGACGTCATATTGGCTGGCTGTATTTTCTGACCGCTCTGGTCGTGCTGCTGAGCTGGAGTCTGGATGCCGGTGATGTGCTGCAAAGCATTGCTTTAGGCCAGGTTTTTGTCTTTCACTCCTATGGTTTTTTAAATCTGCTGTACACAGTCACCCTTGGTATTTTGGCTCATGCCGTGTTGTGGTTCGGCTGGCGTTATCATCAGGGCAATAAAAAACGTTCTATTGTTGCGATGTTTTTAGCGGGGGGTTGGGGTTTATTACTGGCGACCCCCGTGGTGTTTCCTTCTTTTGGTCTGGACTGGTTCCCTTATCCCATGTTGTTGTTGCCAAGCTATCCGGTTTTGCTGGTGTATGGCGTAGTGCGTTACCAGATGCTGGCGGTGAATGCGCTGGCGAACCGCGCTTTGCTCTGGTTAGTGATGTCCTTGTTATTGCTGCTGTTGATGGCGTTGGTCAGCTCTGTGTTTGGACAGTTAGGGATGCGGGCTTTGGCTAGTGTGCCGGGCTGGCAGTTATGGTTGTATTCCAGTCTGGTACTGCTGCTTACCGCAGCCTGCTACCGACCCGTTGCCCGATTGGCGGAACGTTTAATTTATCCCGGAGCTACTCTGGATCAGACGTTGATCAACACCTGGCGCCAGCAATTGAGCTTGTGCCAGAACTGGAGTGGGCTTAGCGAAAAAGCAGCGCAGCTACTATCTGCTGCACTGAAGCAAAAAGTACAGGTTGAATTGCCTCTCGCCTCAGGGGGGCCAGCTATCGATAGTCAGTTAAAAATTCGTTGTTATCCCCAAAGCGGACGTTGGCAGGTGGAATTGTTGGGCTGGGATGATATGACGCCTGGTATTCGTTTAGTGGCTCAGGTGTTTGGTTCTTTGCTTGGCAGTAGTTGTGAGTTATTGGCGCAGTCGCTGCAATTGGCTGAAGCGGAAAAACAGCAACTGGCGCAACAACACCTGGTTGAAATGGGCGCTTTGGCGGCTTCGATGGCGCATGAGTTACGTAATCCACTGAATATTATTTCGATGGCATCTGCTGGTGTTGATGCGGAGTTAAGAAGTCATATTCAGCTGCAATTGAAAAGAGCAGACCGGCTGATTTCCGATATGTTGGTGTACTCAGGTCGTCTGCAGTTGCAATACAACCAGATTGAGCTGGAGCCTTTGCTGCAAAGCCTGTTGCAGCAGTTTGACTGGCAGCAGGTCAAACTGGAATTGAACATCCCCTCAGGCCTGATGCTCCGAGTCGATCAACACAGAGTGCAGCAAGTATTTTTAAATCTGTTTGATAATGCCAATGCATTTTTACGCAATCAGGCCGATGCCACTTTGAGGGTTGAAGTCGCCATAAAAGGCGATTTCATCCGGGTGTGGGTGCATAATAATGGCCCGGCTTTGGATCCCAGTTTAACCACCGAACAATTATTCCGGCCTTTCATCAGTAAACGCAGTGGCGGCAGCGGTTTGGGGCTTGCCATAGTCAAACGTATTATGGATGCCCATCAGGGCCAGATCAGTTTCCGCACTGATTTGGGCTGGCCTGTCAGTTTTGAACTTTTGTTTCCGAAGGATATCCCAGATGTTTAATGCAACAACGCCAAACCCGGCGCGCATTTTGATTGTTGATGATGAACCCGCTTTTCGTTTACTAGCCGAACGTTTTTTACAGCAACAGGGTTATCAGGTGGCTGGAGCCGCCAATCTGGACGAAACCCGCACTAAGTTACAGCAATTTGATGCGGATTTGATTTTGCTCGACCTGGCCTTACCGCCAGCCTTTGACCCGGCTCATACCCTGACTGCTGTGCCAGAGTTCTCCACCCGGCCTGTGATTATTTTAACGGGCCATGCCGAACGTGAGCTGGCGCTGCAGGCGATAGCACAAGGCGCATGGGACTTTATTGCCAAGCCGATAGACCCGGAATTACTGGCCGTGGTGGTTAAACGCGCTATCACTAAACATCAGTTGGAAAAGGAGGTCCGGCAGTTAAAACAAGGTTTGCAGCAGCATAGCTTTTTGCCGAAGTTGGCTGGTCATTCGCGGCATATGGAAACAGTTCGTACCTTAGTGCAGCGTATAGCGCCGACCGAAGTGCGGGTCTTGGTGACAGGACCGTCCGGTACGGGCAAAGAGGTAATTTCGCGCGCTTTGCATGAGCTGAGCCCCCGCGCCGAAAAAGCTTTTGTCTCAGTGCATTGTGGCGCTATTCCGGCTGATTTATTAGAAAGTGAGCTGTTTGGTTACGTCAAAGGAGCTTTTACCGGTGCAGATAAAGACCGGCAGGGCTTATTAAAGCTGGCTGATGGTGGCACTTTGTTTCTTGATGAAATAGGTGAAATGCCGTTGGCGATGCAGGTGAAATTACTTCGGGTGTTACAGGAAGGTACTTTTTATCCTGTTGGTGGCCGCGAGCAGCAAAAAATTGATATGCGGTTAGTGTCTGCCACCAACGCCAATCTGCCGGATTTAGTCAAACAAGGTAAGTTTCGCGAAGATCTGTATTACCGCATCAAAGGCGTCACTATCGAAACCGTGGCTTTGGATGAGCGGCGTGAAGATATCCCGTTACTTATTCAATTTTTTCTGGAACAGCTCAGTGCACAGTATGGTCAGAAACTGCAGCTGGAATCTGCGGCAATCAGCTGGTTTTTGCAAAAGCACTGGCCTGGTAATGTGCGTGAATTAAAGAACACGCTGGAAAGTGTCGCTGCTATAGCTCAGCAAGGTGTGATCCGACTTGCTGATATTCAACTGCTGCATTTGGAGCACCAAAGCATCGAGGCTGATAACGATCTGGTATCAGGTTCTGCTTTAAGTAGTTTGGATGAGCAGGTGAAAGCTTTGGAGATCCGTTTAATTCAGCAGGCGATGGCCCAATATAACGGCAATAAGAGTCAGGCTTCCCGAGCTTTGGGTATTTCCCGTCAGGGTTTACTGAAAAAAATTGAGCGATATGCGCTGACTGATTTGGGTGACGACTAAAGCTGTCTATACTCAACTAGTTAGTGAACAGGAGCAGTACCAATGACCGATTCTATTACCCACGGTAAGTTCAGCGTCACCCCGCAGGGGGAGGTGTTATTGTGTGAAATTCAGGGCGCCTGGAATAAAGAAGGCTCAGAACAGCTGATAGAGGATTTAAAAGCTGTGGTACAAGGATTTGCCGGTAAAAAATGGGTCAGAGTGATGGATATGCAGGGCTGGGAGCTGGCGACCCCTGATGCCATCAGTATGATGACGAACTTTAGTTCGTGGGAAGACCAACACGGCTGCGTATTACGCTGTTTTATCGGCTTAAATCCTATTCAGCAACAGTTACTGGAAATGAAATACCAGCACTCACACAAGCCGCAGCATTTTAGCCATACCGATACAGCGCTAAGCTATGCTAAACAATTTTTGCAGCGGCTTTAAGTCATCTCATGAAAGGATACAGACCGTCAGCCTCTAGAAAATTTATCATTGCTCTGTGTTCAATGCTGCTTTAAAGTCATGTGATCATAATGTAAATAAGAGCTTGTCATGGATGAGTTAAAACAGATGAAGGACACTGCTGACTTGCCTGCTGAAGTTGCAGTCCCGCGTTATGGTCAGCAAATGGATCAGCAGACTGATGCCGAACTAAGAAACCTCGGTCGATTTTTTCTGAAACATCCAAGTTTAGTTTTAACCTGTGGCTATTTAATCGCCAGTGTGATGGGGCTTATTTTTACTCTTTCTCTGCTGGATGAGTTTGAGTTTCATGTTTTACCTTATCTGGAACTGACCGACTTTTTGCTGGCCGCCATTGCCCACCCTAAAACCATATTGAATCTAATCATAGGTATTGTTTCTGTGGTTTTTACGGTTTGGTTTGAGCGCAAGTGCAGAAAAAAATATCTCAAATACGCCTTGTGGATAGACAAATCTTACCGTTCGACGTCATTTTTACCCAATTGGATTTGGGGAGCTTTTGCTTTTGTGTTTTATCTGTATTTCGCCAGTACCGTTCAGGTTCCAAAAATCGCCCAGGCAATTAAAAATCATCAGACAGAGCACTATCAGCTTAGCCTGATTTATCCCATAGAGCCGGGTGGTAAAGAAATCCGGCAATTAAATGAAGTGCAGATGATCACCCGCACTGTCAGCTATTTATGGATTTATCATCAGGGTCAGGTCAAGTTAATTCCCCATGCGAATGTAGCGGCTTTAATTCCAGTGTTATTAAAAAAGTCTAATGAAAAACCTGACTTAAAAATTACAGAAAAAGCCGTGGATAAAGCTGATAAAGCCGCCACCACAGATAAAGCTAAGCATTAAAAGAGTTGAGTTAGAATTCTGTAGTTAGTCCGCTGAGGAATTTACCTCCGTGACTTTTGGCACTAAAAAGCAAAAAAGTACGAACAGGATCAGATTCATGTACGACAGGGCGGTAAGGTTGAGCATGGTGGCTGGCAAGAGACCGTCCTGCCAATAGTGAAGTAGGGAAGATAAGGTACAGACAGATGCCGCCAGAGCCAGATAATAACGCATTTTTCTGATAATATTCAGGTAATTATCTTTGTGCAGATAACGAAAAACAATGACATTACCAACACTGTAAAACGCAAAAAAAAGCATGGCCGAAGCCAGCTGCGAAAATGGGATTTCGATCCAGGCGGCAGACTGGAGGCGCTCCAGCATAAAGATGCCATAACAATAAATAAATGCTTCGTAAAAGTGCTCTTTACGAAAGACCAGGTAAAAGCTGTTAACGGTCAGCAGAATAATAAAAATAGTGACGAGCATCAGATGGTCCTTATCTTGTAGCTTTGATTGGGGAGGTTCATGCAAAAAAGTAGCCTCTACCTTAATTGCCGAGCAATGATCATGGTGAGGGTCTCCCTGAGAACTCTCTTGTCTTTTTGTTGATCTTTCCTGACTCAATAATGTACTTGCAATGTTGCAGTTGTAAATAAAAAGTTCAAAAAGGTGGGTGTTGTCGTGGCCGCAGACCATACTAGGTTTGACTCCCTCGCTCTGGCTGCCCTGCGTAACGCGGGCATCTGGTCGGAACAAGATTAAACATTGACGAGTTGAAAGGAGTGCAGGCGTTGCCTTCAGCAACAGGGGGAAATAGATGCGGCTTCAACCTGAGTGCTTTTACAGCATGGTGCTCGACAATTTAAACCAAACCGGCGTAATAAGCCTTGGTCAGCACTTTTTCTAAAGCAGCTGCTGTGGCTTGTTTAATCGGCATATTTTCTTTGCTGAGCTCGTAATCCAGCTGGGCGATTTGGGCTTTGTGATTACGCATCATAGGCGGAGTTTCACTACTCAGACTTTGTTCTGTTGCTATGACGGCTTCTGGTGCACCGGCTCGTATCACTTTGCAGACGGACAACAAGACTTCGCCTTCGCGGCCACGATACCCTGCAGCACCAAACATACGGCAAACGGCGGGACGGTAGGGGTAGACACCACACTGACCACTTTTGCGATCCTCTGATGTCGCCTGATAAAAAAAGCAACCAGCCTGGTCATGATCATGCTGTTGCAAGGCGTCCAATGTGCTTTCTGCAAGGCCAGTATCATACAAATGCAAAGCTAAAGGCAGCATTTCCAGCACTGAAGCTTCAATGCCCGGATGCAGGCAACATTGGCCACAACCACTGCGGCAAAACAACTTACGATCGTTTTGGTAACGACTATAAGTCTGGGCAATTTCGTCGTTGAGGATCATTAACTGAGAAGCGGTGTCGCGCAGCTGCTGCATAGGTTCTCCGAACAAACAGCATTACCCCAATGGGGCGGGGCGCTATTGTAATGACAGCTATTAAGACTCAGCAATAGGGGCAAACAAATATAGTTTTTGTGGCAAAAACAACAGCGAATAAGCTGCTAGTCCTGTTGATACAAAGGGCGGGGTTTGGCTATGCCGTAGCCTTGAGCGAAGTCGATTCCCATCTCGGTCAGCTTGTGACAAATCTCCATATTTTCAACATATTCGGCTACGGTTTGAATTTTCATAGCGCGGGCAATATCGTGAATAGACTGCACTATGGCGCAGTCAAAAGGATCGATCAGCAAGTCGCGGACAAAGCTGCCATCAATTTTGACAAAATCGACCGGGAAGTTTTTCAGATAGCCATAAGAGGAAAAACCACTGCCGAAGTCGTCCAAAGCAAACTTACAGCCCAGCTGTCTGAAGTGGGAAATAAAATCCAGCGTCTGGTGCACATTTAAAATCGCCATACTTTCGGTGATTTCAAAACACACCTTAGCAAAAGGAATTCGATACTCCCGGAATAACGAACTGACATAAGCTTTAAACAGCGGGTCTGTTAACGAAGCGCCGGATAAATTGATATTGGCTAAACTCAGCTCCGCCAGATGCGCAGGCTGTTGTGCCAGCCAGCGGAAGTAGTTGCGGATCACCCAGCGGTCTATTTGTGGCATCAGGCCATAACGTTCTGCTGAGCTTAAAAAATTGCCCGGCGCTACCAAGCCTTGTTCTGGCAAAGATAACCGCAGCAGCAATTCATAATGCAAGCCTGGCAGCTCTTTTTGGATAGCGCTGATAGGCTGCATAAACAGTACAAAGTTATCTTGTTCCAGCGCCTGTCTTAAGGTTTTTAACCACTGAATTTCTGACTGATGACGCTGCAATTCTTCATCGTCGGCATTAAACATATGAATACGGTTACGGCCCTTTTCTTTGGCGACAAAGCAGGCAGAGTCTGCTTGTTTCAGCCAATGTTCGGTGCTTTGATTGTCGTCCGTGTTTTCAGCCAGACCTATGCTGACACTGATACTAAATACGCTGTCCTGCCAGATAAAACGGAATTCTTTGACTGTATCCAGCAGTTGATGGGCAATAGCAAAAGCTTCGTTGCTGCTTAAATGCGGTAACAGCACCACAAATTCATCGCTCTCCAGTCGGGCTAAAGTTCCTCTGTTATTCAAAACCCGCTGCATCTGATTACTGATTTGACACAACAAAGCATCTCCTGCTCTGTGATCGCAGGTGGTGTTGATCAGTTTAAACTGGTCTATATCCAGATAAAGCAAGGTCGCCTGATGTCCAAACCGCAGTGTCTGTTCCAGTTGTTCAATAAAATAATGCCGATTGTATAAAGAGGTAAGCGTGTCGTGGGTCGCTAAGTAAGCCAGCTGTTCGGTATTTTGTTTATGCGCTGTGATATCCACTATAGAACCATGCACATAAGCCCCTGGTGCACCTTCACCTTCTGCCAGCCGGGCGGACATCAGAGCCCAAAAGGCTGAGCCGTCGGCGCGTAAGCCTCTGATTTCAAAATTCTTGTTATCACCCAGCTGCAGCTGTTTTAACATCTGAACTCTGTCTTCAGGGTTGGCGTAATAACGTGCCATGCCGGTCTTCGCTACATCTTGTTGCATTTGCTGTAGGTTTTGATAACCCAACATGTTCAGCAACGCTTGGTTGGCTGTGATCAACTGCCCCTGTAAGGTACTGGTAAACATACCTTCCACTGCATTGTGATAAATGTCGTAGTACTGCTGTAAGTGCGCATTGGCCTGGCGCTGATGGTCAATGTTTTGTTGCACTGTACCTCTGATGTTTTGTAACAGGCTAAAACTCATCAGCGCCATGCTGCCCATCACGGCCATCAGTAACAGGTATTGCCAGGCCTGTGCTGTAGGTAAATAACCTATTTGCGACAGGGCTAATATCACAATACAGCCAAAGAAAAAGGCCCAGCCTAGCGCAAAGGTTTTGGCTGCCCGGTCGCCTTTGATGGCATGCATCAATGCGAACAGAGTGTTGATACCTAAACATAAAGCGGTAATAACCAACAAACCCCAAAACCGCAATTGGTTATTGGCATAAAGTGGGCTGAACAATAATAACAAAGCACTGACCAGGCACAGGTAAAAACCAAAACGCCCCAAAATGCCACCTTGTTGTCTGCGGACATGCCAGTTAAATAGGGTCAGGCAGGCAAAAGTAGCACCAGCTGCGACATACAAAATGGCCTGATTGATTTCAGGGTAATCAGGCCAAAGCATCGCAAAAGCCAAGCCGTTTAGTATGGCCAGCACTAAAGCGCAGTTAATAAAAAAGCCTGAATAAAATAAATACAGTCGTTGTTGCAGTGAAAAATACAAAAACAGGTTGTAGATCGCCATCAGCAACAACACACCACACAACAGACCATCCAGAATGTTTTTATACAGCTGGTCCAACACAAAGTTATTGTGCTGCCATAACGTCAACTCTACCGGTGCTATAGCGGCATCCTGCACTTTGATAAACAGATCCAGTTCCTGATCAGGTTCAAAATTGAGTGGAAAGGCAAAGCTGCGGTAGGCCAGGGCGCGCTGGTAGAAAGGCACTGAAGCGCCAGTGCTGCTTAATAGCTGCAGATCGTTTTTTGATCTGTTGTAGCTATACACCTGCACGACGTCAGCCAGCGGGAAATCGTACTGCACTATGGTTTGAATTGGGGTCTGGCCTGTGTAATGCAAACGGGTAAATAACCAAAGTGACTGCTCGGTACTTTGCAGAGACTTTTTGTATTCGCTGACCAGCCGGAATGCATGATGCCGTTCTGGATCAAAAATCAGTTCCTCCAGCGGCAGGGCTTTGTGAGTCTGCTGAAAATATAAATTCTGCCCCAGTTCCAGCCGGGAGAGTTGTTTGTCAAAACTATTAATCTGGGCATGAAAAGCAAAGGCACTATGACAACAGATCAGCAGCAGAAACCACCATAGCTTTATTCCATGCTGCAGTTTTACTGTCATCTAATCTCCAAGCTACTGAATTCTTTTGCTAAATCTGACAGTAGCATAGCAGCGCCCACACTGTCAGCTGTGACCCAAAAACTTTCGCTGTAGTCTTCGTAACAAAAAGTAAATGATTCGTTGGCATAGCTTAACCCCAGCTCCACCCGGTCTGCGCCGTAAGCCAGAGTACCTGTTGTAATGGTGCTTGGGGTAAACCACTGCTTACAATTCAATACCTGTTCAAAGCGAATGGGCCATAGAGGTGTCAGTAGTAGCTGTTTCTGTTCAATTTGTACTATCAAACCATTGGTTGCTTCGGTGTTCATCAGGTGTCCGTTAACTGCTGCAGGATATAGTCATAGCTTTGCCCCAGTCTGGTGGTGGTGTTGCAAAGGCTTCTTTACCTGGCTGATACTGATAAGGGTGCTGCAGGACCTGCATCAGTTCATGTAAAGGGGCTGTATCCCCTTGTTCAGCTGCTGCAATAGCCTGCTGAGCCAGGTAATTACGTAAAATATATAAAGGATTGACGCCGTTCATCTGAGTTTTGCGTTCAGCGGCGCTGGTATTTTCCTGCGCCAGACGAGCACGGTACAGACTTGCCCACTGATCAAAAGCAGCGATATCCAACATATGATCACGGAGAGATGACCCCTGAGCGTCATCCGAAAAATCAGCCAGACGGCGGAAACTTAAGGTGTAATCCTGCTTCTGTTGCTGCAACAAGGCCAGCCATTGGCCTATCAGGGCCCGGTCTGTGGGCTGCTGAGTGGTAAGCCCCAGTTTTTTCCCCATTAAAGCCATGTAATGACTGACTAAGGTGGGTTCATACAAACCAAGCGCCGTACGTAAGTCCTCGACCTCAATCAAAGGCGATAAAGCATGAGCCAGCGCATTGAGGTTCCACAACCCTATACCAGGCTGTTCGTCAAAGGCATACTTGCCGCTATGATCGGAGTGATTGCAGATGTAACCAGGCTGATAGTCATCTAAAAAGGCATAAGGACCATAGTCAAAACTCAGGCCTAAAATTGACATATTGTCGGTGTTCATGACGCCATGATTAAAACCTACCGCCTGCCACTGGCTGATCAGTTCTGCGGTACTGATGACAATCTGTTGCAGCATAGCCAGCGTCGGGTTATCTGCGTTCAGACATTCGGGGAAATGCTGCTGCAGCGTAAAATCGACCAGCCGTTGTAATTGGTTTTTATCGCCTGTGTAAAAACAGTGCTCAAAATGACCAAAGCGGATATGGCTGGGACAAACCCTGATCACCATAGCGCCTTGCTCCATGGTTTCACGTTGCACTGGTTCGGTGCTGCCAACCAGACTTAAAGCTCTGCTGCTGGGAATGCCTAAATGATACATAGCTTCGGAGGCTAAAAATTCGCGGATGCTGGATCGTAATACAGCCCGACCATCACCAAAACGGGAATAAGGTGTGCGGCCAGCGCCTTTTAAATGCAGATCGTAGTTTTTGCCATCAGTGCCTTTTACATCTCCTAACAACAAACCCCTGCCATCACCCAATTGTGGATTGTATTGACCAAATTGATGGCCAGCATATTTTTGCGCTATCGGCTTGCTGCCCTCAAACAGTTTTTTACCACTAAGGTAGTCGGCTGCGTCAGCTTGTTGAAAGAATTCAGCGGGGATTTGTAATAGCGCGGCAGTCTCAGCGCTGTAGGCTAAAAGTTTGGGCTCTGCAAAAGGAGTCACGGCGACAAGGCTAACTAAGTCAGGTAAACCCGACGCATAAGTGGAACTTAAAAAAAGTGACATAACATCCCCCAAAACTGCAATGGCCCATTGTCGTCGCTGTGTTCAGTTAGCTCAAGCGCTTTCTGGAGCAGTGATTTGCCTGAATTTCAGCCTCTGACTTGTATAAACAAGTACTTAGGTCTTTAATGGAGAAAACATAAAAAATAAAACTCAGGTCCAGCGTCAGGGAGAATAACAATAATGCGATCCAGATTTTTTATAATGTTAGTTTTAGGCGGGTTATCTGCACCAGTTCTGGCGCAGGATGCGGCTGCCGGAAAAACTAAAGCTGCTGTCTGTTCGGCTTGTCATGGCGCTGAAGGCATTTCGGTATTACCGGATTATCCTAACCTTGCAGGGCAAAAACAGAAGTATCTGGAAACATCCATCAAAGCCTATCGTGATGGTCACCGTAAACATGCGGTGATGTCGCCTATGGCTGCAGGGTTGTCTGATACGGATATTCTGGATTTAGCCGCGTATTTTTCTGCTTTGCCGGCTCAGTCGCCTGCTAAATAGTCACTGATTAAATCGAGGAAATCAGCGCCATAACGCCCTAGTTTAGTTTGGCCTACTCCACTGATAGCCAAAAACTCCACGCTATTGGTGGGACAGGCTTGTGCCATTTCTATCAGAGTAGCGTCTGAAAACACCACAAAAGGCGGCACGTCGTCGCGTTCAGCTATGGCTTTGCGCAGCACTTTTAAACGGGCGAACAGCTTGCGGTCATAGTTTTGTGGAGCTGTAGTTTTACTGCTGCTGGTTTTGCTTTGTACTAAGCGCGGCACGGCCAGTTGCAAAGTTTGCTCCGCACGAAGTACGGCTCGGGCGGCTTCTTGCAACTTCAGCACTGAATGCTGACTGATGTCCTGTTGCAATAAACCACAATGCACTAACTGGCGCAAAATACTGAGCCAATAATCGTGTGATTGCTCTTTTCCTATGCCATAAGTAGATAACTTGTCATGCCCCAACTCCTGAATGCGGCTGGTCTGGCTACCCCGCAGTACATCAATGACATGGGTCATGCCAAAACTTTGATTCACTCTGTACACGCAAGACAGCGCTTTTCTGGCCAGTTCAGTGCCATCAAATTGCTTCGGCGGGTCTATGCAAATATCGCAGTTGCCACAAGGTTTCTGGCTGGATTCACCAAAGTAGTTCAGCAGTACTAAACGCCTGCAGGTTTGTGCCTGAGCAAAAGCCGCCATCTGGTTAAAACGCTGCAAGGCTACTTCGGTTCTGCTGTTGTTTTCGTCTTTTTCTATCCAGCTACGCATCCGGGCTATATCGGCAGGGTCCACCAGCATCAAGGCTTCAGCGGACACACCGTCACGGCCAGCCCGGCCTGTTTCCTGATAGTAAGCTTCAATAGTGCGCGGCAGTTCAAAGTGAATGACAAAACGTATATTGGATTTATTCACGCCCATGCCGAAAGCCACAGTGGCGATAATCAGCTGAATTTGGTCTTTTTTAAAGGCTTCCTGTACCGCATTGCGCTGCTCGTTGGTCAAGCCTGCATGATAAGCCGCTACCTGAAAACCTTTGCCAGCCAGTTGTTCGGTCAGCTCATCTACTTTACGGCGTGAAGCACAATAAATAATGCCACTTTGCTGCTCCTGCTGTTTCAGGTAGTTGACCACTTGCTCCAGCGGGCGGAATTTCTCTTGTACTGTGTAACGGATGTTAGGTCGGTCAAAACTGCCCACTGAGATATAAGGCTGCTGCAAATTCAGCTGGCGGCTAATGTCCTTTTGCGTAGCAGGGTCTGCTGTGGCCGTGAGTGCCATCATAGGCACATGCGGGAAGTAGTGTTTTAACTGTGCCAGTTCAGTGTAATGGGGTCTGAAGTCGTGGCCCCACTGTGAAATACAGTGCGCTTCGTCTATGGCAAATAAACTGACACCAACTTCTGCCAGGCGTGACATAAAGTCCGGTTGTAATAAACGCTCAGGCGCCAGATACAACAGTTTGAGCTGTTGATGGCGTAAACGCCGGATCACATCCTGAATTTCTTCTCTGCTTTGGCTGCTGTTAATAAATTCTGCCGCTATACCATTGGCCTGTAACGCATCGACCTGATCTTTCATCAGCGACATTAAAGGCGAAACAACCACAGTGACATAAGGCAATAACAAAGCAGGTAACTGATAACACAGCGATTTGCCGCCACCTGTAGGCATCAGCACAAAAGTGTCCTGACCGCTCAGGCAAGCCTGGATCACCTCCAGTTGTCCGTGACGGAACTGGCTGTAACCAAAAGCTTGTTTTAAGGTGTCGAACAATAGTTGTGGCAAAGGACAAGGCTGCATTATGAAAAATCTGGCGCATTGTAATCAAAACTACAGAGGCTGTCTTGGGCATTGTGTCATTGGCTTTGCTGGAGTAGATTGCGTACTGCTCCTACCAGTAAAGTTGAGAACCTTATGCATGCCGATCAGTTATTACCTTTTATCGCCAATACTTTTGACCAAATGCCTTTTAATCGTTTGTTAGGCTTAAAAGTCACCCGTTTTGATGAACAGCAAGCCGAAGTTCGTTTTGACTGGGCCGGGCAGCTGGTAGGAAACCCGGTACAGCAGATTTTACATGGTGGCGTCATAGCTTCAGTGCTGGATGTGGTTGGTGGATTAATGGCGGTGTCCAGTGCCTTAACCCGATTGGGCGATATTGCAGATGCTGAACTGGCCGAAAAACTGGGCAAAATGAGTACTATAGATATTCGCACCGATTACTTAAGGCCTGGCCGTGGCCAACAGTTCATTGCGACAGCTCAAGTGATCCGCACGGGCAATAAAGTTTGTGTCTGCCGGATGGAGCTACACAATGAGCAGGGCACTCATATTGCGTTAGGCACTGGTACTTATCTGGTGGGCTAAAGCTTATTTCGCGCCCATACAAGCATGATGCAATTATTTCCTTTCAGTTGTTTCTCTTTCAGCTATACCTGATCAGTAGCTTTATTTGTTTTATAAATGGAAGTTTTGTTTTTATCATATTTTGACTTTAACTTGTTGACAAAAAGGCTTAACTGATAACAATGAAACCATGTTTGATGCTGAAACTCTAGTTTCAGCAGACTTTCAGCCTGCTACAAAAACAATGTTGTCATCATTATTGAATCTCGGCTCGTTGTTAAAGTACCCAGCTTTAACTGATAAGGCTTCGAAAGAGGAAGGGGAGCACTATGCAACTGTCGATTAGACAAAGGCTTATGTTGTCTGTCACTGTGATCTGTCTAGGTCTGACGGCCATGACTGCTTTTGTATTTATACAACTGGCCAAGATAGAGACGCACTTAAGTGAAGTGGTCAACAGAGACAACCCTGCTATTGAGCAGTTGACCCAAGTACTTGAACAGCAGTACGAACAGGAGCTGCTGTTGCATAAAGAGTTACGTTATGTGCCAAAGCAGCATCAGCAGTCTGTGGATGAATTTCAGCGCACAAAAGCAGAGTTTATGCAGCATCAACAGCAACTCCAAGCAGCACTTCAGGCCGCAGAGCCCTTTTTACAACCTTCAACTGCTATGACAGAGTTGCAACTGAGCAAAGTTCGGGAAAACATGCAGCTGCTGCAGGGGATTGAAACACTGTCCTTGCAGTGGACTTCGATTGCAGAGCAGCTAATCCAAAAAGCTGGATCAGGGCAGCAAGCTGTTGAGCTGGAAAACAAGCTGGCTGCTGTTGATCAACAGTTGATGCAAGACGTAAAAACTCTGTTGCAAAATGTCGAAAATTTTACCTCAGCTGAGATCCAAAGTATTGACCGGCAAACCCGCTCTTTAGAACTACAGGTAGTCGTAGCCGCAGTCTTAGTGTTGCTATTGTCTGTGTTGGTCAGCCGCTCCACCCGCAAGGCCATCCAGAGAGGTTTGCACAAAGCTATGGCGGCGCTCAGAGAGTTACAGCGCGGTAACCTCAAGTCCGAAGTGCTGGCGGATGAGCCCGCAGAGATAGGTGAAATGCTGACATTGATGGAGCAGACCAGGCAGGATCTGGCTCAGTTGTTAGTGCTGGTGCAGCGCTCGACAATGGAGGTTTCTGGTGCTGCCACTGTATTGGCAGACAGTAGCCATGGTGTGCAGGACAATGTGCAGCAGCAAAGTCTGCAAATGGAACAAATTGCCGCAGCTATGCACGAAATGTCAGCGACTGCTCATGAGGTCGCACAGAGTGTGGCTACTACGCACACGGCTAGCGAAGAGGCAGCGCAGAACTCTACCTCCAGTCAAACTATCAATACTCAAGCGATGCAGAGCACTGAATCTCTGGTAAAAAGTCTAACTGAAAGTGCAGCCTCATTATCTGAGCTTGAGAAAAACAGTGAAAATATAGGTGCAGTGTTGGTGGTGATTAAAGCCATAGCGGATCAAACCAATTTATTAGCATTAAATGCGGCTATTGAAGCGGCACGAGCTGGGGAGCAAGGTCGGGGATTCTCCGTAGTGGCAGATGAAGTCCGGCATCTGGCGCAGCGCACGCAAACTTCAACCACCGAAATAGAAACTATGATCAGCACGTTCCGCCAGAGCGCGCATCAGGCGGTATTAAAAATGCGACAAAGCAGCGTGCTGGGTGGTCAGGCTATTGATTTTGCAGGTCAGTCCAGCGACTTGATGCAAAAAGTGAACGGCTCTATAGATAAAGTCCGTTGTATGAGTATGCAAATTGCCAGTGCTGCTGAACAGCAAAGCAGTGCTATTGAAGAAATTAACGTCAGCGTCAGTGTGGTACATCAGGCTGCTGAACAGAACGCTGAACTGGTAACCCAGGTCGCCACCGCCAGCCAGCAATTGACAGCTATGGCTGGCACTTTGGAAGGTGCAGTAAAAAGGTTTCAACTGCCAGAAGTGGCATGAATAACTCCTGTCTCAGCAATAAAGAACTCTGCCAGTCAAAGGTGTTAAACAGGTGTGGTGCCATGAAAAAAATTCTTTTATTGCTAGCTCTGGGGGTGGGGCTTCCTGCTTTGGCTGAGGATCTCTATCCCGACTGGGACTACGAAGGATATGCCGGGCCAGAACATTGGGGCAATCTGACCATGGATTTTGCAAGCTGTAAAAACGGCAAAGAACAATCACCTATTGATTTGACTGTGGCAGAGGACGCTAAATTTTCGGCACCCCAGCTACGTTACGCAGCTCAGCCATTACAATTGACCCATATGGGTCATACCTTAGTTGAAGAAGTCAGCGCTGCGCCACTTCACCTTAGTTTTGGCGGGCAGGACTACAACTTAAAGCAATTGCATTTTCACACACCAAGCGAGCATCAACTGAATGGCAAAAGCTTCCCGATGGAAGTACATTTTGTCCACAGCGATGCGGATGGTCAGTTGGCTATCGTAGGAGTGTTTGTGCAGCAGGGACAAACGAACGCTACGTTGCAGCAGTTGTTGCAAAAAGTCCCTTTACTTAAAGGCGAGACAGTCACAGATCAAAAAGCAGCTTTGGATCTGAACGCCCTCCTGCCAAAAACCAAACACTTTTACCACTATATGGGGTCGTTAACCACGCCGCCTTGCAGTGAGGGAGTGTACTGGCTAGTGTTAACTCATCCTATCGACGCCTCGGCAGAACAGTTAAAACAGCTAAGCCAGTTGATGGGGAAAAATGCCAGACCATTGCAGCAGTTAAATGGCCGAACTTTAACTTTGGTACGCTAAACCAACCAAGCGCTGCAGTAAATCGGGTGACCTGACGCTGATTTAGGCCAATTTGTTTTCAGATAAGGCCAAGTTTTTTATTCCTGCGTCAGATGTCATTACTTAATCAGTCTTCATCCAGTACAATGCGCGCCTCATACCGCAAGGATCCCTGCTGATCAAGGTGATACCCATGACATTAAGTCCTGCACAAAAACTAGGTGGTGCTTTTGCCGCTGGTGCTTATACCTTATGGGGTATAGCGCCGCTTTATTTTAAACAAATCGACTTTGTGCCGGCGCAGGAGATCCTGATCCACCGTGTGGTCTGGTCTTTTGTATTGCTGGTGCTAATCGTCTTTGCCATGCAGCAATGGAGCAAAGTACAGCAGATCCTAGTTCAGCCTAAATTAGTTTTGGCGCTTTTGGGCACCTCGCTGATTTTAGGAGGGAACTGGGGTTTGTTTATCTGGGCTGTGAATAACCATCATATGCTCGATGCCAGTTTAGGTTATTACATCAACCCTTTGCTCAACGTGCTGCTGGGCATGTTCTTCCTCGGTGAGCGTTTGCGTAAGTTTCAGTGGATTGCATTATCACTGGCGGTGACGGGAGTGGTGATCCAACTGGTGACTTTTGGCTCTGTGCCCTGGATAGCTTTAACCTTAGCCAGTACTTTTGCATTGTACGGCTTATTTCGTAAAAAGCTGGCGATAGATGCCATTACCGGACTTTTTATTGAATCTTTATTATTACTGCCTCTGGCCTTGTATTACTGGTGGCAGTTTGCCGACAGCAGTGCAGCTGATTTTAGCCAAAATAGCTGGAGCTTAAACTTATGGCTGATGGCGGCAGGTTTTGTTACTACTGTGCCTTTGTTGCTGTTTATCGCTGCAGCTAAGCGGTTACAACTGTCGACTATGGGCTTTTTCCAGTACATAGGCCCAAGTTTTATGTTTGTGTTTGGCGTTTGGCTCTACAACGAAGCTTTAACCACGGCTAAGCTGGTGACTTTTGGTTTTATATGGCTGGCGCTGATAGTGTATTCGGTAGACGCTTATCTGGCGTTACGGAAAAGACCTGTAGTTCAAGTGATTGAATAAGGCGGACCTTTTATTTCGATAGTATTGCCTTCAGGGTCCTGAATATAGATCGAAGGACCCTGACCTTCGGCACCATAACGAGATTCGACAGGCCCCGCCGTTACGCCTTGATGCTGAAAATACAACTGCAAAGCTTGTGGGTCAAAAGGCTCAATACGTAAACACAAATGGTCCATATTGTGACCCTCTATGCCTGGCGCTTCACCACCTTGTTGGCCCAGAGGTTGGTTGACTGGTACTAAGTCAATCAGGCTTAGACCTGCTCTTAATTGATATAAACCTAAGTCGGTTTCCTGCCGCTCCAGAGTGCAGCCCACTACCTGCTGATAAAAATCCAGCATCAACTGCAGGTTTTTCACCCTGAGCACCACATGGTCTATCTGCACAATACGAAACATAATCCGCTCCTTAATTGGCCTGGTCAGTATAAACAGGCTCAGGCTTGAGCATAGATCTCTTTAAAACCTAACCAACGACGTATAAGAGCAGCACAGTTCGGGTGATGCTGCTGCCATAATAGGGCGGCTGCTTGTTGGGCCGCAGGGATTAAATGAGCATCCCGGCTTAAATCGGCTATACGGTAGCTGACTTGTCCTGTTTGTTTGGTACCGAGTAGTTCACCCGGACCACGGATTTCTAAATCACGTTGTGCTATCACGAAACCATCATTGCTTTCCCTAAGCACTGATAAGCGGGCTTGAGCTGTGGCTGATAAAGGCGCGTGATACAGCAAAACACAATGGGAGACCGCGCTACCACGACCTACCCGGCCTCGTAGCTGGTGCAACTGAGCTAAACCTAAACGCTCGGGGTTTTCAATGATCATTAAACTGGCATTAGGCACGTCGACACCAACTTCAATCACAGTGGTCGCTACCAGTAAATCCAGCTCACCTGCTTTAAAATCAGCCATCACTTGCTGCTTTTCAGCGGCTTTTAGCCGGCCATGTACTAAGCCAATACGTAAGTCAGGCAGGGCGGCGGTCAGTTCCACTGCTGTCATTTCAGCAGCCTGGCATTGCAGTTGTTCCGACTCTTCAATCAAAGTACAAACCCAATAGGCCTGACGACCTTCATTTTGTACGGCCTGACGCACCCGTTCTGTCACCTCGGCACGCCGGCTATCAGGCAGCACCACAGTAGTGACAGGAGTGCGGCCCGGTGGCAGTTCATCTATCACAGAGGTATCTAAATCAGCATAAGCCGTCATGGCTAAAGTGCGGGGGATAGGAGTGGCGGTCATCACCAACTGGTGCGGATAAAAGCCGGTGTCTGCGCCTTTTTCCCTTAGCTCCAGCCGCTGATGTACACCAAATCTGTGTTGCTCATCGATGATGACTAAAGCCAGTTGCTGAAATTGCACGTGCTGCTGAAACAAGGCATGAGTGCCAATTACCATTTGAGCTTCGCCGCTCTGAATGACAGAGAGCTGAAGCTGTTTTTGTTTGGCAGAAGCTTTACCCGCCAGCCAGGCAATCTGATAACCCAGAGGCTCCAGCCAGGCTTTGAAAGTGTTGGCATGCTGTTCTGCCAGCAGCTCTGTCGGGGCCATTAAGGCGACTTGAGCGCCACGGCTCAATACAGTCAAAGCCGATAGAGCTGCCACCAGCGTTTTACCAGAGCCTACATCCCCCTGGACCAAACGTAACATGGGTTCGGTTTGGCTTAAATCGTGGCGGATTTCGTTAATGACCCGCTGCTGGGCACCTGTTGGCGCAAAAGGCAAAGCCGCTAAAAACTTTTGATTCTGGGTTTCATCTACCACAAAACTGCGGCCTTGTTGTACCCGGCATTGCTGGCGTAATTGCAGCATCGACAACTGCTGCGCTACCAATTCTTCAAAAATCAGCCGTTGCTGTGCTGGATGTTGGCCTTGTTCCAGCAACTGTAAAGAGGCATCCGGAGGAGGTCTGTGCAGATAAAATAGTGCATCAGATAAAGACCAGCTGTTCTGACCCAGCACTGGTGCTAAATATTCGGTGGGACTGCTGCGCTGTAATACCTGTAACGCCGCGTCAGTTAAATTGCGCCAGCTATTTTGTTTTAGTCCTTCAGTGCTGGGATAAACCGGCGTCAGAGTTTCGGCTACATCCTGATTCAAACCATCTTTTACTACTTTGTATTCAGGATGCATCATCTCAAAACCACGCATGCCACGTTTGACTTCACCAAAAACTCGCAAGGTGACACCTGGTGTAACGGCATTTTTCTGTGCGGCATTAAAATGGAAGAAACGTAAGGTTAGGTAACCTGAGCCATCCCGAATAGACACCAGCCAGCTACGTCTTTTACCAAAGGTAATTTCACTGCTGATCACTTCACCCTGCACTGTGGCTGTTTGTTGTGGCCATAAGTCGGCTATAGGATAGAGACGGGTGCGGTCTTCGTAACGCAAAGGCAAGTGAAACAATAAATCCTGCACACTCTGAATACCCAGCTTGTGCAGCAGTTCACTGACTTTGGCGCCAACACCTTTCAGTTGGCTGACGGATAGACTATCCAGTGCTGTTACTGTCAAGAGAAAGACCAAACTAAGTGACTGATAGCAGACAGTTTAACCTGTGATCGTCACAGGGCATAGCCAGAGTTGAACATCAACTGCATTTAAGGTTGCTTTTTAGGTCCGGACTCATCATCCGCCAGATAGGTAGGACCATGTTTGAGAGGATCGAAGGCATAGAGTTTTTTCACTGTACCATCCTGCACCATGGACTCAAGAGCTTGTTCGATACGGTCTTTTAATGCCAGATGTGGACTTTTTTTCGATAAGCCAATATTGATAAAACGTTTTTCTACCACTGAAAAATCAATAGGGGCGCGTTTGAACTGAAAATGCATCTCTTTGTGGTCTGCTATTACATCCAAAGAGCTTTGAGTGGGCACCACCAAGGCGTCGACCCGGCCACGTTGCAGCATTTCAAAACCAGTCTCTATGCTGTCAATCTCCACATGGCGTTTGGAGGTTTTAAGTACCAGCATCAGACCAGGGTGATAAGCGTAATTGCGTACAGTCGCCAAACTGAGTGATTCCAGCTGACCAAAACTGAGAATAAGCCTTCTGTCGCTACTTTTCAGATACAGGGATTCAGGAATACGTTCGTTGTATGGCAGAAGGTGCATATACTCTGCCCGTTCTTCGGTAAAGTTCAGGTTACTCATTAAATCCGCTTCACCCGTCTGCATTTGGCGGAAGCAGCGGGCCGAAGGGGTTTTTGGACTGAATTTGAGCTGGAACCCGGCACGCCTGGCCAGTTCCTGCATTAAATCTACGGAGGGGCCGTAAGGAGCCTTGCCTGTTTCATAGGCATGAAAACGTGAGAAATGATCCAGACACCAGGTTAAAACTGGTGTTTGTGCAGCGGTTGCCAGTCTGGGTAAAACCAACAACAAAATACAACACAGGATCTTTGTCACTCAGTTCGCCTTATAGGACAGAAGCGGCCATTTTCCCTGTTAGTTGGTCGATGGCACTTCCATCACACCATCAATTTCTATTTGAGCGCCACGAGGTAAAGCGCTGACTTGCACTGCCGCACGGGCTGGGTAAGGTGCGCTAAAATGCTTGCTCATAATCTCATTTACGGTAGCGAAGTTAGACAGATCAGTCAGGAAAATATTCACCTTCACCATATCATTTAAACTGCCTCCAGCGGCCTGACAAACAGCGGTCAGGTTTTCAAATACCTGCTGCGTTTGTTCGGCGAAGTTTTCAGACACCATTTGCATGGTGGCAGGTACTAAAGGGATCTGACCAGATAAATACACTGTAGTGCCAATTTTCACGGCCTGGCTATAAGTGCCAATTGCCGCAGGAGCTTTATCTGTACTGATGATCACTTTTGACATAATACTTATTTCCTTCTGTAAACTTTGAGCACTTCAGGCAATACGCGGATTTTGCGCATGACGTTGGCTAAATTAATACGGTCACGCACAGACAAGGTGATTTTAATCACGTATTCGCCTGTGTCTCTGTCGTCCGTCGACAGGTCCTGAATATTGGAATCCTGTGAGGCTATCACTGTCGTCAGTTTAGCCAGTACACCGGGTTGGTTAACTATGAAAACCCTGATATCACATAAAAACTGTTTATCGCCGGTTTTATCCCATTTCACCGGGAAGTATTTACCCGGCTCTTTTTCCCAGCCACGAATATTACGACACTCTACACGATGCACGTTCAACCCTTTACCTGGTGTGGCGTTGGCGGCAATTTCGTCACCCGGAATAGGGCGGCAACATTTGGCGAAGGTCAGTAACATACCTTCAGAGCCAATGATAAAAGCTTTGGTTTTTTGGTTGGCCGGATTTTCCGCTGGCAAAGCTTCTTCACCGGATTCAAAACCACCCAACAGGCGACGAGCTACGGCAATAGGTAACTGGTTACCTAAACCAATTTCGACCAGCAATTCGTCCAGCGACTTCTGGGTGGTACTTTGCAAGACCTGCTCAATACGCTCAGGTGGAATTGATTCGAGTTTGACGTCACCCAAAGCTGAGGTCAGTAAACGTCGACCTAAACCCACAGCTTCGCTGAGTTGTTGTTTTTTCAGATAGTTACGAATACCCAAAATAGCACGACTGGTGACAACATGGTTCAGCCAGTTGGCATTAGGTTTACCACCAGAGCTGGTGATTATTTCTACCGTCTGGCCAGTTTCCAGTGGTTTATTCAGTGGATAAGGTTTGCGATCGACTCGTGCGCCGACACAGGTATTACCTATATCAGTATGCACCGTATAGGCAAAATCTACCGCATTGGCACCAATAGGCAACTCCACAATCTTGCCTTTAGGGCTAAAGACATAAAGCTCGTCCGGATAGAGCTCAGATTTTACATTTTCGACAAATTCGTAGGTATTGCCCGAGCTTTGTTGTAGTTCCAGCAAGCTTTGCATCCAGCGCTGAGCACGGATTTGCGCTGTGGTATTTTTATTTTCGCCAGTACCTTTGTAGGACCAGTGTGCTGCAATCCCTTTGTCAGCCATTTCATCCATTTCACGGGTGCGCATCTGAATTTCCACCGGAATACCGTGTGGACCTATCAGGGATGTATGTAGGGACTGATAACCGTTTTGTTTGGGAATGGCGATATAGTCTTTAAAACGGCTTTCTATTGGCTTAAACAAGTTATGGACCACGCCAAGGACGCGATAACAGTTGTCTATGCTATTGATAATGACTCTAAAGCCGTAAATATCCATCACATCGTTAAACATCAGCTCTTTGCTTTTCATTTTACGATAGATGCTATACAGATGTTTTTCACGACCAGCGACTTCGGCTTCTATACCGGCGGCTTTAATACGCTGTTCGATTTCGGACTGGATTTTTTCAATAATTTCTTTACGGTTGCCACGGGCCTGTTTGACTGCAGTTTCTAAAGCGCGATAGCGCATTGGGTATAAAGCGCGGAAGCCCCAGTTTTCCAGCTCGTTTTTAATATTGTGGATACCTAACCTGTTGGCGATAGGAGCGTACAGCTCTAAAGTTTCTCTGGCAATACGACGGCGTTTTTCTGGTTTGAGTGCACCTATGGTGCGCATATTATGAGTGCGGTCGGCCAGTTTAATTAAAATAACGCGGATATCCTGCGTCATCGCCATAAACATTTTTTGCAGATTAGTAACTTCGAACTCTTTGATATCTTTGAATTTTACTTTATCGAGTTTACTGACGCCCTGTACCAGTTCGGCCACAGTTTCACCAAACATCCGGCTTAAATCGTCTTTGCTGACGGGGGTGTCTTCAATCACATCATGCAGTAAGGCCGCCATTAAGGTTTCGTAATCCATCCGCATTTCGGCGAGGATACTGGTGACTGCTACAGGATGAGTAATATAAGGTTCGCCACTGGAGCGAATTTGGGGCGCATGAGCGTCGCGGGCTACAATATAAGCCTGTTGTACCAGAGCAACCTGCTCAGGTGGCAGGTAAGCGCTGATTTGATTTTTCAGGCCTTCAAACAAATACATCCGAAACTCCCCAATACGCACAACGCTTTGGCGTGTTCCTTTGAATATACGTGGATTTCGAGCTATTGCCAACGGCCGGATACCGTTGGCACAGGAAGGAACTCAGATTATTCGTCAGAACCAATAATTGCAGCAACTGCAGCCATTTCTGAAGCTTCTTGCTGTAACTGTTCACGACGTTCCTGCTGGTCCAGAATGCTGTTGGTGATAAAACCTTTTTCTATTTCACGTAAAGCAACCACAGTAGACTTATCGTTTTCCGGGTCAACCATAGCTTCTTTGCCTTCAACAGCCAGTTGACGGGCACGACGTGAGGCCACCAGAATTAAATCAAAGCGGTTACCAATTTTATTTACTGCATCTTCAACTGTTACGCGAGCCATCTGCCACTCCGGTTAATCTGGGTCTGAATAAAGACCGCATAGTCTACTCTATTTCGTTTCGTTCGCCAACAGGCCAGAAAGTAACTTCTGTTGCCGTATCGCCTGCTTCTGCTGTTTTAAGCGCTGGCTCCGGATAATGCCGGAAAATTGCTGTACCGCCAGCTCCAGATCATCATTCACCACCCAATAGTCATATTCATTGGCATGGCTGATTTCGTCGCGGGCTTTGGCCATACGACCCGCTATCACTTCAGCGCTATCCTGACCACGTTGATTCAAGCGTTGCTCTAACGCCCCGACACTGGGTGGCAGAATAAAAATACTGGTGACAAAAGGCAGTTGCTGTTTGATCTGGCGGGCACCCTGCCAGTCGATATCCAGAAATACATCTATGCCTTGCGCCAGCTTATCGGCCAGGGCTGCTTTGGATGTACCGTAGTAATTGCCAAAAACTTCAGCCCACTCGATAAACTGATCCTCTGCAATCAATTGTTTAAAGCTGGATACGTCGGTGAAATGATACTGCACACCGTCAGTCTCGCCCGGACGCGGTGAGCGGGTGGTGTGGGAGACACTCAACTGCATATCGGCATCTTGCTTTAAAAGTGCATTAATCAGCGTGGATTTTCCCGCTCCGCTGGGTGCTGAAATAATAAATAAGTTACCTAATAAGTCCTGCATGCCGCTCACCTTCACAATCAAAAGGCGATTTTAGCCTTGTCAGCCTCTTGCTGCAAACAAGGCTAAGCAGAGTTAAGACTTCTTTTTCGCTTTGACGGACAAAGTTAAGGTGAATTTGGCCATTAATTCGTCACCATGCAAGGAAGGGCAGGTCACATCAATAGTGACGGCCTGGTTGATGCGCTCACCTGTATCCAAAGATTGCTGAATCATCTGATCGATCAGAGCACCGTCGTTACTGGTGAAATGCACTGCGGCCTCAGGTCGTTTTAAAAACTCACCCTGCACGTCTTTAAAAGCAAAATGAATATTCAGTTTTTTCTGTCGCGCCTTGTAAAAGACTAAAAAAGCACCGGCTAAATCGGCACCTATAGCCAGAGCACCAAAATAAATACTGCCTAAATGGTTTTTAGTATGACGATGGTGTGGCATACGGATCACAGTGCGCTCGTCTGTTAATTCCAGAATTTTTGGTTTGCAAAAACCTATCAGCGGAATATAACGACATCCAAACCACCAGAGTTGTAAGTTGGCTTTAGTTAAGGCGTTCATAAATAGAGGCTCCAGAATTCAACTGGTCGGAGCTTATCACTCTGGTTGCGATAGTGCGAGTTTTTGCTGCCATTGTCGCTCAAAATTCGCTTTCGCTTGTTGGCGCTGTTCCACGCACCAGACCATTTGTCTGCTGTCTCTTACACCAAAACATTGTTTAGGTTCGGAATAATACTCCAGCCAGGCTTGTAGTTTTTTACCCTGATAAGGAGCTTTCACTGAGACCGAGCTGACATAAAGCTCTGGGCCTTTGGCGATAGCAGCCAATGGATCTTTAGTCGTGTTCAGTGTGGCCGTCTTTTTCACTTTTGGCTTTTTTTGAGCTGAGGCTAAGACAGGTTGCTGGCAAAACTGGTCCAGCTGTTTTTCCAGCAGACGTTGCTCTTGGCTCAGTGGTTTTGCTTCTTTTACGCTATAACCTGAACTAATTTTTTGTTCGAGTTGTTGCAGTTTTTTTGCGGTTTTATCGCACTCTGTAACTTGCCATTGCTGTTGTGCCAGTATAGAAAAACTAGAACAGAGCAAAATAGTGAAAAGCGGTTTCATCCTGAACTCCGCCTGTTAATAAATGGTTAAATAACTATAGCGGATCTTTTTCTTTTTTACAGCGCAGACAAGACCGCTGTATAACAATCTTCTGCTGGTCTGTTTTTTTTTGCGCCTGAACGCATTGACTGATCCTTTGTAAAATCCAAATCGTTTAGTTGAGCAGAACTCAACAAAATCGTGATTTAACACCAGAAGCAGTGCTGTCATTTTAGCTGCTATTCGTTATGCTAAGTGGCCCAAACAGGCTGTTTTTACTTAAAAATACAACGGAGTTTTTGTATGAAACTGGCAAAGCTAGTGATGACATCTAGCCTTTGGCTGAGCTGTGCTGTGATGGCGCAACAGGGCCCGGCTGTGCCGGTGAAAACGACTTTAGTGCAACAGCAGGATGTGCCCGTCTGGATCCGGGGTATAGGGCAAGTGAAAGCTCAGCAAAGTGTTGAAATTCGCCCTCAGGTGGACGGCATATTACAGCGCATTTTGGTGGAAGAAGGCCAACTGGTGAAAGCAGGCGACTTGTTGGCAGTGATTGATGATCGCAGTATCAGAGCTGCATACGAGCAAGCCAAAGCTCAGCTGGCGGTCGTGCAAGCTCAGCTCGATGTAGCGCGATTAGACTTAAAACGTTATCAGAACTTACGTAAAGATCAGGCGGTATCGGCACAAATGGCCGACCAGCAACAGGCCACAGTACAGCAACTGGAAGCACAACTACGTAGCGTGCGGGCCACTATCAATGCGCAGCAGGTGGAGTTGTCTTATACCCAAATTCTGTCACCTATTTCAGGTCAGGTCGGCATACGCAATGTCGATGCAGGCAATTATGTCAGAACCAGCGATACCAATAGTTTGTTTTCGGTAGTGCAACTAGACCCTATCAGTATTGAAATTGCCTTGCCGCAGTCACGCTTACCTGAGTTACAGCTGTTGACACAGCAAATCCGCCAAAAACAAACAGTGCCTGTGCTGGCTTATGCAAAAGAAGGTGCCGATCCTTTGGCACAAGGTCAGCTTACAGTCGTAGATAACAGAGTGGCAGCTGCGACAGGTACTATCAGGGTGAAAGCAGATTTTGCCAATCCGGACGCAGCTTTATGGCCCAGTCAGTCCGTGGTTATAGCTTTGCAGAGTAAAGTGCTGGAACAGGCCTTCACTATTCCGGCCAAGGCCTTGCAGCAGGGGCCTGAAGGTGCTTTTGTCTGGCTGGAACAACAAGGTAAAGCCGCCACAGCCGCTGTAGATGTGGTATTGCAGGATAGAAATCAGGTGGTGGTGACAGGGGTTAGCGCTGGTCAACAGGTGATAGTGGATGGTCAGAGTCGTTTACGTAAAGGTGCTGAGCTGAAAATTTTGACTGACACGCCCCAAACTGCAGCTACGGAGCAATAAGCATGAAAAGCCGCAGCGTATTTGCCTGGTGTATGGACCATCCTATAGGCACAGTATTATTGACCTTTGCTTTGGTCGTGTTAGGTATGCTGGCGTTTCCGCGTTTATCCGTGGCGCCTTTACCTGAAGCTGACTTTCCGACCATTCAGGTCAATGCCCGTTTACCTGGTGCCAGTGCTGAAACTATGGCGTCCGCCGTCGCGACTCCTTTGGAAGTGGCATTAAGCTCAGTGCCCGGTATTACCGAAATGACCTCAAGCAGTGCTTTGGGTTCTGTTGAAATTACTCTGCAATTCGTGCTGGAAAAGGATATCGACAGTGCTGCACAGGAAGTTCAGGCGGCGCTGAATCAGGCGGCAGGTCGTTTACCCGATATGCCCAACTTGCCAACCTGGCGTAAGGTTAATCCGGCCGATAGTCCAATTTTAATTATTGGTGTGACCTCCGAAACTTTATCCCGCACTGAAATTAGCGATTTAGCTGAGACAGTGCTGGCACGTCAGATGACCCAAATTAATGGAGTCGGTGAAGTTTTTATTGGTGGTCAGCAAAAACCTGCTATTCGCATTCAGGCCAAACCTGAAGTTTTAGCTGCCGCAGGTTTAACTCTGGCAGATATTCGCTCTGCAGTGCAACGCGCCAGCGTCAACTTGCCTAAAGGTGCTTTGTTTGGGGACAACAGAGTATCCACTTTAGCGGTCAATGATCAGATTTTTTCTGCCGATGAATATGCCAACTTGATTGTTAGTTATAACGACGGCGCTCCTGTGTATCTGCGTGACGTCGCTAGTGTGAAACTGGGGGCAGAAAACGATTTTGTGCAAATTTGGCCGAATGGTGAATCTGGTGTCGCCTTAATTATCCGCCGTCAGCCTGGTGCCAACATAGTAGCCACAGCGGATCGAATCAGAGCCGCTTTACCTCAACTGACCGCTGCTTTACCTGCTGATGTCAAAGTTGAAGTCTTTAACGACAGAACCCGGACTATCCGCTCATCCTTAGCTGAAGTGGAACTGACTTTGGCTATAGCTGTAGTGCTGGTTATTGCTGTAATGGCGGCGTTTTTACGTCAGTGGTCTGCCACTTTAATCGTCTCAGCGGTGCTGGGGGTATCACTGGTCGGTACCTGTGCCTTTATGTATCTGGCTGGTTTTAGCCTGAATAACCTCACCCTGGTGGCTATTGTGATCGCTGTAGGTTTTATTGTCGACGACGCCATTGTCGTGATTGAAAATATTCACCGGCATTTAGAGGCGGGCGAGAGTAAACGAGTGGCAGCACTGAAAGGTGCGGAGGAAATAGGTTTTACTGTTATTTCCATCAGTGTGTCTTTAGTGGCGGCCTTTATTCCGCTGCTGTTTATGGGCGGTATTATTGGTAAGCTATTTTTAGAGTTTTCTTTAACGGCTACAGCTGCGATTTTAATTTCTGTGTTGGTGTGTTTAACCCTGGCTCCGACTTTAGCTTCACTTTTTATGGATAAAGCGCCTGCTCATGACCCAAATAAGCCGGGCTTTTTTGACCGTTTAGTCAAACGTTACGACAAGGTGCTGACTTGGGCTCTGGAACATCAGCGCATTATGCTTGGGGTGTTTTTTCTGACGGTAGCTGGCAGTGTTGCCAGTTTTATGGCGATCCCTAAAGGCTTTTTTCCATTGCAGGACACAGGTTTTGTCATAGGGATCACGCAAGCTGCGTCTGATATTCCGTATGAAGATATGATTGCCAAACACAAGCAACTGGAGCAGATCTTAAAAAATGATCCGGATATCACAGGTTTCAACCATGCGGTGGGTGGCAATAACTCCACTGGCTCAGGTCGGGTTTGGGTGGTGTTAAGCGACCCTGATGACAGGGACGCCAGTGCCAGTGAAATTATCGACAGATTAAGACCGCAGTTTGCGCAAATTCCTGGTCTGCAGGTGTTTTTACGGGCCGCTCAGGATATTAACCTGGGGGCTGGTCCTGGCCGTGCTCAATACAGTTATGTGCTCAAAGCCTTAAGCAGTGACGAGTTGGCGACCTGGACTCAGGCTCTAACGGCCAAGCTTAGACAAAATCCTATGTTTACCGACTTATCCAACGACTTGCAGTGGGACGCTAATATTATCAAGCTGGAGCTGGATCGGCAGGAAGCGGCTCGTTTAGGTTTTGCTGCTGCTGATTTGGATCAGGCTTTGTACGATGCTTTTGGTCAACGTCAAATCAACGAATATCAGACCGAAACTAACCAATACAATGTGATACTGGAATTGGATCCTGAACAGCGTGGCACAGCGGAAAGCTTAAACTACTTCCATTTACGTTCACCTACAACAGGGGAGATGGTGCCTTTACTGGCTTTTGCCAAAGTGTTACCTGCGACCAACGGCCCTGTGGTGATTGCACACAATGGTATGCAACCAGCAGCGAATTTGTCCTTTAACCTGGCGGCTGGAGTGGCTTTGGGGGATGCGGTAAAAGCTCTGGATCAGGCTCGTGGAGAGTTGCAAATGCCAGCTTCAGTGTCAGGTTCTTTCCAGGGCGCTGCGCAGGCTTTTCAGGATTCTTTGGCTACTCAACCTCTGCTGATCTTCACTGCCTTGTTGGCGGTTTACATCATTTTGGGCGTGTTGTACGAGAGTTTTGTTCATCCTCTGACTATTTTATCTACCTTACCTTCAGCTGCTATAGGCGCCATTTTATTACTTTGGGCCTGGCAACTGGACTTTTCCATCATGGCGCTGATAGGCATTATTTTGCTGATAGGTATAGTGAAGAAAAACGGTATTCTGATGGTCGACTTTGCCCTCCAAGCCCAGCGTGAACAAGGTATGTCCGCCAAAGATGCGATACATCAGGCCTGTCTGGTTCGGTTCCGCCCCATTATGATGACGACCTTGGCTGCTATTTTAGGCGCTGTGCCTCTCATGATGGGGTTTGGTACTGGTGCGGAGCTGCGGGTGCCTTTAGGTGTGGCCGTGGTTGGCGGGCTTGCTTTTAGTCAGGTGTTAACTCTATTGACGACTCCTGTTGTGTTCCTCGCATTAGATAAAGCCTTTTTACAGAAAAAATAAAGACTGAGGCCAGAGTGGATTCGCTCTGGCTTCTTTCTCCTTAAGGCGTAGAGCAGAGCTTTACTTATTGAAAAACAATAATTGGTAGCGCTATCATTTTTACAAGATCTGCATTTCTCTCATCATTCCGATTAAAATAAACACAAAAACTGCCTATTAATTCAGCTAGCCCTCGTGTTGCATCCTGTCGCAAAAGATCCGGATCTCAGCTTTTCTTTGTAAAAAAGATCTAAATAATGGTTGCGCAATCATTTATCTGAGGCTAATTTATCGCCCAGGCTCAGCCTTGGTATAAAAAATAAGCGAAATAAATCAATTAAACTGCAGGATACCTGCTAGTGACTCTGGATTTTATTTCGCCTGAATTGATACCAAATAAAAAAAATCAACAGGTGTTAGCGCTGTCATGCTGACAAAGACATCCAGACAGGATAGGGGATTAACGTGAAAGTCTTAAAATTAAAACCATCTTACTTACTCACCACTTTAGCACTGTGCAGTGCTTTTGGTGTTGCTGCGCAAGTGGCTGAAACAACCAAAACCAGCGATGGCAAAGATGACGAAGGCCGTGCTATTGAAGTCATTCAAATCAGTGCAACCAAAAGGGTCACTACCTTAAGGGAAACTCCACTGGCGGTAACAGCCTTTGACCAGAAAACTCTGGATGAAAACCATGTAGCGCAGCTGGATGACTTACAGGGCATAGTGCCGAGTTTACAAATAGCGCAAAACGGCACGCAAAATACGCCAATGGTGTATGTGCGTGGTATTGGTTCTTCTGACCAAACTGAAAGTGGTGACCCAGCAGTCGCTTTCCACATTGATGGTATTTATTCAGCCCGCTCTCAAGGCGCTTCTGCTTTGATGTTTGACTTAGAAGGTGCTGAAGTTTTACGTGGTCCACAAGGTACTTTATTTGGCCGTAACGCCACTGGTGGCGTGGTGAATTTACACACGGCCAAAGCCCGTCTGGACGGTTTTGATGCCAATGCTGAAATCACCTTAGGCAACTACGATCGCCGCGCGACCCGCGCTATGGTCAATATTCCATTAAGCGACACTTTAGCAGTACGTGTTGCTGCAGCTATGGACCAATCTGAAGGTGTGGTTGATTTCCTGCCAGGTTCAGCCATGGGCGAAAAATATGGTTCTACCGATCTGGCCGCTGCGCGTTTTAGCGCTTTTTACCAGCCGTCAGACAAGTTTGACTTCACTTTCTCCTATGAAAACTTTACCGATAATGGCACGGGCAATATCCCAACTATTACTGGTGGTTCGGATCGCAGCTCTTATGTACAGGAACCTGGTTTTAACGATGCGACCAGCGATAGCTTCCGTACCAGAATGAATTATAACTTCGACTCAGGTCAGCAATTGTCTTACATCGGTGGCTACACAGATACGTCCCGTGTTTCGGTATGGGACAGAACCTGGAGCCTGGAAAAATACGAGTGGGGCGGTTGTGTTGAATGTGATCACCAAGCCACTCAACACGAGTTACAGTTCAAAAATGATGACGCTGAACGCTTACAGTGGATGGTGGGTTACTTCTACTTCAAAGAAAACAACAAGACTATTTTTGACATAGTACACCCTGACGTGGATTACGAAGGTGGCACTACGCCAAACAAAAACTTATGGTCTACTTACCGTCAGCCTGACCGTGGTTTAGAGTCGAACAGTATCTATGCTCAGTCTACTTATAAACTGACTGACGACTGGCGCTTGAGTGCCGGCTTACGTTACACCAACGATAAACGTTGGGACAAAGGTGGTCGTAACATCATGTGTCCTGACGTAAAACGTACTGAAGTGATGGACCCTAACCAGGATCACGTCGGCTACATGGATCCGGAAGGTATCCTGAATGGTCTTGGCCCGAACAAGAACCTGGTGCAACCTGGTCAATGTTGGGTCGATACTTACAACGATACCAGCCCGGAGTGGAGCAAAACCACAGGTATGGCTCGTGTTGAATGGGATATGACGGATGACGTGATGTTCTACACCTCCTACGCCACTGGCTTTAAGTCCGGTACTATTCAGGATGGTAATAAATACACTGGTACTGGCCCATTCACGCAAGAAGCTCTGGATGCCATTATTGCTGCTAACAATAACGAAGCTGCAGGTACTGCTGCTTATGTAGCGCCGGAAGAAAACACCAGTATCGAATTGGGTATGAAAGGTTTATTCCTCGACGGCACTTTGCAGTTATTTGCTGCGCTGTTTAGCACTGAATACACTGACTTACAGGTGACCAGTAACGTAGTGACCAACACTGGTGCTGATTTACTGCGTAAAACCAACGCTGGTAAAGCCACTATCAATGGTCTGGAATTAGAAGCCCGTTGGTTGGTGATTGAAAATGGCGAGTTAAGTGGTTCTATGTCTGTGCTGGATGCAACCTACGATGAGTTCCTGACCACAGATTCTAAATATGGCCGTGATGGTTTAGCTTTTAACCCGTCTGCAGGTAACCCTGCATTGCCTAACCTGCTGGATTTCAGCGGTAACCATTTAGTGATGGCGCCGGAATTCTCAGCTTCTGTGAATTACGAGCATTTTGTCGGTTTGGAAAGCGGCGCTACGTTAAAGCCAAGAGTTCGTGTCGGTTACACCAGCGAAGTATGGTTTGACCCAGCCAACCGTGGTGACAGACCAGCAGGCTTCAAAAACTTGCCTTACGCTGCTGATATCGACCGTCAGGATGCCTATACCAAAGTGGATTTAAGCCTGACGTTCGAACCTTCAGAAGGAAACTGGTCCACCGAAGCTTTTGTCAATAACGTCACTGACCGCGATATTAAGAGCGATCAAGGCCGTACTCACGGTGACGCAGTACCTAACTTTATGTGGCAATCACCACGTACCTTTGGTGTGCGTTTTAACGTAGCTTTTGAATAATTGATGTTGTAACGGCGACCTTTAGGGTCGCCCGTTCCTGGCCTGAATTGATCTTGAGTTGTGTTAATAACGTCAACACTTTTGCAGCTTCAGGCACGAAGGGGACAGTAGTTTTACCCTTATCTCCCAGACTGTGCGAGTCTGGGTTCTCCCGGTAATTGAGGGTGTCAGTACCAGCTTCGGCTGGTACTTTTTTACATGCGTGAAGGCAGAAAACGCCTAAAAATATGTCTGAAACTATCTCTAAAATCATACCAGCAAACTAATTCGGCTATTAAGTCGAAGCTCGTTCCACTATGCGGTAGCCGATATCTACAGGCGGCTTATGGGTTTTGTCCTGGCCTGAAGCTGTCATCAGTAGTTCCACCGCTTGCTGGCCCATTTCAAAGCGCGGAGACGCAACGCTGGTAATAGCAGGCTCGACCAAAGCCGAAGCCTCTAAGTCGTTAAAACCACAAATGGCAATATCGGACGGAACTTTGAGGTTCATTCTCTTGGTTTCAAACAAAGCCCCTAAAGCTAAATCGTCATTACAGCAGAATATGGCATCACACTGGCCTTGCGATTCAGCCATCACAGCCTGCAATAACTGACCACCTAAACGTATCGACGAAGACTGAGTGGTGGTGACTACATAACTTTGACAAGGCTGTTTAAAATCAGCGATCGCCTTTTTAAAACCTGCTAAACGTTGCTGAGTACGGGTATCCATGCGGGCGCCCAAAAAGCCCAGTTTGCGATAGCCTTTTTGCAGCAAGTGGTTGGTGATATCCACACCGGCATTAAAGTGCGAAAAGCCGATATTCATATCAATAGGGCTGTCGCTGAGTTCCATCAACTGCACTATCGGAATACCGGATTGTTTCAGTAATTTGCGGGCGTAATCGGTTTGATCTGTGCCTGTTAAGATAAAACCCTCAGGCGACTGACTGAGTAAAGTGGCGATCAGTTTTTCTTCTTCGAGTGGCGAATAATGGCAATCCCCTAACACTACCTGCAGATGATGCTGTTTCACCGCGCTGTATATACCCTGCAGCACATCATTAAAAACTATGTTAGATAATGATGGAATGATAACCGCTATCACACCTGAGCGACGGGATGCCAAAGCGCTGGCGGCATGGTTGCGGATATAACCTATTTCATGCACGGCCTGTTCAACTTTTGCCCGCAGTTTCTCTGAGACTTTATCGGGATTGCTTAGCACGCGCGACACAGTAATGGCACTGACACCTGCTACTTTGGCCACATCTTTCAGGTTAGGTTTTTTATTCATCGCACCATTCTCATTATTTTTAAAAAACAATAACTGAAAGCTATGTTTGAGTCAAAATGGTTGCGCTATCATTTTATCTGAATTAAGCTGAAGTCACATTTTTATCGAAGGTGTGATCGTATCTGATGCAACAGGATCTAACAGCTCAGAAGCAGGCAAGCAAGGCAACAGAATGCCAAAGTCTAATCATTATGGGGGTGGCTGGCAGCGGTAAATCGACGCTGGCTTTACGCCTGGCTGAACAACTGGGTTGGCGTTATCTCGAAGGGGATGATTTTCACAGTGCTGAAGCCAAACAAATGATGGCATGCGGCACCCCTATTACCAGTGAGATGCGTGATCAGTGGGTGGGACTTTTATGTTCAGCCTTACAAGACTGTGCAGCCAAACAACAGCCGGTGGTATTAAGTTACTCAGGTTTGATCCGTAAACACCGCGAACGTATTCGCCAGGCCGCTGCAAGGCCGCAGTTTGTTTACTTACAGGGCAGTGTTGAACTGCTGGCGCAGCGGCTGGCACAGCGGAAAAACCACTTCATGCCTGTCTCTATGCTGCAAAGCCAATTGGCCACTATGGAACCTGTGGAGCAGGAAGCCGATGTGCTGTGTCTGGATATCAGCCAAAGCGTGAACGAGTTGATGCTACAGATCACACTAAAAATACAACAACGACTTTAAAACGCACACATCACCAGGTGGTGTGCGTTCCATCTATTTCACTAATTAAAACAACAGAACAACGACAGGGTGACAAAGTGACAACAGAAACTGCGGTACCTCAAGACCGGCTCAAGCTGAGTGAAAAACTCGGTTATGGCGTCGGCGACATGGGTTTTAACTTCTATTGGGCCAATATTTCGGCCTTTTTATTAATTTTCTACACCGACGTCTTCGGTATTTCAGCGGCCGCTGCCGGCACTATGATGCTGATCACCAAAATCATCGATGCTTTTACCGACCCTATGATGGGCGCCATCGCTGACAGAACCAAAACCCGGATGGGCAAATTCCGGCCTTATTTACTTTGGTTGGCTTTGCCTTTGGCTGGTGCTGGTGTGTTGACGTACAGCACACCGGACTTAGGTCCTGGCGGAAAACTGGTCTGGGCCTACTGCACTTACAGCTTACTGATGCTGACTTACACCGCCATCAATATTCCTTACTCTGCCTTGTCTGGCGTGATGACCCGCAATAGCCAGGACAGAACCACTTTAGTTAGCTTCCGTTTTATCGGCGGTTTTACCGGTGGTATTCTGGTGACTTATTTAACCCCTAAACTGGTGGTGTTATTAGGCCAGGGCGATGAAACTCTGGGTTGGCAGTTGACGATGGCTGTGTTTGGTATAGCGGCCGCCTTATTGTTTTTATTCACTTTTGCCAGCACCAAAGAGCGTATTCAACCCGTCAGCGAAAACAACAGCGCTGTGCTGCAGGATTTAAAGGATTTAAAAAACAACAAACCCTGGCTGGTGCTGTTTAGCCTGGCGCTGATCATTATGATCACCATCACCATGCGCGCCAGCAGCGGTACTTATTACTTTAAATACTATGTGATGCGCCCAGAGCTGGTTGGCGAGTTTTTATCCTCTTATATGTTTGCTTTGGCTTTAGGCGCGGCTTCTACACCTTTAATGACGAAATTTATGGATAAAAAGCCATTGATGATGCTGCTGATGAGTCTGGCCGGACTCTTTTCCATCAGCCTGTTTTTTGTACCAGCCGATCAGATAGGTTTAATTTTTGCCATCAACCTGGCTATAGGTTTTGTCTTGGGCCCTAAATCGCCTTTGGCTTTTTCTATGTACGCTGACACTGCAGATTACAACGAATGGCGCACTGGCCGTCGTGCTACCGCCATGACCTTTTCCGCCGCGACTTTTTCGCAAAAGCTCGGCGGAGCTATTGCCTCAGCTGTCATTGGCTGGTTGTTGGCGCTGATAGGTTATGTCGCCAATGCTGAACAAAGTGCAGGCTCACAGATGGGTATTTTATTGATGGTGTCAGTGATCCCGGGCTTAGTGGCTTTGCTGGCAGCTTTTGTCATGCGCTTTTACCATTTAGATGAAAAACAATTGCTGACTATTCAACAGGAACTGGACCAGCGTAAAGCAGCCCCCTTTGTAAAAAATGAAGCAGTCGGAGTGTCGGAGTAATGATGAAGAAGTTGATGCAAGCCACAGAAAACGGCCAGCGTTATGAATTATACAGCGCCACTGCGATGCCACAGGCGGCGGGCTTTTTATGGAACAAGGTAATGATGATCCAGCAAAACTGCCGTGGTTATGCCACAGCGCAGTTTATGCAGCCAGAACCAGCCAAGTATGCCCATGCGCCAAACTTAGAAGCTAAAACCTTTATGCAGCCGGAGCAGCCCTATTACGCGCATCATCCGGGCCGTTTTGTTTATATCAAAGATGAAACCAGCGGTGAAATCTGGTCTGTGCCTTACGAGCCTGTGCGCAAAGAAGCCCAAAACTTTGTGTTTTCAGCAGGCCAGTCGGATATCCGCTGGCAGCTGACGCTGGACTGTGGTTTAACAGTGGAATGGATGTTGACCTTAACACCAGATCAACCGCTGGAGTTATGGCAACTGACGGTACGCAATGATTCAGCAAAAAGCCGGAGCTTAAGTTTATATCCGTATTTCCCGGTCGGTTATATGTCCTGGATGAACCAGTCTGGCCGTTATGATGCCGATTTAAAAGCCATTATCTGCTCATCAGTCACGCCTTATCAAAAGTATCCGGATTACTTTAAAAACAAGTTCTTAAAAGACAAAACCTTCTTATTAGCCGAACGCACACCGGATTTCTGGGAAGTGAATCAGCAACAGTTTGAAGGGCAGGGCGGCTTGCATGCACCTTCTGCAGTGCAACAGCAGTGTTTAGCTTGTGGTGATTCAGACTACGAAACCCCAGCTTGTGTGATGCAATACAGACTGTCTTTAGCCACAGGCCAAACCGAGCAATACCGTTTTGTGTTTGGTCCTGCTTATGACAAAGCTGAGGTTGCGCAAATTCGTCAGCAGGTATTTGGTACACCAGAAAGTTTTACTCAAATTCAACAGGCTTATGCCGCTTATGTTGCGCAAGCTGTGCCTTGCTTAGAAATAGATACGCCGGACCAGGAGCTGAATAACTATGTGAACCACTGGCTGGCTCGTCAGGTGTATTACCATGGCGATGTCAACCGTTTAACCACAGATCCACAAACCCGTAATTATCTGCAGGATAATATGGGCATGAGCTATCTGGCTCCTGCGATAGCCCGCAAAGCGTTCTTAACAGCGCTGTCGCAGCAACATCTGTCGGGTGAAATGCCGGACGGTATCCTGCTGCACAAAGACGCCGAACTGAAATACATCAATCAGGTGCCACATACCGACCAATGTGTCTGGTTACCTGTTTGTATCAGTGCTTATCTGGCTGAAACCAATGATTACGCGCTATTAAGCGAAAAAGTAGCCTATAAAGACTCGGCCGAACAACACACAGTAGCCGAACATATCCACCGCGCTATGGGCTGGTTATGGCTGAAAAAAGACCAGCGCTGCTTAAGTTACATTGAGCAGGGCGACTGGTGTGACCCGATGAATATGGTGGGTTACAAAGGCAAAGGTGTATCGGGCTGGTTGAGCCTGGCTGCAGCTTATGCGCTGAAGGTGTGGGCGCAAATTTGCCGCGACGCCGGTCAGACAGAGCATGTGGCTTTGTATGAAGAGCAGGCGGCCGCCTTTAATGCCGCTGTGAACCAGTATTTATGGGACGGCAACTGGTATGGTCGTGGTATCACAGACGATAACGTGGTCTTTGGTATCAGCAAAGATACCGAAGGCCGTATTTACTTAAACCCACAAAGCTGGGCTTTATTAAGCGGTGCCGCTAACAGCGAACAACAGCAGCAGCTGTTAACAGCCGTCGAACAGCAACTACATACGCCTTATGGCCCGCAAATGCTGGCACCTGCTTATACCGCCATGCGGGAAGATGTAGGCCGTGTCACGCAAAAGTATCCGGGTTCAGCCGAAAACGGCTCTGTGTATAACCACGCCGCGGCTTTTTATCTGTTTGCTTTGTATCAGGTGAACCAAGCCGACAAGGCCTATCAGGTACTCAAACAAATGCTGCCGTCGGACGATCCACAAGATCAGTTACAACGGGGTCAGTTACCGGTATTTATTCCCAATTATTACCGTGGCGCTTACCAGACCTTACCGCGCACTGCAGGTCGCTCCAGCCAGTTATTTAATACAGGCACAGTGCACTGGGTATACCGCTGCCTGGTTGAAGGTTTGTTCGGTGTGAAAGGGGACCAACAAGGTTTAACTTTAGCGCCGCAACTGCCGGCCAGTTGGAACAAAGCCTCGGTGTTACGTCGTTTCCGTGGCGCAGACTTCCATATCCGGTTTGAACGGGTCGCTGGTGTCAAAGCTGCAACACTCTGGCTGGACGGTGTGCAGCAGGCGGAGTTGGCGGTACGTACTATCACAGCAGGCCAAAGTTATCAGTTGCTGGTGCAATTACCGCTTTCTGGCAGCGAGGGAACCGCATGATCCGTATAGGTTTGTTAGGTGCTGCACGCATTGCCGATCGTGCTATTATTCAGCCCGCCGCCAGGCGCTCTGATGTGGTGATAGCAGCAGTGGCTGCATCGAATCTTGAAAAAGCTCGGGCTTTTGCTCAGCAGTTTGATATAGAACTGGCGTTAGGCAGTTATGACGAGCTGTTGGCCCGTGCTGATATCGACTTAATTTACAACGCTTTACCACCTTCTATGCATGCCGAGTGGTCCATTAAAGCCTTGCAACAAGGCAAGCATGTATTGTGCGAAAAGCCCTTTGCTATGGACGCCGAAGAAGCCAAAGCTATGGTAGCGGCTGCAGAGGCCTGTGGCCGTTTGCTGATTGAAGGGTATCACTACCGCTTTCATCCGGTGTTTGCCGAAGTAGAGCGACTGGTAAAAAGCGGTGAACTGGGCACTATTCACACAGTACGCAGCAATTTTTCAGTGCGTATTGCCGAAACACCAGGTTCTTTGCGTCATAACGTGCCTCTGGGCGGCGGCGCTTTAATGGATTTAGGCTGCTACCCACTGCACTGGTTACGTACTTTATTTGCCAGTACCCCGCAAATTGTATGGGCCGGTGCCATTTGTCCTAAACCTCAACTCGATAGCAGCTTCGAGCTACGTTTACAGTTTCCGAATGGCCCTTTGGCCTATGTTGGCTGCGCCATGAGCGAACATTTAAGCCGCCATCACGATGCGTCTTTGTATCTTGAAGGTGACAAAGGCCAACTGGAAGTGCTGAACCTGGTCGCGCCGCATCAGGGCCACACCTTATGCCTGACCAAAAACGGCGAGGCTCATGAGTATCAAATCAAAGGTGATACCACCTACGACCACCAGCTTGAACACACGCTGAGCTGCATCAAAGGTGAAGCCAAACCGCTGACAGGTGGTCAGGATGCTATAGATCAGATGCAACTGATTGATGCAGCCTATAAAGCGGCCGGGTTGTTGCCGAGGGGCTTTGTAGCTGCTGGAACTGCTTAATCTGGTTTGACAGAGAGTAGATGAAATAGGGAACTTCACAGAAAAGTTGCTTGCGTATGCAAAAAATCTGATACTCCAGACTCCTGGCCAGTCCTGACATTAGCAGGCGGGCACAACCATGATGAAGGTACAGAGCCTGCCGTACAGGGCTTTGTAGCGAGCGGGTTATGAAGTGCAGCTGAAGTATCTGATCACTAGTGTTGTTTTAAGCAAAGCGCTGCTTTGCACTTTGCCGCTGCAGGCTTCAGAGCATTACAGCGATCATGAATTATTCTGTTTTAACCAGCCGAAAAACAGCGACTGTTTACTTGAGTTGCAGCGCCAGTTACAACAGCAGCCAGTGGGAAGTAAAGGCTGGTACAAACTTGAGTCATACCTGCTGGATTATTACTACGACAAAATCGACTTCACCAGCTTAAAGCTGCAGGCTGAGATGTTGTTGCAACGTCAGGATGTGCCTTCTGTTGTATTGGCTCAACTGTATTTTTACTACGCCAAAACCCTGATGCACCTTAAACAGCCAGAACTGGCTGCAGTCTATGGCCAAAAAGCAGCACAGCTGGTTACTGAGTTATACAAATCTTTTGGCAATCCGCTGAGATTGGTAGAACTGGCTAACTTACAAAAAGCGCTGGGCCAACATGACCTTGCCGTTCAGACTTTGTCTGAAGCTGAACACAGGGCAGGCAATAGCCAGGATCCTATTTTCTGGTTTGAGCTGAATAGCAATAAGGCTTTGATTACGGACAGCATTCAATCCTTTGAAGAATCCTTGCTGTATCGGCAGCGCGCAGTAACAGCTATTTTGCCGACAGAGCATCATGTAAAAATTGTGGTAGCTCTTGGTAATCTGGCTCGCACCGAGCAGTTGTTGGGGCACTATGCAGCCGCTTTAAGCCATTACCAGCAGTCATTGGCTTATATGTCCAAAAAAACAGACCCGCAAAACTGGAGCATCTACCATGTCCGGCTGGCAGAGATTGCGCTTCAGCTTAACAACCCCGAACTCTCCAGAGAATACATGCAGCAAATTGATAGCACACTGTTGGGGCAAACACACAGGCTTGTTTACCAACAACTGCAGCAGAAATTGGCGCAGTACCACAAGAAAAAACCAGCCGGGGTTTAGCCACAGCTGGTTGTTTATCTTTCTGGTATCAGATTGAGCTAGTTATTCAATATTCTGTATTTGTTAATTGATTTATTTTTATAAGTTATTTTAAATCAATTGCTTGCGCGTGAATTCGATATTAATTTTTGCGTTTTACTCACCACTTTACCCACCATTTCAGGTTTGCTTTAAATATGCATTAACTGCTTACTTTCGAAAGTGGGCCATCAAATTGTTGTTCTACATAATCCAATACGTTATGCGACAGTTTTATAAAAACCGCTAACGCGTCCTGCCACTGAGTGGGGATTTCAGCATACACCATAGGGTTAACATAGCTGTTGTATCGCTGCTCGAACTTAGGGTTGTCAGCTAAAAGCTGCAATCCAAAGCGCAACTCTTCAATAGGGGATCCAACCATCTGTGGATGTTGATTACCGTAGCGATCTATATCCGTGCGGATTGCTCTGGCTACCAGTGAGCCAAGTTGTTCGATATCTGAAGGTTGGGCAAGTTGGATATGGTAAGTATCGTAGATATGCCGAACTAAGGTCTCGTCATCATCCCGTTCGCTGTTGCGCTCTACACTAGCTGTTCTGCGCATCATAGAAAGCAGTTTTTCGGCTTGTGTCTCAATAATCGCAGCGCAGGATAACTGGTTAATCTCGACATCGCTTTTCAGCACACGCGAAAAAATAGACTGAATACTCCGTGGCTCAGAGGCGCTGAGTAAATCAGATTCGATAAACTCCAGTTTGATAAATGGACGTAAACAGGGGGCTTGCTGATACTCCTGTGGGTAACGGATGTCGAAGCTGAAATATCTATATTCATCCAACACTACAGGCTCAGTTTCAACAGAAAATATTACACTCTGTGCAATAACTGACTCAACCAACTGCTTAGCAGTCTTGCGTGCATTTCTTTTGGCATTGCGAGAGATGAGGCCGTAAAAAGCTAGCTTCGGGACCAGCTTTAGATCTACGTCTTCAGACATGCGATAGGTTTTGATTGCAGATTTCGCCAGTGCTGTTCCACCAGAGAACACAATGTGGTGATATTCGAGTTCAAGTGCAGATATCTGCTGCAGCAATTGCACTACGTAATAGTCTTTCTCAACAATGGCAGGGTTGCCAAGCCCTAAAGCATTCGCAACATCGACAAAGAGTGAACTATCGAACTTCGTTGACACGCTGTTTCCCTACCGCAATCTTGCGGGTAAAGCGTGAACTCTTAGGGATAATTTTCACGTTTGCTGGAATTTGAGTGCTTTCGCCTGACAAATTTTTCAGAGACAAGTCATCAAGTTGATAATCAACACCTAACCTTTCCATAGCCTCTATCATTACCCCGTCATTACCGGCAGGGTTGTCTGGCATTAGCTGACCAGTAATGCGGTTTATTCTGGCGCGCACATACAGGCCATAGCCAATTTTCAAAAGTAAGCCTTCGCGTACCAGACCTCTGAGCCCACGGCCAACCTGATCATACTCAGCGATATCAGTAAAATCAGAACGTAGGAAAACAGAACGCTTAGAGCGCTTCACTCTGGTTTGTATTCTGTCTTGTATCGTCATCTGATACCTCCCGTTTATCATGGTTGTAGCATAAGCAAAAATACGACAATGATCAAATGCAAAAATACGACAGTTAAATAGTGGTTTAGCCAGCATTGCCGGGTGATTTTTTGAGGTGTTCACTTCCTATAGTTTAGCAATTCTTGGTTAGTAAAATTGATGTACAAATCGCTGGAGGAAGAGTGATTGGTAAGACGAATCGGGGCTTCAGAGTAAACCAACCCAAAGCCTCCTGATACACTTATATGCAAGTATTGTTTGATCGACTTGTTTTTTGCCGTACGACCCCGATATTTACAGTCTGCTGACTGTTTCTGTAACACTGTGTTTGAGTTTGTGTTCCATGGGCGACATCCTGTTTGGAACTAGTGTTCGATTTTATCACGGTGAGCATCAGCAATCAGATTTTCAACGAACTCGCTCTTTGACAACCCATTGTCAGCTATAAGATTATCAAGCATTTTTGAAACTTTTTTGCTCATTACAAAGCTGAATGGCTTTTTTCCTACCTGCTTATCGCGTGATTTCTTCGTGCTCCAAGCACGCTTCATTTCGAATAAAAATAGTTTTTTGGCTTCGTAACTTGTTGTCCAGAGATCAAAAGACACAACAATCGAATCTAAAAGAGAGCGTCCAGGCTCGATAGGAAAGGATTCTTGATATATGCCACGAAATTTCATGTAGTTGGCAGCCCAGTTACACTGGTATGTATCAGATTCGACTAGCCAATCGAAAGCTGATTTGAACTTTGCGATATCTGGAATTAGTTCGCGAAACTTTGAGATATAGTTTGTCTTGAACTCTGAAGAAGCTTCACAGATTTGCAGAAACTGAATGATTGCCTTTGTATGCTCTTCCACAGTCAACGGATAACTGTTGATTGCATATCTAGGATAGAGAGGTCCTTTCGGTAGATATTGGTAAAGCTTGAACCTCAGCTCGAACAACCTGACATTTAGTCCATCATGTTTGATTTCTGGGTCTATTTCTAACTGACGGATATGCATCCATAACGCGAATTTTAGTCTAGAAGAAAGCTTTTTGATAAACGCATAATCACTATTTTGTATAACTGACGCGTTATAAAGCAAGTTAATTTCATTGAAAGCAGTCTCTGGAGCATTACGTGATGGACCAAATGCTATCGATTTGACGTTTATATTCTCGAGTGAACGTAAGACCTCGGTTTTGACATTTAACTCTGAAAATGATCTAAGGGGAGTGCTTGGGTTATTTAGCCAGCCCCTCACCAATAGGAAATTGTAAAACCAAAGAGTCTGCTGCTCGTCTTTAAGATCTTCTATCGATATCTTTTTTTGCGAATAAGTATGCATCTATTATCGCCCACTAAGAATAACATGTAATATAAACAGTAACATAAATAGACTAAAAAATAGTAATATTCTAAGTTAAATTACATGTAATAAAACATCATGCTTATAGCTTGTTAGATGTGTAAATTTCTGCTTTTTTAATGCTTTAGTTAATTTTAAAACATCTATGTAGAATCATATTAGATCTTAATGCTCATATCGCAGTTGAGGGGAGTGTTTTTTGGTGTGACTAGTGCCACAACAGTGTCGGTATATGGTTAATATTTATAAGAGTATTAATCCGGTGAGTATTTCGATCGTTTGATGGGATACGTAAATTAATACGCAGCTTGCTCATGTGTTGAACAAACAACACAGGAGTAACACACATGTACGCATCAACTTTTCAAACCCCAAGTTATCTCGTTAACGGTTATTGGTATGAGCCAACCTATAGCGGGCTTCCAGTTAACTTAAGTCGTGGTCCACTGATCGCAAACAATCTTGCAGCGATCAGTAGAACAATCGTAAACGCATTGGCTGATACGCCACGAGCATATGCAGTTAGATTCGATCTCAGGCTCCCACCTGAATTTGATGTTACTGACTCTGAAGTGATTACCCGTTTCTTTAATGCTTTGAAGCGACTGCTTGAGGCTGCTGATCAGCAAAAATTAAAGGAAGGTAAGCGTGTGCATCCTCACCGTTTGCGTTACTGCTGGACCAGAGAATGGGGTGTCGAAGGACGACCGCACTATCATGTGTTAATTATTCTGAACCATGATAGATATCGAACTCTGGGTTTGTTTAAAAACTCTGAAGGTAACTTGTCGGCTCGTATTAAGACAGCTTGGGCAATTGCAATAAATCGACATGTTGAAGATGCATCCAGATTGGTGCACTTTCCTGTAAATGCGGAATACAGGCTCAATCGCAACTTGCCTGAATACCAATCTCAAATACAGAGTTTATTCTATCGAGTGAGCTACTTTGCAAAAGTGGAGACCAAGATGTTTGGTATAGGACAAAGATCCTTTGGCACATCGATAGGCTAAAACGGCTTTTTACAGGCAATGTAGAATTAAAATTTAGACGGTATTACCGGCTGGAAAATTTACCTTGCAAGCTGCTAAATTGCGGGTTAGCCTTCTAAAAAGGCGCCCGCCTCACTTACATGCGAGTGAAAACAGGCAGCAATCGCTTAAGCGTATCTATGTTATGTGCAAACAAAGCCTATTAATTTAATTCCAGGTTGAGTGACCTGGCCTTAAACGCATGCGGTCATGGTTAATTGCTCACGGCACTCAGCCACCGGAGTTAATTATGTATAACTTATCCGCTATTTCCCATGCAGTTCTGCAACAACTTAAACAGCACCACATAGTTACGCCCACCCGCTCTCAGATATTGGAGTTAATGGCTGCGTATTTGGGTTATAAAACATACGCATCATTCAAAGCAGATAAAGTCATCAGTAAAGAAAAGCTTAATTCTGCACTTGCAGATCAAGTAGCTGCCTTTACTCGGTTTGATGCAAGATTGGCCGATTTAAACATCCCTATATCTTTAGCCAACCAACTTAAGCAAAGTGTTATACAGCATTTTGATATCAATGAATTAGCTCCTAAAATCAGTCTTATCAGAATTGCTCAACATTTGGGTATCGCAGCTAGTCAAGCCAAACTCCGGCCTTCAGAGGTCAAAGCTTCCTATGAGCAGATACAGACTAGCCATGACTCAGAGATTTCGCTGCTTAGGTATGTTTGGTGTTGCCGCGAGCAAGATCAACATTCAGAGGATGAACACTATTCTGATGGCAGTTCCTACTGGTATGAACAACGTCAAGCAGGTGTAAAACTATCTGCAACAGCAGAAGAGTGGGCTAATACTTACGAACGACAATTAGCTGCAGATGAGCGTCAACGAGCTCTCTCTAATACCGAAACGGAATCTTCTACTGAACTGGCGAGCCCTTGCTTTGCAGAAGTGATTCATGGTGAGTGCACTCCCAACTTGTGCTGGCAGCTTGATGCTTCCTATCTGCTAGAGCTATTCGAAGACAATATGTTTGCTGGTATTACCGATGAATTTTTGGATGATTGGGAGCGTTTGGCTGTACTTCAAAATCCAACTCATCAGAATTTAGTGCGATTAGCTGAGAGCCTGATAGACGAAGTTGAACTATGGGCTTGGTATCTGTTCGGCCTCAGCCAGCAAATAGATATAACGACTGACAACTATAGTTTAATAAACTCTGACACAGGCGATGCATGGGATGAATACGGTCCTGCAACACCTGCTGGATACGATGGTATTGCTTTACCGGTTATTTCAAAAAGCCAGAGGCGTAAATCCCAGCTATTAGCTGAACGTATGCAAATCTTAATTAGTTCGGTGAAGAAATAAGCAAAAAATAAGATAACAGCATAAGGCTACCGCATCCGCGGTAGCCTTATGCTTGAATCAGATTTCCAGTTCAACAAAGTCTTTATCAATATCCTCTTGGGTAATACCTATATAACGCAAAGTCACACCTTCAGAGCTATGTCGTAGCATTTTCATCACTCTGGCAATGTCCTTGGTGCTTTTATACAAGTGGTAACCGCGAGTTTTTCGCATGGAGTGTGTGCCAAGGTCGATCCCTACATCTTCACCTATCAGGGCAAAAGCCCGGCTGACATAACGGCGCGAAAGTGGCGCAGGTGGAACATTGCCTGCACGTTGATTTCTGTATGACTGAAATAGATAGAAATGAGTGGGATGTTCCACTCTGATCCGATGGATAATCTCAATGGTTTTTTGGTTTAGTTTAATATTGGCAAGTTTGCCTGTTTTACCCTCCTTTAAAAGTAGCCGCTCAGCCTGAATGTCTGAAAAACGAATTGATAGTAAATCTGTGATCCGCAGAGCCAGGTTTAACCCTACATTCCAAATATCCGCCATTTGTTGGCCGTAGTGCCTGTCCAGTAAGTGACTAATCAGTTTCACCGTATCCAGGCTTTTGACCGCTTGTACCTCAGCCATAGTCAACTTCCTCTTTTCGATTAAAACGCATTTTTGAGAACTTCAGCACTTTCCAAAAAGTAAAAGTGCTGATTTATAAGGCTTTGCAAGTTCCCAAAAGGACAATTTGGGAACTTGGTTTTTATGCCGTTTGGTACATATTCGATAAACGATAATTTGAACTTAAAGCAGCCCACGTTCAGCAAAAGAAACCGCGGTTTCACCAACAACGATATGGTCCAGCACTTTTACATCAATTAGCGCCAGTGCGTCGGTTAGTCGTTTAGTGATCCGTTTATCCGCCTCCGATGGTTCAGCTACACCAGATGGATGGTTATGAGCGAAGATGACAGCACCAGCATTATGCTCTAGCACCAGCTTTACCACTTCACGTGGGTAAATCGGTGCGGCATCGATAGTGCCGTAGAACAACTCACAGAAGTGTATTAATCGGTGTTGGTTGTCTAGCAGCATTACTGCAAATACCTCTCGCTCATGATGAGCCATGCGGTATTTCAAATAATCCTTCGTTGCTTCTGGATTGGTAAAAGCGTTTTTGCGGGCATATTTTTTGGCAATCAGGGTTGCAGCTTTATCTAGTACTTCTAAGGCAGCGACTGACCATTTTACAACGTCTGCAGTAGAGGGTTTTGGTGCCATAGGTATATTTCCTTAATCAACATTTATTTGCTTATGCATTGAGGTGATATAGGTCTGAATTTTTTTCGATTCGTTAGCAGTAGGTGCTTGGTGGCCGCTTAAAGTTAAAAAATACACAACGCGCTCATGGTCTGGATAAATAAGAGGACCTGACCATGAAACTGATTAAGTTAAAGGCTGTGATGGATTGCACCGGCCTGGCGCGCTCTACCGTTTATAAATTTATTGCAGAAGGGCGCTTTCCAAAGCCAGTAAAGCTTGGTGTGAGGATGGTGGCGTGGGTTGAAAGCGAAATACAGCAGTGGATACTTGATAAAATCGAGCATAGGGAGCAAGTGGTAGAAAAATAGTGAAAGACTACAGCGCTCTAAAAATTTCGTTGCCATTAACTAATATCCATGTAAAGTGAGGTGCATAGCTATATCAGGGACGAGTTATGGGCATAACGATTCAAAAAGTAATTATTCACGAGCTAATAAAAGAGCAGCACAAGCCGTTTGAAGCTGTAGATAAAAAAACGGTTGTGTTACCCACAGATAATGCAGTGGTGCTGAAGTTAGTGCAAGGTGTTGCGGATCTCTATGGTAGAAGAAATAACAGTGCGCACTACGGTACTTTTATGACTGGCATCGCTGCAGGTAAATTCCCGCCATCGTTTTATAACTATTTTGATTTAGTAGCGCCAAAAGATAACGATTTTATCGCTGTTTCACATTCGGCTATGGATGAGCTTGAACGCTCAGCCAGGAATATTGCCGCAGCGTCTGGTGGTTATATCTTAGCGGCCGATTACGAGAGTGAGCAGGGGCGTTTCTTTTTAATCGCAATGTTGAAGAAAAAAGCTGGCATAAAGCTTTCAGACCAGTTGGTCCCTGAAACAGTGCAAGAGCTGGATTTAAACAGCTTACACCAAGCTGCCAGAATAAACTTTGATCGCTTTGGTCAGTACAAAACAGCAAATGACGAAGAAAAGTCTGAAATTAATTACTTAAGCTTTGTTAGCCCATCAACTAATAAATCAACTGCAGGTTACTTTATCAAAGCTTTAGGCTGTGCCAAAGGCACTGCATCAGCAAAAGCGACCAGCTTGGTACTAACAGAGTCGGTCGATTTTTTCAGAGGCAACCCAGAGCTAAAGCCGGCCCGCTTAAAGTTTAAAGAAGATCTCACGGCCTATTTGTCTGACTGTGCCAATTCGCGAAAGTCGGCAACTTTAAGCCGGGTAGAAGCTATTGCGAGAAAGTATTTTCCACAGGATGATCATCAGAAAGCTGAGGAATTAGCAGAACAGCTTTATGCCCGCTTAAACGGTGAAAAAAATGCCATCCCCAATGAATTCCCGGTTAGTAAAACTGTTTTAAATAAACACATCAGCATAAAACACAAAACAGAAAAGTGGGATATTAGCTTTGAGGTCAGTGCGTTAGGTGTTACTTCAAATGCAGATATTCAATATGATCAGAAAGAGGCTAGGTTAGTCATCAGACGGTTACCAGCTGAGATGAGAGAAAAGATCGAGCAAGCGTTATGTGACCGAAATCAAGAGAGCTAAGGCCATGCTTGAACAACTGATTGATTTTTATCGCAGCGTAAACAGGCCGGAACTCAATAATAGTCTGCAGTTTGAAATCACGATAATTTTCAGCGAAACACTTTTTCAGCAGCTTAAACATCTTAGTAAGCAAGGCTTTGTTCAATTAGATGAAATGCTGATTAGTGATCTCGACACCGCTTTGTCAGATATTCAGTCCGAGCATTTCGGCGAATCAGCCACGCTTAGCGGTAAAATCAGCACGGGTGACTGTCAATTTTACCTTGATATTCAGGACCTGTTGCAGCGCAATACTGGCTTGAGTAAGGGGCAATTAACCACGGCATTTTACGTTGCTTCAGACGACTATTATTCCGCAGGCAAAATTGCAGAAACTAGCTCACAGATATATCAACAATTGCATGCATTGATGCTGTTGATCTACGAACTTAAAGATCTGGCGCATTACCATGATGCAAAAGTAGGTGAAGAGACATTAAATCTGGTTTTTGTGCGCGAAATTGAAGGCTCGAATGCAAAGTCTTTGCAAATTACACCTAAGTTGACGATGCAGCTGCTCGAAGCCCCAGTAATTGATATCGCAACGCTGGTGGAAATTGGCCAACAAGCCGGAGTTAACCCGCATATAGGCAGAGAGAAATCAGTTTTCCGCTCAACACTCGTTGAATTCTTAAGTAATTCAGTAAGTAACTCGCAGGATAAATTTGCATACTTGGTATTGCACTGGTCTGAATTTATTCAGCTTTTTAAGAAAAACTTTGATACGTATATCAGCGGCTTTGCGTTTCACAAAGCACGTAAAGAAGTGGCCGATGCAGAAGTTGCAGCAGCCGACCAACTCGCCAAAGTATTAAATGACATATCAGGCAAAGCTCTGGGTATACCCTTGTCGTTGGCATCCCTGGTGTTAATTGCCAAAACGGATAGCACATTTGAACGTTTAGTATTGGTCTGTGCGGCCTTGCTTGCATCCTGGTTGCTGGCGCAACTGATGTACAACCAGCAATTACAATTAGCCCGGATCAAAGATGCGCGCGCCTTGCTATTTGATGAGATAAAGGTAAGGGCGGCAGATTATCCAGAAGAGCTCAGCAGCCGGATCCTTGATACGTCCAGGAATCTGGAAACCAACGAAAAAAAGGTGGGGCGTTTACTGTGTTCTTTGCGCATAATCAGTTGGTTACCTGCGTTAACTGCCACGGCATTGCTGTGGCATTTAAACGCTGAAAATGTGCGTTACAGTGTTAGTATACTTAACACTTTTTTAATGCAATTTGTCGCTTGGTTTGGTTATTAACCGCATAAGTAGCATAGCGTTTAGAAAATGACTTTTTGGAGTGCAGTGGTACACAGCATGGAATACGCAAAACAAGAACAGCATTTAAACCAACTCATTGTGAAACTTGGCGATAACCCAGTAAATGCGGACTTGCTTTACATAGAGCAGCGTGAACTTTGGCAAAGCCTGGCGTTTAGTAAAGCGCAAGTTGCGCTTTGGCTCGCCTCTTTGCCTTTAGCCAATGTTGGTAGTAATACGCAGGCACAATACAAGGTTACACCAGATTTGACGCAACACCTGCTGGCGTTATTGCAACAAGCTGGCGGGCGTATACCATTGGCTCAAGTATTAAAAAAGCTGCCGGCAGGCATTACCACCAGTGAACAGCAAATACGTAAATTGGCGCAGCAACACGCGCAATTAGACATTAAAGGGCCTTTGCTAGTTTTAGTTAATTAATTACGCTGGCCAACGAATTACTCAGATGTGAGGGTGTATATCACGCTATCACAATACAATGATAAAAAATAAGAAAACATCATGGCAAAAGAAACGAAGAAACAAGACGCACAGCTACAACTTGAACTGTTATTTAATCGACTGGTACAGCAACACTCAGAGTTTACTCAGCCGTTATTAGACTTACCGACGCATGAGTTTGTTAAAGCCGGTCTTATTCAAGGTTTGGTCGAAGGTAACCTAACGCCACCGGTTATGTTGGTTGCACTTACTGAAGGCCATTGGGAATATGCCGCTGATACTGCCAAGTTTGATGAGTTGGCTTACCAGCTACTAAGTGACATCGACGATGACTGGCCGGTGTTTGCCGTGGTAGCCGATGGCAGCAATCAGCGTATTTTGGCGCTATTTGGTGCCGATGGCTCTGACGGTACTCATGGCGTGGATAGCTTACCAAGCCTTGATGAGCTGCGCAGCTTTGACCGCTTAGAACGCGACCCAACTTTCCGTTGGTCGATGCGTATTTACACCCGGTTAATGCAGCGCTTCGATGCTTTTCATGAAAACGTGTATCGCGTGACTAAAGATAAGGTTAACGACAAAAACGACATTATCGAAGAAGTAGCAAAGTTGCTTTTTTTAGAGAGCTTCCGTGTTCATCATGATGAAAACCTCACGTTTATAGATGCCGAGGGGAACACTTTACGTTTTCGTGATGTGTACGACTGGCAATATGTCGCCAAACACGGTGATAAAGCCGTAGAGCAAATTAAAGCCGCCTTTGAAGAGTTTAAAAGCCATGAAGACTATGTGGTGATTTCGGATGATGGTTCGCGCAACGCCATTTTTGATAAAGACACCCATTTACGTTTGTCAGTAGCCAAAAACTACCAGGATTTGCTTGAAGCCATACAAAACTTAGGTCCGGTTAAAACCAATGATGGTAAAACCTTAAAAGAACAGGGTAACCTGGGTGATGTATCGGGCGACTTACTAGGCCGGGTGTTTGATGTGTTTTTACGCGCCAACTTTGAATCTAAAGGGGGCCTGGGTGTTTACTTAACGCCAAACCCGGTAAAGCAAGCTATGCTAGAAATCGCCATGCACGACATCGATGATGACGATGAGATGCGCTCGCGCCTGGCCAATGGTGATTTCCGGTTTTGCGACCCAACTTGTGGCTCTTTTGGTTTTGGCTCAGTGGCGTTAAGCCAAATTGATAAATGGATCGACTTTAAACTGGTACTGGCTGACGACAAAAAGGCCGCGCTTAAGCAAAAGCTGCGCGAAAGCGCCTTTACCGGTGCCGATGCTGCACCGCGTATGGTAATGCTGGCGCGTGTGAATATGGCGCTGCAAAACGCCCCCAAGGCGCAAATTTTCTATACCGATAACTCGCTTACTACACAGGCGCTTAAACCCAATAGCTTTGATCTTATTTGCACTAACCCGCCATTTGGTACACCTAACTTTGGTAAAGATAAAAAAGGCCAGGAATCGAAAAAGAACTACGAAGCCAATATGGAGCAAGTGCTGGGGGGCTTTCGCCCTGCTGAAAAAGTAGTCGATAGCTATAACACCTATTATGACCACTTAAAAATGAAGTGGCAGGATACTGGTGATTTAGCGCTGGATGAAAACGGCAACCCCAAATGGGCAGGCTATCGTACCGATTTACGTCGCACCGGCGGTACCGACAAAAAGCCTGTTTATAGCTATTTCCCATCAGCTTCGGGCTTAGCGTTGGGCAGTAAGCCTGATAGCAAAGGCAGCTGGCAGCCAGTCGGTGCTTCAATCGACCCAGCCGTGCTGTTTATCGACCGCTGCCTGCAATTGCTTAAACCTGGCGGCCGCCTAATGATAGTGTTGCCCGATGGCATTTTATGTAACTCAGGCGACCGTTATGTGCGCGAGTACATTATGGGCAAAAAGGATGAGAAAAGTGGTGACTTTGTGGGCGGTAAAGCTATTGTTAAAGCGGTTATTTCCCTGCCCAGTGACTGCTTTAAGCTTTCCGGTACAGGTGCAAAAACATCAATTCTGTACGTACAAAAACGTCATGCTAATCCTAACCAACCCGAACAATTTTTGCCCGAGCCACAAACCGACGTGTTTATGGCGGTGGCTGAAACATTGGGATATGTCGTTAAAAACAATATCGAAGACTATAACGCTGGTGTGGCAAACGATCTGGATAAGATTGTCTCGGCTTATAAGCGGGGTGAGTGATGTTTATCAATCGCATTAGTAGTCGAACATTAAATGACCGACTTCAGGCTGAGTTTTATAATCCAAAACTAATATTGCTCACTGAGAAATTATGTAAACATGGAAGTAATAGTTTATATGCTTATTCAAATGATTTTCTCCGTGACCCATACTGTTATGGATTTGAACAAGCTAATAACAGTGCGAACAGATGCACAGTTCCTTATGTAAAAGGGGAGGATCTGCAGCAGTTTGTGGTTACAGAAACCAAGTCCTGGATAGAAGAAAGCTCATTAAATAAACACTCAAAAGTAGCCTTAAAAAAGGGAGATTTGATTATCTCTGTACGAGGATATATCGGTCACGTTGCAGTGTTCAGCTGTAATGTCGGACTACCTAGTCCAAATGTACTTGCTATTCGGCCTAACACTACCTTAGTTGCCCCCTATTTTCTGAGTGCCTACTTCAATTCAAACACAGGCCATTCTCTTGTTAGGAGGTATGTAAGTGGTTCTGTTCAAGAAACCATTACAGTTGAGGATATTGGTAAAATTCAGTGCTTTGTGCCTGACTTTATTTCGCAAAAATACATCGGAGACAAAGTTCGCCAAGCCGAGCAACTGCGCACTTGGGCGAAGGTGCTATATCGGATTCCCGCTTTCATCGATGCTTTGATTCAAGGGGTTTTGCCTTTACCGCTCACCAATGCTCTCACTACCTTATTAATGGGTGATAAAAAAGAAGCAACTAAGGAATTGACGAAATTTTTGTCACTAAATATTGCAGACTCTGATACCAAACAGGTTTTTCAATCCTTTATCGCAAAGAACAAAATGGGATCAGTGGATATTGAAAGAGAGTTTTTTCATATCAACACCGTTGTAACCGATGCTATTGAAGACTTTTTATCAGCACAAACGTATCGACCAGCAATTACTGAAGCCTTCGACATCATAACTTCGACAAAGCATACCTGCTTGCAAGCGATGAGTTTGGAGCCAATTCGACAAGGAGCAACGCCAAAGTTTTCAACGATAGGAAAGAAATGTATTAAATCAAAGCAAACAAGGGATTTGTTTTTAGATGAGACTGGTTACGAAACGGTTGACCCCGATGATGAGCAAAACAAACGTGTTGTTCGACTGAAAAGAAATGACATTCTGATAACAAGGCAAGGTGCCGGAACGGTAGGCCGAGCGTCGATTTTTCTGGACGATGAAGAGACATATATAACAGATTCTTTGTTCTTAGTTCGTATTGATTCAGACAAAGCCCATCCAGCATTTATTGCCGGTTTTCTCAGATCTTACACAGGGCAGCGATTGATAGAGAAAGGCGTTTATGGTTCAACAGGTCAGTTGAATTTATCAAGTGGCGCTTTACGAAATATTCCTGTACCAGATGTTGATTTGGATTTTCAGAACTTCCTTGGCGAAGCACTATGCACAGCTGATACCTTATTTAAGCTATCGACCAGACTCACGCAAGCAGCCAAAACCCTAGTCGAAGCCCTTATCGAAGGCCAGCTTAATGAGCAGCAGCTTATTCAAGCTCAACAAACTTTGGAGGATGGCGACAATACCCTAGATCAAGCGATTTTAAGCGAACTGAGCAGTGAGGGTTATGCCATTGAAGGGGCAACTCCGCTGTTTAGCGATATTGATGAGCTATACCGTTTGCTAGAAAGTGCCGTCCAAGCTGAGGTTGAGGAGTAGGCATGGCTTTCGTTGATGAGCTTGGCAACATGGACCGCCGCACCTCCGCAAGTAGTCTTTTAGCACTTGAGGCAGCACAAGGCTTTTGCCAGCAGCTGGGCGCGCTTTGGTTCAATGGCGGTTTGGAGGCAAACAAAGCTGCGTCGTTATTGACTGCCACTCCGTTGCTGAAAAAGCTGTTACAGCCGATAGCGGGTAGCGATTCAGAAATTGAGGTTAGTGCGTACTGCCTAAGCACACCTTTGCTTAATGCTTATAGTGAACTTAGCCAATTAGGCGAATGGCAATTGGCGCTCTTGGGGTTAAACCCGGAAGTACGAGAGCATTGGCTTAACTTGGCTGCTGCCCGCTGCCGTGAAGCTGGGGCGATGAGTGCCCCACAGGTGTTGGTAAAACTGATCCAACAACTAGGTAACGCCAGTGGATGGGTATTAGCGGAGCTGGAGAACACAGCGGTTACGCCACAAATTATCGCTGGGCCGCTGGCGCAACTTGAGCGTGACCTGCTGGGCCATAGTTTAAACGAAAACGCTGCTATACCTGCCTTATGCCGCATATTACGCGCCTGTTTTATGCTGTATAACTTAAGCGAGCAAGCTGAAGCGCTGGCGCCGATTCAACCTGTAGATGTAACCACTAAACAGCTCGCCAACAACTGGTGCCGTGGCCGTTTACTGGCACTGCCAGAAAGCCTATTAAACGAATATAACCTTAAGGGTGCCATAAATCCAAATACAGACTGGTTATTGGTGCCGCATCCGGCGTCTGGCGCTAAGAATACAAATATACAATTAATGGGCTTATTGGCAGAGCAGCCATGGTTATTTTTATTAAGTCTGCTGAGCTTTGTACAAGATGCCTGGGCGGCTGAACAACGTGGTGGTTTATTGCTGACCTTGCCTGCCGGGCAAAACGCCTTTGCGCCCAGCCAAGTTAATGTGGCTGTTCAAGGTATTGATGGTGACGAAGTTAGCCTTGGCAGTTTGGCCACTTTTTTAGTGCAGCTGCTTAGTGAGCTTAATATTGCCCTTTATCCGGTGCGAACAAATAGCCCAGAGAATATTCAGCGATTAAACCGTGCTTTAATCCCATTAATTGCCGAATTACTGCTGAAAAAAATCTGGCAATTTACTGAAGTTGGCTGCGGCGAACCCAGCCATTACCGAATACACCCTGATTTTAGTGATGCCTGTTACAGCCTGCCATTAGCGCCGTTGTTTGGTTACAAAAGCCAGCATTTACAACAGGCCATTAAGCAGTTAGCACAAACAAGCTATGCCAACGCCAGAAGCGTCAGTGCGGCGAACAGAATAAACAGATAAAGGATTTTCGTGATGAGTTTTGAATTAGATGATGCCGTAGTGCATAAACTCGCTAAACAACATCGCTGGGCGGCTACCGGTGTGTCGGACTACCCTCCGCGTGATCCCTTGGTTGGCCAAAGCCGCTTTTTTAAGCGCTTTCAAACCTTTTTACACACTGTTGATCATGACGACGACCGCTTTGCCCATGTATTTGCGGTTGAGGCTGAATGGGGCCGCGGTAAATCGCGTTTAGGCCATGAGCTGGTGGCGCAAATAAACGACTGCTCCAAAGGTTGGTTTGTGCGAGATGAGCAAGGCCAATTGAATGATCAGCAATTGTTTAACGGTGAAGCACAGGACAAGTATCTGGCGCTGTATATCCGTTACTCGCAAGTCGCATCAGATTATCAAAACTCCGACAACTGGTTTGCTTTTGGGTTGTATCAGGCCTTGTTTCCACTGGCGACACAATCATTTGATGGCTCTATTCAAAGCGAAATTGCCAAGCAAGCCTATGAGCGATTAATGCCGTTTGGCTTTAAGGCTGGACTTTTGTCTGATGCGTTGCAGATAGATAAACATCACAGCGAAGAAGAACTTTATACCAACCAAACCCTGGTGGTTGAGTTGGTGCAAGCCGCCTATCAGGTGCTAAAGCACTTTGGTGTGCAATATGTCTTAGTGGTGTTGGATGAGCTGGAAACGGTTGCTGAAGCGGCAACCTTTGGGTTGGAAGATGAGCAAGACAAACGCCTTGATGGCCAGGCTATTCGTTTAATTGGTAAAGCCATTAAAGAAGAAGACCCTCGCCGTAAACTGCCGTGGTTACGTTATGTGGCGTTGTGTTCGCCACTGCTAGGCCAGCAACTACGGGAGATCCAGTCGGTAGCGCGTCGTTTTGAATTAGTCGAGCTGGAGCACAACGCCTTTGCCGATGTATCCGACTATGTTGTCAGCCTCTCAAAAGACGGCAAGCTGGCATTTGATTATCCTGCAGGCCTTGTTGAAGCTGCCTACGCCATGAGTGGTGCTAACTTTGGTTGGTTTAACGTGGTAATGGCCAATGTTGATGCTGTGCTTAGCCAATATCAACAAGCGGGCAGGAGTATTAAGGATGTCGGCGATTTGTTCGAGGCCGTATTGGCGGGCTCTGGCCGTGTGGCCAAACATGTGCTGGACAAAGGTGCGATAGAAGGTATTCAAACCCGCGACCAAGCCTTATTGACCCAGTGCCGCAGTTTACTATACGGCCAGTTACCGGTGCGCCTGGCAGACATTAGTCAGGAAACTGATCTACTGGCACTGAAAAACGAAGATCAGGAGCCAATTGCAGCTTATTACCGGAAGCTGAACTTTGACCGTTTACAATGCCGCCAAGCGTTAGAGCAGGCCAAATTTCGCCGCGATAAAGATGAATGGTATTACCCTGCTGTGGACCAGGCGTTAAGCCTGGATACCTTGTTGGATAATCTGCGTACCTTTTCCATTAAAGAGCTGGCGGCCAGTGGCGATAAAAGCGCGGTGTTGTTGCCTCTGTCTAAAGGTGAGTTTAAATATTTATTGAGCTTGCTATATGATCACCCTGCTATTGAGTTTGCCGCCGATGCCTTGTGGCATAAGTTAGTGGGTGATACCGCCGAGCTGGACGCCAGCGAAGCGACACATATTGGCCCCAGTGTTGCCATGTTACTGCGTTTAGATTTGCGCTATCGCAGTACGCAGCAAAACTCGTTGATTTTTAAAGAACCCAGCATGGGCGATGGCCATGAGCAGGCTATGGCTGAGCTTGGTAAACAAAGTAGCCAAAAGCCCATTGTTAAAAACTTAACCCGTGTTACCGGTTTTGTGCGTCTGTTAGATAACAATTGGCGTTACGACGAAAACTTACTGGAGAACAAAGCCGGTACCGATGACGTACCACTGGCAATGCTAACCGAGCCAAAAGGTCGCCAAGGCGGCTTAATAACGTTGCAAGGTTTTAAGTTGCACCCAGATGGTAAAGCTCTGTTTGCCTGGGTTAGCAACTTTAATGAGCTGAATAAGTTACACACCTTTGCTGCTGAACACGGTCGCCAATATGGACGTACACCAGTGTTGGCACTGACAGCCTCTGCCCACTTAATGGAACAGTACAGCCGCTTGGATGATACCCATGAGTTGCGCGATGCAGTGCTGCTGCATTATGTAAACCCAAGCGAGGCGGACCAGCTAGAACGTATTGGTTTAAGTTTGGCGACTTGCCAGCAACATGGCGTGACATTAAGTATGGAGAGCTTTACTGCCAAGTTTAAAAACAAGCTGAATGCGTTAAGCACTTTTGCAAACGACGCCATTCAAAAATGGCGCCAGCGTTTGCAACAGCGCGGCTTAATTGCCTGGCCGTTAAAAATAGATGGTAAGTTATCACCGGTCGATCGCGACTTATTGTTTAAAGGCTGGTATCAGCTGGCTATTGCCTATTCAGAGCTAAACGGCGTGCTGGATTTGCAGCAACAACATGGCGTGCCTGTAGATGAACTCAGCTGCTTGTTAGATAAACTCAAAGTACCCGGCAGTTATATCGCCAAAGGCTATACCGCTGATGAGCACGCCGGCTTATTTACTGAACTTAATAATGTTCAGCGCAGCCAAGCGCAGATCCCACTGTTTTTAGCCCGTATTGCGCACCCCAATAAACAACACAAATGGCATTATGAACGCTTTAAGCAGCAGTTTTATTTTGCCTATGTCGCCGAAACCAGCATAACCGCCAGAGGTGTGTTTAATGACTGGATGTGGTGGTGTGGTGAGCTGAATTTGCTTACCCTAACCAATCCAACCGAAAAACAAGCGATGTGGGAGAGCTACCCGCGCTCCCGTTTAGAAAATGCAATTACCGAAGCGCAAAACTGGTTTAGTGGCAACGGCATGGACAGCTACAAAGCCAGTGTAGAGGTGATGAGCCGGGTGTATGGCTATGGCCGCATTAACGATGTATTTGCACCGCTGGGTACCAACCAACTGGGCTATGCCACAGTAGAAGCCAAAGAGCAGCTGGAAAAAGCACAGACGTTGTTTAGTGCGCTAAAGCAGCAAGAAGAACAGCTGGCAGATATTACCGATGCAAGTGACGCTAACATCTTAGCCGGTCTGATTAACAAGCGTGCTGAAGTGTTGGCATTAGTAGCTAAAGTTAAACCCCTGAATAGTAGCAAACCTACACTTAAAGATGCGCATATTCTTGATTTAGAGGATAAAACGACTTCGTTATACCAACGGGTTGAGCAAGCCTGTTTATTTGCAGAATTTGTGGAGCACAGCGCGGCGCGTATTAATAACCGACTTAACGATTTAATCAAGGAGGTTGAAACGGACTGTGCTGCGCTTACAGCTTTTCCAAAAAGTCTTTACATCAATACATTGCGCACTATTGGACACATTTTAGCGGGGGCGTTAAAAGGCGATGCCGAGAGTGCAACAGGGAAGAAAGAGCAACAAGCGGGTAGTGATACCTTATTGCACTATCTGCGCAAACTCGATTTAGGCAAAGCGCAGGACAAACTGGCGGCCCTTGCTTTAGAAGTGGGTTTAAACCTGCATACTGAGCAGCAGTTATCCATGGAGGAAATCCAGGGGTATATCCTGGCCAGTTACCGTAATTGCAAAGATCGCTTTGAAAAGCTGGTAACTAACCTGGAGGTGCAAAACCAACGTGCTCAACAATTACAACAATTACTCATCAGTGCTACACCTGATTATGAGTATGCCGGTGACATAACAGAACTGCCAAAACTGGTGATGAAGTTGCAACTTATTGAAGATGCTATTGCTGATTTACCTAATGAAGCTGAAAGCAAACGACAAAGCATACAAAATAGTTTGCGTAATGGTCAGTTCTCCGGGTTGCGTGATTTACCGGAGGAGCTGATGAAGTCGGCACGCGGCCAGGTTGCGCCAATTCAAGGCCAGCTTAATAACATCGAGAGCAATCTGTCAAAAGTGAAGCGTAAGGCCATCGAGCAGGTAAACAGCTTGTTACCTTTGTTGCAGCCATTACTTGAATCGCAGCAACAGCATATACCAGAAGCACTAACGCAAGATGATGTTACCAGGCTGGGTGTTAGTGAGCTTAATATGCTGTGTGACAAAACACTGGCCGATTGGCAAAAGCAAGGTGAAAACCTGTTGCAGGGTACCAGTTTAACATTAGCGCAGTGGCAACAGGTATATGACGCAATTAGCCAAAATCAAGAGCCGGTGTTAACACCTGAGCAGCAGCAAGCTTTAGTCGACAAAGGCATTGTAAAGATGCGCTTAACGTTTGCTAAAGGCTTGTAGAGGTTACGCGATGAATTTTTATTTGTCAGCGGCGCTGGCGCGTAATCGTAAAGGTCGATTTTTACAAACAGTTATAGGCGCAAGACCTCTGGAGGCTGAATGGCCGCATTCGCTGCCTACCAGCGGTTTGCTATTGGTACAAGCTGAAGAGCTGACCCATAGCGAAGCGTTGCGAGCGCTCTATCAATGGGCTATGCAAGCAGGCTGTGCTGTTTTGGTTATTGACCCGCTAGCAGCTAACCTAGCCCTACTAGCTAAGTTATCCACGCCATTGGATTGGCGTTTAGCGCCAGCACATATAAATGCTAACGAATCTGGTGTGGCGTTGATATTGGCAGGCGAGACAAACCAAGCGCTTACTGGTTTTTCAGGGAGTGCCGATCGCCAGCAGCATATGGTGGGCGATATTGTGCATACGCGCTACATTCGCAAACATAGCAACAGCGGTGTATTTGCTGTGACGACTTTGCCTTTGTGGTCATTAAATTTGCTAGATCATGCAGAAGTTTTAAAAAGCTGGTTAAACTGGTTTGTCGACCATGCAGGCCAAGCGACTCTTATTACTGAGAAACAACCAGAGTTAGCGGTGTATTCGCCCGATAAGTACGACTTGGTCGTTTTGTTATTGCTATACGCTAGCAATGGTAAAAGCTTGGATAAGCTTGTTGGTAGTGAGCCGGTAAAACTGGTGTTTGATGTTAATAGCCTTGATATCACAAAGCGCTGTGAGGTATTGCAAATGCATGGTTTTATTAACGCAGCAGGCTTGACTGAGTCAGGTAGAGCTAGCTTGCAAGCCTCGCAGTATTGGGCTTATGCACCGCTACTTATTCAGCAACTAAGCACAGGAGCGCGGTAGGCGTGAATGAGAACAAAACGATGAATTTAGCACAGTCTCTTGCCATTGATAGCCAGCTTCGCTTGCCAGGTAGTGCAGGCAGGTTACTTAAACAAATTCGTGATATAGAGCAGGTAGCGCCGCTGTTTCGTGATGCTGGATTAGTAAAGGCCGTGCCAAAACCTACGGTTGTAAATCTGCGTGTGGCAGGTATTGCTTCAAAGTCCTGCCTAGATAAAGCACTGGGTGGGTTTATTTATGCCAGTGCTGCTGTGCGAACTGATTTACTGATTGAAGATAACAAAGTTAGTACTGTGGGCAGTGATTCGGTATCAGAATTAGATGATATTGATTTTGAAGCACAACGTAAGCGGCTCGACTTGATTGAAATTCGCCAGGCCTATCTGCTGTTAGAAAAACAACTGTTAAGCCAAGAGCCGTGCGATTTAATTTTATTGGATACACCACTGTTTCTTGCGCGAGAAATGATACCCCTGGACAGAAATGCAAAGCATGTTGAAGAGTTTAATAAAACCAAACAGGTTATCGAAGATTTTTGGGACAAGTATAGAGCGTCACTTTTTCCATGGAATAACGAAGGTCCTGTCCTGGCGGGTATTCTTGCTGAGCGGTTCAGTGCAATTGTAAGTATTGCCAGACAAGATTTAAGGACAGAAGAGGGTAGAAAGCACTTACTTATTTCTGACGGCTTTAACGAAAGCAATTGCCGCGATGAGCTGGGTTCTCTTGAGGAGTCTTTGTCTGGCGTGGGTGATACTAGATTTATCAATGGTATTTTAGGTAATTACTCCCGCACTATCGCGTTTCGTATGACAGAAAATCGCGCGCGGATGGAGCCTGCTAAGCAAGCCGAACTTGGCATTGTGGGTTTTCATTTTAGGAGTGCTCGGGGCGGCCAAATAAAAATGGTGCAACTAGCGGGGGACGAACCCGAATGGCAAAGCGCTGATTTCGATTTAGTAGCATCGCGCTTAATGGTGTTGGATATGCAAAGCAAGGGCAATGCGATGCCGTTACCGCAATTACTGGGTTATCAGCAGCTTGGCATTTTGCCCAAGTTTGCTAGGTTTTATCGCCAAGGTTTGCACGGTGCACTTAAAAACAATGATATTGAAGCTGGCTGGTTAGCTGGCTTGGATGAGGGAATCAATAATGGCATATAAAGTTTTAGGTAAGTTGGTAGGGAATACCGGTGACTCCAGTCAGCTAACGATGGTGGTGCAAGATTCGTTCTCAGTACGACGCGGTGAGTTTGTGCGTATTATGCACCAAGAGCGTAAAGATGAGGGACAAGTTGCAGTACTTGGCCGCGTCACGAAAATCAGCCGCACGAATATGCTTTATAACGCAGGTTTTGGCGATGGAGTGACTGAGCTTGAGTTGTTACCAGGCGCGAATGTGACTGGTGAGAATATGTTTGCACAGGTCGAGCTTGTGGGTTATCGCGACCCTGTATCGCGGCAGATTAAGATCCCGCGTCGACCGTTAAATCCTGGTACCGCTGTTGAAACCGTCGATTTTCAGTTTTTAAGTGATTTTTACGAATTTAATGAGCACTCCAGCTTGCACCTTGGTAATTTGGTCGGTTACGACAAGGGTGAAAATACTGTCCCAGTTTTTATTGATGTCAATAAGCTAGTGACAGAGCATATGGCTGTGTTAGCGATGACAGGCTCAGGCAAGTCATACACCGTTGGCCGTATTATTGAACGCTTGGTGGCTGTGAATAACGGCACTGTCGTGGTGTTTGATCCACACGGTGAATATGGGAAAGCGCTCGCCGGTGGCACTCTGCAATTCTCAAGTTTACTGGATGCGACCGACGATAAGCGCGATCAGGAGGCGCTCCCGCTTATTAAACAGACCTTTGAAAAGCTGCAGGCTGCTGGTGCGGGTATTCAGGTTTATTCGCCTCAGCATGAATCGTTTAAACATAAATATGCCAGTAAAAATATACCGTTAGCGTTACAGTTCGACCATTTTGAAATGGATGATATTACTGAGATTTTACCTGGACTAACAGAGCCGCAACAGCGGGTATTGGATGTAGCCATTCGTTACTGGCGTTCGGTGGATAGGATAGAGCCGCGCGATATTAATCGCCTACGTTACTTTTTAGGGGATGGTATTGAGGAGCTAAAAGAGTGGGACGACCTCTCTGAAGCAGAGGCGAAGGCGCTATCGGGCCGCAGTGCTGCGGTTGCTTCAATGAAGCTGTCTCGGGTGTTGAATGAGGCGCAAAGCTTTTACAGTGCTACCATGTCTGAGCCAACAGACATCTATAAGATGGTCGGGCGGCCAAGTAATCAACAAGGCCGCTTGGTGGTTATAGATTTACAAGGTCTGAGTGATACTGCTAAGCAGGTAGTTTGTGCACTGCTATCAAGTGAGATTTTAAAAGCGGCCTCAAGTAAAACCGACCCACTTCGTCCTTGCTTTATCGTGTACGAAGAGGGCCATAACTTCGCTCCTGCTGGTGGAAATGCCGTTAGTCACCGTATCATCAAAAAGATTGCCGGAGAGGGGCGTAAGTTTGGTGTTGGATTTGGTATTGTGAGTCAACGGCCATCTAAACTGGACTCGGATGTGACCTCTCAGTGTAATACACTCATCACCATGCGTTTGAAGAACCCGGATGATCAGCGGTTTATTGCCAAAGCATCAGATATGGTCAGCAAAGCAGACTTAGATGAGCTTCCAAGTTTATCGACAGGCGAAGCCTTGGTGTGTGGCCGATCTATACCTGCTCCACTGCTTGTTAAAGTGGGCAGTAAGGCACTTGTTCATGGTGGTGAATCTCCAGAAGTATTGCGTGTTTGGGGCTCTTTTAATGGCTAGGTTGCCTATGCCTGACGTTGCCTGGGTAAATAAGGTATTCCCACTGATGACCAGCGGCAAATTATTGGATCAGGATGTGTTGGTGCATAGTTTGGGGTGCAGTGTCTGGAATACCTTTGGGCATGAACAGTCGTTTATGGCAATGGTAGAGTGCCCCGCACCAGGCACCTTTGGTGCAGATATACGCTCAGACTCCGGATGGTTTGATAAAGCTGCAGCATCACCTTTATGTTTAATTGAATTTGAGCGTTTTGATGGTTCTATGCGTGGCCAGCAAAAATTAGAAGAGAAACTAAAGAACTTATTAGAGGCCGCGCAACGCTGGGGAAATACTCCAAAAACAATGATACTAAGTGCATGGAGCCAGGGTTTAGTGAGTACACCTGATACCCAGAAATTAAAAGATATCTGTCGCTCAGGCTTTACATCCTCCACTGGTACCTTTGTACAGCCAAATCCTGAGGCTGAGGTGTTATTTAGTCGTTTCTTGTTTATAAAAAACTTAAGCTCAATTGCTTTAGATAGAATTCATTATGAGGTGTTGATGTGAATGTTAAATCAGCACATTTTTTACCTGGGACCAATAAGCGTCTTGGTGATAAGTATTTATTACTTGAATGCTTGGGTGATGGCAGTCATGGTTGGGTGTGGCGTGCAGAGCGCTTGCAAGATGGGAAAATTGTCGCGGTAAAAATACCTAAAGATATTACACGCGAGGATCGCCAACTTGCCGAAGGGAAAGAACTTTTAGATGTTGAACCGCACGACAACATTGTACAAATCTTTGATATGGGCCGGATTGATAATGAGTGGTTCTATATTGAAATGGAGTATTTTCCTAGCCAAACGCTAGCGCAAAAGCTTGATGATAGGCAGCGGAACTTTGGCCAAACCTATGAGCGGCTATTTAAGATTTATCGCCAAGTACTTTGTGCTGTGCAATACCTGGCGGAACTAACGGTGCCTATCTCGCATGGTGACATAAAACCGCACAATATTTTGGTGGGTGAACGGGACCTAGTAAAGCTTACTGACTTTGGCAGCTCAGCTTTACCAGAAGAGATTTATGTCCGTACCAGGGAAAATGGCGGCACTGTATTGTATTCAGCGCCTGAGTTTTCCAATGTAGATAGCCGAAAAGGTAGCTTGGATGAGCTTCTCTTGGGCGACATCTATAGCTTGGGCGTTTTGTTATATCAGCTGTTAACTGGGAAGCTCCCGCATGACACGCCAGCCCAAGTGCAACGTCACGCCCCGTTTAAGAGACCTACCGAGATCAACAGTTCTGTTCATACTGACTTGGAGCGCGTCGTGCTGACTTGTTTGCAAAAGCAGCCAGAGCATCGTTATTCAACTGTTTCAGCACTTATACAAGCGTTTGACTCTGCTAGTACTAAACAACTTAAAGTTGGAACGACGCCAGTATTTCAGGTTAAGCTTGACCAAGACTGGTCGAGTGCTGTACTAGCGGCAATGTCAGAGCAGTCTTACCAAAAAGCGGCTCAATTAGCATCTCAAGAGTACAGTCGCAGTAAAAATCTGCAGGCGTTGCATCAGCAATTTATTGCTTTGTATCGGGCTAATCGGCTATTCGATTTTGAGAAAGCTGTAGAGAGCAATCGACTAAGTTTGCTTGATGGAGATCTAGTTCAGTCGGTTGAACTATATGAGCTAATTGTTAAAGCTTACTTGCAGCTACGGAATATCAATCAAGCTAAGTTCTGGCTGCAGCAACGAAAGCAAGTTGCAGAGGAAAATGCGACAACGCTATATCTTGAATCCTCCATTCTTGGTCTGGAAGCTAAGTATCCAGAGGCAAGAGCACTGCTGGAAAAAGTAAACCAAGCGACTCCAATGAAATTTCATGTATTGAGCCAACTTGTCTTAGTTTGTGAGCAGATGCGCGATTACTCCGGCGCCGCAGCTTATTTGAAGGCGGCTCTGAGAGTGGGACCTGATGACCAAAGTTTGAAAGATAAAAAAGCGCTTTATAGTCGGTTAGGGGTTATTTGATTTCAGCCAGTATAACTTTAGCTAACTTTGGAAAATTAGTCTGAAATTTTTTAACTAGAAATGATTTAGAAGGAACTTAAATGACACTTATTGTTGCCGGGTACAGGCAGGACAATCTTTTATTGGGGGATGAAACTGATTTTCTACCCGACAGAAAACATGGGATCTTTATTGTCGCAGATAGTCTTGTAAGTACATTAACTTCTATTGGAAGACAGCCTTTGCTCTCTGAGTTCAGGAAAGTAATCGAAGTACCTATCCAACTGTGGGAGCCTCACTTTGTCGGTGAACATTTCTCCGGCTATAAGAAAGTATTTTTCACTTACAAATGCTTAATAGCTTTTGCCGGAAGTACTCTGGTAGCGCAACACGTTGTAAATAACATAAGTGGTCATCTTGCTAAGTTACGAATTGATTATACTGACGAAGTTGAGTTTAAATGTGTAGTACGAAAAAGCTGCGATGAAAACAATCTTATTAAAGCGGGTTTTAGCTCCATCTACGATGATGATATTTTTGTTTCGGAAAATGATTACAGGAATTTGCTATCGGCAGAGTTTGTCGCTGATGTGGTTGAGCATTCGATTAATAAAGCTTTCGAATCAAAGATGAAGCATGTTATCGATGAACAGGCCTTGAACGCTATGAAAACTGAAATAATCCTGGCTTTAACTTGCCCCACTAAGGGAAGAGATTTTTTGTACAAGTTTCATTTCAAAACAAAAGATCTACCAGAGGGTGGAGTTATTGCTTACTGTGAGAAGGAATTAATTTTAGCAGACAGTATCGCAGTGATTGGTATGGAGCGAGTGTATGGTGCTAACGCTTTAAAAACTGCTAAAAAAGCAATACAAGAGGGTCCTGATTTTCAAAAGACAATGAGAGAGTTTGTGGTCGAATGTGTAAGAGGGGACCGTTCGTTCGAGATTGGCTTTCCAGTATCAGTGAAAACAATAAGAGATAATAAGGTTGACCTGGACGCGATAATTAAATCCTGACAAACTTTTAGGCACATTTATTTTCAAATCGAAACAGAGTGGATGTTGAAGCAAATAGAATATGCTGTAGTGCAAAATGGTGGTTATATACTAGGCGTAATCTACTTAGACTAAATTAATGCATAGTAATCACGCCAATACCTCAGCATAGACGCTGAAGTATTGGCGACTCACTTTATTATTGGAGCAATGTGCTCAGATAACCTGGCCAGTGCCTCTTTCCGCTCCTCAAAATAATCATGCTTGTTATAAATCCCTTCTACACCTTTAAGCTTATGGTTTAAACAGCGCTCTGCTATATGACCAGGTACGCCTATTTGCGCAAGCATGGTGCGACATGTGCGGCGTAGGTCATGTACTGAGAAGTGCTGGATATCGCCCATTTTATTCGGTGGTTGTATCTTTTTGCCCGCTTCATGGCCAAATAGCTTGGTGATGGCCCGGTTAAGGGTGTCAGGCCCCATATGTGGGTTTTTACTACTGCGTCTATTGGGGAATACGTAAGGCGAGCCAGCTGCGCGTATTTCCAACTCTTTAAACCAGGTGATGCAAAGCTCAGGCAGAGGGATAGTGAGCCCTACACCTGATTTACTTCGCTCCTTCGGTAATTCCCAAATTCCTGCCTCTAAGTTGATCTCTTGCCAACTAGCTTCTATTAACTCGCCTTTGCGCACGCCTAACGTGACTAAGAGAGCGCAAGCTAGGTAGTTCTCTCTGGCAAAACTATCTCTATTTTCCCGAAAAACTTCAAAAACGCGTGTCAGTTCTTCAAAAGTGAGAGCTCGATCTTTACTTTGCTCTACGCCACCAGCATCGCTTACATTAAAAGCACTGGCAGGATTTGCACCCACCACATCCAGCTTTATGCCGTGGTTAAATAACTGCTTTAAATACAGCAGTGCGTCATTGGCAATAGTAGGGCGGCCTGATTCAGTGATGCTTTCTATGATGTACTGAATATCGCGAGCCATTACCTTGTTAGGCGGTGCCGAGCCAATATGCGGAGCTATGTCTTTACGGTATACCCGTTCAGGAATGTTGTGGTGCTTAAGCCGTTTAATGTTGCCTTTATGCCAGTCAGCAAAAAGATCGTCTACGGTTTGCAGTTTGTGCTGCTTGGCACGCTGCTTTAGAAAAAGTGGATCTACCTTTTCAACCACTAAATGCTTTTTCTGCATCACGGCTTCGGCGCGTGCTTCTGACAATGACATATTGGCGCACTGGCCTAAAGTCATCTCCCGACGTTTACCATTAGCTGTATAGCGAAGAAACCAAAATGATTTTCCTGAATTGGGAACTGCTAGATACAGCCCCTCACCATCTGCGTACTTACCAGGTTCGCCCTTTATTAGGGATTCAACTTTCTTTGCGGTGAGGCTGCCCATATTTTCCTCTCAGATCAGTAAGTTATGTAAAAGTGATTTTACTCGCCACTAGCTGTCTGAGTTAGTCTAACATACCCACCACCTTACTCACCACTTTTGATTGGCTTTCGGTGGATGGTGGTGGATTGCTATGGACTGTGCTTCAGTTTAAGTTATTGATTTTAAATGGTTAAAAAGTTAAGGTGGATGTCTGTGAACTTTATTCAATATTCTGGATCTGTTCCCGCATCTGTTCGATTAAAACCTTGAGCTCCACCGCTGTATTGGTGATCTCGGTTGAGATGGCTTTAGAGGACAAGGTGTTCGCTTCGCGGTTGAATTCCTGCATCATAAAATCGAGGCGGCGGCCTATGGCTCCGCCTTGTTTTAGGCTATGGCGGGTTTCTTTGATATGAGCGTCTAAACGGTCCAGCTCTTCTGCCACGTCAGATTTTTGGGCTAAAAAGGCCATTTCCTGCTCGAGGCGGTTTTGGTCCAGTTCGGCTTTTACTTCCTGCAGGCGGTTGAGCATTTTGTCGCGTTGCCATTGCAGTGCTTGTGGTAAATGGGTGCGCAAGGTGCTGACATGAGTGGAGATTTGATCCAAACGGTCGCGGATCATTTGCTCTATGGCGACACCTTCACGGCCACGGCCTGCAACAAAGTCGACTAAGGCGGCGTCAAAAGCGGCCATCAGTTCGGCTTGTAAGCTGTCGATGTCTTCTTCCTGAGTTTCCATCACGCCAGGCCAACGCAGAATATCAACCACGTTCAGCTGTGCTTTGCCGCTTTGCTCGGCGAGGCTACTTGCGCTTTGCATCAGTTGTTTGGCCAAAGCTTCGTTAATTTTTAACTCGCCAGCTGTGTTTGACGCGCTGTATTTCAGGTTGATTTCCAGTTTGCCGCGGTGCAGTTTCTGCCGCAGTTTGTCGCGTAATAAACCTTCTAAGCAACGAAACTGTTCTGGCAGGCGGAAATAGCTTTCCAGATAACGTTGGTTAACGGAGCGGATTTCCCAAACGGCATTGCCCCAGCTGGCACGAATTTCGTGGCGGGCATAAGCGGTCATACTGTGGATCATAATGAAGTCCTGAAATACAAAATAATGCCGAGTATACCCGTCTTAATTGAAGCTGCAACTTTGTTGGCCGCAGCTAGCTGGTGCAGAGTTCAAACGCCTTGCCGTAATTACTTAGCGTATAGATGGCACAGCAAGGCCTAAATCCCTATAATGAAGCACTTTTAATATCAGGTTGAGGCTTCACCATGCGTCCTAGCGGCAGAACAGCGAGTCAAATTCGTCCTATTACTTTCACCCGTCAATTTACGGCTCATGCTGAAGGTTCAGTATTGGTTGAGTTTGGTAACACCAAAGTTATTTGTACTGCCAGCGTGATTGAAGGTGTGCCACGTTTTATGAAAGGCCAGGGCAAAGGCTGGATCACAGCTGAATATGGCATGTTGCCACGCGCAACTCATACCCGTAACGACCGTGAAGCGGCTCGTGGTAAGCAGGGTGGCCGTACTATGGAAATTCAGCGCCTGATTGGCCGTGCTTTGCGTACTGCTGTGGATTTAAAGCTGTTGGGTGAAAACACTATTACTATCGACTGTGACGTGATCCAGGCCGATGGTGGCACCCGCACTGCCTCTATCACTGGTGCTTGTGTGGCTTTAGTGGATGCGCTGAATTTTATGCGCGCTAAAGGTTTGATCAAAACCAACCCGTTGAATTTTATGGTCGCTGCGGTTTCTGTGGGTGTTTATAAAGGTACTGCTGTTGCCGATTTAGACTACGCCGAAGATTCTAACGCTGAAACCGATATGAACATCGTCATGACTGAAACCGGCAAAATCATCGAAATTCAGGGCACGGCTGAAGAAGCGCCATTTAGCTTTGAAGAAATGCAGCAGATGATGGAATTAGGCAAACACGCCATCCGCGAAATTATCGACGAACAAAAACGCGTTTTAGCTTAAGTTTTGCTTAAGGTTTTGAGGTCACACTAAGTTATGAAACAGTTTCAAATAGACTTTATTGAGTTTGCATTGTCGCGTCAGGTACTGAAGTTTGGCAGTTTTACGCTGAAGTCCGGCCGTACCAGCCCGTACTTTTTTAACGCAGGTTTATTTAATACAGGCGGCGATTTAGCTCGTTTAGGCCGGTTTTATGCTGCGGCTTTAGAAGACGCCGGCGTAGAGTTTGACCTGCTGTTTGGTCCTGCCTACAAGGGTATTCCTATAGCAACTACGACGGCTGTGGCTTTGTTTGATCAGTACGGTAAAGATGTGCCTTATTGCTTCAACCGCAAAGAAGCCAAAACCCATGGTGAAGGTGGCAACTTAGTCGGCTCGCCTTTACAGGGCAAAGTGATGCTGGTGGATGATGTGATCACGGCCGGTACTGCGATTCGTGAATCGATGCAGCTGATCCAGGCACAGGGCGCCAGTTTAAGTGGTGTGCTGATTGCGCTTGATCGTCAGGAAAAAGGTCAAGGCGAACTTTCAGCTATTCAGGAAGTCGAACGCGACTTTGGCACTCAAGTAGTTTCTATCATTTGTTTAAACGACTTAATCAACTACCTGCAAGGCAAACCAGAGCTGGCTCAGTATTTAGAAGCTGTGTCTGCCTACCGTGCCCAATATGGTGTGAGCTAAGGTCTAAGTTAGATCCAGTAAGGACAAGCGATGAGCAAGCCAAACGGCACAGGTTTTGGACGTATTATGAAAGCTGCGGATTGTAGCCGGAAAGGTTTTACTGCAGCCTGGGTGAACGAAGCCGCCTTTCGTCAGGAAGCTGGCCTTACTTTAGCTGCTATTCCTTTTGCCTGGTATTTGGCTGCTGATTTTGGTCATTTTGCGATTTTGATGGGCGTCTGGTTACTGGTGATTATTGTGGAGTTATTAAACTCAGCCATTGAAGCCTTAACCGACCGTGTCAGTTTAGAGCGACATGAATTATCAGGCCGGGCTAAAGATATGGGTTCAGCTGCGGTAACTTCAGCGCTTGTTTTTGTCGCCTTAGTTTGGGCTGCTGCCATATGGCAAAAGTTTAACTAAGCGAATTTACACTATAAAAAAACCGGTCAGCTGACCGGTTTTTTTATCTCTGGCTTAAACCGCAAACAGTGTTCTTTGCAGCAAAGCCCATTGGTTCGGCCACTGAGCTGTTGGCAAACGGGCAAAACCTGAACGGACAAATTGCTGCATTTTGCCTTCACAAATACCCAGCAACAGGTTGGCTAAATCACCTTCATCCACAGAAAAACTTTTACCTTCACGTAACTTACGTTCGCGCAGGCATTGTTTTAATTGAGTTTCCAGCTTTTCATACAAGGCGCTGATGCGCTCCTGCAAACGCTCCTGTTCACCCTGTAAGGCATCACCGGTCAGAATGCGGCAGATACCAGGGTTACGCTCGGCGAAGATCAGCAATAACTGCATAATCAGCTCGATACGCTGCTCGGTTTGTTTGTGCTCCTGCACTATCGCATTAATACGCGACAACAAGGTGTCTTCAATAAAGTCGATCAAGCCCTCAAACATCCGGGCTTTGCTAGGGAAGTGCCGGTACAAAGCCGCTTCGGATACACCCACCTGAGCCGCCAAAGCTGCTGTAGTGATACGCTGGCCCGCATGGCTTTGCAGCATAGCGGCCAGAGCCTGCAAAATATCTTCTTTGCGGTTGGGACGTTTAGTTGTTGCCATGGATATCCTTGTCACTAATTAACCTGAACTGGGGATAATGAGTGTCGAAATTTATTTATTTTTACTTCCTAAATCAATTAGATAGGGAAATGCATTTAAGACAAAAAACTCTTTCCTTACTGAATACGCAGATTTTTGTGGATCTCAAGGCGCTTTGTTGTACGCCATAGCAGTCTATGGCTAGACAAAGCAACGCCGAGAGGCGCGAAAAGATGCTCGTTCAGTGGCACTGCTTATCCCTAGTTCAGGTTAATCAAGCCCGGCCTGAGTGACCAAATCCACCTTCGCCTCTGTCTGAAGCGTCAAAATCTGAAACTATGTTAAATTCTGCCTGTACCACCGGCATAAACACCAACTGAGCAATACGATCGCCTGGCTGGATAGTGAAATCTTCCTGCGAACGGTTCCACATAGACACCATCAGCTGGCCCTGATAATCCGAGTCGATTAAACCCACTAAGTTACCCAACACTATGCCGTGTTTATGACCTAAACCAGAGCGTGGCAGTATAGTGGCGCATAAATTTGCGTCACCAATATGAATAGCTAAGCCAGTAGGGATCAAGGTCGTTTGGCCCGGAGCCAGTTGTACTTCTGCATCCAGACAAGCCCGTAAATCTAAACCAGCGCTGCCCGGTGTGGCATAAGCCGGTAATGGGAATTCAGTGCCGATACGTGGGTCGAGAATTTTTAAATCAATGGCTTTTTTCATGCAGATAACGCTCGTTAATCAATAAAAGAAGTTGGTGTGCCAGCTCTGATTTGGCTTGTAAGCCAAACTGCTGTTCGCCGTCTGCCCAAAATACAGTGAGAGCATTTTGTTCGCTGTTAAAGCCCTGGTTCGATAGAGATACGTCGTTGGCGCAAATCAGATCCAGTTTTTTCTTCGCCAGTTTCTGGCGGGCATAATTGGCGACATCCTGAGTTTCAGCGGCAAAACCTACAGTAAAAGGCCGTTGTGAGGTTAATGCGGCCACAGCGGCAATAATGTCCGGGTTTTTCACTAAGGTAAGATTGGTGCTGTCGTCGCTGGTTTTTTTCAGCTTCTGTGTCGCAACCTGCGCCACTTTATAATCAGCTACAGCGGCGCAGCCAATAAAGATGCTTGCGCTGACTGCCTGCTCTAATGCGACCTGATACATTTCATCAGCTGTGACCACGTCAATACGTTTTACGCCTGTTGGTGTCGCCAACTGCACTGGTCCTGCAATTAAAGTGACCTGTGCACCCAATTGCACAGCGGCTTCAGCTAATGCAAAACCCATCTTGCCTGAACTGTGGTTAGAGATATAACGCACCGGGTCTATTGGCTCGCGGGTAGGGCCAGCGGTAATCACCAGCGATACACCTTTTAGTGGCAGAACCTTAGGCGCAAAGTGTTCAAGCACTAAATCCACCAGCTGCAAAGGTTCTAACATCCGGCCCATACCGACATCACCGCATGCTTGTTCGCCTGCTGCCGGGCCCCAGATGTAAAAATTACGTGTCTTTAATGTATCTATATTGTGTTTGGTGGCTATATTTTTATACATCTGCTGATTCATGGCAGGAGCCACAGCCACTGGGGCATCAGTTGCCAGCACACAAGTGCTCAACAAGTCGTTGGCCAGACCATGGGCTAAGCGGGCAATCAAATCAGCTGAAGCTGGTGCTATCAGTAATAAATCGGCCCATTTGGCCAGCTCAATATGGCCCATAGCCGCTTCTGCAGCTGGGTCGAGCAAGCTGTTGGCGACAGGATTCCCTGATAAGGCCTGCAAAGTTAAAGGCGTAATAAATTCGCGCGCTGCGTCGGTTTGAATGACCTGTACTTCAGCGCCACGTTCTTTCAGACGGCGAATTAAGTCGGCACTTTTGTATGCGGCAATACCGCCGCTAATGCCTAATAAAATGCGTTTTCCTGAGAGTAATAGTGCCATGTCTGTCGCAGCAAAAAGTGGTTAAGTTGGCGTTAAGATAACACGGAAAGATGAAGGAAAACAAAAACTCAAGGAGGCTAAGATGAGTATCAAAAGCTGGCCTGAAGGTGAAAGGCCAAGAGAAAAACTGCTGGCGCATGGTGCTGAGCATCTGTCGGACGGCGAATTGCTGGCTATTTTTTTACGTACTGGTGTGGCTGGTATGGATGCGGTGGAATTGTCCCGTACTTTATTGCATCAGTTTGGTGGCCTGCGGCCTTTATTGGCTGCCAGCCAGGCGGATTTTTGCAAAGGCCATGGTTTGGGCCAGGCTAAATATGTGCAATTACAAGCAGTTATGGAACTAAGCAGGCGCTATCTGGTACAAAGTATGCAGCGCGATACTGTCTTTACCGAACCTGCTTTGGTGAAGCGTTATCTGCAACAAAGTTTAGCTTCGCAAAAACGCGAAGTCTTTATGTTGTTGTATTTGGACAGCCAACACCGGCTGATTTGCGCTGAACCGTTATTTTTCGGCACTATTGATGCATCTCCTGTATATCCGCGTATTGTAGTTCAGAGTGCTTTAGCGCATAATGCCGCCGCCGTTATTTTGGCTCACAATCATCCATCCGGAGTTGCAGAGCCGAGCCGTGCCGATCGGATGATAACGGAACGCCTGACTCAAGCCATGTCTCTTGTCGACATTAAGTTGCTGGATCATTTTGTGGTAGGTGATGCAGAGGTTATTTCCTTTGCCGAACGCGGCTGGCTATAAAGGTCTGAAGTTTGGATGTGCAAACGATCGCCTGAACCATACAGATTTGCTTGAATTTGATCAGGCTTTCGTGTATAAATTGCGCCCTTTCAGAAATCCGGGGCATTCTTCTTGGCCAGAAGGATGAACGAAGCTCGAGCTGAAGTAATTTTGGAGAAACATTGACATGTCTAGAGTGTGCCAAATCACTGGTAAGGGTCCGATGGTAGGTAACCGTCGTTCACACGCCAACAACGCAACTAAGCGCCGTTTCCTGCCTAACCTGCAAACTCACCGTTTCTGGGTTGAAAGCGAAAACCGTTTTGTGACTTTACGTATTTCTACTCGTGGTATGCGTATTATCGACAAAAATGGCATCGATACTGTTTTAGCCGATCTGCGTGCTAAAGGTCAGAAGGTTTAAGGAATTAAATTATGCGCGATAAAATTCGTTTAGTTTCTTCTGCTGGTACTGGCTTCTTCTATACAACGACGAAGAACAAACGCACCATGCCAGAAAAAATGGAAATCAAAAAGTTCGATCCTAAAGTGCGTAAGCACGTGATTTTCAAAGAAGCGAAAATCAAGTAATTGAACTTAAAAAACCCGACGCAAGTCGGGTTTTTGTTTTTATATCTGTATAAAACGCCTTGAGAAACATCAAGTAAAATTGTTCACAAAATAGCAGGACAGCTATTTTGCACAGCGTAAGCTGCCGAAGGCGAACATCATGGACGATGTGAGTGAAAAATATATCCCGATATTTTTGTATTCGCCGCCATCCATGGCGCTCACCCTGTCGGGCCATCGTCGCTTCGCTCCAATGTTCAAAATCGTTCCTTACGATTTTGTTATATCTACAGTAAGTTCTTTCCTGTTACGTTTTTCTGGTTGTTCCGGCTGACTCTGGTTTACACTGCTGTTTTTCTTCTGTCTCGGTTTTTATCTTTATGATCCGTTTAAGTCAAAAAGGCTGGAATAACGTCATGATTTACACAGTGGTGATTTTAGTCGCCCTGTTTGTGGGTTTACCCGAATACTTAAAACAAGCGCGTAATGAACCTCAGCCACAACTTATTTCAGCAACTCAGACGTTGTTAGCTTTGCATTTCCCACAACATCAGATTGAGCGGGCCGGGCCCAATTGGCGTTCGCAGCCTGCTGCGCTGACGGAAGAGCAATTAACGGTTTTACTGCTGCATTGGCAACAGGCTGCTTTACCGGAAAAGTCGCCTCTTGATCCTATGAACCCAGTGCTTGTGACTGAAGTTTCCGTCTGGCTGACCGGCAAACCGGCTCAGCAACAATGGCAGTTGTATCGGGCGGGGGAGTTTTATTGGTTAAAAGCTGTAGATACGGATCTGTGGTACCGTTTGCCAGAAGGTCAGGCCGATTTATTATTTCCAGTCGTGTTACGTTGAGGGTGTTATGCCGGAATTACCAGAAGTTGAAGTGTCCCGTTTAGGTATTAGCCCTCATTTACAGCAGCAACGTATCGAAAAAGTAGTAGTGCGGCAACGTCAGCTGCGCTGGCTGATACCAGATGAAGTACTACAGATTAGCCAGCAGCCTGTGCTTGATGTAACACGACGAGCGAAATACCTGCTGATCCATTTACCTGACGGCGAATTGATTATCCATCTTGGCATGTCAGGCCATTTAAAAGTCGTGCCGCAGCATACTGCAGCTGGTAAACATGATCATGTCGATATCTATTTAAGCAATGACTTCATGTTGCGCTTAAACGACACCAGACGTTTTGGTGCCGTATTGTGGCAGCCAAAAGATACGCTACACACGCTGATGGCACACTTAGGGCCTGAGCCTTTGTTAGGGGATTTCCATGCTGAGATGTTACTGGCTGCTTGCCAAAAACGCAGCAGCGCCATCAAACTGGTGTTAATGGATAATCATGTGGTGGTTGGGGTCGGGAATATTTATGCCAATGAAGCTTTGTTTCAGGCGGGTATTCATCCCAAAATGCCAGCGAATCAACTGACCGCAGAAAAAGCTGAACTACTGGTGCAGGTAGTGAAACAAATTTTGGCCAAAGCCATCACTCAGGGCGGCACGACTTTAAAAGACTTTAGTCAAACCGATGGCAAGCCGGGCTATTTTGCCCAGCAGTTGTTGGTGTATGGTCGTGGCGGTGAGGAGTGTTTCAGCTGTCAGACTGAACTCAAAGAAATACGTTTAGGCCAGCGCAGTACTGTCTATTGCCCGGCCTGTCAGGGGGAATACTAAAGACTTTGTTTAGCCCCAATACCTGTGTATTGCCCATAATGAAAGGCGAGCACTAAAAACTCTGTTTGGCCAGTATGCGCCATTCGACACCAGATAAATCATCGTCACCACCAAAGGCTTTGGTCAGGTCGATATGGATCATGGTGCCACGGCTGCTGTGGCTTGACAGCAGTCGTATACCTGCCCCGACACCATATAAAGTTTGATCGCCTGAGCTGCCCGGTAAATCCGGGTTGTCCCCCCAGGTGCGGCCCATGTCGGCAAAAGTGGCGTAACCCACATCAAAAATCTGCGCTATGGATAAGTTGCTGTAATAGCGGTATTCCATAGTGGCCAGCGCCAGACGTTCACCGGTTTGATAATACAAAGGGAAAGCCCGTAGGCCAGTGTCGCCGCCTAAACTCAGGCGCTCGTCACGAAACAAGTCATTGCCGTATTGGTACGTCAGCTGACCGACCAGACTATGCTGCGGGTCAAACTTATGAATTAACATCAGATGGGTTTTGAGTAAGCTTTGGCTGATGTCAGCCTGTTCCAACTGGCTGACTGAGGCTGAGGTCAGCAGATAGTTATCCACTGTCAGTTCTGTGGCTTTAGTCGCCGCAGCTGTGACTTGCCAGCCTTTATTGTCAGCTCCCAGCATAGGTGCCAGATAGGCGAGTTTCACATCAGCCTGCCAACCTAGGTTGATATCTTCAACTCTGTTGAACTGGTAGATATTAAACATCTGGCGATAATCTGATTCTACGTATTGCCAGGCCAGCCACCACTGGGATAAGTCACGTTTGACCGGGATGCCAAACAAGGTATCCGATGTTTGTTCAAATTGCACTTCATTGTGAGTAGCACCAACCAAAACACGTTGTACCCAGTTGTCAGCAGCTAACACCTTTAAACCACCCTGAAGATCAAAAAATCTTTTTTGTTTTTGAAATTCGTTGGCTTCATCGCCTAGCAGGTACTCGTTAATGTCCTGGCTATCCTGCTCCAACGTTAAGGCAAAAGACCAGGGGGCATTCAGACGATAAAAAGGTTTTTCGACCGCAACTAAATAGGATTCACCATCAGATTTATCAGCATAGCGGGTGTTTAATCCCCAGTGACTGCCAAACATATTGGGTGAACGGAAATTCAGTAAGTAACTGGTACGCTCGCTATCATGTTCATAATCCAGATTGATTTGATTACCCGAGCCAAACAGGTTGTCTTCAGCTAACCCAAAGGTAGAACGACTTTCTCCACCCTCACGGCTGGCAGAAATTTTAGGGAGTAAAGACCAGTTGTCCCAGCTACTGATAGTCACGACGACTTGCCGATCCGGACATTGATGACTGACACGCACTTCCACTTTACGCAGATAGCGCCTTGTTCTTAATAAACGTTCGGTTTCTGCCAGACTATCGGCGTCCAGCACATCACCAGCCTTAAACAATACATCTTCTTTTAACGTGGCTTCTGTGGTGATCTTATGAGTACGGTTGGCAAAGCGGTGAAACCAGTAAGTATTGGGCTGTTCTAAATCAAATACATCGTTACGGATAAAACGTACTTCGGCGATAGTTTGTCCCTGATAGGCACTAAAATCAGCTGTGTTCTCCACCGAAGAACACAAGTCTGAGGCCTGAGTTGGGCTACTTAGACTAAGCAATACTACTGTTACAGCTGCTGTCAGCGGCTTCAGTAAACTAAGGCTATACATCTTAGGCATTCTCAACACTACAACATCCATTCTTGTTGATTGAGTTTTATCATGACACAGTTTTTCGCAGAAGATAGGAAAAAGCCTGAGATCATCTTTTAATCCTTGTCTGCTGCGCTTTGGTTCCTGTTATTTTGTGCTGAACCTAACAAAGCTAAAGCACTGGGGCTCAGACTCAGCTCTCGCTGTGGAAAAGGCAAATCAATATTGTGTTTATCAAAGGCCAGTTTAATTTCTTCGAGTAAACAAGTGCGCAATTCTCTGTAGTTTTCTTTTTTGGTCCAGACGGAAAATTGCAAATCCAGTGATGACTCGGCAAAACTTAAAAACTGAAATACAGGAACAGGTTCATCCAGACTTAGAGGGTTTTGCTCTGCAACCTGAAGTAATACGTGCCGAACCTGACTGATATTTTCTTTATAGGCCACGCCAATTTTTAAATCCAGTCGGCGGATAGGAAAGCGGGTTAGGTTGGTGACTTCTGTTTTAATCAGGCTTTCATTGGGAATACGAACAAAAAGGTTATCGAAGGTCCGTAGTTTAATAGACAGCAAGTCAATCGACAGAATTTCCCCTGTGGTACCGCCCACCTGGATAGTATCGCCAATCTGAAAAGGCCGCTCGCCTATTAAGAATAAGCCACTAATAAGGTTGGATACTGAGGTTTGAGAGGCAAAGCCGATAGCCACAGACAACACCCCGGCAGCGCCCAATAACACGCCTAAATTGAAGCCTAACTGTTTTAAACCGCTGGCAATAAATAAGGCCAATACCAGCCAGTAGACTAAACGGCGACTTAAAGTGGCATGATGAGGACTAAAACGTTTTAAGCAGACTTTATAGGTAGTGCGGGCCAACAAACTTGCCGCTAAGAAGCCGACAATAAATAACATGCCTGCCTGCAGTAAAGAGAAAAACTTGTCGGAATCCAGATAGTTAATCACCAGATCAATCATAAAGAACCTCGGCTTGCTGCATGAGCAAATAAATCACTGAAAGCGCGGAACAGGCCATGTTTTTCCATATACAAACGCGGTTTAGCTAATCGTTCTGCACCATCTGAACCTGCCGGCATTTTTTTACTGATCTGCAATCGGCTCAGTTCAGCGTCGTCCTGATGATCCAGCAACACTTGATCTGTCCATAAACTGCCGTCAGCCAGACCATACAAGGATAAATAAGGCACAGGTAAACTGAGTTTTTCGATACTCATCATTTGGCTGGCGTTATTTTTCACGGTAACAGGAGTGACGGCTTTGTGGACCCGCCGGGGCAATTCTTCTTTACTATGCCTGGCCTGGGTTTTATCGGCGTAACAAAGTTCACCAATTTGGGTGTTGGGGCCAAACCAGGTGTCGGATAAACGCTGGCTTTGCACCTCCTGCAACATTAACTCTGGTTGCTGCAATTCAATACGAATACTGACAGGGCTGCTGATATAAAAGGTCACTTGCTCACCAGGCGGTATGTAAACTGGCTGATGTGTTTTTACCACTACAGGACGGTCTGCTAATACAGGTTTCAGGCAAAACTGCAGCGGCTCGTTTTCAAAGACAAAACGGCTGGCCAGACGATGCTGTGGCCATTGTGGCAGCAGTTCAGCTTCCAGCTCCTGATGTTCTGTCTGAGGCAGCAATTCAGTAGCTAGCCGCCATTCTCCGGTTTTTCGTTGCAAAAAAATCAGCAAAGGCCCCAGCTGAATTTTACAGCTTTGTTCATTCAACAGCGTTTGAGGTTGCCACCAAAGCGCCTTATTTTCGGAAAACATGTTTGTGTCCTTGTGACGTATGGGTGCAGCTTAAAGAAAATCCTGCACTTCTGGCCGCTATTAAGTTGAGGTTAAGTGGTTACAGGAGTAAAATGATGCTCGTTTTTCGCTGTATCAGCAATAAGTTAAGCTGATATTCCTGCCCATTTGCAGAGGAGAGTTCCGTTTTTATGGACGTACCCAGTCACAGGCCTGGCCTGACATACAACTTAACCCTTTAGTTTTGCTGTAGACCGCTGGTTTGTCTGGACCTTGCGACTACGGCCCGTAGTTCGAGGTGAAAACATGGAACTCTTAGTTCTGATCCATACCTTACGTGCTGCTCTGGAGAGCGGCGACTTCTCTGTATTACCTGTGCGTTTGGCTGATACTCATGCTGCCGATTTAGCCGGTGCTTTGGTTGAGTTTTCCACAGCACATCAGTGGCAACTGTTAAGTTGTTTTCCATTAAGCACACAAGCAGACGTCTTCAGCTATCTACCTGAAGATCAACAAGTTGAACTGGCGCATACAGTACGTCGGCAAGACTTCACTCCGGTGATCCGCCAGATGTCGTCTGATGAACGAGCCGACTTGTTTAACAAATTATCTGACGCGCAAAAACAAGCTTTGTTACCGGCTTTGGCCCAAGCTGAACGTGATGACATCCTTAGTCTGTCTTCCTACTCTGAAGGCACCGCGGGTGCCATTATGAGTTCGGATTACGCTATGTTGTCGCCGGATTTAACTGTGACTCAAGCTATTGAGGTACTGAGGAACGAAGCGCCGGACAAAGAAACCATTTATCTGTCTTATGTGGTGGATCAGGATCGCATTTTAATTGGTGCTCTGTCCTTGCGTGAGTTAATTCTGGCGCCCACTCATGCACTGGTGGATGACGTGATGAAACATGATCCTATCCATGTCAAAGTGGATACGGAGCAGGAAGAAGTGGCGTCATTGGTGGCCAAATACGACTTAATTGCTATTCCTGTGGTGAATGCGCAAGGGCAGTTGGTCGGTATTGTCACCCACGATGACGCGATGGACGTTGCCGCAGCTGAAGCCACTGAAGACTTTCACAAAACCGCGACTATCGGCAAGCTCGAAGGCAGTGTTAAAGATGCCAAAATTAGCCTGTTATACCGTAAACGTGTGGTCTGGCTGGTGGTGCTGGTGTTTGGTAATATTTTCTCTGGTGCAGGTTTAGCTGCATTTGAGCATATTATTTCTGAACATATAGCCTTGCTGTTTTTTCTGCCGTTACTGATAGCCAGCAGCGGAAATGCTGGTGCTCAGTCCGGCACTTTGATGGTGCGGGCTCTGGCTACAGGCGATATCAAATTACGCCACTGGGGCAAGATGCTCGGCAAAGAAGTGCTGGTGGCCGGTTTATTAGGTTTGACCATGGCACTTGCTGTCTACGCGCTGGGCTACTGGCGAGGTGGGCTGGATATAGCGCTGGTAGTCGCCGCCACTATGATGATAGTGGTCTTGGTGGGCAGCTTAGTGGGCTTGTCTTTACCCTTTTTACTCAGCCGTTTTGGCATGGACCCTGCGACCGCCAGCGGACCTTTGATCACCTCTATCGCCGACGTGGCTGGTGTCGTGATTTATTTCTCTATTGCCAGCTGGTATTTACCTGCTTTGCTTTAATTCGTAAGCCAGATCTGCAGAAAGGTGCAGATCTGGTAATTGCCTGTCTGAAAAAAAGCCGATACACTGCGCCGCGAACCAAGGGGTGCTTTTAGCTGAGACGCCGTCAAACGCGAACCCTTCGAACCTGATCCGGATCATACCGGCGGAGGGATGGTACTTCTGTATTCCTTTTGCTTTGGTGATCCTACGACTATCGATTAGTGGAGTAGAATCATATGCGTAGAATTTCCTGTTTATCCCTAGCCATTCTGGCTGCCTTATCCACTACTGCTAGTGCGAACAGTGCTGAAGAAAACGCTGCCTCTGAACAGGCGGTAGAGCGTATTCTGGTGCAAGGCGATTTCCGGCAGCAGCAGTTGCAAAAGCTACCTGGCAGTATTCTGGTGTTGAGTCAGCAGGATATCAGTCGTCAGAACGCCCAGCATTTAGATGATTTGTTACAACAAGCCGCCAACGTAAACTTTTCAGCTGGCGCGTCCCGTGGCCGTTTTTTACAAATTCGCGGCATAGGCGAGCGCAGTGAGTTTGTCGACAGCATCAATCCTTCGGTGGGTGTGCTGATTGATGGCATTGATTATTCAGCTTTAGGTGTCAGCTCTTTGGCTGATGTGCAGCAAGTAGAAATATTCCGCGGGCCTGAAGCGACCCGCTTTGGTGCCAATGCCATGGCCGGTATGTTGAATTTGACCTCTAATGCCCCCAGCTTTGAAGGCGAAGGCCAGTTCAGTTCTACTGTGGCCAACTACGATAGCTACCAACTCAGTGGTGCTTACAGCAATGCGATAAACGACCAGTGGGCTTATCGTCTGGCTGCTGATCACCAGAGCTCAGATGGCTTTGTCGATAACAGCTTTTTAAAGCGTGACGATACCAACAATATTGACGAAACTACTGCCCGTGCTGCGCTGCGTTATCTGGCGACGAGCGATCTGACATTGGATTTTATCGGCCATTACCGCGATATCAATAATGGCTACGATGTGTTTTCTTTAGACAGAAACCGCACCACCTTATCGGATAAACCTGGCCAGGATGAACAGCAAAGCCGTGCTTTGGCGATTAAAGCAGATTACCAGGGTTTAAGTTGGGCCAATGTCTATACGCAGTTGAGTGGCCTGACTGCCGATACCGATTATGGCTTTGACGAAGACTGGAGTTATGAAGGTATTCACCCAGATGGCTACGCGACGACAGACCGCTACTTAAGGCAGCGGGATCAGTGGAGTCTAGAGCAACGCTTTTTAGGTAAAGAGCAGGCAAATTGGGTAGCGGGCTGGTATGCCAGTGGTCAGCAAACGGATTTAGAACGCCAGTTCTGGAACTGGGATTTATGGCAGGCCGCGCAGTTTTTCAGTGATTTTAAACGCCAGAACCTCGCTTTGTTTGGGCAGTGGACCAGCGACTTAGGGGATGGCTGGAGTTTAACCTCTGGCGCCCGCGCTGAACGTTACGATGATGAATACAGTGACAGCAATGGGATAGCTCAGCAAAACGACGAACTGATGTGGGGCGGCAAACTGAGTTTAAGTTTGGCTGTGACGGATTCAACCAGTTTGTATCTGCTGGGTTCACGGGGTTACAAAGCAGGTGGTGTCAATGGTGAAGCTCTGGGTAAAGCGCAGGGCAGTGGCGTGGATGAACTGGCAGATTATTTAAACAGCAAAGCTAATTTTTCACCTGAAACTTTATGGAACGCTGAGTTTGGTGTCAAAGGCAGTTCTGCCGATCAGGCGATCGTCAGCCGTGTCGCTTTGTTTGCCATGTGGCGTGACGAGATGCAGGTCAATAGTTGGGTCACCCGTGATCAGTCCTTTATTGGTTTTATAGATAATGCCGCTTCGGGCAGAAATCATGGATTAGAGGTTGAAAGTCGCATTCAATTAGCTCAGAGCTGGACTTTATTTGCTAATGCAGCCTGGCTCGATAGTGAAATCCGTGGTTTTGTCACAGAAGAGGGCGTAGACAAGACTGGCCGCGATCAGGCCCATGCACCTAAGTATCAATACAGTGTCAGCAGTGAGTGGTTACTGACGTCAAACTTGAGTTTTAATCTGGGTCTGCAAAGTAAAGCCGCCTTTTATTACTCCGACAGTCATGATTCCCGCTCAGAGCAAATGCATTTAGTGAATTTACGCCTGCAGTACCAGTGGGACGAGGTGCAATTGGCGCTTTGGAGCCGCAATGCGCTGGATGAAGACTACGGCGTGCGGGGCTTTTATTTTGGTAATGACCCGCGGGATGGCTACGAGCCTCATACCTATGAACAACTGGGTGAACCACGCCGTATAGGTGTGACCGCCAGCTACCAGTTTTAATCAGCAGTGAAGGAATTAATGATGAAATTATCTATAGAAATCAGTAAGTACCCACTCACCAGTGATTACATTGAGCCTATCAAAGGTTTTATTGAACTGTTAAATACTAACCCTAACGTGCTGGTGATCACCAATACACTCAGCACTCAAGTCTTTGGCGATTACGACGAAGTGATGGCGTTGTTGCAGCAAGGCATTCGCTGGTCGTTTGAAACCTATGGCAAAGTCGTGTTTGTAGTGAAGTTTCTGCATGGCGATTTACGGCCATGACAGAGGCTTGGTGGCAGCTGTTTAGCGGCTGGCAAACTCTGACCCAGCTTGAGCTGGCAGCGACTTTGTTAGCGCTGGCTTACGTACTTTTAGCAATGAAACAAAGTTTATGGTGCTGGCCAGCAGCATTGCTCAGCACTTTGTTGTACACCCATATTATGTGGCATTCGGCGTTGTTATCTGATGCGTTGCTGCAGCTGTATTATGCTGGGATGGCTTTGTATGGGTGGTACAGCTGGCGCCAACAAAAGCAGCTATTACCTGCAGGACAGTCGGGCATGACCGAATGGTCCGCCAGTACTCATTTGAATTTAATTGGTGGCACAGCGATAGCAGGACTTGTACTGGGTTATCTGATGGACCAATACACTCATGCTGATTTTGCTTACATAGATGCACAAACTACAGCTTTTAGTGTGATGACTACTTATCTGGTGGCACGCAAAGTGGTATCGAACTGGCTGTATTGGGTGGTGATAGACGCGGTCTGTATTTATGTCTATATACAAAAACATCTGTATTTTACAACGGCACTTTTTGTACTCTATACCATTATTGCCCTGATCGGATTTTTTGTATGGCGCAGCAGCTATCAGCAACAACAGCAGCAGACTCTTCCTCTGTGATCTGGCATTTATGTCAACAACTGGAGTTTTTTGCTGATCACAAACCGCTGCTGTTAAAACAACTGACACAAGGCAAAAGAACCAGTTCCTACCAGGTGCAAACGGACAGAGGTCACTACGTAGTGCGCCATTATGGCCCTTCTGTATTAGGAGTGTGCCGGCAGCAGGAATTACGTTGTCAGCATGCCGCCGCTGCCGCGGGATTGGCACCTGCGCCTTTGTGTCTGAATAATCATCAGCGCATGCTGATCACTGACTTTTTACCTGATGCTTTGCCGCCTTCGGCTGCCCACATTCGACAGAACCTGCCGGAACTAGCCCAAAAACTGGCGACTTTGCATCAGTTGCCAGTGCAAACTGCAGTACTGGACCCCTGGTTATATTTACAACAACTGAAAAAACAGTTGGAGTCGCACTGGACAGCACAAGCAGAAAAAATCTGGTTGCCTTTGATCACGGCTGCCCGTGATCTGCAGTATTTCCAGGCTGATATAGGTTTGTGCCATATGGATTTGCACGTACAGAATATGTTGTTGTGGCAGAACAAGTTATGGCTGATTGATTTTGAGTATTGCCAACTGGCGGATGTGGTGTTTGATTTAGTGGCATTGATAGTTCAGTTTGAGTTATCTGAGGCTGAACAACAGCTGTTGCTTGACAATTATAGGGCATCGAGGAGGGACAGCTGCAGCACACAATTAGTAGAGAAATTAGCCTTGGCTAAAGTAGTGTATGCAGGCTTTTGCTGGTTATGGTATTGGCAGGAAGAGCTGGAGAATCAAGATCCGAGATACAAACAAGCCGCAGCAGACTGTTACCAGCTATTACTGCGGCTTGTTCAAAGCTAAGTTACTAAAGTCCGCCTAATCGCTCAGCCAGAATTTTGTAGCGCTTTACATCTTCCTCGTCAAACAGAGGTTTGCCTTGTTCATCTTTGCCGTTAGCAACCAGCAGATTTTCGCGTGCCAGACGTTCAACACGGATCTCCTGAATACCTAAAAAGGCGGCGACCTGTGCAACATTGAGTATTGCCATAATAAGTTTCCTGCAGTAAGTACTTCAATTAAGTTAAGCTGATATTTTTATTTTTGTGAATAAAGTTCAACAAGCTCAGATGTTTTACTTACTTTTTTTATAAGTGACAACTGAAGAGTTGATGAATTTTATATTTTTTTGTTTTTTTTATGTTGGTTACATTCTGTTCTCATCACCCAAAGCTATTTTTAACCAAACTGATTTGACACTATGGTGTTGGTCTTTTATTTGCTCCGCTGGTCTCATTGCTGTTTGAATCTGTCTGGACAAACCCAGATGCGCTAGGTATAACAAACTGAACTACCTGATAATTTCTGTGTTAATTGTCATCGCCTTTACACAGAATTGAACTATGGTAAATAACAAAACATAAATCCAACACGCAACAATTCGAACTTGGGTAAACACTATGAAACCATCAGGCATGGCTTTGGCTCTGTACACTAACTTTCTAGGACAGGCGCCGAACTGGTACAAACTAAGTATCATCGCTTTTCTTTTTATTAACCCCATTTTGTTTTTACAAAACCCTTACATAGCAGGGTGGGCTTTGGTGGTGGAATTTATTTTCACCCTGGCGATGGCACTAAAATGTTATCCGTTGCAGCCGGGCGGTTTATTGGTCCTACAAGCTATTGCGATGGGCATGACCAGCACCACGAAAGTGATGCACGAAATTGAAGTGAATATTGAGGTGATTTTACTGCTGGTCTTTATGGTCGCAGGCATTCACTTTGTCAAAGACTTGCTGTTGTTTGTCTTTACCAAGCTGTTGATCCGGGTTCGTTCAAAAACTAATTTGTCGCTAGCTTTTGTCTGTATGGCCGCGTTTTTATCGGCTTTTTTAGATGCGTTAACCGTAGTGGCCGTGATTATTGCCGTCGGTATAGGCTTTTATGCGATTTACCACAAAATATCCTCAGGAAAAAAATTCCCCGACCCACATAACCACAATGAAGATACAGAGGTGGCAGAATTATCTCGCGCTGATTTAGATGCATTTCGTGGTTTTTTACGTAACTTACTGATGCATGCTGGTGTGGGCACAGCTCTTGGCGGTGTATCTACTATGGTCGGTGAGCCACAAAATCTGATCATTGCCGAAGCTGTAGGCTGGGGCTTTGGTGAGTTTGCTTTGCGTATGGCCGCCGTAAGTGTCCCGGTGCTGGTCGCAGGTTTACTGACGACTATAGTGTTAGAAAAATTCCGTTTATTCGATTTTGGTGTTCGCCTGCCTGTTGCTGTACAGGATGTATTGATTGCTTATGATAATTATCAGACCGAACGTATGACGGCCTCTGACATTAGTAAATTATGGGTGCAAGGCCTTATCGCTGTACTGCTGATTATATGTTTAAGTCTGCATTTGGCCTCAGTCGGCTTAATAGGTTTGATGGTGATTATTCTGGCCACGACTTTCTGTGGTGTCACAGATGAACATGCGATTGGTAAAGCCTTTCAGGAAGCCTTGCCTTTTACCTCCTTGCTGGTCGTATTTTTTGCGGTCGTGGCGGTGATCATTGATCAACATCTATTTAAGCCTGTAATTGATTTTGTCTTGACCTTTGATGGTCAACAGCAAACAGCAGTGTTGTTTCTTGCGAATGGCTTGTTGTCTATGGTTAGTGACAACGTCTTTGTGGGGACCGTCTATATCAACGAGGTAAAAGCTGCATGGCAAGCTGGCAATATCACTCGTGAGCAGTTTGAGATATTAGCTATTGCTATCAATGCCGGAACTAACTTACCCAGTGTTGCTACACCTAATGGTCAGGCTGCGTTTTTATTCCTGCTGACCAGTGCTTTAGCGCCACTTATTCGTTTATCTTATATGAAAATGGTTTGGATGGCTGTGCCTTATACGATAGTTCTGGCTATCGTAGGTTTACTGAGCACCACCTTCCTGCTGCCTGAAGTCACGCACTGGCTTTATGCTGCAGGCTGGATCCACCATTATGATGCAGCCGCCGCAGCAGCTGCAGCGACAGGACACTAAGTTGTTACGGATCAGGGGGCTATCCCTCTGATCCGTTGTTTTTCCCTCTTCAGCTTGTCATAGGTCAGAACGTCTGGACAGCCTTTATCCATACAGGTATAAAGTACGGCATGTAAGATTTTTGGGGTATTTCACCCTCTGTCTGGCGCAATAGAATGTGCTGCTTGGCATACTGCTCAGGTTGTTTTGTGTTGGAGCTGACTGAGCCTGCAAAGAGGACGCAAATACATGATTGAACTTCTGTTTCTGGTTTTACTTCCCTTGATTGGTTCAGTAGTGCCAGTGCTGACAAAAAGCTGGTCGCGTAGTTATAGTGCTTTGGCTACAGCGATACTACCCGCAGCAGCTTTAGCCGTTGTTCTGCAGCTTGCACCTGCCATTTTTTCCGGTGAAACCTTATTCTACCAAATGCCGTGGGTCGAAGCCTTGGGGTTGTCACTAAGCTTTAGGCTGGATGGCTTATCTCTGCTGTTCGCACTACTGATCTTGTGTATTGGTTTATTGGTGATCTTATACGCCCGATATTATCTGGCTGTCACAGATTCGATGGCACGTTTTTACGGTTTTTTGATGCTGTTTATGACCGCCATGCTGGGGATCGTTTTATCGAATAACTTATTACAGCTTTGGCTATTTTGGGAGCTGACCAGTATCAGTTCTTTTTTACTGATCAGTTTCTGGTGGCATAGAGCAGACGCGCGAAGCGGTGCCCGTATGGCATTAACTATCACAGGTTTTGGTGGTTTAGCTTTACTGGCTGGCATTTTGCTTATTGGTCAAGTGTTGGGTAGTTTTGAGCTGGATGTACTGTTATCTAAAGCTGACGTACTGCAACAGCATAGCCTCTATCCGGTGATTCTTATTCTGGTGTTGTTGGGAGCTTTTACTAAATCAGCTCAATTCCCGTTTCATTTCTGGTTACCCAATGCGATGTCTGCACCGACTCCGGTCAGTGCTTATTTACATTCTGCCACTATGGTTAAAGCAGGTATTTTTTTGCTGGCGCGAATGTATCCGTTGTTAGCTGGCTCAGATTTATGGTTTCTGTTAGTGACGATCACCGGCATGACCACTTTATTAGTTGGTGCTTACCTGGCGTTATTTCAACATGATTTGAAGGGGCTGCTGGCTTATTCGACCATTAGTCATTTGGGGTTAATTACCTTGCTACTTGGCTTAGATACCGATCTGGCCACAGTGGCGGCAATTTTTCATATTATTAATCACGCTATTTTTAAAGCCTCGTTGTTTATGGCCGCTGGTATTATTGACCATGAGTCCGGCTCGCGGGATATGCGAAAACTCAATGGTCTCTGGCAATTTATGCCTGTCACTGCCACGCTTGCGATGGTAGCTTCTGCGTCTATGGCTGGGGTGCCTTTACTCAATGGTTTTTTATCCAAAGAGATGTTTTTCGCTGAAACTTTACACCAGGATGTATTAGGGGCTTTGTCGTGGTTAATTCCGGTACTGGCGACAGTGGCCGCTACTTTATCCGTCGCTTACTCGGCCCGCTTCATTCATGACGTATTTTTTAATGGTCAGCCGAAGGGCTTACCCCGCACTCCGCATGAACCGCCTCGTTATATGCGGGTGCCGGTCGAAATACTGGTTGCGCTTTGTATTCTGGTTGGCTTGGCTCCTCAATACATAGTTGGGGATTTACTGGCCGTAGCCTCAAGTGCCGCGCTGGGCGGGCCTTTACCACAATACAGTTTGTCTATTTGGCATGGTGTGAATTTGCCACTGCTGATGAGTGTAATGGCGATGACCTTAGGTATTTTGTTGTACTCGAATCGCAAGCACTTATTTCGTTTCCAGGCCGAGTTGCCAGAGCTGAATCCTCTGCAGTTGTTTGAACAAAAAATAAAAGCTTTATTGAACAATGCGCAACGTTGGCATCAAAGGTTTGAGTCGGCTGAATTACAACGCTACTTGTTGTGGATGTTTTTGATTGTAGTGGTGCTGCTGATTTGGCCATTGCAACAAATGGGTCAGTTTACCCGACATACTGCTATGTTGCCGATAGACGCTTTAATGCTGGCCGCCATGTTGGTGGCGATTATCGCCGCTTTTGCTACTGTGTTATGTCAACGTCAGCGATTATTAGCGCTGGTGATGATTTCTATCGTAGGGTTGGTGGTGACACTGATTTTTGTGCGTTTTTCCGCGCCGGATTTAGCACTGACTCAGTTGTCTGTTGAGGTGGTGACCATAGTGCTATTGATGTTGGCGCTATTTTTTCTACCACATAAAATCAGCAGGGCATCCAATGCGGGTAGACTTATTCGCGATGGTGCTATTGCCTCTGTCTGTGGTGTAGTGATTGGCAGTTTGAGTTACGCCATGATGCTGGAACCGCAGCAGCGGATCTCTGATTTTTTTCTCATCAATGCTAAAACGGGCGGCGGTGGATATAACGTTGTTAATGTGATTCTGGTTGATTTCCGTGGTTTTGATACTTTGGGCGAGATTACGGTATTAGGTATAGCCGCTTTAGGTATTTTTAAATTATTAACCCGTTTGCCTTTGTTTAAACCCAGTTCAGATGCAGAGGGGCGACAATGGGCGCTGGATAAACACCCTATGCTGCTGGCTGTAGTGTCGCAGGCTTTATTGCCTTTAGCACTGTTGGTATCGGTGTATATCTTTTTCCGTGGCCATAACTTACCTGGTGGTGGCTTTGTAGCAGGTTTAATTACAGCTATCGCTATTATTCTGCAGTATGTAGCTCAAGGCGTGGATTGGGTCAAACAGCGACTGACGCTGGAATACCACAGACTGGTAGCAGCTGGCGTATTGATTTCATCTCTGACAGGCGCCGCCAGTTGGCTGTTTGAGCGACCTTTTTTAACCTCCTGGTTTGATTACTTCCAGCTACCGCTTTTAGGCGAAATTGAGCTGGCCAGCGCTATAGCTTTTGATTTGGGAGTGTATCTGACGGTAGTAGGGTCTACGCTGATGATTTTGGCCAATCTGGGTAAAATGACCACAGACCACAGACCTGTGCATGAGGGGCAAAACTAATGGAATTACTGGTTGCAATCATCATAGGGGTTTTAACCTGCAGTGCCGTCTTTCTGATTTTACGGGCCAGAACCTTCGCCGTGATGCTGGGGCTGACTATGTTGTCTTACGCCGTCAATTTATTCATTTTTGCCAGTGGTGGTTTAAAGATGGGAGCTGGCGCTGTGCTTAAAGCGACAGAAGACTATGCTGACCCTTTGCCTCAAGCCTTGGTATTAACCGCCATCGTCATTGGTTTTGCGATGACGGCTTTTCTGGTGGTGTTGTCTATCCGCGCCCGCGCTGATTTAGGTAATGATCATGTCGACGGTAAATTGCCGGTAGCGAAAAATACCCGACAGGGGGCTTCGTCATGAACCATTTGATTATCCTGCCTATTCTCTGGCCTTTGTTAGTGGCTCTGCTGACGATGCTGCCGCCTTTTGATCAGAACTTGTTACTACGCCGCTGCTTAAGTGTCGGAGGTTCTGCAGTGTTGGTGTTGCTAAGTGTGCTGTTGGTGCTGCAGAGCTCAGATACCCCAGCCCAACTTTATCAACTGGGTAACTGGCCAGCACCTTTTGGGATCAGTTTGTTATTAGATCAGGTCAGCAGTTTAATGTTGTGCCTGACCTCTGTGTTAGCTTTAGCCGCCAGTTTATATGCCAGCAGTGGTGAAGACGAAAACGGCCCTTTTTTCCATGCCTTATTACATTTCCAGGTGATGGGTATTAATGGCGCCTTTTTAACTGCTGACTTATTTAACTTGTTTGTGTTTTTTGAAGTGCTGTTAATTGCCTCGTACTCTTTGCTGATCCACGGCGGTGGTAAAGCTAAAACCAAAGCCGCAGTGCATTATGTGATTCTAAATCTGGTTGGTTCTGCGATGTTCTTGTTTGCCCTTGCACTGATTTATGGTGCGTCAGGCACTTTGAATATGCTGGATTTAGGCACCAAGGTTGCGACTTTGTCAGACACGCAACTTCAATTATTACAGGCCGCTGTCGCACTACTGCTGGTGGTGTTTGGCTTAAAAGCGGCAGTGATGCCTTTACATTTTTGGTTAGGCAATGCCTATTCTTCCGCATCCCCTGCAGTGGCTGCTTTATTCGCTATTATGACCAAAGTGGGTATTTATAGCTTATTGCGGGTTTTTGCTATGGTGTTGCAGGATGCAGGTTTTGTCGCTGACTGGGTGTTCCCTGTCCTGTGGTGGACCGGCTTATTGACCATAGTGATGGGAGTGCTCGGCGTGTTAGCCAGTGAAGACTTGCGTAAAATGGCGAGCTATCTGGTGATAGTTTCTGTAGGCTCTTTGGTGGCTATTTTGTCTTTAGGCACAGCGGAGGCTATACAGGCGCTGTTGTATTACCTGGTGCACTCAACTCTGGCGACCGCGGCTTTGTTTTTATTGGCAGACTTAATTGCGAACCAGCGTGGCAAAGCTGGAGACCGGCTGGTCAACGGGCGCAAGATGGCTCAGCCTGTGTTATTAGGCACAGCCTTTATAGTGGTCGCGCTCAGTGTAGTAGGCATGCCGCCATTTTCAGGTTTTATCGGTAAGCTATTACTACTGCAGGCTGTACCTCAAGGCAGCACCATGTTGTGGTATTGGTCCTTTTTATTAGGTAGCAGTCTGATGTTGCTGATCGCACTGAGCAGAGCAGGAAGCATCTTATTTTGGCAGGTGTCTGGCTCAGATGTTGAAGCTCGTCTGGCGGGGCGTCGTCGTGCCAGTGCGTTGCTGTTGCTGGTGATTGCAAGCCCGTTATTAAGCCTGTTTGCCGGACCATTAACGGCCTGGTGTCAGGCCGCAGCAGCTCAACTACAGCAAATTGCTACTCTTAGTCCGGGAGCCTTCTGATGTTGTCTTTGAAGAACTGGTGGCCAACCCCTGTCCGAAGCTTGTTTTTATTTCTGGTCTGGTTATTACTAAATAACAGTGTGGCTTTGATCCATCTGTTTTTTGGTCTATTACTGGCCTGGCTGATCCCATTGCTTATCCATAAATTTCGCCTGATCCAACCCGGTATCAAAAAGCCTGGCGCAGCTATGGCTTATGGTCTGATGGTAATGTGGGACATTGTTATCGCTAACCTGCAGGTGATTCGTCTTGTACTTGGTCCTAATAAAAAGCTAAGACCTGCTTTTGTCACAGTACCACTGGATTTAACCGACCATCTGGCTATTACCATACTAGCGAGCACTGTATCTTTAACACCAGGCACTGTCAGTGCAGATGTGTTGCCACTGAATGCAGAAGGTGCAGAGCCGCGTTTTCTGCTGCTGCATGTGCTGGATTTAGCCGATGAAGCAGAGCTGATTGAACAGGTGAAGCAACGTTATGAAGCGCCATTAAAGGAGATATTTTAATGCTGACTTTAATACTTCAAGGCTGTTTTGTGGTGGTCGGTTTGGCTTTGCTGCTGAATTTATATGCTGCTATTCGCGGACCTTCAGTGGTGGATCGTTTGTTGGCACTGGATACTATGTATATCAACAGTATAGCGCTGCTGCTGTTGTACGGAATTTATCTTGGCACCAGCTTAAACTTTGAAGTGGCGCTACTGATCGCCATGCTGGGTTTTGTCAGCACTGTCGCTGTGTGTAAGTTTTTATTGCGCGGCGATATCATTGAATAGGAAGTAACAGATGAGCATGACTGAATGGTTGGTAGCCATCCTGGCTGTGGCGGGGTCATTGTTTGTATTGATGGGCTCAGTCGCTCTGGTCAAACTACCGGATTTTTATACTCGTTTGCACGGGCCAACTAAAGCCACCACCTTAGGTTTAGGTGCTTTAGTTCTGGCTTCTATGGCTTATTTTAACTTCGTCAAAGGCGAGTTGAGTATGCAGCAATTATTGATAGCGCTGTTTCTGTTTATTACAGCCCCTATTACCGCTCATATGCTAATTAAAGCGGCATTGCATTTAAAACTGGCTAGTGCAAAACAAACATCAGGCCGAGAAAACGCTGAGCTGTAACAGCAGCTGCAATTTGGTATTAGTTTTCTTCGTCAAAACCGTTTTCAATCAAAGCCACCACAGCACTCAGTGCTTCTTGCGCCTGAGCGCCTTCGGTACAGACTTCCAGAGTTTTACCCTTGCTGCTCGCCAGCATCAATAGCGCCAGAACACTGCTGGCATCTGCAACCTGGCCTTCCTGCTGTAACTCAATTTTGGCATCAAACTGACGACATAACTGTACCAGTTTGGACGCGGCTCTGGCATGCAAACCTAATTGATTGACGATAGTGACAGTTTTTTGAAATTTATCGGCCATGATGTCTTACCAATTCGCGGTGACGGATTTGCACATCTTCGCGCTGTAAACGGTAACTTTCTGCCAGAGACTCGGCGATGTACACAGAACGATGTTGTCCGCCGGTACAGCCTATGGCAATCGTCAGATAGCTGCGATTGTTGCGTTCTAAATGCGGTAACCAGGTACCGATAAACTGATTGATTTGCCAGATATATTGAGCCACTACCGCTTGAGATGACAGATAGTTTTGTACAGGTTTATCTAATCCTGTCAGGATCTTCAGTTCTGGTTCCCAATGTGGGTTTGGTAAAAAGCGCGCATCAAATACATAGTCAGCGTCTTTAGGAATACCGTATTTAAAGCCAAAGGATTCAAACAAGATCACCAACCGGCCGGTTTTTTGCCCCAGTATACGCTCTCTAAGCTGCTCTGCCAGCTGATGTACGTTCAGCTCTGTGGTATCCAGATACAAATCTGCACGGCTGGAGATGGGGTCCAGCAGCTGCTGTTCGCGTTGTATGGCTTCATCCAGTGACATGGCCTGATGCGACAGCGGATGCAAGCGACGGGTTTCGCTGAAGCGCTTAATCAGGCTGGTATGGTCGGCGTCGAGGTAAAGAATGGTCAGGTCAACTTTGTGCGGCAGGTACGACAGAATATCGGTCAGCTCATCAGGGTCTTGTGGCAAGTTACGCACGTCGATACTAACAGCGACCCGCTCATATTGCCCCATCACCGCATTGGCTAGAGTTGGTAGTAAATTAACCGGGATGTTATCTACACAATAATAACCAAGGTCTTCCATGACGCGCAGGGCAACTGATTTGCCCGAACCCGATCGACCGCTGACGACCAATAACTTCATTTTGCCATCGCCTGTTCAGCACCGACCATCAGCAACTGGTACAAATCGTGGCTGTTGGCACTGTGACGGATTTTCTTGGTGAAGTCTTTCTGACTGAGCATGCGGGCTATGCCGGACAGGGTAGATAAATGCGTCTGGCATTGATTTTCCGGGATCAGGATGGCACAGAAAATATCCACCGCCTGGTTATCAATAGCATCAAACTGTATTGGATCCTTGCTGACCACAAACACCAGCAAAGGGGTAGTGACATTCTTTAATTTGCCATGCGGAATAGCAATACCGCCACCAATACCGGTGGAGCCGAGTTTCTCACGGCTCATCAGGGCTTCGAGTATGTTGTACTCAGGAACTTCCGGTAAACGCTGATGTGCCAGTTCAGCTATGTATTCCAGAATGCGTTTTTTACTATTAAAAAGGACCGCACTCTTGGTGCAGTCCTCCGATAACATTGAGCTCAGGTTCATAGTTTCAGAATCAATGACGAGAAATTTTCTCTTTATGTTTAATAACTTGGCGATCCAGTTTATCGATCAACTGGTCTATCGCAGCGTACATATTTTCGTCTTCCGATACAGCGAATACTTCACCTCCATTGAGGTGTAACTTAGCCTCTGCAATCTGCTTCAATTTTTCCACGTTCAGCACTACATGTACATTATTAATATGATCAAAATGACGTTCAAGTTTGGAAAATTTGCTATCGACGTACTCTCTCAGTGCTTCAGTGATTTCTACATGACGACCAGTTAAGTTGATTTGCATAGACTCTTCCTTCTTTTTAGAGCTGTTAAAGCAAGCTCTTGCGCTGATTAGACGGCGGAATAAACAAGGCTTCACGATACTTGGCAATGGTACGCCGTGCGACATTAATCCCTTGTTCTGACAGTATTTCTGCCATCCTGCTATCACTCAAAGGTTTAGCAGGATTTTCCGCCGCCACCAATTTTTTTATAAAGGCGCGGATTGCGGTGGATGAACATTCACCGCCACTCTCTGTACTTACATGACTGGAGAAAAAGAACTTAAGTTCAAATATTCCTCTGGGAGTGTGCATATATTTTTGTGTGGTGACACGGGAAATAGTTGATTCATGCATGCCCACCATCTCTGCAACATCGTTTAACACCATGGGTTTCATGGCTTCTTCACCGTGCTCAAAGAAAGCCTGTTGTTGCTGCACTATGCAGTTGGCCACTTTCAATAAAGTTTCGTTGCGACTTTCCAGACTCTTTAAAAACCACTTGGCTTCCTGCAAATGGGAGCGAATAAATTGACCATCCGATGCGTTACGGGCGTTACGTGACATGGCGGCGTATTGCTCGTTTATTCTGATTTTTGGCATCGCATCAGGGTTGAGCTCAACCATCCAGCGTCCTTTAATTTTCGCCACCGAAACATCCGGAACCACATAGGACTGTTCTTGTCGGATCACATCTGCCCCAGGTCGTGGGTTCAGGCTGTGAATAAGCCGCATCACTTCTTTTAAATCATCTTCTTTGAGTTTAGTCACACGCATCAGAGAACGGAAATCTCTGTTGGCTAAAAAGTCAGTATATTCTTTAATAATATGCCGGGTTTCCGCCAGATAAGGCGTTTTAGCATCGAATTGGCGCAGTTGTACCAATAAACACTCCTGAATGCTGCGTGCGCCGACACCAACAGGGTCGAATAACTGGATACGTTTGATTACCGCTTCGACTTCGTCCGCTTCCACATCAGGCATGCCCAAAGACTCAAGAATTTCGTCTGTGTCTATCGTCAGTAAACCGTTTTCGTCGATCGCTTCGATGATGATTTCGGCAATGGTTCGGTCAGTGTCGGAAAAAGGTGTCAGCTGCATTTGCCAACGTAAATAGTCCTGCAGGCTTTCTGTGGTTTCGCCCTGAAACACCGTATCTTCATCGCCATTGAAGTTATTAGCGCCTGCTACAGGGGCTGCGCTGACTAAATCATCCCAATGGCTATCCAGTGGCAAATCTTCTTTGATGTTTTGCTCGGACATCGCTTCGCTGCTGTCTTTGACTTCAGGTTCGTAGTGCTCATCATGGCTGCTGTCGTAGTCAGCGGAATCAAACTCGGCGCCATGATTTAGATCTTTAGAGGAAGGTTCCTGAAATACAGCATAGTCGTCTTCAGCTTCAAGCAAAGGATTAGCATCCAGCGCTTCCTGAATTTCCTGTTGCAGTTCAATGGTAGATAATTGCAGCAGTTTAATTGCTTGCTGCAATTGCGGAGTCATTGTGAGCTGCTGACCAAGACGAAGTTGCAGAGACGGTTTCATGTACTTCTTATTTTCTCCAAACAACCCTATTCGGATGTTGTTTTAAACTATAACCTGAATTGCTCACCAAGGTAGACATCACGAACTTGTTGGTTTGCTAAAACCTCAGCCGGGGTACCTGCAGCAATCAGTTCTCCATGACTTACAATATAGGCAATTTCACAGACATCAAGAGTTTCGCGCACATTGTGGTCAGTGATCAGCACGCCTATACCTCGTTGGCACAGATGCTGAATGATTTTTTTAATATCTAACACTGAAATAGGATCAACACCAGCAAAAGGTTCATCTAAAAGGATAAATGCCGGATCTGCGGCCAATGCTCTGGCGATTTCCACCCGGCGACGTTCACCACCGGATAAACTCATGCCCAGGCTATTACGGATATGGCCTATATGGAATTCGTCCAGCAGCGCATCTGCTTTTTCTTCGCGCTGCTCTTCTGTTAAATCTTTGCGATGCTGCAAAATAGCCAGCAGGTTGTCGTAGACCGTTAGTTTGCGGAATATTGAGCTTTCCTGCGGCAGGTAGCCAATGCCGGAACGGGCGCGGGCATGAATGGGATCAAAAGTGATCTCTTTGCCATCCAAAGTGATTTCGCCTTTATCGGAAGGGACTAAGCCGACAATCATATAAAAGGTTGTGGTCTTTCCAGCACCATTTGGCCCAAGTAAACCGACAATTTGACCTGCATTCACTTCCAGACTGACGTCTTTGACCACCTGACGGCCTTTATAACTTTTAGCCAGATGGGACGCGACTAACTTCATTCTTGTTTTCCTTCCGGGCTGAACACAGTCGTCACTCGTTCGGTTTTTTTACCGTCAGACTCCGCTTCCAGCTCTTGTTTTTCAAGGTTGTATTTAATCACTGCACCTTGCACCATGCTGCCATTTTGACTCAGTTCCGCATTACCAGTCAGCACCAGCGTGCCATTGGCTACGTCGTAGCGGATTTCATTCGCACTGGCTTTGATTGGCTTTTCGCCATCGAGCAGCTGTGAATAGGTGGCTGGTTGGCCTGAAGCAATAAACACCTCTTTGCCTTTCCCCGCGCTGGCAATGACTTCAAGTTTGTCAGCTTCAATCAGTAAGCTGCCTTGCTCTACTTTGACGTTATCGACAAAAGTCATCACCTTGTCTTTGATCGAGCCAAACTGGCGATCGGAACCGACCTGAATTTCTTTTTTGAAATCATCAGGTCCTGCCTGAACGACGCTACTGAATGTCAGAGCGATACTCAATAAAATAATGTTACTTTTCATTGTAATAAACCGTTTTAGTATGCTTTTTCAGCTCTATATTCTGTGCGTTCAAATCGGCCTGCATGCCTTGGCCTGTGATCTGGAAACCCAGCCCAAAAATCCGCACTTGTTCGCTCGATTGCAGCGTATTGCTGTTGAACAATAGCTCAACTGCATTGGTTTCTATTCGGGTAAAGAGTGGGTCTGTCGCCATATTGCGCAGTTCCACTCTGTGTTCAAGAATAAGTTTATCGTCAGGATAAAGCACAGCCTGCTCGCTTGTCACTTGCCATAATGGCACTTTTTCCTGATAAATGGTGTAGATAGGGAAATCAAATTGTAAAAAACCAAAGCGCTCGAAGTGTTCCATGCGTTGAGCCCGGATTAAATCCGACAGATGGCCTTCCTCGTTGTAAATCATCCGGGTCAGATCTTGCGCCACATAATCAGGTTGACTGTCCTGATTGGCTGGCGTGCCGCTTTGTTCCTGATCCAGCAGTTGCCAACTGTAAAAACCCGCAGCACCCGCTACGATCAGCACTAACCAGAGGAATTGACGGATCATGTACTACTTCCTGAAAATTCAGCAAATTTGCCCTGAGCGGTCAGTAGCAAATCGCAAAGTTCACGTACTGCACCAAAACCCCCGGGTAATTGACAACGGTAGTCTGCATGCAACACAAGGTAAGGATGTGCATCCTGAACTGCAACGCTTAATCCACAGTGTTGCATTACGGCCCAGTCCGCTAAGTCATCACCAATAAAGGCGATTTGTGACGCTTGGAGTCCCAGTATTTGCTGGAGTTCAGCAAAAGCAGCGAGTTTATTTTCCTGCCCCTGATAAATGTAAGGTACGGTCAGTGAGGTCATACGTTGCTGCACTATCTCTGAACGACGGCCAGTAATCACAGCCACTTCAATACCGGCATGACGCAGCGCTTTAATGCCGTAGCCATCGCGGGTATGGAAGGCTTTGAGTTCTTCGCCCTGGTTGCCCATATAAATACGGCCGTCAGAAAACACACCATCGACATCACAAATCAATAAACGGATGTGCTGCGCTTTTTGTTCCAGCTCCGGGCTGATGGCTTGATACATCTGTGAAAATAAAGACGACATCAGAGTACTCCGGATTTTAATAAATCATGCATATTCAGCGCACCTACAGGCTGTTGTTGCTCATTGACGACGATAAGCCCGTTAATTTTTCGTTGTTCCATCACTTGTAAGGCTTCTGCCGCCAGCATAGCAGGTTTAGCCGTGATACAGTTTTTGGTCATCAGACTGGCAATACTGGCCTGATGTAAATCGACTTGTTGATCCAGAACGCGGCGTAAATCGCCATCGGTAAATAAACCTGCCAGTTTGCCGGCATCATCGACAATAGCCGTCATGCCCAAACCTTTACGGGATATTTCCAATAGTGCTTCTTTCAGACTGACCTGGTGATGAACAACTGGCAATGCCTCACCACTGTGCATCACATCTTCCAATCGTAATAACAAACGACGCCCTAAGCTGCCACCCGGATGAGATAAAGCAAAGTCATCAGCAGAAAAGCCCCGCACATCCAATAGTGCTACCGCTATTGCATCACCCATAGCCAAGGTTGCTGTGGTGCTGGCTGTAGGGGCCAGTCCTAAAGGACAAGCTTCCTGTTCTACCCGAACACAGAGATGGACATTGGATAAGGTAGCTAAAGTCGATTCAGGGCGACCTGTCATACTGATCAGTTTGATACCACGACGTTTTAGTACTGGCACTATAGCCAGAACCTCTGCGGTTTCACCTGAGTTGGAAATGGCAAGCACCACATCGTCACTAGTGATCATGCCTAAGTCGCCATGACTGGCCTCAGCCGGATGCACAAAAAATGCTGGTGTGCCGGTGGAGGCTAAGGTGGCTGCAATTTTATTGGCAATATGACCCGATTTACCCATGCCAATGACAATAACCCGACCTGTGCAGTCAAACATCATCTGACAAGCCGAATTAAAACTCTCGTCTATGTAAGCGGCCAGTTGGGTGACTGCTGTGGCTTCAATCTGTAATACCTGTAGAGCCTGAGGGCGAAAATCCAGAGTCATGCAAAAATCCCCATTTAATAGCCATTGCCAACTTAGTTGGATCTGTAGTTCTGTGGAAAGGATCCAGTAAGAAAATCTGCGTGATTATTCAACGCTATTGTTTAGATGCTATGTGCAAAACCAATCACTTAGGCAAGGCAGAGCTGAAATATTAAGCTGCGATTCATTTTCAGCGCGGCACACTTTATGCCCATACACAGAGGCTGATATTTTCGTGCTTCTCTGACCTAAATGCAAAAGATTACGTAAAACAATCACATTATTCTGTTTTTGCAATCAGTTGTTACTATTTTTTATAAGGTTGTTGTGGCGAAAAACCTATACAATAGCAGGCCTCTGTGAATCCGCTTCGCTTGAAGTCGTTGCTGTGCCTAGGTATATTGCGCGCCTTTAATTTTAGCGATACGCGCTACTGTTTTTTATCAACGAGGATCAACGTGTCAGATATTCTGGTAGACATTCAGCACCTGACGTTTAAACGCGGTGACCGTGTGATCTATGACGACATGAGCATGCAGTTTCAGCGTGGCAAAGTCACCGCCATTATGGGGCCAAGTGGTATTGGTAAAACCACATTATTGCGTCTTATCGGTGGTCAGCTAAAACCTGAACAGGGCAAAATTCTGGTCGATGGTCAGAATATTCCGCAGCTTAGTCGTAAAGATTTGTACAAAGCCAGGCAAAAAATGGGCATGTTGTTCCAAAGTGGCGCCATGTTCAGTGAGATGTCTGTGTATGACAATGTCGCTTTTCCTATCCGCGAGCATACCCGCTTGCCTGAAGACATCATCCGTTTGATGGTGTTGATGAAGCTCGAGGCCGTAGGATTGCGTGGTGCTCGCGATTTAATGCCAGCAGAGCTCTCTGGCGGTATGGCGCGACGAGCGGCTTTGGCCCGTGCCATTGCACTGGACCCGCAATTTATTATGTACGATGAGCCTTTTGCCGGACAGGATCCTATCTCAATGGGCGTGATAGTGCGCTTGATCCGTTCACTGAATAACGCTTTGGGCTTAACTTCTGTGGTTGTATCCCACGATGTGAATGAAGTGATGAGTATTGCCGACTATGTTTATGTAGTCGCTGAACGAAAAGTGATAGGGCAGGGCACGCCAGATGAACTTCGCGCTCATCCTTCTGCCTTAGTGCAACAGTTTTTACAGGGACAGTCTGATGGTCCTGTACCTTTCCACTTTAAAGCAGCCAATTACAGTACTGAATTAATGGAGTTAGCGAAGTGATAGTGGATAAGTTACAGCAACTCGGACAGCACAGTATTGCTAAAATCCAGGGTATGGGTCGTGCAACTTTAATGTTGTTTGGTGCCCTGATTGCCTGGCCAACACCGCGCAAAAGTTTTCCTTTGTTGCTAAAGCAGTTGTACGTGGTGGGTGTGCTGTCTTTACTGATTATTCTGGTGTCGGGGTTGTTTATCGGTATGGTGCTGGCGTTACAAGGCTACACTGTACTGTCTAAATTTGGCGCTGAACAAATGTTAGGCCCCTTGGTGGCTTTGAGCCTGCTGCGTGAGTTAGGCCCTGTGGTTACAGCGTTATTATTTGCGGGGCGCGCAGGTAGTGCTTTGACGGCTGAAATTGGCCTGATGAAAGCAACAGAGCAGCTCTCCGGTATGGAGATGATGGCTGTGGACCCGCTGCGCCGTATTATCGCTCCCCGTTTTTGGGCTGGTGTGATCAGCATGCCATTACTGGCTTTGATCTTTACTGCCGTAGGTATTTTAGGTGGCCATCTGGTGGGTGTGGACTGGTTAGGTGTGGATGGTGGTGGTTATTGGTCAGCCATGCAGGCCAATGTCGACTTCCAGCAGGATATTCTGAACGGTGTGATTAAAAGTGTTGTCTTTGCCTTGATTGTGACCTGGATAGCCTTACATAAAGGCTTTGATGCGGTTCCAACCTCTGAAGGGATCAGTCAGGCGACCACACAGACAGTAGTCACCTCTTCTTTAGCGGTCTTAGGTTTTGACTTTATATTAACAGCTGTAATGTTTGGTGGATAAAAAATGACATCTCGCAGAATCGAAGTGTTGGTAGGTTTATTTGTTGCTCTGGCTATCGCCGCTTTTTTGTTGTTATCTCTGAAAGTAGCGAACAGCGGTATGACAGGCTCTGGTCAGACTTACATGCTGTATGCCAAGTTTGAAAATATTGGCGGCTTAAAAGTGCGTTCTCCTATTAAGGTAGGAGGCGTGGTTGTGGGGCGTGTGCGTTCTATTGAATTGAATACTGAAGAGTACTCACCTGTAGTGGCGATGGAAATTGACAGCCAATACAACAATTTTCCTGAAACCAGCTCAGTGGCTATTTTGACCTCAGGTTTATTGGGTGAACAGTATTTAGGGTTACAACCTGGTTTTGTCGACGAAACAGTCAGCATTCTGAAAAGTGGTGATTATGTAGAGGACACCAAGTCGGCTATCGTACTGGAAGAGTTGATTGGCCAATTCTTATTTAATAGAGGAAGTAACTAAGCATGAAAAATTTGCTGGTAAAAATCGCAGCTACTGCGCTGATTTCTTTTGGGCTGGTTGCTCAGGCTAGCGCCGCTGAAGTAAAAACTTATGATGACCCGTACAAAATGATTGAATCTGTAGCGGATCAAACCTTTCGCCGTATTTCTGCTGATCAACCTGTGATCCAAAAAGATTTGGAGCATTTACGCGTTATCGTCAATGAAGAGTTGGTACCTTACATTGATAGCCGTTATGCCGCGTTTCGCGTGATAGGCAACTACATCAAACAAACCAAACCAGAAGAGCGTGACGCTTTTGTGGTGGCTTTTAAAGATTATATGGTGGCGACTTATGCTGGTGCTCTGACCCAGTACAAAAATCAAAAAGTAATTTTTGAACCAGCCAAAGCCGTAGGTAATCAGAATATTGTCACCATCAAAACCCGCGTTATTGATCCGGGCAAACCAGATATCAATATCGAGTTTAAACTGCGCCGTGCTAAAGATGCTCAAAACTGGCAGGTGTTTGACATGGTGGCTGAGGGCATTTCTCTGCTGGACAGCAAAAGAGCTGAGTTGGGTAACCTGATCCGTCAACAAGGTTTAGCCAGCGTCACCGCACTGTTAATCGAAAAATCAAAAGCTCCTATCACAGCTCCTTTGCAGGGTAATGATGCTAAAAATTAGTCAGCAAGAACAGACTCTGTTTTTTACCGGAGCTTTAGACCGGGACACAGTGCCAACCCAGTGGCCATTTAAGTTATTAAAAAAATTGAATGGCACTGTAGTGTTTGATTTCAGCGAACTGGCTTTAGTGGACACAGCAGGTCTTGCCTGGTTACTACATCAGGTGGCGCAAGCTACTAAACTGGGTTTGACTATCCAAATGCGTCGTGTGCCGGAGCAGTTAATTTCTCTGGCGCAGTTGTCAGATGTGTTGGCTTTGTTGCCACTAGAAAAAGAGGATAAAGGCCATGCAGTGTAATGACATTGAGCAACTGTTAACCGAAGAATTAAAGCTGGCTGAAGTCTATGTTAAAGCCGAAGGCAATCATTACGCTGTGACGGCAATAGGTGACTGTTTTGACGGTGTGAGCCGGGTGAAGCAGCAACAAATGATTTATGCCCCTTTGATGGCGGCTATTGCTGATGGTAGTATTCACGCTGTTTCAATAAAAACCTTCACGCCGACTCAATGGCGCCGTGAAAAATTACTTAACCCACCTGTATAGTAGTTAAAAATGCAACAATTTCTGGTTTCAGGCGGCGCCACTTTAAAAGGTGACGTTGTTATTTCCGGCGCTAAAAACGCCGCACTTCCTATTTTATTTGCCACTATTCTGGCAGAGCAGCCTTCGGTGCTTAGCAATGTTCCTGTATTAAAAGACATTGATACCACCTTTAAATTGTTGCGTATTTTTGGTGCTGACGTTAGCCGTGATGACCATCAGGTGACAGTGGATGCAACTGCTATTCATAGTCAAATGGCACCTTACGAGCTGGTGAAAACCATGCGCGCCTCTATTTTGGCCTTAGGGCCTTTGTTAGCCCGTTTCGGTCATGCCGAAGTGTCCTTACCTGGCGGCTGTGCCATTGGCGCACGTCCGGTGAATCTTCATATCGATGGTCTGCGCAAAATGGGTGCCGAGATCACAGTGGAAGCTGGCTATATCAAAGCCAAAGCGACCCGCTTAAAGGGGGCTCATATTTTCATGGATATAGTCAGTGTCACAGGCACTGAAAACCTGATGATGGCTGCGGTGCTGGCTGACGGTTTAACTATCATTGAAAACGCTGCACGTGAGCCTGAAGTGGTGGACCTAGCCAAGTATCTGATTGCTATGGGTGCGGATATTCAGGGCGCAGGCACTGATACCATCCGTATTACCGGTAAAGAAAAGCTGCACGGCGCACGTCACACTGTATTACCTGATCGGATTGAAACCGGTACTTTTTTAGTTGCAGCTGCTGTAACAGGCGGTGATGTCACCTGCTTAAATGCATCGCCAGCTGAACTTGAAGTCGTGCTGGAGAAACTACGGGAAGCTGGCGCTGACGTGACTACCGGACCGGATTGGATCCGTCTGAACATGACAGGCCGAACCTTAAAATCAGTCAATGTAAAAACAGTACCTCACCCAGGTTTCCCTACCGACATGCAAGCACAGTTTACTGTGTTGAATGTGGTGGCTGAAGGTGTAGGTATGGTGACTGAAACCATTTTTGAAAACCGCTTTATGCATGTGCCTGAGTTACAACGTATGGGCGCAGATATTCAGCTGGAAGGCAATACAGCGCTGATTAAGCATACAGATAAGCTGATGGGCGCTCAGGTGATGGCAACCGATTTAAGAGCTTCCGCCAGCTTAGTGATTGCAGGTTTAGTAGCTGAGGGAGAGACAGTGGTTGATCGTATTTACCATATCGACCGTGGTTACGAGCAAATCGAGTACAAGCTAAAAGGTTTGGGCGCTAATATTCAGCGCATCAATGCTCCAGCCTGATCTGTTGCTTTAAACAAAAAAGCCAGTGCTAGTCACTGGCTTTTTTGTGTCCGCTTGAATGCTTAGTTCAGTTCTCTGATCACCACTGGCACAGTCAAAGCTTTCCCACCGCGTTCGATGGACATTTGCAAAGTCGTATCAGGTGGTGTTTCGGCTATTAAATCCAGCGCATGATGCACGCTGGTCAGTGTTTCACCATTGATTTTCTGCAACACGTCGCCGACCTGTAAACCTGCTATAGCTGCAGGGCTTAAAGGTTCTATGGCGCTGATTTTCACACCAAATAAGGTTTGCGCTGTGGATATCATCAGATCGCCGGCAGGGTTGACCACGGGATCACCACTGACGCCTAAATAACCACGGATCACCCGACCATGCTGGATCAGTTTCTGCAATACATTGCTGGCTAAACGATAGGGTACTGCAAAAAATATCCCTTGAATGTCCTGATTACGCTGCCGCTGAAAAGCCGCAGTATTGATTCCAACTAAAACACCATTGCTGTTAATTAAAGCGCCACCAGAATTACCGGCATTAATGGCTGCATCCATTTGCATAAAGTCAGCATAACCATTGGCAGGGCTTAACCCGGCGCGGCCTGTTGCGCTGATCACGCCTTGAGTAATAGCCTGGCCTAAGTTAAATGGGTTACCTATCGCGAGCACTACATCACCCACCTGAGGCTCTAAACTGGCATCTTGCGGTATCACAGGCAAGTTATCTGCTTCAACATAGAGTACGGCTAAGTCCGTCAATTGATCCTGACCAATCAGCACGGCATCAAAGACTCTACCGTCCTGCAATGCTACAGAAATTTGATCAGCACCATAGACCACATGGTAGTTTGTGAGTACATAACCCTGAGCGTTCATAATGACACCAGAGCCCAGTTCCTGGCGCTCTATAGTACGGCTTTGGTAAGAACGTGGGTCTTGAGTGGTGCTTTTGGTATAGACATTGACCACTGCAGGTGCTGCAGCACGTACTGCTTTAGAATAGGAAACAGGCGCAGGCAGCTGCTCTTTTTGCTGCCAAAAATTCAGCTTCAATCCTTGTTCCTGGTTGAAAAAGACCAGCCACAGCATAGCGATTGCCAGACCGTAAGCGACACTTTTTAATAGACTTATCAGAAGTTTGGGCACAGGAAGAAATTAAGAAACTGAAAGATTTTGCAAGCATAACACTAAAATAACGGGAGCAGTAGCAAGCCACAGGCTTGCTACTGCAAAAAGTTAACGTATTAGTACATAAAGGATACGTTCACCGCGTTGTACCTGCAGCGCTATCACGCCAGAGCTTTTACTCAGTATCTCACGTAGCTCTTTAGTGGTTGTCACACGGCCGCGGCTAACACCGACAATGACGTCACCTTTCTCCAGCCCTAAAGCAGCAGCTGGTGATCGCGCAGCGACTTCATCTATGACAATACCTTTTTCACCATCCGGGGTTTTACCATCACTTAAGGTGACACCTTCCAGCATAGGGTGTAGTGTTTTAGCTTCTGCTGTAGTTGCTTCAGCCGCTTCCAGTGTCACTTTTACTGTCATGGCTTTATCTTCGCGCAAGATACCCAAGCTAATTTCTTTACCTACGCCTAAAGTGGCGATCTTAGCTCTGATTTCGGTAAAAGAATCAATCTGCTTACCGTTCAGATGAGTAATAATGTCACCACTTTTCAAACCCGCTTTATCGGCCGCCGAACCAGGTATAACTTCCTGCACCCAGCCTCCTTTATTGGCTTTCACTTTCATGGCTTTAGCTATTTCAGCGTTTAAGTCGCCACCCCTTACACCTAAAGCACCGCGACGCACTTCGCCATATTCAATAAATTGGGCCACCAGGTTTTTCATCATATTGGCTGGAATAGCGAAACCAATGCCGATGTTGCCGCCATTCGGTCCCAGGATCGCTGTGTTAATACCGATGAGTTCGCCTTTGAGATTGACTAAAGCGCCACCTGAGTTGCCACTATTGATGGCGGCATCCGTTTGGATAAAGTCTTCATAACCTTCAATACCCAAGCCACCGCGGCCCAGGGCACTGACAATACCTGAAGTGACGGTTTGGCCTAAACCAAAAGGATTACCTATGGCCACAGTGAAATCACCCACTTTTAAGGCATCCGAGTCGGCCAAAGCGACTTGAGTCAGATCTTCAGCTTCGATTTGTAGTAGTGCGATATCGCTTTCAGGATCTTCACCAATCTTTTTGGCTTTAAAGCTGCGACCGTCTTTTAAGGTCACCTGAATTTCAGAGGCTTCGTTGATCACATGGTGGTTGGTGACTACATAGCCTTTTTTGGCATCAATGATGACACCTGAACCCAAACCACGGAAAGGTTGTTCCTGACGTAGCTCACCACCACGACCGAGGAATTGCTCTAAAGCACCAGGCAAGCGCTGACGTACTTCGCGGCTACCTGCCACTGAGATGTTTACAACAGCTGGAGTTACATTCTCCAACATAGGAGCCAGACTAGGCATTTCCTGATCGCCTGCGCCAAAAAAAGGCAACTTGGCTTGAGCTGGCGCAGGCTGCGCCAGCAGTAAAGCGGCAAAAATACTGATACTGACTAAAGATAACTGCGACTTCATAGTAGGTAATGCTCCTTCGTACAAGTGACTTCACTAAGGTACAGATGACGTCACTAAGAATGCTTTACCAGTCGAAAAGTTCAGTTGTCCGATGAGTTTTGCTCAGTTTTATTTTTCATTAAACCACTGGCGGTATTGGAATAATCCAGCGGTTGATAGGATGGTTCATCCTTTACTTTGCGACGCTCATCCAGTTTGTGGATCGACTGGCGTATTTGTGCCGTAGTGTCAGCTGAGAAATAATTCAGCTCACTGCGGTTATCAAAAGTTGGTCTTTCGATCAACTGCATCTTGGTCTGCGCCATGTGGCGGGCAATTTTTTCGTAGTTTTCGTGGAGCTGACTCATCAGTTGATGGGTCGTTTCCACATGTTCTGTCACATCGCTACGATATTGTTGCAGCTGTTGTTTGGTTTCGTTTAGCTCCACCTGAAGTTTGCTTTGATTAAATTGACGCAAACAGTACAAGCGGGTTGCCACTATGCCAACCACTAAGCCAGCTATTAACCAGGCCAAGGCAAAAGTAACAGTCATAACAACTCCTGAAAAATTAGTTAGTTCAACAATAGTTTAACCTATCTTCTTATCCAGAGTGGTAAGGCATGTTACTATTACGGCCATTATTTAGGGTTAATTGGCTTATTTTTCAATATCCGGCATGACTACACCACTGCAAAAATATCAACAAGACCTCAAACGTGATGATTTTCTGTTTGATGCGGCCCAGCAAAATGCGGTGCAACATCTGGAACGTCTGTATCAGCAATTTGTGCAGGATAAACCTGTTAAGCAAGGTTTCTTCGATAAATTGCTGGGAAAAAGGCCCAAAACAGAGCCATTGAAAGGACTTTATTTCTGGGGCGGGGTAGGCCGGGGGAAAACTTATCTGGTGGACACCTTTTATGAGTGCCTGCCGACAACTCGCAAGCTACGTATCCACTTTCATCGCTTTATGCATAAGGTGCATCAGGAGCTGAAATCTTTGCCTGGCGTTTCGGACCCGTTAAAAATAGTGGCTGATCGCTTTAAAGCTGAAACCGATATTTTGTGTTTTGATGAGTTTTTTGTCTCAGATATCACCGATGCGATGATTTTAGGCACCCTGATGCAAGAACTGTTTGCCCGCGGTATTACACTGGTGGCAACCTCGAACATCGAGCCGGATGGTTTGTATCGCAATGGTCTGCAACGTGCGCGCTTTCTGCCCGCAATAGCACTGATCAAGCAATACACTGAAACTGTCAATGTCGACAGTGGTATCGATTACCGGCTTCGTACTTTGACTCAGGCTGAAATTTATCATTCGCCGCTGGATGAAAAAGCCGACAGCAATCTGGCTGAATACTTCCTGGCACTATCGGTTGAACCGCGTCAGGATAAGGCCCAGATTGAAATTGCCGGCCGGACTTTAACCAGCCGCAAAGAGGCCGATGGCATTATCTGGTTTGATTTCCCAGAACTTTGCGAGACAGCTCGCAGCCAATACGACTACATGGAATTGAGTAAGTGTTATCACACTGTATTGTTGTCCAATGTGACGCAGATGGGACAGACCCGTGATGATGTCGCCAGACGTTTTATCGCCCTGGTTGATGAGTTCTATGAACGTCACGTTAAACTGATTATTTCAGCCGCAGTGCCTATGGAACAACTTTACACAGAAGGCATTTTATCCTTTGAATTTAAGCGCTGTTTAAGTCGTTTGCAGGAAATGCAATCGCATGATTATCTGGCGAAACAACATTTACCTTAATTTTTTCGTTAAATGGCTGTTTTTTATCATTGGTTACTATATAATCCGCGGCCGGCCCACGTTACAGCCTGAAACTGCCGTAGCCTGGCAGTTTATGTACTCGAAGGGGTGCGATAAGCGACACAATGAAGATTGTGTTAGGTGTAACAGTGTTATTTTTTTTGGGTAGTTTTTAGATGAAAACTTTTACTGCTAAGCCAGAAAGCGTGCAACGTGACTGGTTCGTTGTTGATGCAACAGGTAAGACACTTGGTCGTATCGCAACTGAGATCGCTCTTCGTTTACGCGGAAAGCACAAGCCAGAGTACACTCCACACGTTGACACCGGTGATTACATCATCGTTGTAAACGCTGACAAAGTGACAGTCACTGGTAACAAAGCAAAAAACAAAATGTACTACTCTCACAGTGGTTTCCCAGGTGGTATCAAAGAAATTAACTTTGAAAAACTGCTTGTGAAGAAGCCGGAGATGGTATTGGAAGCAGCCGTAAAAGGTATGTTGCCTAAAGGTCCTCTGGGCCGCGCTATGTTCCGTAAGTTAAAAGTATATGCAGGCGCCGAGCATCAACATGCTGCTCAGCAACCGCAAGTTTTAGATATCTAATCGGAGCAGAACATGGCAACTAATCAATATTACGGTACTGGTCGTCGTAAGACCTCTACAGCTCGTGTATTCATCAAAGCAGGTTCAGGTAACATCGTTATCAACCAACGCTCTATCACTGAATACTTCGGTCGTGAAACTGCTCGTATGGTTGTTATGCAACCATTAGAGTTAGTGGAAATGGTAGGCAAGTTTGACTTATACGTCACTGTTAAAGGTGGTGGTATTTCTGGTCAGGCTGGCGCAATCCGCCACGGTATCACCCGCGCTCTGATGGAGTTCGACGAGTCTCTGCGCCCTGCATTACGTAAAGCTGGTTTCGTCACTCGTGACGCCCGTAAAGTTGAACGTAAGAAAGTGGGTCTGCATAAAGCTCGTAAGCGTCCACAGTACTCAAAACGTTAATTCGTTTTTTGTTGCAAAGAACCCGGTCTTGTACCGGGTTTTTTATTATCTGCTTTTCACTACCTGCTTCGCCTCAGAGCTGCATCACTATTGATTCAGAATTATCTTGCTTGAGACGGATTCCAATAGCGGTGAATTTTCTTTGCATGAAATCTGCTACTGTTGAGCTTGATCATGGCAGAAAGGTCTTTTTCAGGTTAAAACATGGTGATGCAAAGTTTTACTGACTATTCTGGTTTCGTATTTCGTCGAAAAACTGATGCCAGAACAAAGAGAATTCGGCTAAATCCTTGTGTAAAGCAGGGCTTTTCATTATGATCCGCCGTATTTTTCAACTTATAATAATCGCTGTAATTCAGCCGCTTAAAATATCAACATTTAAGCGTTTAACGTGGAGATGAGTGGATGAGCAATGCGCCTGTAGATCATGGTCGCCGTCGCTTTCTGACCATAGCAACTTCTGTAGTTGGTGGGGTTGGTGCGATTGGAGCTGCTGTTCCCTTTATTGCTTCCTGGAATCCGAGTGAAAAAGCTAAACAAGCTGGTGCTGCAGTCACCGCTGACATTAGTAAACTCGAAGACGGGCAGCTAATACGGGTTGAGTGGCGCGGTAAGCCAGTATGGATCGTGAAACGGACACCAGCTATGCTGGAAAGTCTGACCAAATCAGTAGATAAACTTCGTGACCCTGCCTCAGAAGAACCGCAACAACCTGATTACGCTAAAAACGATCATCGTTCGAAAAAGCCTGAAATTTTTGTTGCTGTGGGGATCTGTACTCACCTGGGCTGTTCACCAACTTACTTGATGAAAGATTTCGATGCTCAGGTTGAAGGCATTCCTTCTGGTTTCTTCTGTCCATGCCATGGTTCTACCTACGATATGGCTGGTCGCGTGTTCTCTGGCGTTCCAGCGCCTAAAAACCTGATGATCCCACCTTATATGTTTGTCGATGACACCACCATTTTGATTGGTGAAGATGAGGGGACAGCTTAATGTTTAAAAACTTTATGAGCTGGATTGAGTACCGCATGCCATTTATGGAGAAGATGAACCTCCATGTGATGCAGTACCCAGCGCCAAAAAACTTTAACTTCTGGTACTTCTTTGGCTCTTTAGCCATGTTAGTACTGGTGAACCAAATCCTGACCGGTATTTGGTTAACCATGAACTTTGTTCCTACAGCTGAGGGCGCTTTTGCTTCTGTTGAATACATCATGCGTGATGTCGACTACGGCTGGTTGCTGCGTTATATGCACTCCACCGGTGCTTCTGCCTTCTTTGTTGTGGTCTACCTGCATATGCTTCGTGGCATGATGTATGGTTCTTACCAGAAACCACGGGAACTGCTGTGGATCTTCGGTATGCTGATTTTCTTAGTCTTAATGGCTGAAGCTTTTATGGGTTATTTGTTACCATGGGGCCAGATGTCGTTCTGGGGCGCTCAGGTTATTATCTCTATCTTCGGTGTTATTCCGGTGATTGGTGATGATTTAACCTTGTGGATCCGTGGTGACTACGTTATTTCAGGCGCTACTTTAAACCGTTTCTTCGCATTACACGTTATTGCTCTGCCATTGGTGTTAGTGGTTCTGGTGTTCCTGCACATCATCGCTCTGCATGAAGTGGGTTCAAACAACCCGGACGGTATTGATGTAAAACGTGAAAATACCGGTGAGAAAATTGAAGACAATGTGTCTGACAAATTTACTTTCCATCAGTATTTTACTAAAGGCGGTAAGAAGATTATCGTTGATGCTATTCCTTTCCATCCTTACTACACGGTGAAGGATATAGTAGGTGTGGTCGGTTTCCTGTTTATTTTCTGCTGGGTTATTTTCTTTGCGCCAGAAGGTGGTGGTTTCTTCCTCGAGCCGCCAAACTTTGAACCGGCAAACCCGATGAAGACCCCTGATCATATAGCGCCGGTTTGGTACTTCACCCCTTTCTACGCCATTTTACGTGCTGTACCTGATCAGCTGTTTGGTGCAATTTTTATGTTCCTGGCTATTATCTTCCTGGCTTTATTGCCATGGTTAGATCGTTGCCCGGTTCGTTCAGTTCGTTACCGTAGCAATCTGCACAAAGCTAACTTGACTATGTTCTGTATCAGCTTTGTGGTCTTGGGTGTGTTGGGTGTGTTACCTGCGACTCCAACTTATACCTTGTTAGCGCAGATTTTCTCGTTTACTTATTTTGCTTACTTTGGTCTGTTATGGTTCTACAGTAAAAACGAGAAAACCAAGCCGTTGCCAGTGAGGTTATCCTGATGATTAAAAAGTTATTTACTGTACTTGCGCTGGTAGCATCCAGCGCAGCTATGGCAGCTGGTGGTCATACTGTGCATTTAGATAAAGCACCTATTGATCTGACGGACAAAGAGTCACTGCAACGTGGTGCTCGTATGTTCCAGAACTACTGCTTAGGATGCCACCAGATGCAGTACCAGCGCTATTCCCGTACTTTCCGTGATTTAGGGATCCCTGATGACGTAGGTATGGCAACTTTAGGTTTTACTGCGAATAAAGTGGGTGACCATATTAAAAACGCAGCTCCTAAAGCGGACCTGGCGAACTGGTTTGGTGCTGCGCCACCAGATTTGACTAACGTAGCCCGTGTGCGTGGTCCAGACTGGATTTACACTTACTTGCGCACCTTCTATGCGGACCCAAGCCGTCCATTCGGTGTGAACAATGAAGTATTCCCTCTGGTCGGTATGCCACACGTGTTACAGGAGCTGCAAGGTATTCCTTACAAAGCTACTGAAACACGTTTGGTCGATGGTGTGCCAACAGAAGTGGATGTAGGTATTAAGACCGATGGTTCAGGTGAACTGAGTACGGAAGAATACGACCGTGCAGTAGCTGACCTGGTGAACTATCTGGAATACGTCGGCGAGCCTTCCAAACTGGAATCGCGTAGCTTAGGTATTAAAGTTCTGATTTTCTTAGGTATCTTCTTTATCTTCGCTTTCCTGTTGAAGAAAGAGTACTGGAGAGATGTCCACTAAGGACTGTAGTGTTAGCCTTTAAGAGGGGCCGCGAGGCCCCTTTGTATTTATGCTTATAACCGGAGGATCCTATGGCGATTTCTGCCAACAGACGTGCTGTGATGACCTTGTTTTCAACAGCCAATGACATGTACTGTCATCAGGTCAGAATGGTACTGGCGGAGAAAGGCGTCACGGTAGATATTATTCAGGTCAGCACAGAGAGCCTGCCTGAAGATGTCTATGAGGTTAATCCTTATGGTTCTTTGCCCACTTTGATGGACAGAGATTTGGCTTTATTTAAAGCCGATATTATTAATGAATATCTGGACGAGCGTTTTCCGCATCCTCCTTTAATGCCGGTGTACCCGGTAGCCCGAGCGAATGCCCGTTTAATGATGCATCGCATCGAAAAAGACTGGTATGGTTTAGCCGAAAAAATTCTGCAGGATGGTCCGGACGCCGCTATAGCCCGTCGCGATTTACGCGAAGGCTTATTGGCTATGGCTCCTTTGTTTCAGGAACATCCGTATTTTATGAGCGACGAGTATAGCCTGATTGATTGTTATCTGGCTGCTTTACTCTGGCGCTTGCCTATGTTTGGTATTGAACTGACAGGCACAGGTAGCAAGTTACTGCAAACTTATATGACCCGTATTTTTGAACGTGACGGTTTTCAGCAGTCGTTAACTGAAGCTGAGCGGGAAATTCGTCGGGGGCGTGGTTACTGATGGAGATGACGTCGAACAAACCTTATTTAATCCGGGCTTTTTATGAATGGATAGTGGATAACAACCTGACTCCATATCTGGTGGTGAATGCCAGTGTGCAGGGCTGTAAAGTGCCGACTCAGCATATTCAGAATGGTCAGATTGTGCTGAATATTTTGCCGTCAGCTGTAGGCAACATGCTGATGGGCAATGAGGTCATTACCTTTAACGCCCGTTTTGGTGGCAAACCTTTTGCGCTGACAGTACCCATCAAAGCTGTATTGGCTATTTATGCCCGCGAAAATGGGGCTGGTACTATGTTTGATGCAGAAGAAGACACAGAGGATGATATTCATCATCTGGAAGCTGTGTCTGATGAAGACACGCATCACGACGGCGATACTCCGCCGGATGACGAGCCTACTGATCCAAACAAAGGCAAAAAAGTTTCACACCTGCGGGTCGTGAAATAACTCGCATAGTGAAACTAGTTTTATAGATACGCATCTGAGTTAGATCAGCTCAGATGCAACCTGCCAAAATGCTCTCAATAGCGGCTCATGCAACCGCTTTGATAAAGTACATAAACCTAGATCAAAAGGCGCAAATTCATCGCCTTGCGTTAAATACCTCACTCTGTCTCGTGCCGGGCTTTGCTGTGCCACTACAGCGGGCACCAAGGCCACCCCAGTACCTAATGCTACCATGCTGACCATAGCTTCATGGCCTTCTACTTTAGCGACCACTTTGGGTTCGCTAATACGAGCTTTACGCCATAACTCAAAGCGACTACGCACAGGACCATGCTCAGGCAGAATAAAAGGTACTGAATCCCAGGGAATAGGGCTTTGGCTAAGCAAATCATTGGTCTTGCATGGGATCACAGGCGCTATCAATTGCAGCGGTACTTTGGCAATACTGCGAAAGGCCATATTCAGTGGGAAATGCTCTGGATACACAGCAAGCGCTATATCGGCTTCATCTTGTTTTACTTTCTCCAAGGCTGCTGAGGCATCCCCTGTAATCAGCTTAATTTCGGCCAAAGGGCAGACTAAACGGAATTTATCCAATATAGCGGGCAGATGGCTAAAGCTGGCAGTGACAGTGCAAAACAAGCGGATTTCGCCGCTTAGCGATGCGCTGGTTTCACTCAAAGCTATTTGCAACTGGTGCCACTGCTCTAAGTAACTCTTCACAAAGGCCTGTACCTTTTGGCCAGCCAATGTCAGGCGTACCGAACGGTTATCCCGTTGAAACAACTCAACGTTTAACTCTTCTTCCATGCGCTGGATCACCCGGCTTAAGGTCGAAGGGCTGACATACATTTGTTCGCTGGTGCGGGCAAAGTTCAGGCTGCTGGCCAGGTGTAGAAAAAGCTGGGCGTTGCGAATATCCATAAGTGTCTCCGCACTGAGTGTTGGTGTTGCATAAAGTGAAATACTGTATTGTGAATATATCACTTCACGCAATCATTGCACTGTTTTATTCTCGAAAGCATCAAAACAGTGCATGACTTCTCTGCCCTGTTACGCTGCGCACAATGGTTAGCCAGCTAAAAGAATTTGTTGGGATTTGTTATGAGTAACTACTTCAATACATTGAATTTGCGTCAGCAGTTAAAACAGTTAGGTAAATGCCGTTTTATGGCCAAAGAAGAGTTCGCTAAAGGCTCTGACTTATTGAAAGGCTGGAAAGTGGTGATTGTAGGTTGTGGTGCTCAGGGCTTAAACCAAGGCCTGAATATGCGCGACTCAGGTCTGGATATTTCTTATGCCTTGCGTGCTGAAGCTATCGCCGCTAAACGTAAGTCGTTCCAGAACGCTTCTGACAATGGATTTAAAGTAGGCACGTACGAAGAGTTAATTCCAACTGCAGATTTAGTATTAAACCTGACGCCGGATAAGCAGCATACCAGTGTTGTTAAAGCCGTGATGCCATTGATGAAACAAGGTGCCACTTTGGCGTATTCGCACGGTTTCAATATTGTGGAAGAAGGCACACAAATTCGTAAAGACATCACAGTAGTGATGGTGGCGCCTAAGTGTCCTGGCACTGAAGTACGTGAAGAATACAAACGTGGTTTTGGTGTGCCAACGCTGATTGCAGTGCATCCTGAAAACGACCCTAAAGGTCTAGGTTTGGAGATTGCTAAGGCTTACGCTTCTGCAACAGGTGGTGATCGTGCCGGGGTACTGGAGTCGTCTTTTGTCGCCGAAGTGAAATCCGATTTGATGGGCGAACAGACTATTTTATGTGGCATGTTACAAACCGGCTCTATTCTGGCGTACGACAAGTTAGTGGCTGAAGGTGTGGAGCCAGGTTATGCCGCCAAGTTAATCCAGTTTGGCTGGGAAACTGTGACTGAAGCCTTAAAACACGGCGGCATCACTCATATGATGGACCGTTTGTCGAACCCGGCGAAAATCAAAGCTTATGATTTAGCTGAAGAATTAAAAGTAACCTTACGTCCGCTGTTTGAAAAACATATGGACGATATCATCAGCGGTGAATTCTCCCGCACTATGATGGCCGATTGGGCCAATGATGATAAGCAGCTGTTTGGCTGGCGCGAAGAAACCCGTCAATCCGGTTTTGAGAATGCGCCGGTATCCAGCGAACAAATCCCAGAGCAGGATTACTTCGACCGCGGCATTTTGTTTGTCGCTATGGTGAAAGCCGGTGTTGAGCTGGCATTCGAAACTATGGTTGCTGCAGGTATCGTTGAAGAATCGGCTTATTACGAGTCATTGCATGAAACGCCGTTGATCGCCAATACCATAGCGCGCAAACGTCTGTATGAGATGAATGTGGTGATTTCAGACACTGCTGAATACGGTAACTACCTGTTCAGTAACGCAGCTGTGCCGCTGTTACGTGATTTCGTGAACAAGCTGAGCACTGAGTATGTGGGCAAGGGTTTAAGCTCTGCAGCTAATGGTGTCGACAATATCCGCCTGATTGCTGTCAACGAAGCAATCCGCCAGCATCCTGTTGAGCTGGTTGGCAAAAAGTTAAGGGGCTATATGACCGCGATGAAAAAAATCGTCGGTTAATAGCAGAGACTTTCCAGTCTCACCCCAAGTACCGAGTTTTTACGTGGACCTTGGTTGTTTGCCCGGCTTTGCCGGGCTTTTTTTTGCCTTCGTACTTGCAGCCGCAGCGTTGTTGCCTACGCTCACTCGCCCAAGTCACATAGTGGACTATGCTCCTTGGGACTCGATTGCTTGTCGCCTAGCTGCAACAGCAATTACTTTGGCAAAATGGCTCTCGTACTTGCAGCCGCAGCGTTGTTGCCTACGCTCACTCGCCCAAGTCACATAGTGGACTATGCTCCTTGGGACTCGATGGTTTGTCGTCTGATTGCAATAGTAAATACTTTGGCAAAGTATGCTGAACTCTATGAAAAACTCGGTGTATGCTTGCAGCAACATTAAGGAGTAGAACAATGAAAACTATAGCTTTAGTAGCGCATGATGGAAAAAAGGCTGAGTTGCTGGCCTGGGTAAAACAACACGCTGATTTTTTTCAGGATAAGCAATTGGTAGCGACAGGCACCACAGGTCGTTTACTGAGTGAGGCGTTAAATAAAGACGTTTTATGTCTGGCCAGCGGTCCTTTGGGCGGCGACCAGCAAATTGGAGCATTAATAGCTGAGCAGAAAATTGATTGGCTGGTGTTCTTTTGGGATCCGCTGTCGTCTCAGCCTCATGATCCTGATGTTAAGGCGCTGATCCGTTTAGCTGTGGTTTGGAATATCCCTGTGGCTTGTAATAAAGCCACAGCGGATTTTATTGTTACATCAGCCTTAGTCGGACAGGACTATCAGCGCACTGTGCCGGACTTCTCAGCTCACAATAACAGATTGCCCTGAACTCCTGCCCTGTGCATTAAAAACCGGTTAAGACCAATTTTCCAATAGCTTGTTGGCTTTCAATCAACTGGTGAGCCTTACGCAGATTTTCGGCGTTAATAGTGCCAAAGTCTGCGTTTAAGGTTGTTTTAAGCTGACCAGCATCCACCATATCCGCCACCTGTTGTAATAACTGCTGTTGAGCACTCATATCTTCGGTTTGGTACAAAGATCGGGTAAACATCAGCTCCCAATGCAAGGACAGGCTCTTGCGTTTCAGTTGGCGCACATCAATAGGTTCAGGGTCGTCTATCAGCGCCAGTTTGCCTTGTGGTTTAATTAGTTCGATGATGTCGTTAAAGTGATGGTCGGTATGAGTCAGGCTAATGACATAATCTACTTCAGGTAAGCCCAGAGTTTTCAGTTGTGCTGCCATTGGTTTTTTATGATCCAGCACTACATCTGCACCTAAGGTTTTTACCCATTCACTAGTCTCTGGTCTTGAAGCTGTCCCAATCACTTTTAACTGAGTTTTTTGTCGCGCCAGTTGTAATAGCACCGAACCTACGCCGCCCGCGGCGCCAATCACCAGCAGAGATTTACCTTTGCTGTTGTGCTCATTCAGTTCCAGACGGTCGAATAACAATTCCCAAGCTGTGATAGCGGTTAAAGGCAAAGCTGCTGCTTGGCTGAAACTTAAACTTTTTGGTTTATGGCTGGCTATTCGCTGATCCACCAGCTGAAACTCGCTGTTTGAGCCTGGCTTATCTATGGCACCGGCATACCAGACTTCATCGCCTGCTTTAAAACCAGTGACTGCACTGCCTACTGCGGTCACAACACCTGCCGCATCCCAGCCTAATACTCTTGGTTGGCCTTGAGTGTCGGCATTACGGCGGATCTTGGTATCGACCGGATTGACGGATACAGCTTTCACAGCAACCAGCAGATCATGTTCGCCCGGCGTTGGCGTGGGCAGCTCTGTGTCGTACAAAGACTGTGGATCTGTGGCTGGTAAATTTTGACTATAAACTATGGCTTTCATCTGAATACTCCATTGGATCAATAGAGCTAGTTTATAGGCGCTGACTATTTAGAAAAATATGCTAAATTTGGATTCAGTTTCAAAATTTATTTGATAATGATGCTAAGAACTGACGACTTACAACTTTTTGTATTAACTGCTGATTTAGGGTCTATTTCTGCTGCTGCGCGTGAGCTGGATCTTTCGCCTGCGCTGGCCAGTGTGGCGTTAAAACGACTGGAGCAGCAACTGAATACTCAACTGATTTTGCGTTCTACCCGCAGTTTAAGGCTCACCACAGCAGGTATGGCCTATCTGGATTATGCCCGTCAGGCTATTCAACTGCTGGGGCAGGGCCAGCAAGTATTACAACTGGGCAAAGAGCAGCTATCCGGCGAACTGACCTTATCTATGCCGTCCGATTTTGGTCGTAATAGCATGGCTTTGTGGCTGGCGGAGTTTCAGCAGCAGCACCCTAAATTGCAGCTGAAAATCCGGGTCAGTGACAGGCTGGCTGATTTAGGCCGTCAGCCTGTGGATTTAGCCTTACGTTATGGCGAACCTAAAGATTCACAGCTGATTGCTCTACCTTTAGTACCAGATAATCATAGGGTGCTTTGTGCTTCCCCTGATTATATTCGCCGCTGTGGTGCGCCAGAGCGACCAGATGACATCGGCTCGCATCAGGTGTTACAGCTGGTGTTGGGAGAAGCTGTGCATAGCAAATGGCAGTTCTGGTTAGATGGGCAATTACAACAAGTACAAGTGCGTGGTGCTTTAGTAGCAGACGATGGCGATGTTGTCAGACGCTGGGCTGTGGCAGGTTTAGGTATTGCCTATAAATCACGTTTGGATATTCTGTCTGACTTAGGCTCCGGCGCTTTGCTGAAGTTGTTGCCTGACTATAAAACTGAGCAAGCCCCTTTGTATTTATTGGCGGTGCAAAGGTTGTCTTCATCGCCTGTGCTAAAAGCCTTATCTGAGTTCCTGTTACAAAAGCTGCGGCAGCATTGGCATGGGTAGAGAGTGGCAAGGTTAAAAAATAAAGGATTAGAAAAGATGACATGGTTAAACAATGAGGTGTTAGAAGGCGAATTTGTCCGACTGGAGCCTATGGTATTGTCGCATGTAGCAGATTTGCAGCAAGCCGTGGCCGATGGCGAAAGCTGGAAACTCTGGTATGCCATGGTGCCTACAGTGGAAGAAATGCCAGCTTATGTGCAAGAGGCTTTAGCCAGCAAAGCGCAAGGAGCTGTACCTTATGTGGTGCGTTGCAAAATGACAGGAAAAGTCGTCGGCACCAGTCGTTACTATATGGTGGATGAAGCCAGCAGAAGAGCCTTGATTGGTTATACCTGGTATGCCGAATCTGTACGACGCACAGCTATCAATACAGAAGCTAAGTTTTTGTTATTAAGTAATTTGTTTGAAAATTACCAAGCTATAGCTGTAGAGTTTCGCACCCACTTTTTTAACCACACCTCACGCAAAGCCATAGAGCGTTTAGGCGCCAAAATGGATGGTATCTTGCGTCAGCATATGATTTTAAAAGACGGCTCAGTACGAGACACTGTGGTGTATTCCATCATCGCCTGCGAATGGCTGACGGTAAGACGGCATCTAGTGTCGAAATTAGGCAGGGACTAAAGCGTCAAAAGTAGGATGCAATCGCCACGAAGTGGCATTGCATCATTAACATCATGTCAAAACATCAGCCCAGATAACTCTTTTAAGTAGAGAGGAGTTGCCGGATGCTGGCTTAATTCAAAAAACAAAAACGCCGTAAGGAAAATACTGACTAAAGAACCCCAGAACCAGTGGTGTTTAGGTTTATCCTGCTCTTTGTGCTGCAAGTACTTTTTCAGCAAGCAGCTGCTTAATACAGCCAATACCACTGAGCCTGCCAGCAAGCTGTAAAACAACGTCAGGTTGGTGCCTTTGAGCTGCCAGGCGACACCAGCCAGAATACCTGGCAGAAAATAAGCGATGGGCCACAATACACAAGCCAGAGTGGCCGCTGGGAAATAACGTGATGGTGCTAACTGCAACATACCAGCTAATAGAGGCAATAAAGGCCGGCTTGGGCCGATAAAACGTCCTGCAACTATAGCCAGCCAGACATTGTTTTCTAAAGCACCGCTGATTTTATCCAGCTCTTTTTGCTGGCGTGATAACCAGTTCCAGCTTTCCAGTTGAGGCCTGAATTTGCGCCCAGCCAGATAAGACAAAGAGTCACCTACTAAACCTGCTGCTGCGGCGACCATGCAGGCAGTCCAGAAGCCCATTTGTTCTGCACCAATCAGCACACCAAAACTAAACATTAGCGCAGTGCCTGGCACCAACAAACCCAACACAGCCACAGATTCAGCAAAAGTCAGTAAAAATAAAATCAGCAGGGCATAAGCCTGATATTCAGTCAGCAACTGCTGTAACCATTGTTCCATCTATCACTCACATCGATTGAGAAAAGCTTTTATACAGGCAGTATCGGGGCAGAGGCTGGCTTATTCAAGCTGCTTTGCCGTCGGATCCACAAAGAGATCCGATAAATCTGTTGGCTTACAGATATGTTATATTGTATCATTTTGATCCTGACTTTATCGATTCAGCCCAATCTTTTGTAGTGACCGGACTAAAAACATCATGCCAAGCCACCATCTAAGTCTAAATTTTAAACTGTCTTTTCTTATGCTTTCTCTTGGCTTTATCGCCGCTGTTCCTGTTGCTCTGGCCGAGACAGCAGAGGATATTGAGCGTATCGAAGTGCTGTATCGCCAGGCCTACCGTGGTGATATTCCGGCCCAGTCTTTGCCTCAGTCTATTAGCGTCATCGACAAAAGTGTATTGCAAGATAATGCCTTAACGCGTTTTCAGGATGCTTTGGATTTTTCTGCCAGCATTTCACGGCAGAATAACGGTGGTGGTTTATGGGATAGTTTTTCGCTGCGTGGTTTTCCAGGCAATGAAAATATGCCATCCGGTTATTTAATCAATGGTTTTAACGGCGGCCGTGGTTTCAGTGGCCATCGCGACTTATCCAATGTGGAATATGTCGAAATTTTAAAAGGCCCTGGATCAGCACTTTATGGCCGTTCAGAGCCTGGTGGTACTATCAATGTGGTCACCCGTAAACCACAAAAACAGCAGGAAGGTTACCTGCAAGTCTCTACTGGCCGTTTTGATCAGCACAGAGTAGAAGCCGATTACACCAACGGTATCAGCGATAATGTAGCGGTACGTATTAATGGCGCAGTGCAGGATTACGGTAGCTTCCGCGACTATGTCAGCAGCGAAAAACAAGTATTTACCCCTTCGGTACGTATTGATCTGGATGAGAAATCCGCCTTGTTATACGAGTTTGAATACCTGAAACAACAGCAGTTATTTGACCGCGGCATAGTAGTGTTAAATGGCGATTTTAATACTGTGCCACGCTCACGTTATTTAGGTGAACCCGATGACGGTCCTACTGAAATTGAAGCCACCGGCCATCAGTTATCTTATGAAACCAGCCTAAGCGATGACTGGTCTTTTTTAGCTGGTTTAGGTTATCGCGACTCCTCTTTAAATGGTTTCTCGTCTGATGCGGAGTTAGCGGCCGCTCGCCAGTCTTTGTTTGACGATGGCAAAACCTTAACCCGTCAGCGCCGTTACCGTGATTATCAGGCTGAAGATACCTCAGTACGTTTTGAATTAAGTGGTCATTTAAATACTGCCGGTATTGTGCATCATCTGCTGATAGGCGCTGATGGCTACGACTATGATTTGTATACCTTGTTGTCACGGTTTCGTGGTCCAAAAGGGTTTTACGCTTTAGATATTTTTAACCCTGTGTATGGCGGAACAGCCACTGCTCCTGCGCCTTTGTATGAGAATCTGGAAAGCCAAAAAGCCTGGGGGGTCTATCTGCAGGATCAGATGGATCTGACACAGCATTGGAAGTTATTGCTGGGCCTGCGTTTTGACGATTATCAGCAGGATATTCAGGAGCTGTTAAAAGCCACCCGTTCGAATAAAACTGGCACTCAAGTCAGCCCTCGTATTGGTTTGGTGTATGAAGTAAACCCAGAATTAAGCTTTTACAGTAGCTATTCCGAAGGTTTCCTGCCGTTAAGCGGCACCGATTATGCCGGTAACCCTTTTGATCCAGAGTTAAGTGACTCTTATGAGATTGGCGCGAAATTCACTACTTCGGGCGTTACAGGCACTGTGGCATTTTTTGATGCGAAAAAATCCAATATCCTGACTTCGGATCCGGTCAATGTAGGATTCTCAGCCACCTTAGGTGAAGCCACCAGCCGTGGTATTGAATTGGATGTACAAGGCCAGCTTACAGAAGACTTATCGGCTCAATTGTCTTATGCCTTTTTGGATACCCAAACCGCCAACGATATGATCAACATCGACTGGGGTGTCAATGTGCCGGCTGGCAGTCGTCTGGTAAATATTCCTAAACACAATGCCAGTCTGGTGCTGACCCAGTTGTTACCACTGGGTTCAGTCGAAAGCCGTTTAGGTTTGAGAGTCAATCATGTTGCCAAACGTCTGGGTGATTCAGTCGACAGCAGTTATATGTTGCCATCCCATACTTTGTTTGGTTTGTCCTGGGCCGCCGATTTAGATCAGAACTGGAAAGCACAGCTGAATGTCGACAACCTGTTTGATAAGTTCTATATCCACAACTCCTATTCGGCGCTGTGGACAGTGCCGGGTGAGCCGCGCTCGTATAAAGTGAGTCTGACCTATGCATTCTGATCAAGCCTTTATTCGTAGCCGCATTCAAAGCATCGATATGATGCGCGGGCTGGTGATGCTGATTATGTTGCTGGACCATGTGCGGGAGCGGTTTTTTTATCATATGCAGGTGTTGGATCCTATGGATCTGGATGAGACGTCCGCCAGCTTATTTTTTAGCCGTTTTGCCGCGCATTTATGTGCACCGGTATTTGTGTTTTTAACAGGTTTGTCGGCCTGGCTTTATGCCAATCCAGTCAACGGCCCGGCTCGCTCTGCTCGCAGCTTTCTGCTTAAAAGGGGGCTGTTTTTAATAGCGCTGGAAGTCACCATCATCAATTTTTCATGGATGGGTTCTTATCACACTATCTGGTTACAGGTGATTTGGGCTATAGGTTTGAGTATGGTGGTGTTGGCTCTGGTCAGTCAGTGGCCAAAAGCTGTGTTGGCTTTGCTGGGTTTTGGCATTGTGTTTGGCCATAACTTACTGACACCTGTCAGCTTTCAGCCGGAAGAGTGGGGCTACAGCTTATGGACTATTTTGCATGACCGTAATTTCTTAGTCAGTGAAGGGGCTGTGAAAATTAAAGCCAGTTACCCGGTTTTACCCTGGATAGGTGTCATTATTTTGGGTTATCTGGCAGGGCCTTTGTACAGTAAAACTCTGTCTGCAGAGCACAGAGGCCGTTTGCTGTTGCAATTGGGAGCAGGCTGTCTGCTGCTGTTTATTGTGCTGCGAGGTTTTAATATCTATGGTGAAACGCTCGATTGGCAGCTGTATCCGGATCTGGTGACCAGCCTGATGTCGATCCTGAATCTGACCAAGTATCCACCTTCATTAAATTACTTATTGGTGACTTTAGGTCTGATGTTTTTACTGTTGTTTGTGCTGGAAAAACCGCAAGGCAATTGGACACAAATCCTGGTGAACTTTGGTTCGGCACCGATGTTCTTCTACATACTGCATTTATATGTATTGCTGGTGCTGTATCGGATTGTGTTGGCGGTGTGCGGCCCAAATCAGGGAGAAGGTTTTGGCATGGAACATATGGGGTGGATTTGGTTGACGACAGTGTTATTAGCTGTCGCTTTGTATCTCCCCACAAAATGGTTTTCTCTGTACAAAAAACGCAGCCAGCAGGCCTGGATCCGTTATCTGTAAGTAGATTATTTATAAATCATGACAACCTAGTTGCTGCGGTTTGGCTCAGCTTGGCCGCAGCAACTTGCCACTGCTGCATTTCATATAAACGTGACTCACAGCGGGCAAAAGCAAACTCCAGCTGTTTTGCTTGATACAGCTCTGAAATAGCTACAGCAGAGGTCAGCAGTAACAAGCAGCCTCTGTCATAACACTCGTCCACCAGGGCAATAAAACGCCTGGCTTCGTTATCAAGCTTGCTGATAAAGATATCCTGATGTTCACGCTGATAACTGTCTTCCACACCATGCAGAATGGCCGTGTCTGACACCGAGCTAAACTGTGGCACATCCAACACTGCTATGGCCTGGTAGCGACTTGCCAGCTGCATGTAATCCAGCTGGCTGCGTGGCCCTGAGCACAGTGCCATAAAATCAAAACCTATGATGTTTTCGTTACTCCATAAAGCAGGAAAACTTCGTCCCAACAATTCAAAGTCGGCCAGGGGCTGTACTTTGCCAAATAGCTCTTGCGCCTGTTGTTTTAACTCTGCCGCAGTGCCGCCTTGTTGGTAAAAACGCATCGGACTTTGTGTTAAGCGCCGGTAATCTATGCCGTTATCCAAGGTTACCACTTTGCAATGCTGGCGCAGCAAATCAATGGTTGGTAAAAAACGCTGACGTTGCAGACCATTTTTATACAGCTCTTCAGGTACTGCATTGGAGGTGGTCACCAGCACAACACCACACTGAAATAAGTAACGCCATAAGGTGCCAAGCAACATGGCATCGCCTATGTCGTTGACAAAAAACTCGTCAAAACACAGTACTTTGTACTTAAATGCCCAGTCTTTGGCTATGAGCAATAAAGGATCGGCTTCGCCCTGATGCTGTTTCAGTTCCTGATGCACCCGCGCCATGAAATGATGAAAATGCAGCCGGATTTTGCCATCCAGAGCCAGCTGCTGATAAAACAAATCCATCAGCATAGTTTTGCCACGCCCGACAGGGCCATGTATGTATAAGCCCAAAGCAGGCAGGCCAGAACATAACTGATCCGCTATCTGCTGCAGCGCCACTACCGACTGATATTGTGGCTCGTCATACAACAACAGGCCCTGTTGGACCTGTTGCTGATAAAGCGAGGTTAAGGAGTTCGAACTCAATCTGTAGGGCCCGCTGGAACATAACGCTGCAACCAACTGGTAAATTCGTTAAACCAGAAAATGGAATTATTCGGTTTTAAAATCCAGTGGTTTTCATTCGGGAAATACACCAAACGAGCATCTAAGCCTTTGCCCTTGTAGACACCGTAAATTTCCAGTCCCTGAGTTACAGGAACTCGGTAATCCTGCTCACCATGCATGATCAGCATAGGAGTGACAAACTTATCGGCAAATAAGGCTGGGTTCCATTGCTGCATCACATCCAGACCACTCCATGGCGAGCCACCATAGGCATGTACTCTGTGTGCTGTGGCGTCAGAAGCAAACTGTCCCATCAGGTTATAGACACCCGCATGGTTAATCAGCGCTTTATAGCGGTCGGTGTGGCCTGCAATCCAGCTCACCAGATAACCACCGTAACTGCCGCCAGCGGCAGCCAAACGGGTAGAATCGATAAAACCGCGCGACAGCATATAATCTACAGCGGCTTCGCTATCCATAAAAGGTTTCACTGGATGCTCACCATGAATTGATTCAGCAAAGGCCTGACCAAAACTGGTGGAACCATGGAAGTTCGGCTGGATCACCACATAACCGGCAGCAGCAAAGACTTGCGAGTTCCAGCGATAACTAAAACTGTCACCCGAATAGCTGTGAGGGCCACCGTGTAATACATTCAGCAAAGGCCATTTTTTAGTTGGGTCAAAGTTCGGTGGATAGGTAATGTAAGCCTGCACCAGTTTGCCATCAGCGCCGGCAAAACTGACTTCTTCTGTTTTACCCCAACTAATTTTTTGCTGCAGCTCGGTATTCAGTCGACTCAATTGCTTTAAGGTTCGGCCTTTGTTGTCCAGAGCATAAACCTCCGGCATCTGCTTCATGCTGTGCTGCACCAGATAGACTTGTTGCTGTTGGCCAATCTGTAGCTGACTAATATCAGCCTGGCGCAAAATTTGTTTTACCTGACCACCAGCCAAAGGCATGCTGTACAGGGCTGATTTAGCTTTATCGGCGGCCTGGAAATACAAAGTGCCATTATTGCCAAACTCCCAGTCGTCGACCGAAATGTCCCAATCCTGGGTCAGATTAGTTTTTTGTTGGGGTTTAAAATCAAAGCGGATCAGCTGGTTATTATCGGCAGTAAAAAAGGTGCTGCGCTGAGCGCCATAAACCAGACTTTTGCCATCAGGGCTGAATTTCGGGTTATTGTCACTGGCTGGATTATCCGCTGTGATGTTGACAAACTGACCTGAACCATCGGTTTTCAGCAGTAAAATATCGTGATTGATCTGATCAAAAGGGGGCGCACTAGTCACAGCGCTGACAGCAATCTGACGGCCATCGACAGAGATATCAAATTCGGCATCACCATTTAAACTAAACCAGCGATCCCAACCCGGCGTTAAATCGGCAATTTCACCTGTGTGGATGTTGATACTAAATAAATGCGGATAGCTGTCATCGGTCAGCCAGTGGTCCCAGTATCTGTAGACTCTGTTTTCAGTCACCCGGGCTGTGACTTTATTGTCTTTTTTCTGTTTGAGCTGTTCAGCTAATGCAGCAAAGTCACCATTAAAACCTTTAGGTACATTGGCCAGAAACAAAATACGCTGACCATCCGGAAACCATTTAGGCTGCTGTACTGCAACAGGTAACTTGGTTAATGCTTTGGCTTCACCCCCTGTTAAAGGCAATAAAAACAGTTGATTATGTTCATTGCCGCGTTTGGAGACAAACACCAGCTGGCGACCGTCCGGGCTCCAGGCCGGTGCAGTATCCGAGTCCGGATGCTGGGTTAAGGCGGTTAGTTGCTGGGTACGTAAATCCAGAATATGAATATCGGCATTGCCTTTATCGGCAGCCAGATCATAACGGGTGACAGTCAATGCCAGCTGTTGACCACTGGGTGATAAGGTCATAGCGCCTGGACGCGCAACTTGCCATAAATGCTGAGCGGTTAAAGGTTCGGTTGCAGCTTGAGCCGCTCCTGCAGCCACAACCATCATCAGAGCCGAAAGACTAAATTTCATACAGACTCGCCTTTATTCAGTCAAAGCAATAAGTGGACGCTAGCATAGGTCAGTAGAGCGATAAATAAAACCCTGATGAATAACTCATTCGACAAGATCAATGGCAGCGGCAAGAGTTAAGAGAGCATATAAATTAAGGGGGTGAGTCACTGCAGCTGCAGGCTAAGCTGATGTGCTGAATCGTTCAAATTCTATGAACTACTTTCTACAAAACTCAACAGGAAGCAGAAGTATGCCTTGTCTGATTGCAGCTTTGTTAGGTTTTGGATCAGGTGTTATTCATCCAAAATGCGATAAATCAGAACCATATCAACTAACAAAATAGCCTGCTGCAAGCGTATAATCGTGGTCCGACTTGTTTCCCCTTTACCATTAAGGAAGTACCAGATGTCTGATTTAATCAGTAAGTTAGAATGGCGTTATGCCACCAAAAAATTCGATCCGAGCCAGGTGGTTTCACAGGATAAAATCGACTTTATTCTGGAAGCTATACGTTTAAGTGCGACTTCAAGTGGTTTACAGCCTTATGAAGTACTGGTGGTGACTAATAAAGCTATACGCGAGCAAATTAAGCCTCACGCCTGGAATCAGGGGCAGATCACCGACAGTTCACACTTATTGGTATTTGCGGCATGGGACAACTACACAGCTGAACGTATTAATCAGATGTTTGATTTAACTAACGACATTCGTGGTTTTAAAAACGAAGGCTGGGAAAACTATCGGGCTATGCTGCTCAATACTTATCCACAGCGTGACGCTGAAACCAATTTTCAACATGCAGCCCGTCAGGCTTATATAGGTTTAGGTTCAGCTTTAATTGCTGCAGCCGAACTAAAAGTCGACAGCACCCCTATGGAAGGTTTTGATCCGGTGAAAGTGGATGAAATCCTGGGCTTAAAAGAAAAGGGTTTACGCTCTGTGTTGTTACTACCATTAGGCTACCGTGCTGACGAAGGCGACTGGCTGGTGAAACTGCAAAAAGTGCGTCGTAGCCGCGACCAGTTTGTCACCGAAATTAATTAATTCGGTGTGTAAAGAAGGCCGTCAAGGCCTTCTTTTTAACTATTGATACAAGGTCCTTTCCAACTGATTTTCTAGTCATTTTATCCTCTTTTCTCTGTCTGACATTCTTGTCAACCTAGTGTCATATCTATCAGTTATGGTTTGCCCCTTAGTGAAAACATGGGGGCCTTATGTCGATCGTTGAAAAGCCGGAGCAGGATGTGCATCAGGTCTTGAAAAATGCTGCGCCTTTGGCCCGATATCTGGAGCGAAATGCCAGTAGTGCTGATGCCGCCGATATTTTTCAGGAGTCTATTGCCCGTGTGTTGGAGCAGGCTAAACAGCGGCCTATTCTGAATCCTTTGGCTTATGCCTTCACCGTGGCCCGTCATATGTTAATGCGATTAAAGCCAGTCCAGGCCGAAGAGCCGGATCAAGTGCTGTGTCAAAGCGCTAACCCGGAAGAAATGGCCAGCATGCAGCAAACTGTGGATCTGTTGAGTCAGGCGCTTTCGGCTATGCCGCCATTAAGACGGCAAGTCTTTGTGCTTTTGCGAATGGAAGGCAAAAGTCGCAGCGAAATTGCTACTTTGTTGCAAATGAGCGAGGATGCCGTCTCTAAACATATAAGCAGAGCGCTGGCCGATATTCAACGTCTGATCGATCAGTCGCGAGTTGTGTGAGTCCTATTTTGAGTGAAGAAGAAAAGTTGAATAGCAAAGAACAGGCAGAGCAGGAGCTGTATCTGCAGGCCGCCAGTTGGGTTGAAAAACTCGCCAGTGGTGAGCTGGATAGTCTGAGTAAAAGACGATTCAGTCATTGGCTGGAGGCCGACCCAAAACATGCAGAATTGCTGCATTCGATGATCAAAACCTGGCAGGATCCCGCTTTAACTAAAGCTTTAGCCGCTTATCAGCCTTCACCCTTCAAACGCTGGCAGTTATCTTTTGCACCGTTGCTTAAATTGAAGTGGCCTAAATTTCAGCTGGCTGGTGCTGCTATGGCATTCAGTTCAGTCTTGGTGATGTTGCTTTATCTGGACAAGGGCAGCTTGTTTTCTAGTCCTGCGCCTTATGAGCTAAAAACAGCTCAAGCCAGCAGCATGCAACAAGAGCTGGATGATGGCTCAGTGGTTGATATAGCGCCAGAAAGTCAGCTCACTGTATTTTTTACTGCAAACAAACGTCAGGTACTGCAAGGCCATGGCGCTGCTTATTTTGCAGTTGCAAAAGACAAACAACGGCCTTTTGAAGTTCGACTGGATCAAGCCAGCGTGGTCGCTGTGGGCACCGAATTTAATATTGACCGCGACCCGGATCTGATCGATATCACAGTATACGAAGGTGCTGTACAGGTGCAGGCTAACGCTGCAGGTCCAAGTGTGCTGCTGAAAAGTGGCGAGCGAATTCGTATTCAGCAGCATAAATTATCTGAAGTGCAAAAAGTGAATTTGCAGCAGTTAGTTGACTGGCGTTCTGGTTGGATTGAAATTGAAAACGAGACCTTGGCGTATTTGCTGCATCGGCTAAACAGGTCGACTTTGGTGCCGGTCAGCGCCAGTGCTGAGGTCGCTGATTTGCGGGTGGCAGGTCGTTTTGAACTGGCCAATACTCAACAAACCTTATCGGCACTGACTGAAGCTTATGGCTTAACGCTGCAGCAAAGCAGCAGCGGTATCCGGCTGAGCAGGTCAGAGTAGCAGTGGGGGCGGGTTGTGTGGTTACGACCTGAACTCTGTGTGTTATTGCTTTTGTGCTGTTGCAAAAGCCCTGTTGTATGGGCTGCTGAAGCTCCACAGAAGCAGTTGTATTCACTGCCATCTCAGCCTTTATCTGCGGCCTTGCTGCAATTTGCCCGCACGACAAATCAGCCGTTATTGTACGACCCGGCTTTACTTGAAGGGCGACAAGCCCCTGTTCTTTATGGTGAATTTGAACCCACTGAAGCACTGAACCAGCTGCTAGCACAGCAGCCTTTAGAAGCTATTCCGCGCGAAAAAGGCTGGTTGATTAAAGCCAAAGCTGTAGTAGAACAACCAGCTATGGCTGCTGCTATTCCCGCTAGTAAAACCCAAAAACCACCTGCTGCTATGGAAGTGATAGCTATACGTTCCACTGTAGTTGCAGAGCAGAATGCTGTGACCAAAGCAGTGTTACCTCAGGCTAAAACACTCAAACGCGAAGCCATGATTGCACAGGATTCCCTGGTAGCCGACGATATTACCGACTTTCCTGCGCTGAACTTAGCCAACTCCTTACTGCGCTTGCCTGGCATTACTATTAACAGAGAGTGGGGCGAAGGCCGGCAAATTTCATTGCGTGGTTTAGGCCCGGATTTCACCCGGGTGCAAGTGAACGGAATGGAGGCTTTGGGCACATCCTCTTCACCTATGGATGCGCGCGGCGCTGTGTCCAGAACCCGGGCTTTTGACTTTAATATTTTTGCCTCTGAGCTGTTTAATCAAATTGATGTAAAAAAGTCCTTTTCTGCCGATCAGGAAGAAGGCGGTATAGCGGGCACTGTGAATTTACACACAGCTAAGCCTTTTGATTACGACGGGCCTAAAAGCAGTATTTCGGCTCAGTTGGGTACCAACAGCAACACCAATAGCTCGGATCCACGCTTCTCCGCTGTGTTCTCTGAGCTCTGGTCAGATATTGGCGCCTTGGTATCTATCACTCACAGTGTTCGCTCTACCAACGAATATGGCAGCAATACCACACGCTGGCGGCGGGAAACCGGCAAACAAGCGGCCGATAGCAGCAATACTGAACTGCAAAACCTGCTGGACTCCGGCGAGTTATGGTTTCCTCGTGGCCAGCGTTTTTCTGTTTGGGAAAACGAGCAAAACCGCTTAGGTATTACAACAGCGCTGCAATACAAACCCAATCAGGATTTCAGTCTGGTGCTGGATTGGATGCACGGTAAGCTGGAAAACCAGCTGGCTGAACATCATATGGCGGTAAAAGATAATAACCTGGTGAACTCGCTGATCTGGCGTGAAAGCACTGGCAATAAGAGCGGCGACAAAGAAGTAGTCTATGCCAGCTACAAAAATGCCAGCTGGCGCAACGAAAGCCGTGAGGATTATAACGAGTCGGTGTTTGATCAAATCAGCCTGGCCGCAGACTGGACTGCCACAGCCGATCTGCAGATCCGCGCTATGTTGGGCCATAGTTCATCCGACTACAGCCAGCCGCTGTTGCAGAAACTCAATATTGAAGCGAAGAAAAAAGCTGACATCATCACAGACTTCAGCCAGGACGCCTTTTATGGCCGCAGTTCTTCAACTGATTTTGATGTCACTTCTATCGAAGGCTATACAGTCAAAGATCTGTTTTTCCAGTCGAACTTTATCTATTCCAGTTTTGACAATGCCAAGCTGGATGTTGATTACCAGCTTAGCGATAACAACACGCTTAAATTTGGTATTCACTATAAAAAGTTTAGTAACTCTGGCTTTGAGCAAGAGGCCAGTGGTTTTCCGTATAACAACGCGACACCAAAGAATCAGGGTATGGTTAGCCTAAACCCAGCTCAGGTGCAGATTTATCGAGGCCATCAGGACCAAAGCTGGCTGGAAGGCAATATAGCTGCAGTGCAGAACTTTTATGGCCTGAGCGATTTTGCCTTAACGGCTGCCAATACTTTGAGTAATACAGTGTACGATTTAGCGGAGCAAACCAAGGCGCTGTATTTGTTGTATCACCACGACCTCGATCTTGCAGGTTCGCCGTTACGTTCGCGCTTTGGCCTACGTTTTTTCGACACCCAAATGAGCTCGCAAGGTGTGTCTTACATGCAACCTGCCAGTATCAATCGCAACTACTCAGGTTATTTACCGAGTTTGGATCTGGCTTATGAGTTGGCAGAGGATATGATCTGGCGCGTTGGCCTGAGCAAAAATATCACCCGCCCGTCTTTAGACGCCATGGCCTTTTCGGTTTATGTCAGTAAAACCTCCCTGGGTGAAACCGATATAGGCCAAATCTCCACAGGCAACCCAGAGCTGCAACCCTATGATTCTGATAACTTTGATATGGCGCTGGAGTGGTATTTTGAAAGCGCAGGTCTGGCTTCTGTTGCGGTGTTTTACAAAGACATCAACAACTTTATTCAGACCAAAACAGAGCAACGGCGTTATAGCGAGCTGGGGCTGCCTGCCGACTTATTACCTGACGGCAAAACAGTCAACGATATCTTTAATCTGTCGTCACCACAAAACTCAGGCTCGTCCGGCATTCAGGGGTTTGAGCTGGCGCTGCAGCGTGATTTGGATTTCCTGCCAGCACCTTTTCAGTATTCAGGGGTGATAGCCAACTACACCTGGGCCGATGGCGACACCTTGTATCCGAATGTCGAAAACTCAGGCCAGAGCCAGCGCAAAGCTTTCCCGGGCTTATCAAAGCAAAGTTATAACCTGACGCTGTATTACGAAACCAAAGTTTGGGGCGCTCGTGTTGCTGCGGCCTACAGGGGCAAGTACATCACAGCAGTTGAAAGTGGCTCTATCGACGATGATGAGCGAGGTTATCATGCCAGCACTAATCTCGATTTTTCAGCTTATTACCGGCTTAATGCCCATATAAAGCTAAACCTCGAAGCCTTGAACCTGACCAACCAGCGCGACGAATTATATAGCGACTCCAGCGACAGAGCCTATAACAGCACCTACAGTGGCCGCACTTATATGCTTGGGGTTACAGCGGAGTTTTGATGGGGAAGCATTGCATTTTTCTGATGCTAAATACGGCTGCTTAGATTGCACTCGCCGCAAAAATGTAGGGGCAGGGTTTTTCCCTGCCCGTCTCGCGTCCAAACGACAGTCTGAGCGAGCTGTATGCTTTTAACGATAAAAAGCTTCTACTTTACCTTTAACTGTCATCAGTAAAGGCTGGCCACGGCGGTCCAGCGCTTTGGCAGCAGCCACTTTCACCCAACCTTCGCTGATACAATATTCTTCCACATCAAAACGCTCTTTGCCGTTCAGGCGAATACCTACCTCATGTTCGAAAATTGCCGCTACATAATGTGGGCTACGTGGGTTAGTGCAAAGGCGATCCGGTAAATCCGGGCGTGCTGCTGTGTCTTGAGTAGTGTCTGTCATGGCTCTGGCCTGTAATAAATAAAACGTGCGTCATTGTAGGCAAAGCCAGCAGTGGGCTCAAGAGCGGCGGTTAGAAACAGAGAAAAACAAAGATAATAGGGATATCAGGCTCTGTGCTTTTCTGATAAATATTTTCAAGTTTGTAGCTACTGGGTACATCCAGCCTTAACTTTCCTGCGCCGATTTATTTTTAGTACCATCAGACTAGTTTCTCAGTTGATGTTGGCTGCAGGTATTTGTTGCCGAAGAAGGAAAACTAATTTAATTTAAAAATCAACAATGACAACACTCAAAACATGCATGTAAGTTAATATGCCGATTATGCCCAGTCTTTACGACTGAAGAACATCTGACTTTGGACTTTTTGCTCAATTTGAAACTCAACTTCATTGGTGAAATTTATCCTGATTTAGTCAATTTTTAGCATCGAGTGAGCGGGCTGATTGATGCTTTAAAGCTGGTTTCCAAGCGTGCCGTAAAAATTGGGGTATTAATGTATCATAGACAAAGGAGCTAGCTTTCTCATCTCTGAAAGCTTTTTAAGCTATATAAATGGAAAGAATATGAAGTCAGCATTTTTTATACTAGTTGTTATCCTGATGATCACCGCTTGTCAGAGCACAAGTCCTAAGGTTTTTTTAAATTTTCCAGGTTATGAGCAGCGTTTTAAAATCGGTGAAGATCATTTCAAAGCGGAAATATTAGCTGGGAATGAAAGTAAAAAACTTGATTTGGCAGTTTTATATTATTCAAACTTTTATTTAAAGAACCGAAAGCTTGCATTACCTCTGTTCAAAGAATTGGAGGCTGAAGGTGATATGCAAGGCATCACTTTATTAGCTATTTTAGAATACGACGGTACTCTCGGTTATGTATCAGATGAAACATTTATAAAATACGAACGAGAGATAGAAAGCTATAATGTAACCGAGCTTGTGCGTTACAAAAATGAACGTGACACCTTCATAGAACTTTTATCCACTAATTTCCAAGAGGTAAAGGATTTTTATGACAGTAGTCATCATCTTTGTGAACAGCGAATCGACTCGCACGTGTCACGTCTTGAAAATAATCCTAAGGCTTATCTTGCAATAAAATACTTGGCGAGTTGCCTGGAGGCATATTCCATACACAACAGCGAGTTACGATTTAAGGCGCTGGCAAAGTATGAAAATCTACGCTGCATGAGGCCTGAAAGAACTAAGATCTGTTTAAGTGGTGGTTATACTGCATTAAGTAATGGTGTGTACAAATCTGAACAAGCACATGGAGTGGCGGCTGCCCTGAAAGACGTATACGCAAATCATAACAGTAAGTTGCTAAAAATAAATGTTTTAGATAAAAGGGAAACATTGAGCGGTACGTCACGAGTAATGGCTAAGGCATTTTATGCCAGAGAAGAAGGAAATATATCCGCGGGGATTGATATGTTATTGGATTATATTAAAGATAATTCTCAACTAAACCCCTATGATGCTGCATTTTTAAAAAAATTCTTAGTTATGATGCTAATTATTCGGGATGAAAAAGGCGATTTAGGTAAGGCTGCTGGATATGCTGAAGAAGCACTTAATAGTAATGAGTTGTCTTATAGCGATCAGTCATCATTATTTGGCATGCTTGCCGATATTTATTATAGAGATGAAAAGTATGAAAAATATATTTCACTTATCAGTGAGCACATATTGGCTCGGCAGGGGACTATGGATCTTATTCAGGAGATAAAGTTAATAAAATAATATTATTTAGTCAGGGTTATAATGATCGATAGTTGGTAAGTTTCGTTGGTTCGCTGTCATAGGCGCTTACGTTGAACTAATTATTTTCGCTGTCATTAAAAATAGTGTTAATCATAATGTCGCTGTTATTTAATTTAATAAAATGGACCCACCATGAAAATTGCTTTAATCATCCTAGTTATTGCTTGCATAGCTTTTTACTTCTACAACAACGCCAATAACCAAAAAGCCGCAGCGCTGAATCTGGAAAAAGGCAGTGCGTTTTTAGCTGAAAACTCTAAAAAAGACGGCGTAAAAATCACAGCTTCAGGCCTGCAGTATGAAGTTTTACAAAGTGGCAGCGGCGAAACTCACCCAACAGCCAGCAGCACAGTGCGGGTGCATTACCACGGCACTTTGATTGACGGCACAGTGTTCGACTCTTCAGTCGAGCGCGGCGAAACTATTTCTTTCCCACTAAACCGCGTTATTCCTGGTTGGACTGAAGGCGTACAGCTGATGAAAGTGGGTGATAAATTCCGTTTTTATATCCCTTCTAATCTGGCTTACGGCAACCGCAGCGCAGGCAAAATCCCAGCCGGTTCCACCCTGATTTTTGATGTGGAATTGTTTGAGATCCAATAAAACCAGGCTGCTGTTGTGGTTGAGAGTTATGATCTTGGCTGCCGCAAAACGCAAAGTACTGTGTGTTTTGCGACGGCATTAGTGGTCACGCCGATCTGAACCCAACTGACTTCGCATGATAAAAGGCTATTAAATGAAAAAAGCTCAGGTTGCAGGTTTTTGTATTGCCATCATAGCGGTGTGTTATTACCTGTCCTTTGCCGACAGGTACGATGCAAATGAATCCAGCTCACCCTCTTCGGGTTTTGGTGTCATGCTAGTTTTTCTGATGCTGTTAGTTTCTGCTTTATTGTTAATTCCCTCTTCAGTTCGGCTGTGGCTAAAAAAAACAAGAGACGAAAACCAGTTTAGCGGCCCAGTTTGGCTCAGTTTGTTAGCACTAAATTCAATCCTATCTCTGCTGTATAGCGCAGCTTTGCTTTGGTTAATTTTTATGACCATCAAGTTCTCTATGTAAGCTTTGTTACAGTCCTGCTGCGCCTGTAAAAAAACCTTCATAAAATTCTCTGTCCATAAATCACTGCTCGTTGCTCTTTAGGGGGACTGCTGCGCATTTGCGCCTGGCAGATTTACTTAATCAGCTTAACTAACCAGGAATAATGGATTAATTATGAAGACGAATCTTCGCAAGAGTCATCTGGCTTTGGCCGTGCTGGCTGCACTGCCGGCTTTTTACAGCACTATGGCTTTGGCTCAATCTGCTACGGACGCTGCTGCGGCAGAAACAGAAGTGATTGAAGTGAAAGGCTTTCGTAGCTCTATTATCAAAGCCAAAGATCTGAAGCGTGAAGCCATGATCGCTCAGGATTCGATAGTGGCGGAAGATATTGCCGATTTCCCTGATCTGAACCTGGCCGACTCACTGCAACGTGTGCCTGGTGTCACTATTACCCGTGAAGGTGGCGAAGGCCGGCAGATTTCTTTGCGTGGTTTAGGCCCTGATTTTACCCGTGTGCAGGTCAACGGTATGGAGGCTTTAGGTACTTCGTCTTCGCCTATGGATGCGCGTGGTGGTGTGTCCCGTACCAGGGCTTTTGACTTTAATATTTTTGCCTCTGAGCTGTTTAACCAAATTGATGTGAAAAAATCTTTTTCTGCTGATCAGGAAGAAGGTGGCATAGCTGGTACTGTCAATTTACGTACCGCTAAACCTTTTGATTACGATGGCGCTCAGGCGGCAGTTTCCGCTCAGGTTGGTACCAACAGCAATACCGACAGTACAGATCCTCGTATCGCGGCTTTATTGTCTAATACCTGGTCTGATTTTGGCGCTCTGGTGTCTGTGGCTTACAGCGACAGAGCAACCAATGAATTCGGCACCAACACCACACGCTGGCGTCGTGAAGGTGGCAAAAAAGCGGCCGATGCCACTAATACTGCCTTACAAGCTGAGTTGGATTCAGGTGAATTATGGTTTCCGCGTGGTCACCGTTATTCGGTTTGGGAAAACGATCAAAACCGTTTAGGTATTACTGCGGCTTTACAGTACAAACCAAGTTCAGACTTCAGTCTGGTGCTGGATTTGATGCACGGCAAACTGGAAAATCAGTTGTCTGAGCATCATATGGCGGTGAAAGATAACTCTGTGGTTAACAGCCTGGTCTGGCGTGACAATAACGGCAATAAAGAAGTGATTTATGCCGATTATAAAAATGCGACATGGCGTAATGAAAACCGTCAGGATCGCAACGAGTCGGTATTAAATCAGGCGAGCTTGACGGCAGATTGGACTCTGACCGACGACTTAAAAATGAGCGCTATGCTTGGCCACAGTTCTTCTGATTACGAGCAACCTCGTGTGAATAAACTGAATATCGAAGCCAGTAAAAAAGTGAATATTATTACTGATTTCACTCAGGATGCCTTCTACGGTCACAGCTATTCACCTAGCTTTGATGTCACTACTCTGACTGGTTACACGGTCAAAGATTTGTACTTTCAGTCGAACTTTATCTACTCCGACTTTGATAATGCCAAGCTGGATTTTGACTATGGTTTAACCGACAGCTCCAGCCTGAAATTTGGTGTGAACTATAAGAAATTTACGAACACAGGTTTTGAGCGGGTGGCTCAGGATTTCCCAACCAATAAAGCCACACCGCAAAATCAGGGCGTAAAAACCCTGACGGCCGAACAGGTGCAACTGTTTAACGGTCATCCGGATAAAAGCTGGTTACAAGGTGATATGGCAGCTTTGCAGGCCTTTTATGGTCTGACCGATTTCACTTTAACAGATGCCTACACAGTGGAAAGTTCGGCTTATGATTTAGCCGAAGAAACTCAGGCTGCTTATCTGGTCTACGATACCGAATATGATGTGGCAGGTATGCCGCTGCGCGCCAATATCGGCGTGCGTTACTTCACCACAGAGCTGAGCTCAAAAGGTTTGTCGAAAGGCATTCCGACGGAGATGGTGCGCGATTATTCAGACTATCTGCCAAGCCTGAATATTGCCTACGAGTTTGCTGAAGATGTGATCTGGCGTACAGGCCTGAGCAAAAACATGACCCGTCCTTCGTTAGGTGCTATGGCGTTTTCGGCCAACGTTAGCCAAACCTCCCTGGGCGAAAATGATATAGGCCAGATTTCAGTAGGTAACCCACATCTGCAACCTTTTGAATCGGATAACTTTGATACGGCGCTGGAGTGGTATTTTGAAGATGTAGGTTTGTTGTCTGCAGCCTTGTTTTACAAAGACATTGATAACTTTATCGTCACTGAAACTCAGCAGATTGTCTACAGCGAACTGGGTTTACCGGCTGAGTTATTACCAAAAGGTAAAACGGTAGAGGACATTTTTAATGTGTCATCACCACAAAACTCTGATTCGTCCACCATCAAAGGTTTTGAACTGGCGATGCAACGGGATTTGGATTTCCTGCCAGAGCCTTTTAATAACTTAGGTGTGATTGCTAACTACACCTGGGCGGATGGTAAGACCTTGTATCGTAACGTCGAAAACTCAGGTGAAGATCAAATCAAAGCCTTTCCTGGTTTATCCAAACAAAGTTATAACTTCACGCTGTATTACGAAGCAGAACAATGGGGTGCCCGTGTTGCTGCAGCTTACCGCAGTGATTATATTACGGGTGTGGAAAGTGGCTCGATTGACGATGACGAACGTGGTTACCATGCCACGACCAACGTTGATTTCTCTGCATTTTATCGCTTAAGTGACAGTGTAAAACTGAACCTGGAAGCGATAAACCTGACCAATGTGCGTGACGAGTTATATAGTGACTCCAGCGACAGAGCCTATAACACCACCTTTAGTGGCCGGACTTATATGGCTGGGGTGACAGTACAGTTCTAATCATAGCCTGAAGACAGCCCTGATTCTGTCGGATCAGGGCTGTTTCATAAGTCTTAAGGTGTAGTAAGTGAAAACTTTGGTCGTGAATAAAAAGCAGATTGGTCTGGCTGCTGTAGTAACTTTTTTAATGGCGTCATGTCAGCAAGTGCTAGTGGATCCGCAACCAGAACAAAAGCCAGAACAAGGCAAAAGCTGGCTGGCAGGTGATCACCATGTGCACACCCATTACAGCGTGAAATGGGATAATTCAGTGTTTCCGCCAGCACCTATTTTAGGTGGAGATGCTAAATACTCTATTCCGCTAAATGCCCAGATGGCCTCGCATTATGGCTTAAGCTGGATGGTGATAACCGATCACGGTGGGCCAAACCGTGCCAAACTGGCGTTAGAGCAGGCTTACCCTGAGCTGGTGGCTTCACGTAAAGCTTTACCGCAAATTCTACAATTTTACGGTATGGAGTTTGATGTGCCGGGCAATAGCCCTGGTGGTCGCCATGCCAGTTTTATTATGCCGCACAGGCCAACCGAAGCAGAGCAGTTATACCAGATAGAAAGCCGCTACAACGGCCGTCAGGGTGTACCTCCTGGGCCGGAAAAGTCCGAAGATGGCTTTATGCTGCAAGCACTCAAAGCCATGAATGAATTACCGGATAAACCTTTGCTTTTGGTTAATCATCCGGCGCGCTTAGCCACTGGTTTTCGGCAATACAATAAAGTGACTCCAGCGCAGTTACGTGACTGGCAGGATACTGCACCCGATGTAGTGATTGGGATGACAGGCGCTGAAGGCCATCAGGCGGCAACTTTAAATCCGGATGGCAGTCAGGACCCAAACGCCATCCGCGGCGAATACCCTTATTATCCGACTATGGGTGGCTACGACCAGATGACAGCCCGTTTAGGTGGTGTGTGGGATAGTTTATTAAGTGAAGGCCGCAATTGGTGGGTGACAGGAGTGTCCGACAGTCATGGTCATTATACAGATGGCTGGGCCGACTTCTGGCCGGGTCAATACGCTAAAACTTATGTGTATGCCGATAAAAACTACGACAGTATTTTTGCTGCCCTCAAAGCCGGTCAGGTTTTTGTCACGACCGGTGATTTAATAGATGCCTTGTTTGTCGAAGTGGCGGTAAAAGGTTCGGATAAAACCGCGGCTGCAGGCCAGACTTTGACAATAAAACCTGACGATGAGCTGATGCTGCGGGTGCGTTTTCGTGACCCCACTAGCAATAACGGCGGTGGTTTTAACCCAGAGGTGCAGCGGGTGGACGTGATTCAGGGGCTTATCACAGGCCCAGCTTTAGAGCGAAATAGCGACGAAGCGCTGAAGACCAAGGTAGCCAAACGTTTTTACTCAGCCGACTGGACTATCGAACACGGTTACAGCCAGTTTGAGCTGCCACTGGGTAAAGTCAGCAGCAGCCAGTATTTGCGCCTTCGCGGCACCAACAATAAAAACGAGCTGGAACCAGAGCCTGATGCCAAAGGCGAAAACCCTTGGTCCGATTTATGGTTTTACAGCAACCCGGTGTTTATTAAACTGGTTCAAGACTAAGCTCAATCTGGCTCAGTCTTGAGACTCTGACCAAACTGCAAACTCGTTACCGCTGGGTTCGGTAAAGTGAAAACGGCAGCCGCCCGGGAAGTCAAAAATAGGCTTAATCACAATGCCGCCATGCTGTTGTACTTTGGCTAAAGTAGATCTGATATCTGCACTGTAAAACACCAATAAAGCTCCGCCTGTTGTGCTGGTGGAGCATTGTTCAGATCGGAAAAAGCCACCGTCTAAACCTTGGTCGGAAAAGGCCACATAATCCGGGCCATAGTCAACAAAACTCCAGTCAAAAGCCGCGCTGAAAAATGCTTTGGTGGCGGATAAATCTTTGGCGGGGAATTCGACATAATTTAGTTTTCCGTGTTGGTGCATAGTGCTGTTTCCTTAGAATTGCTATGACTTTGAGTGGTGCAAAGCTAATTTTGCAGGTTCAGGCTACAAACTGCTGCCTGTTGTTCCTGTGAACATTGCGTCTCAGTTCTGGGTGTATTCAGCAGTTCTAGATTAACTGCCATGTTCGTCGTCCCTTCAGACTGTATAGAAAGACCAGAATAACTGAAATAACAGCTCTGGGTGACGGCAATAACACAACAGTATGGCGACAGCAGATGCTTAGGACCAGGTTATTGCTGTTTTTCAGCTTTTTTCTTCCATCAGACCTATTAAGTTACCGTCCGGGTCTCTCAGAAAAGCTATCCATAGTTGATGATCCGGCATCTGTGCTGCAAGCTGTGGAGCTCGCTCCGCTACAGCACCGAGAGCCAGAGCCTTGATATAAAACTGTTCTATGTTGGTTGTTTGAAAATAAGGAATGGAATTTTTGCCAACTTCACCTGTACCTTGCGGCGTGCTGAGCATTAACCGGGTGGCACCAGATTGTACAAAAGCCAGTTGTGGTGTCAGAGAAAATAGAAAGTCTAGTCCCAGTACCTGAGTATAAAATGGCAACGAAAGCTGCACATCTTTTACCACTATGGCCAGTTGGCCTAATCCAATTATTTTATGGTCCATAAATGATTTCACCATCTCAGTGATGTGGTTGAATACGTTGCCCTGCTAAGATAGCGAACCATGCCATAGGCAGATAAGCTATCACCAGATCTAACGCAATAAACCAGCCTGGAGCTGGGATCATAAAACTCGCAGCTACGCCGCCACAAAGGAAAAACACGCCAATCAGATAAGCAAAACGATGTTTATGCTTAGCCGCTATCAGGTAAGCGATCATAGCTCCGGCCAAAGTACCAAGAGCATGCGCCAGAAAGGGCATCACAAAATGTTTGGGTTCAAATAAGTCGATGCCCAAACTCAGGCTTTCGGTGTTTGTTACGTCGACGCCCGCAGGCGGAGGAATAAGCGCAGGACTGATGTGAATCAGCGCCATATTAACTGTCGCTCCAAGCAGGATCCCTAACAGAATAGCCAGTAGATTTCGCAGTAAGTTCAACATGCTGATATTCCACAAAGACATCGTTAGCTTTTAAGTTAGATGAGTTATTGCGACTGAGCAATAACATCACCATATGTGGCACCAGTCTGAAAATGTCGTCGGCGATTAGCCCGATGATTCAGCAGATGTTGCAGTAAAGACGGAATCTTGTGTCTGAGAGTCCCTTCAGGATCCGGCTGAAGGGACTCGCTTTAGAATCTACTTAGCCGCAGCCCCAGCAATAAAACGGTCCATTTCTGCTTCCAGAATTTCCAGTGGCAAAGCGCCATTGGCTAACAGGGCATCATGAAAAGCGCGCAGGTCAAATTTGTCACCCAGTTGTTGCTCGGCTTTAGCTCGCAACTGGCGGATTTTAATTTCGCCCATTTTGTATGACAGCGCCTGACCAGGCCAGGATATATAACGGTCCACTTCGGCTCTTACATTAGCTGGTGACAACGAAGTATTGCTGGACAGGAAATCCAGCGCCTGTTGACGGCTCCAGCCCTTTGAATGGATACCTGTATCAATCACCAAACGACAAGCGCGCCACATCTCGTAACTTAGACGGCCAAATTGCTGATAGGCATTTTCATACACACCCATTTCCACACCAAGACGTTCGGCATACAAACCCCAGCCCTCGCCATAAGCACTTAAATACAGATTACGGCGAAACTGCGGCACATTTTCCAGCTCTTGCGACAGGGCATTTTGTAAATGATGGCCCGGCACAGCTTCGTGTAATGTTAAAGCTACCAGTTCATAGAGTGGGCGTTGGTCCAGAGCATGGGTATTCAGCCAATAAGCACCACCGCGGATGCCACCTATGGCGGCAGGGTTGTAAGAGGCAGTCGTATAGTTCGGTGCTATTTCATCTGGCACAGGCACTATACCGTATGGCAGGCGGGGTAATTTGCCGAAAAACTCCGGCAAGCGGTAATCAATACGCTTGGCGATGTAAGAGGCTTCTTTTAATAATTCTGTTGGGGTTTTGGCGTAAAACTGCGGATCTGTACGTAAAAATTTCGTGAAGTCGCTGAAACTGCCTTTGAAGCCGGTCTCTTTAATCAGCGAGTCCATTTCAGCGCGGATCCGTTTTACTTCGGCAAGGCCAATGCTATGGATCTCGACCGGATCCATATCCTGCGTCACATAGGTATTGATGGTATGACGGTAATAGGCTTTGCCTTGCGGCAGTAGCTCTGCTGCCAGACTGTCTGTAGCGGCTTTCATATAATCGCCTTCAAGAAAGTCAGCTAAACGGGCAAAAGCAGGTAAAGCTGTTTGTGCAATAGCTTGTTTGGCGGCCTGCTGTAATTGCAGTTGTTCAGCTGGTGAAAATGAGGCCGGGAATTTAGTAAAAGGTTCATACAAGCTGCTTTGTGTCGGGTCTTTATAAACCTGAGCGCGCACTGTCGGTGCTATGCCCTGCACAACAATTTTTGGTAAAACAAAACCGTCTTTAATTCCAGTGCGCATATTGGCGATGTTTTCATCAAAGTAGCGGCCAAAGTCATGGATACGGGCAATATAATCCTGATAATCCGTAACTTTGGGCATAGCCAGGCCGCTACTGGCATCCAAAGCTGCGCTCCAGAAACTGTAGAAAGTATTAGCCGGAATACGGTCGAGGAACAGCGTATTGGACTGAATGGAGTTGCGTAGCACCCAGCCCAGCAGTTGGTGGTTTACCCTGTCCGCGTCTGTCAGTTGAGTTGTGTCTATTGCTTGCAGGCGCTGCAGCAATTTTTGTTCAGCCTTCAGACGACGCTCTCTGTCTTTGGCTGTCACACCAGGCAGTTTGTTATTGTAACCAGCCAGTCCCATCCGGCCTGCGGTAACAGGGTCTTCCTGCAGGCTGAAGTGCCAATGGTCATCTATGACCTGTTGTAGTTGTTCTGTTGCAGTGGCGGCTAAGGCGGCAGGCGCCAGCCACAAAAGCGTCAGGCTAAGTAGGCTATGATAAACAAAAGACAGAAATTTGCGGGACCTAAACACAGGGGTTCTCCAGACAGATGGATCGGCTTATTTTTATAGCTTTACCTTAGCATGAGCCCTTTCTCTGGTGACAACTTCTAACCCGTCATTTAAACGCTACACCGCATTCGTTATGTATTAGTTCGCAAATAGCTTTTTGCCTTGGGCAAAAAACAAGACAACAGCACTGTCACCAGAATAAAAGCGCTGGACCAATACAGGCATGCCTCTAAGCCTTGAGTTTGATATAAATACCCTGACAACAGCGTGCCAATGAGGCGGCCCATAGCGTTGGCCATATAATAAAAACCAACATCCAGCGAGACGCCATCTGCTTTGGCATAGCTGACAATTAAATAGCTGTGTAAAGACGAATTGACCGCAAACACAGCGCCGAAGACTAAGAGCACTGACACTAACAAAGTTTCGGTCGGGAAGGGCAGAGGCAAGAGTTTAGCCAATAGCGCTGGTATCAGACAAAGCGCAAAAGCCCAGCCCACAGCAGCCCAACGCCCCGGTACTTTGCCTGCTTTTTTACCGGTAATGAATGGAGCTACACTTTGCACCAGACCATAACCAATAATCCATAAGGCTAAAAAAGTGCCTATGGCCTGCTGGCTCCAGGCCAGTTGCTGGGCTAAAAACAGCGGCAGGGCGATGACAAACCATAAATCACGCGCACCAAATAAAAATAACCGCGCCGCCGACAACAAATTAATAGGACCACTTTTCGACAGCATGTCTTTAAACTTGGGTTTGTAACTACTTTTGCCTAAGTCTTTTTTCAGCAACACCAAACTTAATAACCACACTAGCGCTAAAGCGCCAGCCATCACAGCCACAGCACCCTGAAAGCCGATGTGTGTCAGTAAAAAACCACCTATAAAAAAACCAACCCCTTTCAGCGCGTTTTTCGAGCCTGTCAGCACTGCAACCCACTGATACAGCTTACTTTGGGAGTCTTGCGGCACCAACAATTTAATCGAGCTTTTGGCGCTCATTTTATTTAAGTCTTTGGCAACACCAGACAAAGCCTGAGCCGCCATCACCCAGGGAACTATTAATAACTCCGCAGGAACCAATAACATCGCAAGCGCTGCTATTTGTAAAAATAGCCCAATATTCATGGTTTTATTCAGGCCAATACGAGCGCCCAGCCAGCCACCAAACAGGTTAGTCAGCACGCCAAATAGCTCGTAAAACACAAATAACGACGCTATTTCCAAAGGGCTATAACCGAGTTTATAAAAATGCAGCAGCACCAACATCCGCAGAGCGCCGTCGGTCAGGGTAAAAGCCCAGTAGTTGCCAGTAACTACCAGATACTGTTTGATTGCTGCATTCATTTTACTCGTCCTTTTATATAGACCCGACCATTTTGGCTAACTCTACTGTACGATTGGCGTAGCCCCATTCGTTATCGTACCAGGCGTAAATTTTCACTTGAGTGCCATTGACCACCATAGTCGACAGGGCGTCAATAATGCTGGAGCGCGGGTCGGTTTTATAATCGACCGAGACCAGTGGCCGCTCTTCATAACCCAGAATATCTTTGAGTTCCTGCTCTGATGCCGCTTTTAACAAGGCATTGACTTCTTCCGCTGTGGTAGCGCGTTCTACTTCAAATACGCAGTCAGTTAAAGACGCATTAGCCAGTGGTACTCTTACGGCATGGCCATTTAACCGGCCTTTTAGCTCAGGAAATATTTCGGTAATAGCAGTAGCCGACCCTGTAGTGGTTGGAATTAAACTGCTGCCACAAGCGCGGGCACGGCGTAAGTCTTTGTGCGGTGTATCCAGAATAGACTGAGTATTGGTTAAATCGTGGATAGTGGTGATAGAGCCATGTTTAATGCCCAACTTTTCATGAATGACTTTGACCACAGGCGCCAGACAGTTGGTAGTGCAGCTGGCTGCTGTGACTATTTTGTGTGTTGCCGCATCAAATAACTGGTGATTGACACCCATCACTACGTTTAATACGCCAGCTTCTTTCACAGGCGCGCTGACCACCACACGTTTTACGCCTTGATCTAAATAAGCCTGTAGCTGTGCTGAGCTTTTCATTTTGCCAGAGCATTCAATCACCAGATGGCAGCCTGACCAGTCGGTGTCGTTAATGGCTTTATTGTGCGTCACAGCAATAGAATGACCCTGAATGATGACGGAATTGCCCTGCGCTTCAGCCTGATGATTCCAGCGACCGTGCACTGAGTCGAAATTCAGTAAATGAGCAAAGGTTGCAGCGTCACCGGCAGGGTCGTTGATCTGCACAAATTCAAATTCAGGCCAGTTAAAAGAGGCGCGTAACGCCAAACGACCTATACGGCCAAAGCCGTTGATACCCACTTTAATTTTTTTCATCACAGTATCTCTTTGCTAATCAGTTATGACAGGCTTTGAAAATAAGCCTGATGTGGAGCTAAAGTCAGTGCATTAGGCCGCAAAGCCTGAATACGTTGTTTCACCCGTTCTTTATCGATGCCACGTTCAAGCAGAATTTGTGCTGCTACTAAACCAGTGCGGCCTGAGCCCCCTTTGCAGTGAATGGCGACTTTTTTGCCCTCTTTTAACAGCTGATGAATTTGCGGGCCTTGCTGCTGCCAGGCTGTGGCAAAGTCAGCACGTGGGGCATGGTCGTCTTCAATAGGGCAATGAAACCAGGCTAATCCAAGCTCTTCGCACAAGGCTGGCAAGTCAGTAACCTGGTTGAGTTCCATTTCCTCGCGAGGCATTAAGGTCAGAATGGCCGAGGCACCTGCTTGCTTTAACGTCAGCAAAGCGTCTTTTAATGCTTCAGTTTTAGTGCCAGGACAAGGGGTGAACAGAAGTGCTGCTGAGCCTTCCAGTACTAATTCGTCAAATGGGTGTGACATCAATTTTTCCTTATCAACTGTGCAATAGCTTTATTCATCGCGCAAAAACCAATGGCGGGTGCGGTTAGCAAACCATACCAAAGACAACATCACAGGCACTTCAACCAGCACACCAACCACTGTGGCAAGGGCTGCGCCTGAATTCAGGCCAAAAAGTGAAATAGCCACAGCAACGGCCAGTTCAAAAAAGTTACTGGCACCGACCATACCGGCAGGAGCCGCTATGTTATGCGGCAACTGCAGTTTGCAGCCGGCAAAGTAAGTCAAAGCGAAGATGCCGTAGGTTTGCAGCAGTAACGGAATGGCAATCAGCACTATGGCGAGCGGTTGATTCAAAATGGTTTGTGCCTGAAAACCAAATAACAGCACTACAGTGGCCAGTAAGCCAAAGATGGACCAGGGTTTTATTCGTGCCAGTAAAGTCGTTAGTTTTTCGGGACTTTTGCCTGAGAAAGATTTTCTGGTCCAGACACCAGCCAGCAGCGGTAGCAAAACATAAAGCAGCACGGATAAAATCAGCGTCGACCAAGGCACAGTGATATCTGACACGCCCAATAGCAAAGCACTGATAGGCGCAAAGGCAAAAATCATAATGATGTCGTTCACAGACACCTGCACCAGAGTGTAATTGGCATCGCCTTTAGTTAACTGACTCCAGACAAACACCATAGCGGTGCAAGGTGCTACGCCAAGTAAAATCATACCTGCTATATATTCAGTGGCAGTTTGTGGGTCGACCCAATCGGCAAACAGCACCCGGAAAAACAACCAGCCGAGCAGCGCCATAGTAAAAGGTTTGATCAGCCAGTTCACCACCAGCGTCAGTACAATGCCTTTGGGTTTTTTCGTCACATCTTTGATGGCGCTAAAGTCAATCTGCACCATCATTGGATAAATCATCACCCAGATAAAAGCGGCGATCACCAGGTTCACTTGCGCATATTCAAAGGACGCAACCACCTGAAACAAGCCGGGGAACAGGTTGCCAGCAACAACACCCAGCAGCATGGCTAATGCAACCCAGACCGATAAATAACGTTCAAATAATCCCATTGTGGGTCTCCTTTTTGATGCTGGTCCGTGAAATTAACAGCAGCTTTTTTGTCGCTCTGGTCTGTCACCCATATGACATAACTGCTTTTGGTTTAATGCCAGCCAGTCAGAGCTTGCCTCCAGTGTTTGTTGCAAACAGAATAGAGCCCACTGCGGTAATTCAGGATTTAAGCGGTAATAGACCCATAAACCTTGTTTGCGGTCGAGCACAATGCCATCGCGGCGCAACTGGGCTAAATGACGGGAGATTTTCGGCTGACTGTCGGCAAGCGCAGCCACCAGCTCACAAACACAAAGCTCTTGTTCCTGCTGGATCAGCAACAAAGAACGTAACCTTGTTTCATCTGCCAGAGCTTTAAAAAAGGTGATAGGGTTAAGTTGCATTATTGAAGCTACATATGGAAAACCATATGCAGTAGTATATATCTGTTTTTCCATATGTAAATTGAAATCTATGGAGAAACTTAGCTTTGCGATATGCTAGAGCCAATAAAAACAAGGACGCTTAGCCATGACCAATCAGCTGCTTGATGCTGGATTTTTAGATGATCAGTGTTTATCGGGACCATTACCTGACCAGTGGTTAGTGTTACCAGCTACTGCTTTAACTAAAAGACGCTGCAGCTGGGCTTTGGCTTTGCTGGTCGTATTAGGCGCAGTCGTGGCAGCGCAGTGGTGGTGGGAGTTACCTTGGCTACTGCCTGTCCTTGGGAGTGTCAGCGGATTGATATTTCTTGCCAGTTGGTTCTGGTTACCACTGGCGATCCGCCACAGCAGATTTTTACTTCGCACTGAAGATTTTTTACTGCAATCTGGCGTGCTCTGGCATAAAGCTGTGTTGATCCCCTTGCATCGGGTGCAGCATGTCACCATCAGTCAGGGACCACTGCAAAAACGTTTTGGACTGGCGACCTTAAAAGTCTATACAGCTGGTGGTCTGGACGCTGAAGCGACGTTGGCGGATATAGAATATGGAGTCGCGCAGGCGTTAAGTGAGCAGTTGAGTCAGTTGATCCCACGCGGAGACAGTGATGTTGAACGCTGAGGTGCCAGAGCCAAAAACCGCTTCTGAGCAGTGGCAGCGCAGTTCTATCTGGGCTCTGCTGCCTTTGCTGGTCAAAGCTGTGGTGCAATGGGCTGGTGTGATCCTTGGTGGCGCCTATCTGACGTTTAGTGATCGTTTTCAGCATTATGCTCCCTATGGTCTGACAGTTTTGACGCTATTGATCATCGGCAGTGCCGTGTTGAACTGGCGCAGCACTTTGTTTCGTGTTTCAGCTCAGGGCATTGAGTTAAGCCGGGGCGTATTACAAAAAGAGCATCTGCTACTGGCAAAATCCCGGGTGCAGGAGCTGCAGGTGCAACAGCCGTTTTATTTTCGGCCGCTGCAATTGTTTACGGTCAGCCTGGACAGTGCTGGTAGTCAGCAGCAGGAGTTTTATCTGACCGGCCTGACGGCGCAGCAGCTTAGTCTGTTGCAAGGCGATGCGCAGGCCTCGCGGGATAGTCCTTCAACACCTTTTTTCCGCATCTGGTTGGCGACTTTATACAACAAACATTTGTGGTTACCTTTGATGGCTGTCTGTGGTGCTGTTTTGTCGCAGCTTGATGGCAAATTAGGCGAACAGCTATTGGCGCAAGGTGGTGAAATGCTGCAACAGGCAGGTCTTGAACAAAGTCTCACTATGCAAATAGCTGCCAGTTTTGGTCTGGTGCTGTTGTTATGTTTAGTCTTAGTGCTGATGAGCTGGATTTGGCTTTATCCGCAGTATTTTGTGCGTGATGACAAACAACTGCAGCTGATTCAGGGCTCGTTGCTGAAAAAATCTCAGCGGATCCTAAAGAAACGAGTACAGCTGCTTAGGCTGAATCAGCCCTGGCTGGCACGGATTTTTGGGCACTTCTCTGTTATTTTTCATGGTTTTACTAACTCTCAGGAACAAAGCAGTAAATTTGTGCTGCTGGGGCAACGTCTTGACGAGGTCAATCAACAACTAGTAGCGCAGCAGTTGTTAGCCTTGTCTGATATGCAAAAACTAGCCTGGCAGCGTTTTACTCCGGCCTATTTCCGGCGTTTGCTGTGGCTTAGAGGGAGCATCATTCTGTTATTGAGTCTGGTGATTGCCCTGTTGCTGCACACCCAACTGCTCACTTTAAGTACAGGTCTTCTTTTGCTGGGCCTGTCTGCCCTCTGGCTGCTGGCGGACTGGTGGGCCTACCGGCGTTGGCATGGATTTTATCTGCAGGATCAGGTGCTGTACCTGTGGCGTGGTGGTATTGGTCAGTGCTGGCAGATATTACCTTTGCGGCAAGTACAAAAAGTGCAGTTGGTACAATCGTTGTTTTTGCGTAAGCATCAATTGGTGCAGCTCAGGTTCGATACGGCCAATGGCAGCATCACTCTGGCTGCTATTCCAAATCAGCAAGCCAGGGATTTATATGCCCAGGTACTGAGTTTGCGACACTGAGCTCAGTATGGTCTGCTCGATGCGTCGACTCGTATAACAGCGGAATCATGATGAATTCAGCAGCTGTGGTTTAACTCTTTAACGATGTAATTTGCAGCAAAAACAGTTTTGTTATTTGAGAACAGTTCTTGTTTGTGGCTATACTGCGGCAACTTTCAGTGAACCCCAACGGAGTATTCGATGAAATTTTGGCAAAAATCTTTAATCGCAGCAGCCTTAACTGCTGCAACTATGGCTCAGGCTGCAGAAGTGAATGTGTATTCTGGTCGTCAGGAAGAATTGATCAAACCTATGCTGGATCAATTCAGCAAAGACACAGGGATAAAAGTGAACCTGATCACCGGTAAGCCGGATGAACTAATAAGCCGCATGCAAAGCGAAGGCCGCAATAGCCCTGCGGACCTGCTGATCAGTACAGACGTGGGGCGTTTACATCGTGCTGAGGTACAAGGATTATTACAACCTGTTGATTCAAAAGTGCTGACCGATGCTATTCCTGCTCACTTACGCGATCCTAAACAGCAGTGGTTTGGTTTAACTAAACGTGCCCGTCCTATCATGTATGTGCCAGGCAAAGTCAAACCAGAGCAGTTAAGCACTATTGAAGATTTGGCGGATCCAAAGTGGAAAGGTAAAATCTGTGTGCGTTCATCTGACAATATTTATAACCAGTCGATGGTAGCCGCGTTGATCACCCAGATAGGTGAAGAAAAAACTCAGGCCTGGGCCAATGGTTTTGTTAAAAACTTCGCTCAACCACCTAAAGGCGGCGACCGCGATCAGATCAAAGCAGCCGCTGCTGGGGTTTGTGATATCGCCATTGCCAATACCTACTATTTAGGTGGTATGTTTGATGATGCGGGCGACAAAGCCGCGGCTGAAGCTGTGAAAGTATTCTGGCCAAATCAGCAGGACCGTGGAGCTCATATCAACATCTCTGGTGCTGGTGTGGCGAAATATGCACCAAACAAAGCTGAAGCGATAAAGTTGCTGGAATATATGGTGAAACCCCAAAGTCAAAGCTGGTACGCTGTGACGAACCACGAATATCCTGTTGTGGCGGATGTGAAGTGGAGCCAACGTCTTGAATCTTTTGGGCAATTTAAGGCTGAGCAAGTACAATTATCGACTTTAGGTGAGTTAAACGCTAAGGCGATTCAAGTCATGGACAAGGCGGGCTGGAAGTAATTCCACTGCGTAGTTTTGTTGATTGGATAAGCGGGCGACCATAAAGGTCGCCCCTACGTTTTTTAGAAGGACACTCCTCGTTTGACCAGCCCTTTATTTAGCCGGACTATCACTGTATTCGCTTTGCTACTGGCAGTGCCTGTGCTGGTGGTGCTTGGCTCTTTAGTGACGCCTCAACCACAACTTTGGACACATTTGCTCGATACTGTGTTGGCTGATTACGTCATCAACTCTTTGGTATTGGCCTTGGGTGTGGGTTTGTTAAGTGCTGGCATAGGTACTTTTACCGCCTGGACAGTGGCGCGTTATCAGTTTGCTGGTCGTACTCTGGTGCAGTGGTTATTGCTGCTGCCCATGGCGATTCCGGCCTATATTATGGCCTACAGTTACACAGGTTTACTGGATTTTGCCGGACCAGTACAAAGCGAATTACGGCTGTGGTTTAACTGGTCTTACGGTGATTATTATTTCCCTGAAATCCGCTCTTTACCCGGCGCTATACTGATGTTGTCGCTGGTGCTTTATCCTTATGTCTACATGCTGGCGCGTACGGCCTTTCGCCAGCAATCCGGTTCTTTACTCGAAGCCAGCCGCACTCTTGGCCTCACACCCCGACAGCATTTCTGGAAGGTGGCTTTGCCAGTGGCTCGCCCTGCCATTTTAACCGGGGCGGCGCTGGCGATGATGGAGGCTCTGGCTGACTACGGTACAGTGCAGTATTTTGGTGTGACTACCTTTACCACCGGTATTTTCCGCACCTGGTTTGGTATGGGTAATCAACTGGGGGCAGCCCAGTTGTCGGCGCTGTTGTGTAGTTTTGTGTTGCTATTGCTGTATCTGGAACAATGGTCCAGGCGCAAACTGAAGTTTTATCAGCAAGGCCAAAAGCAGCAGGAGCAGTCCCGGCAGCCAGTGCAGGGTTTAACCGGTTTTAGTTTACTGCTGCTGTGTTTATTGCCTGTTATTTTTGGTTTTTTCTTACCGGCGCTGCAGTTAGTGGGCTGGGCTTTAGAGAGGTTAGAGCAACTGTGGTCAGCTGACTTTGTTCAGTTATTAATCAATAGCTTTTCACTGGCTGCTTTAACAGCTGTAGTCACCGCCAGTCTGGCTTTGTGTTTTGCTTATGCCAAGCGTTTATCCGGCCATTGGTCTTTGGTATTGCCGGTGCGTGTTGCAGCTATGGGTTATGCCTTACCAGGCACTGTGATTGCCATAGGTGTGATGATTCCGCTGGCGGCATTAGATAACTCCATCGATCTATGGGCAGAGCGGCAGTTTGGTATTCGTACCGGTTTGTTGTTATCTGGTACTTTAGTCGCGCTGGTGTTGGCCTATACAGTGCGTTTTATGGCTGTTGCTTTGCATAGTGTTGAAGCTGGTCTGATGAATATTACGCCTTCCATGGACAATGCCGCCCGTAGCTTAGGTGAAAGTCCGGTTGGTGTGCTAAAACGGGTGCATTTGCCGCTGCTCAGAGCTTCGGTGCTGAGTGCTTTATTGCTGGTGTTTGTGGATGTGCTTAAAGAGCTACCAGCCACTTTGTTACTGCGGCCTTTTAACTTTAATACCTTGTCGGTGCGCAGTTACGAGCTGGCTTCAGATGAGAGGCTGGCTGATGCGGCTTTGCCCGCGCTTGCCATAGTACTGATAGGTTTAATTCCGGTGATCCTGCTGTCCCGTGCTTTGGATCGTTCAAACAGAGGAGCCACCTAGTGCTGGTATTACAACAAGTATCGATAGCTTATGGTTCAGCCACTGTGGTCAAAGATGTGAGTCTGAGTTTACAACAAGGCCAGATCGGCTGTTTGTTGGGACCTTCTGGCTGCGGTAAAACCAGCTTATTAAGGGCTATTGCGGGTTTCGAACCTGTGCAAACGGGCTCAGTAATACTGGCAGATAAGAACCTATCAGAGCCAAACCACATGATAGATCCTGAGCAGCGCCGCATAGGCATGGTGTTTCAGGATTTTGCGCTCTTTCCGCATCTGACCGTAGCGCAAAATATTGCCTTTGGCTTAAAGAAAAAGCCAAAAGCTCAGCAGCAACAGATAGTAGCGGAGCTGTTAGCTTTAGTCGGCTTGCCGACCTTAGGCGAGCGTTATGTGCATCAACTCTCTGGCGGTCAGCAACAGCGGGTGGCTTTAGCCCGGGCTTTAGCACCAGAGCCAGAGGTTTTGTTATTAGACGAGCCTTTTTCAGGCTTAGATGCTGATTTACGTGAGGCTTTGGCACAGGATATCCGCGCTATTATCAAACAACGTGGCATCAGCGCTTTGATGGTGACTCACGATCAGTTTGAAGCTTTTGCCATGGCCGATCAGATAGGTGTAATGCAACATGGCAAGCTGCAGCAGTGGGGCAGTGCTTACGAGTTGTATCACCAGCCCGCCAACCGTTTTGTTGCTGATTTTGTTGGGCATGGCGCTTTACTCAAAGGCGAAGTACTAGCGGATGGAAAGGTGTACACAGCCTTGGGCGTATTTGCTCAGACGCAATCGACTTTTACCCCTGGTGTCGCGTTAGATTTACTGGTGCGGCCGGACGATATAGTGCATGACGATCAAAGCGGCGTTACTGCCAAAGTGGTGGGTAAATCCTTCCGGGGCTCACATATTTTGTACAGTCTGGAATTGGAAGGAGCAGAGCAGGTGTATTGTTTAGCGCCCAGCCACCACGACCATCAGCTACATAGCCGCATTGGTATTAAGCTGGAGCTGGATCACTTAGTCTTATTTCCACGAGCATAAAACTAGGCTCAGCTCAGATTGTTAAGGGTTAACAATCTGAGCTGAGCCTCATCGAATTTACAAGGTAAAACGTGCAACGGCATTGTTCAGGCCGTTGGATAAAGTGCGAAGTTCATGCGCCACTTCACTGTTATGACGGGTCGCTTCGCTGTTTTGTGCCGACATAGTAGCGATACGTTCGATATGACCTGCCACTTCGTTACTGGCGGCGTTTTGTTCCTGCAATGACATGGATATAGATTCAACAACACTCACCACCTGCTGAAAGCTGTGCTGAATAGTATCTATGGCTGTACCAGCCTGGCCTGCCAGTTCAACCCCCATATTCACTTGCTCTACCCCTGTACTCATCTGGCCCACAGCATCCACTGTGCCATTTAAAATCACGTCTATCATGCCGGAAATTTCAGTGGTTGATTGAGTAGTGCGCTGCGCCAGTAAACGTACTTCGTCTGCCACTACGGCAAAACCCCGGCCTTGTTCACCAGCCCGGGCTGCTTCGATAGCAGCATTTAATGCCAGTAAGTTGGTTTGATCAGCAATGCCTTTGATCACGTTCACAATAGAAGAGATTTGTTCAGATTGTTTACCCAGCTCTTCAATACGGCCTGAGGCTGAACGCACTACCCCAGCTATCCGTTCCATACTGGCGACTGTGTCGTTAATCACTTTACTGCTTTGTTGCGCCTGTTGACCGGACTTTCCGGCAATAGTCCGGGCTTCGCTGGCATTGGCTGAAACGGAATCTATGCTAACACTGAGTTGTTCCACAGCTGCAGCTATCGACGAAGAGGCTCTGGATTGTTCTTCTGCTGAGGCTGACAGCTGCTCTGTGGTACTGGCCACTGTTGAACTGGCACCACTTAAATCGGCAGCAGCGGTTTTGATTTGACTCATCAACTGATGCAACTGAGTTTGCATTCTGGCAAGTGCTTGCAGCAAGTCCGCTACTTCGTCACCACCGGTGGTATCAATTTTATTGGTTAGTTTGCCATCGGCCACAGCGGAGACTAAATCTTTAGCAACCTGTAACCGATTTTGCAGCGAAGTTTTCAAATAAAGAGCGATAAAAACACTGAACACCAGAATAATTAAACCACCTAACAGCAAAGTGGTTAAGACAAAACTTTTGGCCTGAGCTGCGTCCTGACTGCGACTGTCTAATAAAGAGCGTTCTCTTTGCTGCACAGTTTCCATCTGCAGACGAATTTTATCCATAAAGGCTTTGCCTGTGCCGCGGCGCTCAAATTCCCGCACAGCCTGACGTGCTGTTGTATCTGTGCCTGCTGCTGTCATTTGACTGATACTTGGATCAATAGCCTGAGTCAACCAATCGTTATAGAGGCCCTGTATAGTTTTTAAGCTTTGTTGTTGCTCCGGATTATCCGAGGTTTTCTGCAGTAGTTCTTTGATATCTTTTTCAGCTTCCAGTTTGCCCTGATGGTAGGGGTCTAATGACGCTTCATCGCCGGTGATCACAAAACCACGCTGGCCTGTTTCTATATTCACGAAGGCTTCCGACAATCTGTTGGCAGTGCGAATCACTTCAAAGGTATGGATATTCAGTGCAACAGCCTGCTCCATTTTATTTAATTGATTCAAAGTGATTACAGTCGACAAAGCAACCAGCGCCACAATAGCTGCAAAAGCAAAAATAAGTTTTCTAACCAGAGTCATGGTTTACCTCAGTGGGGAATAGCTGTTAATTAGCGGCCTTAAAGCCCGGTGCTGTAAATTGATTAATACAGTTAGAAGTGGGTACGTGAAGTTTGAATAGTGGATCAGTCGTTTCAGTAATTAAATAGGGACAAGGTGTTGCTGAACACACTCAGAGGTCACATCAATATGATGAAATTTCATGCGCCGAAAAGATGATTACCATCTGGCAACCTGACCATTTGCTGCGACCCAAAACACAGAAATCTTTTGCTTTTTGCAGAAATCCTGCAAAAGAAACATTCTGTCTCTGTATTCATTCGTATCTGGCAAAGCTAAACCAACTTCATTGGTTTTTTGTGGATTTTCAGTTTCATTGAGTGCAGTGAGCATGGCATAGGCCACGTTTGGCCAGGAGCGACTCAATTGATCTCCCGTACTGGCTTCGCCCTTGCACTCTATGACTAATAGTTTGCCTGAGACCGGATCTTTAGCCTCAACGTCATAACCTTGCCTTGTTCCGAGTCGCACCACTACCTCTGAATACCCTTGAGCTTTTAGCCAGGCTTCCATAGCTCTTTTTACATCATCTTCCAGTATCGGCATGCCTGTCCATTTTATAGTTAAATTTCGCTCAAACGCTGGCAACTTGTTGTGGCTTAAGCGTCTTTGGCTGCTGCGTTGTGCTGGCATTTGTTTGTTGCTGTACGGCAATACCTGTGCATTACAAGTAAAAATTCAGAATAAATCCTAAGTAAGAAACCACTTGGAGATGAATCCACAAACAACAATGATCGCACCAATGAACGATGCTTGATTGTTATCTTTATAAGTCCCAACTGCTAAGCATGAAAATCCTACAGCTAATGCTAGATCCCCAAATTTCTGACCGTAAAAAATAAAATTAACAACGTTGATAAAACTAAGAATAACAGCCAGAGCTAAAAATACTTTGCTATCCCTTTTCATTCTGAATTTGCCTCCGAGCTTGAGTCATCATATAGCTAACGCCGCAAACAAGGGCGCCGCCAGGCGTCCTGCTTGATTTGACTTGTTAGGGCTGGACCCCAAATCAAAGCCTTCGAATTAAGTTCTTTGCCCATATCATACAGAACTCAATTGCCCAGTCTGTTTGAGGTGGTGACAATTCAGGAACTGGCTGGCTCCCGGCACCATGCCCGAAGGGATTACGCACTTTGGAAAAGAATTCTACCAAACTTTCTCGCTCCCACCCATTTATAAACTCTCCGTTTGCTTTTGCTCGAAGGTTATCAATGTAATTAGTTGCTCCTTTTTCATTCCCTTTTGTCCACCCTTTCGCGTCAGAAATAATTTTAATAGTACTTTCCAAAGCTTTCGCCGCAAAAAGGGCTGGATCTCTTCCACCACTGTCTCGGAGATCAATAGCTTCCTTCATATCATGATCTACATTTCGCCATATTGGATCGCTAACCAAATTCCAAAAAGGCTGTTCAATCTCGCAAGCAATGACTTCATCCTCTGAGATTTGAATAAATCCATTATGATAATGAAGCTTTACCTTACATTGACGGAACCGCTCATTTAGTTCATTGCACGATGCTCTAAACATATCGTTTTGAGTTTTATTCCACGCACGCAGACCATCTCCATGATTTCCTGGCAGACGTAACGACCGGTTAGGTCTAACTTTTGCGGCCAGATCCTCTTGTTGAATTCGTTTATCGAGACTAGCATTCAACGATGCCAGCTTCTCTTCTTGCTCTCGGAACGCTATTTCTATGAAGCTTAAACGCTCTTTAATGAATTGATCAGCTGAAACTGAGCCATCGTACTTAGCAACAACAAAGTTTTCGCAAACCGTTATTTTCGGCCACGATCCGCTAGTCCAATGTTTGTTTCCGTTCCACTCGGTGTAGTAGCCATATGTAGGTGAGGACAGGTCCTTAAGCCCAAGCTCCATAGCTAATTTCTTATTTAGGCCATCCCATAGGGCCTTAGATTCTGATCTCTCATTACCGCTAGCGTCGTAGTATGGAAACAACTGCTCCGACACGATTCGAAATCCTTGAACCAACAACCTACGTGCGTTTTCGTCGAAATTATCCCAAATAGGATTTTCAAGGTATCTATGAGCAAAAATATCAGTAAGCATTACCAACCCATTTGAATATGATATTCCAAGGAATTATCTACAATCACCGTGGCGCCCTAACGACCGCCACACAGGCGAGCAACTTGTTGCGAGTCCAGAGCCGCTGGCGCGGTGTGCTGGCGTTTGTTATACAAACCTATTTAAAATCCAATGTATCGGACTACGCAAAAAAGCAAAAAGCACTAACCCTAAGAATATAGAGGTTAAAATTTTCATTCCTATAGAGTCGTCCGTATACAAACGATCACCCACACGAAGCTCAATTAGCAAATTTTCTGATTTAACATGTTTTCCGGTAATTACCTTACCTTGCATAATGTCAAAAAATTCTTTGCAAGTCGTATATGTTCCATGGGCGTAATACTCTTTTCCATCAAGTATATAAACCCCTCTAAATTTGTCGGGTTTATACGCTTTCTTGCAAGCAAGTTCACTGTGAGTTAAATCAATTGATTCAACGCTCTGCTCAACCCTAGTGGACAAAATGTATACCATTGCAAATATCACAAAACAAATTGCCAACATGATATCTATTTTGACTTTCTGCGTGGACAATTCTGCAAAACCTCAGTTTGTATAACGCCCGCCACGCATGCGAGCAACTTGTTGCGAGTCCAGCGCCGCAGGCGCGGTGTGCTGGCGTTTGTTATGTTTTTTCATTGTATCTCTTTACAAACCAACCGATTAAGGCCACCGGAAACAACGCTGCATTTACAACAATCATTCTAGCTATGATGCCGAGGAAAAATATAATATCCATATCTGGCGTGCCGTCCCAATTTGGCTTGGACATTACTTGGTGTATAAAAATCAAATCGGCGACAATGATTGAAAAACTAACAGCTCCTTGTGCGATTAAAATCCCCAAAAATCCAATTTTCCTTACAAAGAAGTAAGTCAGCGGGATCCAAACTACCCAATAATAAAATTCATACTCTAGGAACAACTAGACCTGCCTATAAACATAACGATTAAGCTAAGGGGCCGGCTTCGCCGGTCCCAGTGAGCGAAGCGAACGTTTTGAGCGCATTGTTAGGTGCACTACACACTGAACGCTAGCGCAATTAGTGCAGGCTGATTCTTTTCGGTGCAACGATAATTAACAAAAGCAGCGCACTCAACTAAAGCTGAAAACTGTTCAGGGCAGCGTTCTTTAAATTCGCGAGAGTTTTCAATTAAGACTGTAAGCGTTTCACCTGGCTCGATATGCATTTTTGTCATCCCGGAATCAGGATCATCAAGGTCTGAAAGGCAATCAATCCAAGCATTCATGTTGGCACCGTAAAAATCAGGGAAGCCAAATACCTCAGAGAACACTCCATGAAAGCTGTTCCAGTCGATGATTTTGTTTGCATCAATGCGTATCAAGGCTTGTGTACCTAACGATGCCAGCAGCGGCAGAAAAGCCGCGTAGCGGATTTGAGGTCCAGCCCACGAAGTGGGCGTTGCTGACTGGCCTTGTTATGCTTTTTCAATTTCTTTCAACGACTTTTCAGACATATTGAAAAGCGCATTTGGACTATTTTCATCTATCTTGTACTTAAAACCCGAGTGAACTGCCGCTGCTATAAAAACGCCATTGGTAATATAGCCAACTTTCTTCTCAGCCAAGTCCTTCAAACCGTAACTGCTGCGCTTTGAATTGATATTTTTTATTTGCTTTACCTGACTTAACCACTCAACAGTCTTATTGAATGCTTCTGTGCTTTTTAATAAATCAGCCTGACTTTTTGAGAATTCATCGGATTTTTCTTTTTGTGAAAGCCCACGGCCATTTTTGTAAATACCGATACCAAAATCTGTCAACTCAGGGATAAGATCTATCACCGCTTGAATCTGTTCTTTGCTCATATTCACTCACCTCAATTTAAAACCTGCTTCAGGCATAACGATATAGCTCAATGGCGCGTTTAGCGTCCATTGCAGCGTCTTGTTCTGTCTTTGGTTTGCGGTGGACCACCATTCCCTTGGTTCCTTATGACTCAAGCAGTAAAACAATTCTCGACGAAAAAACTCGCCGGTATTGGGGTTTGTGGCTTTACTCGAAGCTTGTGCGCGCAATCCGTCTGCATGCTCGCATCAGCGGTGACGCGAACGCTTCGAGCGTTACAGAAAAACACAAACTTTTCAAGATTAGTTTGTTCTCTAAATCTGGACATTATGCCCCGCCGATCTAAAGCCCTTATTCCGGCGAGACAGAACGTTTGAGGTAAGCGGCAGCCGGAACGCCGCAGGCGTGGAGGGAACCCAAAGCGCAGCTTTGGGCTATCCGCTTGACCGAATTGTTAGAGCGCATTTCGGTAATGCCCTCGGATTACAGCGATTGAATCGACGGGCTCTCCGCCAAAACGTACTGCTTTACTCTCTAGCGTGGAAAACTTTGCCTGAAGAGACCTTGGAATCTCTGTCGTTAAGCTCGCGACAACGAGTGATGACGCAAGGTCAAGGGCGCAATTGAAATTATCGAAATCTTCTTCTGACTCAGCCAAATCAACAACAGCAGACAGCAAGGAGAACGCCAAATATGGCTCGATCTGTTGCTCAAGATCGCTGAAAAGACCAACAGTCATTTCTTCTTCGTGGGCGTAGGTTTTCCCCCAACCAGAGACGCGAGCACGGAAGAGTGCCTTTAGCTCTTCTGGATTTCCTTCCAGAGCTTCCTGAAGGTGTTCTTTTCCGAGGTCGAGGACGCTGCTCATCTTTTGCGCTCTAACGCTGCCAGAACCGGCGAACTGAGCAACGCGAAGTGAGTCCAGTAAAAGGCGCGTTTCTTGCGCCTTTTACGTGGTTACTGGCCTTGTTAGGCATTTGCCAGCTCCTTGATTTGAATTTCGACACATTCTCTTACCCATGGGGCATCGAGATCATAACCTGTGGCGTTTTTACCACTCCAGTTTACTCCAACTAGTAAACCATCTTTTGTTAAACCGGGAAGCCATTTATCTCTAAATTCATCCCAAGATAATTCAACTGGCTCAAAGCCGTTGTAAGCTGGAACATTTTTAATTATCTTCTGGACTCGAGACAAAGTTGACCAAAATGGTTGAGATCTTTGTCCAGTTCGAGTTTTTGGCGCTGGATAACCGCCTTCATCCCTGATGGTCCAAACTTTCTTATTTTTTGCTACATCCTTATAAAAAGCATGCGCTTGTGATGCAGACTGTCCCATGTTTTATATGCCTAACGCCCAAATTTAGCGCGGAAAGCCGCGCAGCGGATTGACGTCGCAGCCAGCGCTTTTTGCTGGCGATAAAATTTGTTTGTTATACATTCTCTGCCTCTACATCTTTTGCCAATGAACGGGGTAAATGCTTTTAAATACAATACTTTTGTAATCTTCAGGCTCTAACTCGCGCCTTTTTAGCATTGGGAAAAAGTATAAAGCTGCACAAAGTGAACATAGTAAATACAAACAAACCAGCAATAAAACCAACCCAAAACCAAAGATAGAAAAGACGAGTTGGTCGCTATACTCTTTTAACGGCACTTTTAGATCTATACCAAATACTGGTAGAGCTTTCATAAACAATATGTAGGCTAAAAATCCGCCAAGAATACATCCTGTGCTACCTACTTTTGCAGCCTTATCATAAAAATAAGGCTTCAGGTTCAGTTGGCTTTTGATTGCTTTAATTAAAATAATCATTACCTCGAGAATGTATAACGCCCGCCACAAACGCGAGCAACGTGTTGCGAGTCGAGCCGCGAAGCGGCGTTTGGTGGCGCTTGTTATGAGGTGCTAGCACGCAGTTGGTTAATAACTTGCTGTAGTGTAAATTGACTAGCTCCGTAATCACTGATTGCTCCTTGCTCATTTAGCTCAGTTATTTCAAACCCTTCTTCGATGTCTTCGTAGAAGATAATGGTTGCGCCTACTTTTGCAACTACAAAGCCGGATTCTGTGTTACCCCAGCGTTCTATTTTTACTGATTCGAGAGGTACTCTGATCTTGTTAAAGTAGGCGAGCTCTTCATCACTAATGTCTTTACATTGAGATGCAATTTCGTTTTCGAGCGCATCTTTTGAAATTGGCATCCAGCTCATATAGCCTCATAACGCAAAGCACACGGGTGACGACCGCGCAGCGGTTGGCATCCCAGCGGCCACAGGCCGCGAGTGATGCGCCTTGTTAGGGCTAATTTACTTTTTGCTAAGTTCATCAAGCTTCCGGTGAATGATATTTAGCTGCAAGTCAATTTGTTGATTATTAATATGTTTTAAATGCATTGATCGCTCTAATGCGTAAAGAATGTAGCCAATAACAACATACAAGCCGAACTCAAAATACATAATCAATAAAACTGCGACTGCGATTTTTACCGCAGACCAGAGCGCTATGGAAAAGAACTTTACATCCAATAGCCTTTTTATTTGCTGTTCCTGTTCACTGAACATAAGTTTCGATTAGCCCTAACATTTGTATATTGTGCTGGCACGATTTGCCTGGTTCTACCAGTTGACGTGCTGCGGTTAATTATTTGATTCACATAGTGTTTTTGTTAAAAGGTTTATCCACGTGCAAGGTAAATCGTGCTGGCACATTATTCCCTTTTGGAGGCCTGTTATTTATTTGCTCAGTGATCCTAAGCCTCTAAATTAGATTGTTTTTCCTTCTTCAGCAACAAATAACTGTGCCTGCCTATCAGCGAAAGCGTGCTTGATTTTGGGAAAAAACAAATAATACTGTATATAAATACATGAGGTGGTGGGCTTCGAAATGGCTAAAAGTGCTTTTTTACAAGCTGTATCTGAAGACATTAGGTTAAGGGGCTACAGTATTCGTACAGAGCATTCCTACTTGTATTGGATAAAAAGTTTTATTTTGTACCATCAGAAAAAGCATCCACAACAGATGGGGGCTGATGAAGTTAAAGCTTTTTTAAGCTGGTTGGCGAATCAGCGCCATGTTGCCGTTAATACTCAAAAAGTAGCCTTAAATGCGTTAGTTTTTTTGTACCACAAGTTTTTGAAAATAGAGTTGGGTGAGCTGGGGTTTACTCATGCGACGAAACAGCGCAGCTTGCCTGTCGTATTATCTGTTAGTGAAGTCGCTGCACTGCTACCCCATCTGAAAGGGATCTCTGCACTCGTCGTGTCTTTGTTATATGGCAGCGGGTTAAGAGTTTCGGAGTGTTTACGTTTGCGTGTGCAAGATATTGATCTGGAGCACTTGTCTATTACGGTCAGGGACGGTAAAGGCAAAAAAGACAGGCAAACTTTGTTGAGTAGTAGTCTGGTAACGGCACTCAAGCAACAGATAACACGAGCTTTGGCGTTGCAGCAGCAAGATAATTTGCGGGGTATTGGTCCGTCCTTACCTTTTGCATTGGGGCGTAAGTACCCTTCGGCGTATCGGCAAGCGGGTTGGATGTTTTTGTTTCCTTCAACCAGTCTCTGTGCACACCCACTGACTGGGGTACTTTGCAGGCATCATTTGCATGATAGTGTGGTCAGAAAGGCGTTGCAACCAGCTGTGGTCGCCTGCGGTATTCGTAAAAAGGTGAATTGCCATACCTTTCGCCATTCGTTTGCCACCCATTTGTTGCAATCGGGTTATGACATTCGTACCGTACAGGAATTGCTGGGTCATAACGATGTGGCAACCACTCAAATTTATACTCATGTGATTGGTCAGCACTACGCAGGTACTGTAAGTCCATTGGATAAGTTGTTTAACCCACCAGAATTGAAAGAACCTCTGTGTATTTATGGCAGCAGCGCTGCATAAAAAAACAGCTAAAGCACAAGCTTTAGCTGAACCAGAGGAAGGCAACCTCTAAAGGGTGGATAGAACCAGTGATGGAAGAATTTACTGAGCTAAAAACTGCCGGATTTGTTCTGCTTTGCTTTGAATATTCAAAAGCCCGTCTAAATGCCCCGCCTGACCCGCAATCTCTTCGTAGCCAGCATCCTGCATCTGCGCTTTGCTGTGTTTGGCCATAGCTGGTGTCAGTAATAAATCACCTGTTGCTGGCAGCCACAGGGTTTTGGCTTTTACACCGCTCAATTTTTGTTGCCAGTTATCCCCCATACCGGCGCGCCATAACTGTGAGGCGCGCACTAAATACAACAATGAATTGGCATCCATGTGGGCAGAGCGCTGTTTTGCTGCGTTCATCAGTTGGCTCCAGGCTGGTAGTTCGGCCTGAATAGCCAGATGAATGGCCTTGTCCAAAGCTGGCGCTGGGTAGCTTTGATTAAATAAATCCGGGTGCAATGCATCCTGTATGACATAAGCCAAAGCCCGGGTTAAGCCTGCAGGTTGCTGAGTGAGCGGATAAGCGCCTTTATTCCAGGCCGGGTCTTGTTTGATTGGCTGAGCCCAACGTTCTAAGCGCACTGCATTAAAACTGTCGATATAAGCTGTGCCTATCACGGGCATTAAGCGCTCGACTTTTTCCGGATAACTCACCGCCCATTCAATCGCCTGAAAGGAACCCATTGAAGGGCCAATGACCGCATAGAGTTTTTCAATGCCAAGTCGGTCCAGCAGGGCTTTTTGCACTTCAACAAAGTCGCGAATGGTAACCACAGGAAAAGTTAAACCATAGGGTTTGCCTGTATCCGGATTGACACTGGCAGGGCCAGTGGTAATCACATCAGGCGAAAAGGCATTTAAATTGACTAAGCTGTCGACGCTCAGCACATAAAATTGGTTAGTGTCTATGGCTTTACCCGGGCCAATAATACTGTCCCAGTAACCTGCTGCTGCATCTGTAGTGCGGTATTTGCCTGCGGCATGCGAAGTGCCGGAAAAATAATGGGTGATTAAAATGACATTGGATTTGTCGGCATTGAGGCTGCCATAAGCTTCCCAGCCGACTTTCACCTGCTTTAACACCACACCACTTTGAGTGGTAAAGTGCGCCAGTTCCAGTTGCTGCTTTTGTACTAAAGGCAGCTCTGACGCCTGAACAAGGCTGCTGAATAGCAGCATAAAACCAAGCCATAGTTTCATCATAAATCCTTTCGGTAAACCTTTTAATCACAGCCATTGGAACAGGAAAATAGCCAGCATCACGCCCAAAGTCGGCACCACTACTGTCACCGCAGCCACAGGCCAATAGGCATTCTGATGACTTTCACCACAGATAGCACGAATAGTAGTCACCACATAACCATTGTGCGGCAATGAGTCTAAAGCACCGGATGAAATTGCGACCACGCGGTGTAACTGCTCTGCGTCCACACCACGTTCTAAATACACTGGTGCAATTTCTGGCAAGGCTATGGCCTGACCACCCGAGGCTGACCCTGTTAAACCCGCTATCACACTAACAGCAACAGCTGCACCTATCAGCTCGGAACCCGGTAAATGTGTCATGGTTTCGACCACAGCGGTAAAAGCAGGTGTTAGCTTAGCGACTGAACCAAAACCTACCACGGCTGCAGTATTGCCTATGGCAATTAAGGCCCCGGTGGCGCCTTGATCCAGAGTCTGGCCCAAAGAGGTTAAGAACTTGCGGTTCAGCAAATATAAAGTAGTAACACCCCCTGTCAGCGCCACTATCAACGCCGCTTGCTGCATGGAGTCATGCAATAAATACGACAACAGCAGTACCACCAGCAAAGGCAAAATACCCATCAGTGGATGCGGCAGGGCTTTGTCGCCTACCACTGGGTCAGCGTCACGGCCTTCAAACATTTCGCCTTTGGCCATGGCAGTTTTGATCATCTTCATCAGCCAGCAATAACCCACTATGGCCATAAAAATCGCCACTATAATGCTGACTTCCCAGCCGGCATAAGGGCTGGTGCCGAGGTATTGAATAGGGATCCAGTTTTGTATTTCAGGTGAACCTGCTGAGGTCATAGTAAAAGTCACTGAACCTAAACCTAAAGCAGCCGGAATAAAACGCCTTGGCAGGTTGGCGTCTTTAAATAAACTCACCGCCATAGGGTAAGCGGAAAATGCTACGACAAAAATGCTGACGCCACCGTAAGTCAGCACAGCGCAAGCTAAAACCACAGCCAGCACAGCGCGTTGTTTACCTATACGTTTGACGATAGCCAGGGCCACAGCGTCGGCAGCGCCTGTATGCTCCATCAGTTTGCCAAACAAAGCGCCGAGTAAAAACATTAAAAACCAGCTGGAAACAAAACCGGCAAAACCTGACATATAACCTTGTACAAAATTAGCCGGGTTATCGGCCAGCCAAAATGGGATGCCATTGAATAAAGCCACAAATAAAGCGCACAGTGGCGCCAGAATAAACAGGTTTACCCCGCGCATGGTCAGCACTATCAGTAACACCAACCCCGCCAACAGACCAAATAAACTCAGCATAGAAACAACCTTGTGTTTTTTCTTTAGTCTGGTTGAAAGCCGGGTGGCAAACCATAGTACTAAGGTACAGTCTTATCGCTTGATGTTAATGTAATCCTTTTATTTTCATGTGCTTATCTGTAGTTTGTGCTGGGTATAGTACTAAGGTACAGCTTAACATTTCGACAGGACAGCCTAGAGTGGTACTGGACAAGTTAGCAGGAGAAGCCAGATGGCCCATAACAATAAGAAGACGAAGACTGTATTCCAACCCACTTTATTAGCAGTGCTGATAGGGTCAGCATTAATTAATCCGGCAATGGCGGAGCAGGCCAGCGACGAAACAAAACAACAAGAAGAAGCGACGCTGGAAGTTATTCAGGTGACAGCCCGTAAAACCGCTGAAAACCTGCAGCAGGTACCTGTGGCCGTAACCTCTATAGGTGCAGAGGCTCTGGCGCAGCGTGGTATTGAAAACTTAACCGCAGTGCAGGCCTATTCACCGAACACCACCTTGCAGGTATCCCGTGGCACCAACAGCACTTTAACGGCTTATATCCGTGGTATTGGCCAGCAGGATCCGCTCTGGGGTTTTGAACCTGGTGTGGGTATTTATATTGATGATGTGTATATGGCTCGTCCGCAGGGCGCTGCTATGGACGTGTACGATGTAGAGCGTATCGAAGTATTACGTGGCCCTCAGGGCACTTTGTATGGCCGTAATACCATAGGCGGTGCTGTGAAATACATCACTAAGCCTTTAAGTGGTGACAATGAACTCAGTTTACGTGGCACTGTAGGTAACTATGGTCAAAAAGACTTTAAAATTGCCGGTCAGACGGCATTAACAGACAAGCTGTTTTTTGGTGCCGCTTTAGCCACGCTAAACCGTGATGGTTTTGGTACTTACCTCAATACAGGTGCGGAGAACTACGATAAAGATATTATGACCGGCCGGGTCAGTCTGCAGTATCAGGCGACAGACAACGTGCGTATTAGTTTTGCTGCCGATCGCACTGAAGATGATTCAAACTCCAAAGGCGGCCATCGTTTAACCCCAAGTTTAGTGACAGGGGATGCGCCACCAGAAAGCGTATTTGACTCCAATACCAGCATGCCAGTGGATAACTCAGTCGTGACTGAAGGTCAGTCTTTGACTATTGCCTGGGATATCAACAGCGACTGGACCTTCAAATCTATTACGGCCAAACGCGAAGGCGTCACCGACACCAATATCGACTTTGATGCAACAGAATTACCGTCACTGGACGTTCCGGCCTTCTATGAAGATGAACAAACCTCACAGGAATTGCAGTTGTTGTTTAACGGCGACAAACTGACCATGGCCTCTGGCCTGTACTATTTCAAAGGCGAAGCTTGTGGTGCTTTTGGTACTGTGTTGGTGCAGGGCTTGGGCGTCACCACTGAAAACGGTGGTTGTGTGGATACGGACAGCGTAGCCGCTTATGCCCAGGGTAGTTATCAATACACAGACAAGCTGTCTTTCACTTTAGGTGGTCGTTATACCAAAGATGATAAAGATGCCGAAGTCTATCGCTTCGTTTATCTGGGTTATAAAAACCCAAGGGACGCTGGCACTCCTATCGCAGTACAGTCTGATTTTACAGGCAGCGAAAGCTTCAGCCATTTTTCACCCCGCGTAGGTTTTGAATACCAGAGCAACGACAACTTTATGTGGTACGGCTCGTACACCGACGGTTTTAAATCCGGTGGTTTTGATATGCGCGGCAACCAGTCTATTAACCCGAATGCGGGCGACCCGTATCAGGAAGAGACGGTAGATACTTTTGAAATTGGTTTTAAAAGTGAGTGGAATGATCGTACTTTACGTTTAAACGCGGCAGCATTTACGTCCAGCTATGACGATATGCAGGTGACTGTGCAGCGTGCTGTGAATAACACTGTGGCATCTCAGGTATTAAACGCCGCCAGCGCTGACATTCGTGGTTTTGAAGTGGAGATGATCTCTGTTTTGACCAGTAACTTAGAGCTGACTGGTATCTTAGGGTACACAGACGCTAAGTTTAACGAAGTGGTGTTTTTTGACGCTGCGTCTCAGACCAATGTTGATGTGTCTGATATTTGGTCTTTTGCCAATACACCCGAGTGGACTGGTACTTTAGGCCTGAAATACACCCAGAGCGCCAGCATAGGTGAAATTGTGTATAACGTCATGGGGTCGTACCGCGCTGATACGCAGATTTTTGAAGTGCCGTCCGTGCTGGACTTTGGTGGTTATACCCTCTTCAATGCTGGAGCTACCTGGTACTCCAACGATGGCCACTGGGACTTATCCGCTCAGGTGCGCAATATAGGCGATAAGGAAACCCGTATTGCTGGGTACAACTTCCCGCTGCTGGCCGGGGAGCAAACCATTACCGCCTACTACGGTGATCCAAGAACTTATAGCTTAACTTTGGGATACCGTTTCTAAGCTGACGGTGTGATATAGGGGCGGAGTTTATCTCCGCCCTTGTCTGCGGTTTCAGGTGGAAAAGGCGCAGCCAATAAACTTATGTAACTGGGGCGAAAAGGCCGGATGAAGTATGTTATAAAGAGGTCTCATAATGTTGATACAGTATTGTTATGATTGCAATTATTGCTGATGACCACCCGTTATTCCGTGTCGCTCTGGCACAGGCTTCCCAACAAATTCTTGGTACAGATGCGGTATTACTGCAGGCCAATAGCATGGCGCAGTTATGGGCTTTATTGCTGCAACACCCTGATACTGAATTAATCTTTTTGGATTTGAAACTGCCGGATGCCGAAGGTTTTGCCGGTTTGACGTCGCTTCGCACCGAATACCCCGATATCGCTATTTTGATGGTATCTGCTATTGAAGATCCTGCTGTAATTAAGCAAGCCTTGCAGCTTGGAGCTTCGGCCTATATTCCAAAATCTGCGCCGCTGGATTTATTATCCGAAGCTGTAGCGCAGGTCGTCGCAGGGGAGAGTTGGGTTCCCGCTGAACTGGTCAACGAAGTGGAAAAAGCCAGAGATCTGATTGATCAGGATTTTGCCCGCCGGCTGGAGCAACTGACGCCCCAGCAATTTCGGGTGCTGAAAATGATCGCTGATGGCTTACTGAATAAACAAATTGCCTATGAAATGCAGGTGCAGGAAACCACCATCAAGCAGCATGTGTCAGCGATTTTGCGCAAACTGAATGTGAATAACCGGACTTTGGCCGGGATTATGTTTGAGAAGTTAAAGCTGCCAGACGAGTTTTAACTCCCCGTCGTACTTGGAACCGCAGCTTTGTTGACTGCGCGCTCTCGCCCCAGTCACATAGGTTTACTATGCTCCTGGGGTCTCCATCACTTGTCGTCGCGCTGCAATTCCAATTACTTAGGGGATATAGCTATTGATTACTTAAGGTTCATCTGTTGTTTCGCTATGCCAAGCAAATGTGCTCTGTCTTCTATTCCATTGGTGCCGCCGTTAATTAGTTGGGTGACTTTGGTTAAATCGTCAGCTTGTGCTGCAGCATTGATATTGCGTTTTTGCCAATACCAGCAGCCTGAAGCTACTGCCAACACTGGATCTGTAGCGACTAAATCCGGTTGACTGACCACATCCACGCCCCAGTCCTGACTAAAGGCCTGATAGTTAGCTTTGCCTGTTAACTGAATAATACCGCGTCCTCTGTAGGCCCAGCCGTCACCACTTTGTTCATTGCCATTACCCATTCTGTTGGCATAAATACGGTTGGCGATTTTTTCCGGCTGACGGGCGTAGCTGCTGACGTCCACACCAACAAAATACTTAGCAAATAAAGAGCTCAGCGCAGAGGCGCTGTAGTTCAGGTTTTCTCTGAGTTGTGAGTAACCGGCGCTTTCATGAGCGGTTTGCGCCATAAAATGCGCGATACACAAAGGCGGCGTAATTTGAGCTTTAGGTAAATCCAAAGCCAGCGCTTGGCAAAAGTCAGTTATAGCAGCGCTGTTTAAAGCCGGGCATAAGGCTGATAACAAAGCCGGGCTCACCAGTGAGGCGGAGGTTGTGGTCGGTACGACTGGTAATTCTAACTGTTGACCCGGATAAAGCTGGTTCGGATTACTCAGATGATTCTGACTGGCAATCCAACTGGCTTTGCTACTATCCCCATAATAATTGGCGGCTATGCTACTTAAGCTATCCCCGGCTTTGACCTGATAAAGCATGATGCGCCCCCTGTCGTTGTGAATAACAGGTACAAAGTATGGTGCAGTTTTTGTGAAATGAAGGAAGATTTTTTCTGATTATATAGATGGCAATAGATACAAAATCGTATGGAGCGATTTGCACTCACATCGTCCATGATGTTCGCCTCGGGCAGCTAAAGCTGTGCAAAACGGCTATCCTGCCGTTTTGTGAAGATTGGAGCGAAGCGACGATGGCCCGACAGGGTGAAGCCGGATAAAGCATTGCCAACAGTTTGGCAATGCCCGGATGAGCGCCAGTGGCTCTGTCCACTGGCCGGAAGGCGCCATGGATGGCAGCGAATACAAAATCGCATGGAGCGATTTGCACTCACATCGTCCATGATGTTCGCCTCGGGCAGCTAAAGCTGTGCAAAACGGCTATCCTGCCGTTTTGTGAACATTAGAGCGAAGCGACGATGGCCCGACAGGGTGAGCGCCATGGATGGCAGCGAATACAAAATCGCATGGAGCGATTTTGAACATTAGAGCGAAGCGACGATGGCCCGACAGGGTGAGCGCCATGGATGGCAGCGAATAAAAAAGCCCACCGCTTTGGGTGGGCAAAAGAGGCGGCAACGCCTTTTAGCTAGGAACTGGTCGTTAGCAGCAACTGACTGTTGTAGCTTGGTTTGAAGCTGAAACTTGAGCTTGCTTTACCGGACTGATAGTGGCTGTTTTATCTGCTCCAGTCTTTAAAGCAGTGGTGTCCGGCACATAACCATGAAATTCAGCTAAGCCTTTAAAGACCTGAATTAAACTTTGTTTGAACATAGCATCGCGTCTGAACATCGTCTCGTCCTCCTGCTGTTTGAATAGTGAGCAGTGTAGAGAGGTTTAAATAGCTTGATTAGCCGGATCAACAAAGACAGATAGTTTCCTAAAAGAAACAGTCAGGACGAAAAAATCCGGTTAAAATCAACACCGTAAACAATATAAGAAAAAGGTGCAGGGATGTCGTTGCTTCAGCGTTTAAGTGATATGGCCACTTTTGCCAAAGTGGTGGAAAGCCGCAGTTTTACTCAGGCAGCTGTAGCGCTTGATATGTCCAAAGGTGCTGTCAGTAAAGCCATTAGTCGTTTAGAGCAACATTTGAATGTACGTTTATTGCAACGCTCCACCCGTCAGTTGAGTTTAACCTCAGAGGGGGAGGCCTTTTTTGATTACTGTCAGCAAGTGGTGGCACAGGCCGACAAAGCTGAGCATCATTTGTCCGAGCTGAGGGATGAACCTTCAGGTTTAATTCGCATTAGTGTCCCTGTCACTTTCGGTACTTTGCGCATAGCGCCTTTGTTGCCACAGTTGTTGAAACAATACCCTAAGTTAAGCATTGAGCTGGATTTGAACGACAAGGTCATCGATCTGATCGCGGATAAAATGGATTTAGGTATACGTTTTGGTCGTTTGGCTAATTCCAGCCTGATTGCCCGATCTCTGCCTGGTTTACCTATTACCATGGTTGCCTCTCCTGGTTATTTGGCCACTTTTGGCACACCGCAAAGCCCGGCCGATTTATGCCAGCATCAATGTTTAAGCTCGGGATCGTCCATTGCCGATCGCACCTGGTTTTTCCGTTATATGGATCAAAGCATTGAGGTTTTGACCTCTGGCCGGGTGTTATGCAACAGCAACAGGGCGCTTAAACATGCCGCTCTGGCGGATATGGGATTATTGTTTGTGACCCGCTATCAGGTGGAAAAAGAGCTGCAAAATGGCAGTCTGGTGGAGGTGATGCAGGACTATATGCCTGAACCCCTGCCGCTACATCTGGTGTATCCAAACCGTCATCATATGAAGGCGGGATTAAAGGTGGTGATCCAGTTTTTACAGCAACAGTTCGCGGTCTGAATCAATTCAGCAAACGTTGCAGCAGTCGCTTCAACGACACCTCTTTTAAGGGTTTGAGCATAAAGTGAAAGCCTGCATTCAGAGCATGCTGACGGATATCTGCACTTTGGTCGGCTGAGTTGATCACGACTGGCGCACTGATACCAAAGTGCTCGGCCAGTTGCACTGCCACTTCCACTCCTGTTGCGCCCTGATCCAGATGGTAATCAAACAGCATCAAATCAGGTTTAAAGCCTTGTTGCACAGCAGCTAAAGCTTCACTGGGGGAGCTGACCGCTATCACGTCACAGTGCCAGCTTTGCAGTAACTGTGACACCGCCTGCAGCAATACAGCTTCGTTATCCATCAGTAAAATACGTTGTCCGGTAAAGCGGCTCGGTTGATTGGTCTTCAGTTGTGGTGTGACTCTTTGGCTAACGCGCATAAGTGGGAGCTGAACATAAAAGCAGCTGCCTTTATCTGGCACCGAACGAAAGCTAATTTGATGGCCTAATAAGCTACAAATACGCTGGCTGATCGCAAGCCCAATGCCTAAACCTTTTTGATCAGCCTGACTGCCTTGTTGGAACTCATCAAAGATTTTCTGTTGATCTGCTTCGCTAATACCCACACCTGTGTCACAGACACAAATATGTAAATACTGTGCCTGACGTTTTACCCCCAGCAGAATTTTGCCGTTTGGCGTATAACGCAGCGCATTGGCCAATAAATTCTGCACTACTCGTTTTAATAGTTTGGCGTCGCTCATAGTGCCAAGGCGGGTAGGCACATACTTAAAGCTTAAACCTTTGCTCTGGGCCAATACCGCAGCTTCCCGAGCGCTTTGATCCAGCAATTCAGATAAAGCAAAAGTTTCAGGCTGGGCTTTAACGACACCAGCATCCAGTTTGGTCAGCTCCAGAATAGCGGCCAGCAACTCTTCGGCAGAGTTGAGCGAATGAGTTAAGTTTTGTGCCAGCTGTTTGACTTCATCCTGCTGACTTTGTTGGCGAATAAGGCCACAAAATAACGCCGCTGCGTTAAAAGGTTGCATCAAATCATGGCTGGCAGCGGCAAAAAATCGGGTTTTGGCTGCTGTGGTGGCTTCGAGTTGTTGTTTGGTGTGTTGCAGTTGATGGTTCAACTGCTCCAGCTCGGCGGTACGGCTTTTCACCCGTTGCTCCAGCGTGTTGTTGCTTTGCTCTAATTCACGCTGTACTTCAATAAAAGAGCTGACATCGCTGTAGGTGGTCACAAAACCACCGCCGGGCAAGGGATTACCCAACATTTCAAAAATACGGCCATCCTGTTGCTGGCGCTGAAATTTATAGCTGCTGCCCTGACGTAGATAATTCAGCCGTTTTTGCACTTCCAGAGTAATTTCCTGTTCAGATAAAACCTGACCCGCTAAACCCCGTTGCAGGTTATAACGAATAAGCTCTTCCACCGGCCTTCCTACTTCAACCAAACCCGGTGGATAAGCAAAAAGCTCAAGATAACGTTGATTCCAGGCGATAACTCTTAAATCGGCATCCACCACACTGATGCCCATGCTGATATTATCGATGGTGGCGTGCAATAAAGCCTGATTAAACTGAAAAACCTGACTGGCTTCGTCGACAAAACGAGCAACAGATTCGATCGGCAGTTGGGCATGTTTACCTGAGGCTTGTAATAAAAGCCGCATGGATGCACCACCCACCACAGCCGCCAGACTACGTTCCACCGCCTGCATAAATTGTGGGTTGGCCCATTGTTCCATCTCCAGACCAGTTTTACTGTAACGTTGCAGCAGTTTTTTCGCTTCTTTTTCACCGGCAAAACGCCGCACCAGTAAATAACCATCCTGCACACTCAGTACCGGGTTTTGATTGTTGGTGCTGGGCTGGCTCGGACGACGTAAAAAGCGGTAGCTTTCCAGCCATTCGCCTAAACGGGTTTGGCTGAAATGACTGACCAGAAGCAACATGGCTGTATTGACGGTGAGACTTAATACCACACCTAAGCTCACCGAATCGATCTGGCCACCAAATAACTGAGTCGGTGCCAGCCACTGCAGACCTAAAGGACCTTCTGTTAACCAGGCGCCGCCAATAAAACCAGCTCTGGCCAGCTCTGGCAGCAATAAAATATAAGCCCAAATCAGCAGGCCACTGCACAAAGCCGCTATGGCACCTTGTCGGTTAATGCGCTGACTGAATAAACCTAAAATTAACGCAGGCGCTAATTGGGCTACTAAAGCAAAAGCCATTAATCCCAGCTGAGCCAGGCCAGTGTTGGTGCCTATCCAGCGGTAATACAGGTAACCACAAAACAACACAGCCAGCATGGACCAGCGTCTTAAGGTGACGACTTTAATTTTTTGCTGGCCCGGATCGTCGGTGTTTTGTTTGCGGTAAATCAGCGGGGTTAGTAAATCGTTGGTGATCATAATACCCAGCACTACAGTGGCGACTATCACCATGCTGGTGGCGGCAGAGAATCCACCTAAATAGGCTAATAACGCTATGTCAGTGCGGTTGGCTGCTAATGGTAGTTGCAGCACTACCAGATCCACATTGGCTTGTGGCCCCAACATCATAATGCCAGCCAACGCCAGTGGCAGGGTAAAAACACTCATCAGCAGCAGGTAGCCAGGGAATATCCAGCGGGCTTGGTGCAAATAGCTCAGTTGCTGGTTTTCAACAAAACTGACATGAAATTGGCGGGGTAAACATAAAGTGGCGATAAACCCCAAAAGCACATGCACCCAATAGACATAAGAAGGCTGACCTTGTTGCTGAATGTGCTGCACGGACTGATGTTCAGCAGCTTTGCTGAAAATATCCTGCATGCCGTCAAACATACCCCAGCAGACAAAAATACCAATACTGACCAGCGCCAACAATTTCACCAGTGATTCAAAAGCTATAGCGGCCATCAGGCCGGGATTAGGTTGATGCGCTTTGGCACTGCGACCGGAAAATAATAAAGCAAACACCGCCAGCCAGAGCGTGACATAAAGTCCGGTGTCCTGATACCAGGGCCTGTTGTCCTGCATCACCACTAAAGCCTGAATGCTGGTGCTGATGGCCTGCAGTTGTAAGGAGATATAAGGAATAATGGCAATCAGCACTATCACTGTGGTGAGAATGGCCAATAAGCGGGAATGCCCATAACGGGTGGCAATAAAGTCGGCGACTGAGGTTATACGGTAACGGCGACAGGCAATAGCAATACGGCCTATTAAACCAAAGGCAAACCAGAATAAAATCAATGAGCCAATGTAAGTCGGTGGTATCCACCAGCCATTGACTGCTGCCTGAGCTGTGACGCCGTAAAAGGCCCATGAGGTACAGTAAATCGATAACGCGAAACTGAAAATCCAGGGCGATACAGGGTGATGGCGCTGCAGTCTGCGGCCCACCGCCCCGACACCCAGCAGCACCAGTAAATACAGCAAAGACAAAGCAGCAATAGTGCCAAGACCTATGTTGCTGGCAGGTAAAGTCATAATCAGGTCAGTGGCCATGAAATAATTTCATTCTGCCCTGATGTTTTGGTAGCTGTCCAGCACGGTGTTGAAGACATTTAACGAGCTGTCCAGCCACCGTCCAGTACCAGTGTCTGAGCTGTGATATGTCGGGCTGCGGGCTCACATAAAAAAGCCGCTGTGCTGGCAATTTCATCCACCCCAATAAAGGCTTTTTGTGGCATAGGTGCCAGCATAATTTGCTCTATCACTTGTTGTTCTGTCAGGTTATGTTCTTTACTCTGCGCTGCTATTTGTTGATCAACCAGCGGGGTGCGGACATAAGCAGGACAAATGGTATTGATGGTGAAGTCAAAGTTAGCATTTTCTAACGCCACTACTTTGCTAAACCCCAATAAGCCATGTTTGGCGGCGACATAAGCGGATTTAAAAGGTGAAGCTACCAGCGCGTGGATAGAACCAATATTAATGACCCGGCCAAAACCCTGTTGCTGCATCCGTGGTAACACAGCTTTGGTGAGCATAGCCGGGCCCGTCAGCATCACTTGCAGCAGTTGCTGCCATTTTTGTTCAGGGAAATCTTCCAGCCTGGCGACGTGCTGCACTCCGGCATTATTGATCAGAATATCGATTTGATAGGCCTGAGCGCAGGCTTCGATAGAGCTTTGTTCTGTCAAATTCAACAGTATGCTGCTGGCTTTATAACCTGCGGCCTCTAGCTCGCGCTGACGCAACTCCAGCTGGCTGCTGTTGATATCCGCCAAAATCACATGATGGCCCAAACGGCCAAAATGTTCAGCCACTGCAAAACCAATACCACCAGTACCGCCTGTTATTAATACATTCATCATCCAACTGCCTGTGCTGATAAAAACTCTCTATCGGGCAGAGTAGGATCTCAGGGATTTAAGCACAACGGTACTTTAGTGCTATAGCTGAAGGTTTTTGTCTGCAAAAGTATTTAGTCGTTAGTTTTTGCTGAACTATAGCCTGGCGGGAAACTTTGTTTTGTCTGGCCCGTCAGCTGTGATAGATTTAAGCTTCACGTAAAAAATAACTACAAAGTTCTGTTAGCACAATGGCATGGATAACTGATGTTTTTATCTGTTATCACAAATAAATAGCATTAAAGCTGAAAATAATAGCCATTTATAAAAACTGCTGCAGCACTATACCCACTCTACAGGGTAGAACCGAGGACAAAGTATGGAACAATCTACTGCGCTGATCACCAATGATGCGGTGGTACTAGGGTTATTGGCTGTCATTTTGGGGTTGGTGTTTCATACCAGCCAAAGCAGCAATAAATATTGCCAGGGCTTTTATAAATATGTACCAGCTTTATTGCTGTGCTACTTCATTCCGTCGTTATTTAACAGTTTCGGCATTATCGATGGTGATAAATCTGAACTCTATAAAGTGGCATCACGTTATCTGTTGCCAGCCAGTTTAGTGCTCTTAACTATTAGCGTTGATTTTAAAGCTATTTTAGGACTGGGCCCTAAGGCCCTGATTATGTTCCTGACGGGGACTGCCGGTATTATTATAGGTGGGCCTTTAGCTTTGGCTCTTGTTGGCAGTGTTGCACCTGAAGCTGTAGGTGGTGAAGGTGAAAATGCGATTTGGCGTGGTATGACTACCATAGCCGGCAGCTGGATTGGCGGTGGTGCGAATCAGGCGGCAATGAAAGAGGTGTTTGAAGTTGGCGGGCCAATTTTCTCGGTGATGATTACCGTGGATGTCATAGTAGCGAATATCTGGATGGCGGTATTGTTGTGGATAGCTAACAATTCCGAGCGTTTTGATCGGGCCAATAAAGCGGATACCTCAGGCATCGAGGCCTTAAAGCAAAAAATTGAGAAGTATCAGGCCGAAAATTCCCGCAATCCGAGCTTAACTGATTTAATGAAACTGGTTGCAGTTGCCTTTGGCGTGACGGGTATTTCGCATTTGCTGGCTGATAGTATTGCGCCATGGATTGAACTGAATGCACCAGAGTTGGCGATGTATAGTTTAACCAGTACTTTCTTCTGGCTGGTGCTGATTGCAACGACTTTGGGCTTGATATTGTCTGCAACCAAAGCCCGTAATTTGGAGGCGGTGGGCGCTTCAAAATTAGGTTCGGTCTTTATCTACATTCTGGTTGCAACTATTGGTATGCATATGGACGTGACCGCTATCCTGGATTATCCAGTGATGTTTGTTGTCGGCGTGATTTGGATGAGTTTCCATGCAGGTCTGCTGATTTTTGTTGCTCGCCTGATTAAAGCTCCGATGTTTTATATGGCGGTGGGTAGTCAGGCCAATGTGGGTGGTGCTGCTTCTGCTCCTGTTGTCGCTGCGGCCTTTCATCCGGCTTTAGCTCCTGTGGGTGTATTACTGGCGGTATTAGGTTATGCGCTGGGCACTTATGGTGGTTATATAGCGGGATTATTGCTGCAGCAGGTTGCGCCTTAAGCCATTCAACTGAGGTCACTCATGCAGTGGGGCAGAGTCAAGACTCTGACTCCACTGGAGCTGTCGATTCTCGTACCAGTAACTCAGGAATAAAAACCGGCTGATCGTCAGTCTGATTTTGACAACCTGGTCTGGTGTGTTTAAAGAGTAACTCGGCAGCGCTTTGCGCTATGATGCTGTTCGGCTGGTGTGCTGTGGTCAGTGGTGGCCAGGTTTGGCGTGAAAACGGACTGTTCTCAAAACCCACAATAGAAAGCTGCTGTGGAATTTCAATATGCTGCAGGCGGGCGCTAAATAAAGCCCCTGCTGCAATTTCATCGTTACAGGCGAATATAGCTGTCGGCTTGTTGGCTAAGGCCAGCAACTGAGTCGCGCCTTTGACTCCGGATTCAAACGAATAACTGCCCGGCACGATAAATTTGGGGTTGGTTTCTATACCTCTTTTGGTCAGTGCCGCTTTGAAACCTGCTAAACGCTCACCACTGGAACTATGTTCCTCATCGCCACATAAAAATGCGATCTGGCTATGACCTAACTCCAGCAAATGGTTAGTGATCTTAAAGGCTGCCGTAAAGTCGTCGACCAGTACGCAGTTAGTTTGTTTCGGTGACGGAGTAGAGCCGGAAATAATACGGACAAAATCGACATTAATACGACTCAGTGCCTCGGCAATTTCAGGCATTTCTGAAAATGGCGGAGTGAGGACTAAACCTGCCAGCCTGGAATGCTGCACCAGATCGATCACTTCCTGCACTATGCCTGGGGATTTAGCATTGGTAGGATGGATCAGCAGCTCATAACCATGTTTACGGCAAGCATCCAACAAACCTCTTTGCATATCAATTACATAGTAGGCATTCGGGTTATCATAGATATAACCAATGCTGTACGATTTAGTGCTGGCCAAATTACGCGCTGCAGCATTTGGTTGATAATGAAGCTCCTGCATCGCTTGATTCACTTTATCGATCGTCGCTTGTTTTACCGACGGTTCGTTGTTCATCACCCGCGACACTGTCTTGATTGACACACCCGCTTTTGCAGCTACGTCATGAATGGTCACTTTCATTGCTGGATCCCAAAAAGCACAACACCGCAGGGCCTTATGCTGAAAATTAATAAGACGATTTTTCTGCTGAACCAGCTAACTTAATGACAGCGCTGGTCATTTTGTAACAAAGATTAAGTTAAGGGATAACTCTTTTTTGCAAAAACGGCAAACATTTATTCTGGCGTTTTTGTTCGAAAAAACGACTCCTTTTTAGGGTTAAATCATTTCGTCATTTTTTGCTATACAAATCATATATATACAAATGATTTAAGGTGGTGCATGCCGAAGTGAGCAGGAAAAGCGTTATAAAAAATAGTTCTAACTGCAGAGTTCTGACTTTTTAAATTCGTTTAAATTTTCAGCTAAAGGAGTTTGCAAAGCTGATTTTTTTTGTGTATGTTGAATTTCAATGACAGCGTTGTCATGAGGGATCATGAAAATCTGTTGTTTCAGGACATAAAAAAATCATCGCACAAAAAAGATCAGGAATGGGAGAGAAGCTAATGTTGCACAATAAAATGAATAAGTGTGCTCTTGCCGTAAAAATGAGTTTGTTGATTGGTGCCGCAAGCTGCGCATTACCGGCACTTGCCCAGCAGCAAGAGCAGGCAGCGCAGGAAGAAAAAGTGGAAGTGATTGAAGTTCGTGGTATTCGCGCTTCGCAGGAAGCCAATATCAATGCCAAGCGTTTTTCAGCTGCAGTGGTTGATGTCGTCACTGCTGAGGATATTGGCAAGTTTCCGGATAAAAACGTTGCTGAATCTTTATCCCGTATCACAGGTGTTTCTGTCACCCGCGGTTTTGGTGAAGGTGAAAAAATTGCGGTCCGTGGTACAGATCCGGCGCAAAACCGTACCTTGTTAAATGGTGCTTCAGTAGCTTCCGCCGATTGGTTCGTATTGGATAACCCGTCACGCGCTTTTAACTTCACATTATTACCTTCGAACCTGGTTTCTGATTTAGAAGTTTACAAGTCACCACAGGCCGATATTCAGGAAGGCTCATTAGGTGGAACCGTTTATCTGAAAACCCGTAAACCTCTGGATCTGGAGGCTAATACAGTATCGTTACAGGTGCAGAACCAATACAGCGATGTCTCCGAAGAATGGGATCCGCAGTTATCCGGGCTGTATTCATGGAAAAATGAAGACGAGAATTTCGGTATTCTGGTGTCACTAACCAAGCAGGACCGTACTTTAGCCCGCGAGGGAAAAGAGGTGTTAGGCTTTGGTCGTCAGGAAGTGGATGGCGAAGATTACTGGGCTCCACGTATTATCGGTGACGCTTTTTTCCAGCAGGAGCGCGAACGTGAAACCGGCTTAGTTTCGGTGCAATGGCGTCCGTCAGAGCAAACTGACATCGTATTAAACGTGTTAGATACTACTCTGGACGCGAACAACATCAACCACAATTTATATACGTTTTATAACTCAGGTTTTGTAGAAGACTCAGCCGTGATCAAAGGCAGTGGCATAGTGTCAGGCACGGCAAACAACGCAGGCTCGGAGTTTGCCATCATTGACCGTATTTCCTACAGCGATGCTCAGTCTTATGATTTTGAAATCAACCACACGCTGGACAGTGGCAGTAAAATCACAGGTAAGCTGGGTACAACAGAAGCTGAAGGTGGCACATCACGCGACAGATATCATCAGTTTAACGGTACTTATGCCTCATCCAGTTATGATTCTGGTCTGAATCTGTCGAATTATGTCACAGCCGGTAATCTTGAAACTCAGGATGATATTCTCGGCCGTACGCTGGACTGGATGCAGGAAGGTTCGCGTGTCATGACGGATGAAGAAGACTATGCGGGTCTGGATTATTCGTTTGATGTGGACCACGGTTTATTTAACAGTATCAAGACGGGTGTGTTTTATCAGGATCATACCAAAGGGCAAAAACAAGACGGTATCCGTTTCCACTGGAGTGCAGATTCTCAACATGTTGATCCTGTGAATGGTCCTTATGGTGTGCTGAAACCGGGCGAAACAAATTGGGCTAATCAGGTGCTGGGGCAATACACTTTCGCTGATTTTGCTGGCGGCGACAGTTATGCCTATTACCCGCTGATGAGCAGAGCTAATTCTGCAACTCTCGCTTTCCCAGCTGAAGCTTATGGCTCACCTACTGCACGTTTTCTATTTTTACCTAATACCTGGGAAGTGAACGAGAAGGTGTGGGCTGGTTATATCAAAGGCGACTTCTCCGGCGAAGGTGTCCGCGGTGATATGGGCGTACGTTTAGTGAAAACTCAGGTGGAGTCTTCCGGTTATAACTGGGATGGTGACTGGGTTGCAGCCTCTATCTCTATGCTCGATGGTTATAGTTTGTTAGCTGGTGCTGTTGACTCTGCCAATGAAGGAAATTGGAATGTTCGGTATGCGACAGTGGATCATGAATACACTGATGTATTACCTAACCTGAACCTGGTGTTTGATGTGGCAGAAGATACTTTATTACGTTTCTCTGCTGCCAGAGTGATGTCGCGTCCTGATTATGTGAATATCGCTAACCAGCAATCAACCAACACTGTGACTCTGACAGGTAGTCGCGGCAATCCAATGTTGGATCCGGTGCGTGCTAACCAATTCGATATCGCATACGAGTGGTATTTCAACCCAAGTTCTTTATTAGCTGCGACCTTTTTCCATAAAGATATTAAAGGTTCTGTGCTGAATACTGTCACTCTGGAAACTGTTTATGACGAGATCAACGACGAAAACGTTGAGGTGGCGATCACTGAACCTGCCAATGGTTTAGGTGGAACAGCTCAGGGGGTTGAATTGTCCTATCAGCAGGCTATCGGTGATTTTGGTGTTATTACTAACTACACCTACACAGATTCCGACAGTGATCAAGCCCGTGATGCGGTGAATAATCCAGGTTCAGGCCTGATTATTGGCAGCTCCAAGCATATGGCTAACTTAACTGGTTATTACGAGAATGATCTGTTCAGCGCCCGCCTGAGCTACAACTACCGCACTGAGTTTTACAACGGCTTAAGCGAGTTTGGCTCTGAGTCCTACACTGACAGTTTTGGTCAGGTCGACGCCAGCTTAACTTATGATATGAACGAGTATGTTCAGTTTGTATTTGAAGCTGTCAACCTGTTGGACGAAGAGGTGTATCAATACCATATTGATAAAGAGCGTCCGACATCTATCTATAAAAACGGCCGTAGGTTTACCTTGGGTGCTAATTTAAGATTCTGATAAAGATCTGCTGAATAAAAACGGCATACCTGAGTGTGCCGTTTTTTTTGCTCTGAATAAAATGAACTGCGAGCCATCTCTGCATAAATCTGGTCATAAAAATTCTGTGTTTCCTCTGGTTTCGAAGCAAAAACTGGGGTAAGTTGGGGTCTAAATTAAGCATACATCGGTCTGCTGTATATTGGTCGTTAACCCGCAACAGGGTTAGATTCGTTAATGATGTAAAAGGTATTATTCATGTCACTGCAAATTGCTCCATTACAAAAAGAAAAACATGCACAAATAAAAATTAACACTGTAAACGCTCTGGCTTTTGCGCAAGAGCAACATATTCTGCCTGTTGTAGTTCAGGAGTTTGTGCGTATTGGTGCTGAATTACCTATAGTGTTCATTAAAGATCCTGCTACAGAGCGTTTCGATGCGGTAGTTATGCTGGGCCTGAAAACAGGTGAGAACCTGATGCTCACAGAGGGAAGATGGCAAGGCTTTTACGTACCGAAAGTGTTATGGAATCACCCGTTAACTCTAGCTGATGACCCAAGCAAGGAAGGTCAGCTGCTTGTCGCTCTGGTTGAATCAAGCCCAATGGTGAATACTGAAACTGGACATCCATTATTTAATGAAGATGGTTCAGAGTCTGACTTTTTAAAATCCCGTGTGGATTCCATGCGCGAATTTTTTATGCAATCTCAATCCACAAAAGCCTTTAACAAGACGCTGGCTGATATGGAATTGTTGATCCCTCAGACGTTAACCATCAGATTAGAAGGTGAACCTCGTGAGATATCAGGGATCTATATTGTTGATGAGAAGAAACTGAATTCATTGTCTGATGAACAATTATTGGATTTGATCAAACGTGGTTTGATGCCAGCCATTTACGCTCATTTAATGTCATTACAACAAGTGCAGCGTCTTGGCGAGCGGGCAAATAAAGCCGTGGCAGCTGCCGCCTAACTTTGATTTATCACAACAAGCAGCACGGTCTGTGCTGCTTGTTGTCTCCTTTCTGGTTTCGCCCCCTGTTTCAGCGGCTTCCTTATCCATTTTTACCTAAGGCTCTTTGAGCAAACGGCTCTTGGCTTTCTCTTTCTTCATATCCAAATAGAGCAGACAAGCTAGCTATCTATGGCGCAGCTCAGTAAAGTAAAGTGATATCAGACTCAGGAACTGTGAAATTTTATGCAGCAGGTGCGGTGGGGAATTATAGGCTGTGGCAATGTCACTGAATTAAAAAGCGGTCCGGCTTTTAACAAAGTGGAGCAATCCAGTTTAGTGGCGGTAATGCGTCGGGACGCGGCCAAAGCAGAAGATTATGCCAAACGCCATCAGGTACCTCGTTGGTATAGTGATGCGCAGCAATTGATCAACGACCCTGAGGTCGATGCTGTGTATGTGGCGACCCCTCCTGACAGTCACAAAGACTATGCGTTGCTGGTCGCTGCCGCTGGTAAAATTTGTTGTGTTGAAAAACCTATGGCACTCAGTACAGCCGAATGTATTGAAATGACGTTAGCTTTCGAGCAAAAACAGCTGCCTTTGTATGTGGCTTATTATCGTCGCTCTTTGCCGCGTTTTTTAAAAATCAAAGAGTGGCTGGAACAAGAATTGATTGGTGTGCCACGTCAGGTGCAATGGAGTTTCTGCCGTACTCCGAATGCAGTAGATCTGGCTGGTCACTACAATTGGCGCACTGATCCGGCCAAATCAGGTGGCGGCTACTTTATTGACTTAGCCAGCCATGGCCTGGATTTATTCTTGTATCTGCTCGGGGATGTGCAGGATGTGCGTGGTATCAGCCAAAACCAGCAACAGCTTTATGCGGCAGAAGATGCGGTATCTGCGGTCTGGCAGTTTCAATCAGGTTGTTTAGGTTCTGGCTTCTGGAACTTCGCTGCAGCGCAGCGGACAGACAGAGTGGTGATATACGGCAGTAAAGGCCGGATTGAGTTTTCTGTATTTGAAAATGAGCCCGTGCTGTTGTTTAGCGCAGAACAGCAATTAAGCCTGGATATAGCGCATCCGGAAAACATCCAGTTTTACCATATTCAGGCTATGGTGCAGGATTTGTTGCATGGCACTGGTCACCCGTCTACAGGCAAAACTGCGTTAAAAGCCAGCTGGATGATGGAGCAGATCCTGGGGCCAGAGTTTTAACTCAGCCCCAAGTCCAACGGCGAGAGTGATGCTGGTTGTTAATCCAGCTGAGTGACTCTGCTGGTTGCGCCATTTTTGGCTTTAGTCCGCAGTAATAAATTACTGCTGACTTTTACCGCCTCTGAGTAAGGTAACCAGCTTTGGCCCTGATCTTCACTGTATTCGATAGTTAAACCGGGCCAGGCGCTGTTTGCCAGTAATAAGCCGTCTTGTAGCACTGCTCCTGGTGGCGGCAGATACAAAGCCACACCAGCTTCGGCTAAACGTGGTAATTCCTTTTGCGTTAAGGTCCAGCCAAAACGTTGCCAGTCTTGCTGGCGTTTTTCTGTGTCTGGCTTTGCACCTTCCCACTCTGCTTTGTACCAGGCCCGCTCTGCCAGAGCTAACAAACGTGGATACAGCATCTTTTCCAGTTGCTCTGGGGTACGAATAGTTTCGCTCCAGACTTGCCCCTGGATCCCAAGAATATTCTCCGGTTTTTCTAAGGCAGGTAACTCTTTACCTAACAAAGTTTCCAGATCGTCAATCACTTTACCCTCACGGGTTTTATCAGCATTGGCGTATAAATCATCTGGCATATAACCAAATACTTTGGCGACATCAGTGAAGCGGGCCGCCCAATAATAACCACGTTCTTCCGGGTGGGCTTCGTAAGGATGGTCAAAATACAAATGAGTACCGTGGGATAACACTACCTGATAACCGGCGTTGGCTAAACGATAAGCTCTGTCGGCGACACCCCATTCCCAGATATTGTCCCAGACATTGGCATAGACTTTTTCATTGGCAAACTGCTTACGATTAAAGGGATTTTTGGCGTCGTACATTAAACCGTCTTCCCAGCCACCTAAAATCAGTTGTCGGTTTGCTGCCAGCTGTGCCACTTTCGCTACAAAATAAGGTTTTAAATCTGCAACTCCGGCAACTCCGCTGTCTGGTGTTGCTATTAGCTGCTGGCAGGCCACAGAGGCTGTCCATGAGCCTGCTCCCGTTTCATCACCGCCCATATGGAAAGTGCTGAGTTTTAATCCTGCCTGACGGTACATTTGCTGCAGTTCATACATCACTTTATCAACAAAAGCGTAAGTAGAGGGTAAACAGACATTGATCGAATTGTCTGTATAGTTTTGCACTGTGATGTAGTTCGATTGATCCAAAGGATCGGATAACAAATACTGTGTCGCTTCAGCGTCTTTACCTTGTTCTTTTAGTGTCAGATAACGAGCCTGCATGGCTTTTACTGCTGCTCTGGCGTGACCCGGCATATCTATTTCCGGGATGATCTCAATATGACGAACTGCGGCATATTTTAGAATTTCAATAAAGTCGGTTGTGCTGTAATAACCATTGCCGTTGCCTGATGGAAAAGGACCTGTACCGAGCTGAGTCAGCAGGCAATTGCGTTCGGATAAATCAAAACAGCGTTTTGCGCCAATTTGGGTTAATTCGGGCAAGCCAGGGATTTCAATGCGCCAGCCTTCATCTTCGGTTAAATGCAGATGCAGTTTATTCAGTTTGTAGCGCGCCAGTTGATCAATTATCCGCAAGGTGACTTCTTTGCCATGGAAGTTGCGCGCCATATCATAATGCAATCCACGCCAGCTAAAACGTGGCCAATCCCTGAGCGTCAGATTGGGTAACACAGTGCGCTCGCCTGTAACCGGCAGCAGAGCCAATAAGCTTTGCACGGCATAAAACGTACCTGCATTATCATTGCCATTTAAGGCAATTTGCTCATCGTGGATCACCAACTGATACCCTTCGGCTTTGTCTTCGTTCTTTGAAATCCCTAAAGCTATATGGGGCTGATTTTTCGCTGGCCTTTGTGTCGTTAAGGCCAGTGATAAGCCTGTGATCTGTTGTAACTGCTGCTGTAAATAACTGGCTTCAGAGGTTAAGCGGCCACTGTGATAGATTTGCCAGTCTGCATTGAGTTTAGTTTGTCCGCGCTGGTAACTGATCTGTTGTGGACGTGGCACTATGGACAATTGCTCCGGCTTTTCAAAGGCGGACAGCTGCTGTTGATTAAGTACAAAACGGCTTTGACTGGTGGCTATTGGGTATAAATCGGGCCCCGGCTGATTAAAACGTTGTAATTGTTCTGGTTGAGTATAAGGTTCGACAAAACGACTGAAATCTTCTGTATCTGTATTGGCAAAGATTTCAGGCGTTAAACCTTTTGCAGTAATAAAAGCCCGCGGCATCCAGTCGCTGTAACTGACTAAAGAAGAAGAAGGGGAAAAGGTAAAATTCAGCTGCTCGCCCGGTTTTAAGCCTTTAAAATCTGTTGCTGGCGTCACACTATGTAAGTCACCTTGCAGATGCTGCAGCCTTAGTCCTTTTTGGACCTTCGTATCCAGTTTTCTAATGGCATGAAAATACACGACCCAGTTGCCGGCACCAGCACCAAGAGCCACAGATGAGTTATTCCGCATTACAAATTCAGCCTGAGGTTTGTGCACTGTGGCTGAAGTAAAATTAGTATTGACTGCAAATTTTAATTCAGTGTTTTTTGCAAACTCGGCTAACTCGGACTGAGTAAAGGCTTGAACTTGTCCGCTCAATAAGTAACTGATACAAAGCCATAGTAGTAGAAAATACTTCATCGCACGCTCCCCAGAACAGCGGTACACTGTACTGCATGTTATTCCCTGATAAACCGCTTTGCTCACTGAAGGCCTGTCCAGGCATAAGGTGGCAGAGCGCGACTACAAGGTGATTGTTATTTAATTGTTTGATTTTAAATGTAAATTTAATTTATTTTTCATGTATTCTGAAAAATTAAGTTCGATTTTTAAACAAGGGTCTTGTTATTTGTCAAAATTATTATATGCTGAATTGAAAAAATGACAACGCTGTCAATTCGGTTTTTGATGAAATAATGGGCTGAAACAGGTGGAAGCATAATCAGACTGGATTAATGCTGACCAGCGGACAATGCAATGAGGTTGGTAGGATGACTACAGCAGTAGGCTATGATGGCCCATTTTATTTAGGTGTAGATGGTGGCGGCAGTAAATGCCGGGTAATCATAGTTACAGAAGACAATCAGGTCATAGGCGAGGGCTTATCTGGCCCTGCGAATCCATTACGTGGCATGAAGGTCGCAACTGACTCTATTCTTGCTGCTACTCAGCAGGCTCTGACTTGCGCTGGCATGGCGTTTAAAGATATGTCCAAACTGATTGTTGGTGCAGGCTTAGCTGGCGTCAATATGCCTGAGTACTATCGTATTTTCTCCGAATGGCAGCATCCGTTTCAGGAATTACATTTAACCAGCGATTTGCATGTGGCCTGTATTGGTGCTCATCAGGGCGGCGACGGTGCCGTCATTATTGCCGGAACCGGCTCATGCGGTTTAGCTGATGTCAAAGGTCAATTGATTGAGGTCGGCGGCCATGGCTTCCCTTATGGTGATAACGGCAGTGGCGCCTGGATAGGCTTGCAGATGGTACACCATGTGCTGTTAGCCAAAGACTTGTTAGGCCCACAGACTTTATTAACCGATTTGTTATGCAGTGAATTAAAGCTCAGTCAAACCTTGGCTTTGGTTGATTTTTTTATGCATGCCACTCCAACCACTTATGCCAAATATGCGCCTCTGGTATTTACTGCTGCAGAGCAGGGTGATCTGCTGGCTCAGCAAATAGTGCAGCAAGCGGCGGCTCATATCAGTGCGATAGCCCAGCGTTTATTAAGTATTAATCCACCCCGTTTGTCCTTGATTGGTGGTCTGGCGCATAAGTTACAGCCTTATCTGGCTTCAGAGGTGCAGCAAAAAGTGACACCAGCTTTGGCTGCTCCTGAATTTGGCGCCGTCTGGTTTGCTAAACAACGTCAGCAAAAAGCTCAACGAATTTCTTAATCTGTTTGTTAACTACTAGCTGTGAGTACTATCAAGATGACCCGAACCATTATGGCGCAGGAAGCTGCAGAAGCACCAAGCCGGATCCGCGAACAATTAGCTGCCAATGCCAGTCGTATTGCTGAGATAGTAGCGCTTATCAAGCAAAAGCAACCGCGTTATGTCTATATGGTCGGTCGCGGTTCCTCTGATCACGCCGGTGTATTTGCCAAGTATCTTATTGAAATTGAAATAGGTTTACCTGTTGCAGCCGCAGCACCTTCTATTGCCAGCGTGTACAACAAGCAACTGGATTTAACAGGTGCATTGGTGCTGGTCATTTCACAATCAGGCCGCAGCCCGGATATTCTGGCTCAGGTGGCGATGGCCAAAGCAGCTGGGGCTTTAGTGGTTGCCTTGGTCAATGATGAAAGCTCGCCTTTAGCTGCACAAGCCGATCAGATTATTCCATTGAATGTTGGTGCTGAAAAAGCAGTAGCTGCCACCAAAAGTTACCTTGCGACCTTAAGCGCTGTACTACAGCTGGTCGCGGCCTGGTCTGGCAATAGCCAGTTGCAGGATGCGGTGATTAGCCTGCCAGAATTACTTGAACGCGCTATTGAATTGCCAGCTCAGCTCACTGCACAGTCATTGCAAGGTGTTGAGCATTTAGTGGTGTTAGGTCGTGGCCCTGGTTATGCGATTAGCCGCGAAATTGCGCTGAAACTCAAAGAAGTCTGCGGTATTCACGCCGAAGCCTTTTCCAGCGCTGAGTTCCTGCATGGTCCTGTGACTTTAGTCAAAGATCAGTTCGCTATCGTTGATGTCAGCATTGCGGACGAAGCCAATGCCGCGCATCAGGCGCAAATTGCCGAAGTGCGCAGCCGCGGTGCCCGTATTGTGCATTTGCATCACGCTGACTTGTTATCGAATCCACGGGTATTACCACTGGCTCTGTTGCAGCGTTTTTATCTGGATGTTGAGGCTGTGGCTCGTAGCCGTGGCGTCAATCCGGATGCGCCTCCAGGCCTGAATAAAGTCACTAAAACGGTCTGACGAGGTTCTGATGCAACAGATTTCAGTAGCACGGCTGTTTGACGGTCAAAACTGGCAACAGAATGTAACTTTGACTATTGAAGCGGGTCATATTGATTCGATTCAACCAGCCGCTGGTCCGGTTCTGCCAGGCTCGCTGGTGCCCGGTTTTATTGATGTGCAGGTCAATGGTGGTGGTGGTGCTTTATTTAACACTGATACCAGTATTGAAGCGCTGCGTACTATGGTCAAAGCCCATGCGCAGTTTGGCAGCACGGCTTTATTACCTACAGTGATCACTGACTCTGTGGCCGTGATGCAGCAAGCCGCTGCTGTGATAGCTCAGGCTATTGCCACCAAAGAACCCGGTATTATAGGTGTGCACTTCGAAGGCCCACATTTGTCCGTACCCAAAAAGGGTGTGCATCCGCAGAACTTTATCCGCCCTTTATCCGAAGCTGAGTTAGCCATTTATAAACGCACCGATCTTGGTATCAAGCTGGTCACAGTGGCGCCTGAAACTATCAGCCCTGAACAAATTAAAGAGCTAGTCAAAGCCAATGTCATTGTCTGTTTAGGCCATAGCAATGCGGACGCAGCCACAGCACAGGCTGCTTTGGCTGCTGGAGCTACAGGTTTTACTCACTTATACAATGCGATGTCACCTTTAACCTCGCGTGAACCCGGCGTAGTAGGGGCTGCACTTGCCGATCCACATAGTTGGTGTGGCGTCATTTTAGATGGTTTGCATGTGCACCCACTGGCAGTAAAAGTGGCGTTGGCGGCCAAACCCAGAGGTAAACTGCTTATTGTCACAGACGCTATGTCACCTGTTGGCACCAATCAAACCGAGTTTGATTTTTTTGATGGCAAAGTGATTCGGGATGGTAACAAGTTAACCAACTTAAACGGCAACCTGGCGGGTTCAGTGCTCGATATGGCCAGTGCGGTGTGTTATGCCGTGGAGGAGCTTGGCCTTGAGCTTTCGGAAGCTGTGCGTATGGCGTCTTTGTATCCGGCTGAGTTTTTAGGTATCAGCGCTGAGCGTGGACAAATTAAGGTGGGAGCCAAAGCCGACCTGGTGTTGTTGAATGACAACGGCCTGGTACAGCAGTGCTGGCTGGCAGGTTACCCTTTTATCGAACAGTAAAATATCCAATAAATTCAACATAATAATTATTAAAGCAACAGGAAGGAATTATGGAAATGACAGTTGATACTCCTAAGGTGCGCAGCAGTATTGTGCCCATGGCTATAGTGGCCATGCTGTTTTTTGTGCTGGGTTTTGCCACCTGGCTGAATGGCTCTTTGATGCCGTATTTAAAGCAGATGCTGCAACTAACCCCTTTACAGGCATCACTGGTGGTGTTTTCATTTTATATAGCCGTGACTTTTACGGCTTTGCCATCGGCCTGGCTGATCCGAAGGGTCGGCTACAAAAATGGTATGGCTTTGGGCATGGTGGTGATGATGCTGGCAGGGCTTTTATATATTCCTGCCGCACAAACTCAGACCTTTGGTTTATTCCTGCTGGCTCAGTTGGTGATTGGTGCGGGTCAAACCTTATTGCAAACCGCTGTGAACCCTTACGTGGTGAAAATAGGCCCGGAAGAGACGGCGGCAGTGCGTATCAGCATTATGGGTATCCTGAATAAAACCGCTGGTGTTGTTGCACCCTTAGTTTTTACCGCTTTGATTGTCAGCGGTTTTACTGCACCAGTGGGAACAGTGCTGAATGCTGAACAAATTGACGCTATGGCGGCCAGTCTGGTGTTGCCTTATCTTGGGCTGGCGGTATTTTTAGCTTTACTTGCTTTGGCTGTGAAGTATTCACCTTTGCCTGAGTTGGAAAAAGAGTCTGATACCGGCACTGGTATCGACCAGCTAAAAGCTGTACTGGCAAAGCCCGCGCTGGTGTTGGGTGTATTGTCTTTATTTGTTTATGTGGCTGTCGAAGTGATAGCTGGCGATACCATAGGTTTATTCGCTTTATCGCTTGGGGTTGAACGCTACACTGTGATGACCTCTTATACCATGGCCTGTATGGTGCTGGGTTATATCTTAGGCATCGTCTTGATCCCTCGGGTGTTGTCACAACAAAAGGCCTTGGCTGTTTCTGCGGTGTTAGGCCTGGCGCTGACACTGGCTATAGTGTTAGGCGATAGCAGCTCTTATCTGATTGCCAACACTTTATTAGTGCCATTTGGTGGCACCGCCTTACCCGATACTTTGTTATTTATCGCTATTCTTGGTTTAGCCAATGCCATCGTCTGGCCTGCGGTTTGGCCTCTGGCCTTATCCGGCCTGGGAGCTTTAACCAGTATAGGTTCAGCTTTGTTAATTATGGGCATTGCAGGTGGCGCTTTTGGCCCGCTGTTCTGGGGACTTGCCAGCAGCACAGGCCTTGGGCAGCAGGGGGCTTATCTGGTGATGTTGCCTTGTTATGCCTTTATCCTGTTTTATGCCATCAAAGGCCATAAGTTAACGAGTTGGAACAACTCCTGATGTCAGCCCCACGTTTTTATGCGCTGGATGCTTTACGGGGTTTAGCCATAGCTTTAATGATCCTGGTGAATACGCCAGGGTCATGGCAGCATGTCTATAGTCCGCTGTTGCATGCGCCCTGGGACGGTTTTACCTTCGCTGACATTGTGTTCCCTACCTTTTTATTTGTGGTGGGCGCAGCGATGTTTTATTCGCTGAAAACCACAGTGTTTTCTAAGCAAAGTTTCTGGCGCGTCAGCAGCCGGGCTTTAAAGCTGATTGGCATTGGTGTGCTGCTGAATTATGTGCCTTTTAGTGTTGAGCTGACGGAGCTGCGTTTACCCGGCGTGTTGCAGCGTATAGGTTTGGCTTACTGGTGTGCTGCGTTATTGGTGTTAAGTGTCAAACGCAGTTCTTTGCCTTTTATTGCTTTTGCTTTGGTGTTGTTGTATTGGCTGGCTTTAGTCGTGGGTGGAGGGGAGCAACCTTATAGTCTGGAGCACAATCTGGTACGGCAATGGGATCTGGCCATTTTTGGTGCTGCACATCTGTATCAGGGGTTTGGTGTGGCTTTTGATCCTGAAGGCCTGTTAAGCACTTTGCCTTGTATTGTGGCTGTGTTGATAGGTTTTGCGACAGCTTCATTTTTGCAGGGCAAGCAACACAATGAAGCGTTACGGTTATTGTTGTTATCCGGGCTCGCTTTTGTGATTTTAGCTATGTTTTGGCAACTACTTTGGCCGGTCAATAAAGCCTTATGGTCTGGCAGTTATCTGGCGTTGAGCAGTGGTTTAATTTTGTTGCTATTGGCTATTCTGGTCTGGGGTATTGATATCAAAGGCTGGACTGCTCTGGCAGAACCTTTAAAAGTGTATGGGACTAATCCGCTATTTATTTATATCTTGTCCTGGCTTTGGGCCGTGCTGATTGGCCAGCTGATCTTGATTCCCGCTGAGGCAGGTTCAGTATCGCTGTATCAGTGGGGCTTTGAGCAGTTAGCTATGATTTTCCCTGCAAAACTGGCATCTTTTGTGTTTGCTGTGCTGCACGTGATAGGGTTTTGGTATCTGTCGTTGCTGCTGTATAAACGCAATATAGTGATAAAGCTGTAAATGATGGGGTCGTATGACCCCATTTTACTCTGAGCCGAATTCGTTAGAATCTGTATTCCCAGGTGGTGGCTGCAGCTACTTCGTCCGCGCCTTCAGGCAGTAATGGCGATTGATCCAGATAACGCAGCTGCAGGCTCAATAAGCCATTAAAAAATGGCCGTCTGTGTTCAGCTTTCGCCTGCCAGCTTTGTTCACTGTTGCCAGCCGTATCATAATAATTCGCCAGATACAGATGGCCTGACCAACTAATACCGTCATAAGTCTGGTAATGATAACCGGCACTTAATACCCTGGCATCTTTGCCATAACCACTGCCAATCACCCGACCGTATCTGCTGTAACCTTGAGGATATAACTCGCCCTGATATGCGCAATCACCTTTAATGACTGAATCGGGACAATCAATATAGGTGTCTGAGTACTCCATATTGACGGTATGAATGCCTGAGCTGTTGCCCCAATAACTGCGTATCCCTGCCAGTAATAAAGGATTGTCTGGCAAGTCTTCGGCGTTATCGTCATCAGCCAGCTCGACGTAAGCAGTCAGAGGCTGGTTCAACAGATTAAAGTGATAACTTGCGTCTATAGCAGCCCTTTGATCGGAGTTAGCACTGGCTTCATCTTTATTGACCACCATGTCCCACCAGTCGCCAAAGCCATTATTTTTTCCCTGGCCGCCCCACTGACTAACTCTGGATACACCCAGCTCCAAACTTGCCGTAGGCCTGAAGTTAAAACGTCCACCCCAGTAGCGGGTTTGGCTGACTGGACTTTGATGCTCACCTAAACCAAGAAAGGTGGTAAAACTCCATGGTCCTAACCAGTTCAGCACTGGCAAATCTATCGCATCCCAGCCATGACGACTTAAACGCACAGAAGGCAGAGGTCTGGCATTATTGCTTTGTAGCAACGCACTTTGTTGACCAGGACCCCACCATGTACTGACCTGGTCTACAGACAGCACCCAGTTTCCCAGTAAAGCGGCTAAATAGCTGTTGTCGTAAGTGAGTTCCTGTTCCGTGCTGCCGTCATGTAATTTGCGATAATGTACCTCTGAGCGACCTGCAAAGATGTCATTCTGAAATTCGCTGAATACTGTGACACTGGCTTTTTCTGAATAAGCTTCACCAAAACTCTGAATACCCATTTCTTCCGAGTTGGCTTTGAGTTTAATGCCGGCCGTTTTGTCGCTTTCATTAACATTTAATGCTTTGCGCACATGGGCCAGCGCAAATTTAACTTCTTCGCTATAACGACGATTAGGGACTTTAGCCAGGTCTTTGGCAATGTTCTTCCACATCAGTGGATAGGTATTGACAGGACCACTGATTAAACCTGCATGAGACAAGGTTTGTAGCGACTGACGCAGGTAGTTGTCCTGCGTATCCATCCAGGGCGTGGCCTGAGCGGATAGAGTAAATAAGGCCAGACTAAGGGCACTGAACTGAAGTTTTTTCATGACGACTAAAATCCGTGTTTTTAACTAAACCGCAGTGAATTTCTGTTTTAACGCAAGTTCCACATGAGAAGCGACAAAACGGCTGATATCACCGCCATGGCGGGCAACTTCTTTCACTAAAGTGGAAGAGATAAAGGTATTTTTTTCTGAAGGGGTCATAAACAAACTGTCTAGATCCGGATTTAACTGACGGTTCATGCTGGCCAGTTGGAACTCATATTCAAAATCAGCCACGGCCCGCACACCACGCAATAACACCTGAGCCTGGTTCTGTTTGGCAAAATCAGCCAGCAAGCCTGAAAATCCAACTACGGTCACATTCGGAAGATCGGTAAAACACTGTTCTGCCAGTTGCACCCGCTCAGCCAGACTAAATAAAGGTTGTTTGCTGGGATTGGATGCGACCGCTACTATCACCTGATCAAATAAACGTGCAGCCCGTTGTACTAAGTCGCTGTGACCATTGGTTAATGGATCAAAAGTACCGGGATAAATTGCTTTAGTTTTCATTGTTTTGTGGTCATCCCTGCTTTTTTATACCCAAAATAACTGGCGTTACAGCGAGGCGACAAATGCGCGAGCCCCCGTGAGCATAGTGATCCTATGTGACTGGGCCAGAGCACGCAGTCAACAAAGCTGCAGCTTCAACTAAGAAGGGTATACCAGACTAGAGTTTTTAATCGAATTGGCGTTACTATAGCAAATTAATAAAAAATAAATAAAAAAAGAAATACGCGGATGGACAAGAAGCTACGAACCAAAGATAAGATACTGCAAGCCAGTATCGAGTTATTTAATCAGCAGGGTGAACGTTGTATCACCACCAATCATATAGCAGCGCATTTGGGCATTAGTCCGGGCAATCTGTATTACCACTTTCGCAATAAAGAAGACATAGTGCGGAATATTTTCCGTGAATATGCCAAGTTGCTGGAAAACAGGTTACAGCCGCCGAGTCAGCCTTCTGAAGCGTTGGACTCGTTAGCCCAATATCTGGATGTGGTATTTGAGCTGATGTGGCGTTTCCACTTTTTTTACGCCAATTTGCCAGACATTTTGTCACGTGATCCGGCCCTGCAGCAGGATTACTTAACAGTACAAAAAGCTGTATTGGCAAAAGTAATTTCAGTGTTAACTGCGTTAAAGAAAGCCGATGTCATAGCAATAGATGACGCTGACATGGCAAATTTTGCCCATACCATCAAACTGGTCGTGACTTTCTGGATCAGTTACTTAAAAACCCAAAAGCCACAAAGCACTATGAATAAAGAGCAGGCCTACCTCGGGGTGTTAAAGGTCTTACTATTATTCAAACCTTACGCCACTGCCCAGGCTATGCCGCGCATAGAAAAACTGCAGCAGCATTATCAGTCCTTGTCAGGTGAACAAACCCTTGAATCGTCCTAGTGGCAACTATTTGCTACGCAACTAATCCGATCTGCAGCCTTTTCTGACAGAAAAGCGCTGCATCGCCTTGGTATAGTGATTACAATACGGCGGTTTTTACCAAGTCCCTCAGCCTCTTTTGGAGACAGTTATGCGAACGACTCCTTTCCTTGCACACTTACAACAACAAATAGAAGACGTAAAAGTGCAGGGCCTGTACAAAGCTGAACGAGTGATAAGCTCCCAGCAACAAGCCGCCGTGACTGTAGGTCATGAGCAAGTACTGAATTTCTGCGCCAATAACTACTTAGGTTTAGCCAATAACCTGGACCTTATTAAAGCCGCGCAACAAGGCCTGGATTCTCACGGTTTTGGTGTGGCCTCTGTACGTTTTATCTGTGGTACTCAGGATATTCACAAAGAACTGGAACAAAAAATCAGCGGCTTTTTAGGCACTGAAGACACCATTTTGTACTCCTCCTGTTTTGATGCCAATGGTGGTTTATTCGAAACCATTTTAGGTGCTGAAGATGCGGTGATCTCCGATGCGTTAAACCATGCCTCTATTATCGATGGCGTGCGTTTATGCAAAGCCAAACGCTACCGTTATGCCAATAACGATATGGCCGAATTAGAAGCCCAGTTAAAACAAGCAGACGCCGATGGCGCCCGTTTTAAACTGATAGCGACAGACGGCGTATTTTCGATGGATGGCGTGATTGCCGATTTAAAATCCATTTGTGATTTAGCCGACAAATACAATGCACTGGTGATGGTAGATGACAGCCACGCTGTAGGATTTGTTGGTAAAAATGGCCGCGGCACCCACGAATACTGTGACGTACTGGACCGTGTCGATATTATCACCGGTACTTTAGGCAAAGCTTTAGGTGGCGCTTCCGGTGGTTACACCTCTGGTAAAAAAGAAGTGATTGAGTGGTTACGTCAGCGTTCACGCCCTTATTTGTTCTCCAACTCTTTAGCGCCTTCTATAGTTACCGCTTCTATCAAAGTGCTGGATTTACTGGCCAATGGTGATGCACTGCGCGCTAAATTATGGGACAACGTCAGTTATTTTCGCGAGAAGATGTCAGCTGCAGGTTTTACCCTGGCAGGCAAAGATCACGCAATTATTCCTGTGATGTTAGGCGATGCCAAAGTGGCCGCTGAAATGGCGCGTCGTATGCTCGCTGAAGGCATTTATGTGGTGGGTTTCTCTTTCCCTGTAGTGCCAAAAGATCAGGCGCGTATCCGCACTCAAATTTCGGCTGCACATAGTAAAGAACATTTGGATAAAGCCATCAGCGCCTTTATCCGTATTGGTAAAGAAATGGGCGTAATTGCCTGAGGACGCCATGATGAAAGCATTAGCAAAATTAAAAGCAGAACCGGGCATTTGGCAAACCGAAGTGGAGATGCCAAAAGTAGGCCCGAATGATGTGCTGATTAAAATCAAAAAAACCGCTATTTGTGGCACAGACGTGCATATCTACAAATGGGATGAATGGGCACAAAAAACTATTCCTCATGGCATGGTGGTAGGTCACGAATATGTCGGTGAAGTAGTGGACATGGGCTCCGAAGTCCGGGGTTTTGCCAAAGGCGATCGCGTCTCAGGTGAAGGCCATTTAGTTTGTGGTTTCTGCCGTAACTGCCGCGCCGGTCGTGTACATTTATGCCGCAACACCATAGGCGTAGGTGTCAACCGTGAAGGCTCTTTTGCTGAATACCTGTCTATTCCGGCTTTTAACGTCTTTAAAATTCCGGACAATATTCCGGATAATATCGCTGCTATCTTCGACCCGTTCGGTAACGCAGTGCACACTGCTTTGTCTTTTGACTTAGTAGGCGAAGACGTACTGATCACTGGCGCTGGCCCTATCGGCATTATGGCTGTGGCTGTTGCCCGCCATGTTGGTGCCCGCCATATCGTCATTACAGACGTCAATCCATACCGCTTAGAGTTGGCGCGTAAAATGGGTGCAACCCGTGCTGTAGACGTCAGCAAAGAAGATTTAAAAGACGTGATGAAAGAGCTGGGCATGACCGAAGGTTTTGACGTAGGTCTGGAAATGTCCGGTGTGCCTTCAGCCTTTCGTGGCATGTTAGACACCATCAATCACGGCGGTAAAATTGCCATGCTGGGCATTCCACCTTCAGATATGGCTGTGGACTGGAACAAGGTGATTTTCAAAGGCCTGGTGATCAAAGGTATTTATGGCCGTGAAATGTTTGAAACCTGGTACAAAATGGCCAGCTTAATTCAGTCCGGCTTAGATTTAAGCCCAATTGTTACCCACGAAATGCCAATGGAAAACTACAAGGAAGGTTTTGAGATCATGTGCTCAGGCCAATCCGGCAAAGTGATCCTGAACTGGTAATTTTATAAGGGCAGAGCTTTGGCTCTGCCCCTCTATCTCTCCTCTGTTTCCCGCTTGGCAGTCTAAATGCGATCTGTTATCATTTGATAATCATTCTTATCTGAACTCGCTACGACTCCAATGATCGCCCTGACTTTTGCTCTGCTGTTTTTGACACTCTTCTTATTTGGCCGTGGTTATTGGCAGCATATTGCTTTGCCAAAATTACAGAACCAGCGTTTGAAACTTCAACTGGTGAGGGTCAAACGTCAGGGTCAGTATCTGAAGTTATGGCTGCAGCATCCGGATGGCTTGTTATTGCCTAAGGCCAAAGCGGGTCAGCATATTTTGCTTTATGGCAAAGACTTACAGGGCAAACCTGTCAGCCGGGCTTATTCATTGGCACAGGATTGCAGTCAGCAGCGTTACTACCAATTGGTGATTAAAGCAGAAACCGATGGCCGCTTAAGCCAGGCATTATTCCAGCAGTTAAAAGTGGGGGATCTGGTCGAAAGCTCTTATCCACGTGGGCATTTTTTATTAAACCGCTCGCGCCAGCCTCTGGTATTGGTGGCAGGTGGTGTTGGTATTACCCCTATGCTGGCGATGGCGTATGCTGCTATCCGGCAAAAACGTCAGGTGTTTCTGGTGTATCAGGCCCGCCGCCTGGAAGATATCGTATTTTATCCGTTACTGCGCCGTTTGCCCCGTTTACAACTTCGTATTGCTTTGACTCAACCACCAGCGGACTGGCAAGGCTTTAAAGGCCGCATTGATGCAGGGTATTTATACAAGCTCGCTGGCCCGCAGGCTCAGTATTACTTTTGTGCTTCTGCCAAAATGGTGGAGCAGCTGATTTATGATTTGGGCATTTTAGGTGCACAGCATTGTTATGCCGAGTTTTTTAGTGCTTCGGCAAGCGAGCAAAGTTTCCCTATTGAGATCAATGGTGTATTTGCCGACAGTCAGGGCCATAAATCAGTGCTGGACGCTATTCTTGCTGCCAGAGTACCGTTGAATTACGACTGCAAAGGTGGCTCTTGTGGCCTTTGTAAAGTGCGGGTTGTCAAAGGTGAATACCAGCAAGTGCTGGAACCCAGTATCAGTTGTGGTGGAGATGAGGTATTAGCTTGTTGTATTCAGCCGACTTCGGCTTTGGTGTTGAGTGTGGATAGTGTAAGCGAAATCGCTGATGAAGTAGTTACATTACTTATTAACACGAACTAGAAATGTAATGGTGTTTAGGTGATGAAACTTTAGAATACATCGGTGCTTTGTCTTGTCAGAGCTAAATCTTGGAAGAGACCATTTCACTTGATGGTGGAATGGTCATTAGTAATGAGCCACAATTAATCGCGCGTCTTGTAAATCCTTACATAACGTCACATAAACACACGTTATACTGAACACACATATTAATTAAAGATGCATGGCAACTACTGGCATAGATAGCGGCGGAAAATGAACCTAAGGCTAAAATTCCGACTAGGATGATTTTCTTTATATGATATTTTAACATGTTAACCTCATATATTTATTAATTACTCTAATTTACCTTGATTTTTTAATCAAAGTGATTTGATGTTAACATGGTTTATGCATTTGTACCAATTATGCGATAGCTATCTTTGTGGGGCTGTGACCACTTTTTTCATATAGTACTTTTTAAACTACCATTATTCAGAATATTTTATTACAAGGTACAGTGTAGTTAACATTCGATAATATTAGGTAAGCACTACCAAAGCCCCACGCAAAGTCGCCACTAAATCCGCTGCTTTTTGCTGTACACGCAGTTGCTGGAACAAGACTTCAGCTTCGGCATATTGCAACTTCAGGTAGCTAAACCATTGTTTGATGCGGTTGGAGTAATACAGGCCTTTATCGCCTGCAATCTCGTAATCTGAGTATTGCAACAGCAGCTCCAGCACCTGGGGCCATGGCATTTTTTGATGAGTGCCATTGGCAAAGTGCTGCTTGATATCGCGGGCTAAGCCAGGGCTGGCTAAAGCGCCACGGCCTAACATTAAATCTGTACTGCCGGATTGCTCTAAACATAAAGCCGCATCTTCAGGTGTCCAGATTTCACCATTGGCCACCACATTTAAAGGTATGGTCTGGCGAATTTTCTCTATCCAGGGCCAATAAGCAGGGGGTCGATAGCCGTCGCTTTTAGTGCGGGCATGCACTGTCAGCTCGCTTGCGCCAGCTTCATAAATAGCGCGGGCATTGTCGAGTGTCAGGCTGGTATCGTCAAAACCTAAACGGATTTTTGCTGTGACTGGAAACTGCGAAGGCACTGCATCACGCACTGCTTTAATAATCTGATACAGGGTTTCGGTTTCTTTTAAAAGCACAGCGCCGCCACGGCTTTTATTGACCGCCTTAGCCGGGCAGCCAAAATTTAAATCAACGCCTGGAGAGCCAAGCTGCACAGCGCGCACGGCATTTTCGGCCAGCCATTGTGGTTCTTGACCCAATAACTGGACCCGCACAGGCACACCGGCTGGAGTCACTCCACCTTGTTTTAATTCAGGACAAATACGGGTAAAGACCCGGTTTGGCAACAGTTGGTCCACCACCCGGACAAATTCAGTGATGCATAAATCAAAACCACCAATACGGGTGAGCATATCCCGCATTAAGTGGTCCACCACACCCTCCATTGGGGCTAATACAATACGCATCTTGGATAGAACTCTGGTTAACTAAAATAAAAGCATAAACAAAAAGGGAGCCGAAGCTCCCAAACTTAAGCGTGGTAGCGGTTGGGCACACCTTGCTGCTGCAGATAGTCGCCTAAGTCGTGCAGGGCCAGTTCGTCCAGCTCCAGAATATCCAGAATAGTGGCTTTATGCTGCTCCCATTCCTGATCTTCGTCTAAATCCAGCAGCACTTTGTTTTCGTCCGTCATGTGCTCCGCCAGTTTCAGCAGGGCAAACAGCCGTTTTTCGTAGATATCATTGGATGCCAGGATCAGCGCGTGGCTGTGGTGATAGGCAATCACATTGGTCAGCTCAGGTGCTAAACCCCAGGACTGCGCAATCATGTAGCCCAGTAGCTCATGGGTGGTCTGGAAATTCTGGTCTTCAGCATCAGACATACTGTAACCAGCCAGGTGAGCTTGTTTCAGCACTTTGGCGTAGTCTTTAAACTGGCTGCTGATCAGCAGCATACCGGCATTATGGAATAAACCCAGGCTGTAGGCGTCGTCAGCGCAATCTGTGCCATAACGCAATTGCTGAGCTAACAGGGTTGCGGCATTGGCGACATTGCCGGCACTTTGCCACAGGTTTTCAGTAAAACGGTCGGTGCGGCCTTCACTTAAAGTAAAACGCAGCACCACAGAGCTGACTAATTTAATCACCCGGTTTAAACCTAAAAACTTACAGGCATGTTCGACCGAGCTGATTTTTCGGCGCAAACCAAAATAGACGGAGTTCACTACCTTGAGAGTGAAACCAGCAATACCCAGATCCTGATTGATCAGCTCAGCAATGCGCTTGATGTTCGGATCATCACTTTCAATTTCTGCTTTGATACTTAATAAAACAGTCGGCTGAGGGGGAATAGTAAAGCCACTTAATGCTTTTTCTACCTCGGCCATATTAATTGCTTTTGCCATGCTGCTATTCCGGCGAACTGAGTGATGAAATAAAGTGCCTATAGTAAAAGGCCTGCGCTGAAAAAGCAAAACGGGATCCGACGATCCCGTGCATACAACCGAGGTTTCAGGCCTGTTTCAGTTGTTTTTCCAGTTTTTTCAGCTCAGTTTGCAGTTTGTCATCATCCTGCTGCTGGTTTTTGATCTGTTGCAACAAGTCTCTGGCTTTATCCTGTTGCTGTTGTAACGAATAAATCTGAGCCAGGCGTAATTGTGCCCAGCTGAATCTGGTGTTGTCACTGTCCTGATAAAAGGCTAAATAGTTCAGCAGCGCTTGCTGACCTGTTTTGGCGTTTTGTTCAGCTGTCGCAGCCAGGCGGCCCAGTTGATAGTAATAGCTTTGCTGCTCTGACAAATCTGTCGCAGCAACTGCGGCTTTTTGGTAGTGCAGAAAAGCCTTTGAAGCTTGATTATTTAAACTGAGCAAGTTGGCATAAGTGCCCAGCAGAGCAGGGTGCTTTGGATGCTGTTGCAGCTGCTGTTCGGCAAGGGCAATAGCCTCTGCTAGTTTGTCATCGTCCATCAACACATCAATAGCCGCTAAGGTGCCTTCTGGCTGATGTTTTTCCGCCATAGCTTTGGCCAGTCTTGTTGCTTCTTCGGTGTCGCCACCTGCAATAGCAGGAGCTTGCAGATAAAACCCAATCAAGCTGTGTTGAGTTTCCAAATCGCCAGGGTTTGCTGCCATGGCCTGTTTCAATAAAGCCAAACCGGCCCTGGCATAAGATCCCGCAGAGAAAATACTACTCTGTTGTGCCAGATTAAACTGATTTAATGCTGCAAGGCGCAGCAGTTCTGCATCTTGCGGATACTGTTGCAACGCCTTCTCTGCCAGTAGCTCGGCTTGCTCAACCTGACCCAACCCCAGCATACTTTTTAACTGCAGCACCAAGATGTCTCGGGCAGGCAGTTGAGTGTCCTGCTCAAGTTGCTGCTGTAGCTGACGGAATTTATCTTGCTCGAGCAATAAATCATAGGTGCTTAAGTCGCTGGCGACTAAGGAGAAACTGCTGACAGCAGCGAAAAGATACAAAGTTTTCATAAGGGTTCCTGTGCTCTGGGTTAACCCTTATTGAACAGGAGTTGTGCTACGACTCACAATAGGCCGAAGGTCACTTTTTCCGGCGGCAACGCTCTGAGCAATATTTCACTTCAGGCCAGTTTTTTTGCCATTTTTTTCGCCAGCTGAAGGCTAAGCCACAGCAGGCACAGATTTTTTGTGGAAGATGAAGTTTATGATGGGTCATACAGGCTCCGTTTGGTCAGGATACGGAGCCTTGAGGGAAAAAGATCGCTTAAGAATCTAAATAAGGACGGCCTGACATCATTTGTTTGGCCAGTTGCGATTCTGCTTCGGCGTCATTCAGTTCTAACGTCGCAAATTGCACATCAAACTGAATTAAATCATCGTCAGGTAACAATTGCGCTATCAGTTTGTCCGGCACCTGACCGACCTGACGATAAGCGTTAATCGCCACCTGAGCTGCTTGCTCCATTAGCTGGAAAAATTGGCCTAATGGAAACTGCTGGAATATTTCCGCGTCCAGTTGCGCCCAACCTAATAAATCTCCGCTGATACTGCCATCGGCGTGGTCAGTAAATAACATGGACACAGCGGGAAAAGGTGGATTTTCACCAGATTGATAGCTGTCCAGATCCTGCTCGTCAAACACCAGTATAAAACCAAATCCCGGGCAGCCCTCAGCATCCATATCATCAAAGGCAGGATCGTAAATTAAATACAAGGGACTATCTGACATGAGTACTCTGTTTCCAAACCAACAAGGCGCGCTATTTTACCTAAGCTTGGGCTATAGCTAAAGCTGTAATTGTTAACTTGGTGTTTTAATGCGTTATTTAGCCGGTTTGGCTGGTTGTTTCTTCGCCAGTTATCCGCTGTTCAGCGGATCCTGAGTAGTCTGCGGTACTCAAGCTGGCTTGGCTGGGCTACAATCGCGATATTGATGTGGATCTGAAGTTGTAAAGGGAGTGCCCTATGAGTGAGTTCAGTCGTATTTCAGTCGCTACAGCGCTGGAGCAAATAGAGCAGCATAAAGCTGTGGTAGTGGATATTCGTGACGAGCAAAGTTATGCCTCCGGTCATATTGCCGGTTCATTCCATTTAACTAACGGCAGTCTGAATCAGTTTATGCAACAAACTGAGTTTGAAACTCCGGTGGTGGTGGTCTGTTATCACGGAAATTCCAGTCAGGGCGCCGCTCAGTATCTGGCACAACAAGGTTTTGAAACCGTCTTTAGTATGGATGGTGGTTTTGAAGCCTGGCGTTCACAATTGCCTTTTGTCACTGAATCTCATGATTAAAATTGGTGAGTTTGCTTCTTCTGCTGCGGCTTTGAGTCTGGCAGATTATTGCAAAAATCAACAACTGGATGTCAGTGTGGTGGTGCATTCCGCAGCGCAGGCTGAGCTTTGGTGTGCACCAGAGCATGCAGAGCAGGTGATGGCTGAGTTAGAGCGTTTTTTAATGGATCCTTACGCAGCTCGTTATCAGGCTGCAGCCTGGGATAGAGCTCAAGTCGTAGCCTCTGGTGCCGGCTCAGCAGGTTTATCCGGTTATTGGCAACAGTTATGGGCTCAAGGCGGCTGGTTTACTCATCTGATTTGGTTATCCGCTTTGTTGGTGTATGGCTGGCAACAACTGGATCCCTGGTCGGCGTTGGCAGCACTGCAGCTTCAGCCACAACTGGGGTTAAGTCTGGAGCAAGGTTGGCGCTGGTTCACGCCGGGGTGGTTGCATTTTTCAGCGTCCCATTTGGTCTTTAACCTGATTTGGGTGTGGTATTTACTTGGACCGCTGGAGCTGAAATTAGGCCGTATTACCGCTATCAGTCTGACTCTTATTGTATTGTTGGCCTCCAATCTGCTGCAGTTTGTTGTGGTCGATGCTAACTTTGGCGGTATGTCTGGCCTGGTGTACGGACTCTTTGGTTTTTATTGGATATGCGGTTTAGTCAGACCGAATTGGGGTCTGCACATCAGCCATGCTTTAGTTGGCTTTATGCTGATTTGGCTTTTGATTGGCTTTTTTGATCTGTTATGGATTTCGATGGCAAATTGGGCGCATCTTGCTGGTTTGTTATCTGGAATGCTCTGTGCTGTAGTGTTAGTTACTGCAAGTAAAGTTCTCACCGTACAGCGCTGACAGTACGGTGAGTCTGGGCTGTTAGTGGTACAGGTACTTAGTAAATAATACGTCTTTTAAAATATCCTGGCCTGTCTCTTTTTTCAGCGTATCACGCAGTTGATTCAGAATTTTTAATCGAATTTCTTCACGACCTGTTAATGATTTAATAGTGTCAGCATTTTCCCGACCAAAAATGGCGACAATTTTATCCAGGATCAATGGCTCATGGTGGGTCACCACGTCCAGATACTTTTTATCCATAATCATTAATTCCAGAGTCACCCGCACATAACCTAATTCTTCCGTCGTAGGCGTGACATAGTTGGTCACTATATCCGGGTCAAAACCATAATAAGCATAATTCGCCTTCATCGGCGTGTTGGCCGCATCCTGAGCCCAAAGATTTTGACTCAACAATAAAAAAACAAAACAAGTCAGCGCTTTTTTCATCCGGTTTACTCTTTCATTTTTATCAAACATTCAAAAAGGATCTTACCCGAAGGCCAGGCGTTAAGCTATCAAAGCAGGCATTTCTTTTGCCAATCGTAAGCGTTGTGCCACCATTTTTCCGGTTAAGGCAAAACCCAGCAACACACCGGCATTGTTTTGATATTTTGCAACCCAATCCTGTCCTTGTCCTTCAAAAGTCCATTCCCCTTGTTGTTGTGATGGAGCTGGCCAACTGACCACAGCTAAAGCTGGTGATTTCACTATCACAGGCATAACAGGAAATTGCACCGCAGTCTGTTGTCCGGTCAAAGTCAAAGCCAAAGCTTTGGCCGACAAACCGATAGGCTGAATATACATCAGGTTATAACCACAAACCTCAGCACAATCGCCCAAAGCATAGATATCAGCCACCGAAGTTGCCAGATTTTGATTAACCTTGATGCCTTTTCCACAGTCGATCCTTGCTGCTGCGGCCAGTTCCAGTTTTGGCTTTAAACCCACTGCGCTGAGGATCAGCTCTGTTTCCAGATGACGGCCATCGGCCAAAACTAACTGGAGCTGCTGTTCAACCCGTTTCGCTTCAGCTATGGCGCTGCCCCAATAAAACTGGACGCCTGCCGCTTTTAATTGTTGTTGTAACACCTGGCCTAATTCAGGCGGCAGCAGTTGTGCTAAAGGTTGCTGTTCCAGTGCTATCACGTCAACCTGAAAACCTGCGAGGGCTAAATCATTAGCGTATTCAATGCCAACCAAGCCTGCTCCTAACACGGTAATTTTTCTCTTCCCCTGACTTAGCTCTAAAAACTTTTGGTAATCTGTTAAGTCATTCACAGACCAGACCAGGCCTTCAGTCGCAGCAGGCAGTGGCAGTTTGACTGGGCTGGCTCCTGTTGCCAGTACCAATTGTTGATAATGCAACAGGCCTTTATCCGTATGTAGCTGATGCTGTGTCGCATCAATACGCTGTGCATGGCAAAACGGCCAAATGCTGATGTTCAGCTCGGCAGCCATCTGTTCTGCCGTTTTTTGGATAAGCTCAGCTGCGCTTTTTTGTTTACTAAAGCCATTTGATAACAAAGGTTTAGAGTAATAATCTGCGCTATCGCTGCTGATAAGCAAAATAGTACGGTTCGGATCTAACTTACGCAGTTCTTTAGCCAGGCTGTAACCGGCGTAACCGGCTCCGATAATTAAGGTATGGTAATGGATCATCACTGAAGGCAATCTGACGAAAATATGCCGCTATGGTAATCAATTTTCCGCATAAAGGCATTAGATCACCTGAGGTGGGAGAAGAGCATCAGATCAGCTCGCGTACCAATATGATGGCAAAATTGTTATGATGCGCAGCAACTTGGATGCAGTTTGATTTTATGCACAGCACAGACAGTCTTTTTCAACTCCATGCTTTATGGCAAAGCGCCCAGCAGTCGCTGCTTCCTGATAGGCTTAAACCCTGGTTATTAAGTCAGGGTTCGCTGACGGCTCTGCTGAAAAAACGCTGTCAGGAGTTCAGGCTGGAACTGGTAACCGAACATTGGCAAAAGTTGCCAGAACCTTTGCAACAGCAATGGCAACAAAGTGAGGGATTAAAACGGGATGTGATCCTCTGGTGTGATGCCAAAGCCTGTATCTATGCACAAAGCTGGTTACCAGAATCAACTCTGGAGCAGATGGAACCTTTAGCCCGTTTAGGCGCGCAACCTTTAGGCGAGTATATTTTCCAGCATGACAGTTTAGAGCGCGGACCTATTGATGTGGCTTTGCTGCAGGCTGGTCTGGTGTTGCCTGTGTTGGGGGAGCAAAAACAGCTATGGGCCAGACGCTCAATCTTTTCGGTACAACAGCAGCCATTGCTAGTGCAGGAAATCTTTTTACCCGGAGTGCTTGAACTATGAGATGGCAGTTAGAGTGGCGGCAGTGGCCTTATTACCGGCAGTTAATGCGCTTGGACAGGCCTATAGGTATTTATTTGCTGCTCTGGCCCACCTGGTGGGCTTTATGGCTGGTGTCGTCTGGTTTGCCAGATTTGACTCTGCTTGTCGTATTCAGTGCAGGTGTGGTGCTGATGCGTTCGGCAGGTTGTGTGATCAACGACTATGCTGACCGTCATTTTGATGGTCATGTGGAGAGAACCAAAGCGCGACCTCTGGCTCTGGGTTTGGTCAGTAGTAGTGAAGCTTTGCAGCTTTTTGTGCTGTTGTTGGTCTGTAGCGCCTGTCTATTATTGTTTTTAAATCCGGCCACGCAGTTGTTGTCCTTAGTGGCTGTGCTACTTGCTACTCTTTATCCCTTTATGAAACGCTTTACTTACCTGCCACAATTTGTATTAGGGGCCGCTTACAGTTGGGGAATTCCTATGGCGGCTATGGCGGTCACCGGCTCAATTCCGTTATGGATTTGGGCTTTGTATTTAGCGAATTTAGCCTGGACTGTGGCTTATGATACGTTTTATGCCATGGTCGACAGGGATGATGATCTGAAGATAGGCGTTAAATCCACTGCGTTATTATTTGGCCGGTATTGCCATCCTGTGATTGCTGCTCTGCAGTTGTTGTTCTTAGGTTTGATGGCTTGGGTAGGGCAACAAAATGGCCTGGGTTTATTTTTTTATACCGCATTGCTACTTGTGCTGCTGAGTTTTGTCCATCAGCACTGGCAAGCAAAAACTCAGGGCAGGGCGGGGTGTTTTCAGGCGTTTTTAAACAATCATTACAGCGGTTTGTTGTTATTTGCTGGTATAGGTTTATCTTTATTATAAAGCGCTGTTTTTCGGTATCGCCATGGCAATAGGAATGCGCCGGTCAATGTGAAAAATAACGCCGTAGCTGAAAACAGGATCAATAGTGGGTGATTAAAATCTTCCCTGTCCTGATAATCCATAATATGTAACATCCAGACAAAATCGAAGAGACGCCAATTATTGGTGCGCACTGACAGCACCTTGCCAGTGTACTCTTCCAGATAAAAGCTGCTGCCTTCTTCATCTGCAAACTGTACTTGCCATAAAGGCGCAGTTAAGTGCCTGACTTCAAAAGGTACCTGTTGCAGACGCTGTATATGTTGGATTTCAGTGCTGCCCTGATACTGTCGCTGCGCCAATGTTTTTATCTGGGCTTGGGTTAGAGGCGGCAAGGCCTCTGCGGTCAGGGCGGAGTAATACAGTTGCTCCTCACCGGTGCTGAATTGATACACAGGGGTTGAGCCTTGTTGGCTGAGTTTAAGCTGATGTTGCGGGTGCTGTTGGGCCAAAGCGGCGGGAGAAATGGCCTGAGTCCAATCGGGCAGGGGCAGGGCTTGGCGCAGATGTTCACCGCGCACTTCACTAATAGGCAACAGACTCATCACCAGACCACTGCCAAACCAGCAAAGTAGTTGCAGTAACAAAAGCCAACCAAGGTATTTGTGCAGCTTACGCCAGAATGACAGACGAACCAGTGATACTGGTATTAATGATAAAGGCGAAGATTTAGACACAGGTGTGATTCCCGATTTTTCTTACTATCTTGCCTTGAAGCAGATTACAGCGCGAGTGTTTTGTGTTTGCTACTGTTGCGGGTCAACCAGGCCCTGAATGCTGCTGTTATGCCTGAACCAGCCGGCTATGCTGTAACGGATTTGTGTTGCAGGTAAAACTTCATGCGGAAAACGGCAACTTTCAAAAATTACTAAAGTGCCAGCTTTGGGTTGAACTTTAGTTAAAAACTGCTCCTGTTCATCATAGAGCACCAATTCTCCACCTTGCTCGACAGTATTCAGATAACAAACGCTGGAGAGCACCCGGTTCGAACGACCGACAAAAGCATCCAGATGTTTTTGATAAAAATCACCCTGTTGATAACGGGCGTAGTGCGCTTCGAAATCGATCAGCCCTAAAAAACAGCGTTGATTCATATCCTGCTGCAGCTGGGCCATCAATTGTAAATACTGCTGCTGCACTGGGTTATCCTGGCTCAGCCAGGCGGTGTGATCGCGCCTTACTTGTTGATTAAGCTGATATTGACCCTGGCGTCCGACTCCGGCTGCGGTTAGCTGTTGGTGTTGTACATCCTGATACAGGCTCCAGCATAAATCTGCCGGTATTGCCTGCTCCAGCACCACATAACCCTGCTGATAAAAGGGTTGTGCTATCTGTTCCAGCCAGTTTGTCAAGGTGGGCCATTGGTAGTGCATCACAACTGTTCCGCTTTGTTGCAGGTTGAAATTGCGGCTTTGTACGCCAGAAGCTGAACCACTGTCAAGACAACACAGCGGGAGTGTGCTGTATTGTCTTGAGTAAAGAGAGATTAATACTGATAGTAGCTGGCTTTTTTCAGCAGGGCAGGTGCGTCAATCTTGCCAGTAACACATTGGTTAATATCGGACTTTTTCACTACCCAGTAGTGATCCCTGGCATTATCACGGCCTGACAAACTAAGTTGAAAAGAGACAAATTCCTGCTCTTTTAAGTCTCTTAAACTGGCGCCATAATCACACAAGGTCGTACTGAATACCTGACCCACTTTAGTCACCAATTCAATCTGACGCTGCTTCGCCAGTTTTTCCTGCTCTGCCTTTTGTTTGTTGTATAAGGCTTCTTCAGCAGACAGTGTCTTTTGTAAATCCGCTAACTTTGTTTTTAATTGCTCGGACTTCTGGTTAATTTCTTTTAGTTTCTTTTGCTGATCAGCATCGAGTTTGCTGACTTTCGAAGAGAATTCGATATCCCGTTTTTCCCGTTCATAATCGCGCAAGTCCCGCTCTATATCCCGGCGCTCTTCCCGCAAGTCCCGCAGCTTTTCATTCTGATCTTGTATTTGCTCTGCCCAGGCTTCAGCCGACTCCACCATGGCATCCATAGCTTCTTCATCAAAATTAAAGCTAAAGCTGTTGCCGTTTTCCGAAATGCTAATGGAGTTTGCAATATTGGCTGAAACAGCCACCGCAGCCCCAGGCGCTGCCGGCGCTACAGGAGGCATTGGAGGCATAACAAAATGTCGTAACCAGCCGCTGTTACTGTCTACCCGGAAGGCTACGCCTTGTCCGTACAAATAGCTGTGCTGGACCCTGCCTATGCTGGAATGCTCCTGGCCGCCTAATGAGCTTTGCAGTATATCCTGCATAATTTTCAGGTTCTGGCCGAGTTTTGCATTCACTTCTGTGGCGGCAAAACTATGGCTTGCGATGACAAGGCCTGCTAACAAAGAGACTTTACTGAATGTCTTCATGATACTGTTACTCCACTAGGTTATCTGTTCTGAGTATTCGGTGACGCGCCAAGTTCTAGTCTGGCCTGGCTTGGCTGATAATTTTCCTGCCAGTAGTGCCAGTCTGATTGACGTTGCTGATTGAGGTATTCCACCAGTTCCAGCATGTCGGTACGCCTTTCTTTGGTTTGTTGTTCGGTTAAGTAATCCTTCAGCAAAATCAGCTGTGACGCCTGTTGCTGCTGCGTATTCTGCAACTGGGTCTGAAGATAATCCTGTTGCTCCTTACGATAGCTGGCGAGCAGCGTTTCCAGTTGCTGCTGTTGCATTTGTTGTCCGCCACGCCAGCTTAAGGTCAGACCGCTGTCCTGCATTTGCAGCTCCAGCGGAGACAAGCTGACCACGAGTGCCAGTACCGAAAATGCCACGCTTAATTTGGGCCACCAGTTGCTGCTTTTGGCTGGTCGCTGCCATTGCTGTGCAAAGATGGACATGGTGTCGATCTCTGGCACCGGGGCAAAAAAAGGTGCTTTCACCTGACGCTGTACTATCTGTGCTGTATGAAAACGCTCAAGCCATTCACTCTGCGGATCCAGTTGCTGTTCGCATTCGCTGGCCGTTATTTTCCCGGCCAGCCAGGCTTCAAAAATTTGCTGACTGTTCGACATTTGCTAACTCCAACTGCGTACGCAGTTTATCTAAGGCCGCGTAAAATCTGGATTTGATGGTATTACTCGACAGCGCCAGCTGATCGGCAATTTCGTCAAAAGTAAACTGTTGATAAAACCTCAGCTCTACAACCAGACGTTGTTCTGGTGGCAAGGATCGTAACTGTTGCTGTACCAGCCGCTGCGTATGCTGACCATAGAGTTGTTGCTCAAAACTCGGTGCTTCATCATCGTAAAAATCGTGCTCTTCGGTAAACTCTGTGGTTGTTTTACGCTTGCGGAGCATATCCATAGCTCTGTAGTTGGCGATGCCAAACAACCAGCTTTTAAACGAGCTGTCGCCTCTGTACTGCGCCAGATTTCGGCACAGGACAATCAAAACATCCTGCAATAAATCACGGGCGTCGTCTGGTGAGCCCAATAAACGCAGGCCAAAATAATACAGGGGCGCCTGATATCTCGACACCAATTGTTGCCAGGCTTTGGCATCGCCGCCTATGGCTTTTTCTATTAAGCTCTCGTCGCTGCGTTTAAACACTTTTAGTCTGTTGTGAAGTTGTATTGATGATAAGTCGTATAGGCATTGAAAATAGTTTGCCTGATTTGACAAAAAAGCAGGAATATTTCTGAAATATTTTTAAGTATATAAATATAAAGGAGAATTTCTGATGAAATTCTCCTTGGCTTTTACAGGCTATGACGCTGAGTTTCTTAACGGCTGTGCTAAGCGGCGTTTAAACCAGATAGTCGCTGGCACACCAATCAAGCTGGGCAGCAGCCAGGGCAACATCATCCAGTGGCCTGTTAATAACTCTGCAAATAAAGCGCGCCCGCCAAAGGCAAAAAATGCGGTGTAGGCGGCTATACCAGAACCTATCATGGCTGAGGCATGTTCTATCAGCCAACGATTGGGTGTGACTGTCTTCGTGTGTAAATAACTCAGAATGCTAAAGCAGGTGACTAATGATATGCCGGCAAAGACCATCACCAGTGGCATACTAAACTGAAAACCTTGCCATGCTGCATAAGGAGCTACTACCACCAATAACCAGACGGGAGCCTGATAACTCCAGTGTTTTAATGGCTCGCGGTTTTGTTTGCATAACAGGCTGCCTGTCGCATGACGGATAGTGACCCAGCTCAGCAGGCTGAGTAAAAACAAAAACAGATTAATCAGCATCAAAAATTCTAATTTGCGCTGTGAGATCTGGCCATCAACCATCAAGCCTGCGCCTTTAATTTCTATTGGGTCAAACCAGACCATGCAAGTCATCACCAGACCACTCAAAGCCACAGCTTTCATCAGATAGGCATAATAACGACCTGATCGGCGATGCAATGCGCTACCTTTGCGGCTAAACATAGGCAACCAGAATAGTAAAAGCGCAATCACACCCAGCAGGATATGAAATTTTAATAACAGGCTGTGCAGCATAAACATCATTATTCTCCCTTAAACAGATGCTGCCAGACTAAAGCTTCAGCTGTGTTTTCGCAGGTGCCAGAAGTCAGGATGTTTCACTGTGACTTTTGGCCTATTGAGCCATTTTTGAAATCAGGCATACTGCAAAACTGAGACCTGTAAATCAGTTCAACCAAATGAAACTTAAAAACTCAATAGCATGGGATGTATTGGCTGGGTTACTGACCTGGTTTTTGGTCTTTATGCTCAGTCTTTGGCTGATGTGGCCTAATGACACACTCTGGCCGTTATGGCCCTGGGTTGTGCTTTTGTTTGCTCTCAACGGTGCTTGCTTTTATTGGGTTACCCGCAGTGACGAGCGCAATGAGCCTCTGGCTCCTTCTGCCTTAATTTGTTACATACTGCAGCTTTTGTCAGCCTTGGCACTGAACTGGATGCTACCGCTGGATTATCTGGCTATTCTGAGCATTATCTGGGTCTCAGTGTTGCCTTATCTGGTCTCGATGCGAACTGCTGTACTGATCACGCTGGCTCTGATGGCGATATGGTATGGCGTGGATGCAGCACTGGAACAACGCTCCATGTGGATCACAGGGCTGTTATTCAGCAGCTTTCACTTTTTTGCTTTGCTGATGAAACATCAGGCCCGCTCCGAACAAAAAGCTAAACAAGAATTACAGCAAACTCATCAGCACTTGTTGGCCACTCAGGATTTATTGATGATGGCATCACAACAGCAGGAGCGAACCCGGATTGCGCGGGATTTACATGACGTATTGGGGCATCATTTAACGGCTTTAACTATTAATTTGCAGGTCGCTGGCCATTTAACGCAAGGTGAAGCGAAAACCAAAGTAGAGCAATGCCATCAGATTGCTAAACTGCTGCTGTCCGATGTGCGAGAAGCGGTTAGTGCATTAAGAGAGCAGCATCAGTTTTCCGTTTATCAAGCGTTAGAGACTTTGTTGACAGATGTTCCAGGAGTGAAAGTTCACTGGGACTGCCCTGTGGATGTGGAACTGGCCGATGTAAAAGTAGCGCAGCAGTTGCTATTAATAGTGCGCGAAGCCTTGACCAATACGCTAAGACACAGTCATGCAAGTGAGTTCTATTTGTCAGTAACGCCTGCTGGGCACTTTGTTCAGTTAGTGATCTATGACAATGGCAAAGTCGCTTCGGATTGGAAACCCGGCAATGGTTTAACGGGCATGAAAGAGCGGGTTGCCTCTTGCGCCGGAACTTTACAATGGCTGGTCAAAGATAGTCATTTTCAATTACAGCTGACTTTACCTGCAGGATTGCCTTTATGACGTTACGAGTAATGCTGGTTGACGATCAAATGCTGATCCGCCAAGGCATAAAAAGTTTATTACAGCTATCTGGTGTAGTGGAAGTGGTCGCAGAAGCTCAGGATGGCTCCACTGTGGTGGAGCTGGTGCAACAGCATCAGCCAGATGTGATTTTACTCGATTTGTCTATGCCCAAAGTGGATGGAGTAGCTACGCTGGAGTTATTAAAGCAGCAGCAACTAAAAACTCCTGTGCTTATCCTGACTACTTTTGAAGAACATGATCTGGTATTAAAGAGTATTCAGCTTGGCGCTAAAGGTTATTTACTCAAAGATGTATCCTTGGACAGCTTAGTTTCAGCCATTCAAACGCTGCAGCAAGGCGGCACCTGCTTTCAAAGCACTATTACCGAACGTTTATTGTCTGGTCTGAGCCCGGTCAGTCATTTTCCCCGTCCGGCTGCAATTGAAGAATTATCAGAAAAAGAGCTGCAAATTTTGCAACTGATGGCCTCTGGTTATGCCAATAAAGAGATTGCCAGTGCGCTTTACAAATCAGAAGGCACGATAAAAAATCAGATCTCCAGCATTCTGGCTAAATTAGGCGTTCGTGACAGAACCAGAGCTGTGCTGTTAGCCTTAGAGCTTGGGTTGATCCATTAAATCGGTTTTATTCCACACCGGACTATTCCTTTGCTATGCGATAAGACTGAGCCAGAGTCACAAAGCATGCGTATACAGTTTCATATCATGCCAGGAGTTTCAGTTATGCGTTTTATTGCTTTGTTTGCCCCTCTGTTGTTGTGGGGATGTAGCCATCAGGTTCAGGATTATCAACAACAAACTCCGATTTTTAATCTGCCCGACTACTTTAATGGTTCACTGAACGCTTATGGTGTGGTTAAAAACTGGCAAGGTAAACAAAGCGTGCGCTTTGAAGCTCAGCTTTGTGGCCAATGGCAAGGCAATAAAGGAACTCTATTTGAGTTGTTCCAGTTCAGTGATGGCAGAGTTGAGCAGCGCATTTGGCAACTTGCGGTGGACAATGAAGGAAAAGTGACAGGTTCAGCTGCAGATGTCACCGGGCAGGCAAAAGGCCAACAGGCAGGTAATACCTTGTATTGGGAATATGTGTTGCAAATCCCGGACGGCGATGGCGTGATAGAGGTTAAAGTGGAAGACTGGCTCTATCTGGTTACACCCAAACAACTGATGAATCAGTCGACTTTATATAAGTTTGGTTTGCCAGTCGGTGAAATTATTTTATCTATTCAGCAGCAGGATACTACTGCAGATTGCAGCGCGTTAGAGCAGCAACTGGTGACATTAAGAGCAGGTTAAACCTGCTCTTGCTCCATGCTTTCCAGCTCTATTTTTATCGCATTGCAGGAAATCTGAATTTCATACAAAGACACCAGTAAGCTCAACATCAGACTGGCGAGGCTGGCGCCAAAAGCTATTTGGCCCGCTAAGCCCCATTGCATAAACAGAAAAAACATCGACAAGGTACAAAGTACAAAACTGATGACTCCCCAGCGCTGCATCGATCGTATTAAAAACATCCGCTGCCGCAGATTCTCTATTTGCCGTTTTGCAAGATCACGCACTTGTCCACCTTCGCGGGTATTCAGTTGACGAATAAGCTGAGCCAGCACTAAAAACCTGTTGGTATAGGCCAGTAACAACAAAGAAATCGCCGGAAACAATAAAGCGGGGGTGGTCATGGTCATCGACATAAAATCACCTGTATTCATAAAAAGAGAGACTGACTCAGTTTCCGATCATATTCGCATTAGCACTGTGCCGATAGTAGACTGAATAAAAATAACAGTGTTTTCTGTCAGCCTGTGCTTGTGTATGATGCGCAGCCACAGCTGCCAGACCGGAATGGACCAACCATGAAACAAAAAGCAAACAACTTCCAAAAGATGCGTGAACTGGGCTTTTATCAGCAAGCCGCTATAGCTGCGACCTTGCTGGAACGTATGTTGCCTAATTATCAGCTCTTTAGTGAAGTCACAGGTTTTGGTGATACGAAGTTGTGTCGCGATATTCTTAACCTGGTGTGGGAATGGTTGTTCGTTAAAAAGGTGAAAATAAACTTTGAGCGTTTATGTAACGAGTTAGAATTAGCGACTCCGGATCAGAGTCAGTTTGATATGTTTGGTGTCTATCCTGCTATTGATACGGCTACAGCACTGGATTCGATGCTCAATGGTATTCTGTCGCAGGATGCAACAGAGTTTGTTAACGTCGCCAAAATTTCTCAGGCTTCAGTTGCACGTCTTATTGAACATCAGGCCGAAGACATCGATATCACGACCGAAGCTGAATTGAAAAAGTGGGTGCGTGATCATGAACTGATGGAGTATGAGATGGATTGTCTGGCAGAGCTCATCGAGTTAGTCACCCCTTTAACTGATGGTTTTCAGCGTGAGCAAGTACAAATGCTGAAGGCGTGGGTGCGTGAACAAGGTTTGAGCAATCTGGGCATGGAGCTTGTTCCTGATATTCAAAAATCAGACGGCTAAAAGTCTTGCTGTCTGTATAAATAGTTCTTTTACAGTCAATACTTTAACTTTGTGCAGATGCCCTTAAATTTCTCTTGCATAAAGTTCACTCACTGCTTAAAATGCGCGCGCTCGAAAGGCAAGTCTCCCGAAAGGGAGTACACGCAAAGCTTCAGATCTAAGGGGTAACCTATGATGGCTGGGCTGCCGTAATCCGATGATTACGTAGGACGCATCTAAACCAGTTCGCTGGTATCAAAGCTCCTCCTTTCGTGTTCGCTGATAAATAACAGCATCACGCTGTTGTTGAAGTTTCAGCCTGTTTACACAGACCAATCAGCCTGATCGATGGATCAGTGTTAGCCAACACCGGAGCTTGTTATGAAATTTAAATTTGTTGCTTTAATCGCTATCGCCGCCGCTCAATTTGTTGCACCAATTGCTTCAGCTAATGACCAAATGGTTCAGTCTATTTGCGCATACGTAGCTGATAACAACAAAAACAACCTGCGTAAAGCTTTGTCAGATAACCGTCTGCGCTTAAAGAGCGTTTATGATGGTATCGTTTGTGACGGTTTACCTTTAGTGCGTCATGCTATCAAACACAATGCGGCGGATACTGCTGAATTTATTATCAAGCAGTTACCAGGCAGCCAGGTTGCTCAATCAGGTGATATCGAGTGGGCAACGAGCAATGGTTTTGCTTCTTCTCCTATTCTGGAAGCGATCAAAGCACGTAGCGCAAGCTAATCGAATTTGCATATAGAAAAGGCGCCTGATGGCGCCTTTTCTGTTTTCGGCTTTAAGGTTGTTGCCAGAGCCTGTAAGCCAGTTGCCCTGCTACCTTTTCTTTTAATAATACCCAATCTGCGGGCAGTTGATCCATAGCCAATTCTTTTTCTGTTTCCAGATAAACCAGAGCCCCTGACTTGAGCCAGCCTTGTTCTGCCAAAGCTTTGCAGCAAGCTAGAGCCATATTTTGCCGAAAGGGCGGATCAATAAAAACCAGATCAAACTGACGCTGTGCTGGCTTTTGCAACCACAGCAAGGTATCTGCCTGCAGAACTTCGGCTTGATCGCTGCCCAGAGTGTTCAGATGTTGTTTCAATAAGGTGGCTGCTTTGGCATCTTTTTCCAGTAAGAGCACAAAATCAGCATAGCGCGACAAAGCTTCTAGCCCTAAACTGCCGCTACCGGCAAAACAGTCCAGCACAGTGCTGCCAGCAACATCCTGCATCAACCAGTTGAACAGCGTCTCTTTGACTCTGTCTGAGGTTGGCCTCAATCCTTGCGCATCCAGGACGGGTAAACGCCGACCTTTCCATTTGCCACTGATCAGCCTGACAAAGCCAGGCCCCTGATGTGTCGGAGCAGTACTGCGACCCTTTGCTGTTTTCATTGAGTATTTTTGTCCTGCATCTTAAAGATGATACTATATGGGCCAATTTTACCTTAGTTTTCGGATCTTCTGGCAGCGACCTTTATGACAAAGCAAAATAAACTCTTCTCCTGGCTTGGTTTTGGTAAAAAAACAGAGGCTGATACGGCTGATTCCTCAGCAGAACAGCAGATCCCGGTGACAGAAAGTCAGCCCGAAACACTGCTTCCTCATGCCAAGGAGCAGGTTGCTGCAGAAATGGCAGAAGTGAAGCCTGAACCTGCAACAGCGGCTGCTATAGCGCCGGTCAGCGAGTTGCAGCCACAGCCAGCGGAACGACCTGGTTTTTTTGCCCGCTTAAAACAAGGTTTAACTAAAACCAGCCAGAATTTAGGTAATGGTTTAGCCAGTCTGTTTTTAGGTAAAAAAATTGATGAAGATTTATACGAAGAATTAGAAACCCAGTTGCTGATGGCCGATGTGGGGGTAGATACCAGTCAGAAGCTGATTAAACAGCTGGTGCAACATGCGGATCGTAAACAGCTAAAAGATGCCGATAGTCTATTTGATAAGTTGCAGCAAGAAATGGCGTTGTTGCTGGATGATGTTGAACAACCCCTGCAGCTCAAAGGGGCGGACGGTCCTTTTGTGATTCTGATGGTAGGGGTTAATGGTGTTGGTAAAACCACCACTATTGGCAAAATGGCACAGCAGTTTAAGCAACAAGGCAAGTCAGTGATGTTAGCCGCTGGTGATACCTTCAGAGCTGCAGCCGTAGAGCAATTGCAGGTGTGGGGCGAGCGTAATGCCATTCCGGTGATAGCTCAGCATAGCGGTGCAGACAGTGCTTCGGTGATTTTTGATGCCTATCAGGCAGCCAAAGCCCGTGGTGTGGATGTATTGATTGCTGACACCGCAGGTCGTTTGCAAAACAAAGCGCACTTAATGGAAGAGTTGAAAAAAATAGTCCGGGTGATGAAAAAAATCGATGCCAATGCACCGCATGAAGTGATGCTGACGCTGGATGCTGGCACAGGACAAAATGCATTAAGTCAGGCGCGTTTATTTAAAGAAGCTGTGGATATTACCGGCATCAGCTTGACCAAACTCGATGGCACGGCCAAAGGCGGTGTGATTTTCGCAATCGCTGATCAGTTTCAATTACCTATCCGCTATATAGGTGTAGGGGAGGGGATCGACGACTTACGGGTTTTCGACAGTAAAGATTTTATTAAGGCGTTGTTCGCCAGGGATCTCTGATTATGTTGCGTTTTGAGCAAGTCACAAAAAGTTATAGCGGTGGTTTTGTTGCGCTGGACAGAGTGAGTTTTCATCTGGAAAAAGGTGAAATGGCTTTTTTAACAGGCCATTCAGGTGCGGGTAAAAGTACCTTATTAAAACTGATTAGCCTGATTGAGCGTCCGACTACGGGTAAAGTCTTTATCAATGGTGTGGATTTAAGTCGGGTGAATAAAGGTCAGGTGCCTTATGTGCGCCGCGATATCGGTATGATCTTCCAAAACCATAAACTGTTGATGAACCATAGCGTGTTCGACAATGTGGCCTTGCCTCTGGTGATTGAAGGTTTCAGCGGCAAAGACATGACCAAACGTGTGCATGCGGCTTTAGATAAAGTCGGTCTTTTGGACAAGGTGCGTTGTCTGCCTCACACTTTATCTGGTGGTGAACAACAACGGGTAGGTATAGCCCGAGCTGTGGTCAATCGCCCACCTTTATTGCTGGCAGATGAACCCACAGGTAACCTGGATCCAGAGTTATCGAAAGACATTATGAATGTATTTGAAGCCTTTAATCAGGTTGGGGTTTCTGTATTGATTGCCAGCCACGATTTAAGTTTATTAGCCCGGATGCGTTACCGGACCCTGACTTTAAAAAATGGCCGCATGATCAACGATGGCTTAACGTCCTCTGGAGCCGACGAATGAGTATTTTATTTCAAGGCCGGGCTACAGGCGCCACTGCAGTGAAACAAAGTCTGTGGAATAAATTTGTGATGTTTTGGATACATCATCTGCGCCAGGCACTGACCAGTTTAGGTGAAATCTGGCTGACTCCGGCGTCGTCTTTATTAACAGTGGCTGTGCTTGGGGTCAGTTTAACTTTACCTGTGACTTTGCATTTGATGGTGAAAAACCTGCAACAGGTCAGCACCAGTGTCGATCAGGCAGCACAAATCAGTTTGTTTTTAAAAGCGGACACCAATGAAACTCAGATAGCTGAACTGATAGCCTTGTTGCAAGCCAACCCTGAAGTAGCTGATGTGCAGTTTATTGATAAAAGTCAGGCGTTGGCTGAATTCACCGCGGAGTCAGGTTTTGGTGACGCATTAAGTTATATCGAAGACAATCCTTTACCTCATGTGATGCTGGTCAGTCCCAGAAATACCTCCAGTGTGGCAGCTTCAGCTTTATTAGCTTCCCTGCAACAAGAGCGCTATGTCGAGTTGGCCAAACTGGATATAGGCTGGTTAGAACGACTGGATGCTATTGTCAGTTTGGTACGTCAGGTGGCTATTGCTGTCGCTTTGCTGCTGATGGTGGCTGTACTTTTGGTCGTGGGTAATACCATTCGATTGATGATCCTGAATAAAAAAGATGAAATCGAAGTAATGAAACTGGTCGGTGCGACCAACAGCTATATCCAACGGCCTTTTTTATATACAGGAATTTGGCTGGGTTTTTTCGGCGGCATTCTGACGTTTTTAATCGAGGAAGTACTGCTGTGGTGGTTAAAGCAGGGCATAGCCAATGTGACTCAATTGTATGAAAGCACTTTTACTCTGCAACCTTTGAGCCTGTCAGAGCTCGGCTATTTGTTATTGGTTGCTGTAGCCTTAGGTTTTGTTGGTTCCTTTTTGGCCGTACGTCGCAATATCAGCCAGATTGAAGCTACAGGCCTTTAACTGAGTGGAGTAGCGGGGTTAATGCTGCTGCACTGTCAGTAAGCGTTGCCCCCATTCCACCGCCTCAAAATACACCAGATTTAAATCCACTGTCTCCGGCACCATGCTGGACGATAGTTCAGTTTGTTGTTGCCACAACCCCTGTTCAAAAGTACGTTCTACTTTGAGGTAATCTGCCAGCACCCCTCTGTGTTCAAGCAGTGCGGCTTTTATTTCAGGCAACAAAGGTAGCTGTGCCAACAACTCTTCCAGCGGTTGTTCCAACAGAGCATCCACCAAAGAAAATAAACCTGTTAAAAAGGCTGCTGGCGGATTTTCTGAATCGCCGCGAATATTTGCCAGGCGATCACAAAATCGTGCACGGATCAGTGACATCACTAAAAGCTCATCGGATTGGCCTTCGGCCAGATTGGCCAACGCCAGCAGGGAAATAAACTTTTTTAGTTCAGCTTCGCCCATATACACCATGGCGTGTTTTAGTGAGCCTATGCATTGTTTACGGGCAAAGTTGGCGCTGTTGATAAAACGCAGCAACTTATAGGACAAATCCAAATCGCGTTCGACAATAGCTGCCAGACCATCAAAATTCAGCCTTACCTTGCTGGATTCGCTGATGAGCGCCAGCAGGTTCAGTTTATTACTGCCTAGTTGTTTGTGTTTCAGCATCTCAGGGCGAGCGAAAAAATAGCCCTGATACAAATCAAAGCCCAGTTGCTTTAGTTGCTCGTATTCATCGGCGGTTTCTACTTTTTCCGCTAGCAAAGTGACAGGGTATTTGGCGATGCGACGCAGATATTTACTGATTTGCAGCATATTAAACATCCGTACATCGACTTTAATAATACTGACATAAGGCAAGAATACGTCCCACTTGGCGTCAAAATCGTGGTCGTCCAATGCCAGCCGATAGCCCATTTTATGCAATTCTTTACAGGCGGTCAGTAGTTCATCACTGATAGGCACTGTTTCGAGAATTTCGATCACCATGCTCTTTGGATCGATAGAAGTAGGAAAGTGGTGAATTAAAGTGTCTGCGGAAAAGTTAATAAAAGCTTGTTTGCCACTAGTGATTTTTTCAACTCCCAATAACAAATGGTGTTGAGTAATCAACTTAGATGTTGCTTCATCAGCATTCACGTTCGGAAAGCTGTTATTTACACCATCTCTAAATAACAGTTCATAGCCTGTTACGGCTTTTTGGCGGTCGAAAATAGGCTGACGAGCAACATAACAGTACATAAAAAAGACCTTAGCTGGTTATTGTTTTTTTCATTAGTCTAGGCTTTAAGTTCTAAATTTATCATATAAGAAAAATGCAGCTTTATATATGAATTGATATTATTAAAAAGTCGGGCTTATACAATTAGGATCTTAAAAGAAGCAAATTTCTTTTAGCACTCTCAGTCAAAGAGTGCTAAGATTTGACCCAATCAAGCGATTAAGGGGTAATTACATGATTCAGACTTCTCAAATGAAGACTCTGACAGTGGCTGGAAGTGGCAGCCTTGAAGCATATACTCATGCGGTAAGTACCATTCCTATGCTCACAGCGGAAGAAGAACGTTCTTTAGCTGAAAAATTACAACAAGACGGTGATTTGGAAGCAGCCCGTGTGCTGATTATGTCTCACCTTCGATTCGTGGTGCATATCGCCCGCAGTTACTCAGGTTATGGTTTACCTATCAGTGATCTGATCCAGGAAGGCAATATCGGCCTGATGAAGGCTGTGAAACGTTTTGATCCCTCTGTGGGCGTGCGTTTGGTCTCTTTTGCCGTGCATTGGATCAAGGCCGAAATTCATGAGTTTGTGCTGAAGAACTGGCGCATTGTCAAAGTCGCGACCACTAAAGCGCAACGTAAGTTGTTCTTTAATCTGCGTAAAGCTAAAAAACATTTAGGTTGGTTTAGTAAAGAGGAAGTGCAAAACGTTGCTGATTCCTTAGGCGTTCCTGTGCACGAAGTGTTGGAAATGGAATCCCGCATGAGCAATCATGATATGCCTTTTGATGCTTCGGACGATGAGGACGAAAGCAATTACACTGCACCAGTATTTTACTTGCAGGATAAAGGCTCTGATTTAGCTAACCGTATTGAAGAAGACCAATGGGATAACGCTTCAGTGGACCGCCTGCAAGCTGCAGTTCGTACTCTGGATGAGCGTAGTCAGGATATTATCCGTGCACGCTGGTTAGATGATCAGAAACTGACATTGCAGGAATTAGCTGACCGTTATCAAGTGTCTGCTGAACGTGTGCGTCAGTTAGAGAAAAATGCGATGAAGAAACTGCAGTCTGCAATGGCTGCTTAATGGTTACTTCTGCAGTAAAAGAAAGCCCTGACTAGTCAGGGCTTTTTGCTTTTGGTGTCGATTCACTAAAAGCTGCTTCCTAACTGATAGAAGGGCACAGACCGCACTGGTGTTATAGCGGGTTTTGATAAAATCCAGTGTTTTGGAATGAATACCGCCGTTGGTTTAATCTCAGCTAAAGTCAACGGATTCAGCAGCTCGGGTATCTCCCATTGCTGGCTGTACATGGCAATAATAGCTGCAGGCTCTTCGATGGCGGGAACAAAGACGGGCTCTGTCATGTCTGTTTTTGGGCTAGGTATGGCGCTGTTTTGTGTCTTACTCAGGTGCGCGAGCTGTACAGGATGCTGTTCTGGTAAAGATAAAGGTACATCAGCAGTTTGTGCTGCAGTTGTCACCGGATAATCGGCAGGTAGTAAGGCCGATAACTTCACAACTTCAAGACCTTGTGTGGTTAAGCTGGCTAAGTTTTTTTTCAGATAAGCGTAGGTTTCGGGATAAGGATGACCAATGGCTATTGCAGACTGATGCTGCTTGGCTAATTTGATCATCAGCTTAAATTGTTTATCTAAGGCCTGATAAGAGCGATCATTATCCAGAAATATCTGCCGGGTCAGTAGTGGCATCTGATGCTTTTGGGCATAGATACCCGCCTGACTACGGGCTGTTGTTTTGCTGTCGAGGAAAAATAGCTGACGTTTCGCAATGTAGCCTAAGGTCCAATCCATGACATCAGCTTGTTCTGTAAAGTAACTACCCATATGGTTGTTGACACCTATGGCGTAAGGAACATCAGCAAAAGCTGCCTGCAGTTTTTGCTCGATTTGGCTGCGGTTCATCGTCACTTTTAACGCATTTTTACTCAAATCAGCGCGACGTGCTGACTCCATCGGCATATGCAAAATTACATCCCGACGCTTTTGATAGGCAGCTTTGGCTACTGCATGGCTATGGGGGGTATGAGGAATGACAGCAAAGGTCAGCTCATAAGGCAAGTCCAACAGCTTGTAGTCAATTTGGTGGTAACCAATATCGTCTATCACAATGGCCACTTTGGCTGCGAGAACTGGCAAACTGCAAAGCGCAAAGGCTAAGCTCAGTACATACTTCATTCACTAAGATCCTGCGCGTTTTTGTAACCAGGTAATAGGGTTAATGGCTGCACCCTTTTGCCGGATCTCAAAATACAATCCAGCCTGAGCCTGACCACCACTGGCACCGACTAAAGCCACGGCTTCACTAGCGTTGACCGACTCCCCAGGTTTCTTTAATAAAGTTTGGTTGTGGCCATACAGGCTCATGACGCCATTGCCGTGGTCCAGCACTATGACCCAGCCATAACCTTTGAGCCAGTCAGCATAAATCACCTGACCATCAGCTACAGCTTTTACTTTGGAGCCTTCAGCTGCCGCTATTAAAATACCACGCGAGCTGACCCCTGCCAGACGTTTTTCGCCATACCCCTGCAGAATGTCGCCTTGTACAGGCCAGGGCAATTTGCCTTTGGTTTTCGGCAGATTGATCCGTTTTTTGGCTGCGATAGCGGCAGCTTTTAATTTACCTAAGGTGTTTTGCAAGCTTTGTTCGTTTTGTTTCAGGTAGTCCAGTTGTTGTTCCTGATCCGTCAAAAAGCTCTTCATCTTTTTCACTGACGCCAACTGACTGGTTTTGGCTTCCATCAGTTCCTGCTGCTGCTCTTTCAGCTGGGCCTGCAATTCTTGTTGTTGTTCTACTTTGTGCTGCAAGTCCATTTCCACTTGCTTTAATGCTTCAGCCGTTTGTTCTATTTTGGTGATTTGCTGCATGCGAGCCTGATTCAGGTACTGATAATAAGTCAGCACCCGTTCCAGCTTGTTGCTGTCTTGCTGGTTGAGCAGCATCTTGGTGTAATCGTGCTCGCCCGTAATGAAAGCGCCTTTGAGCTGCTGCGCCAACAAGGATTTTTGCAACTCAAAACTTTGTTGCAGTTGCTGTTGTTCTAATTCCAGCTGCTGTTGTTGTTGCTGTACTTTGGTAAGTTCTTCATTGCTTTGCCGAATTTGCCGGGCTAGTTTAGCCAGTGATTGGTCGGCAGATTTCAATAAATCCTGAGCTTTACTAAAAGCTTTTTGTTGCTGCTGCAGTTCTTTTTCTGTTTTCTTAATTTGTCCTTTGAGCTGCGACAGTTCTTGCTGCACCTCTTTCTGATCCTGAGCTGCGACACTGGCTGTGCCTAAACAGAGCAGCAGAGCTAAGCTCTGCTGCATCTTTACTCTGTACTTCAAACGTCTTGCCGGCATTAATGTGTCTTCATCAGAATTTTACCTGTCATTTCAGCAGGTACAGGCATGCCCATCAAGTGCAGCATAGTTGGTGCTATATCACTTAAAATACCGCCAGGTGTCACTGTAGCGGGGCGGCCAACATAAATCAGTGGCACAGGATCGCTGGTATGGGCGGTGTGAGCCTGCCCTGATTCGGGATCCATCATTTGTTCAGCGTTACCATGATCGGCGGTAATTAAACATTCGCCGCCCACTTGCTGTAAGGCTTCGACTACGCGGCCAATACAGTGATCCACAGCTTCCACTGCTTTGATAGCGGCAGATAAAATACCAGTGTGGCCGACCATATCGCCATTTGGATAGTTACAAATGATCACATCAAAGTCGCCACTGTGAATGGCGTCCACCAGTTTGTTGGTCAGTTCGGTGGAATTCATTTCTGGCTGCAAATCGTAAGTGGCCACATTCGGCGATGGCACCAGAATACGTTGCTCACCGTTAAATACATCTTCACGACCTCCACTGAAAAAGAACGTGACGTGAGCGTATTTTTCGGTTTCGGAAATACGTAATTGAGTTTTGTTGTGTTTGGCCAGCCATTCACCCAGGACATTGTCCAGGCTCTCTGGTGGATAAGCGCAAGGCGCTTTGATATCAGCAGCGTATTCAGTCAGCATCACAAAGCTGGCCAGCTCTGGTTGATAGTCACGTTGAAAGCCTGTGAAGTCGCTATCAATAAAAGCACGGCTGAATTGACGGGCGCGGTCGGCTCGGAAGTTCATAAAAATCAGGCTATCGCCCCGCTGCATTTTAATGACATCACCACTTGCATTTTTAACGGCGGTGGCCTTAACAAACTCATCATTTTCATCGCGGCTGTAGGCGGCTTTTAATGCCTCTACCGCTGTTGTTGCAGTGTATTCGGCTTTGCCCTGCGTCAGTAAATCGTAAGCGGCTTGTACACGGTCCCAGCGTTTATCGCGGTCCATCGCATAATAACGGCCTATCACAGAGGCCACCTGGCCTACGCCAATAGCTTTAAAGTGCTCTTCGACTCGTTGTAATGACGCTTCAGCGCTGCGGGGTGGGGTATCGCGGCCGTCTAAAAAGGCATGCAGGTAAATTTCAGTCGCACCTTGTTGTTTGGCTAAATCAATCATCGCAATAATATGGTCTTCGTGACTGTGCACGCCCCCCGGAGAGAGCAGGCCCATCAAATGCACGGCTTTGCCATGGCGCACTGCGGCTTGTGTCGCCTCAACCAACACAGGGTTGGTAAAAAAATCACCGTCAGCAATGGCTTTGGTGATGCGGGTAAAGTCCTGATAAACCACCCGGCCAGAACCTAAATTAACATGGCCTACTTCAGAGTTACCCATCTGACCATCCGGCAAACCGACGTCCAGACCAGAGCCAGAAATCAGCGTATGAGGATACTCTGCCCATAGTTTGTCCATGACCGGGGTATTGGCTTGTAAAATGGCATTGGATTCACGTTCTTCTCTGTATCCCCATCCGTCCAATATCAGTAAGACTAACGGCTTTTTCGGCTGCATACTCATGGCTCCGTGCTTTGTCATTTAAAGATGCTTTGATAGCCTATCTTACCTTGTTTTCGCTGTGAAAACAGTGACGAAATAGTACGGATAGGGCTTCAATGCTGCATTCTTTTATCAAACTAGGTATACTCGGCCGCAAAGTTTTGCTCCTGAAATGAAACAGAATGGTGTTTATGCAGCAATATATTGATTTTTTAAGTAATCATCCTTACCTGACTGCCGCGTGGGTGGCATTGTTTTTAGCTTTAATTGTGAGTTGGGTGAAGTCGTTAACCTCTTCGGTAAAACAAATTACTCCCACTCAGCTCACCTTACTGGTGAACAGAGAAGATGCGACTGTCATCGACATTCGTGCTGAGGCTGATTTTAAGAAAGGCCATATCACTGGTGCCCGTCACCTGAGCGCGGAACAAATTAACACTCAGGCTACAACTGGGCTTGAAAACAAAAAAGACGCACCCATCATAGTAGTGTGTCAGGCGGGTATGTCTGCACAAGGCGTCGCTGCTAAGCTGAACAAACAAGGCTTTGCCAAGGTTTTTGTTCTGCAAGGTGGCATGAATACCTGGACAGGTGCAAACCTGCCGGTGGTTAAAAAGTAAGTCGGAGCAAAGATGGCACAAGTCACTATTTACACTAAGGCCTATTGTCCTTATTGTGTTCGCGCTAAGGCGTTATTAGGCCAAAAAGGTGTGCAGTTTGACGAGATTAAAATCGACGAGCAGCCAGAACTGCGTCCCGCTATGATTGAACGTGCCAATGGCCGTACCACAGTGCCGCAAATTTTTATCGGCGATACTCATGTAGGTGGTTGTGACGATCTTTTTGCATTGGAAAATGCCGGTACTTTGAATTCGATGCTCTCTGCTTAAGCGCAGAGGGGTTTCAGCTTTCACTCATTATTATTAAAACTAGGATTTATCATGGCCGAACAACAAGCCGCTGAACAATTTGCTATCCAGCGTATTTACGTCAAAGACATTTCTTATGAGTCACCTAATGCGCCGGCAATATTCCGTAAAGAGTGGCAGCCAGCTATTCAATTAGATTTAGATACCCGCAGTGAAAAGTTAGACGACAATACCTTCGAAGTGGTGTTATCTCTGACTGTGACAGCTCGTATTGAGGAAGAAGTAGCGTTTTTATGTGAAGTTCAGCAGGCTGGTATTTTCAGCGTGCCTGTGCTGGAAGATGCTCAAATGGCGCATATGTTAGCTTCTTTCTGCCCAAATATCCTGTTCCCATATGCCCGTGAAGCAGTGTCTAATCTGGTAAACCGTGGTACTTTCCCGCAACTGAATCTGGCACCTGTGAATTTTGATGCCTTATTTGCTCAATACGTGCAAAAACGTCAGGCTGAAGCTCAGGCCCAGCAAGGCGTAGAACTACAGTCTTAAGATGAACGCTGCAATTGCTGTGTTAGGGGCGGGCTCATATGGGACCGCCCTTGCCATTTCACTGGCTCGTAATGGTAATCCAACTCTGTTGTGGGGACGCAACGCGGATGATATCCGCGTCATGGCCGAGCAACGGGTTAATCAACGTTATTTGCCTGATATCCGCTTGCCTGATTCTCTGGCTGTGACTGACGATTTGGCGTATGCCGTAAGCTCTTGTCGGGATATCTTATTGTCCGTGCCAAGCCATGCTTTTGCAGACACCTTAAAGCAAATAAAACCTTATTTGCAGCCTGCAGCTCGTGTGGCTTGGGCGACTAAGGGTCTTGAACCAGAAACCGGTCGTTTACTGCAGGATGTCGCCAAAGAAATTCTGGGTGAAGACATCTCTTTAGCTGTGCTGTCAGGCCCGACTTTTGCCAAAGAGCTGGCTAAAGGTTTACCAACAGCGATTTCTTTGTCCTCTACCGACCCCGAATTTATCGCCGCTTTATCCGATTTATTGCATTGCACTAAAACCTTCAGGGTTTATACCAATCCTGACTTTATCGGCGTACAGCTCGGTGGTGCAGTGAAAAATGTCATTGCTATAGGCGCTGGTATGGCCGACGGTATAGGTTTCGGCGCCAATGCCCGTACAGCATTGATCACTCGTGGTTTAACAGAAATGTGCCGTTTAGGTTGTGCTTTGGGCGCAAAAAAAGAAACCTTTATGGGCATGGCTGGTTTAGGCGATCTGGTTTTAACCTGTACAGATAATCAATCCCGCAACAGACGTTTCGGTTTGTTGTTAGGTGAAGGCAAAGGCGTAGACGAAGCCATGACGACCATAGGTCAGGTGGTGGAAGGCTATCGCAATGCCAAAGAAGTCTTTAATCTGGCACAACGTGTTGGTGTAGAGATGCCTATTACCGAGCAAATCTATCAGGTGTTGTATCAGGGTAAAGATGCCCGGTTAGCGGCGATGGACTTACTCGGCCGCGAAAAACGCGACGAATAAAATACCCGTCGTATTTGGTGCCTCAGCGTTGTTGCCTGCACTCTCTCGCCCCAGTCACATAGTAATCTATGTTCCTGGGGGCTCGCTCCTTTGCTGTTGGGCCTCTAAGATGGGCTCTCTGTCTTTGGCTCTTTATCCAGTAACGCTGCTATTTGTTCTGGCTGCACTGGTGGGCTAAACAGATAACCTTGTACGACCTGACAGCCCATCACGTGCAGTAAATAAGCCTGCATTTCAGTTTCTACACCTTCAGCCACTACTGCAATTTTCAGATAGCCTGCTAACCGGATAATAGTAGCGGTGATATTACGGTCTTGTTCGGACGTATCCATATCCTTGATAAAGGCCCGGTCAATTTTCAGAGTATCGATAGGGAAACGTTTCAGGTAACCCAAAGACGAATAGCCGGTACCAAAATCATCCAATGCCAGGGTAAAGCCCATAGCCTTGAGTTGATGCATGACCTCAAGACAATGTTCTGCATCACGCATCATAGCGGTTTCGGTGATTTCCAGTTCCAGTACACTGGCATCCAGTTGATAGTGCCGCAACTCCTGCTGTAAGAAGTCGAGTAAGTCAGGTTGTTGCAGTTGTTGCACTGACAAATTCACCGCAACCCGGCCCCGCATCCGGCCTTGCTGTTGCCATTGTTGGATCTGTGCACAGACCTGGCTGAAGACCAGCCGGTCCAGTTGAATAATGACGCCATTTTCTTCAGCAATAGGGATAAACATCAAAGGAGACACTATGCCTCTGACTGGGTTATGCCAGCGGCATAAGGCTTCATAACCTACTATGGTGTTGCTGCCTACGTTGTATTTAGGCTGGTACACCACCTTAAATTCACCTTGATTGATACCACGCCATAAATCGCTCTCCAGCGCCAGATATTCAGGGGTGCGTTGCAGCATCTTGTCATTAAAAAACTGCGCATTATTACGGCCCATTTGTTTGGCATGGTGCAAGGCTGTATCGGCACTTCGTAACAATATATCTGAAGAACGGCCATCATCGGGATAAACCGCTATACCGATACTGGCGGTTAGAGTAATTTCCAGATCACCAAGCATTAGGGGCTGACGGATATGCATCAGTAATTGCAGGCTCAGGCGGTTTAACAACAGGTCAAATTGCTCAACACTGAAATGAGACGGCACCAGAATAGCGAACTCGTCGATCCCTAATTTCGCCAGAATGTAACCCGCAGGTAATTGTTTTTGTAAACGTTCTGCCACCATTTTCAGCAACTGATTACCGCTATCGTGGCCTAAGGAGTCATTAATTTTAGCGAAACGATCTAAATCAACTAATAACACTGCAAAGTGAGGAAAGCGGCTGCTGCAACTAAAAAAGGCTCTATCCAGATGTTCCAGAAATAAAGCCCGGTTCGGTAATTGGGTGAGCGGATCTCTGGTGCTGAGCTTACGCAGTTCCCGTTCATTCAGTTTACGGTTGGTCACATCAGAGAAAATAGCCAGATAAAGTTTTGGTTCCTGTGTCCCCTTACCTGATAACAAGGTAATAGCCAGAGATAAGGCAAAGCTATCACCATTGGCTTTTTTACTCCAGACTTCTCCCCGCCAGAAGCTAAATTGCTGTAGCTGTTGCGCTATGGTCTTCAGTAGCTCAGTCTGGTGACCCTGAGCTGTGTAGAGTTGCAGAATTTGGCCCTCTATTTGTTTAGCGTCAAAACCTGTGATCTGACAAAAGGCCTGATTTACTTTTTCAATCCGCAGTTGTTCGTCACCGAGCCAGACCGCATCCTGAGTATTGTCAAACAGGGAACTGATCATCAATTGTTGCTCAAGCTGCTGATGCAAACGTTTTTGATGCGCACGATAACGCCATAACAATAATGCCAGCATCAACACGGATACAAACAACATCAACCAGAGCCAGCTCTGTTGGATCCACCAGTAACGATTAAACTGTAATTGATAGTCACCAGCCTGTTGCCAATTCAGGCCGTCCCGACTCGCTTCTATAGATAACTGATAGCTGCCGCTATTTTCCAGCTGCAGTTTAAAATGGCGTTGAGGATAGCTCAGTTGTACTGCCGAAGCTTTATCCAGACTATAGCGGAAGTAATTCCATTGCTGGCCTGAAGCCGGATAATGGCTCAGACGAAATTCCAGTTCAGGTCCCCAGCTGTCAATAAACAGCTGATGCTCTTTTTGCTTCAGATGTTGTCCGTTTTCAGTGATGAGGTCGAGGCGTAATGGATTGATTACCTCAGAGTTTTTGTATTGCCGCAGCGGTAACCTATAGTGATTAATGGAACTGTTGAGCAGTAGTTGTTGCTCGATGACTTGAGGCTGAAAGGGCAGCAGGTATTCACCTTGATTCAATTGCCATTGTGCCACCGAGCTGTTGTTCAGATCCAACAAACTCAGCTGTTGTCTGGACCAAAGCCAGAGTTGTTGATCCTGTTTGAGCATATGCTGTTGCTGCCAGGGGACTTGCCACTGCTTTTGGAGGGCTAACTTCAGCTTCTGATCGTGCTGAGGTTGATAAAAATACAGTTGATCCGGGGTTAGCAGCCATAATCCTTGTGGTTCAGACTGCAAATCCGTGATCTGACGGGGATCTAGACAAGGCGTAGCGCTACAAGGCGCAAATTCGTAGCTACGCAAGCGCTGTTCTGTCAGTTGATAAGAGTAGAGGCCGTCATGGCCAGATAACCAGAGTTGTCCGGATTGATAGCGCACAAATGACCAATTTGTTTCCGCGCTGAGTAACGCAGCGCTTTGGCCTGAGTGTTCCCACTGCCACAAGCCCTGCTCCGTCAGATACCAGAATTTTTCTTCAGCAAGTGTCATATCCACTACAGGCTGCTGGACCAGAGCAATCCAGTTTGCCGTTTTTGCATCATAACGCCAGATTTGCCGGTCTACCCAGACAAAATACTGCTGCTGTTGCTGCCAGAACTTTCTGACCTGTTCAGGAGCGAAAGGAAAAATCAGACTGAGTATTGGATCAGAACCTCCTGACTGCAAAGTTAATTGGTGCTGCGCTATCTGCCAGAGTCGGTTTTTATTATCCCAGATTTGTACTTTTTCAATCGCCTGCATGCTCAGAGTTGAAACCTGCGCTAATGCTAAAGTTCCGGCCGTGTCAGCCAGCCAAATATTCTGATGGCGGTCGGCAAATAACTCAGTCCAGGCTTGGACCAATGGTTGGGTCTGCCAGGTTTTTTCAGCTGGCTGGTACAAATACAAATGTTGAGGAGACAGCAGCCAGACTTGTCCCAATGGATCGACTTCCAGATCTGTCGCATAAAAATGATCTGGCGGGGTAAGCTCCTGAAGTTGTTGGTCTTTTAACTGATAGAGTTGCTTGTTCTGTACCAACAACCAGAGCTGCTGATCCGGACCTAAAGCTAAATCTGTTTGCTGTGGCAGCTTCAGCGGATAGTGTTGCCAGCTTTGGCTAGCCAGGTCATAACGGGTTAATTGGGCGTCTTTGGACCACAACCACAACGAGCGACCATCACTGACACCTTGCACCCAAGCTGATGCTGAGCTGTTGCGCCACAGCAGAGTTGCATGATCAGTCGCTGCAGACCATTGCCAGATTTCCTGCTCAGTTAAAATCAGCGGTACGGCACTGTCGGATAGAAATAAAGCTTTAATAGGCTGCTTGCTTTGCCAAATTTGACGGAACTGACTTGTGTTTTGTTCAAACAGCCAGAGTTGATCCATACTCGCCAGCCATAACTGCTGTTGATTCAGCGTCAATAATTGCACTAAAGCCTGAGTCTGTAGTTCCTTGGGTAAGTTATAAGACTGGTGTTCATGGCCATCAAAACGATGCAACTGAGTACTGGTACTCCACCATAACAAACCAGAGTTATCCTGAGTAAATAGCTCTATGGCCAGATGCTGTGATTGACGGGAGTTCACCACGGGTTGCACTTGCAAATAGGCTTGAAGACCGCTGCTGCAAAAGATTAACCAAAGTGCCAGATAAAATTTAAAGCAACGCTGCAGCATCTGAATTCATTCTCCGGATCATCTTTATTAACTATATTGATACGCCAGCAAGCTAAGTCACACTATAGCTTGATGCTTTTCAGCCTGGCAAACTCAAGGCCTTGCGCCTGGATAACCCAATTGACGCCAGGATTCATAGACAAATACTGACACTGCATTGGAAAGATTCATCGAACGACTATCAGGCGTCATTGGAATGCGCAGCCACTGTTCTTTAGGTAAGGTCGCCAGCAGATCCGCAGGCAAACCACGGCTCTCAGGGCCAAAGACCAAGGCATCACCTAATTGATAAACCGCATCACTATGGTGATGGCTGCCTTTAGTAGTGCAGGCAAAGACCCGGGTTGGTTGAACGTCCGTTAAAAATGCCGCAAAGTTTGCATGACGTTTCACATCCGCAAATTCGTGATAATCAAGACCCGCTCTTTTAATACGTTTATCATCCCAGGCAAACCCCAATGGCTCAATTAAATGCAGACGAAAGCCAGTGTTGGCACAAAGACGAATAATGTTGCCTGTATTAGGCGGGATTTCAGGTTCATATAACACTATGTCTAGCATGATGATTTCCAAATTCTTAAGCGCTGTGAGTGTAACAAAATTGGCGTACAATGCCTATGGATGCTGATGATGAAAGAGGCGCATATGGATAGTTTAAATACGAAGAAAACAAGGACTACAGATTACCAACTGTGGGTGAAACGTTCAGGCTACCTGACGTTAACCATAGCTCTTACTATTCTGTTGCTGAAGTTCAGCGCAGTACTGGCAACCAATTCCAGTTCGGTGCTGGCCTCTTTTACCGATGCTTCTATGGATTTGTTGGTCTCAGTATTGAATTTCGCTGTATTGCGGTATGCGTTGCGTCCTGCCGATGACAATCACAGTTTTGGTCATGGCAAAGCGGAGGCTGTGATGGCCTTGTTGCAGGCTGCTTTTTTAACTGGCGCAGCGGTGTTGTTGTTAACTCAGGCGTTCAGTCGTTTTCACCAGACAGAAGTCGTACAGCAATTGGAATTTGGGATGGGCATAACACTGCTTTGTGCATTGTTAACCCTGACTCTGGTTATGGCTCAGCGCTGGATCATTAAGCGCACTGGCTCTTTAGCGGTCAAGGCTGATCTACTGCATTATCGCAGTGATTTATTAATGAACCTGCTGGTGATAGTGGCGCTGTTTTTCGCCAGTCAGAACTTACTTTGGGTGGACAACCTGGTGGCCATACTGATCTGTGGTTATTTACTCTACAGCGCATACGAACTGGCAAAAGAGGCGCTACAGCATTTACTGGACGAACAATTACCTGAAGAGCAGTTGTTACTAATAGAGCAAGCTTTACTGACTCAGCCTGAAGTGCTTGCTGTAGAGCAACTAAAAACCCGTCAGGCTGGGCCCCATATATTTATTCAATTACGTCTGGTGCTTAAGGATGATTTATCTTTATTGGCCTCTCATAGCATAGTGGATAAAGCTGAGCAGCAGCTGATGACTTTATACAAACAAGCCGAAGTTATTATTCATGCAGAGCCTTATTCAGAGTCCGAGCTGAAGCACAAAACGGTTCAGAGCCGCAAAGAACTGGTTACGTAGCGGGTCGGTTTCAAAAATAATTTCATGCAAAGCGCCCTGAATTTGTACCAATTCACAAGGCTGGCCTTGCTCTGAGTGTTTCTGCTGATACAGCTGCTGCATTTGGTTGTCTACCACAGGATCCTCTGTTGCCTGCAGGATCAATTGAGGCAAGGTCAGAGCGGCTGCCTGTTGCAACGCCTTGATGGCGAGCAGGGATTGTTGTAACCATCGACTGGATACTCCGCCTAGTTGTAATTGTGGCTGGGCCTGATACAGCTGGCGAAACAGCTGATAACGCACAGGGCTGTGAGTCAGATGATTGCCGGCAAAAGCTTTATCCTGATAAGGGGTTTGACCCGGAAAGTAGCTGCTTTGTCTGCCGCATAAATTATTCAGTGTTGTAATAAAGCTCACCAGTATTGTTGCTACTGTTTTTGGCAAAGGCTTGCTTTGAATGCCAAACATAGGGGAACAATACACAGCTCCGCTAAAACCATGCTGAGGATGTTGCTGCAAATAACGGCACAAAATGGCACTACCCATGGAGTGCGCTAATCCCAGGAGCGGAGCTTGTTGTGTAGGCACTATGTGCTGCTCTAGCCACAGTGCGAAGTCCTGCACATAGTGCTGAAAATCAGCCACATCACCTAAATGCCTATCTGCATTGATCCTGTCCGACAACCCCTGACCGCGGTGATCAATCAAATGCACAGTAAAACCTGCCTGATACAAATCAAAGCAAAATTCCTGATACTTCTGCGCTGCCTCAATACGGCCGGGAGACAGCACTATTTCAGCGCGTGGCGCCGGGTGACGGAAGCAGCTGTAACAAATCTGCGTCTGGTCAACACTTAAAAAGGATTGATGCAGACCTTGTTGCCAGAACTTTTGTAATTCAGGCTGAGCCTGTGTCAGTTGCTGTTCGGTAAAACTGGCAGTCAAAGGTTTATGTGATGGTGCAGACAATCAAAGATCCTTAGTGGCTCAGAGGTAACAAAATCCGTATTAATAAACCGCCTGTTGCAGGTACAGAAGCTTCGATACTGCCCTGATGTTGCCGTATGGCTGAGGCCGCTATCGCCAGGCCAAGGCCCGTACCATTTTGATGTTCGCGTACTGTCGATACCCGATAAAAAGGCGAAAAAATGTGCGATAAACTTTCTTCCGGTACACCAGGCCCCTGATCCTGTATCAGCAATTCGAGCTGTTGTTCGTGTTGCTTCAGCGTGCATAAAATCAAGCTTTCTGCCGGGCTGTATTTAATAGCGTTTCGCAGCACATTTTCAATAGCACGGCCCAATAAACGTTGATCTGCGGCCAACCAGCACTGTTCAGGTGCATTGAGCTGTACCTGTTGTTGTTTTGCGTCGGCCTCCAGTTGATTTAACTCAATAATAGCGCTGAGCAGTTCTGTTAAGTCCAACTGCTGTTTTTCCAACGGGTACTGACCTGCATCGAGGCGACTGAAGGTTAATAACTCATCCAACAGTTGATCCAAAAGTTTCAACTCCATTTCTATACGCTGCAATTGCGGATGGTCACCTTGACGTTGTTGCAATGCCAGGGCTAATTGCGAGCGGGTCAGTGGAGAACGTAATTCATGCGACACATCCCGCAGTAGGCGCTGCTGATTATGGATCAGGTTTTCTATCTGGGCCGCCATGGTATTAAAGCCCCGGCCTAAATCACCCAGTTCATCTTTACGGGCAGCCAGGGCGGTCACCCTGTTGTCCAGTTCTCCTTGAGCAAACTTTAAATGGCTGCTGCTGAGTTCACGTAAAGGCCGGGTGATCGACAAGGCCAGAATGAGACTGGCTACCGCCGATACGGCCAGAAGCAAAGTCAGTAATGAGCCTTCCGGCAGTGCATGCAGTTGCCACCAGGCTTGTTCAGGTCGTTGTTTTAACTGAAACAACGCAATATTTTTGTCTGAAATGACTGTCAGCAAGGGTCCGGCCACATAGGTATTTTTGTGCACCAGTAAACGCGGACGGTTCAGTTGCGACAGTTCAGTCAGCCAATTCGGATCAAAGTTTGAGGGCAAAGCGTCCGGATTGAGTAACTGATTGCTGTCCACATCGACCATCAGCCAACGCCCTTTGTATTTACGTTCCAAATCGCGTTGTAAGGTCGTCAGGTTGGCAAAAGGCTGAAAGTGTTCTTTCAGGTGCCTGAATTGCTCTGCGACAGGGTGAGGTAAACGCCGTATTTCAGTTTGTTCAGGCCAGCCTCTGGCGAGTAAAATTGCGCCAGCCACGGCTACAGACAGCACCAGCCAAAACCACAAAAAAATTCGGCCAGCCAGATAGTTCACCGGATTACAGCGGGACCAGTTCATCGCTATTCGCCTTCCAGCAAGACATAACCTAAGCCTCTTAAGGTCTGAATTTTCTCAGCCTCATCGTAGTGAGCAATTTTTTTGCGGATATTACTGATATGCATGTCCAGACTGCGATCGTACAGTTGCAATCTTTTCCCCAGAGCCAGCTGACTTAAATCTTCTTTACTGACTACATCTCCGGCATGGCGCATCAACAGTTCAAGAATTTGGTATTCAGTGGCGGTCAGTACCAGCACATTGTCCTCCACAAAAATCTGGCGTTTGGCGCTATCCAGCCTAAGACTATTCACTTGCAATGACGCCAGTTGAGGTTGCTGCTGTTGCTGGATCAGCTCAACCCGGCGCAAAATAGCTTTGATGCGTGCCACCAGCTCACGGGGGCTAAAAGGTTTGGCCAGATAATCATCTGCACCGAGTTCAAGCCCAACCACCCTGTCTATTTCATCCCCGCGAGCGGTCAGCATCAGTACAGGACAATAACTATATTGGCGTAGCTGTTTTAATACCGTCAGGCCATCCATACCCGGTAACATGATATCCAGCAGCACCAATTGAAAAGCGTTGGATCTGGCCAGTTCCAGACCTTCAGGCCCCTGATGCACAGCTTTAAACTCATAACCGTCCAGTTGCAGATACTCGGCAACCAGTTGGGTCAGCGCTACATCGTCATCAATCATTAATATAGAAGTCATTCTGGCTCCAGAGCATTTTTTGCCAGTGTAAAAGACAGCGTAAACTTGTTGCAGTCCTTTACACAACCTTTACGTTGGCTTTGCGCTGCTTTGCATTGGGTATCGTAAGCTATCACTGTCGCAATGAGAGCCAAACAAGGCAAATGAGGAAAGACACTATGAAACATTCTACAGTGATTGCATTGGTATTCAGTGGTTTATTAGCTGCCACCAGCATCAGCAGTTTTGCAGGCCCTGACCGTGGTCATGAAGGCCACGGCCCGGCAGCTGGTTTTCATATGAAAGCCTTAAAAGGGCTGGATTTAACGGAGGCACAAAAAGATCAAATTAAAACTCTAATGGAACAACACCGCGCCAGCATGCCAAAACGCGATGAACTCAAACCAGAAATGGAGCAGCTCAAAGCCCTGGTGCAGGCAGATACTTTTGACGAGGCGGCGGTGCGGGCTTTATTGGAGTCCAGACAGAAAGACAAACTGGATCACGAAGTGGCCCGCGCTAAATTACAGTTTGAGATCAATAAGGTGCTGACAGTGGAGCAAAAAGCTAAATTAGCAGAGCGTCAGCAAAAATGGCAGGAAAAAGCTAAGGCCAGAGCAGAAGCTAAGTCTTAATTTAAACAGCTGAGAAACGGCGGTCTGCTGATGCAGGCTGCCGTTTTTTTATTGATAAAGCTGCACTTACTCTTTCACGATCATCACACCGTGCTTTCCTTACCAGCTTGACACTGCTAACTTATCGCTTTTTGCGTTTTGGGGTGAGTTATGAAAAAAAGTCTGTCGTATTTGAACTGGAGCCTTGCGCAGTTAAAGTGGACCAGCCTGGGCAGTTTTGTGTTGGCTGCGGCTGCAGTGGCTGTGTTTGTTTTTTTTCCAAAATACACAGTGCAAAGTGATGGCTCAGATTTATTGCAGGTACCCGCGGTCCTCAGCGGCATGAACTGTGATGCTGATTTAGCCGGTAAAGGCATTATTTATCTAAAAAGCAGCTTGTCGACGGAGTGGTTACCGCTGCAAGGCAGACAGGATTGCGACAATACCCAGCAGTTGTATGGCTTTTTAAACAGGGAAAATCAGCTGATATTTTTTATTGAAAACAAAGTCGGAGACTTCTTAATTCACGGTGTGCGCACTTCGGCGACCAACAAAAAACTGCTGTGGCCGGAAAACAACATCATCGTAATGAACAAGTGGAACAGTCTGCCGCTGGTACTGGCATTCGTCTTCTTTGTCTGTGGCGTGATGTTTTGGCGAGCTTATGCGCAGCGTACTGAGTTTTAAGCAGCTACTGGCCGTAGTTGTTCTGTCAGCCACTGAATAAAATGAGCCACAGCGGTGCTTTGTATGCTGTCGGTTTTGTAATGCAACTGATATTGGCCCCAGGGCAGCTGATAGCTGAACTGGCGTAATGCCACCAACTGACCGCTGGCTAAAGCTGTGCCAGCGATAAAGTCATTCGACAAGGCAAAGCCACTACCCGCTGTGACAGCTTTTGTCGCCAATAATGCCAGATTGACATAACGCAGTTGCATAGCCGCTGGGCTGCGTAGCTGCTGATGTTGACACCATAATTGCCAGTCTTCCCCGGTTTCTGAACTGTAAAGCGGGTAATGCAGTAATTCAGCTGCGTTGTCCGTCTTTAATAGTTGAAACTGAGCCGGAGCACACACCGGATACCAGAACTCAGTTCGTAGTTGCCGGCTGACAAAACCAGCCGGAGCAGGCCAGGTGCCCAGGATAATATCGTATAGCTCAGGATCGGCGTTATTTGCCATCGAAGCCATATCCAACAAGGTATCCAACTCCGGATGTTGTTGTTTAAACAACTCCAGACGGGGAGCCAGCCACTCTACAGCTATGGAGGTTTGTGCCAGAATTTTGAGTTGGACAGGCGGCTGATTGAGTAAATGCTGAGTCACAGAATTTAGCCGGACAAAACAGTCCCGCACCACTGAATACAACATATCGCCGGACTGGGTCAGCTCGACACTTTTATTTTGTCTCAGCAGCAAAGGCTGGCCAATAAAGTCTTCCAACAGTTTCACCTGATGACTGACTGCACTTTGAGTAACATAAAGTTGTTCTGCCGCTTTGCTAAAACTTTTTAGTCGTGCTGTGGCTTCAAAGGCTTGCAGTGCTTTCAGTGGAGGTAACATGGATGAATCCAATTCATGATGTGTTGAATTTATATCATTTTAATTCATGTAATCACAGCTGCATACTTTGAACTATCAACAGAATAGCGGAGCAGAGAATGAGTCAGATAGGCGGGAAAACCAAACAACAAGCGCTGGACAGCTTAGAACCTATGATCGCGGGCGTCGAAGCCATCAGCGCCGCTGAGTATCAGGCCCGTATTCACAAGGCACAGCAGCTAATGCAGCAGCAGGGTATAGATGCTTTATTCCTGAATGCGGGTACTAATTTAAGTTACTTTACTGGTACCCTTTGGTACGCCAGTGAGCGTTTGGTTGGTGCTTTGCTGCCAGCTAGTGGGGAGCTGGTCTACATCAGTCCTGTATTTGAAATCCCGACTCTGGCAAGTTTTCAGGTGATGAAAGGCGAGGTTTTGGGTTGGCATGAACATGAAAATCCGTACGAGCTGTTGCTGAGCACCTTCAAGCAACGCTGTGCTAAAGCCGAACCAGTGCTGGCGCTGGATGACAGCAGTGCGTTTTTTATCTTCGAAGGTTTACGTCAGGCTGATCCAAAGCAGCAGGTCGTCAGTGCTAAAGCCATTACACAAGGTTGCAGAGCGCAGAAGTCGGCAGCAGAAATAGCCATTATGCAGCGAGCTATGGATATGACCTTAGCTGTACACAAAGCTGTGGCCAGTATTTTGTATGAAGGCATCAGTACAGCGGAAGTGGAAGCTTTTATTGATGACGCCCACCGTAAAGTCGGGGCCAGTGGTTCGTACTTTTGCATCGTGTTATTTGGACCAGATTCGGCGTACCCGCATGGGGTGAAAACGCCAAAAAACCTTGAAAAGGGCGATATGGTGTTGATTGATACGGGCTGTCGTTTATTGGGCTATGTCTCTGACATCACCCGCAGTTATGTCTTTGGTCAGCCTACAGCTCGTCAGCGTGACATCTGGTCTGCAGAAAAGGCTGCTCAGGCGGCAGCTTTTGCAGCGGCAAAGTTGGGTTTGGCTTGTGGACTGGTGGATGCCGCAGCCCGTGAAGTATTGGAGTCTCATGGCTTAGGACCGGATTATGCTCTGCCTGGTTTACCACACAGAACAGGCCATGGTATCGGCATGGACATTCACGAAGGGCCTTATCTGGTGCGCAATGAACACACGCCACTGGCTGTTGGGATGTGCTTTAGTAACGAACCTATGATCTGCGTACCAGGTGAATTTGGCGTACGGCTTGAAGATCATTTTTATATGACAGCCTCAGGTCCCCGTTGGTTTACTGAACCAGCCATCAGCATAGAGCAACCTTTTCCGCTTTAATTCAGCGTGGCTCAGTCGTATTCGAACCAGCTGCTTTGAGTGGCTGGTTTTACCTTTTGCTGATATTCAGTAACTTTTGCCAACCGAACCATTACAAATGGTCACAGGGTTTTTCCTGGTTGTTCTTAGACTAGAGCTAACTGAAGGAGATCTGTGATGAAGCACTGGGCTTTACTGGTAGGGTTGGGTTGTTTGCAGCTGTCTGGATGCAATATGGAATTGCTCGGCGCAGACAAGGCTTTTAATTTTGATTTCAATACAGGCAGTCATGGCTGGACTGCTGGCTTTTCAGATTATCCTGCGGATAACGCAACAATTTATCAGTTGGAGTCCGGGCTTCGCGCTTTACCGGGCGAGTCGGCTAAAAAGGGATTTTACCTGTCAGGCATGAATCGCAGCGACGATCTGTTTATGTATTTAAAGAATCAGTTTTCCGGGCTTGAACCTTCAACTAAATATTACGCCAGAGTACGGCTGACATTTTTATCCAATGCTGGTGTGGACTGCGCCGGAGTAGGAGGCGCACCGGGCGAAAGCGTGTACCTGAAGTTTGGTTATGCTGATAAAGAGCCCAGGCAGGAAGGTTATTACCTGAATGTGGATAAAGGACAGCAATCACAGTCTGGCAGTCAAGCCAAAGTGATAGGTCATGTGGCAGCCAAAGATGCGGCTTGTGATGGCTCGACATTTGCTGCAAAGACAGTACAAACCACCACCAAGGAACGAATTCCTTTGTACAGTGACGGGCAGGGGAGAGTTTGGGTTTTTGTGGGTACAGATTCTGGCTATGAAGGCTTAACTTCGTTGTATTACACCAGCATAGAAATTGCGCTCGAGCCTTTTTAACGCGAAAGACCAATTTCCTGCCGGTCAGATGTATTGATGTGGCATTTGACCGGTTTTTTTATTCAGTCGGACTGAATTTACCAGCAAGAAGGGATGAACAACTCATCCCTATTCCATATTCAACTCTTTCAGCTTACGGGTCAGCGTATTACGACCCCAGCCTAAACGTTTAGCCGCGTCCTGTTTATGACCGTGGGTGTAATGCAGTGCTTGTTGCAGCACAATCTTTTCAAACTCCGGTCCTGCTTCTGCCAGTATATTTTCTTCACCTGCATTGAGCTTTTGACTAACCCAGGCCGCTAAGGCATCTTGCCAGCTTTGTTGACCACCAGCCGTAGAGTTAACCACCACTTTAGGTGCAGTAGTCAGCTCGGGCGGTAAGTCGGATAACAACACCTGCTTACCGCTGGCCATCACCGTCAGCCAACGACAGCTATTTTCCAGTTGACGTACGTTACCTGGCCAGTCGAGCTGAGCTAAAAATTTTTCGGTCTCAGGAGCGAGATTTTTCGCTTCGACATTCAGTTCGCGGGCCGCCTGCTGCAGGAAATGCTGTGCCAGTTTCGGGATATCCTGTTTGCGGTCCTTCAATGCCGGAATTTGAATACGGATCACGTTCAGGCGGTGAAACAAATCCTCACGGAATTTGCCTTCAGCCACTAAAATCTCCAGATTCTGGTGCGTTGCCGCGATAATACGCACATCCACACTAATGCCCTGATGACCACCGACCCGATAAAACTGGCCATCTGCTAAAACCCTCAACAAACGGGTTTGCACATCCAATGGCATATCACCAATTTCATCGAGGAATAAAGTGCCGCCATCGGCCTGTTCAAAACGGCCCTTGCGCAAATTGGCTGCGCCGGTAAACGCGCCTTTTTCATGACCAAACAGCTCAGACTCTATTAAATCTTTTGGAATAGCGGCCATGTTCAATGCGATAAAAGGCTGCTCCGCTCGTGGGCTATGTTTATGCAGCGCATGAGCCACTAACTCTTTACCCGTACCTGACTGACCGTTGATCAGTACACTGATACTGGAGCGTGATAAGCGGCCTATAGCGCGAAATACTTCCTGCATAGCCGGAGCTTCGCCGATAATTTCCGGTACTTCAGTTTGTGCCACAGCCTGCTGTTTTGGCTGTTTGGCCTGGCTATGAGCCAAAGCGCGTTGTATCAGCGACACGGCTTCGTTGACATCAAAAGGTTTAGGCAGGTACTCAAAGGCGCCTTTTTTAAAGGCATTGACGGCGCTGTCCAGATCCGAATGCGCCGTCATAATAATGACGGGCAGTTCAGGCGATAACTCCTGCAATTTAGTCAGTAATGCCATGCCATCTGTGCCCGGCATCCGAATGTCGGATACCACTACGGTAGGTTGTTCATACTGCAAGCGTTGCAACATTAAATCGGCCGACGCATAACTTTCACAGGCAATATCAGCCCTGGCCAGTGCCTTCTCTAACACCCAGCGGATCGAATTGTCATCATCAATAATCCAGACTACTTGCTGCATTGTTCTTCTCCAGAGTTATTGAGCGGTAAATACAAAGTAAAAGCCGTTTGCCCCGGCCAGCTTTCGCAATCAATCCAGCCACCGTGCTGGTGAATTAAGGTTTGAGCGATCGACAAACCTAAGCCTGTACCGCCGGGTTTGCCTGTGACCATAGGGAAAAATAAAGTGTCTTTAATTTCAGCGGGAATACCAGGGCCGTTGTCTATCACTTTAACGGCTGCGACTAAACGGTGGCGGCGGCCGTGAATGGTATGCTGATTGAGGATCCGGGTTTGTAAGGTGATTTGCCCGCCTTCAGTCAACACCTGCTGTGCATTGCCCACTATGTTTAGCAGAGCTTGCTCTATCAGTTCAGGGTCGAAGGAAAAATCCGGAATGCTGGGATCATAATCCCGCTGAAATTGCACATGAGTAGGGTTGTCCATTTGCGCCAGCTGGCTGACTCGTTCCAGCACCTGATGTACGTTGGATGGCTTTTTATTCGGAGCTTTGTAGGGGCCGAGTAAACGGTCTACCAAATTTCGTAGTCGGTCTGCCTGGGCAATAATCAGCTGAGTGTATTCTTTCTGATCGTCATTTAATGACTCTTCCAGCAACTGAGCTGCGCCACGTAAACCGCCTAAAGGGTTTTTAATTTCGTGAGCCAAACCGCGGATCAGCTCTCGCGCAGCTAAATGTTGGTGCTGTTGCAAACTTTCCAGACTGATTTTGCGCTGTTGATCGACCTGACGTAATTCCAGCATCAAGGCTAAATGGGGCTGTTCAATCAGATTGACTGTCACGTCCAGCAAAATATGTCGGCCATCCAGTAATACGGCCTGTACATCACTGATGCCAAAACCTTGCCGGTTTTGCAATGCGGTTAAAAAGAAACTGGAGGTTAGATCCGTGTACTGAAATAAGGTAAAAAAATACTGCTGCGCCAGCCGTTTTTCGCCCACACCAAACATAGCCGAACTGGCGGTATTAAAATACTGCACCTGTAGCTGGCTATCGAGCACCAAAATGGCGGTGCTGAGCTGATCGGTAAAGTCGGTGGTGGAAAAATCCATCGTCTTTTGTTCTTGGGTCACTGTGTGTACCTTTTGCACCAAAATGGTGCTCTGATTTCACAGTGTACTGTAAAATAGGACGGCTAACCGTCAAAATGCACTATTTTGGTGAAGCTATTGTTGTTTTACGTAAATAAAAGGTTGTGATAGTACTTTCTGCAATTAGCTTGCCGTTTTGATCTATTGCTTGTAACTGAAGCTGATGTTCTCCTCGCTCCACCCCGAGCATTCGGAAATTACTACTTTGTTGCAGTGGACTGTGTTGAATGTTATCCAGTACTAACCGTAACTTGTGCTGATCCGCTAAGGTTGGCTGTACTTCTGTTTGCACTAGCACTTCACCTTGATTGGAGATCACAGTCGCTTCCATGGCTGGGGTTAGTATAGTCAGTTGATAAGAGGCTACGTTCTCGGTTAACGAGGCTAGAGGAGTAATTTGAGCGACTGGTTGCGTAGGTTGACTTGGCAATGATACTTTCAGCTCCAGCTTTTTGGAGCCGGCCACTGCTTGGTCTGAATACAGCGGTACTCCGTTTTTATCGACGCTGAGATACACCTGCTGTGCCTGCAGCGAGCTGCAGAAAAACACAAAACAACAGATCAGCTTGTTCATATCTACCTTAGAGTGATAGAGAGGCCTTTCTTCACTCTAATCTGTCCTGAATAGGATCTCAAATAGCTGAAAAAGAAAAACCCGCGACAGGCGCGGGTTTTCAGGCATCTTACAAGCGGTATTAAACGCTGTAGTACAGTTCGTATTCCAGTGGGTGAACTGCGACAGATACACGTTTAGCTTCAGCGCGTTTCAGTTCGATGTACGCATCGATCATCGCGTCAGACATGACGCCGCCTTTAGTGAAGATAGCGCGGTTTGCATCCAGTGCATCCAGAGCTTCGTCTAAAGAACCACAGACCTGAGGGATCAGTGCTTCTTCTTCTGGTGGCAGGTCATACAAGTCTTTATCCATGGCATCGCCTGGGTGGATCTTGTTCTGAATACCATCTAAACCAGCCATTAACTGAGCAACAAATGCCAGGTACGGGTTAGCCGCCGGATCCGGGAAACGCACTTCAATACGACGTGCTTTCGCACTTGGTACCAGTGGAATACGGATGGACGCTGAACGGTTACGGGCTGAGTAAGCCAGCATTACTGGTGCTTCGAAATGTGGCACTAAACGCTTGTACGAGTTCGTAGAAGGGTTAGTGAAGGCATTAATTGCTTTCGCGTGCTTGATGATACCGCCAATGTAGTACAGGGCAGTTTCTGACAAACCAGCATATTTATCACCAGCAAACAGGTTTACACCGTCTTTTGCTAATGACTGGTGACAGTGCATACCTGAACCGTTATCGCCAACCAGAGGTTTTGGCATAAAGGTCACAGTTTTACCGTACAGGTTAGCAACGTTGTGAATCACGTATTTTAAAACCTGAGTTTCGTCAGCTTTTTTAGTTAACGTATTGAAACGGGTCGCGATTTCGTTCTGACCCGCAGTAGCAACTTCATGGTGGTGTGCTTCAACAGTCTGGCCCATTTCTTCCAGTACCACACACATGGCGCTACGGATATCGTGGTGTTGGTCTACTGGTGGTACCGGGAAGTAACCGCCTTTTACGCCAGGACGGTGCGCTTTGTTACCGCCTTCGTATACTTTATCCGAGTTCCATGCAGCTTCAGCAGAATCGATAGCGAAGAAAGCTGTAGACATCGTATTTTTGAAACGTACGTCGTCAAACATAAACCATTCTGGTTCAGGTCCAAACAATACAGTGTCAGCAATACCGGTAGACTTCAGGTACTCTTCTGCACGTTTAGCGATAGAACGTGGGCAGCGTTCGTAACCTTGCATAGTGCTTGGTTCGATCACGTCACAGGTAATGTTTATTGTGGTTTCTTCAGAGAACGGGTCCAGTAACATGGTGTCTGCCTGAGGCATCAGGATCATGTCTGAGTCATTAATGCCTTTCCAGCCTGCAATGGAAGAGCCGTCAAACATTTTGCCGTCTTCAAAGAAATCTTCGTTGATCTGGCTGGCAGGAATAGTAACGTGTTGCTCTTTACCTTTGGTATCTGTAAAGCGTAAATCAACAAATCTTACGTCGTTCTCTTTGATAAAACTCAGTACTTTAGATGCAGACATGCATTCCTCCGGTTTGTGCTGTTGACGGGTGCGATCGAGCACCTGTTTTTATAATGCTGGCTTAGGCCAAAGCTTTGCAAAATGAAATGCTATTCTTGTGCCATATATTTATAGTGTTGATTTTTATAGTCTTTTATTCTTGTTTGTTCAGGTTGAAATTAGGGTTTGCATTAATTTGGTGCAATGTTGCCTCATTGTGAAGCAAGAGCCCCAGCTTGGTGCTTTGACTTAAAATAGCAAGTTTCATCGCACTGTCACCTAAAAGCGTTGAAATAACTCGTTTGGTTACATAGTTTTAAAAAAAGCTACCGAAGATCAAAGTTATTTTTTTCTTTCTGTACAAAAACAGAGTAGAATACGCGCCCTTGAATTCGAACAACTTTTAGTCAATGCCTAGTAATCAGGTTTATGGTCAGCTAGTGCCACAGAGGAAATATCAATGAGCGGAACCGCTTCAGCAATAGAAAAACTGCGTAATATCGCCATTATCGCGCACGTTGACCATGGTAAAACAACTTTAGTTGACAAGTTACTGCAACAATCAGGCACTTTTGATTCCAGAGCTAAATTACAAGAACGTGTGATGGACTCCAACGCCCAGGAATCTGAGCGTGGAATAACCATTTTGGCAAAAAACACTTCAGTACGCTGGAATGGCTACCACATCAACATTCTGGACACACCGGGCCACGCCGATTTCGGTGGTGAGGTTGAGCGTGTATTGTCTATGGCTGACTCTGTATTGTTATTAGTTGACGCTGTTGAAGGCCCGATGCCACAAACGCGTTTCGTTACTCAAAAAGCCTTCGCTCACGGTTTAAAGCCTATTGTAGTTGTGAATAAAATTGACCGTCCGGGCGCACGTCCTGATTGGGTGATTGACCAGGTATTTGACCTGTTTGACAACTTAGGCGCAACTGACGAGCAGTTAGATTTCCCTATCGTTTACGCATCAGCTATCAATGGTTGGGCGACTCTTGATTACAACGAGCCAAAAACAGATATCAACGATTTGTTCGCCGCTATTGTTGAGCACGTAGCTCCACCAGCTGTTGAGCTGGATGGTGATACTCAAATTCAGGTCTCTCAGCTGGATTACTCAAGCTACTTAGGTATCATCGGTATTGGTCGTATCAAGCGCGGTACTTTAAAGCCAAACCAGCAAGTGACAGTTTTGGGTGCCGATGGTACTAAGCGTAATGCGAAAGTAGGTCAGGTTTTTGGTTACTTAGGACTGGAGCGTATTGAAGCCACTGAAGCCAACGCGGGTGACATAGTGGCGTTCACTGGTTTAGGCGAGTTAAAAATCTCCGATACCATTTGTGCTCCAAACAATCTGGAACCATTACCAGCGCTGCAAGTTGACGAGCCGACAGTGACGATGACCTTCCAGGTCAATACCTCTCCATTTGCAGGTAAAGAAGGTAAGTTTGTTACTTCACGTCAGATTTTGGATCGCTTAAATGCTGAACTGAAACACAACGTAGCTTTACGTGTTGAAGAAACAGAAGATGGTGACAAGTTCAAAGTATCAGGCCGTGGTGAATTGCACTTAGGCGTGTTAATCGAAAACATGCGTCGTGAAGGTTTTGAACTGGCCGTATCTCGTCCAGAAGTGATCATGCGCGTCGAAGACGGCGTGAAAACCGAACCGATGGAAAACGTCACCATTGACGTGGAAGAACAGCACCAGGGTTCTATCATGGAAAAAATGGGTGAGCGTAAAGCTGACCTGACCAATATGCAACCGGATGGTAAAGGCCGTATTCGTATGGACTTCAATATGCCAAGCCGTGGTTTAATTGGTTTCCGTACAGAATTTATGACTCTGACTTCAGGTACTGGTCTGATGTACCACAGTTTCGACTGCTACGGTCCATACAAAGGCGGTACTATAGGTCAGCGTATGAACGGCGTGTTGATTTCTAACGCGACGGGTAAAGCGGCTGGTTACGCGATTTTCTCTTTGCAGGAACGTGGTCGTATGTTTATCGGTCACGCCGAAGAAGTGTACGAAGGTCAGGTCATTGGTATCCACAGCCGTAGCAACGATTTAACTGTAAACTGCTTAAAAGGCAAACAGTTAACTAACGTACGTGCTTCTGGTACTGACGAAGCCATCAACCTGGTTCCACCAATCCGTTACGCTTTGGAACAGGCTCTGGAATTTATTGATGACGATGAACTGGTGGAAGTAACGCCATTATCTATTCGTATCCGTAAACGTCACTTAACGGAAAACGACCGTAAACGTGCTGGCCGTGCCGGTTAATCACGTCGTTTAAGAGTAAAAAAACCGCCACAAGGCGGTTTTTTTGTTTGAGGGGAAGTGGACGTTGAACCTCAGCTGATGTCAGTAAGCTGTTACATCTGAACACTTTTACGCACAATTAATCACTTCGGCAAACTAAGATACTGAGCTATATTGGTAACAGTAGATTTAGCGTCACTGCCCTCTAGCATTAGGTGGGATTGATCAGTGGTTGCCAGAAACGAAAAGAGGTGAGTTATGCGTTTTATTAAATCTGGTGTATTGATGCTTTCTATGCTGGTTATCACAGCCGCTGCAGCCGCAGAAGTAAAGGTTGAATACAAGGACTATAAAAAGTTTACGGACATGAAACCAGCCAACGAACCTCGGGGTAGCTATGAAAAACGCACTATGGCCAGCTTCGATAAAATCTTTGCTGATTTGGCTAAACAATTACCTGAAGGTTTCAGCTGGACTGTCGTGGTCACCGATATAGATTTGGCGGGAGACGTGAATCATATGATGACTCAGACGGGGCAACAGATCCGCGTGATCAAGGATATTTTTATCCCAAGAGTCAATTTCAGCTACACATTGCTTGATCAAAACAAGGTTGTAGTGGCAGAAGAAAAAGATATAAAGCTCAAAGACATGGGCTTTATGAACCGGATCAGCAATGTACGTGCCGATCGTCCGTTGGAACATGAAAGGGTGATGCTGGAACGTTGGTTTAAAGAGACTCTAATGCCTGTAGTTGCTTCTTATCAACAAAATACGACTACAAAAGGTTAGCTATTTCTCTGTAAATAGCGATGGCTTCCTCACGGCTTAATTGACCACTGGAAGCCGCTTTTCCCAGCGTGCTGCTTACCCGTATTGAGTCTTGCCGCGGTTCTTCTTTTTGCTGCTGTGGCTCAGGCAAAACTTCTGCCAGCTGTTGCTGTTTAAGTTGTTGTACCGAGGGTTCTAATTGTCTGGCTAAAGCAGAGCCTGGATTAGAACGAGTTTGACCGCCGGACAGCGCGAATTGTCGTGCTTCCAGTTTTATATTGTCTACTGAAGTGGTTAAGCTGGCCATGGCGTACTCCTTCTACCTAGTTAGAGTAGTGCAATGGCCTGGTGTCGTTAGAATAATTTTTTATAAGCGAGTTAAAAAACAGGCTATTTTGTGATTGCTTGACGAAACTCTGCCAGAGTTTTGTGTAGCAACTGAATTTGTTTGACCACACGTTGTAAAGTGGCTGTATTAAACTGCTGTGTTTGGCGCATAGCTGCTACTTGCTCGGCTGCTTCACTTAAATAAGGCATAAATCTGTTACTGCTGACCTGAAAGCTTTTGTCGTTAACAAAAATGGTCTGATACTTGCCATGACCTTGTTGCTGGATGTCATCCAAAATCGCGTCTGCGTCCAAAGCTTTGCGATACAGATCTTTTAAGTTTTGATCCAGTTGTTCCAGTAATTGATCCATGATTGTGTCTCCCCAAAATTTTCCGCATTATGCCACAGCCAACGTCTGATGCCGATTGAGTCGCTGAGCTTTTTACTTAGGGTTCGAAAAGATTACTCAGAGCGGTTTGTTTTTGTTTTGATTTGTTATATTATCTCACTCCTTTAAAATCGGAGTGTTAATTCGTGCTGAGCCAGGTTCGTAATACATTAGATAAAGTAGGTATAGCCATCACGTCTTTGTGTGCTATTCATTGCATTATGCTACCTGTGTTATTGCCTGTGTTGCCTTTATTGGGATTGAGTGCCTGGCACAACCATGCCTTTGAGCGGATTATTTTATTGATCACTATGGTGTTGGGTTTTATCACTCTATTTGCCGGTTTTCATCGCTACCATAAAAAGATTTACCCTTTTTATTCGCTGTTTTTAGGTGGTTTTATTTACTGGCAAAAAGACATTTTTGGCCACGACTACGAGCACTATATTTTGATTGTTGGTGCCTCTTTTGTTGTACTGGCGCATATCTTAAATATCCGCCTGTGCAATAAATGCCATAGCTGCGACAGCCACAAGCATTAAGCTTAATCACCTGCTACCAGTTTCTGGCTTGCAGTGGATAGTTACAAAAAATCCCGTCTACACCCAACTGCTGCAGTTTTTTCGCTGTGCAGGCGTCGTTCACTGTATAGACCAGCACTTTTAAGCCACGTTGATGCGCATCCTGTACCATCTGCTGGTTGATAAAACCTTTATCACAATGCACTGACCAGGCACCGAGCTCTGATGCAAAGGCGGCATAATCCAGAGGTAATGAGGCCGTTAAGGCGCCAAGTTTTAAATCTGGTCTGTGGTTTTGAATCTGTTTCAGCAGATGATGGTTAAAAGAAGAAATCAGCAGTTTGTCCGGCTTTGTGCCAAGTTCTGTTTCCGCTTTTTTAAGCAGGGCTACTAATGTTTCTGCTGTGTCTGCACCTTTCAGCTCAATATTCAACAAGGCCTGGTTGTTCACTAGTTGCAGTACCTGCCATAAGGTAGGAACCTGTTGGCCTGAACCAGCATCCAGTTGTTGTAATTGTTGCAACGTAAAATTGTGCAGTAAGCCTGTACCATTGGTGGTGCGGCTCACATCTTCGTCGTGGATCACCACCAGCTCGTTTTCGACACAAAACACGTCAATTTCAATGCCATCCGCTTTTGCCAACAGAGCTTGCTCTATCGCCAGCAAGGTATTTTCCGGATAAGAGCCACTGGCCCCACGATGGGCAAAAATTTGCATTAATATTCTCCGTCGCCAGACACAAAACTCTGAGGAATAAAAAAAGCAGAGACCGGGCTCTGCTTTCTATCATCTAACCTTTAGAGACTATCTCGGCAAAAGGCTCGCCCATGCGTGTCACCGCTGTTGGGTATTGCTTGTCTGTAAACTCAATCTGACCGGCCTGGAACGCTAGGATCACTGTGGATCCTAATTTAAAGCGACCCATTTCAGCACCTTTGTCTAAAGTAACAGCTTGTGGTCCTGTGGCGGGATAAGTCCAGCGGAAGACATCTTTACCAGCAGGTGGAGTTACAGTGCCGGCCCAGACGGTTTCAATACTGGCCACTATAGTCGCGCCTACTAATACCAAAGCCATAGGGCCCAGTTCAGTATCAAAAATCGTGACTACTCGTTCGTTGCGGGCGAATAAATCCGGCACGTTTTCGGCTGTCAGCGGATTCACTGAAAACAACTCTCCCGGTACATAAATCATTTCACGTAAGGTGCCTTTGATAGGCATATGAATGCGGTGATAATCTTTAGGGGCTAAATAAATAGTAGCGAACTTACCGCCGGCGTAAGGCGCTGACGTCGCCGCATCACCGCCTAATAAGGCTTGCAATGAATAATTGTGGTTCTTCGCCTGAATTAACTTACCATCGACGATATCACCTAACTGACTGATCGCACCGTCTACCGGCTGGCAAACCACATCATCGTCGGTATCGATAGGACGTAAGCCATCTTTTAACGGACGGGTAAAAAACTCGTTAAAGCTGGCGTAATCCGAAGCCTTTTCAAATTTAGCTTCAGCCATATTAATTTTATAGGCTTTGATAAACAGATTAATCAGCGCATGGCTGATAAAACCTAAACGTGCTGCTGCCAAATAGCCAACAAGACGGGACAGTAAATGCTTTGGCATTACGTATTGCAATGCGATTTTGACTTGATCCATAGTGGATTTAAACCTCAGGGTTGAAAATAATTCGGTTTATCCTGCGCCATACTCAGCAAGATTTTATGGTAATTAGCAAAACGTTCCGGGTGAATTTCACCGATACTGACAGCGTGCTGTAAGGCACAGCCCGGATCGTTTAAATGCTTACAATCACGGAATTTGCAGCGTCCCAGCCAGTCTTTAAATTCAGGGTAACCTAAAGCAATTTGCTCTGGTTCTAAATGCCACAAGGCAAATTCGCGGATACCGGGCGAATCAATCAGATCGCCGCCGTCAGGCAGGTGGTACAAACGAGCCGTAGTGGTGGTATGTTGGCCTAAACCAGAATTCTCCGACACTTCGCGGGTTTCGGCGGAAATATCCGGCAACAGGTTATTTACTAAAGAGGATTTTCCTACCCCAGACTGACCAACAAAAATACTAACACCTTGTTTCAGGTAGGCATCCAGCTGAGCAGTGCCTTCGCCGGTTTTGGCACTGAGTAATAAAAATTCGTAACCAATCTTTTGATAAATCGCTAGTTGCTGATCGACTTCAGCACGTTGCTCTTCCGTTAATAAATCAATTTTATTCAACAATAACAAAGGTTTAATATGCATAGCTTCGGCCGCTATTAAATAGCGGTCGACAATATTCAGCGAAAACGCAGGTAAAACCGCAGAGACAATAATCATCAAATCTATATTGGCAGCTACAGGTTTTAAACCATCATAAAAGTCAGGACGCAGTAATACGGATTCGCGCTCAGCAACAGCTTCGACAACACCCTCTGGGCCACCGCCTGGCACTTTAGTGCGTCGAAACACCACTTTGTCACCTGTCACCAGAGAGTTAACAGTGCGGCGGATATTGCAACGAAAGATCTGGCCTGAGCTATCTTCAATATCGGCATGTTGGCCAAAACGACTGATCACTAAGCCATGTTCAGCTTCAGTCAATAAGTCAGAATCCAGCTCTGGTTTGTTGGTTTTATTCTGAGCCCTGGCTAAACGACGATCCTGATTGGCGGCTATACGTTGATGCTGGCGTTGATTGAGATGCTTTTTCTTGGTCACTGGGGCCTTGTATCTTTACTGTTGCCTGACTACGGCGGTTTTTACTTTGCTTAAGGCATAGTATGATACCGCTATTCGGGCAAGTTACAAAGCAGCAATACTGGCTGCATATTACCTAGGGTATAAAGCATGGCGAGCAATGAGAATAATCTGGTGTGGATCGATCTGGAAATGACTGGTTTGGATCCAGAACAGGATGTCATTTTAGAAATGGCTACTATAGTCACCGATAGCCAACTGAATATACTGGCTGAAGGTCCTGTATTTGCTATTAAAACACCTAAAGCTGTATTAGATGGCATGGATGCGTGGTGTACTGAAACTCACGGTAAAAGTGGTTTGACCAAGCGCTGTCTGGAAAGTGAAGTTGAATTAGCAGATGCTATGGCACAGACCATCAGCTTCCTGTCTGATTATGTGCCTGCAGGCAAATCACCTATGTGTGGCAACAGCATTGGCCAGGACAGACGCTTTCTAGTCAAGTATGCGCCGGAATTTGAGGCTTTTTTCCACTATCGCAACCTGGATGTCAGCACAGTGAAAGAGCTAGCCAGAAGATGGTACCCTGAAGTGACTAAGCTGGTTAAAAAGTCATCAAGTCATTTAGCTCTTGATGATATTCGGGAATCTATTGCGGAATTAGCAGTTTATAAAAAGCATTTTTTCAAAATTCCTGAATAAAATCTCTTGCAAAGGCCAAGGAATTTTGTAAAATGCGCGCCGCTTCGAACGAAAAATCGATTGAAGCGGTGTTTTCAGTAATCTTCTTTACAACCAAAGTAAAGAGTACAAATTATTGACAACAGGATGCGGGCATAGCTCAGTTGGTAGAGCGCGACCTTGCCAAGGTCGAGGTCACGAGTTCGAGCCTCGTTGCCCGCTCCAAATTCAAATTGGACTACCAATACCAGTTTGATAAAAATCAGTAAGATCCCATGCATGCGGGCATAGCTCAGTTGGTAGAGCGCGACCTTGCCAAGGTCGAGGTCACGAGTTCGAGCCTCGTTGCCCGCTCCAAGTTTCAAGTCAATTCTTTAATCTTCATAGTTAATAAAATCATCACTCGTACTGGCATAGTTGTGTTGGTAGAGCGCGACCTTGCCAAGGTCGAGGTCACGAGTTCGAGCCTCGTTGCCCGCTCCAAGTTTCAAGTCAATTCTTTAATCTTCATAGTTAATAAAATCATCACTTGTACTGGCACAGTTGTGTTGATAGAGCGCGACCTTGCCAAGGTCGAGGTCACGAGTTCGAGCCTCGTTGCCCGCTCCAAATTTTACTCCATTTTTTATTTTCATCTTAAATCTAAAACTTACTCTTTTGCCTTGAACTCAACTTGCTGGCGGATTTTATTGCTGCTATCTTTGCCTGACTAAAACTTACAGGTAAGACCAGTATGAAAGCCATTAATAAACTCGGCCGTTATGTGACCAAAATCAATCACTACTCGCCTTGGTTACGTTCTCCTCTGCTGACTTTATTGTTTGGTAAAGCTGTGAAATTTGCTGGTACTGCCTCGGTCAAAGTTGATTTGTTAAATTTTCAACAGGCGCAATTAAGCTTGGCGAACAAGACCAAAGTACAAAACCATATAGGTTCTGTGCACGCTGCTGCTATGGCTTTGCTGGGGGAATCAGCCAGTGGTTTTTTAGTCGGTTTGCATGTGGCTGACGATCGTATTCCGCTGTTAAAGTCGATGCAGCTGAACTATGTCAAAAGAGCGACAGGGAAGCTGGTGGCAACGACCTCACTGACGGATGAACAAATTCAGTGCATTCGTGACACAGAAAAAGGCGAGATCACTATGTTGGTGAAAATTACTGATGAGCTGAATGTGGAGCCTGTCATCGCAGAGTTTGTCTGGGCCTGGGTGCCTAAACAGAGAAAATAAAGTTTGGATAGTTAGTTGGCAGGCTATGATGAATTTAATAACGGAGACTTCTATGCCTGCATCACCCTGTAACCGCATTTGCTGTTTAAATCACTCTGATGTTTGTTTGGGCTGTGGTCGCACTTTGCAGGAGATTAAAGACTGGCATACCGCGGATCGGACTCAGAAACTGCAAATTTTACAAGACGCGCAGCTGCGTTTGGCTGCAAAGCCTCAGTTTGATCTTAAGCATCGCGCGGTAAACCCTTCTGAATAACCCGAACTAAACGGTCGGTCTGGCGACTCAATAAATTTTGCTGTAACAGACTTTTATTCTGCTGCTGTCTTAAAGCCCATTGAATATGCTCTGCCACCAAGTCAGAGGCTAACGCCAGTTGCTGTTCTAACGCGTCGACAATAGCAGGATCAAAAGGTGCGTTACCCAAAGCGACAGCAATATTGCGTTGCCAGCGTTGATAACCTATGCGGCGAATCGCAGAACCTTCTGTGTAGTTTAAAAATTCAGTTTCAGTCCAGCGCCATAAATCCAGCAAAGATGTATTCAGCCACTGTGGTCTGCGCTGAAAGTCTTGCTCTTGGGTGGTATCCGCTGCTCTGTTAACAGGGCATACCAGTTGGCAATCATCACAACCATAAATGCGATTGCCAAGCAAAGGCCGGAATTCTTCTGGAATAGCACCTTGCAGTTCTATCGTCAGATAAGAAATACAGCGTCTGGCATTCACTGTGTAAGGCGCTACTATAGCCTGAGTCGGACAAATAGTGATGCAAGCCACACAAGAGCCGCAGTCTCCTGTATGCACAGCGTCGACAGGCAGCGGAATATCAACCAGCAATTCGCCGAGGAAAAACCAGGAACCAGCATCCTGATTCAACACCAGACTATGTTTACCTTGCCAACCAAGGCCAGCTTTGACTGCAAGCGGCCGCTCCAGAATAGGGGCCGAATCAACAAAAGGCCGGAAACCTAATGCTCCCAACTCTTTTTCTATCCGTTCGCCCAACTGTTTTAATCGGTTACGAATGAGCTTATGGTAATCGCGCCCTAGCGCGTAACGGCTGATGTAGGCCATCGAAGGATCGGCCAGATTGGCGGCAAACTGTGCATGCTCTGGCAAGTAATCCATTCGTACGCTGATCACCCGAATAGTGCCTGGATGTAATTCAGCAGGCCTCGCTCTTTTCATACCATGAGCAGCCATGTAGTCCATCTCACCATGATAACCCGCATCCAGCCATTGCTGTAATTTAGGTTCTTCCGATGTTAGATCCGTATCGGTTATACCTATTTGTTGGAAGCCGAGTTGCTGGCCCCATTCTTTAATTTGCTCTGCAAGCTGCTGCCAATTGATGCTGTTGGTCATACTGAGATCCACTACTATTCGCTGCGCACTTTAGCATAAAAGCCGCTCAGGTTTTTGCTTTGACTTTTATACTTCCTGTTTCAGAAGAAACTGGCTGCACTGCGCTGTTTTTGTTAGCATAGCGGTCAATTCATCTGCTGTAGTCAAACAGCACGTGCGCTTAAAAAATTGTGACGACTGAGATCACTCAGCTTAGGTACAGATGACAGCTCAAAGCTACATTTTTCATTTAGCGGATGAAGCCGCTACTTTGGCATTGGCCGCCTTATTTGCACCCCATTTACGCCATGGAGCAGTAGTGTATTTGCAGGGTGATTTAGGGGCAGGTAAAACTACCTTTAGTCGTGGTTTGTTGCAGGCTATGGGACATCATGGCAATGTGAAAAGCCCTACGTATACCTTGGTTGAACCCTACACTATTGCTGAACAGCAGGTCTTTCACTTTGATTTGTATCGTCTTCGCGATCCGGAAGAGCTGGAGTTTATGGGGATTCGCGACTATTTCTCCAAAGGCAACTTGTGTCTGATTGAGTGGCCTGAACGAGGTTATGGTTTATTGGCGGATGCTGATCTGGATCTGCAGTTACAGATCGATCAAAATCAGCGTCAGTTGTGTGTAACGGCGAATCAGCCTGATGCTGTGCTGTGGTTGAACGCTATTAAGTTGGCATGGGAGCAGGCTCAATGAGTCTGACACTCAGAATTGTTGCTCTGCTGCTGTTACTTGTGTCCAGCCAAAGCTGGGCAGTGAACAGTGTCAAAGGTGTGCGCATTTGGCATGCGCCTGACAATACCCGATTGGTGTTAGATCTGGCCAATGCCCCCACACACAAAGTAAAACGCTTAAGTAACCCAAGCCGACTGGAAATAGAGCTTGCTGGTGTCACTAGCTTGAACATAGGCACTGTCAGTGGGGACTCACCTCTGGTCAAGCGGGTTTATGCCAGCAGAACACCAAGTGCTGCTACTGCCGTGGTGATCGAACTGGCTTTTCCGGTCAATGACAGTATTTTTTCTTTGCCACCCTCACCGCCTTATGGCCATCGTCTGGTGGTAGATATAAAAGCGCAAGGTGTTGTCGCTGCGTCCAATCAGACAGCGCCTGTTACCTCAGTGACTTCGTCACGACCACAAGCAGTGGTATCTCAGCCTGTAAGCTCAGCGCCTCAAGGTACGCCCCATAGCAAAGCGACAGGGCGGGATATTATTATCGCTATTGATGCAGGGCACGGTGGTCAGGATCCGGGAGCGGTCGGACCTAAAGGCACCTATGAGAAAAATATTACTTTATCTATATCGCGCCAGTTAGCCGATATGATTAATAAGCAACCTGGCTTAAAAGCTGTGCTAACCCGTACCGGTGATTACTATATTCACCCAAATAAAAGACCGGATATCGCTCGTCAAAAACAAGCTGATTTATTGATTTCGGTGCACGCAGACGCTGTACAAAACCGCAAAGCTCATGGCGCATCGGTCTGGGTGTTGTCGATGCGCCGCGCTACGACCGAAGTGGGACGGATGCTGGAACAAACCGAACAACATTCAGAGTTATTAGGTGGTGTGGCCGAAGTCATTAAAGACTCGGCTAACGAACGGTATCTGGCACAAACCGTACTGGATTTGTCGATGAATCATTCGATGGTCACTGGGTTTGAAGTAGCGAAAGAGATATTACGTGAAGTAGCACCCATAGCCCACTTACATAAAAAGGAGCCGCAGGCTGCCAGTCTGGCTGTGTTAAAGGCGCCAGATATTCCATCTATTCTGTTTGAAACAGGTTTTATATCGAACTACAACGAAGAACGTTTACTGAAAGATTCAAATCATCAACACAAGCTGGCGTTGGCTATGTTTCGGGCTATCAAAGGTTATTTTGAAAAATCACCGCCAGCGGATTCGTTATTTGCCGCCCATAAAAATAATGGCCGCTCAGTGCCTAGTGTTATGCCCTCCACACACAGACGATCATCAGCTGTCCCTGCAATGAGCAATCGGACTCATAAAGTAAAACGGGGTGAGTCTTTATCCAGAGTGGCGAAACAGTATGGAGTCAGCATGGCTGAACTTCGCAGGCACAATAATCTGAAAAGTGACAACATTCTGATTGGTCAGGTATTACGGATCCCCTGATGCCTATTCAAATTTTACCTCCTCAACTGGCTAACCAGATTGCTGCAGGCGAAGTGGTAGAACGTCCTGCCTCTGTCGTCAAAGAGCTGGTCGAAAACAGCCTGGATGCTGGTGCCGATCAAATTCTGATTGAGATTGAGCGTGGTGGCAGCAAAAAAATCCTTATTCGTGATAATGGCTCTGGCATAGCTGAAGCTGAGTTAGGCCTGGCGTTAAGTCGACATGCCACCAGTAAAATAAGCTCTCTGGATGATTTGGAGCAAATAGTCAGTCTGGGCTTCAGGGGTGAAGCTTTGGCCTCTATCAGCTCTGTTTCCCGTCTGACGTTAACGTCAAAACCAGCTGCTCAGGATAAAGCCTGGCAAGCCTGTGCCGAGGGCCGTGATATGCAGGTAAAAATTAAACCTGCAGCTCATCCGGATGGCTGTAGTATTGAAGTGCTGGATCTGTTTTTTAATACTCCGGCCCGGCGTAAGTTTTTGCGTAGCGACAAAACCGAGTTTGCGCATATTGATGAGTTGGTGAAACGTTTAGCATTAAGCCGTTTTGATGTCAGTTGGACTTTAATTCATAACGGTCAAACAGTACGGCAGCTGAAAAAAGCCGATAGCCGCGAAGCGCAGCAAAAACGCGTAGCCGCTTTGTGTGGCAAAAACTTTCTGGAACAGGCTGCTTTTGTTGAAGTCGCTTATGACGACTTAAAGCTTTGGGGCTGGGTGTTGCAGCCCTCAGCCTGTAAAGAGCAACTGCAATGTCAGTACAGCTATGTCAACGGCCGTATGATGAAAGATAAGTTACTCAATCATGCGATACGTCAGGCTTATGGCTCTATGCTAAGTGCTGAACAGCAACCGGCTTTTGTACTCTATCTGGACATTAATCCACGTCAGGTGGATGTCAATGTGCATCCGGCCAAGCATGAAGTTCGGTTCCATCAGGCTCGTTTAGTACACGATTTTGTTGCCTCGGCATTAACTGACGCGTTATTGCAGTTAGAGCCGCAGCAACAGAGTAGTGAGGTTGTAGTACCACCAGAACCTTCTGCCTTTGCTATGCCGGAAGCTTCAGCACTAAAAACCAGATCTGAACCTGTTCAGCGTTCTGCCACAGTTCCTTCTTATGTTGCTAGACCTTCAGCTTATGCAGGTCAACCTTATCGACCTGCGGTAGCACAACCTGCAGCACAAAGCTGGCCGGTTTTTGCTGAAAAAACTCAGCGGGTGGAGCAATCAGTGTCTGTTGTACGACACGATGCTCTGATAAGCCAGAATCGTTATTTGCTCTGCTCTGGCTCAGATCAACTCTGGTTAGTCGATATAGCACTGAGCAGCGCCAGATTATGGCTGGAACAAGGTGCAGAGCCTTTACCTTTATTGATGCCAGTACGCTTAACGCTACAACAAACAGAGCAAGAGTTGTTGCTCTGCAAAGCGGATTTATTAAGCCATTTGGGTTTTGATTTTTTAATCAGTAATCAAACTTTAATTGTCAGAGCTGTGCCGGCCTGGTTGCGACAAAGTGCAGTAGCGCAGTGGTTACCTTTATGGTGGCAAGGCTGGTTGCAGCAGCAAGATACACAACTGCTAAGCTTATTACTGCAGCAGTTATTAGGCTCTGGAGTGCTGCAGGCTGCTTCTTTGGTGAAACATTTTCCACTGTTAAGTCAGCAAGGGCCACATTGGTCTGCCGTGCCGCTGGATTTAACAGCTTCTATTCAGTTATTACAGGACTCAGATGGATCCTAAAGTTATTTTTTTAATGGGGCCTACAGCCAGCGGTAAAACGTCCTTGGCTATTGATCTGTATAACAGCATCCCCTCTGAGCTGATTAGTGTCGACAGTGCCTTGATTTATAAAGGTATGGATATCGGTACCGCCAAGCCTACAGCGGCAGAACTATTGGATGCACCTCATCACTTAATTGATATTCTGGATCCGGCTTTTGCTTATTCGGCTGCGGATTTTCGTAACGACGCATTACGACTTATTGCTGATATCCACAGCAGGGGAAAAACCGCTATTCTTGTAGGCGGCACTATGTTGTATTTCCGCACTCTGTTGCAGGGGATATCGCCTTTGCCTGAAGCGGACCCGGAGATACGGCAACAGATTGAAACTGAAGCGGCAGAGCACGGTTGGGGCTATTTGCATCAGCAATTGGCAGAGTTTGATCCGGTGTCGGCGGCCCGTATTCATCCGAATGACCCACAGCGGGTCAACAGGGCTGTAGAGGTCTATCGGTTAACTGGTAAGAGTTTAACTGAATTGACAGAGCAAAAAGGTGAGCCTTTTCCCTATCAGGTGCAACAATTTGCTATCAATCCGACAGATCGCTCTGAACTTCACCAACGTATAGCTGTCAGATTCCGGCAAATGCTAGCTTCTGGTTTTGCTGAAGAAGTAAAAACTCTGATGCAACGACCTGATTTGCATTTGGATTTACCTTCGATGCGTTGTGTGGGCTACCGTCAGATGTGGTTGCACCTGCAAGGACAGCTGTCTGAGCAGGAGATGATCGAGCAGGGAATTGCCGCTACTCGTCAACTGGCGAAACGGCAACTAACCTGGTTACGCAGCTGGCCTGAATTAAATTGGTTAAAAACTGAAGACAAACAGGCCGAAAACTTGCAAGCCATTTTAACTTCGCTAAGCTAGTTAAAGATAATTGAAAAAAAGTTGTTATTTAACGACTTGAAAATAATATAATAATCCATATATAGAGAACCATAATTAGAAATAAGGAAAGCGAAAATGGCAAAGGGCCAATCGTTACAAGACCCGTTTTTAAATACTTTAAGACGTGAGCGTATCCCAGTATCTATTTATCTGGTGAACGGTATTAAATTGCAGGGACAAATCGAGTCTTTTGATCAATTTGTGATCCTTCTGAAAAACACAGTCAGCCAAATGGTCTACAAACATGCCATTTCTACTGTAGTCCCAGCTCGCGCTGTCAATACTATGGCTAGCCATGGTACAGGCACAGGCGAAATGGACGAGATGGAATAATCGGGAATTCTTAAGCTTGTTTGACAGCGAAATGGTGGCCGAGCAAGCGATCCTTGTGCATATCTATCTTTCACAAGACAGCGCCAGCGAAGATTTGCAGGAGCTGGAGATGCTTGTGTCCTCGGCTGGAGTTCAATCACGTGCTGTGATGACCGCCAACCGTAGTTTGATTGATGCTAAGTTTTTTCTTGGCAGTGGCAAAGCGGCAGAACTAGCGCAAGCTGTCGCTGAGCTACAAGTCGATCTGATTATTTTCAATCACGCTTTAACCCCTGCTCAAACCCGTAACCTGGAACTGCTTTGTCAGTGCCGGGTTATTGATCGTACCACCTTGATCCTGGATATTTTTGCCCAGCGCGCCCGCAGCTACGAAGGTAAACTGCAGGTTGAACTGGCACAGCTAAAACATTTGTCGTCGCGTTTAGTGCGTGGCTGGGACAATGCTGAGCGGCAAAAAGGTGGCATTGGCATGAGAGGCCCGGGTGAAACACGTCTCGAAACAGACAGGCGTTTGGTGCGGGAGAAAATCACAGCTTTGTTACTGAAGCTGGATAAAGTCGGTAAACAGCGTGAGCAAGGCCGCAAGGCCAGACAACGTGCTGAAATTCCTGTGGTGTCTTTAGTCGGCTATACCAACGCTGGTAAATCTACTTTATTTAATCGCCTGACCAGTGCGGATGTTTATGCTGCCGATCAGCTGTTTGCAACGCTGGACCCAACACTACGGCAAGTGAAACTGCCAGAGTTTGGTTCTATTATCTTTGCCGATACTGTGGGTTTTATCCGTCATTTACCTCATGACTTAGTGGCCGCCTTTAAATCCACTTTGCAGGAAAGCCGGGATGCGGATTTGCAACTGCATGTGATTGATGTTGCCGATCAGCGGATGGCGGACAATATCAAACAAGTGCAACTGGTGTTACATGAAATTGTCGCCGATCAGGTGCCTCAGTTACTGGTGTTTAATAAAATTGACCAGACTGAGCAACAAGCCCGTATAGAATACAATGAACAAGCAGAACCTATAGCTGTGTATATTTCAGCAAAGCAGGGGTTAGGTATAGAGTTGCTGCTGCAGGTGATCCGCGAACGACTGGCGGATGACTATATGCAGCTGGATTTAAAACTGCCTGCAGATGCCGCTCTATGGCGGGCTCGGTTACACGAACTCTCTGCTGTTCAGACAGAATCTTTTACTGATCTGGGGGAAACCCAGCTTAGAATCGTCTTATCAAAAGCTCAGTGGGCGCGTTTACTGAAACAAAGTGATGGACTGTTACAAAACTATATCGTCAGTCCTTAGTTTTTTATCGTCAGCACGAAGCTTTTTTTGATACATTAGTTTCAATATCACAACTAGAGATGGAGTGAAGCATGGCTTGGAACGAGCCGGGCAATAATGGCAAAGACAACGACCCTTGGAAACAAGGCGGTCGTGATCAGGGCCCGCCCGATTTAGATGAAGTCTTCCGTAACTTAAGCAAAAAGTTCGGTGGTATCTTTGGTGGCAATAAAAACACCAGCAGCAACAGCAATAACAGTGGTGGCTCAGCCGCACTGATATTAATAGCTGTGGTAGCTTTACTGGTCTGGGCCTTTAGTGGCTTTTACACCATTAAAGAATCAGAACGGGGGTTGATCTTACGTTTTGGTCAGTATCACTCTGAAGTGATGCCTGGTATTCACTGGAAACCGACTTTTATCGATACAGTCACTCCGGTGGATGTGACCAGCGTGCGTTCATTACGTACCGACGGTTTTATGCTGACTCAGGATCAAAACCTGGTCCGTGTCACTTTTGAAATCCAGTACCGTGTGTTTGATGCCCGCGCTTACAAGTTCTCTGTGGTCGATGCAGACAGCAGCTTACGTGAAGCGACAGACGCCGCCTTACGTTATGTGGTAGGTCATTCCATTATGGATGATGTACTGACCAAAGGCCGTGAAGTGATTCGTCAAAACACCAGAACTGAGTTAGAACAAATCATCTCTCCTTATGCCATGGGTTTAGAATTAGTGGATGTCAACTTCCGTGATGCCCGTCCACCAGAAGAAGTGAAAGAAGCTTTTGATGATGCGATAGCGGCGCAGGAAGATGAGCAACGTTACATTCGTGAGGCTGAAGCTTATGCCCGTGAAATCGAACCGCGTGCCCGTGGTCAGGTGAACCGGATGATGCAGGAAGCTGAAGCTTATAAACAACAGACCTTGTTAAAAGCTCAGGGTGAAGTGGCTCGTTTCGAGAAACTGTTACCTGAATACCTGGCTGCGCCACAAGTGACTCGTGATCGTATGTACTTAGAGACAATGGAGCAGGTGTACGGCAATAGCTCTAAAGTACTGGTCGATGTAAAAAATGGTAATAACATTATGTATTTACCTTTGGACAAAATGATTAATAACAGTGGCGATACCAAAGCTCCTGCGATGAACCCATTAGCGCCAAACAGAACCAATGGTAATGAGGGCAGAACTCCGGATCTGCGTCCTGAAGCAAGCCGTGCAGACAGCACCAGAACTGGCAGAGGTTAAGTGATGAAAAATTTAGTATTAGCCTTAATCGCTATCCTGGGTATTGTTGCAGTGTCTTCAGTCTTTGTTGTACCTGAAGGCGAACGTGGCATTGTCATTCGTTTTGGTAAAATTCAACGTGATGACACTGAAGCTGTTCGGGTATTTGAACCTGGCCTGCATTTTAAAGTGCCGCTGATTGAGAATGTTCGTAAACTGGATGCCCGTATTCAAACCTTAGCTGATCCATCGTCAGACCGTTTTGTTACCGCTGAGAAAAAAGACTTATTGGTCGACAGCTATGTGAAATGGCGTATTGCCGACTTTGGTAAGTACTTCTTATCCACTGGCGGTAATTTGTCTCAGGCTGAAGTGCTGTTAAAGCAGTACATCAACAACGGTTTACGTACTGAGTTTGGTAGCCGCACCATTCAGGAAATTGTATCGGGTGAGCGTACTCAGCTGATGCAACGTGCAATGGAACAGGCTGCTGCTGGTTCAAAAGAGTTAGGTATCGATATACTTGACGTTCGGGTGAAAAAAATCAATTTACCTGATGAAATCAGTAACTCTATTTTCCAGCGTATGCGTGCTGAACGTACTGCTGTGGCAAAAGAGCACCGCAGCCGTGGTATGGAACAGTCTGAAATTATCAAAGCGGACGTCGATGCCCGTGTGACTATCATGGTGGCGGATGCTGAACGTAATTCACGCACCGTGCGCGGTGAAGGTGATGCAGCTGCTGCTAAAGTTTATGCGGATGTGTACAGCAGAAATGGTGAGTTTTACAGTTTCGTGCGTAGTTTAGAAGCCTATAAGAATAGCTTCCAGAACAAAAACGACGTGATGGTGATCCAGCCAGATAACGACTTCTTCCGCTATATGAAGTCGGACAAAGTGCAAAACTAAGCTGACACCTGCACTGTTTTGTTGAATAAGAAAAGGCCCTTAAGGGCCTTTTCTGTTCCTATAGCTTTCGGTTACTCTGCGTTGTCTTTCGTAAGGATCTTCCTATGTATCAGCAGTTTTATCAGCACTTCTTAAAAGCCAACCCGGATAAACAACATTTTGCCTGCCATTCCCATCACTATTGGCCCGATGTAACCCGCGACGCCACTTTGGCTTACTGGGATGACAGTGCCAGGCTGGTGGATGATAAGTGGGATCTGGTGTTTGGTGATAAAGTGCCTGCGGTACAGCACCACATAGCCCGAATTTTAAAGCTGCCTGACGCAGAACAAATAGTGTTTGCGCCCAATACCCACGAATTTGTCATGCGGATATTAAGCTGCTTTGACTGGTCCAAAGCCCTAACAGTCGTCACTACCGATAGCGAGTTTCATAGTTTTCATCGTCAGATCAATCGTTTGTCAGAATTAAACACAGTTAATGTCATTCGGGTACCGACCGAGCCTTTTGCTACTTTTCCAGAGCGTTTTGCGGCAGTTGTGGCGGCTCAGCCGACGGATCTGGTGTTTTTCAGTCAAGTGTTTTTTAACTCTGGAGTGGGGGTTAAGGAGTTGACTGGTCTGGTCCAACAGCTGGATAAAGTCACAGACGCAATGATAGTCGTAGACGGCTATCATGGTTTTATGGCGGTGCCGACCGACTTATCGGCTATAGCACAGCGTATTTTTTACCTGGCGGGCAGTTACAAATATGCGCAGGGTGGCGAAGGCTGTTGCTTCCTGGCTGTACCGAAATGCAGTGAACACAGACCTGCTTACACCGGCTGGTTTGCTGAATTTGGTGAACTGGCAAATGCTAAACAAGGACAAGTGCAATACGCCAACAATGGTTATCGTTTTGCCGGTGCTACTATGGATTGTTCAGCTTTATACCGGGTATTGGCAGTCTTTGACTTGTACCAACAGCAAGGCCTGACGGTTGAAAAAGTGCAGTCTTATATCCAAAGCCTACAGCATAGCTTCCTCGCCATATTAGATGAAATGCAGCATCCACTACTAAATCGCGCTCATCTGCTGGATAAGCAAAATCAGCAACAAGGCCAGTTTTTAACTTTTCGTTTTGCAGCTGATGATGTTGCTCGTATCGCTGCAGCATTAAAACAGCAGGGCATCATAACGGATTACCGGGGTGACAGGCTGCGTTTTGGTTTTGCCTTGTACCACAATCCGGCGGACTACAACTTAAGTTGCCTGAAGGAGATTCGTTAAATGGCAGACTACTGGTGGGCGGCTTTAGGGCTGGTGTTGATCATTGAAGGCCTGGGGCCGATGTTATTTCCAAATAAGTGGCGCTCTTATCTGCAGAAAATCGCAGAACAACCCACAGCTCAAATGCAGCAGGTGGGGGGAACACTGGTGATTGCTGGTGTTTTGCTGCTGTTTTTCTTTGCCTCTTAGCTATTTTTATCCCTCTTAGTTATTGAAAAAGAACCAGAAAGAAAATATCTGGTTTTTTTTTCTTAATCGCGCTGAACTTTGGTTGTTAATTTGGTAGAATCCCCGCCTAATTTTTCTCCATGATGTAGGAACCATGGCCAAAAACGTTGTCGTACTCGGAACCCAATGGGGTGACGAAGGAAAAGGTAAAATCGTTGATTTATTAACTGACAAAGCCAGCTATGTGGTGCGCTATCAAGGCGGCCATAACGCAGGTCATACCTTAGTAATTGACGGTGAAAAAACGGTATTGCATTTGATCCCATCAGGCATTTTGCGCTCCAACGTAAAATGTGTGATCGGTAACGGTGTAGTGTTATCCCCTGAAGCTTTATTAAAAGAGATGGCGATGCTGGAGCAAAAAGGTGTTCCGGTAAAAGAGCGTCTGTTGTTGAGCGAAGCTTGTCCGTTAATCCTGCCTTTCCATGTGGCTTTGGATAAAGCGCGCGAAGTAGCCCGTGGCGATAAGCCAATCGGTACTACAGGTCGTGGTATTGGCCCTGCCTATGAAGACAAAGTAGCGCGCCGTGGTCTGCGTGTAGGTGATTTGTTTAATCCTGAATTGTTTGCTGAGAAGCTGAAAGTTCTGATGGATTTGCACAACTTCACTTTAACTCAGTACTACAAAGTGGAAGCGATTGATTTCCAAACGACTTTAGACAGTGCTTTAGCCATAGCTGAAGTGTTAAAGCCTATGGTTGTAGATGTGACCGATTTACTGGATAAAGCCCGTAAAGCCGGTAAAGAAATCATGTTTGAAGGTGCCCAGGGTACTTTATTAGACATTGACCACGGTACTTACCCGTACGTGACTTCGTCTAACACAACAGCTGGTGGCGTAGCTACAGGTGCTGGTTTTGGCCCACGTTACTTAGACTATGTGTTAGGTATTGTGAAAGCTTATACCACCCGTGTTGGTTCAGGCCCGTTCCCAACAGAGCTGGACTGTGAAGTCGGTGAACACTTAGGTGTCAAAGGCCATGAATTTGGCGCCACCACTGGCCGTAAACGCCGTTGTGGTTGGTTTGATGCTGTTGCAGTGAAACGTGCTGTGCAGTTAAACAGTATCTCTGGATTCTGCTTAACTAAGCTCGACGTGTTAGATGGCTTAAGTGTCGTCAAGATTTGTATTGGCTATAAAGCAGCTGACGGTTCTATCACTGACGTGCCTCCAATGGCGGCTGAAGGTTATGAAATCGTCACTCCGGTATTTGAAGAAATGCCGGGCTGGACCCAAAGTACTTTTGGCGTACAGAAGCTGGAAGACCTGCCAGTAGAAGCTCGCAACTACATCACTCGTCTGGAACAGATCACTGGTGTACCTATTGATATTATTTCAACAGGCCCGGATCGTATTCAGACCATCACGCTGCGTCATCCTTTTGCCGTTTAATCCGCGGTAAGTAGAAAAAACGCTGCCATGTGCAGCGTTTTTTTTATCCTCGTCGTACTTACTGCCGCAGCGTTGTTGACTTCACGTCCTAGCCCCAGTCACATAGTGAACTATGCTCCCGGGGACTAGAACTCTTGTCGCCTAGCTGCAACAGCAATTACTTAGAGGATAGATTTGTCGTACTTGCTTCCGCAGCGTTGTTAACCATTTTCTCTGCGAACTAAACAGGATATGCTGGTGTCAGAACACTGTCTTTTGCGATGGCCTGATTTTTGTATGTTTTTTATCTATAAGTGTATAAATATCAGTGGCTATAGCCCGGGGTAACTATGAAGTTTTGTTTTTTAGTCTTAAGTTCAGTTCTGGTGCTGCTTAGCTTGCCTGCCAAAGCGCAGGAAGTGGCGGTAGTACAGTTGTATACTCAGGATGAACTGCTGGATTTAATTAAACAAAATGTACATTTACAGCGGGTGCAAAAAGACGAATGCCAGCTGGTCAGTGATATTCAGGCCAGAGCCGATGTCATGAAAGTGCCGGCTTATCAGTTTTTGTATGGCGATATGCTGGCCTTTGGTGTTTGTGTGAAAAAAGATGTCGAACGGGGCTGGGATTTAATGCAACAAGCTGCGTCTCAGGGCTTACCTGAAGCGCTGGAGCAAGTAGGGCGTTATTATCATACGGGCCGTTTTGTTCAGCAGGACAACAACAAAGCTGTGGTATATCTGCGTGAAGCCGCAGGTTTAGGCAATTTAAAAGCGCAGATGCGTTTTGCCCAAATGCTGATCAAAGGCGACGCCAGCCCTTTAGACATGGAAGATTGTTACCGTTGGCTGCATCACTCAGTGATCGCCGACACCAAAACGCACCAAGAGGTGCAACAGCTGTTAGCTCAGCTGGCGAATAAAATGCCGGGTGCTGCGCTAACGAGGGCCAAAAGGCCATTGTAGTGAAAAATTCACCTGCGACTGCTACACTGCAGGCTGAATTAGTGAAAAAGAGAAAACATGACGGTCAAAGATCCGCATCTTGCGCGTGAGCAAGAAAAATATGAAAACCCTATCCCTAGTCGGGAATTTATCCTCGAACACTTAAAGCAGCGGCAACAACCTGCCTACTTTGAAGAGTTGGCCGCTGAATTAAAGCTGACAGACGATGAGGCGATGTTTGCGCTGAAAAAACGTCTGCGTGCTATGGAACGTGACGGCCAGTTGCTGTTTAACAAAAGCAAACGTTATGGTCTGGTCGACGACCTGGATTTAGTTAAAGGTACTGTGTTAGGACACCGCGATGGTTTTGGCTTCTTAAAGCTGGAACAAGGTGGTCCGGACTGGTTTATTCCTAACTTTGAAATGAAACGTCTACTGCACGGCGACGTGGTGCTGGCATCGAAAAGCGATTTTGCCAGCCGCGACAAAGTAGAAGCCCGTATAGTCCGCATTTTAGAACCTCGTAATGAACCTATAGTAGGCCGTTATTTTAAAGATTTTGCTTTAGGTGTGGTGGTACCAGACGATCCACGTTTGAGCCAGGACATTGTGATACCACCAGGTGAAGAAGGCGCAGCGCGTCATGGTCAGGTGGTGTTGGTTGAAATCAGCCAACGTCCAAGCAAAAGAGTAAACGCCGTAGGTAAAGTGATTGAAGTGCTGGGCGAACATATGGCGCCTGGTATGGAAATCGAAATCGCTATTCGTAACCATCAGATCCCTCACGAGTTTTCCAAAGCTATTGAACAGCAAGTGGCAGGTTATGGCACTGAAGTGCCGGAAGAAGCCAAAGCTGGCCGCGTTGATTTAACGCAATTGGGTTTGATTACTATAGATGGCGAAGATGCCCGTGACTTTGATGACGCAGTGTATTGTGAACGCAAAGCCGATGGCGGCTGGCATTTATGGGTCGCTATAGCGGATGTCAGCGCTTATGTGCTGCCAGACACTCCGCTGGACAAAGAAGCGCTGGACCGTGGTAACTCGGTGTATTTCCCGGACCATGTAGTGCCTATGCTGCCTGAAGTGTTATCCAACGGTTTATGTTCATTGAACCCACACACTGACCGGCTTTGTTTTGTTGCTGAAATGCATATCAGTAAACAAGGCAAACTGGATGGTTATCAGTTCTATGAAGCCGTGATGCACTCCAGTGCACGTCTGACTTACAACAAGGTTCACGCCATATTAGAAGGTGATCCGAAGTTACGTCAGCAATACGAAGCCAACTTAACCAATATAGATAACCTGTTTTCGCTGTATAAACAAATGGCGAAAGTGCGGGCCGAGCGGGGGGCTATTGAATTTGAAACGGTCGAAACCCGTTTTATCTTTAACAGCCATCGTAAAATTGAACAAATCGTGCCAATTCACCGCAACGAAGCGCATAAGATCATTGAAGAATGTATGATTTTAGCCAACGTGTCGGCCGCTAAGCTGATTGAAAAACATGAGGCTTTTGCCTTGTTCCGTGTGCATGAGCGCCCGGATGGCGATCGTTTTGCCAACTTCAGACGTTTCCTGGCTGAATTAGGTATTGAAGCTAATCTGCCTGTGGAACCAACCCCTTTGGATCTGATGCTGACTTTGCAAAAACTGCAGGACAGACCGGATAAAGAGCTGATTGAAACCACGATGCTGCGCTCAATGAAGCAGGCTGTGTATCAGGGCGATAACCTGGGGCACTTTGGTCTGGCGTTAGAAGCTTATGCACACTTTACCTCGCCTATTCGTCGTTATCCTGATCTGGTATTGCACCGTGCTATTAAAGCCATTTTGCAAACTCAGGGTCAGAAAGTGACTGGGCCTAAAGGTTACACTGAAAAACAAATTCATCCTTTGGGTGAACAATGTTCAATGACGGAACGCCGTGCTGACGATGCCACCCGTGAAGTCGCAGATTGGCTGAAGTGTGAGTATATGCAGGATCACATTGGCGACAGCTTCAAAGGTGTGGTGTCGACCGTCACTAACTTTGGTTTGTTTGTACGGATCACAGATCTTTACATCGAAGGTTTAGTGCATGTCACTTCGCTTCAGAATGACTACTACCATTTTGATACTGAGCGTCAGGTGCTTCGTGGTGAGCATAGCAATGTGCAATACCGTATGGGCGACCTGATTGAAGTCAAAGTGCTGGCGGTGAACCTGGAAGCTCGCAAAATTGATTTAGGCATAGTGGGCATGGAAAAACGCACGACGTCCAATCGTAAAATCAGTGCCAGCAAAAAGGCCGCTATGACACCAGCGGAAGAAAAAGCCTCGATGCGCAAAAAAGGTGCCCGTAAAGCCGGTATTGAGCAGACAGCTCCAGCTAAAGCGGGCAAGAAACCAGCGGGTAAAAAGCCTACAGCGAAAAAACCAGCAGGTAGCAAGCCAGCGGCTAAAAGTCCGGCAGCGAAAAGCCCTGCGGGTCCGCGGCCAGGTAAAGCACCGCGTAAGCGTAAGTAACAGCCAGGTCAGTGTTTTTGCTACACTATACCCAAATTAATTGGAGTTGCAGCGCGGCGACAAGCGTTCGAGACCCCATGAGCATAGTTGTCCTATGTGATTGGGGCGAGATACCGCAGTCAACAAAGCTGCGGCTTCAAGTAAGAAGGGTATAGACGCTAGTTAAACTGAGCCCGGTGTTACCGGGCTCGGTCATTTTTAAAGAGGTTGCGATGAGCGCAGATTTTGTATTTGGTATTCATGCGGTAAGTGCGTTATTTGAACGTGCGCCGGAAGATGTTCTTGAACTTTTTATCTTAAAAGACAAAGACGATCAGCGTTTACAGCCGTTGCTGAAATTCGCCCGTGATTTTGGCGTGTCAGTGCAGTACTGCAACCGCCGAGCTTTAGATGAAAAGGTCAATGGTGCGCAGCATCAGGGCGTGGTGGCTAAAGCCCGTGCTCAGCAATCAGGCAATGAGCAGGATTTAGCCCGCATTGTCTCTGAACAATCCAGTCCTTTTATTCTGATTTTAGATGGCATTACCGACCCACATAACTTAGGTGCTATTTTACGTAGTGCCGATGCTGCCGGTGTGCATGCAGTGGTGGCAGCTAAAGACAGGTCAGTCAAAGTCACACCTGTGGTGCGTAAAGTGGCTTGTGGTGCCGCAGAAGTCGTGCCTTTCATCACTGTGACTAACTTAGCCCGTACTATTCGTGAATTAAAAGACGCTGGTATTTGGGTGGTAGGCGCTGCAGGTGAAACTGAAACGACAATTTATCAAACCAAACTGAATGGCCCTCTGGCCATAGCCATGGGCGCTGAAGGGGATGGTTTACGTCGTCTGACCCGCGAATTGTGTGACTCGCTGATGAAAATCCCTATGTTTGGTTCTGTCTCGAGCTTAAACGTATCGGTCGCGACCGGTATTTGCTTATTTGAAGCTGTACGTCAGCGCCAGTAATCTGTTGGGGAGCAGACCTTGCAGACTGCCCCCCAACTTTTAACTCTGACTTAAAAGGGCCGGATCCAATAACTTTTCTAACTCTGCTCTGCTATAACTGGTTTGCTCCACAGCCACATCAATCACAGGCCGTTTTTCTTTGTAAGCCTGTTTGGCAATATCCGCCGCTTTTAAATACCCAATCAATGGATTCAAAGCCGTCACCAGAATAGGGTTACGCGACAAGGCCTCGTTTATTTTGTCTTCCTGCACCGTAAATCCCGCTATGGCTTTTTCACCTAAAGCAGAACTTGCTGAACTTAACAGCTCCAGACTTTGTAAGATGTTATGGGCTATCACAGGCAACATCACATTGAGCTCAAAGTTGCCCGACTGACCAGCCACTGTAATGGTGGCATCGTTGCCTATCACCTGGGCCGCCACCATGGCTACAGCCTCTGGGATCACCGGGTTCACTTTACCCGGCATAATGGAAGAGCCTGGTTGCAACGCAGGCAGAGCTATTTCACCTAAACCCGCTAGTGGGCCAGAGTTCATCCAACGTAAGTCATTGGCTATTTTCATTAAAGCCACTGCCAGCACTTTAGTGGCACCTGATAAAGCTACAATAGAGTCTTGCGAGCCTAAACTTAAAAAGAAGTTGGAGCTGGGTTGAAATTTTAAACCTGTCTGCTGACTTAACTTCTGACAAAACAGAGCGGCAAAATCCGGATGGGCGTTCACACCAGTACCCACTGCTGTGCCGCCCTGAGCTAGCGCTAATACCTGTTGCTGGGCAAACTCCAGTTGCTGCCGGGCATGGGCAATTTGGGCTTGCCAGCCGGATAACACCTGAGCAAAAGTCACAGGCATCGCATCCATTAAATGAGTGCGGCCAGTTTTGACGATATGCCCAACCTCTTGAGCTTTAGTCGCTATCATAGCTTCAAGCCTGACCAGCGTCTCAATCAACTGATGATTGGCAACAGCTGCACTTAAATGAATGGCAGTTGGAATGACATCATTGCTGCTTTGGCCCAGATTAATATGATCGTTAGGGCTAATAGCCAGGCCTGAACTTTTACTGGCTAAAGTGGCCAGTACTTCATTCACATTCATATTGGTGCTGGTGCCAGATCCTGTCTGAAACAGGTCGATAGGGTAGTGCGCCATATCCAGTTCAAGCAGTTGCTGCTTTGCAGCAGAATGAATAGCCGAAGCAATTTCTGGTTGCAGTAACTTAAGCTCAAGATTGGCGGCAGCTGCAGCTTGTTTCACTCGAAGCACAGCTTTAATAAAAGCCGGAGGCATCGTTAGCTGACTGATTTGAAAGTTATCCAAAGCGCGCTGCGTTTGCGCCTGATACAAGGCTTCGGCTGGTAGTTGCACTTCACCCATACTGTCGCGTTCTGTTCTGAAACCCATGCCTAATTCCCGCTTATTTCCTGACCATTGAGAAATGTTATGGGGCCGCTTCAGATAAAAAGCAATATTCAGGTTGAATTGACACTCTAGCCTAATAAAAATCTGTATTGCTGCTTGTTTTAACAGCAAGAAACCCCTAGAATACAGCCCCTTCGGCCATCCAGAACGTTCCTTGCCTCTATGCGAGTCTGGCCGAGCTCACCCGAGGCTAACTAACCGTAAGGAGCTACAATGCGTCATTACGAAATCGTGTTTATGGTTCACCCAGATCAAAGTGAACAAGTTCCAGGAATGATCGAGCGTTACACTGGCGCGATCAAAGAAGCTGGTGGTTCAATTCACCGCTTAGAAGACTGGGGCCGTCGTCAATTAGCTTATCCAATCGAAAAGCTGCACAAAGCTCACTATGTTCTGATGAACGTAGAAGCGCCACAGGCAGTAATTGACGAGCTGGAAACTAACTTCCGCTTCAACGACGCTGTATTGCGTAACCTGATCATGCGCACTAACACTGCTGTGACTGAGCCATCACCAATGGCTAAGGTACGTGAAGAACGTCGTGACCGTGCTCCTCGTGATTCAGATGAGCTGGTAGCAAACGACGAGTAATTTGCAGATGGACAATAGCCTGGTCGTGACTGGCACTATCTGCCGTCAGGTCGACCACAGCGAAAGTCCGGCCGGTATTCCTCACAGTTATTTAGTGATTGAGCACCAATCGGTGCAGCAGGAAGCCGGTTTTAACCGTCAGGCTTATGTCAGGCTACAAGTAGTCTGTGCCGGAGCCGGGTTAGCGCAACAAACTCACAATTTGAAACTGGGAAACAAAGTTCGGGTGTCAGGTTTTTTAAACCGTCATCAGAGCCGCAGCGGTCAGTCTAAACTGGTGTTGCATGCCCAACAGATTGAAATATTAAGTTAGGAGAAATTTCATGGCTCGTTATTTCCGTCGCCGTAAATTCTGCCGTTTCTCTGCAGAAGGCGTGATTGAGATCGATTACAAAGATACAGCTACGTTAAAAAATTATGTCACTGAAAGTGGCAAAATTGTCCCAAGCCGTATCACTGGTACCAGCGCTAAGTATCAACGTCAATTAGCTCGCGCTATCAAACGCGCCCGCTACCTGGCCTTGTTACCATACAGCGATTCACACAGCTAAGCAGCGACTGGTTAAACCGTATACAGAGAGGGTATTACAATGGAAATTATTCTGTTGGACAAAGTCGCTAACCTGGGTGGTTTAGGCGACAACGTAACTGTTAAATCTGGTTATGCTCGTAACTTCTTATTCCCACAAGGAAAAGCAGTTCCAGCGACCAAAGCTAACATCGAAAAATTCGAACAGCGTCGCGCTGAGTTAGAAGCCAAACTGGCTGAAACTTTAGCTGCTTCTCAAGCTCGTGCTGAGAAGATCGCTGCTCTGGCTGAAGTGACTTTAGCTTCTAAAGCGGGTGACGAAGGCAAGTTGTTCGGTTCAGTGGGTACACGTGATATTGCTGATGCTATCACTGCTGCAGGTGTTGCAGTAGCGAAAGCTGAAGTGAAGTTACCTAACGGTACTATCCGTGAAACTGGCGAATTCAACATCGCACTGCAGTTGCACGCAGAAGTAACAGCTACTATCAAAGTAGTAGTGGTTGCTGAGGCTTAATAAGCCTTTTGGGCACACAGTTTTGTGTGCCCAATCCCTTCCCGCTTTACCTTCGCTTTTGCACTAAAAAAATTCCGCTTAACTGATTTTTCCAAACTTTTAACCATGCTTTAATGGTAGGCTATCGCTCCCTGACAGGCGCTATCAGCCTGTGACCTAATTTCTAGAACTTCTGGTGTTATGGACAATAAGCAAAGAGATAAACAAGTCGCTGCGGTAAAAATGCCGCCACATTCCATTGAAGCCGAGCAATCCGTACTGGGTGGCTTGATGCTGGACAATGATGCCTGGGATAAAGTCTCAGAAAAAGTGGTAGAGCAGGACTTCTATTTACGTTCACATCGCTTTATTTTTTCCGCCATGTCGCGCGTGGCAGAAGCCAACCAGCCGATCGACTTAATTACGGTATCCGAAGATTTAGAGCGTAATCAGCAACTAGCAGACGTCGGTGGTTTTGCTTATTTAGGCGAGATTGCAAAAAATACCCCAAGTGCCGCCAATATTCTGGCCTATGCCGAGATAGTACGAGAGCGTGCTGTGGTGCGGGATATGATTGCAGTGGCGCACGATATTGCCGATGCAGGTTATGACCCACAAGGCCGCAACAGTGCTGAGCTTTTGGACTTCGCTGAAACTAAAGTCTTTAAAATTGCTGAACAGCGCGCCAACTCGAATGAAGGCCCTGAGCCTATCAACAGCATTCTGTCTAAAACCATAGACAAAATAGATGAGCTATTCCGTAACCCAAGCGCCGGTGGTTTAACAGGTGTATCCACGGGTTATATGGATCTGGATAAAATGACCAACGGCATGCAGCCGTCCGATCTGATCATTGTGGCGGCTCGTCCTTCTATGGGTAAAACCACTTTTGCGATGAACCTGTGTGAACACGCCGCTATCACCAGCGACAAACCTGTGCTTATTTTCAGCTTAGAGATGCCGTCCGAACAAATTATGATGAGGATGCTGGCGTCTTTAGGTCGTATTGACCAAACCAAAGTGCGGACAGGCCAGTTGGATGACGAAGATTGGGCGCGTTTATCCTCTGCCATAGAACTTCTGAACAGCAAAGGCAAAATGTATATTGATGACGCTTCAGGCTTAACACCGACTGAAGTGCGTTCCCGTGCCCGTCGTGTGGCGCGTGAGCATGGTGGCCTGAGCATGATCATGGTCGACTACCTGCAGCTGATGACGGTGCCAGGTTTATCGGAAAACCGTACTTTAGAAATCGCCGAAATTTCGCGTTCACTCAAAGCTTTAGCTAAAGAATTAAAAGTGCCAGTAGTGGCCTTATCGCAGCTAAACCGTAGTTTGGAACAACGGGCCGACAAACGTCCTGTGAACTCCGACTTAAGGGAATCTGGTTCTATTGAGCAGGATGCCGACTTAATTATGTTTATCTACCGTGATGAGGTCTATCACGACGATAGCCCGGATAAAGGCACGGCTGAGGTGATTATAGGTAAACAGCGTAACGGCCCTATAGGTCGTATTCGCCTGACCTTCCATGGCCGCTATTCACGTTTTGACAACTATGCCGGAACAGCACGTTTTGAGGACGAGTATTAATGAGTCGTCGTCCACAGGCCCGTATTGATTTAGCGGCCTTATTGCATAATTTACAACACCTCCGTGCAGCCGCTCCCAACAGCAAAGTGTTGGCGGTATTAAAAGCCAATGCCTATGGCCATGGTTTATTGAAAGTGGCCGAACAGTTAAAAGACGCCAGTGCTTTTGGTGTAGCCCGCATCGATGAAGCTTTGATGCTGCGCGCCGGTGGTATCGTCAAACCCATAGTACTGCTGGAAGGTTTTTTCCATGCGGATGAATTACCGCAAGTGGTTGCCAGTAACTTACAGGTGGTGGTGCATCATCCAAGTCAGGTTGACGCTTTGCTGGCGGCAGAGCTCGATGCGCCTATCCATGTCTGGCTAAAAATGGACAGCGGTATGCACCGTTTAGGTTTATTGCCACAAGAGTTTCTGCAGGCTTATCAGCAGTTGTGTCAAAGTGCTAATGTGATCCAGCCTATGCGGCTGATGACGCATTTTGCCAGCGCTGATGAGCTGATGGTTGAGAGCACCCAACAGCAGATCGATCTCTTTATGAAAACTGTTGAAGGTTTGGCAGGTGAGCTTTGTTTGGCCAATTCTGCCGGCACTTTGGCCTGGCCACAAAGCCATGGTCATTGGATCCGCCCTGGTATAGCTTTATACGGTGTTTCCCCTATGGAGCAGGGCAGAGCAGAGCAACATCAGTTAAAAGCTGTGATGAGCTTCAGCAGCAGCGTTATTGCAGTGCGTGATGTGAAAAAAGGCGACAAAGTGGGGTATGGCGGTACTTGGACTGCGCCCACTGATACCCGCTTAGCAGTGGTGGCTGTAGGTTATGGTGATGGCTATCCAAGAGCGGCCAGCAATGGTTGCCCTGTACTGATTAAAGGTGAGCGGTATCCGATAGTTGGTCGTGTTTCTATGGATATGACCACAGTCGATATTGGCAAGGCTGATGTACAGATTGGTGACGAAGTGCTGTTATGGGGTGCCGATCTGCCGGTTGAAGAAATTGCGGAGCGGGTACAAACCATTCCGTACGAGCTGCTATGTAACATCACCAGCAGGGTCGAATTCCGATATCAGGAATAAAAATGGGGTCAGATCACATTGTTAACAGTTAACAATGTGATCTGACCCCATTTTCGTTAATTATTCGTCGAAGCTGACTTCAATAAACACTTTGCCGAAGTCTGAATCAAAAGGCATCAGAATTTTCGCACCAGTCGTCTTGTGGGTAATAGTGTGGCCTTTACCTGACACAACTACAGGAGTCGCCATACTGAATTCATGGCCTTTTTCGCCGAGAATACGTTTCGCACCACCAGTCACCATGTTGGTGATTTCTCCAACCATGTCCGTGACTTCTTCGTTAATACTGTCAGGTTTTTCACCCAACATTCTGGACATGATTTCCAGCGCCAAAGATTCTTCAAACGTGACTGAGAACGACCCTTTTGTGGTTGGGCCTATCATACCAATCAAACCTGATACTTCACCGCGAGCCTGTTCATCTTTCTTTAATCGTGGCTGTCCGGGCACAATTTTTGTATTGGCCATGGTACCTAACACGTTGACTAACGAAGAGAGAAACGGATTTACATACTCAACATTCATTTAATTAGCCTGTTCGGAGTCTAGACCTGATTGCGTTGCCAACTTCAAGATTAGGTGGCTCTGCTTTATAACACAAGTCTAGCTTATTGTTTTGGTATGAATTTTTCTAAATTATTTACAATTTTATGCTGTTCTAGTCACTAAAATAGCCAGTGTGACCAGAAGGCGTCAAGCGGATTCAGTCGTTTGACGCTTTTTTCAGACAACTTTGGCAACTGCCGTGAGCCTCCACAGTTTGCCTTTGAATTAAAAAGCCTTTTTCAGAGGCTAATTTTACAAGTTCTTGTTGTAACGGAGACGAATGTAATTCCTCTACATGACCACATTGATCGCAGATCAACAGCTGAGCAGGATGATGTTGCTCAAAGTGATGACAGAGTAAAAATGCGTTGGTCGATTCAATTTTATGAATAAACCCCTGCTCAGTCAGAAAGTCCAATGCCCGATAAATAGTGGCTGGTTTAGCCGCTGGTTCACTCGCTTTTAACTGTTCCAGTAATTCATATGCACCAATACCACCGTGAGTATCCGCCAATAAGCGGAATACTTTTTCTCGTATGGTAGTAAAACGCGCGCCATTCACATCACAAATATGGCGTGCTCTGGTGACCAAAGATTCAATCGACATAACTCAGCCCACTCTCGTAGCAATAGCGGCAGTTTATCACAGAAGTTTGTTCACTCCAGCTTTTGAGTTGGGATTTCCTGATACAAAACAGAAGTTAAGTCATATATGTACCAGAGCCTCTTTTTTATTCTTTATCTCTTCGTTTTATCAAGGGCGTCGGAGAGTCTCACTTCGTAGCTAGCTGTTTTTAGAGGAGCGCAAGGCAATAAGCGCATAGATTTATAAAGACGTTATCTGCGGCAGACCTATTCTTTGTGCCTTTAAAAGGTTGAAAAGTAATCTAACAGTGATTTTTTGTATTAATTTGTTTGTTTAAGTGTAAAAGTTTGTATATATTGTCGCCGTTTTCTTAGGCTGTATGGTCTGTTGTATCAGTCTAAGTGAAAACACAAATGGCAAACTGTTCCGAAAGGTCAGGACGCAAAGCCGCTGGTCTACTTACTTCTTTGATGAAGTATATGATGGCAGTGGTTGCATGTACTCACTCAGCTTCCTCTGATTTAAAGTATCTGGTCCTCCTTCTTTATAGTTATAAGTTTCTTTGCAGAATCTTTGCCCTTCTTGCCAACAGCCATAAGTTGCTGTGGTTATTTTATAGCCTTTGAGTGCAGTCCTCAGTTGTACTCAGGTTTTTTGTTTGTATGGAGTTTTTCAATGTTGAAAAGGAAGTTAGCCCTCGGCGTGATCTGTGGTTTCACTTTGTCTGGACTAGTTGCATGTGGTGGCGGTGGAGGTTCGTCTGAACCTGCATCACAGGGGAATTCAACTACTCCGGCCCCAGCTCCAATTCCTACACCCGAGCCTTCGGCTACCAATACAGTCAAGTTTTCCGCAGGCACTTATGTGCGCGAGAATCAGGGCACTATTTCCGAAGCCGTTGTGGTCGACGATACTATGTATTACGTCAGCTTTGAGACTGACGGCACCATGTGGTCTCGTGTCGACAAAGTGAAAGACTATGTTGTCGCTGATAAGATTGTTGATGCTCCGGCTGTCTATCAACTCGCGGATCAAACTATGGTTAATTCAGGACAGTTTGATGCAACGCTTACTATCAATAGCGATAAAGTGATTAGCTCAATGACAGGTTTGGCTTTGTCTATGGGTAACAGTTTCTTTCTCAATGGCAATAGATTTAACCCAGTTGAAAATATTACAGATCTTAGCAAGTTGAATGGTCAATGGATTAGCTCCGATTTTCGAAGTGTCCAAATTGACGGCAACACCACATTCAGTGCTGTTGATGCAAACAACTGTCAAATCAGTGGCATTTTAAGTGCGAAGTCCAATGGTGTGTTTGCAGCAACCTTAACTTATAGCAGCTGCGACAAAGCGGGCAGCTACGAAGGTGTCTTATGGTCATACAACTTTAATGATGTGACTTACCTGAAGTGGTTTGGTTTAGACAACGGTAACAAGGCTGTAAGCGCTTCGTTAGATACTGTTGCATCTGAGCAGGAACAATTGGCTTTGTCCGGTAAGTTAAATACGGCCTTTTACGCCAACACTACGGGCAAAATCTTATTTACCAAAAGCAACAAAGTCTATTATTCAGGCGGTAACAATGGTGGAAAATACTTTTTTGAGTATCAGACACCTGCTGATGTCACTACCTTGAACGCGGCAGGTCAAGGTATTACCTGGCCAGTCAAAACTGCTGTAAAGGCTTCATTAAAACTGATGGTGCCGAAATTGACGGGCCAGGCTGTGGAAGGTGAAATCACGTACGACACGGACCTGTCTGAATCCTTTTTCAACCTGCAACCTGTGCCAAAACAATCTTTATTAAGCTCAGTGACGGGGAATTGGGGTGAGTTGAGTATCGCTGATAATGGTAGTTTAAGTGGTAAGTTATTGGATTGTACTGTAGTGAGCGGTACTGTATCCGGCTACGAAAACTCTATCGCTGACATTGCACTAGAGTTAACCTCTTGTGATGGGGCTGGTTCATATTCAGGTGTCGTTACCGCTCAGGATTTGGAAAAAGACCGTTTAATGTTGTTTGTTCATCTAAATAATAACACTGATGTTTCAGTTGGAATTATTAGTGGTGGTTTAGATCGTACTAACTAATGGTTGGCCGGACAGAGTCGCTTTGCGCTCTGTCTGCTATTTATCTGACTCGCCTCGCTGTTTTAAGTCTCTGAATCGAAGACGAAAATTTGCGAGGCGAAAACTAGCCTAAACCTTCTTTTTTATTTGTATGTTTCGTCGTTAATTTATGGTTAATTAATTCTTTGCTATCCTACGCCAAAGCAACTAATATGCCGCGCCCCTGACTTCGTCTTGTAACTAAAGAGTAACAAATGATTACAGTCAACTTTGAGCATAAGCATAAACTAATGAGTAACTTTGCATGTTAGAACAGCACTCCATGAATCCAGAAGTTATTCCAAAAATTATTCATTATGTTTGGGTAGGTACTGCCCCGAAAACAGAACTGGCTTTACGTTGTATTGCCAGCTGGAAGAAGTTTTTACCAGATTACGAAATTATCGAATGGAATAATGAGCGTTTCGCTGCTTTAAATAATCGTTATGCTCAAGAGGCTTTCGCAGCGAAAAAATGGGCTTTTGTGTCAGATTTCCTGCGTCTTTATGCGCTCCGGGAAATGGGCGGATTTTATTTTGATACCGACTTAGAGTTAACTGCAGATCTGCAGCCATTTCGTCATCACGGATTTGTCATTGGTTTTGAGAATTTTAAAGGACGTGTAGCGCCACTCTCAGCAATGATTGGGGCAGCCCCCCGTCATGCGGTCGTTGAAAAGTTGCTAAGCGCTTATGACAGCAAATCTTTTTACAAAGCAGATGGTTCTGAAGATTTAACACCGAATACCGGGTTGTTCAGTGATATATTTGCCCAAAGTTTTGGTTTGAGTAAACCCTACGCGAGTGACCAGATCAATCAATTAACCGAAGATGCTTTCATTTATCCTAGTCATTACTTTTGCACACCTGAACCGGGTAAAGAAAACTTCAGTATTCACCACTTCAATGGTTCTTGGTTTGAGGAATACAGCCGGAAATTGCTGGTTTATCTGGCAGGGTATCAGTTACTGCGCTTGAAGCGTAATAAAGTCCGTAGCGGTGAGCTACCGTTAAAACAAGGCGAGAGAAAAATAGCTTTGCTGGAGCTAAGTTCGCGTTATAGCTTGTTATTGCTTAAATCTCAGCCCTGATCACCACAAACTCCGCTTTACGCTGAAATGCCGGGCTGTCTGGTGTATACTCGCGCGATTTTTCTACACTCTGTATTTAGAGCCGAAGAAAACAGCAGATTAACCAGATGGCAGCCGTTTTATGATGAGTTCGACTAATTCCCCCTCAAAGCCTGTGATTATGGATCACCGTTTCTCCATTGCCCCTATGCTGGACTGGACTGATAGGCATTGCCGTTATTTCCACAGATTATTGTCACAGCACGCTGTGCTCTATACCGAAATGGTCACTACAGGCGCTATCATTTATGGTCAGGGTGATTATCTGGCCTTTAATGAAGAAGAACATCCAGTGGTTGTGCAGCTGGGCGGCTCGGATCCAAAAGACATGGCGCACAGTGCTAAGCTTTGCCAGGAGCGGGGTTACGACGCTATCAATATCAACGTCGGTTGTCCGTCGGACAGAGTGCAAAACGGTATGTTTGGTGCTTGCCTGATGGCCAAACCTGAATTAGTCGCTGCCTGTATCCATGAAATGCGTTCTGTGGTGGATATTCCTGTCACAGTAAAAAGCCGTATTGGTATTGATGATCACGACAGCTATCAGTTTTTAGTGGATTTTATCGGCACTATCGCTGAATCCGGCTGTAACCAGTTTATAGTGCATGCCCGCAAAGCCTGGTTAAGTGGTTTAAGCCCCAAAGAGAACCGCGAAATTCCGCCTCTGGATTATGAAAGAGTCTATCAGCTGAAAAAAGATTTCCCGCAGTTAGATATCTCCATCAATGGTGGTGTGAAAACGCTGGCTGACTGTTTAACCCATTTGCAGCACGTCGATGGGGTTATGGTTGGACGTGAAGCCTATGCTAACCCTTTGATATTGGCACAAATTGATGCAGCTATTTATAACAACCCACGCGTGGTGCCCACGCCGCATCAGGTGGTTGAGCTGATGTTGCCTTATATTGAACGCCAGATGGCACAAGGTGCACGCTTCTGGCATATAGCACGGCATATGCTTGGGTTGTTTCAGGGCGTGCCTGGTGCTCGCTTATGGCGCCGGCATTTAAGTGAAATAGGCCACTTACCGACCAGTGGTCCACAGGTGATGCTGGATGCTCTGAAAAAGGTGCCGCAGCTTTAATTTCGAAAACAAAAAAGTGGTGAATTTCACCACTTTTTTGTTTTTAATCTTTGTGTATTTTTTTGATTATTCTTTTTATTTTATTTAATTCATTAAATATCAGTGATTTAGTAAATTTTTTCAGTATGGCATGCACCTTGAAATAGACATAGTGAACTTCACTACTCATTAAGGAGCACGACCATGAAAACACTTGCTACATTAGTCCTTGTTACCACTGCAGCTTTTGCTGTGACTCCAGCAGCGCAAGCCAATGAACTGAGCTTACCTTCAGTCAATACACAAGCCGTTAGTGTGTTAGCTGCCGAATTGATGAGCCAGCAAATGGCTGAGTTAAAAGTTGCTATTCTGGAGCAAAGCCAAAAAGCTCTGGCTGAACTGGCAACCACTTTAGCGACCACCACTGAAACTGAAAAAGAAACTGTAATTGCAGTAGCTAAGGTGGACTAGGGATGCTGAGTTTAACATTAGGGTTGTTGGGTTTATTTTTATTACCCGTAGTTAGTGTTGGCCTGGTGTCTGTGATCTGGCATTGGTTATTACCGCCTTTCGATATTCCTTCTTCAACCCGGTTTTAAGTAGTACCGGGTTTTGCTTTTTTACGTCCTCTCCTGCTTTCCTGTTTGTATCTGTCGATCCCTTTAGATCTACCAATTTTCAAACTTGTCTGAAGTGTCATCCTGCTGTATTTGCATGCCTGAGTTTAGTCTCAATAGGCTGTTTTTAAATCAGCTAAAAAGTGGTCAAAAATACTACTTTCGTGTTTTGAATGAAATTTGAGCTATAAAGGTTTTGTTGTTTTTATTTGATTAAGTTCATTAAAAACAATGGTTTAAAATTTATTTTCAAATTGGCACAACAGCTGCAACGTATAGATATCAACAGATGAACTGATGATGAATTAAACCACTAACTAAGGTTGAGGAGAGTCAAAATGGAAATAGCAGCACTGATGGTTGTATTAGCTTGGTTCGGTATTGTTGCAAGCTGGGCAGCTGACGAAGTCTAAATAGCAAAGCGTTGGTGAGTACCAGCAAAAGCACAAATAAAGGTTAGGAGAGTCAAAATGGAAATAGTAGCACTGATGGTTGTATTAGCATGGTTTGGCATAGTAGGTAGCTGGGCCGTAGACGAAATCTGAACGGATTAATCCGGTGAAGGAGGAACAGGACATGTCGCTGATTATCATCAACATAGTCGTGGTCTGGGCTTTAGCTGGTTTGCTGTGGATGCTGGATAAAGCGGTAATTAACAAAGTTGGGGAGTAACGTGATGAGAAACGACAAAAACGCCTGGTTTGTAAACAAGGCTAAACGCAAAATTTCTGGTGTATGTGCAGGTTTTGCCGCCTATTATGATCAGCCGATTTGGGTTATTCGCGCACTTGTAGTGGTAATGGCATTCTGCTTTCCGGTCGCAGTTTTGGTTGCTTATATAGCCGCCGCTTTGATACTGCCAGAACGTTGGGTGTACTGATATGAATTTGTTCGCAACAGGCGACCGGGCAGGTCGCCTGTAGAGCAGTTAAGCTATAGATAAGGCATTAAACTTTCTTTCGCGCCGTTAAGCGCACCCATTCTTCTTTAACCGCTACCGGGTCAAACTCAAATTCTGCCGCATAGGCATCGATCACCGACTGAGCCTGACTTTCCAGAATACCGGACAGCGCCAGTAAGCCACCTGGTTTGACATAAGCACTGATAATGCCGCTCAATTGTGCAAGCGGACCGGCCAGAATATTAGCCACTACTACATCTGCTTGTAATGAAGCTGGTTGATCCTTCGGCAAATACAGCTCAATTTGTTGTTCTACACCGTTGCGGGTAGCGTTGGCTAGGCTTGATTCAATAGCTTGAGGGTCAATATCGATACCAACCACACGCTTAGCGCCAAGCTTTAATGCAGCAATACCTAAAATGCCTGAGCCACAGCCAAAATCGACCACTAAACTTTGCGATAATTCCTGCGCATCCAGCCATTCCATACAAAGCGCAGTCGTAGGGTGAGTACCAGTACCAAACGCCAAGCCAGGGTCGAGCATTACGTTTACTGCAGTTGGGTCCGGAATATCGCGCCAGCTTGGGCAAACCCATAAACGGTTACCAAAGCGGATAGGGTGGAAGTTATCCATCCATTCCCTTTCCCAGTCTTTGTCTTCCAGTTGTTCCAGCTTGTACTGCACACCATTTTTGAAAATGGCGGCTTTTTCCAGCTGACGAACCACTTTGTCCATTTTGTGCTCGGCATCAAACAAACCCACCACAACCGTATTTTCCCAATACAAGACTTCACCCGGCAGAGGTTCGTAAATAGGGGTGTCTTTGGCGTCAACAAAACTGACAGCTTGCGCGCCCCAGCTCATCAGCATATCACTGACCTGCTCGGCTTGTTTTTCAGTGCTGTTTACGCGTAATTGGATCCACGGCATGGCGTTGCTCTTCACTCTCTGGAAATGGACGCGAATTGTAGCAGTTTGGCGGCGTAAAATCAGCGCTTAGGTGGTGCAAAAAGCAAAGCCACCGGGAAGGTGGCTCTGTAGGGGCGAGGCTTGTCCCCGCCCGTCTCATGTTCAAACACATGTGGGGTGAGAGCTTGAAGTCAACAACGCTGCAGCTTCAAGTACGACGGCAAGACCAATACCCAAAGTAATTGATGTTGCAGCTAGGCGACAAGTGCTTGAGACCCCAGGAGCATAGTTGCCTATGCGACTGGGGCGAGAGCTTGAAGTCAACAACGCTGCAGCTTCAAGTACGCAGGGGATTACTTCAGACCGAGTTTATGTTCCAAATAGTGGATGTTCGTTCCACCTTTATTGAAGTTCTCGTCTGTCATAATCAGCTTGTGCAGCTCGATATTGGTTTTGATCCCACCGACCAGCAGTTCGCTTAATGCGTTACGCATACGGGCTATAGCGATATCACGGTTTTCACCGTAAGTGATCAGCTTGCCCACCATGGAATCGTAGTTTGGCGGCACTGTGTAATCCGCGTAAATATGCGAATCCCAACGCACACCGTTGCCACCTGGTGGGTGGAAGCGGGTGATAGTGCCTGGCGACGGAATAAAGGTCTTGGCATCTTCAGCGTTGATACGGCATTCCACAGCATGACCACGGATCACAATGTCTGACTGCTTAATGCTCAGTGGCATGCCAGAGGCAATGCGCAGCTGCTCTTTAATCAGATCCACACCAGTGATCATTTCTGTCACTGGGTGTTCTACCTGAATACGGGTGTTCATTTCGATGAAATAAAACTCGCCGTCTTCAAACAGGAATTCGAAAGTACCAGCACCACGGTAGTTCAGGTCGATACAAGCCTGCACACAACGGCCACCGATAAAATTACGCAGTTCCTGAGTAATGCCTGGAGCTGGCGCTTCTTCTACCACTTTCTGGTGACGACGTTGCATAGAACAATCACGTTCACCTAAGTGAATGGCATTGCCCTGACCATCAGCCAACACCTGAATTTCGATATGACGTGGGTTTTCCAGGAATTTCTCCATGTACACCATGTCATTACCAAAAGCAGTGCCTGCTTCGTTTTTGGTCATCGCAATAGATTCAACCAGTTCGTCTTCGCTGCGCACTACACGCATACCACGACCACCGCCGCCGCCAGCAGCTTTAACGATAATCGGGTAACCGATACGTTTAGCAATAGCTTTGTTGACTTCGTCGTCGTCGCCCACAGCGCCGTCAGAACCTGGTACACAAGGTACACCGGCTTTTTTCATGGCTTCAATGGCAGAAACTTTGTCGCCCATTAAACGGATAGACTCAGGACGTGGACCGATAAACACCAGACCACTTTCTTCCACTTGCTGCGCAAAATCAGCACGTTCAGCTAAGAAACCATAACCAGGGTGAATCGCCTGGGCATTGGTCACTTCAGCTGCGGCAATCAGCGCAGGAATATTTAAGTAACTTTGTGGTGATGGCGCAGGACCAATACAAATGGTCTCATCGGCCAGCAGCACGTGTTTCAGATTACGGTCTACTGTGGAGTGCACAGCCACCGTTTTGATACCGAGTTCCTTACACGCACGTAAAATACGCAGTGCAATTTCACCCCGGTTGGCGATCAGTACTTTTTCTAGCATGAGTCTGCCTTTTAACTTATTCGATCACAAATAATGGCTGGTCAAACTCAACCGGCTCGCCGTTTTCTACCAGAATTTGTGTCACCACACCCGCCTTGTCAGACTGGATTTGGTTCATCATCTTCATCGCTTCGATAATACACAGCGTATCACCCACTTTAACGCTCTGGCCTACTTCAACAAAAGCTTTGGAAGTTGGAGATGCTGCGCGGTAGAACGAACCTACCATAGGTGAACGCATCTGGTGGCCAGTGATGACTGGCTTGGCAGCTTCAGCAGGAGCAGCGGCAGCAACTGGCGCTGCAGCAGGAGCTTGTTGCATTGGCGCAGCAGCATACTGCATTGGAGCATATTGCTGCATTGGGCCATTGCGGCTGATACGAACGGATTCTTCGCCTTCAGTAATTTCAAGCTCGTTAATGCCTGATTCTTCCAGCAGTTCGATCAATTTTTTAATTTTTCTGATATCCATGACGTAGTTGCCTAATTAATTTGATGGAATGGTTGATAAGGACGACACCGCCGATTCCAGTGCATAGTGGTAGCCTTTGGCCCCTAAACCACAAATCACACCTTTGGCGATATCGGATAAATACGAGTGACGACGGAATTCTTCCCGCGCATGTACATTGGACAAATGCACTTCAATAAAAGGGATAGCCACGGCCAGCAGCGCATCACGAATCGCCACGCTGGTATGGGTATATGCGCCCGGGTTGATAATAATAAAGTCCTGTTGTCCAAGGCTTTGCTGAATAGCGTTGATGAGCTCATGTTCGGCGTTAGATTGCAGATGAGTCAAAGTAGCATTCAGCTCTTTGGCATGGGCAGTTAAGCCATCAACAATGTGCGGTAAAGTGGCGGCGCCATAAATTTGAGGCTCACGTTTGCCTAACATATTTAAGTTAGGGCCGTTGAGCAGCAAAATACGTAAGTTTGTAGACATATAGCGCGAATTTCCCGTCATCTTGTTTAATTGCCAACTATCTTGCCAAAGGCATAAAGCAATTGCATCTTTTTTGTTCAGCGATCAGCTGTCGCTGCAGATTTGCCGCTTATTATAGTGAAATCGTTGCAAATGGCAGCAAAATACTGGTCTTATCAGCAGAGCGGAACTTTTTTGCGAAGTTGAAAATGAAGCTGTGAAATTTCGGCAAAGTCAGAGCCAGTCTGACTTTGCCGTGAGTAGCGCGGGAATTTTTACTGCAGTATTGGGCCTAAATGGGCACTAAAATCTTTTGGTCCCATGAAGCCTGTAATGCGAGATTGCGTTAATTCGCTGCCGTTTTTGTCAAATAACAGCAAAGTTGGCAAACCTAAAACTTGAAAATGATCGAGCAATTGCTGATCCTGCTCAGTGGCATGGGTGACATCTATCTTAATTAAGGTGAACTGCGCCATTAAGCTTTTCACTTCGCCATCAGCAAAAGTGATGTGCTCAAACTCTTTACAGGCCACACACCATTCGGCGAACAAATCGACCAGCACAGGTTTACCTGCTTCAGCCGATTTTTCCACTTCCTGTTGCAGCTCATCCAAAGTTTTCACCAGTTTAAATTCTGTGTTTTGTGTCTGAGTGACTTGCGTCGTTGTCACTGTAGCGCCAGGTAACCAATACCATAAGTTCGCACCTGTAGTGCCCAGCACTATCACTAAGGCCAGCATCCAACTGATGCTTTGGCCTGTAGTACCGGAAGAGAGTTGCTGCGATAAGCGGTGTAAATACACAGCCAGCATCAACAAGACGAGAGTTGCGGCAATGACCACCACATAAGCAGGCAGGAAACGGCTGAGTAACCAGACTGGCACTGCTAATAACAGGAAACCAAAGCTGGCTTTAACCACATCCATCCAGGCGCCGGCTTTGGGTAAAAACTTACCTCCCGTGCTGCCTAAAATCAGTAATGGCAAGCCCATACCCATACTTAAGATATAAAGCGTTAAAGCGCCCAGGGCTAAATCGCCGGACTGAGCTACATATAAAAGTGCTGCTGTCAGAGGGGCTGTGGTGCAAGGGGAGGCGACTAAACCTGATAACAAGCCCATCAAAGCCGCACCTTTAATGCTGCCGCCTTGTTGTTTGTTGCTTAAGTTATTTACTTTGTTTTGCCATTTTTCCGGCAGGCTTAAGTTAAACACGCCAAACATAGCCAAGGCTAAAAACACAAATAAGATGCTGATGGCGATTAATACAACAGGGTGCTGAAAATAGGTCTGGAACTGCAAACCTAAGCTTGCGACCAATAAACCCAATAAGGAGTAGCTAATAGCCATACCCTGCACATAAGCCATAGACAAACTAAAAGCGCGTTTGCCGGATAACTGCTGACCTTGCCCTACAATAATGCTGGTTAAAATAGGGTACATAGGGAACACACAAGGCGTAAAAGCCAAACCTAAACCCAGCAGGAAAAACAAAAACAGTGCTTTGACCGTGCTGTCGCTTTGTAATTTATCTAACAGCTGCAGCTGTTCTGAAACCGGTGCTGTAGAAGTTGTTGTTGAATCATCTGCAGCAGAATTATCCGTAATACCTAAAGCGGCTGCAGCATCAGCTGTACTGGCGCTAGCCGTTACAGCAGGTGCTATCAAAGGAATATCCAGCGTTTGCACCGGGTAACATAAACCGGCTTCTGCACAGCCCTGGAAGCGCACCTTCAGCATGGCTTCAGAACCCAATTGGCTTAACGGAATATCCAACACGACCTGATGGAAATACACTTCGGACTCACCAAAGTATTCGTCAGTAATCATCACACCTTTTGGGTACTGTGGATGAGAAAAGGCAGCATCTATGCCGACAAACTTAAACTTGTCTTTATACAAGTAATAACCGTCCGCTATGGTGAAGCTCACCTGCAACTTGTTTTCTTGCTGGCGAAAATCCATCACAAAAGCCTGCTCTACCGGCAGAAACTGCGAACCTTGCTGCAAGGCGGCCAGCGCATTGGTGCTTTGTGCCTGACTTACAAAAGATAAGCACAGCAGCAGGCTAACTAAAAAACTCTTAATCACGACTTGTTACCTCTTGAACCCACTGTAAATAGGGGGCGAATACTTGTTGTGCAGCAATAGCAATAATTTCAGGCACCTGATACGGGTGTAAAGCACAAATGGCCTGTTCGACTTCGATAAAATCTTCTTTTCTGGCTTTAATTAACAATGGAATTTCAGTGCTTTGTTCAAGTTTACCCTGCCAGACATAATGCGATTGCACTGCTGGCAAAACGTTAACACAAGCTGCCAGCTTTTGCTCCAGCAAGTGTTGAGTGATGCGCTCTGCAACTTCTGCATCAGGGCAATTACACAAAATCAGTTCCATCATCATGGTCGGATCCTCATCATCACGGCAAACAAGACCTGCTTAACCCGAATTTTGTTGCATAAAACGAATTGTTTGCACAAAAACTAAGCAGAAACACTTAAATGCGCAAAATTTTTAAAAAATAGCCCTTGGGTTCATAAGGAGATTGCCCCATATAGCAAACACAACAAATTTAACACCCAATGTTAAAACTCAAATCGCTTTTAGGAGATAAAAAAGCATGAATATTCGTCCATTACACGATCGCGTCATCATCAAGCGTTTGGAAGCTGAAAGCAAATCTGCTGGTGGTATTGTGCTGACTGGCGCTTCTGCTGAAAAATCTACTCGTGGTGAAGTGGTTGCAGTTGGCAACGGTCGCATTTTAGAAAACGGCACGGTCCGTCCTTTAGATGTGAAAGTCGGCGACAAAGTGATCTTTGGTGCTTACGTAGAACGCACTGAAAAAATCGAAGGCCAGGAATATGTCATCACTAAAGAAGACAACATCCTTGGCGTGATCACCGAATAATTAAACCGAACTTTCTAATTTAATTTCAAAGTATTCAGAGGAATTTTTAAAATGGCTGCAAAAGACGTACGTTTTGGCGATGAAGCCCGTAACAAGATGCTCAAAGGCGTCAACATTTTAGCAAACGCAGTGCGCGTAACTTTAGGCCCTAAAGGCCGTAACGTGATTCTGGACAAGTCATTCGGTTCACCAATCATCACTAAAGACGGTGTATCTGTGGCCAAAGAGATCGAGCTGGAAGACAAGTTCGAAAACATGGGCGCACAAATGGTGAAAGAAGTTGCTTCTAAAGCCAATGACGAAGCCGGTGACGGTACTACGACTGCCACTGTGTTAGCACAAAACATTATCAACGAAGGCGTAAAAGCTGTTGCTGCCGGTATGAATCCAATGGATTTAAAACGTGGTATCGACAAAGCAGTGATCGCTGCCGTTGAAGAATTAAAAGCTTTATCTCAGCCATGCGCCGACACTAAAGCTATTGCTCAGGTTGGTACTATCTCTGCAAACTCTGACGATGAAATTGGCCAAATCATTGCCAATGCCATGGACAAAGTAGGCAAAGAAGGCGTGATCACTGTTGAAGAAGGCCAGGGCTTAGCCAACGAGCTGGCTGTGGTTGAAGGTATGCAGTTTGACCGTGGCTACCTGTCTCCGTACTTCATCAACAACCCGGAAGCTGGTCAGGTCGAACTGGACAACCCGTTCATCCTGACTGTGGATAAAAAAATCAGCAACATCCGTGAATTACTGCCGGTATTAGAAGGCGTGGCCAAGTCTGGCAAGCCTCTGCTGATCATCGCTGAAGATTTAGAAGGCGAAGCTTTAGCTACGCTGGTTGTGAACAACATGCGCGGTATCGTCAAAGTATCTGCGGTGAAAGCGCCAGGTTTCGGTGACCGTCGTAAAGCTATGCTGCAAGACATCGCGGTATTAACTGGTGGTGTAGTGATTTCTGAAGAAATCGGTATGGAGCTGGAAAAAGCCACGCTGGAAGATTTAGGTACTGCTAAACGTGTTGTGATCACTAAAGACAACACCACGATCATCGATGGTGCTGGTGAGCAGGACGCTATTGACGGTCGCGTGAAGCAAATCCGTCAACAAGTGGAAGATGCCACTTCAGACTACGATAAAGAAAAACTGCAAGAGCGCCTGGCGAAGTTAGCTGGCGGTGTTGCTGTGATTAAAGTAGGCGCTGCCACTGAAATCGAAATGAAAGAGAAAAAACACCGCGTAGAAGACGCGCTGCACGCAACTCGTGCTGCCGTTGAAGAAGGCGTAGTGCCTGGCGGTGGTGTGGCTTTAGTACGTGTAGCTGCCAAGCTGGTTGACCTGCGTGGCATCAACGAAGACCAGAACCACGGTATCAAAATCGCACTGCGTGCGATGGAAGCACCACTGCGTCAAATCGTTGATAACGCCGGTGAAGAGCCTTCAGTTGTTGTAAACAACGTGAAAAACGGTTCAGGCAACTACGGTTACAACGCTGCAACTGGCGTGTACGGCGATATGCTGGAAATGGGTATCCTGGATCCAACCAAAGTAACTCGTTCTGCTCTGCAGTTCGCAGCTTCTGTTGGTTCTCTGATGATCACCACCGAAGCTATGGTGACAGAACTGCCGAAGAAAGATGCTCCTGCAATGCCAGATATGGGCGGCATGGGTGGAATGGGCGGAATGATGTAATCCGCACATCCCCCTAAAAAAATGAACCCGGCGCAAGCCGGGTTTGTTGTTTTTAAGGGGGAATGGCGGCTCACGAAGGGGTCAGATCAAGATTTGCGAAGCAAATTTGCTCTGACCCCAATATTCCATCCGAATCCTCAATCCCATCTGAACTAATCTGACGCTTCAACTTCAGAGCAAAACCAAACCGCTCTCCGAACCAGCCCAACCACCAACTACTACGTTCGCCCGTTCGCGCCTCCCGCGCTCACTTTTGATTGCTCACTGCGCAGTTACTGGTGTTTGGTATGCGACTTTCCTAAAATCCGATCTATTAGTCTTTTATGTGCAGCTAAGCTGGCACCAATATTTCATCCACGTCCAATGATCGCATTTCCTGCATGGTTTTCGATGATTTTAAAAATCGGAGAGATAGACATTTCATGAATGTAGCAATGATGGATTGATAGAACTAAATCTTGAAGTCGCTTATCTGTTTCCAAATCCAAAATATTTAAACCTATTCTTCTAAGTTCATCCCTAGTGATGTGTCGAGAATGAGTTTTGTGATTAGTATGATCTCCAAGAGCTTGCGACACTTTTAAAGCATGCTCTTTTGCTTCATCCCCCTTACCTGCAAACATTCCTCTAGCAAGCCATTCAGTCACCATAGTGTTTGACCAAGAGATGGCATGCTTACAGGTTGTTAGTAGAGTGGGATGGTACTTTTCCATTATGGGTCGCCACACATGAGCATATGCTGGGTTTTGAATTATTTGAGATGCAGCATATTCAAACTCTTCGATCAAACTTTGTGCCGCCATACCTCCAAGTTGTGGATCTATAGGGCCCAAGTTAGAATGGTTTCCCATTATGATTTCTTTGCAAGAGCAAGAAATCATTGTGCCAGCAGACATTGCTATCTGCGGTATTATCGCCCTTATGTCACCTTTGAATATACTGTATATATACTCAACTATAGATTCAGTGGCAGCTATGTCACCGCCAGGGGTATGGAGAATAAGGTCTAATCCAAGGCTTACATCTATGCCGCTTATTGCGTTCATAAATCCATTTTTATCTGAGTCATTGATAATTGTATTAGCAACGCCCGGCCTAGATAAAAAGCCTGAGTAGTAACAGATGACATTTCTTTGAGTGTGCTGATGTAATTCACCTAAATATTTTCTGCGTACACTATCAGACGGATGAGGATTTTCTGTAACGGTCTGAGTAGCGATCTCTAGCTGAATCTTATTGAAATTAGGCATAGTGGGTACATCCAATGTATAAAAAAGCTCCCAATTAGGGAGCTTAAATTTCTAAATAATTTAAACAGCAGCTGTTTGCTGTTCTGGAGGAGAAGTGTGAGAAACTAACTTCTCAGGAACATGCTTTAGCAGTGTAAATATTTCAAAGCTTGTTGCTTCTGACGCGTTGTTATTAGCTGTTTTTATTGCATCTGGGGTTGGAGTAAACCCTAAACTTTCGTACATTGCTGCGTAATCCATAAATATCACCCTGTTTGTTCGTACCCGATAAAAACCATTTTGGTTATTTCATCTGCACAAAAAGCGCGCGTATTATACTGTTATCGTCCGTTTCCACAATCACTAAAGTGATAAGTTTTGGCGCTCAAATAGACAATAGATCCATTCGTCGGACTAACGCAAGAGCATTTTGTATAAAAATGCAATTAAGTTTGCATAACCTATGAAGTTATTCTTTTTCTATGCACTAATAACTGTCTTTTTGCGTTCATCTGTGTATAAGTTTGTTAATAAGTTTGTTTTTTCGCTTTTATCCACATAGTTTTAGACTGATTCTCGGTAATTAGTTCAGTAAAATTGACTTTTTGCATGTGGATTCGTGGTGATAAATCTGCTGCGTTACCCAGCTTTTCTAAAGCTAAAGGCGACCAAACCACATTCATTTTTTCAACCGAGCTAGCAGCAAACTGCGGGCGTCTTCATTCGAAACTCCGGCGCCTGACGCCAGTTGGGCTTCTGCGGTGCGCAGTTCTTCCAGCAGTTCAATTTTCTCCTGCATAGCTTCATATTCAGCTACGTCCATCAACACAGCGACGCCTTTGCCATGCTGCGTAATGACTAAGGGACGGCGGGTTTCATTAATTTGCCGGATATAAGAAGCAACACTGGATCTGAATTCAGAAAGAGGTTGGATGTCCTGATCAAGACGGAGACGTGCCACAATAAAGCCCCATTAAGTACGAAATAACGTACAAAATATAGTGTAAGTTGAGTAATCAAGCAAGGTAGTTTGGCTACAAAGATCGCTCGCCCCAACCCCTGTCCCTAAACCTTTACAAATAGCCCAAACTTCAATAAATCACTTAAATTGATTAAAACCACATTTTCTATTCCATTGGTCTAATGTTTAGCGCGGTGCAGGTTAACTTTAACCAATGGAGGGAGCGCATATGCTTCAACGGAAAACAACATTACTCTCGGCTTTAGCAGTCGCCGTTTCGCTAGCTTTAACTACCCATATCGCCAGTGCTGAAAGCATGAATAAAGACAATCAGTTCTGGTGGCCTGAACAATTAAACCTGGCGCCGCTGCGTCAGCATGGGGTGGAATCCAGCCCTATGGATCAAAGCTTTAACTACGCAGAAGAATTTAAAAAGCTGGATTTAAAGGCAGTCAAAGCCGACATCACCAAACTGATGACCACGCCGCAAGACTGGTGGCCGCCGGATTATGGTCACTATGGGCCGTTTTTTATTCGTATGGCCTGGCACAGCGCTGGTACCTACCGGATTTCTGATGGCCGGGGTGGTGCAGGTGGAGGGCAGCAGCGGTTTGAGCCTTTAAATAGCTGGCCTGATAACGTCAATTTAGATAAAGCCCGGCGCTTGCTCTGGCCTATTAAACAAAAATATGGCCGGCAAATTTCATGGGCTGACTTAATGGTGCTGACAGGCAATGTGGCGCTGGAGTCTATGGGCTTTAAAACCTTTGGTTTTGCCGGTGGTCGCACCGATGACTGGGAAGCCGATATTGTTTACTGGGGACCGGAAACTAAATTCCTGGATGACAAGCGCTACAGTGGTGATCGTAAGCTACAAAAACCTCTGGCTGCTGTGCAAATGGGCCTGATTTATGTCAATCCGGAAGGGCCTAATGGCAATCCTGATCCCTTGCTTGCCGCCAAAGATATTCGCGAAACCTTTGGTCGTATGGCGATGAACGATGAGGAAACAGTGGCCTTAATAGCGGGTGGCCACACTTTTGGTAAAGCGCACGGTGCGCATAAACCTGAAGACTGTGTTGGCAAAGAACCTGCTGCGGCAGAGCTTGAAGAACAAGGTTTTGGCTGGAAAAACAAATGTGGCAAAGGCCATTCCGAAGATACAGTCACTTCGGGTTTAGAAGGTGCCTGGTCGGTGAATCCAACTGCCTGGACTACTCAGTATCTGGATAACCTCTATGCCTTTGATTGGGTCAAAACCAAAAGCCCGGCTGGTGCCACTCAGTGGATCCCGAAAGACGGTCAGGCTGCCAATTTAGTGCCGGACGCGCACGACAAAACCAAACGCCATGCGCCTATTATGTTCACCACAGACCTGGCGCTAAAAGAAGATCCCGAATACCGCAAAATCACCATGCGCTTTAAAGAAAACCCCAAGGAGTTTGAACTGGCCTTTGCTAAAGCCTGGTTTAAATTAACTCACCGCGATATGGGGCCTAAGGTTCGGTATTTAGGTGCTGAAGTGCCAGCTGAAACCTTGATTTGGCAGGACGCTGTGCCCGCTGTCGATCATGAATTGGTCAACGCTGAGGATATCAAAGCGCTCAAAGCCAAAGTGTTGTCATCCGGTTTAACAGTGCCAGAGCTGGTTCGCACCAGTTGGGCTGCAGCAGCCAGCTTCCGTGGTACAGATTTACGTGGTGGTGCCAACGGAGCTCGTTTGGCTTTAGCGCCACAAAAAGACTGGGCGGTGAATAACCCGGCTGAAGTGGCCAAGGTACTGAAAAAACTGCAAGGCATTCAGCAGGACTTTAATAAAGCCCAAAGCGGTGGCAAAAAAGTCTCTCTGGCTGATTTGATTGTGCTTGCTGGCGGTGCTGCAGTAGAGCAAGCCGCTAAAGCAGGGGGCATCACGGTAGAAGTGCCCTTTACACCGGGCCGCACTGATGCCAGTCAGGCGCAAACCGATGTGGCATCTTTTGCTGTATTGGAGCCGATGGCTGATGGCTTCCGCAACTACTACAGCAAAGATACTCTGTTATCTCCTGCTGAGGCTTTGGTAGATAAAGCCAATCTGCTGACCTTAAGCGTGCCGGAAATGACAGTGCTGATAGGTGGTTTACGTGCGCTGGACGCCAATACAGGCGGTGCAAAACACGGCGTATTTACCAGTAAACCCGGCACTTTAAGCAACGACTTCTTTGTCAATTTGCTGGATATGTCCACAGAGTGGCGCAAGTCGGCTAAAACTGAAGGCATGTACGAAGGTGTGGATCGCAAAACCGGCACACTGAAATGGACTGCAACCCCGGTGGATCTGGTGTTTGGTTCGCACTCGGAGCTTCGCGCTATAGCAGAAGTTTATGCGGCACAGGATGGCAAAGTGAAGTTCACTAAAGACTTTGTCGACGCCTGGACCAAAGTGATGACGCTGGACAGGTTTGATCTGACTATGTGATTGCTTCGTTGTTGAAGTAAATGATGAAGATAAAACACGGCGGCCTTTGGGTCGCCGTGTTTTCTGGGATCACTTGTATCATCTTAGTAGTTGACTGTTTTACTCGGGCTTTGTTAAAGTTGCGCCATCCCAAAGGGGAGTAGCTCACTACTGGTTTATCGTCATTACGAAACTTCAGGTTTCCGGTAACCAGGTCAGTACCACACTGATGAGCAAGACCTTTGCCGCTCTGGCAAAGATCCCTTTCAAACAGGAGTTCCAGCCCGTGCGGTTCTGGACAATACCGGCAGCAGCCGGTGAATCAAACCCTGTTTGGAGCTTTTTATGGAATCCATTGCAAACCCCTGGTTATGGGCCGCATTTTTTAGTGTGGTCATCATCATGCTTGCTATCGACTTATTTTGGGTCGGTGGCGGTAAACAACACAAAGTCTCAGTCAAAGAAGCTGCCATTTGGTCTGGTATTTGGGTATCGGTGTCTATGCTGTTTGCTGCCGGATTATGGCTGTATCTGAATAACACTGTGGGTGAACAAATAGCCACAGCCAAAACTCTGGAATATGTCACAGGTTATTTAATTGAGAAGTCACTGGCCATAGACAATGTCTTCGTCTGGCTGATGATTTTTACTGTGTTTGCTATCCCGGCAGATTTACAAAAACGCGTGCTGGTGTTGGGTGTTATAGGTGCCATTGTGATGCGTACCATCATGATTTTTGCTGGTGCTTGGCTTATTACTCAATTCCATTGGTTACTTTATGTGTTTGGCGTTTTCCTGCTGTTCACTGGTATAAAAATGTGGCTGGCTGCTGAGCAACAACCTGATTTAGCCAATAGCAAAATCGTCTTGTGGTTACGTCGTCGTTACAACATTACAGAACAACTTGAAGGCGAGAAGTTTTTCGTCAAACGTTTCGTCGATGGCCGCTGGGTACTGTATGCCACGCCGCTGTTTTTGGTGTTGGTGCTGGTGGAATTCTCGGATCTGATCTTTGCTGTTGACTCCATCCCGGCGATTTTTGCCATTACCACAGATCCATTTATCGTTTTAACCTCAAATATCTTTGCGATATTAGGTTTGCGCTCTATGTATTTTCTACTGGCCGATATGGCTGATCGCTTTAGTTTACTGAAGTATGGTTTGGCTTTAGTGCTGGTATTTATTGGTATCAAAATGATGCTGATTGATCTGATGAAGATCCCAACCGCTTTATCCTTATGTGTCGTAGCGACTATTATTGCCACCTCTGTGATACTGTCACTGCGCAAAAATCGTAAAGAAGCTGAAGGTTCAGCAGAATAAAACTGACGTCTAGGCCCAACTGGCATCTATTTTTTGCATGGATGCCAGTTGGTTAACTCTTCCCAACTACATCAGGCCCAGCTAGGCTAGAGCCATCCACATATGCCAAGGGCCATCTATGCGTCAGCAGTTGCTAAGTGGCTGGCAGAAAGCCTTAAAATCTGTCCTTGTATGACGTAGGGGCGGCCTTTATGGTCGCCCGTCTCTTATTTATAACCAAAACAAATTTCGCTTAAATGGCTTTATCTTTGCGTAATGCCCACAGCGTAAACAAACTTGCGGTGATAAACATCAGCAAGCTATAGACGCTGGGGGCTATCGACATGGCGCTATTTTGTAAAATGCCAGTAGTGATCATCAAAGCCAGTGTGCCATTTTGCAGACCAACCTCAAGACAAATGGTTCTGGCTTGTTTTTCTTGCTGCAGTAAAAACCGGCCTAAGCCATAACCTGCCAGCATGGTCAGCACATTTAAGGTCAAAGCTGCAGGTCCGGTTTTCTGTAAAAACAACCAAAGATCTGAACCCAGATCGGTCGCTATGCTGATGATCAGCAGTACCAGCACTATCACTGAAAAGCGGCTGATCAAGGGGTGAATGCGGGATGAGCGTTCAGGCCATTTAAAGTTAAACCACATGCCAAGCAATACAGGGAATACACCCACTATCATTAAGGTCAGCCAGGTTTTTAATAACGGCAGCTGAAAAGCAGTGTTTTCCCCTAAGAAATGCTCAATCGCCCATGCAGCCAGCAGCGGCAATGAAAAAGGCGTAACAAAACCAACCAGAGCTGTTAATGCGACCGACAAACCGACATCAGCTTTGGCTAAGTAACTGTACAAATTAGAGGTGGTTCCACCCGGACATAAGGCCAGAATAAATAAACCCACTGCGAGCTCACCCTGCAGCTCAAATAGAGAAATCACCAATAAGGCACAAAGCGGCAGCAGAAGTAATTGCGCCAAAGCACCAATAAAAAATGCTTTAGGCTGCCGTGCCACTTCAGTGAAGTGAGCTGGCCGCAGCGTCATTCCCACGCCTGTCATAATCAGTATTAATGCGATGGGTAAACCAATTTGGGTTAGCGTTTCAGGCATTTTATTCTTCTTCAAAGAGAGTAGAGGCTCACCCTAACTTGAATTTCCTGACTGAGCAAGAGTTACTCTACTCCCCGTCTGCGCGGCTGGCGTTTCACTTCGATCCTTAAGTAAATAACTAAATATCTTTATTTTTCATAAGCTTAGCTGTTGGTCGAAAAATAAGCTTGCGATCATGCTGTGTCGCACCTAGTATTTGCTGTGTGTTGCACAGTGTGCGCGGCACAGTATCGATGATTGAACAGGATTTTTTATGACCTCATCACAGTTGGACAAAATGCGACTGGAACTGCGCCGTGGGGTGCTGGTGCTTGCTGTTTTGGCTTCGTTGAAGCAGCCACATTATGGCTATTCGCTTAGAAAGCAACTGCAGGACAGAGGCATAGATATAGACGAAGGCACTTTGTATCCGTTGGTGCGGCGTTTAGCAGAGCAAGGTTTGCTGGACAGCGAATGGCAGCAAGCCGAAGGCCGCGAGCGGCGTTATTACTTGTTGTCGGAGCAAGGCAAAGAGCTGCTGGTGCAGTTAACCTCTGAATGGCTACAACTCAATTCGGCTTTGGATCCTTTGTTAACACAAGAGCAAAGCGGGGAGACAGAATAATGGAACTGGTAGAACGTTATGTGGCTGCGGTGCAGCGTGAGTTGCCTGAATCGAAAAGGCTGGAAATAGGCCGCGAACTGAATGCCAATATTATGGACCAGCTCGATGCGCTAAAAGAGCAGCAGGGTCAGTTGTCAGAAGAGGATGTGGCAGCAGCGTTAAAACAAATGGGGCGGCCCAGAACTGTGGCTTACCAGTTTGTGCCGCCTAAAGCTTTAGTGGCAGCCGAAGATATGCCTATGCTGAAACACACTTTGTATATGGTGTTGGGTGTGCTTTTTGTATTGCAGGTAATAGGCGCAACCACGCATTGGCTGGGCAGCAGTGATGGCAACTTAATACGTTTTCTATTGCAGCTTGCTGCTGGTTTTATGGCGGATGCTTGTTTTGCCTTTACCGCCATAGTGCTAAGTTTTGCCGCAATCAATGGTACAGGCCATAAGCTAGGTCATTGCCCGGGCAAAGACTGGTCGCCTAAAGATTTACCCAAAGCAGACCTGGGCTGGCAGCATATTAACCTGAGCGACATCTTTACTGATCTGGCGACCTGTATCTTTTTACTCATTGTAATTTGGTATCCACTGTGGATGAACCCGGCAGAATTTGCTGCCCGTAGTGTGACTTTTACTGATACTGCTTTGTTGATGTTGCAATGGTTTAGCCCTGTGATAATTCTGTCCGTTATGCTGAGTGTATGGCAATTACAACGACGGATTTGGAATCGGAAGCTTTTACTGAGCAGTATTGCAATCAATGCAGCTTTTGCGGTGTTTTTAGTGGCACTGGCTTTTAGTGGTCCATTGTTGCAGGCTGGTCCCGCCGAGCTGAATAGCCTGTTTACTTTACAACAGCTAGAACAGGGGCTGACTCATGGCTTGTTGATCACTGCCTGTTTTCCTGGTTATGAAGTTGTCAGAGATCTGCTCAGGTTAAAGCGTCTGAATTCAATTTGATTGAGCGTCTGATCTGGGGCTGTTGAATTTATCACACAACAGCCCCATTACCTTCAAAGGCAATCCGCCTTAACTGACTGAAGGTTTATCATGGCTTTACATCTTCCTGCTGTTGTTACCTTGCTGGCACTTTTATTATTCGTTTACAGCTTTCTGGCCGTTGGTATGGCTCGGAAAAAATATGGCGTGGCAGCACCAGCTACTACGGGCGCTGTTGAGTTTGAGGTGGTGTATAGAGTACAGATGAACACGCTGGAGCAATTGGTGTTGTTTTTACCTGCGCTTTGGTTATTCAGTGAGTACGTCAGTCCACTTTGGGCGGGGCTTTTGGGGTTAGTCTGGTTAGTGGGCCGTGTGTTGTATTCTGTCAGTTATATCAAAGACCCTAAAAGCAGGGGACCTGGTTTTATGATTAGTTTTATCGCCGCGATGGTGCTTATCCTCGGTGCTGCTGTGGGTGTAGTGATGCGTATCATGGCTGGTTTATAAATGGTGAGCAGCAGATCCCTCGAAACAGAAGCTGAGCCTGATACTGAAGTTCAGGTTCCAGCTAAAAAAATAGGCCCGCTTTTTAGCTTATTACCTTTTTTAACTCCTTATGCCAGCCGCTGGTTGCTGACTTTTATTGCTTTAACAGTGGCAGCTGTGGCTACTCTGACTTTGCCTGTGGCTTTTCGGTATCTGATTGATGCGGGTTTTTCCAGCGATCAGGCGGGTCATATCGACCAATATTTTCTGGCGTTATTTGGCCTTTCCGTCGTTCTGGCGGTGGCTACTGCATTGCGGTTTTATTATGTGTCCTGGCTGGGGGAGCGGGTGACAGCTGATTTGCGCAGTGCTGTCTATGCTCATGTGGTGAAGATGAGCCCGCAGTTTTTTGAGCTGACTAAAACCGGCGAAGTTTTATCACGTTTAACCACAGATACCACCTTAATTCAGGCTGTGGTGGGCACCAGTTTGTCTATGGGTTTACGCAATAGCTTCTTGTTGCTTGGCGGTTTGGTGATGCTATTTGTCACTAGTGCCAAGTTAGCCACTTACATTCTGCTGACCTTAGTCTTGGTGATTTTGCCAATTTTCTTATTTGGCCGCAAAGTCCGTAAGTTATCGCGTGACAGTCAGGACCGTATTGCTGATGCCAGTGCTGTGGCAGGTGAAGTGTTAAACGCTATTCCCACAGTGCAGTCGTACCGGCAGGAGCAACGGGAAACCGCGCGTTTTACTGGATCTGTTGAAACTGCTTTTACCACAGCGTTATCCCGTATTCGCGCCCGCTCTATGCTGACCTTAGTGGCGATAGTACTGGTATTTGGTGCTATCTCTTTTGTGCTGTGGTTAGGGGCTCAGGCTGTGCTGGCTAATGAAATGACAGGCGGCGAGTTGTCGCAGTTTATTTTATATGCGGTATTAACAGCTGGTGCTATTGGCGCTATTGCCGAAGTTTGGGGCGATTTACAACGCGCAGCTGGCGCGGCAGAGCGTTTGATGCAGTTGTTAAATGTACAGTCTCCTGTGGTGGAAAGAGCTGATCCTCTGCCTTTGGTTTTGCCTGAACATAATCTGGCGGGCAGTGGTATTGAGTTTAACAATGTTAATTTCAGCTACCCATCGCGGCCTGATACTTTGGCTTTGCAGGACTTTTCACTGCAAATTAAACCCGGTGAACATATAGCTTTAGTTGGCCCTTCAGGCGCTGGCAAAACCACCTTGTTCCAGTTGTTGCTGCGCTTTTACGATCCACAAAGCGGCCAGGTGAAATTTAACGGCACAGATTTAAAAGACGTACGTTTAACCGATGCCCGTCAGCCTTTTGGCATAGTGCTGCAGGACACTGTGATATTTGCAGGTTCTGTGCTGGATAATATCCGTTATGCCCGCCCTGAAGCGTCCGAGCAAGAAGTGCAGGATGCCGCAAAAATGGCAGCAGCACACGACTTTATTCTGGCTCTGCCCGAAGGTTACAACACTTATTTAGGCGAACGGGGTGTGCGTTTATCTGGTGGTCAGCGTCAACGTATTTCCATTGCCAGAGCCATCTTAAGTAACCCTTCGGTATTATTGCTGGATGAAGCCACCAGTGCTTTGGATGCACAAAGTGAACGACAAGTGCAACAGGCTTTGGATAACGCCGCACAAAACCGCACTACTCTGGTGATAGCACACAGGTTGGCCACCGTTTTGGCAGCCGATCGTATTGTGGTGCTGGAAGCGGGGCAAATTGTCGCTCAGGGCACACATACAGAACTTTTGCAAAGCAGTGAGTTGTATGCCCGTTTGGCAGCTTTGCAGTTTAGTCATTAATACCCTTCTTACTTGAAGCTGCAGCTTTGTTGACTTCGAGCCATCGCCCCAGTTGTTTTGCAAATAACATACTGGGGTAGAGCAGCTCGTTCTCGCTTCAATCCAATTGCACACAGGACTACTATGCTCCTGGGGGCTCAGGCTCTTGTCGCCTCCCTGCAACTCCAATTACTTTGGGTATAGGTAGGCAGGAAGAGCTTTGGTTTATAGCCAGGGCTCGAGTTTGGTTACATAATCTGCTGGCAACAGATGACCACTGTCGAAACGGAATAGCTTTTTATCTGGGTTTGGCAAAGCATCAAACAGCTGTTGATTCTGTTTGATGCTGGCGTATTCATCGTCATCTGCGGTGAAAAGCCAGACTTGATTATCCGAAAGGCCAGCCATCACATTCAGCGGTGCTACTACGGCTGTAGTGCTGTTCATATGGGGCGGTACTATGGCGGCGACACTCTTGATACGAGAGTCAACTCCGGCCAATAACAAGCTAATTTGTGCGCCCATGCTGTAGCCGGCCAGTTTAATCTTATTTTTATCAAGCATAGGTTGCTGTACCAACCAATCCAGTAACACTCTATGATCCCGCACCGTATCCACCAGCATGGTTTCGTAAGGCTCACGTTCGCCCCACCAGTGTAAATTCTCGATGATATCTACTACGGTCAGATCCGGGTCTTTACGTAAACCATGATTACGCGCATCTATGGCGACTACCGCATAACCTTTGGCTAATGCCATTGCTGTGATTTTGTCTGTTTGCTCAAAGGTCGCTCTGTCTTTAAAGCTGTCTTGCCACCAGCGAATTTGGCTGCGACCCATCGCATGAGCGCCAATCAGCACTGGTACTGGGCTTTGAATTGTTTTAGGCGCCTGCGGATAAATGATGCGGCCATTCACAGTCACGCCATCAAAACTTGGGTAGGTAAATTCAAAACTTTGTGGGGTTAGTTCTTTCAGATCCAGTTGCACTTGCTGTTTCACAGAGTAAGCATACCTGGCTGTCAGTTCCTCTGCGCTTAAGCTATAAGGTTTTAAACCAAATACGCCATACCAAAGCGCAGCGATTCCTGCCATTACAATACCTATGCTTAACATCGTCTTTTTTCCTTTTGTCAGTGCCATCACTTGTGCCTTTTTTCTATCAATGCAAACACGTTATCTTTCTCTGTGGCACAGAGCTTAAAGCTGCCAATGTGAAAACAATGTGAAATGAAAATATGAATGAGCACTGAGCCGTATCCGACTATGTGCACTTTATATTGTCACGACCTCTTTGTAGTTTTAGGTCGGACTCGCTTTATTGCTGCTAGAGTTAAGTTTGTTTCCCGTGCTTTTTTAATTTTTGATGGTAGCTATTTATGTTCAGGTTGTTACTGGGGGTTATGCTCTGTTGTCTTTTCGCTGAAAATGCAGTGGCTAAGGAGCCGTTACAATTTTTGATGCCAGACTATCCGCCTTACACCTATCAGGAGAATGGAGGTAACAAAGGCATAGGCTATGAGGCTGTGGCAAGTATTATGGCGGATCTGCAGTTGCCGTTTTCTGTGCAGTTAGTGCCTCATTTTGGCCGTGCTATAGCGGACCTGCAACAAGGCAGCGTGGATGGATTTTTTCTTGCTACCGAGAGCGCAGAACGTAACAAAAGTGCAGAGTTTTCTGAGCCTGTGTTGATGATCCAGTGGAGTTGGGTTTGGTTAAAGCAGCGCACGGACTTACAGCCAGGTTCGAATAGCTTTAAGCAAAAGGCAGTGGTATCGGCGCAAACTAACAGCAATATCTATCAATGGCTGAAAGAGCAGAATTATAAGGTAACTGCAGGAACTACGGATATACGAGGACTCTTGAATTTACTGCAGTTTAAACGCGTTGAAGCTATTTTATTACCAGAGCTAACGGTAAAAACTCTGATGGCAGAACAAGAAATTGATACGGCATTATTTAACTTCCAGCAGGAGGTGAATTTACCTTTTGCCATCTATATCAATAAAGTATATCTGCAAAAACATCCGGAATTTATGCAACAGTTAAATGCTGCTATTCGTCGTTATCAGGAGAAAATCTCTAATGCGACGACTGACTAAGCTGCTGCAACTTTGTATCCTCAGTTGTTTGTTGCCGCTTACAGCAGCGCAAGCAAAAGAGCCGTTGCGCATGGCGATGCCAGATTATCCGCCTTACACCTATGTTCAGAATGGCGAGTATAAGGGCTTTGGTTATGAAGCTTTTGTGAGCATCATGGCCGATTTGCAGCAGGACTTTACAATTGTACCCAAGCCAAATTACGGCAGGGCAGTGAAGGATATGCAAAATCAGTTGGTCGATGGTTTGTTTTTGGCGTCGGAAAATGATGAGCGAAACAAATTTGCTGAGTTTTCTGCTACTGTGTCTTACACTGGCTGGAGCTGGGTCTGGTTAAAGCAGCGCGCTGAATTGGACCCTGATTCTGCTGAGTTTAAGCAAAACGCTGTAGTTTCCGCTCAGTTAAATAGTAACCCTTATTTGTGGTTAATGAAGCAGGGTTATAAGGTTGCAGGAGCGCCAAATGACATTCGTATGTTATTTACTTTGTTAAATTCCCGGCGCGTTGATGCCATCATGTTGCCGGAATTGACGGCAAAGGCCCTGATGCAACAGGAAAAGTTAGATCCAGCTTTGTATTCAATGCAACTGGAGATGCAGTTACCTTTTGGCATTTACATCAGTAAAGATTATATCGCCCGCAACCCAGAGATTATGCCAAAATTAAATCTGGCTATTGAGCGTTACCATCAGCGTCAGAATAAGCCGGTTACAGTACCTTCCCACTCAAAGCTAAAGTAGCTTCACGCTGATCCAGTTGTTGACTGAAACTATTTACTGATTTCTTAATCTGAGTTCTCTGCCATAAAGTTGAGACTGGCATTTTCCATAGATTCAGCAGCCAGTCAGGCGCATAAGACAAATATCAATAGTTACAAAACGATGTTGTTCTCCTACAATGGCGCGGCAACTGGAGAGTAGTGATGAAATTTTCGGCAGTTTTAATTTTGGCTTTAAGTGCCAGTCCTGTGTATGCGACTGAATGGTGGCAAACTAAACAGGACCCAAATAACACTCAGGTGATAGCACTTGGCAAAAAGCCAGTCAATTCAGTGGCGTCGTGCCCGGAAGATACCGCACTGCGTTATTTCCTAAAAGATGACAAAATTACTGCGTTGCAAAATACCTGGTATCAGCAAGCAAGTCGTGAACCTCAAACCGATTTATATCGTTGGGTTTATGGCCCAACCTGGTCTGAGAAGTTAGAAAAAGCTGTATGGCCGGGTGAGGAAGCTTTGGTTAAAGCTGCGACTTTGGGGTCTGTGCAACAGTTGACAATGGAATTCCCTCAGTCTGAGCAAGATAATTTAGCCTTTGAGGATGTACTGGTCTTTAATCTGCAATTTGCCGGTTTTACCGCCGACCATAAACCGGATTTACGTATTGAACTGGACAGAGATCGAAGCCGGGTTGCTGGTGTGGGCGATTTGGACTTAGCCCTAAACCACAGATTGGCGAACAATATTTGTGTGGTGCATAGTTTGAATGAACTGGCAAAAGACAAGGAAGTTGAACTGAAAATTAAAGGTAAAACTGTTCCCACATTAAAAATGAGCTCTGAAACTGTCACTAGTCAGTTGTGTCTGGTAGAAATTCATCAGCAACAGCAAGTGAAAGGATCGCTGACTTTGCCTGTAACTCAGTGTTAGGGCGCGAAAGCTGCTGTTGTACTGCTATTTCCAGTATTGCTCCACCGTAATTTGGCCGGGGTCGCGGCGCAAGTTCTTCTTCAGGCCAAGACTCTCTAATACAGCTTTGGTTTCGGTGATCATCTGCGGATTGCCGCACAGCAGCACTTGCGATTCTTGATCCAGGCTGTGGCCACAAGCCTGTTGCAGTGCGCCACTTTGGATTAATTCCGGGATACGTTGTTGTAAAGCGCCAGCCTTGGCTTCCCGTGTGACTATGGGCTGATAATGCAGTTGCGTGCCATAACGTTGTTGAAAGTGACTGATCAGCGGCTGGTAAACCAGTTCTGCGACATAGCGCACACTATGCAGCAGAATAATTGATGAGAACCTTTGCCAGGGTGTTTCGGTTCCGAGCATAGATAAATAAGGGCCAATACCTGTGCCTGTTGAAATCAGCCACAGATTTTTACCATCAGGCACTTCATCCAGAATAAAGAATCCACAGGCAGGCTGACTGATGTCGACTGTATCGCCAGGCTTTAGCTGATGCAGCAAAGGTGTCAGCAGGCCATCCGCGACTGTGCTGATTAAGAACTCCTGTTCTGGGCCGCCAGGACTATTGAGCAGTGAGTAAGCACGCTGTACTTTGCCATCTGCAGTCTCTATGGCCAGCCGGACAAACTGACCGGCGATAAAATCAAAAGGCTCAGTCTTGACCCTTAGACTAAATAAAGTGTCAGTCCAGTGCGTATTTGCTATTACTGTTCCGCTAAGCCACTGCGCCATTTGTGATGTCCTGTCGGATGAGTCTGAGTTAAGCCTAACAAAACTGCATTGATATACAAAGTAGAACCTGACAGCGCTGAAGCAGAAAAAAGCCCGGAGAACCGGGCTTTTACATTTTTAGTTGGAGTTGGTTTTGTATTGATTAAACCAGGCCAGAATATATTCAATCTTGGTGATCATCCGGCTGGGTTTATTGGCAATACCGTGCGGAGAGCCCGGAATACGCACCATTACTGTGTCAACTTTGCGGATTTTCAGCGCCTGATAAAACTGCTCAGACTCACTGATTGGCGTACGTCTGTCAGCCTCGCCCGTCATCAACATAGTAGGAGTGGTGACATTACCTACTAAGGATAAAGGCGAACGTTTCCAGTAATGTTCAACGTTTTCCCAAGGTACTCCAGGGAACTGATGGAAGGTCTGATACAAATAACTGTCGCCTGTCAGTACTTTACTTAACCAGTTGATAATAGGCTTGACCACGGCCGCTGCTTTGTAGCGCTGAGTTAAACCCACCGCATAAGCTGTAGCTATACCACCGGCAGAACCACCAGCGATAAACAGGTTGTCTTTATCAATAAACCCCAGGTCGATCATGGCATTTACGCCTGAGTCGTGGTCGGCGTAATCCTCAGGTGAGCTGTATTTTCCGTGCAATAACATGGCAAAACGTTCGCCATAGGATGAGCTGCCTCTGTGATTGTCATAAAACACCACATAACCTTCTTTGGCAAAACGTTGCATCTCAGCACTGAAATGCGGGCCATAAGCTAAATGAGGACCACCGTGAATTTCCAGCATCATCGGGTATTTTTTGGTCGGGTCAAAGTCTGGTGGTGTGATATACCAGCCCTGAATTGGCTCGCCATCAAAAGAGGATTTGTAATTAATTTCATGCACTTGCCCCAGTTTTTTATGGCCAAGTACATCTTCATTTAAGGCGGTTAAGGTGCGGGTTTTGCCGTTTGCTATCACCGCCACATCAGCCGGACGCTGTGCATTGCCTCGGGTAAAGGCAATCACTTCATTAGCGACGCTGTATTCGCCACTTAAATAAGGCTGAGGTAATCCGGCACCAGACAGCTCGTCTGTCATTTGTTCCAGCTTGCCGGACAAAGACACTGAAGCAAGAGTGCGCTTGCCTTTGTCATCAAACTGGATCACCAGGCTGCTGTTATCCAGCCACTGCGGATTTTCCACGTCTCTGTCGAGTGTTTTGGTCAGATCTTTAATTTCGCCAGAGCGCCAGTCCATCAGTTTGAGTTTGCCGTTGGTATAAGGCACTTTTTCATTGTTGCCCCAGACAAAAGCCAGGTGTTTACCATCGGGCGAAAACACAGCTGAGTTTTCCTGGCCTGGCATATTGGTCAGTTGCTTTAACTGACTGTTGGCCAGCGTGAACTGATACAGGTCACTGTCTCGTGGCTGGTATTCCCAGTCTTTATGGGTATTGGCTGAAAAAATCAGAGCTTTGCCATCCGGTGTCCAGCTTAAGTCCGAGCCGTAGTTAAAGTCACCGTCCGTCAGCTTACGTTCTTTTCCACCTGTTGCAGGTAAAACAAACACATGACGAAACTCAGATTTTAAAAAACCCTGACCGTCAGCCTGATACTGAGCCCGCTCAATCAAGATTGCAGGTTCAGACCATTTGGCTGCTTCAGGTTTCTTTGGCATTTTAATGGCTTTAGCCAGTGGAGTGGCCTGAGCCGGCACATTCATGGTGAAGGCGAGTTGTTCACCATCAGGCGACCAGGTTAAGTTGCCCGGGCTTTTGGTCAGTTGGCTGACTAAAGCGGTTTTGTTTTCTTTGACATAATGCACATGGATTTGACGTGAGCCTGAACGGTCAGAAATAAAAGCAATACGGTTGCCGTCTTCAGACCAGCGTGGAGAGCCGTAGTTAAACTGATCAACAAATAAAGGGCTTTGCTGGCCGGTTTTGACATCCAGCAGCCATAAACTGCTATGGGTGCCATCTGTCATAATATCGTTGCTGTTACGGACATAAACTATTTGTTTGCCGTCCGGTGATACTTGAGGATCGTTGGCATACTCCAGCGCAAAAATATCTTCAGATTCAAAGTACTGGCTTGCTGCTGTTGACGCGAAAACTGGTGCTGCACAAAGCAAGGTGGTGCTGGCAATACAGGAGTAAATAAAAGGCCTGATGGCCTGGGGCTTTTGCATGGTTAAACCTCTTCTGATTAGACAGCAACTAAACTAACCCGATGTGACCTACTGCACAATTTGTCAGCGACCAAAACCTGAATTTAAGCGTTCAGTTCGTGCTGTTATCCCGCTGTAAGCCAGAACCCACGGCCTTAGTGGCTGGATTTTACAACCTGTTTTGTTTACACTGGCCCTATCTATCCTTTTGTTTGTAGTGCCTTATGTCGTTAAAAAACCTGAGTGTTTTTGCCTTCCTTTTTGTTGGTTTAACCGCCTGTAGTCAACCTGACCCTATTCAACGTATTTCAGGCCCAGCGCAGGGCTCCACCTTTACGGTCAGTTTTTGGAGTGAACAAGAGCTGGACAAAACCAGTTTAGAAACTCAGTTAAAAGACGAACTGGACCGTATTGATCTGTTGATGTCGAACTACAGACCTGACTCTGTGATTGAAGCTTTTAATGCCCAGCAAAGTCAGGAACCCATCGAAGTAGGTGAGGAACTGGTGCAACTGGTAGAAATTGCCAGACAAGTGTCCGTGCACAGTGAAGGCTGTTACGACTTAACAGTGAAGCCCTATTTTGAACTCTGGGGTTTTCGGGGCGATAAGCTCACCAAACCCAGTACAGAACAAATTCAGGCGTTAAAACAAACCATTGGATTAGATAAAGTCAGTAGCAAAGAAGGTAGCTTAACCAAGTTGAATCCGGCGCTGCGAGTGGACGTGTCTTCTATCGCGCAGGGCTACACAGTTGGCCAACTGGCAAAAATTCTTGATAAGGCTGGTATCCAGAATTACCTGGTCGAAGTAGGGGGAGAACTGGTTAGTAAAGGTAAAAAACCAGAAGCAAAAGCCTGGCGTGTTGCTATTGAAAAACCTTTGCCTGATTCGCAAAAACTACAAAAAATTATCAGTGTGCAACAAAGTGAGCCTCTATCTATTATGACTTCAGGCACCTACCGACATTTTTACGATCAGGACGGCGTAAGATACAGCCACGTGCTGGATGCCCGTACTGGTACTCCGGTGACTCACGATACAGTATCAACCACTATTCTGATCCCGGATCCAACCTGGGGAGATGCCTGGTCTACAGCGTTTTTATGCATGGGCAGTGAGCAGGGATTAAAAGTGGCGGATGAACTGAAATTACCAGTACTCTTTATTGACCAGCAAGGTGATAATTTTATTGAAAAACCAAGCCAGGCTTTAACAGAGGCACTCGCTTCAGGTACAGCGTTTAGCTTTCAGGAGTAAGAGGTAATGGCACAAGGATGGGATAAACAGAGACTGCAGCTGTGGCTTAGGCAAAGTGTGGACTTTTTCACTTTGTATCTGAAGCGTTGTCAGCATGATCAGATTAATGTGATAGGCGGATACCTGGCCTATATCTCGTTACTCTCTTTGGTGCCTTTTATTGCTGTGATGTTTTCTGTGATGGGCGCTTTTCCAATGTTCAGCGAATGGCGTGAGCAGTTAGAGGCCTTTTTGTATGCCAATGTAGTTCCGTCCAGAGGTGATGAACTGCGTCTCTATATCGCTGGTTTTGTTGAAAATATTGGAAAAATGACAGCAGTAGGTATAGCGGCTTTGGTGGTAGTAGCGCTGATGTTGATCCACAATATCGACAAAACCATCAACAGAATATTCCGCATTCAAAAACGCCCCAGACTGATTATTTCGTTCTCCATTTACTGGATGATCCTGACCTTTGGCCCTATTCTGCTGGGTGCGTCCATTGCCGTGACCTCTTATATTTTATCTTTATCCAGTTTGGCAGAGGGCTATACCCCCGGGTTAAGCTCTGTTTTGCTGGCACTTACTCCTTATCTGTTTTCTATTCTGGCGTTTTTTCTGCTGTATCTGGTGGTGCCCAATGGCAAAGTGAAGTATCGGCATGCCTTGATTGGTGCCACAGTGGCCAGCCTGTTGTTCGAATTCCTGAAAGAAGGTTTTGCTCTTTACATCACGCAATTTCCGTCTTATCAGGCGATTTATGGTGCTCTGGCTTTAGTGCCTATCTTGTTTTTGTGGATCTATCTGGTATGGCTGGTGGTGCTCTTGGGGGCTGAATTAACGGCTTTGTTGCAGGAGCTGTGGCTTTTAGCTGCAACAAAAGAAGAAAAAATAGCAGAACAGGATGCCACAGCATGAGCAGAGGTACAGCGATTGAAGCTTTTGCTACCCAATGGCTTGACACTCCTGATGGTCAGCAGATTTATCTGGAACAAAGTGGTAACCCGAACGGTATTCCGGTGATTTATTGCCATGGCGGGCCTGGTGGCGGTAGCTCGCCCTTTCATCGCCAGCTGTTTGATGCAGCTTTGTACCACATTATTATTTTTGATCAGCGTGGTTGCGGTTTATCCAGACCCGCATTGCAACTGAACAATAACAGTACCCAACACCTGATTGCGGATATGGAGATGATCCGGCAACATCTTCAGATCCCAAACTGGGTGGTTGCTGGTGGTTCCTGGGGCAGTACGCTGGCTTTAGCTTATGGTCAGACTTATCCGCAGTATTGTCTGGGCTTTATTTTGCGTGGCATTTTCCTTGGTCGTGAGCAGGACATCGATTGGCTCTACCGGGCAGGTTTTGGTGCCAGCCAGGTTTTTCCTGATTATTATCAGGATTTCCTTCAGCCTATTACTCATCTTGTGCACTTAGATGTGTTGCAAGCCTATCAGCTGCAACTGCATCATCAGGATGAAGCTATCCGTCTGGAGGCTGCATTAGCCTGGAGTATCTGGGAATCCCGTATCGCTACTTTAATGCCGAATGAGTTTTCCTGGGGTGGGGAGATGGATGCACAGTCCGCTCTGGCTCTGGCTTTGATTGAACATCATTATTTTATGCATCAGTGTTTTTTTGAACCTAATCAGTTGTTAGATAATCTACATAAAATCAGTCATTTACCTTGTAACATAGTGCATGGGCGCTATGACATGATTTGCAAAGCCGAAAATGCTTTTAGTCTGGCGTCGCGTTGGCCTGATGCCCAACTACATTGGGTATTGGATGCAGGCCATTCAGCCTCCGAAACTGGCATCGCAAAAGCCCTATACCAAGCCAGCAGGGCTATGGCGGACAGGTTACAAACTCAAGCCAGGACTGCGGTATGAAGGCTTTAATACAACGGGTCAGCTCTGCCAGTGTCACTGTCGATCAGCATCTGGTGGGGGCCATCAACACAGGTTTGCTGGTGTTGCTGGGAGTAGAAAAAGATGATTCAGAGCAGCAACTGAAAAAGCTGGCTGAGAAGGTACTTAAATATCGAGTGTTTTCGGATGAAAACGGCAAAATGAATCTGAATGTGCAACAAGCGGGTGGCGCTTTGTTAGTGGTTTCGCAATTTACTCTGGCCGCAGACACGAATTCCGGCTTAAGACCCAGTTTTTCGACCGCAGCTCATCCAGAGCTCGCACTTCAGCTTTATCAGGATTTTGTTGCTTACTGCAGAAGCCTGGGGGTTGAGGTAGCGACAGGACAGTTTGGGGCAGATATGCAGGTCGCTTTGGTCAACAATGGCCCTGTTACTTTTCTGTTAGAGGCTTAATCTCGTACAGCAGGTTAAAATATCCTTTGATTGGAATGCATTGATAAGGGCGATCGGAGAGTAAAACTTCGAGGTCTGGCTGACACTCAGGCTGAGATAAATTGATCCAGATAGTACCTTTTTGCTGCAGTAGTGTTTGCATGGCCTGCTGCCAGCCTTCAAAGAGCGGGTAAATATCCCAAAACACAAAAGGCCATTGCTGCTGATTCGACTGCAGAAAATCTTGTGCAGCTAAGCTCAGCAGCTGTTCTTTACCTTTTAGACAAAAGAAACGTTGATAAGCATCTATCACTTCATGACTTAGTTCTATGGTCAGCAAATGAGTATTGGGCAGCACAGTGGTCATAAAACGATTGATATCACCACCTCCCAAGCCCAGCTGCAATACTGCATCAGGCTTAAGTCGCTGTAACGAATACAGAACAGGCTCCAGATGAGCGGACAGTGTTGCTGCAGGTGCCAACTGGTTCATTTTACTTTGCATGATGCCGTCAAGATACAAGCATAAAAACGGGCCTTCTTCTGTCAGTTCTAATCTGGGCGGACCAGACTTAAACCAGACTAACTGTTGTATAACCTCAGCTTTTTGCTCCACAATACCCTCAAATCAACAGACGACAGGACGCAGATGTGAACTGGCAGCTTAGCGCCCCACAAACCGAAGCTCAATGGTTAGCTTATTATCAATTACGCTGGCAAGTGCTTCGAGCGCCTTGGGATCAACCTAAAGGTTCTGAACAGGATGAGTTGGAAGCACACTCTTTTCACCGTATGGTCTGCACTGAAGATGGTGAAGTTGTTGCTGTTGGTCGTTTGCATAAGGTCGATGAACACACTGCTCAGGTGCGTTACATGGCCGTGTCTGATCAATGGCAGGGCCATGGTTTAGGCGCTATGGTGCTGCAGCAACTGGAGCAAGTAGCGCTGGAGCAGGGCATGCAACGTATCATCTTAAATGCACGTGATACTGCTGCTGGTTTTTACCAAAAGGCAGGGTATAGCTACCTCGAACCTGCCAATGCGTTGTTTGGTATTGCGCATCATCGTTATGTCAAAACTCTGGCTTTTTCTACATCAGCAGTGGTGTTGCAGCAATGGCAAGCAGAGCTACAGCAGACTTTTTGGCAGACCATTCCACTCTCTGCTTATATGCAGTTAAAAGTACAGTCAGTGAACAGGCAACAGCTGGTCTGTACTGCACCTTTAGCCCCGAATATCAATCTGCATCAGACCATGTTTGCCGGCAGTATTTATACCCTGGGTACTTTAACAGGCTGGGGTATGGTCTGGTTATTGTTAAAAGATCAACAACTGGACGGGGATATAGTGCTGGCTGATGGCCATATCCGTTATCTCAAACCTGTGGCGGGGCAGGCTGAAGGACGCTGCTTGCGTCATCAGCACCACCCCGATTTTTCTGCTTTAGCACAACAACGAAAGGCCAAACTGGATGTTAAGGTCGGGATTTTTTGTGACGATAACCAAGTCGCTGTATTTGAAGGTTGTTTCGCTGTGTTACCAAAAAAAGCGCCTTAGGGGCGCGGTTTATCCGCGCCCGTCTCAAATTCCAATTCAATGCGGAGCGAAAACACCAAGCCAACAAAGCAGCAGCTTTAAATACGCAAGTCTCAGATTTAACCAAAGTAGTTGAAGTTGCGGCGAGGCGGCAAGTGGTCGAGAGCCCGGGAGTATAGTTGTCTATGTGACCGGGTCGAGAACATGAAGCCAACAACGCAGCAGCTTTAAATACGCGAGTCTCAGATTTAACCAAAGTAGTTGAAGTTGCGGCGAGGCGGCAAGTGGTCGAGAGCCCGGGAGCATAGTTGTCTATGTGACCGGGTCGAGAACATGAAGCCAACAAAGCAGCAGCTTTAAATACGCAGGTTAAACAGATATAAAGCAAATATCAGGGTTATTTCAGGTAAAAAGCTCTGACAAATTTGATACTGCAACTATCAAATCTGTCAGGAGAGTCTGTGATGAATAACAAATGGTTGATCAGCTCATGTATTGCGACAGCCGCAGGAATAGTTGCAGGGGCAACCTACCTGTTGTTTTCTGAATATTCAGTTTTATCTGGCGGTCAAAGTTGGGTGTTAAGTGCCACTTGGTCCAGTGTCATGTTGTGGCTCTTTGTCTCCATGTTTCTGCTGGCGTTGTTGTTTAATATTCTGGCCTTTCTGGAACTGGAACGTCAGGAAGAAGTGCTGAATCCTATGTGGTGGCCACAAGGCACTAAGCTTGGGCGACAACAGCAACAGTTCAAAGAAAATACTCAGCATTTATTGCAGTTTTTTGGCCGTGAAATGGAATCGGTAGAAGACTGTGATTCTCACTTCTTAGTTCGCCGTCAGCAGCAGGCTTTGTTGCTTTATATCCAACCTGAATTGGATCAGGCTTTAACTGTAGCCCAGGTTCGTTCTGTATTTCAGCAAATGTTATCGCTCAATTGTCAGCGTGGCTTAATTGTCTGCTATCAGAAAATTAATAGCCAGGTGCGTCTGTTTGCAGCTGAAGCGGGCATCGAACTTTTTGACCAACAACGACTGAAAAAATACATCAATGCTGAAAATTTTAGTCAATTAGCGCTGATATAAGGCTGATGTAAAGCTATATAAAGCTTTCGTCATGTTTTTATCGCCAAATTTGTCATGATGATCAAGCGTTTACGAATGTTAGACATGGAACGAACAAAGATAACGGATTACACACTTCCTGCCTGGCCAGACACTGTCTGGCCATTTTTTTAACCTCCACACTGAGCTGTCCTGAGTTTTATTCTGCATCCCTGAGAGAGTTTAAATACAGCTGCAAAGAGCTACTTTTACCAAGGGCTTCGCTTTATACACCTACTGGGTTTGGTGCCGCGTTACTCCAATCTGTATTACAAAAGAAGCTGCTAAAACCCCCGCGGACTAAAAGGGAGCTGATCGTGCCTGATGGACGATAACTTGTGATAAAAAAGCCAGAGCAATGGCTCTGGCTGATGGCTGTGCTAAGAGGCGCGACTTAATGCAACTTGAAGCTACGCACTGCATTTTCCAGTGTGCCTGCAGCTGTCGCGACCTGAGCGCTTTGTTCTAAAGTTGAGGTAGCGCGTTCAGTACTTTGTTCTGCTAACTCCACCATACTGTGCATGCTCTGCTCTATCGCAGTACCAAGCTGCAATTGGCTGGATGTTGTAGTGGCTATGTTATCGCTGATCTGATGCATGGCTTCGATAGCATGGTTAATTTCAGCCAAAGCTGTCATTAGCTGGCCATTTTGCGCCACACAGTTATTGGCATCGGTCTGGCCTTTTTCGATAGATTTTACCGCATGCATACTTTGTTGTTGCAAACTGCCAATCATGGTGCGGATTTCATCTGTCGCTTGCTGACTTCGTACAGCTAAAGAACGGACTTCATCTGCGACTACAGCAAAACCCCGACCCTGTTCACCTGCTCTGGCAGCTTCTATAGCAGCGTTTAATGCCAGCAGGTTGGTCTGTTCGGCGATGCCACGAATGGTGGTCAGAATGCCACCTATGTTGTTTGATTCAGTGTTCACAGCCTGCATGGTCGTGCTGGTATCATTCAGTTGTTGCGCCAACTCCTGGATCAGGCTGTTATTGGCGGCTGAGACCTGATCAATTTGCTGGCTTTGCGTCAGAGCTTGCTGCATTTGTTGCTGCGCCATATCCGCCTGTTCAGCAATCTGATGGGTATTGGTTGCCAATTGATGGGTAATACCGTTTACCTCTGCCACCTGATGATGTTGGGTACTTAAAGCCTGATGAATAGCACTGACTTCCTGACTGGATAAACGGGCACTCTGATTGAGCTCCAATACGCCTTGCTGAATTTGCTCAATCAGTTGTCGCAGGGCTTTGATCAGTGTGTTGACATTGGCGGATAATTCACCAAATTCGTCGTCTGAATTAATGCTCAGCTCTCGGCTTAAATCGCCTTTTGCGATTTGATCCAGCACTCTGTTGATACCGGCTAAAGGCGTGATCATGGCTTTAATCGTCAGATAAGCAGCACCTATCGCCAGCCCCACCAGCACAATCAGCATGATGACCGCTCTTATGGTGCCTGAGTTTAAGGCTGAGGATAAATCCTGCTGCAGAGAGTTAAACTGACTGTCCGCCTGGCCAATCATTTGATCCAATGCAGCCACAGCCTGTGTGACTTGTTGTTCAGACAACTCCAGTTGCTGCCTTGCTGTTTGCAGCTGGCTGACCTGCAGCAACTTAATGCTGACCAGACTATTTTCACTTTCAATCCTGCTCTTTGCCTGAGCGAGCTGTGCCAGGAAATCCTGCCACAAATCATCAGCTCCCACTTGCTTCACTATATTGGCAATGTAATCCAGGTTGCTTTGCATATCACTAAAAGCAAACTCCAGATTCTCCTGGCTGCTGGCAAGTTGCGCCGGATCGGTCATGGCTGCGATTTCGCGCACAGTTTTCATCAAACCTAACAACTGACCATCCACCCGGCCTGCAGCACCTTCCAATAAGGCCATTTGTGCACTTTTGCCAGGAGCTTCTAAAAATGAAATATCAACCAGTGTGGCGCCAGCAGCATCGATCAGATTTTCTAACTCTTTCAGCTCTGCCGCCGCTTTATCTGCCAAAGCTATCGCTTCTAAACGCGATGTAAACAGTTGTTCTACAGCTTGTTGATAGGCTAAAGAGGTTTGTTGAGCTTCAGCTAAAGGTTTTTGCAGAACAGGCTCTTTTGCAACTAAAGGGGCCAGACTGGTCATTTTGCTACGGTAAACGTCTGACGTCTGGATAAATTCGTTTTGGTATGCGGTAATTTTGGTCGCATCTTCGGCGGTATAACCCAAAGCAGATAACTTCGCTAGTTTAAGGAGCTGAATTTGCGCCATATTGCTTTGTTGTTGCACCGGCACTGCGGTTTCATTCATCTGGCTGCTGGTGCTATTCACTACAGCGAAACTCCAGAGTGACGATAAGCTGGCGACTAATAGCAGCAAGGCAATAAAGCCAAAGCCCAGATAAATTTTATGTGCGACACGAAGTTTCATAGACAAATTCCAACTGCTGTTATGGTTTTAGTATTGGTTAGAAAAAAGGCAAAAGATAATGGAAGGCTGAAACTAACAAAGTTTTTTTAACTGGTCTAGCCAGATTGGTGCAAATTTAGTTTTTTCTTATAAAAAAAGAGCACCATTTCGGTGCTCTTTGTTAGAAAGTGTAATTAAACTAATGGTTTAAAAACTGCTTAATAAATTAGCCGGTAATAAAGAATTTAAACGGCCATGACGTAACAGTTCAGCTGCTTTTTCGATATCAGGTGCAAAGTAGCGATCGACATCATAAAAGCTGACTTCTTTACGTAGCAGAGCCTTTGCCTGTTCCACGGCTGCAGCACCTTTAAGTGGCGCACGGAAGTCCATACCCTGAGCTGCTGCCAGATATTCAACTGCCAATACGCCTAAGGTATTTTCAGCCATATCTGCTAAACGACGGGCAGCAAAAGTGGCCATGGATACATGGTCTTCCTGATTGGCTGAGGTAGGTAAGCTGTCGACAGAAGCCGGATGTGCCAGAGATTTATTCTCTGAAGCTAAAGCTGCAGCTGTGACCTGAGCAATCATAAAGCCGCTGTTTACACCGCCGTTATTCACTAAAAAGGCCGGTAACTTGCTTAGATGCGAGTCGATTAAAAGCGCCATACGGCGCTCAGAAATAGAGCCAATTTCAGCAATAGCCAAAGCCAGATTATCGGCCGCCATAGCGACAGGCTCGGCGTGGAAGTTCCCACCAGAGATAATGTCATCTTCAGCTGCAAACACCAGCGGGTTGTCTGTCACGCCATTGGCTTCGACTAACAATACTGAAGCAGCAAAGCGGATTTGGGCTAAACAGGCACCCATTACCTGAGGCTGGCAGCGTAAGCTGTATGGGTCTTGTACTTTTTCACAGTCGATATGTGATTCGGCAATCTCTGAGCTTTCACCTAATAAATGACGGTAAATCAGCGCGGCATCTATCTGACCTTGCTGACCACGCACTGCATGAATGCGGGCATCAAAAGGTGAACGGCTACCCATAGCGGCTTCCACACTCATAGCGCCAATCACAGAACCTGCGGCATATAAGTCTTCTGCACGGAATAAACCTTCCAGCGCAAAAGCAGTGGATGCCTGAGTACCGTTTAATAAAGCCAAACCTTCTTTAGCCGCTAAAGTAATAGGCGCTAAACCCGCTATGGCTAAGCCTTCTTTGGCGGAGTAAATCTGACCCGCGATGCATACTTCGCCTTCACCAATTAAAGGCAACACCATATGAGATAAAGGTGCTAAATCGCCTGATGCGCCGACTGAACCTTTTTTCGGAATACAAGGATAGACACCTGCATTGACCAGTTGGATCAGCGCGTTGATCACCAGTGGGCGCACGCCTGAATAACCGCGGGCTAAGGAGTTAATTTTCAACACCATCATCAAACGTACTGTGCTGTCGTCCATCAGGTCGCCAAAACCCGCAGCGTGCGATAAAACGATAGAACGTTGCAGCGTTTCCAGTTTGTCTTTTTCAATTTTGGTATTGGCCAATAAACCAAAACCAGTATTGATGCCATACACAGTGCGGTTTTCCGCAACAATTTTTGCCACAGTAGCAGCGGATGCTTCAATAGCTGGTAAAGCGGCCGGGTCTAACGTCAGAGTCACAGCATGTTGTTGTACCTGACGCAGTTGCGCCAATGTGAGTTCACCCGGAGTGATGGTTAAAGCGTAAGTCATGTTTTTATCCTTCAAATTAATTCTGGTTAACCATCGGCAGATCAAGGCCTTGTTCGCGGGCGCAATTTTTCGCTATGTCATAACCAGCATCGGCATGACGCATCACGCCAGTGCCTGGGTCATTCCACAGTACGCGGCCTAAACGACGTGCTGCGGCCTCTGTACCGTCGGCTAAAATCACCACACCAGAATGTTGGCTGTAGCCCATACCTACGCCACCACCATGATGCAAGGACACCCAGGTTGCGCCGCCTGCTGTATTGAGCAGAGCATTTAATAATGGCCAGTCAGATACGGCGTCTGAGCCATCCAGCATGGCTTCGGTTTCACGGTTTGGACTGGCGACAGAGCCTGAATCCAAATGGTCACGACCAATGATAATAGGCGCTTTTAATTCGCCGTTTTTCACCATTTCGTTAAATGCCAACGCAATGCGGGCGCGGTCTTTTAAACCAATCCAGCAAATGCGAGCTGGTAAACCCTGGAATTTAATACGTTCACGCGCCATATCCAACCAGCGGTGTAAATGTGGATTGTCCGGGATCAGTTCTTTGACTTTAGCGTCTGTTTTATAGATATCTTCCGGATCACCGGATAACGCCACCCAGCGGAATGGACCTATGCCTTCACAAAACAGTGGGCGAATATAAGCGGGCACAAAACCCGGATAATCAAAAGCGTTCGCCACACCCATATCAAGCGCCATCTGGCGGATATTGTTGCCGTAATCCACAGCCACAGCGCCTTTGGTTTGCATATCCAAAGTGGCTTTGACTTGAATGGCCATTGAGGCTTTGGCGGCTTGTACTACTGCAGTTTCGCTTTCAAGGCGGCGCTCTGCTGCTTGCTGCATAGTCCAGCCTTGTGGCAGGTAACCGTTTAACGGATCGTGCGCAGAAGTTTGGTCTGTCACTACATCAGGAATAATATTACGAGCGACCAGTTCAGCGAAGATATCAGCTGCATTGCCTAATAAGCCGATAGAAGTGGGTTTACCTGATGCTTTGGCAGCTTCAAGCTGAGCTAAAGCTTCATCCAGGTTGTAGGCTTTTTGGTCAACATACCCAGTGCGTAAGCGGAAATCGATACGGGACTCGTCGACTTCACAGGCAATCATATGAAAACCAGCCATAGTGGCCGCCAATGGCTGAGCGCCACCCATGCCACCTAAACCACCGGTCAGAACCCATTTACCCTTTGGCTCACCGGCAAAATGTTGTTTGGCGATGGCAACAAAAGTCTCGTAGGTGCCCTGAACTATGCCCTGAGTACCAATGTAGATCCAGGAACCTGCTGTCATTTGGCCGTACATCATCAGGCCTTGTTTATCCAGCTCGTTAAAATGCTCCCAGTTAGCCCAGTTAGGCACCAAATTCGAGTTGGCCAGTAACACACGAGGCGCGTCCGGGTGAGTTGGGAATACACCGACGGGTTTACCGCTTTGGATCAATAAGGTCTGGTCGTCGTTTAATCTGTCCAGTACTTCAACAATTTTGTCGTAACAAGCCCAATCACGTGCAGCACGGCCTATGCCGCCATATACCACCAAAGAGGTTGGGTGCTCGGCCACTTCAGGGTCGAGGTTATTCATCAACATGCGTTTGGCAGCTTCGGTCTGCCAGCTCTTGGCGGTAATTTCGCTGCCGCGAGCGGCTCGGATCACACGGCTTGGGTCTAAACGTGGATTGCTCATAGGGTTATCTCTTTAAGTCTTAGGGTGGATAGTCAGGTGCCCGCCTAAACGATAGCGGCTGCCTGCAGAGGTCAGATAGGCAAAACTGACAGCACCACCCCGACTGAAGGTGCGGCGTGTCAGGCGTAAACAAGGTTCAGAAGCTGGTATTTTTAAATGCTGACGGGTCAGTTCATCCGGCAATACGGCTTCGACTATATGCTCGGCGTCTGTCAGTGGCGCCACAGCACTTAAGTATTCATGCGGTGTTTGCAAAACAAAGTCCTGAGCTAAATAGTCCGGCACTTGCTCTGGATTGACATAACGGGCTTCCAGCTGCAATGGCTGCTGGTTTTCGTAGTGCACAATGAGTGAAAAAAACACCGGCGCATTGCGACTTAAACCTAATGCTGTGGCAACCACACCAGGGCAAGGTAAGCTGGTCAGTTGCACTAATTCTGCTTTATGAAAATGACCACGGCGCTGAATTTCATCGGCAATATTACGGATTTCCAGCAAAGAAGATTGCGACTTAGGTGAGGCGACAAAACTACCAACCCCCTGAGTGCGATACAACACGCCTTGTTCGGTCAGTTCCTGCAAAGCACGACGTGCAGTCATGCGGCTGACTGCAAACTGAGTCGCCAGCTCGTTTTCCGATGGAATACGGCTATGCTCAGGCCAGGCCGCAGTTTCGACCTGGCTCAAAATATAATCTTTGATAGTAGCAAACTTCTTTTGCCCGGAACTGTTATCCATGACTGCTTTAACGCCTGAGTTTGAATGCAAAGAAAAATAGCTGAATTTGGTTGTATATACAAGTTGATCGGGTAGAATTAATTTCAGGCCGATAAGAGCAAACCACAAGCCGTGCAGGGGAATAAAATGCAAGTCTTTGATGCAATTTGGATTAATGTCAATTTAGCTACTATGACTGATAACGGTCAGCCTTATGGAGCTATTAGTAATGGCGCCCTGGCGGTGAAAGATGGCCGTATCGCCTGGTTGGGTCCTAAAGCAGAATTGCCAGAAACTGACTTGTTATCAACTCCTTTGTATGATGGCAAAGGCCAGTGGTTATTGCCGGGTTTTATCGACTGCCACACCCATCTGGTGTATGCAGGCAGCCGCGCTAACGAATTTGAAATGCGCTTAAATGGCGCTACTTATCAGCAAATCGCAGAAGCGGGTGGTGGTATTAAATCCACTGTGGCGGCCACCCGTGCCGCCAGCCACGAAGAGTTATTTGTGCTGGGTAAGCAGCGCTTAAATGCGCTGTTGAGTCAGAGCGTGACCACTGTTGAAATCAAATCTGGTTATGGCCTGGATTTGGAAACGGAGCAAAAAATACTCGAAGTCGCAGCAGAGCTTGATCGCACTCATCCAGTTGATATTCAGAAGACCTTTTTAGGCGCTCATGCCTTGCCGGTGGAGTATGCCGGTCGGCCAGATGAGTATATGCAGTTGGTTGTGGATGAAATGCTACCTGCGCTGCATCAGCAAGGTTTAGTGGATGCCGTCGACGTGTTTTGTGAAGGCATAGGTTTTTCGGTTGCGCAAAGCCGCTTGTTATTTGAAAAAGCCAAGGCCTTAGGTTTGCCAGTCAAGGCGCATGCTGAGCAGTTATCGCATTTAGGTGGTGCGAGTTTAGTGGCTGAATTCAGTGGTTTATCTGCCGATCATATTGAATACCTGCAAGAACAAGACGTGCTGGCGATGAAAGCTGCCGGCACTGTGGCAGTAGTTTTGCCGGGTGCTTTTTACTTTTTACGTGAAACCAAGCTGCCGCCTTTTGAGCTATTGCGCCAGCATCAGGTGCCTATGGCGATATCTACCGACTTAAACCCTGGTACTTCGCCTTTCTGTAATGTGCCTTTAATGCTGAATATGGCCTGTACTTTATTCCGTTTTACGCCAGAAGAAGCTATAGCAGGAGTGACCCGACACGCTGCCGCAGCTTTAGGCATGGCCGACAGAGGCAGCTTGGCTGTAAGCCAACTGGCTGATTTTGGTCTGTATCAAATCAGTCAGCCAGCAGAGTTGTGTTATCAGTTTGGTGTGAATAGCTTAACTCAACTGGTCAAGGGCGGGCGCGAAGTCAATTTGCGTGGACTGGGCTAACTTTACAAGGCAGGAAAACAGAGTAATCTTAAGATCTTATTGATCTTTTGAGTGCTGGCTGTGCTGTTATCTTCCCGGTCTTTGTTGTCTGCTTTATTGCTTACCAGCTCTGCCCCAGCTTTGGCTCAGGGTTTGGTAAGCCAGCCTTCGTTTTATCTGCTTGTTTTGTTAACTTTGCTGGTGCTGCTACTCGCACTTTGGGTTGTGCTGCTAAAAAAACAGTTGGTAGCGCAAAAGGCTGTTCAGCAAGACGCTAAACCCAAAGATTTGTCCTTTTTATCTTTGCGCGATGACACCAGTGGTTTACCGAATAAACTGCAGTTACAGCAGCAGTTTGAACTTTGGTGTCGTAGTCACCCCAATCGAAAAGCGTCTTTGCTGCTAGTGAAAATTCAGAACTTTGAGCGGGTAAATCAGGCGCTTGGCCACCAGAATGCCAATCTGGTGTTAGTGCAGATAGCACAACGTATCAACGCAGCAGTGCAGCAGGATCAGGAATTACTGGTGCTGGAACAGCAAGACAAACACACCAGTAAAGTGGCGCATATAGGTGGAGTCGATTTCGTACTTTGGGTCGATGCCAGTATCCGCCAGCATGCAGCAGAGCAAATAGCCCGCCGATTGGAGCACACTGTACCTGAAGCTTTGCTTATTCATGGTTGTGCTGTGGAATATCAACTACAAAGTGGTATTGCGCATTATCCGCAGCATGGCGAGTTGTTATCTGATTTGATAGACCGCGCCTATCTTGCGATGCAAAACCGGCAATGGATGCACAGCAGCTCTGGGGTTTTTCATCCGGATCTAATCAGTTACAACAACGATAAACTAGGGTTAATGGCTGAATTGCGTCATGCTATTGGTCAGCAGCAATTAAAACTACATATTCAGCCGCAAATTGCCTTAAGTTCCCGTCAGGTATTAGCAGGTGAAGTCTTAGTGCGCTGGCATCATCCCCGCCGTGGTTTGCTGGGACCCACTGAGTTTTTAGAGCTGGCTGAACAAATGGGGGTGATTTACCCGCTGACGCAATGGGTGCTGGAAAAAGCCGTGATGACGTTGGCAGAGCTTGCAGCGCAAGAGATCCATTGCAAGATAGCTGTGAATATTTCCAGCAAAGATTTACTGCAGGATGAACTGGTCGATAGCATTGAGCTGCTATTGAAACGTCACAGAGTGCAAGCTTCGCAACTGGTACTGGAACTGAAAGAGAGCGCGTTGGTGGCCGAACCCGACAAAGCTATGCGGATGCTAAAACACCTGGCGCAGCTTGGCGTAGAACTGGCGCTGGATGATTTTGGCACTGGCTTTTCCTCACTGGCTTATTTGCGTGAACTGCCGATTAGCCAGGTCAAAGTAGATTGCTCCTTTATCTTTGACTTACACCGCTCTGATACTCATACCGCTATTACGGGAGCCATTATTGATATGGCAAAAAATATGAATTTTATCGTAGTGGCCGAGGGGATTGAACAGCCAGAAGTTGAGCAAAAACTAATAGCTATGGGCTGTGCCAGAGGGCAGGGCTTTTTATATGCCAAGCCCTTTGCACTGGATGCCTTTCCTGAGTGGGTCAAGCAGTGGAGCTATAGCAAGGCGACCTATTAAAGCTGCTCCTTACCAAACAAAAAGGCGCAGACCAAAGCTGTTAAGATTTGCCCTGCGTCATTCATTCCTGCGGCTAAGCCCGCAGGGTGCTGAGCCGGCGCAGCTTCTGCCAGATGCAGATAACGGCTTTGAGTCTGACTTGCAAGCAAATAGACGAAATGCTCAGCTTGTTGCACTGATACTCCGCAACTGTTGTAGGCGCTGACCGGCATACCAGTAATAGCGTCTGTATCCAGTTCAATCCCAAACACCTGCTGTGGATCACGTTGGCTTAACCAGAGTTTAAGTAGTTCTGGCCAAGGGGCCTGTTCCCGCACAAAAAGTTGCTGATAACTCAATATATCCACACCAGCGGTTTTTATTTGTGCTAACGAGCTGGCTGAGTTTTTTAGTTCATGCAAGCCCATCACCAGATACTTATCTAAATGGCCCTGAGCTTTGGCATAACTAAAACCATTACCGCTGTGACGGCCTTCCAGTAAACGAAAATCTGCATGAGGGTCGAGGTTGATACAATTGACCGCCTGCTGCTGGTTTTTCGCTAAAGCGCTTAACAACGGCAAACTGTTGTTATGACCACCGCCTATCACTATAGGAGTTAAACCCGCCTCGAAAATAGCCAATAACACGGGCTCTAAACGTAAATCAATCTCTGCACAGAGGCTGCGTAAAGTGGCGACATCGGCATTTTGACTTTGCTGTTGCAGGTCGGCGCAGTTCAGTTCACCCAATAACAGTATCTGTGATCCGTCTAAAAATTCGTTTTGCTGCAAGTTAATAAATTTACGGATAAAAGCCTGCCAGCCCAGATCGGAACCACCCTGACCCAAATTGGCGCGTGGGCCTATATCTTCAGGCACGCCGAGCAACGCAAAAGCACAGCCTTGTTGTTTAGCTGCAGTTAAAGCTTCTGCCAGAGGTAAAACAGGATCGGTATAACATAGTACTTGACCCAGGCGGGTTTCACCGTCCCGGACCTGTTGAAAGGCCGCCAAAGAGGCGGCCTGATAACGGATTAGCGAGTCACTCATCTGCTATTCCAGATCTAAAGGCTCTGGAGATAAAATAATGCCAGTATTGTCGGCATATAAATGGTCGCCAGGTAAAAAGGTGACACCACCAAAGTTGACCGGAATTTCGTGTTCGCCAAAACCACGGTCATCGGCACCTACAGGAATAGCATTAACCGCTTGAATACCTATATCAAAGTCTTCCAGAGTGTCGACATCACGCACACTACCGTAACAAACAATACCTTCCCAGCCATTGGCCGCAGCGATAGAAGCCAATTCACCGTCAATCAAAGCGCGGCGCGAAGAGCCACCACCGTCAATTAATAACACTTTACCTACGCCAGGTTCAGCTAAAGCCTGACGAACTAAACCGTTGTCTTCAAAACATTTAATGGTCTGGATTACGCCGCCAAAAGAACGGCGACCACCGTAGTTGGCGAAAATGGGTTCAACCACATCGATCATGTCTGCGTAAAGGTCACATAATTCCGAAGTGTTATATTCCATGTTGTGCTCCAAACTTAAGTCTTTGATCAAAAACACAGTATACCCGTCTCACCTGAAGCTGCAAGGTCGTTGACAGCGCTCATTCGCCCCAATCACATAGTTTTTCTATGCTCATAGGGACTCAGTCGCCTGTCGCCTGCTTGCAACTCCAGTTGCTTTGGCTATTAACCCGTCTCACCTGAAGCTGCAAGGTCGTTGACAGCGCCCAATCTGCTCCAGGCTGATTTCTCAGCAGTTATTCATACCTAAGTTTTCACTATTCTGCTGTCGCTTGATTGTGACTCTGCATTGCCAGTGTTAAGGTGATTTTGCTAATTTAATTTAAGTTGTTTAATCAGGACTTTGCCTTTGAACTCAGAGCTGTTAGCCCGTACCTTGTTGCACCTGACACAGATAGGGTTTGCCGTTACCCTTACTGCTTTGCTTTGGTATTTTTTTAAAGTCTATCAACGTAGTTATCTGAAATCATGGGCTATTGCTTTCAGCTGTTTTACCGCTTATGCCACCTTTATTTTGGTTGAAATATTTTGGCAGCCAGTGTTTGCTGCCGAATTTCTTGGTTTAGGCGTCAAGTTTTTATACATCAGCTTCTGTTACGGTTTTGCGGTCTGGATTTTAGTTGGGGTGTATGAGGCGGTTAAACAGCAGCGACTGGCAACCCGAACTGTCAATCAATTGCTATTGCTGGTGACAAGCATAGCTTTGCTGTCTGTGACTCTGTTTTTACTGCTGCCGCAGTGGCAGGAGATGACCTTATATTTGCAGTTTTATATGCGTCTGGTGCTGATAGGCTTTGCCTTGTGTGTGGCCGGATTCTGGCTTTGGAGTTTAACCAAACGAATTTTTGCAACTAAAGTAGTCGCCAGTGCTATGTTGGCTTGGGGAAGCTTATTTTTGGCCAGTGCTGGCTCTATGCTGTTGCATGATGTTCAGGAAGAATCTATCCAGATGATACTTTATTTTAAACATTTGGAGCTGCTGGTTCAGGTCATTCTGGGTTTAGGTCTGATCATTTGGTTGCAAGAAGACGAACGTAGCACCAACCAGCAATTAACCGCCAAAACTCAATATCTGGACAGCCACGACCCCTTAACCGGCGCATTAAACCGCGATGCTTTGTTGCGGCAATTATCCTTGGTTTTACAGGCGGATAAACCCATCATTTTGCTGATGATAGGTTTAGATAGTTTTAAAGTAGTGAATGAATCTGTTGGCTTAAAACAGGGCGACCGTATTTTACGTGAAGTGAATCGTCGCTTTGAATCCTCTATTGTCAAACCTTGCTTAATAGCCCGTACCGGTGGCGATATCTTTGCTTTAGTGTTGGAGGATTGCACAACAGATCGGCAAAAGTTATTTGCGCTGCAGCATCTGGAACAGTTAATTGAAAAGCCTTTTACCACAGACAGTGGCCTGATCAAACTGACGGCCAGCATAGGTCTGGCTTGCGCGCCCCAGCACGCTGTGGAAGCAGATATGCTGTTGCAAAAAGCCAATATTGCGTTTCACCACTGTAAACGTTTGCAGCAACGCTGTACTTTTTACCAGCCGGGTATGGAAGAAGAGTCGGCTCGCTTACTTAATTTGGAAAAAGATTTGTTGTTGGCGTTGGAGCATGATCAGTTTGTATTTTATTTTCAGCCGCAATGGGATCTGCGTGAACAAAGAATTGAGGCTTTTGAAGCCTTAGTGCGTTGGGAACATCCACAAAAAGGCTTGTTGATGCCTTGTCAGTTTTTACCGCTTGTAGAGCAGGTTGGATTGAGTAAAGAGCTGGATTTACTGCTACTGGAAAAAGCAGTCTGCACTTTAGCTGAGTGGAAAAAACAAGGTATTCAGGTGCCACTGGCCGTGAATATGTCACCTGTGCATTTTCAGGTTGATGGTTTAAAAAGTCGCATTCAACAGTTGCTACTCAAGTATCAGGTATCACCCGCTGTATTGGAGTTGGAGATCACAGAAAATACTGCTATGGGCGATATGGAAAAAGGCTCGAACTACATTAACGAGCTGCAACAAATGGGGATCCGGGTTTCTATTGACGACTTTGGTACCGGCTATTCCTCTTTAGGTTATTTACGCAAAATGCCGATCGACAAAATTAAAATAGACCGTAGTTTTGTTACTGAGATGGCTGCCAACGATTCCGATATGATGATAGTCAAGACTATGATCACGCTGGCGCATGGTTTGGGCAAACGCATTCTGGCAGAAGGGGTAGAAACTGAAACTCAGTTGCTGCTGCTGCGTACTTTAGCCTGTGATGCGATTCAGGGCTATTTATTGGCCAAACCTTTACCTGAAGCAGAAGCTTTAGCGTTGCTAAATGGTTGTGCTTTATCCCGCTAATTGATTGTTTTTTTGTCATGTGTTTGTCACTAAGCCACTTTAAGCTGAACCTAGTCAAAGCAAAACGGCGGCTTGCTTATGTGGTTACAACGACTTGGAGTTTGGGATCAGCGTTGTTTTCTTATGCTTTTTAGTAAAAGTGAACGCAAGCGCATCCATCAACTCAGTTTCTGGTGCTCCAAAACCGGTGACGGCCCTTTGTATCTGGTTTTAGTGGCGCTATTGTTTGCCTTCGAACTGACTCACGCCAGCGCTTTTACTGAACTGCTGCTGCTGAGTTTTGCTATTGAATTGCCTCTGTATCTGGTGTTGAAAAACTCTATTCGTCGTCAGCGCCCTTACCAGTTGATGGCAGGCATGATGCAAGCTCATATCGAAGCCTCAGATAAATTCAGTTTGCCATCGGGCCATACAGCTGCCGCTTTTGTGGTGGCTAGTACCTTGTTATCTTTTTATCCGGACTGGGCCTGGTTGGCCTTTAGTTGGGCCGGTTTAATAGGCTTATCCCGTATTCTGTTAGGCGTGCATTTTCCGCTGGATATTCTGGCTGGCTCGTCTTTAGGTCTGTCTAGTTGTCTGGTGGCGCAACAAATCCTGCATTGATTCTGCAACTTTTATTAAATATTTCACAGCGAGCCTGGTAAAAGTCTGCTTGCTTTGTATTCCCTCTCTATAATTACTGGTAGTTTCTATATCCTCAGCTGATTCAACTGCTTGCGCAGTATTTTTTGGAGTTACCTTCTATGACCTTTTTACGTCAGTTTTCTATACGTCAGCGTTTATTGCTCAATGCAATTACTGTGGCTGTGTCGATGTTAATCATGTTGGGGTTGCTGCTGTTTCAAAGCAGTGAGCTGACTAAACTGGCGGAGCTCCGTCTTGAAGTGGAACGGCTTAATCTAAACGTGTTGCAACTTCGGCGTAGTGAAAAAGACTTTCTGCTACGCTCCGATTTAGAGTATCAGCAAAGGTTTAATCAAACCGCTACTGAGCTGAATCAAAAAGCGGCTTTATTGGCCGAAGGTCTGGTAGCGCACAGTATAGACGTTGCACCTTTAAACTCCTTTATTGGTTTTACCAAAAGTTATCAGGAGTTATTTAATCAACTGGTGCAATTGTCCGGGCAGGTTGGTTTAGATCCTCAATCCGGTTTGTACGGCGAGTTAAGAGCCAAAGCCCATGAACTGGAACAAGCCTTTAAAGACACTAACGATTTGCTGCTGACGACTCAGTTACTGCAGTTACGCCGGGCGGAAAAAGATTTTATGTTGCGGCTGGATTTAAAGTATCTGGAGAGTTTTAACACAGGTTTCAGCAAATTCCGGGCTCAAATTCAAAGCAATATCCCCGACACAACACAAGCGCTACAGATGCAGCAATTGGCTGATGCTTACAGTGTAGCTTTTGTGCGTTTGGTCGAAGGTGAGCAAAAAATTGGTTTAACTCATGATCAAGGCCTGATGGGACAAATGCGTGACGCTATTCACCAGACTGAAGAAAGCCTGGCTCTGATGTCGGAGCGCACTGAAGCCGCCGTCAATCAGGCCAGCTCAGCCAGTCAGACCTTAGCCATCAGTTTATTTGTCCTGGTGTTGGTAGTGGTGATAGCACTGGTGCTGATGACCAGTAAAAGCATCTTAGTGCCTATCCAAAAAGTGTGCGTCACTATAGGTTTAGTGCGTCAAGACAACGACTTTCGCTTGCGCGTGGCTGAAGATGGTCAGGATGAAATGACCCAATTAGCCAGAGATTTTAATCATATGCTGTCTGATGTGCAGGAATTGGTAGGTAACGTCAATCAGGCTTTGGTTATGCTGGATACTGCGACCAATGAGCTGGCTAAATCAACGGCCGAAACCAGCAAAGGTATGGCGCAACAGCAACTGGAAAGCGATATGGTGGCGACCGCTGTAACCGAAATGGGCGCTACAGTGGACGAAATAGCAGTGAATACCGAAAACACTGCCACCAAAGCACAAAATACCAATACCAATGCGTTGTCAGGTTTGAAAGAAGTGGAGCAAACAGTAAGCAAGATCAATGCTTTATCACAGGAGTTACAACAGGCTTCTGTTGTGTTGGCGGAGCTGGAGCAGGACAGTGCCACTATAGGTTCGGTGTTGGATGTGATCCGTGCTATCGCTGAACAAACCAATTTGCTGGCGCTAAATGCCGCAATTGAAGCAGCAAGGGCGGGCGAACAAGGACGAGGCTTTGCCGTGGTAGCGGATGAAGTCCGTACTTTGGCGCAGCGCACTCAGGAGTCTACAGGTCAGATTGAGAAAATTATTTCTGGCTTGCAACAGCGCACCAAAAATATTGTGGCTGTAATGCAAAACTGTCAGACACAAGGTAAAGAGAGCGCCAGTCAGGCAGGCTCTACGATAGAGTTGTTACGGCAAATTACCAGCGATGTGGGACTGATTATGGATATGACCACTCAAATTGCGACAGCGGTGGAGGAGCAAAGTTTAGTCGCTGCTGATGTGAATAAAAATGTGGTGCGTATTCGTGATATCTCAGAAGACTCGCTGAGTATTTCCAAACACAATGCGCAAATCAGTGAAGAAGTCGCCAGTCAGGCCAGCATGTTGCATCAGACTGTGGATAAGTTTAAAGCTTAATAAATTGGGTCAGATCACCTGGTTAAAATGTGATCTGACCCGGTTTTCATAGCTGTTTGATGGTCAGTTGTATCTCGCGGTTGCTGTTGGCTTGTTTTAAACGCTGCAAATAATCTGCCCAGAGTTCATTCTGCTCTGCGCCCAGTTTGGCCAGATAAGCCCAACTGTACAAACCCGTCTGATGACCATCATCAAATACCAGTTTCACCGCATATTGGCCTACTGGCACTATCTGGCTGATGGCGACAGCTTTTTTATGGCTGACCAATTGCGGCTTGCCATGACCACGCACTTCAGCCGAAGGCGAAAACACCCGCAAAAATTCAGCGCTCAACTGAAAGAGCTGGCCGTCAGCAAATCTGACGTCCAGCATTTTGCTTAAGCGATGATAATGCAGCACAGAGACCTGTGGCGTAGGGCTCACATTTGTTTGGATCTGCGCTGTCATAGAAGCTCCTGCAGCTATTTTTATAAAATAAAACGGCTTAAATCTTCGTCCTGCACTAAAGCGTCCAGATGTGAGTCGACGTAAGCAGCGTCGATCACAATGTGCTGACCGCTGTGATCGGCAGCATCAAAAGACAACTCTTCGAGCAAACGTTCCATCACTGTATATAAACGACGGGCACCGATGTTTTCAGTACGTTCGTTTACTTGCCAGGCCGCATTGGCGATACGTTTAATGCCGTCATCGGCAAAACGCACCTGCACGCCTTCGGTCGCCAGCATAGCAACACTTTGTTCGGTCAAAGAGGCTTTAGGTTCCGTCAGAATACGTTCAAAATCATTGGCTGATAAGGCGTCCAGTTCAACACGAATAGGTAAGCGACCTTGTAACTCTGGTACTAAATCTGATGGTTTGGCCATCTGAAAAGCGCCTGAAGCAATAAACAAAATATGATCGGTTTTGACCATACCGTGTTTGGTGTTGACTGTGCAGCCTTCGATCAGCGGTAGTAAATCCCGTTGCACCCCTTCACGCGATACATCAGGGCCACTGGTTTCGCCACGCTTACAAATTTTGTCTATTTCATCGATAAAGACAATACCTGTTTGCTCCACAGCATCTAAAGCTTTCAATTTCAGCTCTTCCGGATTCACCAGGCGTGCGGCTTCTTCTTCCACAAGCTGTTTAAAGGCGTCTTTAATTTTCAGCTTACGGCTTTTTTTCTTGTCAGCCCCTAAGTTCTGAAACATAGACTGCAGCTGGGAGGTCATTTCTTCCATACCAGGTGGCGCCATAATTTCCACACCCATCACTGGTGCTGCCAAATCGATTTCAATTTCTTTGTCGTCGAGTTGGCCTTCTCGCAACTTCTTACGGAAGATCTGACGAGTGCTGCTGTCGGATTCGCTTTGTTCAGCTTTGCCCCAGGCATCACGGGCTGGTGGCAATAAGGCATCGAGAATACGTTCTTCTGCAGCTTCTTCAGCGCGGAATTTGTTTTTTGCTACTTCCTGCTCACGGAACATTTTTACGGCGCTGTCGGTTAAATCGCGGATAATACTTTCCACTTCTTTACCTACATAACCTACTTCAGTGAATTTAGTCGCTTCGACTTTAATAAAAGGCGCATTTGCTAATTTGGCCAGACGACGGGCGATTTCAGTTTTACCTACACCTGTTGGGCCTATCATCAGAATATTTTTTGGTGTCACTTCCTGACGCAAGGCCGGATCCAGTTGCATACGGCGCCATCTGTTACGCAGTGCAATGGCGACTGCTCTTTTGGCATTCGCCTGACCAATAATGTGGCGGTCCAGTTCGTGGACTATCTCTCTTGGGGTCATATCAGACATGCAATTTACCCTTACAATTCTTCAATGGTCTGGTGATGATTGGTATAGACACAAATATCACCAGCTATGGTTAAACTTTTTTCCGCAATTTCGCGGGCGCTCAAATCAGTGTTAGCCAAAAGTGCTGTTGCAGCGGCCTGAGCAAAAGGCCCACCGCTGCCTATGGCGATTAAGTCATGTTCTGGCTGGATGACATCACCGTTGCCTGTAATGATTAAGGAGCAATTGGCGTCAGCTACAGCAAGCAAAGCTTCGAGCTTTCGCAGCATGCGGTCGGTGCGCCAGTCTTTAGCCAGCTCCACAGCAGCGCGCATTAAATGGCCCTGATGCATCTCGAGTTTGGCTTCAAAACGTTCAAATAAAGTAAAAGCGTCCGCTGTACCGCCGGCAAAACCAGCGAGCACTTTGCCGTGATACAAACGGCGGACTTTGCGGGCGTTGCCCTTCATCACGGTATTACCCAGCGAAACCTGACCGTCACCGGCAATAGCAACATGGCCGTTTCGGCGCACAGAAACAATAGTGGTCATCAGAAGCCCTTTTTGGCTGAAGAAAACAGATTAGCAAGGAGATAAGGGTGGGAATGCAGATTTTCAATACCCTTCGTACTTGAAGCTGCAGCTTTGTTGACTGTGCGCTTTCGCCCCAGTCACATAGGTTTACTATGTTCCTGGGGTCTCAAGCACTTGTCGCCTCCCTGCAACTCCAATTACTTTGGGTATACATGGGTATACATGGGTATAGATATGAAGATGTTTAAGTGGCGTTCGCTATGCGGCAATCAGCCACTTTTTGCCGCAGTAAGCGGCTTTTATCACTTTCAGCCTGACGTTTGCTGGTATAAGGCCCTAAAGTGACGCGGAAAAATACGCCATTTTTTCCTTCGATACGCCGCACTTCCGAAGGGTAACCGGCAAAAGCGACTTTGGCTTTCATTTGCTGTGCGGTTTCGATAGCACGGTAAGTACCACAAAACATTAAGAATGGTCCTTTGGCTTCCAGCTCTTCTACCTGCACCTGAATCTCTTTGTTTTCCAGCTCTTTAATGTACTGGTAAGGCTCGGCAGCAGGCTTGGGGGGTAACTCGTCTTTTTTCGCGGTGATAGCAGGTGTGACGGCATCCTCAACCGGAGTTTTTTGTGACAAATGGTATAAAAACCATACGAAACCAATAACTAAAGCAACGACCGTTATCACTAACGGCCAGGGGAAAGGTTTGGCTGTTTTGGTATTTTTTCTGGGTCTGGGGGTTGCCCGACCGGCTTTGACATAATCTTTTGGTGGCATCTTCACAACTAACAACAACTGGCCTGATGTCCCGCATTCTACTGCAGTTTTGTTAAAAAGAAATGATTAATTCAGGTCCTGCGGGTCCACATCCAGCTGCCATTTCACTTTGCGGCTTAACGACCAACGGCTGATTTCTGCCAGTACAGAGTCCAGACTTTGGTGCAATTGTTTCCTGTCTTTGGCAAACAATTGAATTTGCCAGCGGTACTTACCTGCTTTACGTTCCAGCGGACAAGCCAGTGGTCCCAGTAACTGCACTTGTGGCCAGTTTTTGTAATGTTCTGCTACTTGTTGCAGCCATTCTTTGCAGAGTTCCAGCTGGTGTGCTTCCACTCTGAATAAGGCGAGGAACATAAAAGGCGGCAAAAAAGTCTGTTGCCGCTCTTTTAATGCGCTGCGGGCAAAGGAGGCGTAACCATTCTGGATCACGTCCTGAAGCAGGGCATGGCCCGGATAATGGGTTTGCAGCAAAACTTTACCCGGCTGAGAGCCTCGTCCGGCGCGACCCGACACTTGAGTTAACAACTGAGCGAGCTGTTCCGGAGCTCTGAAATCATTGCTGTATAAAGCCGAGTCGACATCAATAATCACTACTAATCCGACATTCGGGAAATGATGGCCTTTGGCCAGCATTTGAGTGCCTAATATCAACTGAGGCTCGCCTTGTAAAATCTGATCCAAAGCCTGCTGCAAACTGCCTTTACGTCTGGTGCTGTCTCTGTCCAGCCGGGTGACAGTAAATGCAGGAAACAGTTGTTGCAGCTGCTCTTCCAATTGTTCGGTGCCCTGACCCACAGGCGCCAGCTGAGTACTGCCACAGCCGCCGCATTGATGTGGCACACCTTTAGTCGCCCCACAATGGTGACACACTAACTGACGGCTTTGTTTATGAAAGGTAGTAAAAGCGCTGCATCTGTGGCATTCGGTCATCCAGCCACATTCATGGCAAATTAAAGCCGGTGCAAAACCACGGCGATTTAAAAACAGCAGTACCTGCTGACCCAGTTTTAAATGCTGCTCGATGCGCTGGCGGGTTAACCCCGCCATGCCATGGATCATTTGCTGTTGTTTTAAATCGACCAGCTCAACAGCTGGCATTAACTGACCCGCGGCGCGGTCGGGTAATTCCAGATGCGCAAAACGGCCTTGCTGCACATTGGCAAGGCTCTCTAAGCTCGGTGTTGCTGAGCCTAATAAAATAGGGCAGCCCTGAATAGAGGCGCGTTTAATAGCTAAATCGCGGGCGTGATAGCGAAAACCGTCTTGCTGCTTAAAAGAGTTGTCGTGTTCTTCATCAATGATCAGCAAATCAAGTTTCAGGAAAGGTAAAAACAAGGCGGAGCGGGTACCTATTACGATAGCTAAATCTCCGGTTTGGCAGCGTTGCCAGACGGTAAAACGTTCAAGGTCCGTCATATTGGAATGCCAGACGCCAACAGGCACACCAAAACGTTGTTCAAAACGAGCTAAGGTTTGTGGTGTTAAACCAATTTCAGGCACTAACACCAACACCTGCCCCCCTTGTTTTACCACTGGGCTGATGGCCTGCAAATAGACTTCAGTTTTACCTGACCCTGTTACCCCTTCCAGTAAAAAGCAGCTAAAACTACCTAAGGCTTGTTGCACGGCTGTTACAGCCAAAGCCTGCGCCGGATTCAATGGCAAAGATTTTTGCTGTTCAGCTGTGGTTTGATAAGGGCCATAAAAAACTGGCGTGACTTGAGCCCAGCCCTGCTCAACAAAATACTGCAGCTCTTTGCGTTGAAAATGCTGCAGTAACTGGCTTTCGGTTTGAGGTTGCTGTAGCTGTTGCCATAACGCCAGCCGTTTTTTGGCCGCTTTAAATTGCTCTGCGGTTAAATGCTGGCCGGCTACAGTCAGGCTATAACTATGATCTTTCAGCGGATCGGCATTTTTGCCGTCGCGTAATAAGGCGGGCAGGGCACTGGTCAACACATCGCCTAACGGATGATGGTAGTAATCTGCGGCAAAACTCAGAAGCTGACGAATGGGGGCTGCTAATACCGGAATTTGATCCAATACTTCGGTCACAGCTTTGAGTTGAGCTGCGTCGTAGCTGTCAGTCGGGTTCAGTTGCCAGACAATACCTATCAGCTCGCGTTTGCCAAAAGGCACCAAAACACGACAACCCGGGCTTACCTCTTTGTCACAAAGGTAATCAAAATGCAGCCGAAGAGGTATGGGCAAGGCTACCCGAATCACCATCACAGTCAAAATCCACCTGTTTTATCAAGCAATTAGTGTAAAGCCCGTTACAGAACAAAGCCATTAAAAATAAATCAGCCAATTTGTTGAAACTTTAAGCCTTAGCCATTAAACTACGCGCCCTAATTTAACTGAAATTGCGTATGGTGTCTGACAACAGTTGATCAGATAGCGATACGGCCTAACGAGGTAACCCATGAAACCAAGTATCCACCCGGAATACAAAGAAATCACTGCAACTTGTACTTGCGGTAACTCTTTCAAAACTCACTCTACACTGTGCAAAGACATCCACCTGGACGTTTGCTCAGCTTGCCACCCATTCTACACTGGTAAGCAGAAAGTGTTAGACGTAGGCGGCCGTGTTGACCGCTTCAAAAAACGTTTCGCAGTACTGGGCGCCAAGTAATTTCAGGCATCAGTCAAAAAAGGCACCTCGGGTGCCTTTTTTTATGGGCTGCAAAATGTTCCGGCCAGTGGTCAGAGCCACTGGCGCTCATCCGGGCATTGCCAAACTGTTGGCAATGCTAAAACCGGCTTCGCCCTCCGTGCCATCGTCGCTCCGCTCCAATGTTAAAAAACAGCAGGACAGCTGTTTTTCACAGCTTCAGCTGCCGTGGGCGAACATCATGGACGATGTGAGTGAAAAATCGTTCCAGACGATTTTTTTATTGCCTGTAATTCAACAATGAGCGGGATTTACCCTAAGTAATTGGAGTTGTGGCAAGGCGGCAAGTGAACGAGACTCCAGGAGCATAGTTGCCTATGCGACTGGGGCGAGAGTGCGCAGCCAACGCCGCTACAGCTTCAAGAACGACGGGTAAAAAATCAATGCTTTTATAATGCAGCCCATAACTATATATTAAACATATAGTTAAATGGCGGCTGTGGTTATGAACGGTACTTTCTTTTTTGGCGAGTGGCAGGTGGACCCCAGCGCCAATACGCTAAGGCTTGGCAAACAGCTGATCCAGCTTGAACCTAAAGCTATGGATGTGCTGGTTTTACTGTGCCAAAAGGCCGGAGAAGTTCTCAGCAGCGACGAGATTGTCAGTGCCTGCTGGCCTCAGGCTGAAGTGGGCGATAACCCACTGCATAAAATCATCACCCAAATTCGTAAAGCCCTTGGCGACAGCGCTACGTCCTCTTCTTATATTGAAACCATACGTAAACGCGGTTACCGCACTCTGGCTCAGGTGATTTTCCCACTCGGGCAGGAAGAAAGCGCTACACCCCAAAGCTGGCAGGGTGGTTCACCTTTCCCGGGTTTACAGGCGTACGATGCCCGTTATGCCACAGTGTTTTTTGGCCGTGGCAGTCAAATTGATACCTTATTGGAACGTATAGCGCAGCAAGTGCAGTACGGCAGAGCTTTTTGTTTGGTGTTAGGCCCAAGTGGCAGCGGTAAATCTTCGTTAATCAATGCTGGCGTTATGCCAAATTTGATGCAAAACAATGGCTACAACGGCGTCAAGGTGGAGTCGTACAGCAGTCTGGATTTAGCTGACCTGACGCCAGGCCAATTGCTGATGCAGCTGGCCAGTGCTTTGCTCGACTGGGAAGTGGCGGACCAGCCGGTATTTGAAGGCTGCAGTGCCGAGCAGTTGGCTGATAAACTACAGCATCAAATGGACTGGGTGCTGCAAAGCTGTAAAAAAGCGCTACAAAACCAAAATGAAAGCAAATCCCGTTTTGCCATTTTTATCGACCGGCTTGAAGTGCTGTTATCTTCACCGCATTTTAGCGAAGAAGAACGGCAGCTGTTTATCGACCGGATGGAACAACTGGCAACTTCAGGTTCTGTAGTGGTATTAAGTGCCTGTCGTAACGAGTTTTACCCTTTACTGGTCAACCATCCTAGTTTAATGGCAGGCAAAGCCCGTGGTGCGCATTTTGACTTAGCGCCACCGGGCCGTACCGAACTTTTACAAATGATCCGCCTACCAGCCATAGCCGCCAATTTAAGCTGGGACATAGACCCCAACACAGCAATACCACTGGATGAGCTGTTATGCAGCGAAGCGGCCAGCAATCCCGACGCTTTACCTATGCTGCAATACACTTTGCAGGAATTGTATTTACAGCGCAGCGACAGCAATCAGCTGCTGTTTTCTGTTTATAAAAACTTAGGGGGTATTGAAGGTGCTATAGGTAAAAATGCCGAGCAGGCCATAGCGCAGTTAAGTACAGCAGAAAAAGACAGCTTACCTCGCGTGCTCTCTTTACTGGTGACTTTACGTGAAGACGAACAGTCCATCACCAGTCGCACAGCACTCTGGCAACAATTACAAAATGACGCTGAGCGTACTTTGGTGCAAGCTATGGTGGAGCATCGTTTATTTGTCTCTCACCTGCAAAATGCTGTGCCTTGTTTTAGCGTAGCGCACGAAGCTTTATTAAGGCGCTGGCCACGAGCTACAGCCTGGATAGCAGAACATCACCAAAGTTTAAGTGTAAAAAGCCGCTTGCAGCATTTAACCAAACGCTGGCTGACCGAAGATAAACACAGCGCCTATTTATTGGCCGACGGCAAACCTTTAGCCGAAGCCCAGCAACTGGCGCAAAATGGCTTTTTTACTTTAGATGCCAACGAACTGGCTTTTATTCAGGCCTCAGGCAAAAGAGCCACATTGCTGCGTACCAGCAGACGCCTGACCTTTGCTTTGCTTTGTCTGCTGACTTTTACCGCAGTATTAATGAGCTTCCGCAGTTTTGAAGCGGAAAAACAAGCGCAGCAAAAACGTTTAGCGGCCGAAAGTTTATTAGGTTTTATGGTGGGTGATTTTGCCGACAAATTACGCAGCATAGGCCGGATGGATTTACTCGACGGTATCAGCAATAAAGCACTGGAGTATTTCAGCGACTTTTCTGATGCCAATAACGATCAGTACCTAAGCACCCAAGCCCGTTTGCAACATGGCCAAACACTGGAAGCTATGGGCGAAGTGGCTTATTCACGTAACAAAATTGATGAAGCCAAAACTGCTTTATTAGCAGCCAGAGACAAACTGGCACCAGTACTTAAAGAGCAACCGGATAATTTAGAACTGCTCAAAACCTTAGGCGCCAATGCCTTTTGGTTAGGGCAAATTCATTACGATGCCAATAACTGGTTGGCCGCTAAACCTGAATTAGAACTTTATTACAGTTATAGCCAGGCTATGTACAAAATAGCACCAGACAGTGTAGATGCCCTTATGGAGCTATCTTACGCCACAAATTCGTTAGGCTCTTTGGCGATGAAATTGCAAGAGTTTGAGCAAGCCACAGCTTTTTTTGACGAGTCGCTGAATCTTAAATTATTGGCAAAAGCCAAAGACCCCACCAATACAGCCTTAATAGCTGATATAGCAGATACCCGTTCCTGGTTAGCCAGCGCTGCTTTGGCAAAAGGGGATATACATAAAGCTATAGCAGTGCATTTACAAATACAGACTGAATTTGAAAGAATGAATAGTGCTTTCAAATCAGATGCTTACTTGTTAGATAAAGTATTTAATAGCTACTTTAACCTAGCCTCTATTTATCATTATCAAGGTTTAAGCAAACAGGCTTTTGAGCAGGCTTATCAGGCTCATGCTTTGCTGGGGCTGGCTGTCGCACAAGATCCTAACAATAAAAGATGGTATGGTGAATTGTTCCACCTTAAGGTCTGGTTGATGAGATTGAATGTAACACTACGTGACCCGCGTGCAAAATTTACTCCTGAGACGTTAAAACAAGAACTTGAACAGAAGAAACATGAATTTGCCAGTGAACAACACTTCGCAAAAGTTTATGACAACTGGCTTATTCAGTCTGCCCGTTATTACGAGGCAATAGGACAGACGCAAAAAAGTATGGCCTTAACATCGGAGGCTCTAACTTATTATCGGGCATTGGTCGCAGCTGAATCAGGCGATCTGCAATTAGTGGCCTCTTTAGCTGAATTGGAGTTACTGCAGGCAAAACTGTATAAAAAGCAAATGCTACATCAGCAAAACCAGCAATCCTGCACCAGAGCTAAAAACTTGTTAGCTCCCTTGCAACAGAAAGATAAAAAACCTCAATATATTCAACCTTATGCTACGGCTTTAAATTGTCTGAATGAACTGGATCGACATCCAGAACTGCAGAAGTTGCTGAAAAAATTAGCACTTGAGCTTAACGATCTGTAGATTTTTTGTTTTTAACCCAAACCAAGGAAATTTTATGAACGCAACAACATTAATTCAGGGCCCTATTATTGATGTGATGATTACGCTGGATGCGAGTCAGGAACCTAAAGTCACATATCTGCAGGATGGTGCAGTTTGCACTGGTAGTGTGGTGGTGACTTGTGGCGAAGATATTACCTACAGACTGGTCAACTCCGCTGGTTATGCTTTTATGGGCGCGGGTTTTTTAACCCCTTATGACCATATTATTGATGCTGTACAAGTTTCTGCAGATGGTCAGGAACTGGTACTGGTGGATGAAGATAGTGTGTCAGGCACTACCAAGTTCCAGTTAATTTTTACCAATACAACCAATAGTTTGCTGCTACTAAGTCCTGACCCACAAATTGTAAACAAAGGCCAAGTTCCACCTAAGTCTTAATACTGCGTCTTACAACTTGGCTCTAAACTGTATCTAATTCAGTATCGAGCCCCTGTAGCGGTAAGTAACTCTTAATCTAAAAGCCCCCAGCCGGGGCTTTTTACTTCAGTTTAAAAAAGCCATAACTCAAGCAGCCCCTCGATTTTCTATTGTGTATTCGCTGTCCCTCTATTAGTGTGTAATCGATTTTATCCCCATCTTAACCCTTTCAATTAAAAGGAATTAGCGTGAAAAAAACGTCCTTACTTTTTACTGCCTTATTGGCAGCAGCACCATTTTTCAGCCAGGCCGCCACTCAACAAGAAATTGATCTGGCACTTGCCCCTGTAAAAACCAATGCCGATTTACAACAGCTGTTAAATTCAGCTTCGCCTTTAGATGCACTGGAACAGCATGTATTTCAGTTTGTCAGTAGTGTAAAGTTTTCGAAAAAAGGTAAGGCACCAAGCTTTGATAAAGAGCTGTTGGAAACGAACCTGTCGGCTACAGAGATTTATAAAATTCTGGCGCTATTTGGCCAACAAAGCAGCATCAGCCAGTATCAAAATGCCGCGATTATCACAGACACCGATAAATTATTATTAACAGGCTCCAGCCTGCCATTTTGTAATGCCGCCGATCCTATCGAAACCAGTGTCACCTTGGATAAAAATAAACAGGCGATATTTGGTTATGCTCAAGGTGGTGTTGTGTGTGACGGTAATGTCGAGCTGACTGAAAATACCACTGTTACCTATGTGTTAGTGCAGAGTGAACAATCGCCTAAAGGTTTACGTTTAACAGGCGCTGGTTTTACCAACCCTTTTGACGGCCATATAGAAAAAGTAACGGTAAGTCAGGACGGCCAAAGTATTCAGCTGGAGAACAATATTGAAAACTCCGGTGTCAGCAAATACCAGTTTATCCTCGAGTCGGAAGAAAATGATTTGCTGTTGGTAAGCCCGGATCCGCAGGTTATAAACAAAGGTGAATTGCCCCCTATGTAAGCTTGCCGAAGCTTTTGTGTTTGGCGGTAAAAGCTGAAAAGTTGTCTTTATCAGCAAGTGTAAACAGGCATTTTACTGCTGACACAAACAACAAAGCTGAATAAAAAGCCCCTTGCTGGGGCTTTTATAGTTTTTATGAGAAAGTAATTTATTTAAATTCAATAAGTTAAATCGGAAGGTTGCCGGAAGGTTTGTTTTTTCCATAAGTTCTAAAGTCATGCTCAGTAAACGCAGCAATGCGTCGGTACCAGGGCTTATGGAGCACAGACCTATGACACGTTCAGCACAATCTAAAAGATTATATTTAACCTCTGCACCTGTAAGTGAAGCCAACACCAGTTCAACTGAACTGAACCCTTCGCTTTATAACCGCAACGATGTAAGCCGGATCGATTTTTCTGGCGCTGGTGGTTATGCGGTCCCTCAGCTTGAAGCTTTACCTGCCCTGATTGAGTATTTGTCTGAGGCTGTGTTGGTGGTGAATTCCAGTGGCAGTATTGTTTGCATCAATAATAAAGCAGCGCAGTTTTTGGGCCATACCCAAGGCGCATTGCGTGGGCATTGCTGGCCGGACTTTTTAGTCAAACGTTATCAGCCGCATTACCACAACCTGGTCGATATGGGCCGTCGTGGTGTGTTGTCGCAGCAACAAAAGCCGACTGAAATGGCTATTATTTGCGTCAATGGGGATATAAAAGATATTGAGCTGACCCTGAGCTACTTGCCTTCAGATGACCCGTTGCTGGTGATTGTGATGCGTGATCTGACTTCTCATAAAGCCGAATGTTATAAATTGCATACGCTGGCCTGCACCGATCCTTTAACTGCGCTTGCCAATAGACGCCATTTTGATCAGATGTTGCAGAACTATTGGGATGAATGCAATAAAACACAAAGCCCAGTTAGTGTGCTGATTGTTGACGTCGATCATTTCAAGCAGTTTAACGACCAATATGGCCATATTCAGGGCGACGAATGTTTACGCCGTATAGCCGCTGCTATTTCATTGGCCGTTCCTCGTGGTCAGGGTTTAGCGGCCCGTTATGGTGGTGAAGAGTTTGCGCTTATTCTGCCGTACCACGACGAAGCTATGGCTAAAGCTGTGGCGGTTAAAGTGCAGCATTATGTCAGTCAGCTGAAGTTTTCAGAACAAGGTTTGTCAGACGATATCTCTGTGGCTGTCAGCCAGGGGTTTGCCAGTGAAATCAACGGTCAGTTCCGCACACCCTTTGCGATGTTATGTGCTGCTGATACAGCTTTATACCGTGCTAAGGCTGAGGGAAGGAATTGTATTAGCAGTAGTTGCTGATTGCCCGTCGTACTTGAAGCCGTAGCTTCGTTGACTTCGTATTCTCGCCCCGGTCACATAGGTTAACTATGCTCCCGGGGTCTCGAAGCCTCGTCGCCTCGCTGCAACTCCAATTACTTAGGGCAATAGGCTCGTTGTGCTTGAAGCCGCAGCTTCGTTGACTTCGTATTCTCGCCCCGGTTGTTCGTGGAACATGGTGATTGGTATGAGCTGAGAGTTCTCGCTTCAATCCAATGACACATAGGTGAACTATGCTCTCTGGGTCTCGAAGCCTCGTCGCCTCGCTGCAACTCTAATTACTTAGGGCAATAGGCTCGTTGTGCTTGAAGCCGTAGCTTCGTTGACTTCGTATTCTCGCCCCAAAACACAGCAGGTTTTGCTGCAACAACACCTGCTGATTGTTTTACGCCTCGCTGCAAAGGGGCGTTTTTTTATTTGTGCTGCTCTTTTGTCATAGCAGTTCAGCGCCTAAGATAAGCCACCTGAAACCGCTTTTAAGTTCTTGTTATGGCGCTCCAACTTATATCCCCCAACCAATGGCAAACTCAGGCCTGGAAAAATGGCGGTGGCATTACGCATCAGCTTGCCCGTTCTGACGACAATGCCGGTATGCGCTGGCGTGTTTCCATCGCTGAAGTCGCCAGTGACTGTGCTTTTTCCCGTTTTGAACAAACCGACCGCATTATTATGCTGCTGCAAGGCAATGGTTTTTGTTTGTATGGTGCTGAAGATCAGCCCGTGGTGCTGGATAAAGCCTTAGTACCTTTTGCTTTTACCGGTGAAACCGCTATTAACTGCACCTTGATTGACGGCCCGGTACGGGATTTTAACCTGATGACCAGACGCGCTGATATAAAAGCCAGTTTGCTGGTTGTGTCTGTGACAAATCCTTTGTCTTTGGTGCTGGCACAAGAATCAATCTTGTATCTGGCTTCTGGCCAGCTTCAGGTGAGTTTCGCCGGGCAGAGTGATCAGCTCGAAGCAGGGCAAAGCTTGTTATGCACTGACGAGGTGGGGGAGTTGCAGATTAGCGCTGGTGTAGAGCCATGTCAGTTGGTGTGGATCTGTATTCACCAACGGCCTCCTTTACAAGCCAGCCAAGGCGCGTACCATAAAGACACTGATGTTAGAAAGGATTTACTAATGAGCAAACAACATTCCCCAGGCTTTTTGGCTTTAGTTGAAGATGCCAAAAGTAGAGTAAAAGAGCTGACTATTGCGGATTTGCAGCAGTTTCCAACCCCTTATGTGCTGGTCGATGTGCGGGAAGATTTAGAGTGGCTGGCCGGGCATTTGCCTGCTGCTATTCATTTGGGTAAAGGCGTAATTGAGCGCGATGTGGAAAACGCAGTGCAGGATAAACAGCAAACGCTGATTTTGTATTGTGGTGGTGGTTTTCGTTCGGCTTTAGCGGCCGATATGCTGCAGAAAATGGGCTATCAGGATGTCTGGAGTCTGGCGGGTGGTTATACCGCCTGGGTCAATGCAGGTTTGCCTTTGACTAAGCCGCAAGTTTGATTTGAACATTGAGACGAACATAAAGGGTCAGAGCACTTTTGCTGCGCAAATGTGCTCTGACCTCAAGCTATTTACTTCAACAGAGCTTCTGTCAAATGCGGGCGCATGCCTTTTAACATGGCACCTAATACTTTTGGACTTGCGGCTACGATGTTGCCGCTGCGCAGGTAGTTGTTACCACCAGCGAAGTCACTGATTAAGCCACCGGCTTCACGTAAAATCAGCTCGCCTGCAGCAAAATCCCATGGCTTTAAACCAATTTCCCAGAAACCATCAAAACGGCCTGCTGCGACATAACATAAATCCAGCGCTGCCGAACCAGTACGACGCACGTCTGCGGCCTGAACCATCAGAGTTTTAAAGGTTTCAGTGTACGCGTCTAAATGGTGTTTGTGTTTAAAAGGGAAACCAGTCGCCAGAATAGCGCCGCCTAAATCAGGTAAATTAGTAGTACGGATACGACGGCCATTGAGCTGAGCGCCTGCACCACGGGATGCGGTGAACACTTCGCCACGTAATGGGTCAAATACCACGGCTTGATCCAGTTTGCCCTGATGACGCAGAGCTATGGATACCGCAAAGTGAGGAATGCCTTTGATAAAGTTTGTGGTGCCATCAAGCGGGTCGATGATCCACTGGTAATCGCTATTGTTGTTGCCATATTCGCCGTTCTCTTCACCGATAATATCGTGATCCGGGAATGACTTACGTAAAACATGCACTATGGCCTGTTCTGCTTCTTTATCGATGTTGGTCACAAAGTCATTAGTGCCTTTCTGAGTCGTCTGAACTAAGTCCATCTGACCACAAGCTTTAGCGATGACATTACCTGCGCTGCGGGCAGCACGAATTGCGATGTTTAACATCGGATGCATAACGATTACCTTATTGTATAAAGAACAGTCAAAAGAGCGGCGCGTATTGTAGCCGCTGACAGGAAAAAGTAAAGCGAATTCAGGGCCTGTGTTTTTGTAGTTTGCGCTGCAAAGTGCGCCTGTGCATCGCCAGAGCTTTGGCAGTCTGGGATATATTGCCCTGATGCTGTTCCAGAACCCGTTGAATATGCTCCCATTCCAGCTGATCTGTCGATAACACTTCGGGTTCAGTGGCTGCTGTTGCCTGGCTGATGTGGCCACTTAAGGCCTGAGTTAAAGTAGCAAAATCGACAGGTTTGGTCAGGTAATCGTCTGCTCCTGCTTTTACCGCTTGCACTGCTGTGGTGATGCTGGCGTAGCCTGTTAATAACACAATGCGGCATGTCGGCAACTGCTGGCGCAGTGGTGCAATATAATCCAGACCTGAGGCCACACCAAAACGTAAATCCAGCAGGTAGCAATCCGCTTGTTCTGCCACCAGTAAGTCCGGGCTTATCACCTCGTTATAGCTTTTCACCTGATGCCCCAATGCTTCCAGCCGACGGCATAAAGTGCGGGTTAACGTGACATCATCGTCCAGTAGTACCAGTTTCATTCTGTTTTATTACCAAAATAAATACGGGTTAATACGCCATTATCCGCACAGTTTTGCCGTTCCACTTTGCCACCTAAACTATCAATAGACACATTGGCCAGAAACTGGCCTAAGCCTAAACCTTGTTCACTGGGGCTGGGTTTTTTACCCAATTGCGCCAGTTCGCTCTCCGGTAAACCCGGGCCATAGTCGCGGATTTGTAACTCTAACTGGCTGTTATGTTGCTGCATGGTCAGACTTAACCGAGGTTCTTTGTTGGCTAAGCTGGCATCAGCGGCATTATCCAGAATATTAAATAAAGCTGCGGCCAGACTGATGCTGTCGCTGACTGTTAAAGGCGACTGATCGCTGCTGAAGTGTTGCTCCATGCTGATTTCAGGCCTGCTGACCAGCCAGAGCTGAATGCTGTGTTCTATAGCGTTATACAAAGGCTGGGATTGTAAGTCACCTTTACGCAGTTGCTGGGCATTACTGCGAAGTTTTTGCACTATTTGCTGGCAAAGCAGTAATTGCTGCCGTAAATCTGCAGCTAATTCAGGGTCTTGTTGTTCAGTCAGCTCGTCGGTCAGCAGTACCAGATTTTGTAGTGGGGTGGCCAAATCATGTGCCGCATTGGCAGCGTAGGTGGCCACAGCCAGTATTTGTTCATGCTGCAGCTGCTTTTGTTGCAGCTTGTTTAATTGAGCTGAAGTGCTGCGGATACGCTGGGTTTGGGCGCTGATAAACCAGCTGACGATAAAAGCACTAAAACTAAAAGCCCACCACATCTGGCTGATATGCTGACTAAAAGGTTCTGTGCCCGCTGGCTCAGCACTATGATGCTGGTGCATGGCATGCACATCTGTAGTCAATGGAACTTGCAGCAGCAGGCTGTAACAGCCAATAGCCAGTATCGCCATCAGGTAGCTGGGGAGTGTGGAAAATAACACAGCAGTAACGGCCACAGGCAGCAGTAAAATAGCGACAAAACCATTGCTGGCGCCTCCTGTCATGGCCAGCAGCGCTGTGATCATAAAAAGATCAATCAGAATACTGATGGCGATAAAACGTTGTTCAGAGCCTTTGTTGCCTCGCCAGAGTTTCAGACTGATATTGGTGAATACATGCACCGCAATAACAAAACACAGCAGACTCCAGCTATGGATAGGGTACTCCAGCAAGTAACCCGTCAGGCTGGCCAGCAGTTCCAATCCAATTAAGATCCAGCGAAAACGTTGCAGTTGCTGAATTGGCTGCTCTGTATGAAGTGTGTTGCGGGAAAAAATGGCGTTCATAGCATCTCAAAAAAAGCGGCTGCTAAGCAGCCGTTGCAAAAAACTGACAGCTCAGATTATAGGAGTGGGAACACCTTGTCATCTGATGGAAGTCGGAGTCATTCTGGTCTGGTTTTGGGCGCTTCGCAATGTGGCAAAAGGTCGCAGCTGGTTTTGTTGGTTTTGTAGGTGCGACTGGGGCGAGAGAGCGCAGTCAACAAAGCAGCAGCGTCAATGACAAAAGGGAAAGTCATACAACTGTAACCCGAGGCCTATAGTCTGCCTGCATTTTCTGCAATGAAGGTAATATGGATGAAAGCTGTACTTTATCTGATGCGTCATGCCACGGCTGATGTACGAAACTCCATGGTGGATGAGGCCGATCGTTGCCTGAATGAAAAAGGCAGATTACAAGCGCGCCGTGTTGCGGCTTTTATGCAAAAACATGGTTTGTTACCGGATCGGATTTTCTGCAGTCCACACACTAAAGCCGTGCAAACGGCCGCTTTAGTACGTAAAGATTCAGGAGTAAAAGTACTGGTTGAAGAATGGCCTTGTTTATTGCCTGCTGTACCGGCAGTTGAAGCAAAAACGCATTTATTCAGCCAGTTGCAAGACAATGAAGCTGTGCTGTTGGTGGGGCATGAACCTGAGATGGCATTGCTGGTGAATGAATTATTAGGGTTGGATAAAACTTTTCTTGAACTGAAAAAAGCCTCTTTAACTTGTCTGGAACTAGGCACTGAAGCCACAGTACCTGTGCGACTGGCCTGGTCTGTACCTGCTAAGTTTATGTAAGCCTCCGAGGTTTTTATCTGAATGTCCCGGAACTAATGACGACTTGAATTGTGTTGCTTAAATAGATATAAAACAGCCTGTATATTTTTTGTAAACTAAGGGACTAGTGTGAATAAGGATTATTGCAATAAAATCGGTCAGTGGTTGTGGGTTAGCCTGCTGTTACTTTTTGTCACTGCCTGTAGCCACAACGCTGTGGTTCCCGTTACTGAGCATACCATGCTCAAGGCCAGATTTGGTCATGCCGCAGTGCAGGATGGAAAAAGGATCTTTATTCTCGCTGGTTCTGATAAATCAGGATTGCTGTCTGATATTGAAGTTTATGATCCAGCCACTGGGCAAATTGAACACTGGAAAAAAAAGTTGATCCCACGCCGTTATTTTTCAGCCGTATGGGATGGCAATGAATCTGTCTATATTTTGGGTGGGATCTCAGTTTCAGCACGGGGTTCTGCTATAGAACCCAGAGTAGAAGTGTTAAACACCAGAACAGGTGATGTGACTTTTGCTCCAAATTTACCAGCGCCTACCCTGAACAATACAGCAGTTTTTTCTGATGGCCGGATAGTTGTGTTTGGTGGCTCTCGTCTTGAGCGTGACACCATAATGTCTACCTCTGTTGTAGCGATTTATGACCTGGCAGAAAGGCAGTGGTTTAGGGCAAAGGATATGCCAACACCAAAAGATACCAAGGCTGTGCTGAAAGACGAATGGATTTATTTGGTTGGGGGTTATAACAGGCAAAGTGCGTTAAATTCCTTTGAACGTTTTAATCCGACAACCCGTGAGTGGCAGGTTCTACCGCCTTTGCCTGTAAAGCTTAGCGCCCATTCTGTTGCTGTACTGCAAAACCAATTGCTAGCATTTGGGGACTACGAAAATATGACGTCCACCTACAGCTACGATTTTGATAAAGGACAGTGGCAGAAACTGGAGTTGGGTTACAAAGCCAGTAGGCATAATGCAGCTGTCACTTTTGATGATGACGTTTATGTGTTTGGTGGCACTATCGGCGGGAATGGACCTTTCCTTAACTATATTCAAAAATTCAGTTTTTAATTCAAATCAGGGCAAACCTTCAGGCATTAGGCATTGCCCTGCTTATTCCCTTCAATTGCAAACCCGCAGCTAATACAAAGTCACAGATACTGCTATAAATGATATTGAATTGCGAATCATTCTCGTTTAGTCTGTGCACCTTTGTTGTTGCTTTGAGGCTGTTATGTTGTCCTTACCATCTCCTTCGTTACTGGCTGTTGCTGTTATTGCTGCTTTACATTCAATTCCGTCTTATGCCCAGCTGTCAGATCAAGAAGGTTCTGATACACAACAAGCTGATAAAGAACTGGAAGTGATAGAGGTCAAAGGCCGCGCTCAGACTTTATACCGCGCTTCTCAAAGCAGTGTAGGCACAAGAACAGATACAGATTTAGAGCTGGTGCCGCAAAATATTCAGGTATTACCGGAAGCGCTGATCCGTGATCAGGCGGCTCGTCAGGTCACTGATCTTTACCGTAGCATGAGTGGCGTCAGTGCTTTTAGTTACTCAGGCGTGACCTTTCGTGGTTTCCGTCAGGACGAAATTTTATATGATGGCGTAAGAGGCGATCCATTTAATGGTTTTGCTGTGCCTCAGTTGTTTAACGTGCAGGAAGTGCAGTTACTCAAAGGCAGCAGCGGCGCTTTGTACGGCAGCAGCGCTCCTGGTGGCCTAATTAACTATGTGACTAAAAAACCACAACGTACCGCGAAAAATCAGCTGGAATTAGGTTTAGGCAATGATGATTACTGGCAGGGTTCACTGGAGTTGAGTGGTCCACTGAACGAGCAGCAAGCCTACCGTTTTGGTTATTACCGCGATTCTGAGCAGCCGTTTCGCTGGAATACCAAAGTTGAAAATGAAATTCTGGATCTGGGGTATCTGATTGATATCACAGACAGCACCAGTCTGACATTGCAATACAATACTCTGACGCAGGATTATCAGGGGGCCCGTTTACGCGGTGTGCCAACAGATGATCAGGGTAATTTCCTTGGCGACAGAGCCTGGAACCATAACGAAGCGACAGATTTTCAGTCGTTAGAAGCAGACGTTTGGCAGGTGCGGGCTGACCATGAATTTAACAGCAACTGGCGCACCGATTTGACCTGGCGTCATTACGATAATACCGAATTGCAGAACTACCATGAACCTTTCTGTAGCTTCGACACAGATGGTGATGGTGTGGTGGATTATTGCCGCCGTCAGTTCAGGGATCAGCGCCGCGAAAATACCGCAGACAGCGTGACCTGGAACAACATAGTAGAGTTCAGCACTGCGGGTTTGAATCACCAGTTGTTAATTGGTGCTGATACCATGACGCAGGACTCGTACTTTTTAGGCCGCAACGTAGCGCCAATCGAGCAGGGCGGTAAGGCCTTAGGTATTAGTTTAATCAACCCTGTGTATGGCCTGACCTCAGCTGCGGATTATGATATCGACAGCATCAAATCTACGCCGACCGATACCACTGCTGTGCGGCAGGGTTTTTATCTGCAGGATCAGTTAGATTTAACCTCAAGCTGGAATCTGTTGCTGGGTGTGCGCTGGGATAGTTTTGAAGATAAAAACAATATGGCCTCGTCCAAAGTGGATGGTAACGACAGCTCCTGGCGTGTCGGTTCTACTTATCAGTTGACCGATTGGGTGCGTTTGTATGCACTGAAAGGCACAGGCTTCAGCCCGCAGGCAAGTGCGTCTCAGGTGCCTGAAGTGGGTGGTCCTTTTGAAGCTGAGCAATCCAGTATTATCGAAGCGGGCGCGCGTTTTTCTTTGCTTAATGATGCAATCCGCCTGAATGTGGCTACTTATGAAATGATCAGAAATAACATACTGCAGGCGGACCCTCGTGGTGATGTCGGTGGGGATGGTCGTGACGATCAAATCGCTTTGGGCGAAGTCAAAAGTAAAGGCGTGGAACTGGACCTGCTGGGCGACTTAACCGACTCCTGGGTGCTGAATCTGAACTATGCCTACAACGATACCCGTATTGTCGAAAGCACCAGCGCTATTACCAATGCGGTGGGAGACAAGTTTGCCAATGCGCCACAACATCAGGTCGGGATATGGAGTCGTTACGAGCTGGACAGCATCAACTCAGCCATAGCAGCAGGTATGGATTATGTCAGCGATCAGTTAAGTATTGATGGTCAGCATGTAAAATCCTACACCGTCTTTGATATGAGCTGGCAAACCCGCTGGCAGCAGTGGATGTTTCAGGCCAATGTGAAAAATCTGTTTGATAAAACTTATGCCACTGCTGGTTTTATTGAACGCACCGGCCATTTTCCGGGTGAGCCACGCCGCTTAATAGTCACAGCCAGTTATCAGTTCTAAGCTGGCTATGAACGGCAGAAGTTGGTATAAGTTACATTCCTTTGCAGGTTTTGCTTTTGGCCTGCTGATGTTGCTGGTCTGTCTGACCGGCACTTTGGCCGTGGTCAGTCATGAAATTCAGTATCTGTCGCATCAAAAATACAGGGCCTTGTCTGAACGACAGGGACCTGTGCCCTGGCAGGTGCTGGAGCAGAATTTAGCCAAAGCTTATCCCGACTATCAGATCAGCAATCTCAACGTGCCGGAACAATGGTATTTGGCGGGCGCCGTAAGTTTAAATGCAGGCTCGGAATTTAAATTTGTTTATTTTGATCCCGCTTCCGGAGCTTTAACAGGCGAAGGTCAGTGGGGCACCGTATCGCGGTTTTTACGTAATATTCATATGTACCTGTCGCTGGGTTCTACCGGCAAAATCATAGTCACCAGTTTAAGTTTTTTGCTGCTGATTATTTTAATCAGCAGTTTTTATGTGTACCGGCAGTGGTGGCGTAAAGGTTTTCAGCTGCCTTCCGGTGCTAAAGCCTCCGGCCGTACTTTTTGGTCAGACTGGCATAAATGGACAGGCGTCTGGTGCTGGGGTTTTATTCTGCTGATGTTTCTGACAGGGCTTTGGTACTTTACCGAACACTTTTTACTGAAGTTTAAAGTGGATCATTACCCAAAAGCGCCGAAGCTGGAGCAGGCCATCACACATAAAGCTTTGTCTGTAACCGAATTAATGCAAGCTGCGCAAAAGGCCAGACCTGAACTGGATATCAGAGCGCTGAATTATCCGCTGTCTGACAAAGCGCCTGTGGTGGTGACTGGGCAGGATGATACGCTGCTGGTGCGCGACAGAGCCAACCGCATTTACCTGCATCCGGTGACGGCGCAAGTGCTGAAGATCCAAAAAGGCGGCGATTTAAAACCTGTGGCTTATATCTCAGATATGGCTGACCCGCTGCATTTTGGTAACTTTGCCGGGTTTGGCGTCAAGCTGCTGTATTTTGTGTTTGGGCTGGGTTTTACCTTTTTAGTGGCGGGAGGGCTTTGGATGCACTGGCTGCGCACCAAAAGACAACAACCACAACTGATGCGCTGGATAGGCTGGAGCGGAGCGGTGTCGTCAGTATTGGTTATTACGGCGCTGGTGGTGACTTCGGTGCAGTTTTCACAACGTGAAGTAGAAAACTTGCCTTTGTCGCCATTGCTTGGATCTCTACGATAGCGTTCAACAAAATAAAATGGGGTCAGATCACATTGTTAACGGTTAACAATGTGATCTGACCCCATTTTTAGGTTTTAGTGACGGAAATGACGCACGCCTGTGAAGATCATCGTCATGCCATGCTCGTCTGCAGCAGCTATCACTTCTGCATCGCGCATAGAGCCACCAGGCTGGATCACAGCTTTGATACCTGCAGCAGCTGCTGCATCAATACCATCACGGAACGGGAAAAATGCATCTGATGCCATGACTGAACCTTTGACTTCCAGGTTCTCGTCAGCAGCCTTGATACCGGCGATCTTCGCACTGTAGACACGGCTCATCTGGCCTGCACCGACGCCAATAGTCATGCTGTCTTTGGCATAAACAATAGCATTAGATTTCACATATTTGGCCACTTTCCAGCAGAACAACAAGTCACGTAATTCATCTGCAGTAGGCTGGCGTTTGGACACTACTTTTAAGTCATCCAGACCGACCATTTTCTGGTCACGGTCTTGCACTAGCACACCACCGTTGACACGTTTGATATCAAAACCTGTGGTTTTGCTGTCCCACTCGCCACAGACCAGTAAACGCACGTTTGGTTTGGTTGACACCACAGCTGCAGCCTGAGCTGTAGCGCTTGGCGCGATAATGACTTCAACAAACTGACGGCTGACAATAGCTTCGGCAGTTTTAGCATCTAATTCGCGGTTAAAAGCGATAATGCCACCAAAAGCAGAGGTTGGGTCTGTTTTGTAAGCGCGCTCATAAGCCGCCAGAATATCGTCGCCAATAGCTACACCACAAGGGTTAGCGTGTTTAACGATGACGCAAGCTGGTTCGTCGAATTCTTTTACACACTCTAAAGCTGCGTCTGTATCAGCGATATTGTTGTACGACAGCTCTTTGCCTTGCAGCTGAGTAGCGCTGGCAACAGAGGCTTCCTGAATGCTGTTTTCCACGTAAAAAGCAGCGCTTTGGTGGCTGTTTTCACCGTAACGTAAGTCTTGTTTTTTCACGAACTGAGTATTAAAAGTGCGCGGGAATTTGCTTGGTTTGGCGTCTTCATCACCGTCAGCGGCAAGCCCATAAGCAGGTAACATGGTTCCGAAGTAGTTGGCAATCATACCGTCGTATTGAGCAGTATGCTCAAAAGCGCTGATGGCTAAACTAAAACGGGTAGCATGAGTAGTAGAACCTGCGTTTGCAGCCATCTCTGCTAACACTTTGTCGTAATCGGCTGCGTTGACCACAATAGTCACATCGTTATGGTTTTTCGCTGCAGCACGCACCATAGTTGGGCCGCCGATATCGATATTCTCGATGGCGTCTTCTAAAGTACAACCTGCTTTGGCCACTGTGTTGGCGAACGGATACAGGTTCACTACCACTAAATCGATAGGCTTGATGTTGTTTGTTGCCATGACAGCTTCATCCATACCACGGCGGGCCAGAATGCCACCATGTACTTTTGGATGCAGCGTTTTGACGCGGCCGTCCATAATTTCCGGGTGACCTGTGTAATCAGACACTTCAGTGACAGCTATGCCTTGTTCTGCCAACAACTTGGCTGTACCACCTGTGGATAACAGTTCCACACCCTGGGCGGCTAAAGCACGGGCAAATTCAACTATACCGGTTTTATCTGACACGCTTAACAAGGCGCGACGGATTGGACGAGCTGCGTTCATTGGATCATTCTCCGCTGTAATGGTTAATTCGGACCAGCACTGCTGTTTTGGGCAGCTTTTGGATAGCAACAAAGCCAGGATATAAGCATAGAGAAAAAAGGCTTTGCTGTATCGCCGGGATTAGCTGGTGAAATCCCTTTTTTACTTCACACACTACTTAAAGTGGTTCCGCTAAGTATTTGACGTTGCGGCGAGGCGGCAAGGGCGTGAGACCCAGGGAGCATAGTCCACTATGTGACCTGGGTGAGCGCACGCAGCCAACGAAGCTGCAGCGTCAAAGACGACGCGGAAAAACAAAAAAGCACCCGAAGGTGCTTTTGCTGCGGGACTCCTCCCGCGGGGGCATTAACTCATGCCGTATTGTTTCAGCTTCTTACGCAGAGTACCGCGGTTGATGCCCATCAGGTTGGCAGCGCGGGTCTGGTTGCCGCGAGTGTATTTCATCACTTCTTCTAATAACGGCTTTTCTAATTCGGACAACACTAATTCGTACAGGTCGTTGACGTCCTGACCATTTAGTTGTTGTAAGTAGTTCGCCACCGCTTTTTGTACCGCGTTGCTTAAAGGCTGCGGTTTTTCTTGCGTTTGAACATGGGCGTTGGTGATAAATGGCGAAGTCACGTTTTGATTAAACATTGCCTAGTCTCTTTTACGTTAGGTTGCTGCTAGTAATTGCTCGAAATACACACTCAAGGTATCCAACTGCTGTTGAGCTTGTTCGATACCATTAAATTCACTGCGAAACATGCCTTCGCTGTCATGCTCTGCCAGGTACCAACCCACATGTTTGCGGGCAATACGTGGGCCAAGCACTTCACCATATAACTGGTGTAAGCCACGGACATGCTCCAGCAAAATATCCCTCACCTCGCTTGTTGAAGGCGAAGCCAGATGTTCACCAGTTTGCAGATAGTGCACCACTTCACGGAAAATCCAGGGTCTGCCCTGAGCGGCCCGGCCAATCATGACCGCGTCTGCTCCGGTATAGTCCAATACAAATCTGGCTTTTTCCGGCGTGGTGATATCGCCATTGGCAATCACCGGGATAGACACATTTTGTTTAATAGCGCGGATAGTGTCGTACTCCGCCTCTCCTTTATACATACAAGCTTTGGTTCGGCCATGAACCGCTAAAGCCACAATGCCGTTGTCCTGCGCTATTTGCGCTATCTGTACGCCATTTTTATGTTCGATGTTCCAGCCAGTACGGATTTTTAAGGTCACAGGTACTGATACTGCCTGAACGACGGCCTGAATAATCTGCTGCACTAAATCCGGATACTGTAACAGTGCCGAACCCGCCAGTTTTTTATTCACCTTTTTTGCCGGACATCCCATATTGATGTCGATGATTTGGGCGCCATGTTCAACATTAAACACAGCAGCTTCAGCCATCTGATCTGGATCTGAACCGGCAATTTGCACCGATCGAAGACCAGATTCATTTTGGTGAGTCATACGATTTAGCGATTTTTCACTTTGCCAGACCAAAGGATTGCTCGACATCATTTCTGATACAGCTAAACCTGCACCAAAACGACGGCAAAGCTCACGAAAAGTGTAATCCGTCACTCCAGCCATAGGAGCGCAAATTACGTTGTTCGTTAATTGATATGGACCTATGCGCACCGCTAAAACCAAGGCTCTACCCTAAAGGGGCGCTAAGTTTACGGATTTTTGCCAACAATGCAAAGGTTATTATTTAAACAAAAGTATAAATTTATAGGGGGTTGTTGGGTTGACAATCGCTAAACGTCTGAAAACTAGACTTTCTGAAATGTAAAACCCAATAAAATCGGGGGAAGGACTTATAGATAATTGTACAGCTGCTGTTTTTATCACCAAAACAGGACAAAAAGCAGCTTATAAAAGAAGTCAATGCTTTTCGTCGGCTAAGTTTGTTGCCCCATCCTCTGTCGTGTAAGATAAAGATCTGATCTTTAAAGGAGAACCCTGAATGAAAAAATGGATACTTACCTTATGCTTAGGCGCAATCAGTAGTTTGGCTCTGGCTGAAGTTATAGTCACAGATGCGACAGTTCGGGAAATACTGCCTGGCCGTAACATGACTGCAGGTTATTTTAGTATCAGTAACAAAAATAACGTAGCGGCAGAACTTACTGGCGCTAGTAGCCCTCTGTTTGGTTCTATTGAGCTGCATCGTACCAGCTTTAAAGACGGAATGATGAGTATGCAGCAGGTCGAATCTGTTGTGATAAAAGCGGGTGATCAAATACATTTTCTGCCGGGTGGTTTGCATCTGATGATGTTTGATGTCAAAGGTAGTATTAAACGAGGTCAACAGATCCCGTTACGTTTCACTTTTAAAGATGGTCAATCCATCGAGGTTCAGGCTTCGGTCAGCGCAATTGCAAGCCATTAGGAGTTATAAATGAACAGATTCAGGATTATAAGTTTAGCCGTGCTGTTCGTTTTTATTTTGGGTTATGGCACCGCCTGGTGGGCCAGTAGTGAACCTGAATTGTTTGATGTAAAAGATTTATCGGCCGAACTTAGCCCGGAACATAAGCAAACCGTGGGCTACACCACTACCAGTGCGCTGATCAAAGTGCTGGACACTCTGCTGACGAAAAATGCTGGCTTTATCAGTAACGACGTGGCGCCACCTTTCTCCTTGTTGGACAACATGCCGGCCTGGGAATTAGGGGCATTAGAGATGTCTCGGGATTTAGCACTGGCATTGCGTAAGGATTTAAGTCGTTCCCAATCTCAGTCTATTGAAAACCAGTATTTAAAGTTGGCTCAACCTATGCTCAATATTGATCATCGCAGTTGGGCTGTGCCTGCCGCTGAATCTGAGTATCAGCAGGCTATCACGCAATTAGCTTTGTACCGTACCGCATTATTAGATCCTGCCAAAACCGATAGCCAGTTTTACACCAGAGCAGATAATCTGCGTGATTGGCTCAAAAACGTGGAAAAACGGCTTGGTAGTTATAGTCAGCGTTTGAGTGTCAGCGTAGGGCAGGACAGGTTAAATACTGATTTAGCCGGGGATAGAAATGCCAGACAGTCGACACTGACTGCTGAATCCAACAGAATTAAAACAAGCTGGTGGAGCATAGATGATGAGTTTTATGAAGCACGTGGTGCGTGCTGGGCTTTGTTACATCTATTAAAAGCGATAGAATTGGATTTCGCCGACGTGTTAACCAACAAAAACGCGATGATTAGCTTACGCCAGATTGTTCGTGAACTGGAAGCTACCCAACAGCCCGTCTGGAGTCCTATGATCCTGAACGGTCGGGGTTTTGGTTTTATGGCAAACCACAGTCTGGTGATGGCGAATTATATCTCCAGAGCCAATGCAGCTCTGTTGGATTTAACTGAATTATTAGCGCAAGGATAAAGCATGAAAAAGTCTGTATTAAGTATGGTAGCTCTGGCTGTGTTGGCTGGTCCTGCAGCTATGGCTGATACCATTGGTGGTGTGTACCTTGGTGCTGATCTGCATTTTGCCGATGCCAAAGGTAGTTTTGGTCAGACAGGCAACCAGCAAAACTTCGAATTCGATGATAAAAATTTAAGCAGCTTTTATATCAAGCTTGAACATCCGGTTCCTTTGCTACCGAATATTAAACTGCAGCGTAATAGCTTAACGTCTGACGGCACGACCACTTTAAATCGTACTTTTGAGTTTGATAATCAGGTTTTTGCTGTGGGCACAGATGTGGCTCAGGATCTGGATTTATCCAATATTGACGCTACTTTTTATTACGAAATTTTGGACAATGATCTGGTCAGCCTGGATCTCGGTGTGACAGCTAAGTATATCGACGGTGATATCACTGTCGCCAGTCAGGGACAAAGCGCGACTCAGGATTTGTCTGCGGTGATCCCTATGGGGTATCTGTATGGTAGTTTTGGTTTATTAGGCACTGGCACAAAGGTGTTTGCTGAAGTGAATTACGTCAGCTACGACGGCAGTTCCTTGTCTGATATGCAGTTTGGTGTTGCTTATGAATTGATCGATTCATTGGCTGTTGATCTGGCGTTAAAAGCCGGAGTCAAAAAGACTAAACTGGAACTGGACGATATAGATAACCTGGATGCAGATTTAACCTTCGATGGTGCGTTCATTTCCGCGGAACTGCATTTCTAAACCATAGCCAATCCCGCCCCCAGCGCAGAATTTTGTTGTTCTGCTTTGAGGGGCAGCTTATAGTGCAGCTCAGGGATTTCAGGGTTCAATTGACATGACGTTAAAAGCTAAACTGGGTTTGGTATTTGGCTCTCTAGCCCTGATCGTTATCTGTCTTTATAGCTCTGCAAAGCTGCAATTACGTCATGAAACTATGGTCAGAGTTCAGGCTGAACAGCAATTGCTGATGAGTTTGTCTTTGATGGTTGAACCCTTTTTAGCACAGAACAAAATAGAGCAAGTCAAAGGCCATCTGCTGGCCACCAGCTTTTCCAGTACTTTACCTATCAAAGCTATTTTAGTGTATCAGGCTGATGGCAATTTGTTTGCCGCAACCCAATTTCCGCGTGAGCTGTTTAATTTTAGTCCAACCCGTGATTTAACCGGACAAAAAGCCTTACAAGATGGTTCTACTCTGTTGTGGTCCACTGTGATGGTGACTCCTGCCAGTATGAGTTATTTCGACAGCGATAAAGTCGCAGCTGAGGGCAGTACCTTGGGCTATGTCGCTATCCAGATCTCGCCATTGCGTTTATCTCAGCTATGGTGGTGGCAAAGCTTTTTGTGGGGCACAGTGTTAGTCATCATTCTTGCTTTAGCTGTGTTATTGCAGCGCCGTATTTTTTACCATCAGCATTTACGTTGGCAGGCATTTTTGAGACAAATCCGGACTTTAGTTTCTTCTCAGGAGCTTAACGATAAAAAGCTTACAGAGTTTGACTCTGCCGAACTGACATTGTTGTTTCGCTCACTGTATACGCAGCAACAGCAGCTCCAACAGCAATTGCAATTACAACATCAGCTGGAACAAAAGCAAGAACAAAACAAACAAATGGAATGTGAGCAACGGGAGCTGAACTATCAACAACAGTTAATGACTCTTGCCGATGAATTAAACAGCAGCCAATGCCAATTACAGCAATGGCAACAACTTTGTGTTTTAGGTCATGCCGGGAAAACGGAGCAGCAGGCTCAACTGCTGAAGTGGCTGCAGACTCAGGATATGCTGGATAAGCTTGAATTGCAGCAGGAAACTGTCTGGTTTCCTGCATGGCTGGCTGCGCAGGTGGCAGTATGGCAGCAAGAACTGCAACTTGATAAATTGAATTTTGTTCTGGTGGAGGACCCTGCACTGAGTGTATCTGAAGTGCAGTTTTATACCCGACACACGGCTGAGTTATTGAAACAAATCCTGAGTCTTGTGCTACAGGATGTGCAACAAAACGAATTGAGTCTGCATATCAACCTGCAGACATTTTCCGACAATAAACTGTTGCTGCAGTTTGATCACTCAGGCCAGAGCAAAGCGATTCGACAGGTGATTTCAACAACAGAATCTGCTGCAGTAGTGCAGCAACTCTGCCACAGATCACTGACACGGCTTGGCGCTAAATTGTCCGTATCTGCTTTGGAAGACTTAGGTTGTTCAGTACGCCTTGAATTGTCCTTAATTGCAGTAAAAAGTACAGAGCTTCCTATGTATCAAACTGCAGTCTATCTGGACACTAACCCTCTGCGGGCTGCCGTTTTAAAACAAAGTGTTTATTCAGTTGCAGAACAAGTTATTTATATCCAACAATGGTCACAACTTCAGCCTGAGTTACAACATCGACTCGTTGATTTAGTGCTTGTGCAACTGCCTTCTCCTGATACTGCAGACTCGCTTCGGACTGAATTACAGGCCCTTGCAGCTCGTACTCCGTTATTGGCATTTTGTGACTTTGCCCAGTTGAATGACTGGAAACAGATGTTAAATTGTCCTGTATTGGCCAACCCTATGTTGTCAGCAGATATCCGGCAGTATATTGACCGCAAGCCTGCAGAACCGCAGTTGAGGCTATTGGTGGTGGATGATAACAAAACTAATCTGGCTTTTGTCAAAGCCATCCTGAGTCAGCAACAGTTAGAAGTTGATACCGCAGAGACGGGAGCTGATGCGGTCCGGCTTGCTAAAAGTGGCCGATATCAGTTGATCCTGATGGATATTCAGTTACCGGATATGTCAGGCATTTTGGCGACTCACCTGATCAGGCAATTACCACAACATCAGAATACGGTGATTATGGCATTTACCGCCCATGCTTTACCGGAGGAAATCCAGCAGTTTCATCAGGCTGGAATGAATGATGTGGTAATCAAGCCTTTAGATGCTCACAAAGTGGCAGACTTGATCCGACGCTGTCAGCAACTCAGCCCTCAAAATCCAATACCGGGTTAAACAGTTGCTTTACCGCTTGCAGATAAGCCGGATTAGCCTGACTGTTCAGCAAAGGCAAGAGCTCAGCTCCTACAGGAGTAAATTTGTAGTATTGCAGTACCACTCCTGAATGCCTGGCTTTGCAGGTCAGCTGGTGCTGGTGGTATTGCAACTGCAAAGGTTGAGCCGGGATCAATTCACCGCTTTCAATTTCAATCTGATGCAACAGATTGAGGTCAATCAAGCTTAGGATCTGAGGATAAGTCAGCCCGAACTGGCTCAGGTTCAGCACAGCTCTGCTACGACCTGTCAGCACTTGCCAGATAGAAGGTTTGCGGACATAACCAAAATAAATATGACCACTGTCCTGTAGTCTGACTCTACAGGTCAGACTTGCTGCTTTTTGTAAGGCTAAGGCCTCTTTGTAACTCATACGTTGTAATAAAAATAAGGTTTTTAGCGAAAAGCTGCCAGGTTGGCCAATTTCTCCAGCCAGTATCTTAGCCCATAGCTGTTGCATGGTTTGGTTAGAAATATTCAGCACGAGGTCACAGTATTGCTGAAACCAATCCGGGTCGACCTCCATCTCTGCGACGTAGTCCGGACAAAAATCCAAAGCCAGTGCCATGATCTTCTCTAAATTGGACTGCTGTCGTTCTTTATTCATGCGCTCACGTCGTTCAGCACGTTGTGATAGAGTCGGGCCTTTAAAGCCAGTCTCGATAGAGACAGGAGCTCCGGATCGCTGTGACAGACTCTGATGACGTTGACTAAAGTCGCCTGCCTGAACCTGACTGACCGTCTCTGTATCTGCCGCGCTGCTTTTTGTTGCGAATTCCTGACCTAACTGGCTGCGAGCTAATTGCAATAAACGTTGATGACCACGACCAGTAGAGATTTTCTGCATCAGTACACCTCAGATGAAGACAGTTTCTAGTGTTTATTTTTCACAATAGCGCAAAAACCAGGTGACGACTTCAGAAGAAGTTTATGAATGTGTTAAATCAATGATTCATAATGGTTTTAATAAAATGAATTGCTTTTTCTGCCTGAGAGTATAGTGTAGAACAACTGGATTAAAAGCTTACCAAGGATTGTTGTGGGATTAGGTTCTGATTGTTAAAGCTAATACAGGGTTTAGGCTCGTATTTATGCAGTAAAACCTTGATATGTTTTTAAAAAAGTCCCTTACAGCTGATGTAAAAAAGGTCGGAGCATGGTGTCAAAAGCAGCAGATGATGATTTTCTGTTCCTCGCAGAAGACGAAATAAATTCGGAAGCAGAAACCCAATCCAGCGGTGAGTGGCACCTGTTGATTGTGGATGATGACGAAGAAATTCATACAGTCACTAAGCTGGCTTTATCTGACTTATTGGTTTTGGACCGTAAGTTGGTGTTTCATCATGCGTTTTCCGGTAAAGAAGCACTGAAGTTTCTGGCACAACATCCTTACATCGCCGTTATTTTACTTGATGTCGTGATGGAGTCTGACGACGCAGGTCTCAAGGTTGTGCAGCAAATCCGCGATGAATTAAAGATGGATGAGGTACGGATAGTTCTGCGTACCGGCCAGCCAGGTTATGCCCCGGAAGAGAGTGTCATCAAAGAATATGACATCAACGACTATAAAACCAAAACTGAGCTGACCCGCAATAAGCTGGTTACCGCTATTATTTCGTCCATTCGCAGCTATCAGCAAATCCGTACTATTAATCAAAACCGTATCGGCTTACAGAAAATTATCAATGCCGGCGCTAATTTGCTTGAACAGCATTCTTTGCATGAATTCTCTGAAGGAGTGGTAACTCAGATTTCTTCATTAATAGGTTTGCATGCAGAAGGGGTGCTCTGTGCGCAGATTGAGGATGACGGCAGTAGCAGTGATACTATTTATGTGTTGGGTGCGGCAGGGCACTATGCGCCCTATATCAAATGCAAATTGGAACGACTGAACAACCACAGAATTATTCAGCAAATTACCACCTGCCTTGAAGAAAGACGCCACATTTTTACCGAAAAAGATACCGTATTGTATCTAGGCAATACGGAACATGCAGCTGCTGTTTATATCGAAACCAACAGGCCGGTGGAAGATTTTGATCGCCAGTTGATCGAAGTGTTTTTGAGTAATATCTCCATTGGCTATGAAAACGTCACGTTGTTTCAGCAATTAAAACACGCTGCTTATATTGATCCTTTAACTAAAACACCAAACCGTAACGAGTTCACCGCTTTGTTGCAGGAAACCCGTCGTCTGGATCCTGATCGTAATGTTGCAGTACTGATTGATATTGATCATTTTTCTGATGTGAACGATGGTTTAGGCCAGGAAACGGGCAATGAGCTGCTGATCGCTATCACGCACCGACTGGTGGCTCAATTTGGCGAAATCGCCCAGATAGGCCGTATTGGTGCAGATGTATTTGGCTTAATAGGGCCTGAGCAGGCGCTGACTCCAGAGTCGTTGTCTGGCATTTTTGAAATGCCATTTCAGTGTTCCGAACATTCGCTACAGGTCAATGCCAGCTTCGGATTTTGCCGGTTACGTGACAGCGCCATGCATGGCCTGACTATTCTGAAACATGTGTATATAGCGCTGAACAGAGCAAAAAAGCATCTGGCACAAAACTATGAATATTTCAGTGCCAAGATGGAAGAACAGATGGTCGACCGGCTGGTCATGCTCAGAAGTCTGAGATCGGATTTCCAGAGAGACAAACTTCAGTTGTGGTATCAGCCACAAATTTGTTTAAAAACTGGCCATGTGTTGGGGATGGAGGCGTTATTACGCTGGCCTCAGTCCGAAGGATGTTTTGTCTCACCTTCTGTTTTTATTCCATTGGCAGAGTACTCTGGCCTTATCATTGAAATAGGTGACTGGGTGCTGCAGCAAGCCTGTAAACAATTGCAAAGTTTAAAAGCGCAAGGCTTTCCCAAGTTACGTATAGCAGTGAATGTGTCTATGCCACAGTTCCGTAATCATCGATTTGTGCAGTCTGTTATTGATTGTGTCGAGCGTTATCAGGTGGACCCGGCGTTGCTGGAGCTGGAAATTACCGAGTCTGTGGTGATGGATGATCCACAAATTGTGATTGCAGCTTTAAACAAGCTAAAAACATTTGGTATTAAAGTCGCGATTGATGACTTTGGTATAGGCTTTTCATCCCTGAGTTATTTACAGCAGTTGCCTTTAGACAGGATTAAAATTGATCGTGCTTTTATTCAGGATTTTGCCCGGCCCAACGGCACTTTAATTGCGGAAACTATCGTGGATCTTGGACAAAAGCTTGGCTTAGCTACTATAGCTGAAGGCATAGAAACTCAGGCGCAGGAAGATGCAGTGCGTGCTATGGGCTGTCAGGAAGTACAGGGCTTTATGTATGCTAAACCTATGACTGCGGCAGATTTAGTGAAGTTTTTATCTAAAAGTTGAAAATTAAGGGCAGAGTAAAATTAAACAACAAAGCTTAATTTTACTCTGCCCTTAATTCGTTTTAGCGACTGGCAATCAAAGCTAGCTGTTCGCCCATCTGATGCAAATCTTTGCTGTTTTGTTGGCTTTGAGTGGTGTGTGTGGCGATATCCCGCATGTATGTCACCATAGTTTTAGTTAAATGCTGCTGCTCATCTGTCGCCGAGGCTATTTCCTGATTCATCGCACAAATTTGCGCTATGCTGCCGGTGATTTCCTGCAAAGACAATCCCGCCTGATTGGCAGACTGCACACTTAAATCCGCTTGTTCACTGCTTAACTTCATTTTTTGCACGGCGTCACGGGCAGCGCTTTGCAACTGCTCGATGGTGCGCTGAATTTGTTCAGTGGATTTTTGCGTACGGGATGCCAGAGTACGTACTTCATCTGCCACTACCGCAAAACCACGGCCTTGTTCACCAGCTCTTGCTGCTTCAATAGCGGCGTTCAGCGCCAGTAAATTAGTTTGTTCCGCTATACCTTTAATCACTTCAAGCACGGCGCCAACCTGATTACTGTCTTGTTCCAACTGAGCAATAGTGGCTGATGCCTGCTGTAAATTTTGTGCCAGTTGTTCGATATTCTGCACTGTGCTGAATACAGTTTGCTGACCTTGTTTCGCAATATGATTGGAGTGGTTCGCTGCATCAGCCGCCATATTGGCGCTTTGCACTTCATCTAATACACTTTGGTTCATCGACTCCACCATAGTCAGAGTCTCACCCACAATCTGTTGCTGTTGTCCCAGATGCTTTTGTTCGTTTTTAGCCATATGGCGTATAGCTATAACCAGTTGCTGCAATTGCTCAGTCTGAGTTGAAGTGTCGTGTTGTTGCTGTTGCAGCGTGCCAAGCCACAGGTTAAATTGTTCACGAGCTTGAGTCAGCTCCGAAGCACCAGTAGCGCTTAACCGCAAGCTTAAGTCTTTTTCCTGCACACAGCGCTTGATTAGCGTCTGTTGTTCCGTCACGTAGTTTTGGTAATTTTTGACAGCAGACTGAAGCAATACCCAGTTCAGTAGCAGCACTGCAGTGATGAGGAGCACAGACCATAACCAGTGCTGTCCTGCGAACAAGGTAGCCAATAACACCATAGTTGTGAGCGTGATTACACTTGACAGCATAATTTGGGTTCGCGCAGACCCGAATTCAAACAAAACCATAACCTTACCCCTGACTCACTTCAATCTTTCTGCTGAAGTAGAATTTATTATTGTAATAATGAAAATTGGCCGATAGAACTAAACCAAATCTGCTGCTGAAAATAACAGATATTTACCGAAGTTTTTATCAGATTTTGCGTTTTTTTGAGAAAAAAGTCCTGGGTGTAAACAAAGAGACTGGCAGGAAGGATATTACTGAATAAAGTGCTGGATTGAAGGGATTCAGTGGATAAAAAAACGGCACTTTACAGTGCCGTTTTCAGTCGCAGATGTTACTTCTGCTGAGCGCGCTCAAACGAGCTGACGATTTCAGCTCTGGCTTCAGCTTTGTCGCCCCAACCAATGACTTTGACCCACTTACCTGGCTCTAACTCTTTGTAACGTTCAAAGAAATGCTGGATTTGGTTTTTCAGCAGTTCTGGCACGTCGTTCAGATCCTGGATGTTGTCATAAATTTTAGTCAGTTTGCTGATAGGCACAGCTAAAACTTTAGCGTCTTCACCGGCTTCGTCTGCCATTTTTAATACAGCAACTGGACGGCATTTGATCACTGCACCTGGTACCAGTGGGTATGGTGTTGGCACTAATACATCAACCGGGTCACCGTCTAATGACAGAGTGTGGTTCACAAAACCATAGTTGCACGGGTAAAACATTGGTGTTGACATAAAACGGTCAACCCAGACTGTACCTGTGTCTTTGTCTACTTCGTATTTGATTGGATCGGCATTCGCCGGAATTTCAATGATGACATTAATTTCATCTGGCAGATTTTTACCTGCGGCAACCTGACTTAAGCTCATAATGCTTCCTTTATGCTGAATTTTGGTGCTGTATTATAACAGCGGCCGTAAATATGGCTATAGCCGTTGTACTTGAAGCTGCAGCTTTTACCAGGCCTATGCCTGATGATACTGCAGGCAGCTTTCCACTTCGTGCTTTGAGCCTAAAATTACAGGGACACGCTGGTGAATATCCACAGGCTGGATTTCCATAATACGTTCATAGCCTGTAGTACTGGTACCGCCTGCCTGTTCGACCAGAAAGCTCATTGGATTGGCTTCGTACATCAGGCGCAGTTTGTCTGGTTTGCTTGGGTCTTTCAGATCCCGTGGATAAGCAAAAATACCACCACGGCATAATATTCTGTGGACGTCACCGACCATAGCGGCTATCCAACGCATATTAAAATTCTTACCGCGGGGACCTTCTTTGCCTTTGAGCAGGTCGGCAATGTAGCTCTGCATAGCAGGCTGCCAGTAGCGTTGGTTCGACATATTAATAGCAAATTCAGCGGTGACACCGGGAATAGTGACCTGCTCTGTGGTGAGCAGGAAACCGCCATAGGTTTTATCCAACGTATACATTTTGGTGCCTTTACCTGTGGTCAAAGCCATCAGGGTTGAAGGGCCATACAAAATGTAACCCGCTGCAATCTGAGCAGTACCAGGTTGCAGGAAAATAGCAGGATCAGCAGGGTCTGCGCCTTTGGGGGCCGGCAGAATTGAAAAAATAGTGCCAATTAAGCTATTGATATCTGTGTTGGACGAACCATCCAGTGGGTCGAAGGTGACCAGATATCTGCCTTCAGGGTTACCTGCCACAGTACTTTCTTCTTCTTCAGAAGAAATGGCCATCACAGAACCTGTTTCAAGGATCAGATCTTTCAGCAGCTCATTGGAGATAACATCGAGTTTCTTCTGAGTTTCGCCCTGAACATTTTCGTTCAAAGTGGAACCCAATACATCGGAGAGTTCACCCTGACCGACCCGAAATGAAATTTCTTTGCAGGCAGCTACGATACTTTTAATCAGATCTATCAGTTCTGCATCTGCGCCATCTAGACGCAGGGCCGGAGCCAATCGACGCATAACACCATCCTTTTTTTGTGTAGGTAGAGGAAGCTCTGGCCGCAGTATGAATTTTGATTAGAGGCTGTCGGCCACAGCAGCTGCCATTTTAATCAAGTTCGGGCTAAATTGCAGGTTTCTCACTGTTTTATTTCAGCTGTTCTTCAGAGTCCTTTGCTAGAATGGCTGCAAAATCCAAAATGGACCGGCTAAGGATCGAGTATGCATATTCATATTTTAGGTATTTGTGGCACTTTTATGGGCGGTATTGCCGCTATTGCAAAAAGTCTTGGGCATAAAGTGACAGGCTCTGATGCCAATGTGTACCCACCTATGAGCACTCAGCTGGAACAATTGGGTATAGAGTTGACGCAAGGTTATGATCCGGTTCAGCTACAACCCGCGCCTGATCTGGTGATTATTGGTAATGCCATGTCGCGTGGTAATCCTGCAGTGGAGTACACACTGGATCAGAATATTCCCTATAATTCTGGCCCGCAGTGGTTGGCGGAGCAGGTTCTGCATCAGCGCTGGGTGCTTGCTGTATCTGGTACTCATGGTAAAACCACGACCAGCAGCATGTTGGCTTGGGTGCTGGAGTATGCAGGTCTAAAACCTGGCTTTTTGATTGGTGGTATTCCGCAGAACTTTGATAGTTCAGCCCGTTTAGGCGACTCGCCGTTTTTTGTCATTGAAGCGGACGAATACGACACGGCTTTTTTTGATAAACGTTCTAAGTTTGTGCATTACAGACCCCGGACTTTGGTCATCAATAACCTGGAATATGATCACGCTGATATTTTCCCGGATTTAGCTGCTATTCAGCGTCAGTTCCATCATTTGCTGCGTATGGTGCCGTCGACTGGTCTGGTGTTAAGCCCGGCCAAGGTTGAAGCTGTGGATCAAACCCTCGCTATGGGCTGCTGGAGCGAACAACAGCGTTATGGCAAAGACTGGACTGTGGAGTTAAAACAGCCGGATGGCAGCGTATTTGAGCTGTTTTATCAAAGTGTTTCGCAAGGCACCTTAGGTTGGGATTTATGTGGTAACCATAATGTCGAAAACGCTGTGATGGCGATAGCGGCTGCCCGTCATGTCGGAGTGCCTGTGGCAGTCTCTATTGAAGCTTTAACGCAGTTTGTGGCGCCAAAACGCCGGATGGAACTTAAAGGTATAATCAACGATATTGCTGTGTACGACGATTTTGCCCATCACCCAACAGCTATTGAAACCACTTTGGCCGGTTTAAGAGCCCGTGTCGGGGATGCAAAAATCTGGGCAGTGCTGGAGCCGAGATCCAACACCATGCGAATGGGCGTACACAAATCTGCTATCGCTGATTCGCTGCATGATGCCAATGAAGTGCTGCTGTTTGAACCTGCAAATTCTGGCTGGTCCCTGACTGCTGTGGCAGAACAGATGCCGGGCAGGGCGCAAGTGTTTCAATCAGTTGAATTAATAGTGGCCGCTTTGGTTGAAAAAGCGTCCGCAGGGGATCATATAGTCATTATGAGCAATGGCGGTTTTGGTGGTATACATCAAAAGTTACTGGACGCCTTGTTTGCAACCCGTCGTACTTGAAGCTGCAGCTTTGTTGGCTGCCTGTTCGCGCCCCAGTCACATAGGTTAACTATGCTCCTGGGGTCTTGAACACTTGCCGCCTCGCCGCAACTCCAATTACTTAGGGTTCAGATCGGCGTGAAAATAAGAGCCACCACTTTAAAAAGAGAACTCCATGACCCAAGAAGTCACCTTAGCTTTTACCGGCGCTTCAGGCGCTGGTTATGGCTGGCGTTTGCTGGAAAACTTACTGGCACAACAAGTTAAAGTGCATCTGTTAATTTCCAGTGCGGCCCGCGTGGTATTCGCTACCGAATATGATTTAAAACTTCCGGGCGGGCCTGAAGCCTGTCGTGATTTTATTCTGGAAAAAACCGGTGCCAGCAAAGAGCTGCTCGCAGTGTATGGCAAAGACGACTGGTTTTCGCCTTGTGCTTCAGGTTCTGCTGCACCGAAGCAGATGGTGATTTGCCCATGCTCTACTGGCACTGCTGCCGCTATTGCCCATGGCATGAGTGACAATCTGATTGAACGTGCTGCGGATGTAGTGCTGAAAGAGCGAGGTCAGCTGATTATTGTGCCCCGCGAAACTCCATTAGGTACTATTCATCTGGAGAACTTACTTGCCTTGTCCAAAGCTGGCGCAGTGGTGATGCCGGCAGCGCCTGGTTTTTATCATCAGCCTCAATCTGTCGATGACTTAATCGACTTTATGGTGGCACGAATTCTTGACCATTTAGGTTTAAAGCAACAGTTAGTCAGCCGTTGGGGCTATGGAGATCCACAGTGACCTTAGCGTTAGATATTCAACAGTTACACAAGGTGTATAAAAGCGGCACTGTCGCTTTAAAAGGTATTGATCTGCAAGTGCAGCAAGGCGACTTTTTTGCTCTATTAGGCCCGAATGGCGCAGGCAAAAGTACCAGCATTGGCATTATCAGTTCACTGGTCAATAAAAGCAGCGGTACAGTCAAAGTTTTTGATTATGACTTAGATACTCAACTGGAAGATGCCAAAAGCCAGCTGGGTTTAGTACCACAGGAATTTAACTTCAACCAGTTTGAAACTGTGCTGCAAATTGTATTGAATCAGGCTGGTTATTATGGTGTGCCACGTTCTGTCGCCATAGTGCGGGCTGAAAAATACTTAGGTCAGCTTGGCTTATGGGATAAACGCTATGCCCGCTCGCGTGAGTTGTCTGGTGGTATGAAACGCCGTCTGATGATAGCCCGAGCTTTAATGCATGAACCTAAGTTACTGATTCTAGATGAACCTACAGCGGGGGTGGATATTGAACTACGCCGCTCTATGTGGGAGTTCTTAAAAGAGATTAACCAGCAGGGTGTGACTATTATTCTGACCACTCACTATCTGGAAGAAGCAGAGTCGTTGTGCCGTAATATCGCCATTATCGACAAAGGCCAGATTGTCGAAAATACCAGCATGAAAAACCTGTTGAGTAAGCTCAATAAGGAAACCTTTTTACTGGATATAGCGCCGACAGATGCTGTGATCACACTGGAGGGTTATACCTTCCGTCAGACTGACAGCCATAGTCTGGAAGTCGATGTGGAAAAAGCTCAGGGCTTAAATGGCGTATTCAGCGCTTTAACAGCGCAAGGCATTCAGGTGCTTTCAATGCGTAACAAAGCCAACCGTCTGGAAGAGTTGTTTGTCAGTCTGGTCGAAAACGGACGCGGAGCCAAAGTATGAGTTCTCGTAATTTAATAGCGCTACAAAGTATTCTTTATAAAGAAACCAACAGATTTATGCGCATTTGGGTGCAAACCCTGGTGCCTCCAGCCATTACCATGACCTTGTATTTTGTCATTTTTGGTGCTTTGGTGGGCTCGCGTATTGGTGATATGGGGGGCTTCAGTTATATGGAGTTTATTGTGCCTGGCCTGATTATGATGTCGGTCATCACCAACTCCTACTCGAATGTGGCCTCATCTTTTTTCAGTGCCAAGTTTCAACGTAATGTCGAAGAGCTATTGGTCGCACCTGTACCTAACTACATCATAGTGCTGGGTTATGTCGGTGGTGGCGTGGCGCGCGGCATTCTGGTTGGATTGATAGTCTCTTTGTTATCACTGTTTTTTGTCGATATCAAAGTGCATCATTTGTTTATTCTGATGTCGACAGTGGTATTGACTGCCACTTTGTTTTCGCTGGCCGGTTTAATTAACGCTATTTACGCCAAAACTTTTGATGACATCAGTATCATTCCAACTTTTGTACTGACGCCTTTAACTTACCTGGGCGGCGTGTTTTATTCACTGAGTTTGCTGCCGGAGTTTTGGCAGTATGTCTCGAAGGTGAACCCCATTGTGTATATGGTCAACGCCTTCCGTTACGGCTTTTTAGGTGTCAGTGATGTCAATCTGGTGTTTGCGTTCAGTGTGATTGTTGGTTTTATTGTTGTGTTTTTTAGCTTTGCTATGTATCTGATTAATAAGGGTACTGGCCTTAGAAGCTAAGCCACTGCACCTTCACATCAAAAAAGAGGCGCTTATACAGCGCCTCTTTTTTATACAGTTCCTCTTTCATAGTAGCGAAGTGGCACTGGCGCTGCAGGGCCAAAATAGTAACCTTGGGCGTAGCTGATGCCACAACGTTCCAGTGCATCCAAAGATTGTTTGCTTTCGACCATTTCTGCGATGATCAGTAAGTTGGTTTGTTTGGCAAAAGAGCTGATATGTTCAATAAAAAGCTGAGCGTCCGGGTCTGAGCTTATCAGTTCAATTAAGCTGCCATGAATTTTTAATCCATCCACCCGTAACTGCAGTAAATCGGCTATGCCTATACCGCTTGCTATACCAAAATCATCCAGCAGTACCTTGGCTCCGGTTTTCTGTAGGGCCAGTATAGCCTCACGACAGCGCTCAAACTGAGGTAAAACTCCGGCTTCAGCCAGTTCAAAATAGACCCGTTGTGGTTTGGGGTAATGCTGCAGGTAGTCGAGGAAAAACTGTTGCAAATCATCATCCAGTAAGTCCCGACAAGTGATATTAATAGACCAGCTGACTTCAGAGCTAGCGAACTGACTGGCACTTTTAATAAACATCATTTTGGTCAGCTCAGTATCCAGATGATTACGATTGATGATGCTTAAAAACTGACCCGGCGTCAGTATGCTGCCGTCACTGCGTAAAATCCGCGCCAGACATTCGTATTGGAGAATCTCACCTGTACTGATGTGTACCACAGGCTGGAAGTACGGCACTATTTGTTCATGACCTATGGCCTCACGTACTTCTTTGGCCATTTTGATATTGGTATGCAAATGCTGTTTCAGCGCCAGTAAGTTATCCGAATACACCACTAATGATTGCTGCTGCAAACGTGCTGTATTGACCGCCAACATGGCATTTTCCAGCACTACAGCGGCAGGAGATAACGCCACGCCTAAAGTCACAGTAAAGAGCAGGTAAGGGTCATTCAGCACTGGCTGACTGAAATCAAAACTTTTGAGTTTGTCATGCAATTCGTGATCAGAGCTTGCAGCAACGCGGCGAATAGCAAGCTTTTCAAAAGACAAACGGTATAATCGGAATGAAGGTCCCAGATGCTGTTGTAACTGGTGAATAAAGTGCTTCACCGCTTGTTCGGCAATCAGGGTGCCGTACAAGTGACTGATTTCCTCAAGATTGTTGACTTGTAAAATAGCCAGTTGGCAGAGGTTTGCTGACTCACGTCGCAGATGGGCTTCCAAAGCTAAGGCATTGCGCTGCCCAGAGCTGCGGTCTGTGGTCAGGTTATGTCGTAATACCACGGCGTAACTTAACGCCAACAGCAGGGCTAAACCAAAGAATATTGAACCACTTAAAATAGAGTGCTGCATACTGGCCATCAGCCACTGATCCAGATCGGTAATGGCAATATCAGCGCCCGCTAAATACACAGTGCCATCGGCGCTTTGATACGGAATCAAGACAGAACGGAAATGACCAAATTGGTCAACAGACTCTTCAAATACCGGCGCTATGGAGGCAAAAGCAGCTTTGTTGGCCTCCGTCGCTTCAGGATAATAATCGTAAAAGTAGCTTAACTGGCCACGAAGTAAGTCATCTTCTGTGTAGCTGGATGAGGTGAAATGTACTTTGCCATCGACCTGGATCATGCTGTAGACATATTGTAATTTTACATCTTTGGCGTACAGGCTGAGTTTCTTAGCCAGCTCCAGATACTCAGCACGAGAGATATGTTGGGGGCCACTGATGTTATTGTGGTAGTTTTCGCCAAGTAAATAGGGCACTGCTTTTACTGCACTGATCAGTTGCTGGTCAATCTGTGCCAGTTTAGTCTGATAGGTTTGCTGGTACTGGTAATACACAAAAAAAACGATGGCGAACAAATACACCACGAGACTGGCAATCATAAAATGCGCTGAACGGATCCGTACCATGCAATGACTCGTAAAAAGGAACCTGAAAACAATACGTTAATAGCTTAGCTGATTTCACTCAGGCTGACAGCTAATACTTTAATCTGATGAGGCAGGACTTCCTCTACAGATTTGTTGTAATCAGGTAGCGACATTCGGCAAAAATAGCCTGTTTGTTCGATTATTGCGGCATCTTTGCACAGAGATGATCAACAGATGAATTTTTTTAAAGACATTTAAAGGGGCATTTAGTACAGTGACTGCCTTTTTTGACTTACTGATTTTACGGCCTGAAAACACAAAATAAGAAGCCGACTTAGAGACAACGGTGAGACAGGATACGAATGACAGAATTAAATAAACGTCAGGCTACCGCTTCTGAAGAAGCTTTGTGGCGCATATTTACTGTGCCAGAGGCACCGGACTCGACTTTAAGTATCATTGAGCAGAATATTTCACAGAACCTGGCTGGCTTTTTACGCGAAAGTATTGTCGCTGTAGAGAAGCCTCTCTGGCAAATTGAACGCGATTTTCAGGCTCATCAGATCCCATCAGAACCTAAATTTGTCTCGGATTATGCTGAGCAGATGATGGAAAAACTGGTGGCGCATTCAGTCCATACCGCAGCTCCAAGTTTTATTGGTCATATGACCTCGGCTTTGCCTTATTTTGTGTTGCCGTTGTCAAAAATGATGGTGGGTTTAAACCAGAATCTGGTAAAAATCGAAACCTCTAAAGCTTTCACTCCGCTAGAGCGTCAGGTCATCGGCATGATGCATCATCTGGTGTATGGTGAGGGCGACAGCTTCTATAAAAAATGGATGCACAGTGCTAACCATTCTTTAGGTGCTTTTTGCTCTGGCGGTACTATTGCCAATATCACTGCGCTTTGGATTGCCCGGAACCGTCTGCTAAAAGCCGAAGGTGACTTTAAAGGCGTCGCCAAAGAAGGCCTGTTCCGTGCGATGAAGTATTATGGCTATGAAGGTTTAGCCATTTTAGTCTCAGAGCGTGGGCATTATTCTTTAGGCAAAGCCGCTGATATTTTAGGTATTGGCCGTGAGTTCTTAGTGCCTGTGAAAACTGATGCGAACAACAAAGTACAAAGCGCTGAAATGCGTCGCATCAGTCGTGAACTGAATGATAAAAATATCAAAGTGATGGCGATAGTAGGTGTTGCAGGCACCACTGAAACAGGCAATGTCGACCCGCTGAATGATTTAGCGGATTTAGCCGCTGAACTGGGCTGCCATTTCCACGTAGATGCGGCCTGGGGCGGGGCCACTTTATTGTCGGATAAATACCGCCATCTGCTAAAGGGTATAGAAAGAGCTGATTCAGTCACTATTGACGCTCATAAACAAATGTACGTGCCTATGGGCGCTGGTATGGTGGTATTTAAACACCCCTCTTCTGCTCATGCGATAGAACACCATGCTGAGTATATTCTGCGCAAAGGCTCAAAAGATTTAGGCAGCCAGACGCTGGAAGGTTCACGCCCTGGTATGGCCATGCTGGTGCATGCTTGCCTTCAGGTGATTGGCCGTCAGGGTTATGAAATTCTGATTAATCGCAGTTTAGATAAAGCCCGCTATTTTGCGCAGCTTATTAAAGAGCACGCACAATTTGAGCTTATCACTGAGCCAGAGCTTTGTTTACTGACATATCGTTTTGTGCCTGCTCAAGTGCAACAGGCCATGGCTACTGCTTCAGCGGAAAAGCTGCAGAAGTTTAATGAGCTGCTGAATGGCCTGACGAAGTTTATTCAGAAAACCCAGCGTGAAGAAGGCCGCTCTTTTGTCTCCCGCACCAGGATTAAACCGGAACGCTATCATCGCCAGGACACAGTGGTCTTTCGCGTAGTGCTGGCGAATCCTCTGACCACAGATCAGATTTTATTGGATGTATTGGAAGAGCAGCAGCAAGTGGCTGCTTTGGATAAAGAGTTTCTGCCAAGATTGTTGCAAATGGCCAAAGATAGCACAGCTTAATCTTCAGATAACAGCTGCAATCATCATCTGCAGCGCCAGTGCCGATAATCCCAGTTTTATCCAGTGGATATAGCGGGGGTTCGGTTCTGGTGGCCTGATTTTAGCACCCAGGTAAGAGCCTGCTACAGCACCCACTATCAGCGCCGCTAAAGGCCACAGATAATCAAGATAGGCAAAACCTATCCAGCCAAATACAAGTACTTTGAGCAAATGGCTGATGGACATCATCAAGGCCGTTGTCACTATCACTTTGTTTTGATCAGCGCTTTGTTTCAGCAATAAGCTGGTGGCAATAGGCCCGGTCGCACCAACAAATAAACTTAAACCACTTTGTAAAAAGCCAATCCAGATAAAGTTTTCATAGCGGCTGAGCAGTTTTTTGAATCCCTTATGCCACAAGCTCAGTAAGATGTAGAGCCCGATAAACAACGGGAGCAGTTGTACAGGCAGCTGAGTCCATAGCCAGCCAGCTGCGGCCACACCCAACACTGAGCCTGCTAAAAAGCCCGGAATCAAAGACCACAATACATCTTGAAGTGAGAACAGGGCTCTGGAGCTATTACTGGCTAATTGCGTTAAACCGTGCACAGGCACTATGGCTGCGGCAGGCAGAAACAAGGGCAGGATAGCTATCAACAACATACCTCCGCCAAAACCTATTAAAGCGGCCAATAAGGATGTCAGGCAGGAGAGAATAAATAACAGGAGTAGCAAAGTCATGGCCTTTTCAGTGTGTATCTGCCTAAGCATGCGGCAGAACATAGTTTCTTACAACAGAGGCATTGCATCCGTAGTGACAGATCGCTACTTTAAGAACGGCATGACATAGGAGGAACGCAGAATGTCGGATAAAACCTTAGCTTTATCAAATGATAAAATGATCGCAGGGGTCTGTGGTGGTATAGCTGACTATTTTGGCTGGTCCAGTGGTGGTGTGCGTCTGGCCTATGTGTTGCTCTCTGTGTTATCCGCTGCATTCCCTGGCTTGTTTATCTATATCGTGTTGTGGCTGTTAATGCCAAAAAAAGACACTATTTAAACTCTTGAACTCAAAAGAACGGACTTCGTATGTATTCGGGCCAATGCCTTTGTGGTGAAGTAAAGGTAGAAATTCATGGTGGTATTACTGACATTATCCATTGCCATTGTTCTTTGTGTCGTAAATCCAGTGGTACGGCTTACGCCACTAATGGTTTTGTATTGAGTTCGGAGTTTCGTGTGGTGCTGGGCAAAGAATTGCTGAGCGCATTTTCTTTAAAACAGGGCAGGGTAAGGCATTTTTGTTCTCAGTGCGGCAGTCCTGTTTACAGCTCCAGCGCTGCAGATCCAACTCGGATCCGTATTCGCTTGGGCATACTGGATTCAGACATCACAGAGCGTCCCATCAGCCATAACTTTGTCTCGTCAAAAGCCTGCTGGGACAATCTGGATGCAGAGTTGCCCCGTTATGATGCTCATGAACCAGGCAGGACCTAAACTTCAATATTATCAATCAGACGGGTATTGCCTAGATAAGCTGCAGCCAGTATCACTAAAGGCTGGGAGCTGTCTGTGGCAGGTACTAGCGTCTGACGATTAGATATATTCATGTAATCCGCTTTGAAACCTGCAGCATTGAGCTTGTCTTTCGCTTGTTGCTCTAAAGCCCTGAAGTCAGAGAAGCCTTGATGTAACTGTTGTTTCATCCACTGTAAAACGCTGTACAAATCAGGCGCTATGGCGCGTTGTTCTGCAGTCAAATACCCATTGCGTGAACTTAAGGCTAAGCCATCCTCAGCACGGGTAGTGGGGACACCTATGATTTCAATCGGCATAGATAAATCGGCCACCATTTGGCGGATAATAGCCAGTTGCTGATAGTCTTTCTGGCCAAAACAGGCAATGTCAGGCTGGACCAGATTAAACAGCTTGGTCACTATGGTCGACACCCCACGGAAATGACCAGCGCGGCTAGCGCCGCAGTGGTGATCACCCAGTAAAGGCACCTCGACATAAGTCTGCACATCCAGGCCCCTGGGATAAATAATGGCAGGTGTAGGGGTAAATACCGCATCAGCGCCGTGTTCGGTCAAGCCTTTACAGTCCTGCTCCAGAGTGCGGGGATATTTATCTAAATCTTCATTGGCACCAAACTGCATAGGATTGACAAAAATACTGACAATGACTCTGTCGGCTCTTTGTTTGGCGGTATCGACTAACTGCAAATGGCCCTGGTGCAGATTACCCATAGTCGGCACAAATGCAATCCGTTCACCAGCATTGCGCCATTGCCGGATTAACGCTCGTAGTTGAACTATATCCTGAATCATTAACATAAAAAACCGACCTTAAAAGCTATGTTCAGGGCCAGGGAACTGGCCTTGTTTAACATCCTGGATGTATTTGCCGATGGCTTGTTTAATCTCACCGGTTTCCTGCAGGAAGTTTTTCGAGAATTTTGGAATATAACCCGAGCTGATGCCTAACAAGTCGTGCATCACTAAAATCTGACCATCAGTGTCTTTGCCTGCACCTATGCCAATCACCGGGATCACCAGAGCTTTGGAGATACGTTCAGCCAACGCAGACGGAATACATTCAACTACTAAAAGTTGAGCACCAGCGTCCTGTAAAGCTATAGCCTGTTGCACCATAGCATCTGCGGCTTGTTCGTCACGGCCTTGCACTTTAAAGCCGCCAAACACATGCACTGACTGAGGAGTTAAGCCTAAATGGCCACAGACCGGAATACCCCGTTCAGTCAAAGCTTTGATGGTCGGTAACAGGAAGTCACCGCCTTCAAGCTTGACCATATTGGCGCCAGCTTGCATCAGCGGAGTAGCGTTTTGCATCGCCTGTTCTACTGTGGCGTAACTCATAAAAGGCATATCGGCGATGACAAAAGCCAGCGGTGCGCCAGCGCGGACGCAGCGGGTGTGGTAGGCGATTTCAGCTGTTGTCACGGGTAATGTGTCACTGTGGCCTTGTAATACCATGCCCAGCGAATCACCAATTAAAATAACCTCAACACCAGCATCGGCAAACAATTTAGCGAAACTGGCGTCATAAGCCGTTAAGGCGGTAATTTTTTCGCCTTTTTGTTTCATCTTCAGCAATTGAGCGGTGGTAATTTTTGCCATTTTTCTCTCATCCGACCACAAGGGAATAATTCGGGGCGCACCTTGGCATAAAAAAACGCCAACGGCAAGTTATCCATCTTCTATATAACCAAGCAACCAGGAGTTGCAGGGAGGTGACAAGCCAGTAAGACCCCAGGAGCATAGTTAAGCTATGTCACTGAGGCGAGATGGCGCAGTCAACAAAGCTACAGCTTCAAGTACGACGGTTATAGACGAGTCAGGCCGTTTAAAGGCACAGTCGTCAGTAACTCGGTCAGTCTGGTGCCATCAGGTAATACCAAGTCTGAGTTTAGTTCTGCCAAAGGGTAAAGCACAAACTCACGTTGCTTCATGCCGTAATGTGGCACTGTTAAACGTTCGGTCTGAATGATTTCATGACCAAACAACAGAATATCTAAATCCAGAGTTCGAGGGCCCCAACGTTCGTCTTTACGCTGTCGACCTTGTTCCAGTTCTATCTTTTGTAATTCTGTCAGCAAATCTTCTGCCGCTAAGCGGGTATGAAGTGCTGCTACAGCGTTGACATAGTCTGGCTGATCCTGCGGCCCCATAGGTTTGGAGCCGTAAAAACCAGATACCTTCACCAGTGAGGTGTGTTTGATGCTCTGCAAAGCTATGACAGCCCGTTCTAACTGTTGCGGAGGCTGGGCTAAATTAGCGCCCAGCCCGACGTAAACCAGCGTATCAGCCATTGGTTGTTGAACCCGGAGGGCGACGTTTGGTGGGTGGGCGACGGCGGCGTGGCCGACGTTCAATACCTTCTTTACCGAGGTTTTGCACTAAAATTTCACGACCAGCTTCATCATCGGCCTGGAAACGTTGCCACCAGTTGGCCAGTTCCAATAATTCGCCACCTTCGGCCTGGGCCCGCAGTTGCAAGAAGTCGTAAGCACCACGGAATTTGGTTTGCTCCAGCAATTTAAAAGCCCGGCGGCCCGCACGCTTACTTAACCGGCCTTGCAGGAACCAAATATCTTTAATGGTCAGGCTAAAACGTTTTGGAATAGCGATAGAACGCTGCACTTCATCCAGTATTTCCATCATGGCGATATTCAGTGCATCCACTTCGTTTAAACCACTTTCTACCAGCAGTTTCTGTGCACGTTGTTCGACCGGGTACCAGAGCAAAGCTGCAAAGGTAAAAGCCGGAGTGACAGGCTTATCCACGGCAACACGCTGATCGGTGTCCTGCATGGCTTTAGTGATCATCGTAAACACTTTGCCGCTACTATCCTGCTTCAACACTTTAGCCAATTGCGGCAACAGCTGTTTGAGAATGCCTAAGTCATTCAGCATCACAAAGTTATCAAAGGCTTTGCCTGCCATAAATAGCTTGAGGAATTCTTCAAATAAACGGGCCGCCGGAATATTTTTTAAAAGTACCGCCAGCTCCTTAATCGGCTCCAGTGACGCTGGAGCTATCTCCATATTCAGCTTGGTGGCAAAACGCACGGCGCGCAGCATCCGTACCGGATCTTCACGATAACGGGTTTCAGGGTCGCCAATCAGTTCAATTTTGCGTTGTGCTATGGCTTCAATGCCGTTGGCAAAGTCGTAAATGGCAAAGTCAGCCACTGAGTAGTAAAGGGCATTGATACTAAAATCCCGACGCTCAGCGTCTTCTTCAATAGTGCCGTAGACGTTGTCACGTAAAATCTGGCCAGCATCACTTTGGCTGGCTTTAGGGCTGGTTTCATCGTCACCTGTGTGATGACCACGGAAGGTTGCCACTTCAATCACTTCACGGCCAAACACCACATGAGCCAAGCGGAAACGGCGGCCGATCAGGCGGCAGTTTTTAAATACCTGACGTACTTGTTCAGGATGCGCATTGGTCACTACATCAAAATCTTTCGGCTTTAAACCCAGCAAAATATCGCGGATACAACCACCGACCAGATAGGCCTCGTAACCCGCATCTTTTAGGCGGTATAACACTTTAAGTGCGTTAGGGCTGATGTCTTTACGCGACACAGAATGGGCGTCACGGGAGATTTTTTTCAGCTCAGGCAGAATGGATTGACGGCTTTTTTTGGGTTGAGCTACGCTCTCAACGCTTTTGCTGCCAAGGGTTCGGCGGCAAAAATCCAGGACTCGCGAAATAATGGCAGTACTCCTTGTGAGCATCTAAAAATGAACTCGATGAAAAAAGCGGCTAATGATACCGCAGCAGCCATAAAAATAGAATGTTCGGCCTTGTGCTTTATAAAAAATCTGTAGCTTTTTGTTCGTTTTGACCGGGGATTTGTCTGATTTGCCAGTGTGTGCTGGCCCAGTTTAATAATTCACTGGCACAAGCTCCTGTCAGCTCAGTTGGCGGAGGATGACCTAAAAAACGTAAAACAGCAGTTAGAGTCTCGCTGACAGGCCAATGATCTACCGCCGGAGCATGGTTTTGTTTACTCAGTTTAAAACCGGGCTCGGCTACCGCCAAAGGCAAATGCAAGTAGGCGGGTGCTGCTTTGCCAAGTAGTTGAAACAGTGCCTGTTGTCGGGTGGTCAGTTCGAGTAAGTCTGCACCGCGCACTACTTCTGTAATGCCTTGATCCAAATCGTCCACGACCACCACGAGCTGGTAAGCAAATAAGCCATCACGGCGCTTTAAAATATAATCTTCAGCGGCTAATGCAGTGGGGACCTGCACTTCGCCTGCCAGCAGATCGGTAAAACTTGTGGCCGTGGCCGGTGCTTTTAGGCGCCATGCCAGCGAGTCTCCGCTCAGGTGTTGATCCCGGCAAAACCCATCATACCCCTGAGGCAAGCTTTGAATACGGGCACGGCTGCAGTTGCAGGCATAGGTAAGTTGCTGTTGTTTTAACAGATCCAACACCTGTTGGTAGCGTTCTAGTCTCTGACTTTGCACCCAGACATCGCCATCCCAGAACAGTTGATAACGTTCTAAAGTGCGCAAAATAGCATCAGCAGCACCGGTTTGCATCCGGGGGGTATCAATATCTTCCATCCGAACCAGCCATTGGCCTTGTTGGGATTTGGCTTGCAGATAGCTGCCCACAGCAGCGATGAGGGATCCAAAATGCAAAGGGCCGGATGGCGATGGCGCAAACCGGCCCCTGTAGGCAGGAGGGACAACAGGCATCATTAACCGCCCAGTTGTTTTTCCTTGATTTCAGCCAGTGTTTTGCAGTCGATACACAGATCGGCCGTAGGACGGGCTTCTAAACGTTTGATACCAATTTCGATACCACAGGTATCGCAGTAACCAAAGTCTTCGTCTTCGATTTTCTGCAGAGTTTTTTCAATCTTTTTCAGTAATTTACGTTCGCGATCCCGAGCACGTAATTCCAGACTGAACTCTTCTTCCTGAGCAGCACGATCCACTGGATCCGGGAAGTTTGCAGCTTCATCGGCCATATGGTTTTTGGTGCGATCCACTTCTTCACGTAACTGTTGACGCCATGCGTCCAGAATGCGGCGGAAATGGTCCAGCTGTTTTGGGTTCATGTACTCTTCGCCCTGCGCGGCCTGATAAGGCTCTACGCCAGCAAGGGCTAACAGTCCCAAAGTTTTTACGGTTTTGCCTTCTGGCATGATCATCTCCTGTAAAACAGTGCCAAGCAAAAAGTTGGCGGCTAGTGATAGCAGAAAAATATGACAGCTGCAATCACTATTAAAAAAGCCGCGGAAGTATACAGAGCAGAAGTGCCTGCGTCACCTTTTTTCCGACAGGTCAAAAATTTAGCTGATTTCATCAGACCACACTCTAAACTGCAAAAACACAGCTTGGGAAGTATTGTTCTTTGCTGCATCTGTTAACTTATTCAAAACAGGAGATATTTATTGCTTTAGTTTGTTAAAGTAATGCTCTTTTATTTAGGGGCGGGCACTGAGTATGGCCATCGAATGGGTTATTGCGTATTTGTTGTTGGGCGGCGCTGTGGGTTTTTTTGCCGGATTACTGGGAGTTGGCGGTGGCGGCATTATGGTGCCTGTGCTGACTGCTTTATTTTTAGCACAGCAATTTCCGGCTGAATTGTCTGTGCATATGGCATTAGCAACTTCTATGGCCGCTATTATCGTCACCTCCTTTTCCAGTATGCGTAGTCATCAGCGCCATGGCGCTATTTTATGGCCTGTGGTCTGGAAATTAACGCCAGCCATACTCATAGGCACTGTAGCAGCTGCTTATTTGGCTGCTGCTTTATCTTCGTTGGCTTTGGCTATCTTCTTCTGCTGTTTTATGACTTATGTCGCAATACAGATGCTGTTGAATATAAAACCTAAAGCTAGCCGTCAATTGCCTGGGGTTGTAGGTTTTAGTGGCGTCGGGTTGGTTATTGGAGCGGTATCAGCCTTAGTGGCTATAGGCGGTGGTTCGCTGACTGTGCCTTTTCTCACCTGGTGTAATGTCAAAATTCAACAGGCCATAGCCACTTCTGCTGCTGTGGGTTTACCTATAGCCATAAGCGGTACGCTAGGCTATTTTCTGGCTGGGGCTTCCACAGACACGGTATTACCACAATACAGTCTGGGTTATGTCTACTTACCCGCTATGCTGCTTATCGCTTCTGTCAGTTACTTTACTGCACCGCTTGGAGCCTCGCTGGCCCATCGTTTGCCTGTAGCTACTTTAAAGAAAGTGTTTGCCGCATTGCTTATCGCGTTAAGCGCGAAAATGTTACAGAGCGTCCTAAGCAGTTAAGTGGCTGTGATACACTCGGCCTTATACTTTATCCACGTAATAAGAGATAAAACCTATGTCTGACCTGATTCAAATTCGTTTAAGCAGCGCTGCTGCGGATGCCAAATGGGGCAAAAATGTAGCGCTGACACCAGACGCTACTGGCTATCAGTTGCATGTTAAAGCTGCTGATTTACGTGCAGTGCAAAAAGCCGGCCGTCAGCTCGATACCTTAGGTATTCAACAATTCCAGCTGGCAGGTGATGGTTGGACTGTCGATAGCCAGTGGGCCTTGTATCAGGGCTTTTGTACTGCCAAAAAACTGGGTGCTATAGGCTGGACAGGCACAGACGCTGAACAACAGCAATTACAGCAGTTACATCAAAGCTTCAGTTGGGCTAAAGCCATTATCAACCAGACGCCAGAAGATTTATCCCCTGTCACTTTGGCGGAGCAGGCTGCTGCTTTTATTCGTTCTGTAGCGCCAGAAGGTACTGTATCCACTGAAATTATTGCCGGTTCTGCGTTATTGCAGCAGGGCTGGGTAGGCATTCATGCGGTAGGGCGTGGCAGCGATCGCGACCCGGCCATGTTAGTACTGGATTACAACCCAACAGGCAAAGCCGATGCGCCTGTGTTTGCAGCTTTGGTCGGTAAGGGCATCACGTTTGACAGTGGTGGTTATTCGATTAAAGCCAGCGAAGGCATGGTGACCATGAAGTGCGATATGGGTGGTGCAGCTACTGTCACTGCTGCATTAGCTTTGGCGATTTTGCAGGGCTTAAACAAAAGAGTACAGCTGATTTTATGCTGTGCAGAAAACCTGATCTCAGGTGGCGCCTTTAAATTGGGCGATATCCTGACTTATAAAAATGGCGTCACTGTCGAAATCGTCAATACCGATGCTGAAGGCCGTTTGGTATTGGCGGATGGTTTACAAAAAGCTGCAGAAGCAACGCCAGAACTTATTATTGATGCTGCGACTTTAACAGGTGCAGCGGTGAACGCCTTAGGCACCGAATACAATGCAGTTTTTGCCTTGGATAAGGCCCTGGCACAACGGGTGTTAAGTTATGCCGAACAAGTGCAGGAAGCTGCCTGGCAATTACCGCTGGAAAAATGGCATCAGGGCCAATGTCCTTCACCTTATGCTGATACGGCCAATAGCCGTCCTGTCAAAGGTGGCGGTGCCGGTGGCGCCAGCAATGCGGCAGGTTTTTTAAGTCGTTTTGTGCCGAACGACGGCAAAGGTTGGGTGCATTTAGATTTAGCGGCAGCTTTTCATAATTCAGCCAATGGCTTTTGGGCCGCAGGTGCAACAGGTATGGGTATTCGTTTAGTGGCTCAAACCCTGACACAGGAATAATTATTGGCTAATTGCTGTTTAAGGCAGCAATTGGCAGAAACATTGATGTTTCTGACTTCGGTTCAATGGAAAAAGCAGCTAAGATAAGGCTGCTTTTTGTTTTTAGCGAGACTTGATTTGTTACCTGTTGCACAGATTTGCCCACAGCTGGTTCAGAGTCTGAAACAGCACAACAAAGTGATTTTATCTGCGCCGCCCGGTGCAGGTAAATCAACCTACCTGCCGCTGTTTTTACTGAACCATGCCGATTTTGCTGGAAAAACTATTCTGCTGTTAGAACCCAGGCGACTTGCTGCTAAAAGCATTGCCAGTTATCTGGCCAGTCAGTTAAATGAAGCTGTGGGGCAGCAGGTTGGGTATCAAATTCGCCATGAAAAAAGTTACAGTAAAAATACCCGCTTATTAATAGTCACAGAAGGTGTGTTGATCCGAAAGATTCAGCAGGATCCACAACTTACAGGCATAGACCTGATTATCTTTGATGAATTTCATGAGCGTTCCGTACAAGCCGATTTAGCTTTGGCGTTGGTGCTGGAAGTTCAGCAACTCAATAGCGATTTGCAATTGTTGATCATGTCGGCGACTTTAGATCAGCACAAACTAGCACTAGCCTTAGACGCACCTGTGCTGAGCAGCGAAGGCCGAAGTTATCCGGTGGAGATTCTTTATCAAGCGCTTACAGCCGAACCAATCTGGTTACAAAGTGCCAGATTAAGCCTGCAAGCCAGCCTTAAACATCAGGGTAGTATCCTTACTTTTTTACCAGGCCAACGTGATATTAATCAGGCCAGAGATTGGTTGCTGGAACACAACAAAGACAGTCGGTTAGATATTTATGCATTATCTGGTGCTTTAACTTTGGCCGAGCAGCAACAGGCTATAGCACCGAGCCCACAAGGGCTGCGCAAACTGGTACTGACCACCAATATTGCTGAAACCAGCTTGACCATCGAAGGTATTGAAGTGGTGGTGGATTCAGGTTTGTGTCGTCAGGCGGTGTATCACCCCAAACATGGCTTAACCCGTCTTGAAACTGTAGCCATCAGTCAGGCCGCAGCGGTGCAAAGAGCTGGACGGGCTGGTCGTTTATCTGCTGGTATTTGTTATCGGCTTGACAGCGCTGAGCTGTGGCAACGCCGTGCCGCTTTTACCCCTGCGGCTGTATTGCAATCCGATTTAACCGCATTACTTTTGGACATTTCAGCCTGGGGCTGCTCAGCAGATCAATTATTCTGGCTGGATCAACCGCCTCAAGCCAATCTAAAGTCAGCCGCCTGGGTGTTGTTGCAACTTAAAGCCATCAATGACAAAGGCCAGATCACTGAATTTGGCCGACAGCTGTTAGCTACAGGTACTGAGCCACGACTAGCCGCTTTAGTGCTGCATGGCAAAGAGCTGGAGCAACAAGGTGAGCAAGGCGCTGCCTGGCTTGCAGTGGTGCTGGCCACTCTGCTGGAAAACCCAAACCGCAGCCGTGAACAGGATATAGACCAGGTGTTGCAGCAGCCTTTGTATGGCGCTCTCTTGCTGCAGGCAAAACAACTGGCACAACAGAATCAGATCCAGGTGAGCAACTATTTACCTCAGCATCTAACGGCTGCTTTATTAAGCCGTGCTTTTCCTGACCGTATTGCGTTGCAAAGAGGCAAGGGTTATCTGCTGACCAACAGCGCAGGTGCATTATTATTTCCTGATAGTCCCTTAGTTGGAGCTGAAGTGCTGGTGATCTGTGATTTGTATTTTGGTCAAAGTACACAAGTCAGTCTGGCCGCTCGCTGGACTATGGCGGAGCTGATGCAAGAGTGGCGGGCTGATTTACAGCAGCAGTCCTATGTCGGCTTTGACGCGCAGCAAGGCCGTTTTATTGCAGAGCAGCGTTTAATGCTGGGCTGTTGTGTGCTGGAACGTAAACCGCTGAATACAAAACTGACAGAGACAGAGCAGCAGCAAGCCTGGTTAGATTGGTTAAAGCAGCAAGGCTTGCAGGCGTTGCCATGGACTGAACAGGCATTGCAATTAAGGCACAGGCTGCAATTGATGCAGCGACTGATGCCGGAACATCAGTTAGCCAAAGTCGATGACGAAGCCTTGTGGGCAGATGCAGAGGTCTGGTTAGCTCCGGCCTTAGGCAGGTTTACAAAACTGAATGATTTGAATAAGTTAGACCTTTACACTTTATTGTGGCAACGTCTTAGTTACAAAGAGCAGCAACTGCTTACCAGCTGTATGCCAGACAGTTGGCGTTCAGCTGTAGGATCTATGATCCCTGTTCACTACAGCGATGAGGGAGAAGCTATTTTGTCTGTTCGAATTCAGGAAATGTTTGGTCAGCTTGAGACTCCTGCTGTGGCAAACGGGCGTTTAGCCATGAAAATTCATTTATTGTCGCCAGCGCGTCGCCCTTTACAGGTAACTCAGGATTTGGCCAGTTTCTGGGCCACTAGTTATGCTGAAGTGAAAAAGGAAATGAAGGGCCGTTACCCAAAACATTATTGGCCCGACAACCCAGCACAGGCTATGCCGACCAATAAAACTAAAAAAGCTATGCAAAAATGACACAAAAACAAAGCCGTACATCAAGAAAAAAACCATCAGCCAAAAATGCCAAACGCCCGCAATTTGCCAGACAAATGTTGTGGCTGGCGCTGAAAATTGGCCTGGTATTGCTGCTGACCTTATTTATTTATCTGATTTATCTGGATAGCAAAATTACCACCTTGTTCTCCAGTCATAAATGGCAATTTCCAGCTCAGGTTTATGCCCGCAGTCTGGAATTAATACCAGGTAAAAGTCTGACGCAAAAACAACTGGTCAGCGAGCTGGAACTGCTGCAATACAGGGCTGTGGATAAAATTAATGGTCCTGGTCAATACAGTCAGAGTGGGACTAAAGTGACTGTGTTTCGCCGCGCCTTTCAGTTTGCCGATGGTTATGATCAGGAAGAAGTCTTTACTGTGTCCTTTGCCGGTCAAAGGGTGCACAACATTTATGATCATCAGCTGAAAAAGTCGGTACAAAAATCCCGGATTGAACCTCAGCTGGTGCAGCATTTAGTCTCTTCAGAACAGGAAGACAGGGAGATGGTGACTCTGGCAGATATGCCGGAGCATATTAAACAGGCTTTGCTGACCATTGAAGATCGGGATTTCTATCAGCATCACGGTGTTTCTGTCTGGTCTGTTGTTCGTGCATTTTGGGCCAATTTAATGGCTGGACGTACAGTACAGGGCGGCTCAACCTTAACCCAGCAGTTAGCAAAAAACATGTATCTAACGGCGGATAAAACCATGATCCGCAAGGTGAACGAAGCACTGATTGCGTTAATTCTGGATTATCGTTACAGCAAGGATCAGATCCTTGAAGCTTATTTGAACGAAATTTTTATCGGCCAGTTCCACAGCAATGCTGTTCACGGTTTTGCGCTCGGTAGTAAGTTCTATTTCGGTAAACCTCTGGATGAGTTGTTGCCCGAAGAATATGCGTTGCTGGTGGCGATAGTCAAAGGTCCTTCTTATTACGATCCACGGCGTTTTGGCGCACGAGCTAAAGATCGCCGTGACCTGGTGCTGAAAATGCTTCACGCTGAAGAGTTGTTATCTGATGCTGATTATCAGCGCGCTGTTAGCAAACCGCTTGCTGTGATCCCTTTGGGACATCATTTGAAAGGCCGTTCGCCGTCTTATCTGGACGCTGTTAAACGTGAGCTGAAAAATTTAGTCACAGATCCAGCAGTGATTGCAGAAGGGATGAAGATATTTACCTACATGGATCCGCAGGCTCAATTGGCGGCCGAGCAGGTTGTGAAACAACGTCTTTCAGAATTAGATAGCCAACTGGAAGCTGCTATGGTGGTGACGGATTATCAGGCGGGGTCGTACAAAGCTATAGTAGGAGGCAAGGCCGTGCATTTTGCCGGATATAACAGAGCCTTAGATGCCCGTCGTCAGATTGGCAGTATAGTAAAACCTGTGTTGTATCTGCAGGCTCTGAGCAGGCCGGAGCAATTTAGTCTGGCGACTATGCTCGATGACAGCCCTATTCATCTGAAGGGCAGCCAGGGCGGCTGGAGTCCACAGAACTTTGATAAAAAATTCCGTGGTCAGGTCACTTTAATCCAGGCCTTATCCGAATCACTCAATGTGCCAACAGTGCGTTTAGGTCTAAAACTGGGTTTACCTGCTTTGCGGGACGGTTTCAGCAAACTGGGGCTTGAACGTGAACTAAAAATGCAGCCTTCGGCTTTTTTAGGGGCTGTAGAACTGACTCCTGCTGAAGTTGCTCAGCTTTATCAGGTGATTGCCAATAAAGGCCGTTATATAAAATTGGCGAGCATAGAGTCTATAACTAAAACAGATGGAACTATGCTGTATCAGCGCAGAAACATTGTGCAACAAAGAGTTACAGAAGAAGCTGATTATCTGTTGCAATATGCGATGCAACAAAGCACACGCAGTGGTACATCAAAAATACTAGCGAATCAGTTTGCTGGTATTCGTTTTGCCGGAAAAACCGGAACCTCCAGCGATCACAAAGACAGCTGGTTTACCGGTTTTGAACATGAATTGTCCGTCACGGTCTGGTTAGGCCGGGATGACAATAAATCTATAGGTTTAACCGGGGGATCAGGTGCTTTAACTTTGTTCAGTCAGTATTTCAGAACTGTACCACCGAACTCTTTGTTCAGAGCTATACCACCTGATGTTACCTTAGGACGTTTTTCAGTAACAACGGGCAGACCCGTGGCAGATGATTGTGACGGAAGCATGTTGTTACCTAAAGTTGTCAGTGCGACACTCATTACAGAGTGCGAATAAACGGGAATTATTGACTTATGTCGTTCAGGCCAGAGAAACAGTTAAAAGTTGAAGAGTGGTGGTATTTGCCACAGCTGGACAAGCTGGCAAAACTCAACAACAGGATGGAGGTCAGTGAGTTAGCTGATCTCGATCACCTGTGTCAAAGCGTACTGAATTTTTTCCTGATGAACCCAGGTCGCCTGATCAGTAAGGAAGAACTGTTAAAAGAAGTCTGGCAAATGACCTCTGTCACTGATGGCCGTGTAGCCCGGGTGATCAGTATTTTACGTGATGTGTTAGGGGATGATGTTAAATCCCCTCGTTATATCGAAACTATTCCAAAGCGTGGTTATCGTTTTATTGCCAAAGTGATAGAGCAGGAACAACTGATAGCTCCAGCTTCTGACGGTCAGGAAGAGCCTGCCAGTGCGGCGGAGCGGAAAATAAACCGTATCTGGTGGTTGAGCCTGACTGCCGCCACAGTATTACTCGCTGTGTTAGCCAGTTGGCTCTTTTGGCCCGGCGACTCAGATCTTGAAAAACAAGCGCCTTTTGTGAACTGGAGTCCGGTGTCTTCGTTAGATGGTTTTGAGTATTATCCGGCGATTTCAAACGATAAAAAGTTTTTGGTGTACAGCTATCAAAAAAGTAAAAATCACTCCAATGTGTTGATGCTGCAGAATTTACGGAATCATCAAACGCAACAACTGACACAAAGTGACGCAGATGATTATGGCGCAAGTTTTCGGCCTGATGGCAAAGCCATCGCCTATCAACGATTAAAATACCGTGAATCCTGTGAAATCCGCCTACTAACTTTTACCGGTGAACCCGGTTTTTCTGCAACAGAAGATAAATTGTTGAGCTCTTGTGGTGCAGCTAGCACATCAACCCGCATCTCCTGGGCACCAGATGGTAAATCTTTGTTATTTAGCAGCGATGAAAATGGTGCAAAACGTATGGCAATTTTTTCGCTGGATATAGCTTCAGGTAATAAAACCCAGCTGGTTTTGCCGAGTAATTCAGGAATGGGGGATTTTACTGCCCGTTATTCTCATAGTGGCGATAAAATTGCCTTTTTACGTGATGTGGCCAGTAATTCAGTGCAAATCTGGCTAATGGATTTAAATAGCAGAGAAACCTCGTTATTACTGCATCTTAAACATAGTTATCCGGGCGATATTGCCTGGAGCCATGATGATAAACAGATTTATTATCCTGCCCGAAAATGGAATATTGAAAGTGTTGATGTGAATACAGCCGAACAAACAACCATAGCTCTTACCAATAACCAGGCTTATGAAATAGCTTTAGGGGCAAACAAGGAGTTTTATGGTGTGATAGGGCGTTATGGGAACTATTATATTAAAAAGTTTAATAACCCTATGACCAACCCTAAACCATCTGAAGAAATAGTTTTTAAATCCAACCGCAGTGAACGTATGGTGGAAGCGAATCCTACTTTGGATGGGCCAACAGCTGCTGTATCTATGCGTACCGGTTTGCCTCAGGTCTGGTTATTTTACCCAGACGGCAGGCAGCAGATGATTAGCCAGTTTGAAACTTCAGTGGTGATATCTGATATGGAGTTTTCCGGTGATGGTAAGCAATTGTTGGTGCTGATAGATCAGGAAGTCTGGTTATTTGATTTAGCAGGTCAGGCTAAACGGATCAGCGCAAAAGGGGATGTGGTAAAAAACCTAAGTTGGGGTCAGCAAACCAATACTGTATTTTATACAGTCAATAATAAAGGCAATTGGCTGGTGATGTCTTATCAGTTGGATTCGGAAAACCAGCCTGTAGCCTATCTGGATGGCGTTGATTTATTTGTCCAAAGCAAAGGTAGTAACCATCAGTTAAAACGAAGTACGGCCACAGGCCGATACAGTATTTTGACAGAACAGGGCGAAGAACTTTTAAGTGATGAAGTGCAGAGACTAATATTTGTTGAGTCCTCTACTTTTTTGCTGCGGGAAAATGGTCTGTATTTTTCCGCTATTAATGATCAGCAGCAAAGCCAGTTATATTTTTACTCTTACAAGGATAAAGTTCTGACTCCTTTGGCTTTGGTGTCTGATTTATATTCATCCCGTTTTTCGTTAAGTCATGATGGTCAGTATATTTATATGGTGATAGGAGAGACTCAGGATTTAGATATAGCTAAATTAGAGCTAAAAACCATAAAATAATCATTAATTTATAATAATTTCATCAGTTTATGTATTTGCAGACATCCGATAGTGTGTTGGTCAAATTTAACCACTCTATTTGGGACTTATATATGAAACTGATTAAATATATCGCCGCTATTGCTGTAGTTGCTTCAACTTCTCTGGTTTCAGGTGGCAATGCTACAGCTACAAATCATACCCAAGCTGTTGCTGGCGTTTGCCCAAACTGGCCATACTGCCGTGATGTAGAGATTGCAGATCAAACCATGGATACAAATCAATATATGAAGCTTGAAGCAGTGCGCAAGGCTGTTTAACTCACCCCTCTACTTTTTGTCTGAATTGGTTATAATCCGCCTACTTATTTATGTAGGCGGACCCTTATGCAACATACGGCAGACTACCTGACCTTTGGTCAATGGCGGTATCTGCGTACCATCGGACAATTACAACCTCTATCAGCTAGCGCTGATCCGGAGGTGTTGACATTGGAACCCCGGCTGCACAAATTATTAAACTTTTTCCTGGACCATAAAGATCTGGTGGTGAGTCGCGAACAAATTTTGTCTGGGGTTTGGGGCGAAGGTTTAGGCTCGGATGAATCCTTAACCCGTGCTATAGCCGCTCTGCGCCGAGCTCTGCAAGACAGCAGAGTGGAGCCGACTTATATCGCAACTTTGTCAAAAAAAGGTTACTGCTGGCTGGCTCCCGTAACAGAAATTGATGTGCCACCTGAGATTGAATCGCCACAGAACGCGGCAAACCCGACTCCAGCGGATCTGCTGAGCACCCAAAAAGCTATAGAGAACTGGCATCACACCAAGCAAAATAAATTAAAACGTATTCGCTATATCTGGTTCAGCACTTTAATACTGTTACTATTTAGCCTGAGTTTTGCATTATTGCTCAGTAAAATGAACGAAAAGGCTACTTTACCTCGTTATTTACAGGTCACACCTTTGAGTGCGCTTGATGGCAAAGAACAAAGCCCTTTATTGTCGAATGATCACTCTTTATTACTATTCCAGCACCAATTTCCTGACGATGTCAGTTGGCGTTGGGTTGCACAGCAACTTCCTTCGATGCAATCCCAACATGATGAACAAAGTTATCAGTTGCTCTCTCAGCCTCATTGGTTGAATACAGAACACATTATTTTTCGGGCGCAACAACAGCAAAAGTGCGCCTTTTGGCGTCAAAAAGTAAAACATGGTTTTTCAGCTGCGGTGCCACTGTTTTCTTGTCATCAGTTTAGTGCGTCCGGGCAAGCTGTCACTGCGGATGGTTTGTACTGGTTGGACTTAGATCCTGCCACAGGACAAACTCAGCTTTGGTTATGGCAAGAGGATTCGTCTCAACGTTTGTTGATGCAGTTTCCCGCGCAGTGGCGTGGCGTCAGTCATCTTATTGTCAGAGATAAAAAAGCTTATGCGCTGGCGCAAACAGGTTACAGCTATTCTTCATTGCTGGAATTGGATTTAACGGATTTAGACTGGCGGGTTATTACTGAGTTTGATTTTGCTGCCAATCAACTTGCATGGTGGGGCGAACATGACTTATTGGTAAATAAGTCCGCCCAGCAACTTCAGGTGTGGTCGCTGCGAACCGGAAATAGTAGAGTATTTGGCGAAATGACCTTTAATCTGGCAGAAAGCTCAGTCTGGAAACAATCGTTATTAGCGGTTTATCCAGCTCAGGCTGTTACAGACATAGGTCAATTACAATGGCAGGAGCATAATAGTCAATTTGTTACTTTACCTTTTGCCGAGAGTAACAGATCAGAGTTTTTACTACAGGCACATCACGGTCAGTACTATTTCATCTCTGATCGCTCAGGACTGCCGCAAATCTGGCGCTCGCAAGGAGAAAACACCCAACAAATCAGTCAGTTTAAAACCCAACTCAGTATTCAGCAGTTGTTATGGTTTAATGATAAGTTGTTGTTACTGGTCGACAGGCAGTTATTTGAATTTTCAGAAACATCGTCAAAACTAATACCTTTCACGGAGAAGCTGGCTGGAAGCGAGCATTTTGTGGTCTGTGACAACACTTTGTATTGGACATCTAAGGACCAAAAAGGTTGGGCCTTAAATCGTCTTGAACAAGGCAAAAACAAAGAATTACTCAGAGACGTTGTCAATGTCGGCTGTGGACCAGGACAAAGTCTGGTGTTACAGCAACAGGATTCGCTTTATGTCAGGCAGTGGCTGCAAGGTCAAACCATCACTTTGCCTATACAAATTAATTGGCGCAACACGGATGCATCTGCTTGGGCAAGCACAGATACAGGGTTGTACTGGTTATCAGCAAACGGAACTGTGTTGAATTATTATGGCTGGGTGAATCGACAACAGCAGCAATGGCCGCTTCCTGAACATGCACAGGCTTTGGTTTCAGGACTTGATGGAACTTTGTTTGTGCAGCAATTCAGGGCTCAGGATACAGATATTGTCTGGTTGCATCCTGAGCCTGTTGAATAACTCTTATGCTTTTAGCTGGAGAAAGGCTTTTTTAGCTGCGGCTATAGTATACGCAAGGTCGTCGTCACTATGAGCTATCGACAAGAAACCTGCTTCATAAGCTGAAGGTGCCAGATAAACCCCTTGCTCCAACATCAGGTGGAAAAAGCGTTTAAAGGCTGCGATATCACACTGAGTGGCTTGCTGGTAGTTAGTGATTTGTGCTTCCTTGCTAAAAAATACACCAAACATACCGCCGACCTGGGTGGTCGCTAATGGAATACCTACTTCTTTAGCAACTGCTGCTAAACCTTCAATCAGCTGTGTGGTTTTGGCTGTTAAAACATCATACACACCAGGTTTACGGATTTCTGTCAGTGCTGCTAAACCAGCGGCCATAGCAATGGGATTACCGGATAAGGTACCTGCCTGATAGACGCCACCTAAAGGCGCTATATGCTGCATAATATCGCGACGACCACCAAAAGCGCCCACTGGCATACCGCCACCAATAATTTTGCCTAAGGTCGTCAGGTCAGGTTTGATGTTGTAATAAGCCTGAGCTCCGCCTAAAGCCACGCGGAACCCCGTCATTACTTCATCAAAAATCAGCACTGCACCGTATTGATCACACAGGGCTCGCAGACCTTCTAAAAAGCCCGGCGCTGGGGGGATGCAGTTCATATTGCCAGCCACAGGTTCGACAATAATACAGGCCAGATCGGCACCTTGTTCGGCAAAAATCTGCTTCACTTGCTCTAAGTTATTAAACTCTGCGGTCAGGGTATATTTGGCAAAATCAGCAGGGACGCCAGGAGAATTGGGCACACCCAGAGTTAAAGCGCCTGAGCCGGCTTTAACCAATAAAGAGTCGGCATGGCCGTGGTAACAGCCTTCAAATTTTAAAATACTGTTACGACCGGTAAAACCACGGGCCAAACGAATAGCGCTCATGGTCGCTTCTGTGCCTGAGCTGACCATACGGACCATTTCCATGCTGGGCACTAATTCACAGATGGTTTCAGCCATAGTGATTTCAGCAGGGCAAGGCGCACCAAAACTTAAACCTTTTTCTGCAGCTTTGACTACAGCTTCACGGATCGCTGGGTGATTATGCCCCAGCAACATTGGGCCCCAGGACCCTATATAGTCGATATACTTTTTGCCATCGACATCGTACAAATAAGCCCTGTTGGCGCTATCAATAAAAACAGGTGTACCGCCAACGCTTTTAAAAGCGCGAACTGGTGAATTCACGCCACCAGGAATGGTGTTCTGTGCTTGTTGAAATAATTGTTCTGACTTGGACATAAAAGATCCTTAAAACCAAAGCTCTAAAACAAAGCCGGGCCTAAAGCCCGACTTAAAGATAACTGTATTGTGCATTATTTATTGCTGTACCAAGGTACTTCGCGTTCGTATTTAGTCACCAACTGTTCTACACCTAAAGTTAAAGCAAACAACGCCATACGAACCAAAACGCCATTGTCAGCCTGGCGGAAAATGGCCAGATTTGGGTTCAGGTTTAAGTCGTTATCCAATTCATTGGCTTCGATACGTGAATCCCGTGGTAGCGGATGCATAATGACGGTATTGGATTTACAGTGTTTGGTGTAAATATCCTGATTTAAGCGGAATTTTCCGCGGTATTTATTGGCTTCTTCCTGTGAGGGGAAACGCTCTTCCTGAATACGGGTTTGATAAACAATATCTGCATTCAGATGACCAGCTAATTGATCAGTCACTGTCACTCTGTGGCCTGCGTTTTCAATCAGGGAAACAATATCATCCGGCATAGCCAGCTCATTGGGTGCTATCAGCGTGAACTGGATGTTTTTATACAGTGCCAGTAACTTGGATAACGAATGCACAGTACGGCCAAACTTTAAATCGCCAATCATAGCGATATGCATACCATCTATAGGTTGTTGTGAGGCGGCCAGCTCTTTTTCTATAGTAAATAAATCCAATAAAGCTTGAGTGGGATGCTCATTCGCACCGTCACCACCGTTTAACACCGGCACGCGACTGCCTTCAGCAAATTCAGCCACTGAACCTGCTTGCGGATGACGCATGGCGATTACATCGCTGTAACTGCTGATCACCCGTGCTGTATCAAACAAGGATTCGCCTTTAGATAAAGCCGAGGATTGCATACCTGTGGTTTCGCGAACTTCACCGCCTAACAGGTTGAACGCGCAACCAAAGCTGACACGAGTTCTGGTGCTGGGTTCGAAAAACAGATTGCCTAAAATAGCTCCTTCAAGCACAGTCGTGCGCTTCTGCCGTTTGGCATAAGGTTCCATGCTTCGGGCGATATCAAAAACTTGCTGAATTTTGTCGCGGTCAAACTGTTTGACGGAGAGGATGTGTTCGCCTTTAAAGCTCATACTGGGTGCTCATCTGCTAGAGGTTGCGGGGGCGCCGAAACTGGCTGAAAGTCGGGGCATATAATAGCAAATAAGGTGCTTTAAATCAGCCTAGAGTGGCTTTAAAATCGCCAGAAAAATGATGCCAAACAATAACAGCACCGGAAACTCATTAAAGAAGCGGTAAAATTTGCTGCTTTTGCTGTTTTTGCCCAGCTTAAAGTCGCTTAACAGCTTAAAGCAATACCCGTGATAGATATAAAGCAGGGTGACCAACACTAACTTGTAATGCAGCCAACTGCTTGCAGCAAACCAGGCTGAACCATACAGATGAATCAGCCAGAGGCCAAATACCAGCGTTAGCACCGCAAAAGGTGTGACAAAATAAAGTAATCGCCTCTCCATCACTTTAAACTGGGTATCGACTGCCGGGTCTTTGTTGTCAGCGTGATATACAAACAAGCGCGGCAGATAAAAAATGCCTGCAAACCAGGCCACCATAAAACTGACATGTAATGCCTTAATAATGAGTAATGTATTCATCAGATTAAATTGTTCTGTTTAGTTAAAAGAGCTCGAACCTGTTCCCAGCGGATCAGGCCCAACAATTGTTCAGGCATTTGTGGATCGTAAATGTAAACGACGCCGCCTTTTTGTTCGTCCAGTAGCGTATGTACTTCTGCCATAGTAGCCTGATGGCTTAAACCCTGCAGGGGCTGATGTACTAAGGTCGCTTGCCCTGTCATCGAAGCGTCCAAATCATAATCAATCAACAAGAAAGGCTGTTCCGGATTGTTGGTCTTTTGCAGTAGCAATTGGTGGGCAGGTTTGTTGGCCAGAATAGTTTCAATTTGACTGTCTTCAGACGCTGATAGCACCAAATACTCTTTATCCAACATCGCCAGAACCCCGACCTTTTGCAGCACGTCATCCGCAGGCGCCAGTTTATAGGGCAGTTGTTGCAGTTCTAATTGCAATACAAAAATCGATTTGTTTTTAAATAACTGCACTGTAGTGACATAAGCGCAGGTAATGACCAGCATGGCTGGTACTATGATATCCGGGTTGTAGGACAGCTCCATCACGGCCACCAAAGCGGCCAGAGGAGCGTGTAAAGTTGCAGCCATAAAACCTGCCATACCCAAAGTGGCATAAGTACCGGATAAACTGGCGTCTCCTGACACAAATACCGGTAAAAACGCCAATAAAGTACCAGCTAAAATTCCTATACCAAAGATTGGGCCCACCACCCCTCCAGGCACCGCCAGACCTACAGCTACTATGGTTAGCACAAACTTAGCCAGCAATATAGTCAGTAATAACCAGAATTCAGTCGAGGCGGTCACAGCATAAAATATGGCACCTGTTTCTGCCCCCATCGCCTGAGGAACCAGATGACCTATGGCAGCGGTAATACTGGCGGCTAACAACAGCTTCAGCGCTAAATGCCAGTTCTGGAACCACTTTAAAATGCGCCAGATACTTTGGTTAAAGACATAAGCACCAGCGCCTATGGCGATACCACAAAGCACCAGATAAGGCAGATGCCAGCCACTGATTGAGATAATTTTCAGTGCCGCCAAATCATTGCCCATACCAAAGACGCCTCGGGTTAATAAAGCTCCAACCACTGAAGCCAGCATCACGGGCACAAAGACATGAATACGATATTCCCTTAGTACCACCTCCATCACAAAAATGACCGCGGCCAAAGGCGTATTAAAGGATGCTGAAATAGCGGCCGCTATGCCACAACCAGCCAGAATACGGATGCTGTTGTATGGTAAGTGCAAATATTGACCAAGCAAGCCAGCGCCAAAAGCGCCCAAATGTACTGAAGGGCCTTCACGACCTACAGAAAAACCACTGGTCAGCGCTATGATGCCGCCAAAAAACTGATTAAAAGTATTCCAGAACGGAATGACCCCGTAGCGGGTTTTAATACGATGGATCACATAGGAAATGCCCATACGATAATGCGACAGTCCAACTAACATCGCCATGATGCTGATAAGTCCGGCTGCGATAAAAGGCAAAGTCCAACGGTAGCCTTCGGCTATGCCGGAAAAGTCGTCAGTACGTTCCAAAAAGAAACTTTGGATGCCGATAATAGTCAGACGAAACAGCAGAATGATCAGAGCAGCTAAAAAACCTGCCACTATGGCCAACAGGCATAATTGTACCGAAGTAAGAGGGAAAGCTAACCGAAGTCGTAATTTTGCTTGCCAGTCCGCTGGTAGTAACATGCTATAGTGTCTGAGTCTGAGATGGACAAAGTGTAACATATACCCACACGAATTGAAGTTCTGGCATTTCGGGTATAACTAATTGAGTAGATTGATGAATCGTATGCAGTTTTTGCTTTGGCTTAAAAGTAGCTGGAGACAGGTTTTGGTCACAGTTGGTCTGATGGGACTTGCTGCTTTGGCTGGGCAGATATTTGGTAATTATTATTATGTGCAGCAGGTAAATCTGCTGTCGTCCAAACTGGAAGAAAGTCAGAAAAAAACCAACAGCCTGACCGCGAGTCTGAATGAGCAGCTAAAACAGAATGACTATCTGACTGCTGAGTTAGCCGTAGAAAAAAGTGCAGGACAGCTGATCCAACAAGAACTGAAAGCGGAGCAGCAAAAGCTGTTTGATACCCGCAAAGACTTGGCATTTTACCAGCGTATTATTTCTCCTGAATTACAAGCGGACAGCTTGATTATCGACAGTTTCAGCATCAGTCCTGGCGCTTCGGCTAATAGCTACAGATTTAATCTGGTGCTTATTCAGCAAGATAAACAACGTAATTTTGCTAAGGGCACAGTGGATTTGAAACTGCATGGTTTTGCGGGGGATAAAAGGGATACGCTGGATCTGTTGCAATTAGCAGGTTTCAAGAAAAGTGATAAGGCCTTCAGCTTTAAGTATTTTCAGATTATTGAAGGCGAGTTTTCGCTGCCCGAAGGCTTTAAACCTGAAAAAGTAGACGTTGCGTTGAAGGTTGCAGCTGCACGCTCAGCCAAGTCAGCCAAAGTGGACAAGAACTTTTTTTGGCCTACCGAACAGCCTGCCGAAATACTTGAATAAATTAGTCAGGTATTAGATAATCCGCGCCCAGTTATACCGGAGGACACATGTCAGAGTTACAGCTTCCTATTCAGTTCACAGACGCCGCCGCCAATAAAGTATTGGCCCTGGTCACCGAAGAGGAAAACCCTGAGTTAAAACTGCGGGTTTACATCACAGGTGGCGGCTGTTCAGGCTTCCAGTACGGTTTTACTTTTGATGAAAAAGTAAATGAAGGTGATTTGGTTGTCGAAAAAAATGGCGTGGTCATGGTGGTTGATCCGATGAGCTTGCAGTATCTGGTCGGTGGAGTGGTCGATTACACTGACGGCTTGCAAGGCAGCCGTTTTGTCGTGCAAAACCCAAATGCAACAACAACCTGTGGTTGTGGGTCAAGCTTTTCCGTTTAGTACCTCTGCGATTCATCCACTGATAAAAAGGCTTCTGCAGTGCAGAGGCCTTTTTAGTTTTTGTTCCCTGATCATCTTGTTCAGCCAGCAGTCAGACCTGTTGTGGAAACATGATTGCAACAGACTTGCATCCATTGCTGTACTGTAATCAAAACTGTTCGTTCCTGTAATTGCTGCAGTTCGATTATTCGACAAAACTGGACGATAAGTGACTACTTTTTCAGCCCCGCAACTATACGCTCTGAACAAGCTATGGTTTAATGAAATGCTTTTTTTGCTTATTGGGACATTCCCTAAGCTTTTGGATTTTTTTGGCAGGAAGTTTAAGTCGTAAACATAAGGCGTTCGCACGCCGGGAGAACAACAAATGAAAGGTACTAAAAGCGTTATTTCAGACGAAAATAAAAGATTGTGTGTATGGCTGAAGCGTCAGCGTCAGGAAAAAGGCCATACGATGCGTAGTTTGTCGGAAATTTTAGGCACACCGCATTCTTTTATTGGTAAGGTTGAAAATCAGGAACGTCGTCTTGATGTTGTTGAATATGTTCGTTATTGCCAGGCTTTAGCTATCGATCCTATGGATGGATTAAAGCAAGTTCTGATTGAAGCTTAATCTGCTTTCATCTGAAAAAAACGCCGCATTACTGCGGCGTTTTTTTTATCAACATTAAACAAAGCACAATAGCAGGTAAGCCCATCAGTGCTGTCATCACAAAAAAAGCTTGATAGTCCATGACTTCAACCCAGCCCCCGGAAAATCCACCAAGGAATTTAGGTAATAACAACATCAGGGAACTAAAGAGTGCGTATTGAGTAGCAGTAAAAGCCAAATTCACTAATGACGACAGATAAGCAATAAAAGCGCTGGTTGCTATACCTGCACTTAAATTATCAGCAGAGATCACTGCGACTAGCAATGGAATGTTGTGACCCTGGGTACTCAGGTAACAATAAAGAAAATTGGTACATGCACTAAGTAAGGCGCCCAGCAACAATATTCGCAAGGTACCAAAGCTGTTAATCAGTAAACCACCTAAAGCTGCACCAAGCAAAGTCATCACTACACCGAATATTTTAGAGACACTCGCAACTTCTTCTTTACTGAATCCCATATCTACATAAAACACATTGGCCATCACGCCCATCACTACATCAGAGACGCGATAACAAGCGATTAAACTCAAGATCAGCAAGGCATTCAGACCATGGCGGGCAAAAAAATCGACAAAAGGGCCTATCACAGCCACCTTAAGCCAGTTCAGCAGTTTTTGGCCGATAGAGCTTTCGGCTGTACTGACTCTGATCTGAGATTCAACAGCAGGTTCGGGTGAGAGTAGGGTAGTCAGCAAGCCTAAAGTCATACAAGCGGCCATCACCAGATAAGTGGACTGCCATGCCTGAAGATCGTAATCCGTATTCTCGCTGCTGAATATAGCCGCTATCCATAAGGTGCCAGCTGATGAGAAAATCATCGCTAGTCGATAACCAGCCAGATAGGCGGCAGCAAGCACAGCCTGCAAACGCTCTGGCGCTGCTTCAATACGGTAGGCATCTATAGTGATATCCTGAGTGGCTGACGCTATAGCGAGCAACACAGCGCACAAAGCCATCCATTTCAGTTCTGTCTGCGGGTCCATACTGGCCATTAAAACCACGGCCAGTATAATCAGGCATTGCGATAACATCAGCCAGCTGCGTCGTCGGCCAAGCCAGTGTTTCAGACCTGGCAGACTTAAATGGTCAATCAGGGGGGACCAGATAAATTTAATGGCATAAACCATAACCACCCAGCTGAAATAGCCTATTTGTTCACGCGAGACACCAGCTTCTCTGAGCCAGAATGATAAAACTCCAAACACCAGCATTAACGGCAAACCACCGGAAAAACCTAGAATAAAAATGGTTAACACTCTGCGCTGAAAGTAAATTTTTAAGGAGGAGAAAAAAGCAGCAATAGCAGACAAGACAGCAGCCCGTGAAAAAAACATGAAACCAGCTTACAGCTTCAATAAATTAGATCAAGGCCTTACACCCACACAATAACAAGGCAGCTGGCCGTAACCATGCAAAAAACTCAGGCAATAACGCAATTCCCGGCGTATTTGAGTATTTTGTTTGAGTTCAGGTTCTGACCAGTATTCAATCTGGTACAACAGATGCCAGAACACTTGTTCGCGCAAGGTTTCAGGACGCCAGCTTCCGATCCGTAGCTGCGACCACTCTTCTAATGTATCCCAGACGAATAAATGCAGTTCCCTGTGAGGTAAATGGCCACGCAGGAAGCGAGAAAGGTAAAAAATCAACTGTCGTGATTTTTGTTCAATAAAGGGCTCTAACATAGGTCTGATCCCTGTCAGAGCTGGCACCGCGCCAGCTCTGTGCGCTCAGAGCAAGTATAGTCAGACTTTATTGTTCTGGCTGTAAAATCACTTGTTTTAAAATGATGGGTTGCTTGGGCACATTTTGCCAGCCAGTTTTTTCGTCGGTATGAGTTTCCAGCAGTTTTATTTTTTCCAGAACTTCAAAGCCATCCTGAATTTGGCCAAAGACTGTGTACCCCCAGTTTTTGCCAGGATCCAGACTTGGGTTGTCGTTCAGATTAAAAAAGAACTGGCTGGTTGCGCTGTGAGGATCGTTGTTTCTGGCCATAGCTATACTGCCAAACTGATTTTTGGCGCCATTGCCTGATTCATTAAACACAGCGGGAAACTCAGCTACCGGGGCCATATCGGGCTTATAGCCGCCCCCTTGTACTACAAACTCAGGTTCCAGCCGGTGAAATACTGTGTTGTCATAAGCTTTGATATTGACGTAACTTAGAAAATTATTCACCGCTAAAGGCGCTTTAGTTCTGTCCAGTTCGACCAGGATGTCACCTACTGAGGTCACCAGTTTTACTTTGGGAAACAGGTTGTTTTGCTGGACATATTTGCCTGTTGGCTTTTTCATATCAACAGCAGCCAATGCTGAGACAGAAAACAGGGCAACTAAAGCTAATGTAATGAAACGCATAACTTATCCCTTTACGTAAGAGTGCCAGCTACTGTCATTCAGCAACTCAGCCAATACTTGCTCGGTTAATACCCTCAATTTCACTTCAGCCGCAGCGTTATCTAATTTAAATGGACCAGAGAAGCTGCTTTTTCCTGCATAGACTTTATCAAAAGTACCATGCTGATTTTCGATGGCGATACGTAATTCGACATCATTTTTCACTACGTGCTCTACGGTACGTTGATCGGCATCGGCAGATAATTTCAGGATTTGCACCGTCATGGTCGTGACGCTACTGGACGTTAACTTTGCACCTTGAGCCGTCATCGCATCTGTTAAAGTAGATTCCAGTTGCTGTGCCAAGTTATTGCTGGTGGGCAGGCTGCTGACTGAGGTACCTTTGCGCAAAAATAAGGTTTGGTCAGAGGGACGTTGATCCACTACGGTCAATACAAACTCTGCACCTGCTAAGGTTTTGCTTTGGTTCCAGAACACTTGTGGTGTCACTAAAAAGGATGATGAGGTACTGCTGCAGGCGGCAAGAACCAGACTAAAAGCCACCAGAGCCGGACGTATAAAAAGGCGCATATTTATTTCCTTTTGGTTGATTCGAGGATCACAAATTTATTGTTGCTGGCAATATGACGGCAGCCACCCAGCAGAACTGTCATTTTTTCGTAATAAGGTAAATGCCTATTGGCGACAATACGTAACTTCCCGCCTGCTTTTAAACAACGTTTCGCATCATTAAACATCTGCCACGCAATATGTTCTGTCACTGCCTGCTGTTGATGGAAAGGCGGATTACAAATCACATAATCCAGACTCTGATCCGCCTGACTGGCCAGACAATCATCTGTTCTGAACTCGGCTTGAGTCATAAGTTCAGGGATGTTCAGCTCTACCGACGCTCGTGCTGAAGCGACCGCCATATAAGAGTCGTCGGTAAAAATTACTTTAGCTGCAGGTTGTTGTTTCAGTAATGCAAGCCCAAGTACCCCATTACCACAACCTAAATCAGCCACTACCGCACCTTCTTCCACTACTGGTAAGTGTTCTAACAGAAAACGTGCGCCTATATCCAGTTGCTCTTTGGCAAATACATTGGCGTGATTCACCAAGGTGAACTGCTGTTCTGGTAACGGCCATTGAATAGGGTAAGTAAAGGCGCGAGCTTCACCGCGCGGTGTACAATGAATAGTCCGACATTTTTTCTGAGCCAGCGATGCCTGAGTAGGGCCTAACTCTTGTTCAAAAATAGCCAGTAAGTTTTTATGAATATCTTTGGCTTTAGCAGCGGCGATAATCATAGTGTCAGGCCGAACCACCTGACTTAACTGCTGTAGCATATAACGCAGATAACCATGATTATTTGGGACTTTTAACAGCACAAGATCCAAATTGGCAGGTAAAGCCGTAACACTGTCCAGAAAGCTGACGCTATCTGCAGACAATCCATTTTGTTGTCTGTTGTACACAGTGGCTTGTTGGCTTAATACCGAGTCGTTTTGCTGGCTATGTGGGTAGTTACCCAAAGCACAAGACAAGGCGCCAAATAAGTCGTGCATTACCACTACTTTTAAATCTGGGCGTTGAGCTAGTAAAGGCAAAGCCTGTTGTAACAGTAACTCGTCGGCCGCATCCCAAGCTTGTAAGCTGCGATTGCTTTGTCCTAGTGGTAATCTGTCCAGCTGCAGTTGCTTGTCAGCGATGGTAAAAATAGTATTCATGCCATTCAACTAAAAGAAGAGAAGGTTGTATTTTGACACGAGCACACCAGAGCGACAACCATGGATCGCTGCAACACTTTGTATTACCTGATACAGAACTGTTGTTTTGGCCAGGCTGGCTGTCACCAGAGCAGGCAGAACGTTGTTATCAGCAATTATCACAGCAATTAAACTGGCAGCAACCCGCGATAAAAATTTTTGGCAAAGCAGTGAAGATCCCGCGTCAACAGGTGTGGATGGGAGACCCACACTGTAGTTACAAATATTCAGGTGTATTATTTGAACCCGAACCCTGGCATCCGCTGGTCAAACAATTAACAGAGAGCGTGAATAAGCTGTGTCAAAGCCGTTTTAATTCTGTGCTGCTGAATTGGTATGCTGATGGTGGGCAGCATATGGGGTGGCATAGTGACGATGAATCTGAACTCGGTGAGAGCCCAAAAATAGCATCATTAAGTTTAGGTCAACCACGTTTTTTTGATTTAAAACACAAACACTTAGGTACGCAGCTTAAATTAGAGTTGGGACATGGTTCTTTACTATTAATGGCTGGCCAATGCCAGGCATTTTGGCAACACCGAGTGCCCAAAATGGCCTCTGCTACACGAGGACGTATAAACCTTACTTTCCGTGAAATCAAGCAAAAAACAACTTAATTATATTTTCTCTATGGCAGCAATCGCTTAGCTGGTTTTCCTTCACTTTTGCTAAAAAGCGGGCTGACAAGGCGCATTGCCTTAACTAGAGTAGAAGAGAGGGAGCAACAAAAGGGTTTCGCTATGTTGGTTCATACCGCAATAGAACAGAAGTTATTGAGCGCATTTGATCCTGTGTTCCTTGACGTGGTCAATGAAAGCCATATGCACAGTGTGGCACCGGGTTCGCAATCACATTTTAAAGTGGTCATTGTGACTAACGCCTTTGATGGCATGAGATTGTTAAATCGCCACAGAGCAGTCAATGCAATACTGGCCGAGGAGTTAGCCGAAAAGATCCACGCTTTAGCTCTACATACTTACACACCTGGTGAGTGGTACGAGTATTACGCTGAGAAACCTCCAGCCTCGCCTAAATGTTTTGGCGGCAGTAAGAGAGAGAAAACTGCATTACCTGAGTCCTGAACTCAGCTGAATTAAAAATATACCAAGCGCCGTAAGGCGCTTTTATTTTTGACACTATCCTCTTTCAATATCACTAAGTGCTTGTTTTTGAATCAGCATTACTGATATTTTTGCTGATCAGACCTGTTTTTTAAGCTAACGGCTTAAACTAGCTGACAATTTTCAACCAACAATAGGTTTTGTTATGGTTATCCAACCTAAAATTCGTGGTTTTATCTGCACTAACGCACATCCGGTCGGTTGTGCTGCTCATGTGCAAGAACAAATTGATTATGTCAAAGCCAAAGGCCCTGTAGCCGCTGGTCCAAAAAATGTGTTAGTCATCGGCGCTTCAACAGGTTACGGCCTGGCTTCCCGTATTACTTCTGCTTTTGCTTCTGGCGCAAAAACCTTAGGTATCTTTTTTGAAAAAGAGCCAACAGAGGGTAAAACAGCTTCGGCTGGTTGGTACAACACGGTCGCGTTCGAGCAAGCTGCTGCCGCTGAAGGTTTATGGAATAAACATCTGAACGGTGACGCTTTTACTGATGAGTTAAAAGCTCAGGCTATTGATTTAATTCGTCGTGAGATGGGCAAAATTGATTTAGTCGTTTACAGCCTGGCGGCGCCACGTCGTAAAGATCCGGTGACTGGCGAAGTGTACAGCTCAGTGTTAAAACCAATAGCCCAGGCTTACACGGCAAAAACTCTGAATACCAGCAAACGCGAAATTGAAAGTGTTTCTGTTGAACCTGCATCCGATGAAGAAATCTTCAACACGGTAAAAGTCATGGGTGGGGAAGACTGGGAACGTTGGCTTGATCAGTTGCATGCTGCCGGTGTATTGGCTGAAGGTTGCCAGACTGTCGCTTACACTTATATTGGTAAAGAGCTGACCTGGCCAATTTATGGCAAAGCAACTATCGGCAAAGCCAAAGAAGATTTAGATCGTGCTGCTGCAGCCATCACGCAAAAACTGGATGCAGTCAAAGGCCAGGCTTATGTAGCGTCATTGAAAGCTCTGGTGACGCAAGCCAGTTCAGCTATTCCTATCATGCCGCTCTATATCTCTTTGTTATACCGTGTGATGAAAGAGGAAGGCAGCCACGAAGGTTGTATCGAACAGATTTATGGTTTATTTCAGCAAGCGCTTTATAACAATAGTCGGACTTTAGATGAGGCCGGTCGTTTGCGTATGGATGGCAAAGAATTATCTGATCATATTCAGTCTGCCGTAAAAGAGCTCTGGGGTCAGGTGACCACAGAAAACATTGATGAGCTGACCGACTATAAGGGTTATCACCATGAATTCCTGCGCTTGTTCGGTTTTGGTTACAGTCATGTCGATTACGACGCCGATGTGCCGGCTTTATTGCCGCTGAAAAATTTGGTGCAGTAACGTTGAAAAGTCGCTTAATGCGACTTTTTCATTTAATCGCCCCTGGTTTTATTCAGATCCAGCAGAATTTACTCGCTCACAAGCCCAACTCAAAGGCAAAGTTAAAAATCTTGTCTACACTGAGCTTCAGTCGGCTGAAATGCCGGATAATTTTGTTGATTAACATAGATAGCACTTATGTTTAGTGCTAGAATCCGCAACTTTGGTATGTGTATCCGCCACCTGCAACAGAGGTTAGGCTGTTGAGGTACCGGATGCTACGCGCGGCGAGCAGCCGATAAACCAGGCCCTGTTTCTTCCCGTTAAAAAGTGCAAGTACGTATGATAAAAATCAAAAAAGGATTGGACATTCCCCTCGCGGGCAGTCCCAAACAAGACATACATGATGGTCCGTCCATCAAACACGTTGCTGTACTTGGCGAAGAGTACGTCGGTATGCGTCCTACAATGCTGGTAGAGGTTGGGGACCGTGTGAAAAAGGGTCAGGCTCTTTTTGAAGACAAAAAGAACCCTGGCGTATTTTTCACGGCGTCTGTTGCCGGTACAGTGAAAGAAATCAACCGCGGTGCTAAGCGTGTGTTGCAGTCTGTTGTAATTGAAGCTGAAGGTGATGAGTCTGTCACTTTTGATTCATTCTCAGCTGCAGAACTTGCTTCATTAACTGCTGAACAAGTGAAAAAGAACTTAACAAGTTCGGGTTTGTGGACTGCGTTACGCACCAGACCATTCAGCACTTCGCCAGCCGTTGATAGCACACCAAGAGCTATTTTCGTTACGGCTATGGATACCAATCCGCTGGCTGCTGATCCGACGGTAGTGATAGCGCAGCGTAGCGCAGATTTCAGCAATGGTTTAACAGTGTTATCCCGTTTGTCTGACAAAGTCTATCTGTGTAAAAAAGCGGGCGCCTCAATTCCTTCAGTTCCTGCAGTGCAGGTTGAAGAGTTTGACGGTCCACACCCGGCTGGTTTACCAGGCACTCATATCCATTTCCTCGACCCTGTCAGCATCAATAAAGTGGTGTGGCATATCAACTATCAGGACGTGATTGCGATCGGCGCACTCTTCACTTCAGGTCAACTGAATGCAGAACGCGTGATCTCTTTAGCCGGTCCTGTAGTGAAAAATCCACGTTTAGTGAAGACAGTCTTGGGCGCCTCTATTGCTGAACTGACCGCAGGTGAGCTGCAAGATGGTCAGAACCGTATCATTTCTGGTTCTGTATTATCAGGCGCTGCTGCAGGTGGTGTGCATGGCTATCTGGGACGTTTCCACAACCAGATTTCTGTGCTGGCAGAAGGGTATGACAAAGAGTTTTTAGGCTGGGCTATGCCTGGTTCAGATAAATTCTCTGTGACCCGTGCTTACTTATCTCATTTAAATCCTAAACGCCTGTTCAATATGACCACCAGCACCAATGGTTCGTCACGTGCCATGGTACCTATTGGTAACTATGAACGTGTGATGCCGCTGGACATTCTGCCAACTCTGTTATTACGTGACCTGTTGGTTGGTGATACAGATGGCGCGGTCTCTTTAGGTTGTTTAGAGCTGGATGAAGAAGACTTGGCATTATCCACCTTTGTATGCCCTGGTAAATATGACTATGGCGTAGCACTGCGTGATTGCCTGGCGACTATCCAGAAGGAAGGCTAAAAATGGGTTTAAAGCATTTTTTAGAAAGTATTGAGCCGCAGTTCGAAAAAGGCGGTAAATACGAAAAGTGGTATGCTTTATATGAAGCTGCTGCAACAATTTTCTATACCCCAGGTCTGGTGACTAAAGCGGGTACTCATGTGCGTGACAGTATCGATCTGAAACGTATCATGATTTTTGTCTGGTTAATGTTATTCCCTGCGTTGTTTTTTGGTATGTTCAATATCGGTCATCAGGCAGTTATCGCGCTGCAGGCTGGTTTTGGTATGCCTGACACCTGGCAGGTGGGCTTGTTCCAGTTACTGGGCGGTGAATTAACTGCTGAATCGGGCTGGGGCAGCAAAATGTGGTACGGTGCCGTTTGGTTCCTGCCTATTTATGCCACAGTCTTTGTTGTCGGTGGTTTCTGGGAAGTGTTGTTTGCTTCGGTGCGCAAGCATGAAATCAACGAGGGCTTCTTTGTAACCTCTATTCTGTTCGCCTTAATTCTTCCTGCTTCTATCCCTCTGTGGCAAGCCGCTTTAGGTATTACCTTTGGTGTGGTTGTAGCGAAAGAAGTCTTTGGTGGTACAGGCCGTAACTTCTTAAACCCAGCGTTAGCTGGCCGTGCTTTCCTGTTCTTTGCTTACCCTGCACAGATTTCAGGCGACAAAGTATGGACAGTGGCTGATGGTTACTCAGGGGCAACCTGGTTATCTAATGCCGCCAATGGTTTAGCTGCCAATGGCGAAAAAGCAGTAGATTGGTCTATCAACCAGCAATGGTGGGATGCGTTTTATGGTTTTATCCCAGGTTCAGTCGGTGAAACCTCGTTCTTAGCTCTGATGATTGGTGGTTTAGCCTTAATTTATTTCCGTATCGCTTCATGGCGTATCGTGCTTGGTGTTTTGGTAGGTACAGCAGTGTTTGCCACTATGTTCAACATGATAGGTTCTGACACAAATGCTATGTTTGCTATGCCTTGGTACTGGCACATTGTGTTAGGTGGCTTTGCTATCGGTATGTTCTTTATGGCTACAGACCCGGTATCCGCCTCTTTCACAAATCAAGGTAAATGGGCATACGGTATCCTGATTGGTTTTATGGTGGTGATGATCCGTGTGGTTAACCCTGCTTACCCTGAAGGTATGATGTTAGCTATTTTGTTCGCTAACTTATTTGCACCATTGTTTGACTATATGGTGGCTCAGGCGAACATCAATCGGAGGCTTGCCCGTAATGTTTAGTAATAACGATAGTATCGGCAAAACCTTTTTTGTGGTTATTGCTTTATGTTTGGTTTGCGCCGTGTTCGTGGCTACTTCAGCTGTTCAACTGCGACCAAAACAAACTGAAAACAAACTGTTAGATGCCCAGAAAAACATCCTGGTTGCGACTGGCTTGTTATCAGGTGACAACGTCAAAGAGCTGTTTACTAAACATATTCAGGAACGTCTGGTTGATATGAATACCGGCGAATTTGTGGATATGGACCCGGCTAAATACGATTACCGTAAAGCGATGAAAGCACCTGAAACCAGTATTAGACTGGAAGGTGCTGACGATAAGGCTTCAATTAAATCTCGCGCTAACGTTGCGCCGGTTTATTTTGCGTATAACGACGGTATCGAGTCTGGCAAGTTGTCCGCTATTGTTCTGCCAATTCATGGTTATGGCTTATGGTCCACCATGCATGCGTTTTTAGCTTTGGACAAAGATGGCAATACCATCAAAGGTCTGAACTACTACGAGCATGCAGAGACTCCTGGTCTGGGTGGCGAAATCCAGAATCCAAAATGGGTTGCTCAGTTTGTCGGTAAGAAGTTATTTGATGAAGCCGGTAACCCTGCTATCAAAATTCTGAAACCGGGTAATGCTGTTGCGACTTCAGAGCATGATGTAGATGGTTTATCTGGCGCTACCTTAACCAGTAATGGCGTACAACATACGTTTGAGTTCTGGACTGGTGCCAAAGGCTTTGCGCCTTTCCTGACTAAGGTTCGTGATGGAGCATTAAACAATGGCTAGTGCAAAAGAAATTAAAAGCCTTGTCTTCGGACCGGTCTTTGCAAATAACCCTATCGCATTACAAGTATTAGGTATTTGTTCTGCGTTGGCTGTAACCACTAAGCTGGATAAAGCTTTGGTTATGGGTATAGCCCTGACTTTGGTTACTGCGTTTTCGAGCATGTTTATCTCGATGATCCGTAACCATATTCCATCAAGCGTACGTATCATAGTTCAGATGACCATCATTGCGTCCCTGGTAATTGTGGTGGATCAGGTGTTGAAAGCTTTTGCTTACAACGTAGCCAAAGAGCTGTCGGTATTTGTTGGTTTGATTATCACCAACTGTATCGTTATGGGTCGTGCTGAAGCTTATGCGATGAAAAGCCCACCATTAATGAGCTTTTTAGACGGTATAGGTAATGGTTTGGGCTACACAGTGTTGCTGCTGATCGTTGCATTTATCCGTGAGTTGTTTGGTTCAGGTACTGTGTTTGGTGTAGAAATTCTGCCTCTGATCAGTGCCGGTGGTTGGTATCAGCCTATGGGCCTGTTACTTATGCCTCCAAGCGCTTTCTTTATCATCGGCTTGTTCATCTGGGTTCTGCGGACTTTCCGCCCAGAACAAGTTGAGAAGTAAGGGGACAGAAGATGGAACATTATTTAAGTTTATTTGTTCGTGCGGTATTTATTGATAACCTGGCTTTATCGTTTTTCCTTGGGATGTGTACTTTTATCGCCATCTCTAAACAAGTAAAAACAGCCTTCAGTTTAGGTATTGCCGTCACAGTAGTATTGGGTTTATCAGTACCGCTGAACAACATTGTATTTAAGCAATTTTTGGCACCAGGTGCTTTAGACTGGGCTGGTTTTCCAGATACAGATTTAAGCTTCCTTGGCTTTATCGCTTACATCGGCGTAATCGCAGGTTTAGTGCAGGTTCTGGAAATGTTCCTGGATAAGTACGTGCCTTCGTTATACAACGCTTTAGGTATTTTCCTGCCGTTAATCACAGTGAACTGCGCCATTTTTGGTGGTGTAGCATTCATGGTTGAACGTGATTACAACTTAGCGGAAAGTGCGGTATTTGGTTTAGGCGGCGGTTTAGGTTGGACTCTGGCCATCACATTAATGGCAGCTGTGAGCGAAAAACTGAAGTATGCGGATATCCCTGCGGGTCTGCGTGGTTTAGGTTCTCGTTTTATCATGGTTGGTTTAATGGGGTTAGGCTTTATGTCTTTCTCTGGCGTGTCATTGTAAAAATTGCTGTAAAAGGAAAACACAATGCAAGAGATTTATCTTGGCGTTGGGATGTTCACCCTGCTGGTTGTAGCTTTAGTGATTATGATTTTAGTCGCCAAAGCAAAACTGGTATCTTCTGGTGACATCACCATTGGCGTTAATGGCGACCCTTCGTTAGCCATTCAAACAAAAGCCGGCGGCAAATTACTTGGCGCTTTAGCTGATAAAGGCATTTTCCTGTCATCAGCTTGTGGTGGCGGCGGCTCATGTGGTCAGTGCCGTGTCCATGTTCATGCGGGTGGCGGAGACGTTTTACCTGTGGAAATGGGGCACTTAACTAAAGGTGAACGTCGTGAAGGTTGTCGTTTAGCTTGTCAGGTCAGTGTCAAAACTGACATGGAAATCGAAGTTGAACCAGAAATCTTTGGTATCAAAAAATGGGAATGTACTGTTATCTCTAACGATAACAAAGCTACCTTTATCAAAGAATTAAAGCTGGCTATTCCAGATGGTGAATCAGTACCTTTCCGTGCTGGTGGTTATATTCAGATTGAAGCTCCAGCTCACCATGTGAAGTATGCTGACTTCGACATTCCTGAAGAATACCGTGGTGACTGGGAGCGCTTTAAGTTCTTCACTCTGGAGTCCAAAGTAGACGAAGAAACTATTCGTGCTTACTCTATGGCGAACTATCCGGAAGAAGAAGGCATTATCATGTTAAACGTGCGGATCGCATCTCCTCCGCCAAATAACCTGAGCTTACCTTGCGGTAAAATGTCTTCGTATATCTGGAGCTTAAAAGCTGGCGATAAAGTGACGATTTCTGGTCCATTTGGTGAATTCTTCGCTAAAGATACTGATGCTGAAATGGTATTCGTGGGTGGTGGTGCTGGTATGGCCCCAATGCGTTCGCACATTTTCGACCAGTTACGCCGTCTGAAATCCAAACGTAAGATGAGCTTCTGGTACGGTGCCCGTTCTAAGCGTGAAATGTTTTATGTTGAAGATTTCGACATGTTGGCCGCAGAGAATGACAACTTCCAGTGGCACGTAGCTTTATCTGATCCGCAGCCGGAAGATAACTGGACTGGTTACACAGGTTTTATTCACAACGTGTTGTTTGAAAACTATCTGAAAAATCATAAAGCTCCGGAAGACTGTGAGTTCTATATGTGTGGTCCACCGATGATGAACAAAGCGGTGATCAACATGCTGAAAGATTTAGGCGTAGAAGACGACAACATTCTGTTGGATGACTTCGGCGGTTAAGCCAAAGCAAATTAAAAGTGGGGTCCTTGGGACCCCATTTTTATTCGCAGCCATCCCTGGCGCTCACCCTTTGGGCCAATGCTTCGCATTGTTAAAAATTGATCCTGACAATTTTTTATTTGTCTGAAAAACGTTTTTACGTAGGGAGAGTGGCTGAAACTTGTTACAATAGTGACCTGTATCGGGCGAGCAGGCAGACTGTTTGTTCAAAGCTTCTAAGTTTGATGAGGTTGCTATGGAAGTTTTTATTTTTACTTTTATCATCCTGATAGTTGTAGTCGCCGCTATGGCTATAGGCTACATGGTGCAACGTAAGACCATAGCTGGTAGTTGTGGTGGCTTAGGCGCTTTAGGCATTGAAAAGGCCTGTGACTGCGATACCCCTTGTGAGAAACGTCAGCAACGTATGAAAAAAGAGCAGGAATGGCAGCAGAATAAAATTATCTGATACTGTACATTTTTGTTTTATCAACGCCCGTCAAGTCAGCTTTAGCTGGCTTGTCAGTTTTTAGCTACAGGCTCTGTCTCTAACATCCTTTTGCTCTATTGCCTCAAATTGCTCTGTACTTAATAATGCAGTTCATTATTCTTTTGAGGCCATCTTCATGTCTTATCCGCTTGCTATTGCTGTATCTTCTGTTCAGGCTGCACTGAATGACTCCCAATGGGATGCTTTGATTATTATTGCGTCTGATTTTACTGCTGTGCCTGAATTACAGTTTGAAATTAATGCTGCCGCCGCTATTGATAGCCGTATTGGTAAAGAAACTGTGTTGCTGTTATCTGCAAAAGCGCCGGGTCAACGTCTGGTGCTTTCACCTACAGGCCCGCTTGACAGAGATTATGATGATGTTCGCAGTTTTTATGATGCCGCCAAACAAGGTATTACTCAGGCCAAAGCCGCTGGCGCTAAATCTCCGGCTTTGTATGTGATAGCGCCAGAAACAGATGCCTATCAATATGCAGCAGAAGTAGCTTATTTAGGTGCGTGTCAGGCCTTATGGCAACCGCTCGAAGGTCGTGAAGCCCGGGGGGAGGCCACGATAGAGCCTGTGACCCAGATTGGCGTCATTGGTGTCTCAGAACATCAGTCTCGTTACATGGAGGCTGTTGAAGCCGGTAAACGTGTGGCTCGTGATTTATGTGGCACTGAACCTGAACGTATGGCGCCACGTCGCTTCGCCGATTATTGTGTAGAAACATTTGCCGGTACTGATGTGCAGGTGTCGGTAGAAACTAAAGTCGATACATTGCAAAAAGACTACCCACTCCTGATGGCCGTCGCCCGCAGCTCGTTGCAGGTTGATCGCCATAAGCCAGCCGTGATCCGTCTTGAATATCAGGGCGAAGGCGAAATCGAACAAACGCTGCTATTTGCCGGTAAAGGACTGGTGTATGACACAGGTGGCGCGGACTTAAAAACCGGTGGCGCTATGGCTGGTATGAGTCGCGATAAAGGTGGCGCAGCCGCTGTGGCTGGCTTTATCAAAACTGTGGCTTTGTTAAAAACTAAAGGTATACGCATCATTGCCGAAATTGGTGCTGTGCGAAACAGCATAGGTTCAGATGCTTTTGTACCGGATGAAATTATTACCAGTCATGCAGGTGTAAGGGTACGTATTGGGAATACGGATGCTGAGGGGCGCTTAGTACTGGCGGACTTATTATCGCATTTACGTGAGGATGCCAAAACTGCGGTCAATCCTACTTTGTATTCTATCGCTACTTTAACTGGTCATGCGGCCCGAGCCGTAGGTCCATACAGTGCTCTGGTGGAAAATGGTGCTGCTCGTCGAGTTGGTTTGTCGGCTGACTTAGCTCTGGTGGGCGATTTATGGGCTGACCCAAGCGAAATCTCCCGCAGTCGTCGCGAAGATTTCAGCTTTATCAAAGGCCGCAGTTCTGCTGATGATTTATTAAGCTGTAATAATGCGCCTTCGTCAGTCACGCCCCGAGGCCATCAATTCCCTATGGCCTTCTTAGTTGCCGCGGCAGGATTAGATCAACACGGATTAAACACTGAACAGCCATTGCCATATTGTCATATTGACATAGCTGGCAGCGGTGTTGATGGTGGCGATTGGCAACATGGCAAGCCATCAGCAGCGCCAGTGGCAGCCTTAGCCGCTTACTATTGTTTATAAACCAGAATTCACTTGGCTATTGAATAACCCGAGGCTATGCTTCGGGTTTTTGCATTTATGCATCTGAGTAATGGATCGGACCTGATGAAATTTTTAGATCGTTATTTTGAGCTGACGGCACGCCAGACCAACATTAAAAAAGAGCTGATCGCAGGCCTTACGACTTTTATGGCGATGAGTTATATCCTGTTTGTAAATCCCACTATGCTGGCTCAAACCGGCATGGATCAGGGGGCAGTTTTTGTAGCCACTTGTCTGGCCGCAGCTTTTGGTTCTATCGCTATGGGAATGTTGGCAAACTTACCTGTGGCCTTGGCTCCTGGTATGGGGCTTAATGCTTTTTTTACTTATGTGATAGTGCTTGAGCAAGGTCACAGCTGGCAGACGGCTTTAGCTGCAGTGTTCTGCTCTGGTGTGCTGTTTTTGCTGCTAAGTATTTTCAAAATTCGTGAGTGGATTATTCAGAGTATTCCCTTTGCATTGAAGATGGGTATCGCTGCTGGTATAGGCATGTTTCTGGCACTGATTGCATTAAAAACTGCCAATATCATAGTGGCCAGCCCTGCCACGCTGGTGACGCTGGGCGATTTGCATGACCCTAAAGTCTTGCTTGCCATAGCTGGTTTTTTTCTGATTTTCGCCTTGGCACATCGTAAACAACATGCGGCAGTCTTTATCAGTATTTTAGTGATCACAGCTATCGCCTGGTGGCGTGGGGACACCACTTTTAACGGTGTTGTGTCTATGCCTCCCTCCTTGGCGCCGACTTTTTTACAGCTGGATTTTGCCTCTGTGCTGCAATGGGCTATGGTGCCAGTTATTTTAAGCTTATTGTTTTTAGATTTGTTTGATACCAGTGGTACTTTAGTGGCTGTGAGTCAAAGAGCCGGATTATTAAAAGCCAATGGTGAGATCCCCCATTTAAAAGGCGCATTATTAGCAGACAGTTCGGCAACTATTGCTGGTGCTTTAGTCGGCACGTCCACAACCACTAGTTATGTCGAAAGCACTGCAGGTGTTGCTGCTGGTGGTCGTAGTGGTTTAACTGCCGTTGTAGTAGGGCTGGCTTTTTTCGCTGCGCTTTGGTTGTCGCCACTGGCGGCTATGGTGCCAGCGTACGCTACAGCGGGCGCTTTACTTTATGTTGCCACCTTAATGCTCAGCAGTTTGCAGCATGTAGAGTGGAACGATCTGATCGAATCCGTGCCCGTTGTCGTAGTTTTGGTGATGATGCCGCTGACCTTCTCTATCGCCGATGGCATAGGTATGGGTTTTATTACTTATGCGGTGCTCTGTTTAGTAACGGGTCGTTTGTCAAAAACTACCCTTAGCGTGTGGATATTAACCGCAGTTTTTGCTGCTAAATTCTTCTTTGCATAAGGATGGATATGAAAAAAGTTACAGTTTTACTGGCACTGATGTTATGTGGTGTTGCTCATGCTCAGGACAAAGTGCAGGTCAGCAGTCTAGAGCTGGCAAAGCATTTGTATATGATCAAAGGGGCTGGCGGTAATATTGCCGCTGTCGTTGGTCCTGAAGGTGCGCTAGTGGTGGACTCTCAGTACGAGCATATGGCTCCACAGATCAAAGCTGAGCTTGAAAGCAAACAAGCAGGAGTACAAATCAAAACTCTGGTGAACACTCATTTCCATGGTGACCACGTTAATGGCAATGCGGCTTTAGCTTCAGGTGCTCAGATTATTGCTCATACTAATGTACTGACCCGATTAAAAGCTGATGCCAAGTTTCCTGTTGCTGGCTTACCTACAGAAACTTTTGTTGGTGAAAAACCGCTGAGACTTAACGGCGTCGACTTGCATCTTGTCACTATGCCTGTCAGTCATACAGATGGCGATTTGGTGGTCTGGTTTAAAGAGGCCAACGTGCTGCATATGGGCGATTTGTTTTTCGCAGACCGTTTCCCTTTTATCGATCTGAAAAGTGGCGGTTCAGTTGCTGGCTATATCAGTAACGTCAAACTGCTTCTCAGTCAAATCGATGATAAAACCAGGTTAGTTCCAGGCCACGGTGATTTAATGGATAAAGCAGGCTTGCAGCGCTTTTTAACTATGATGGAACAGACGCTCTCTGAAGTGAATGCACTGAAAGCACAGGGAAAAACAGAAGATCAAATAGTAGCTCAGGGTTTATCTGCCCAGTGGAAAAGCTGGAGTTGGAACTTTATAACGGAAGAGCGTTGGATCCGTACGCTATTTCAAGCTTAGTCTTGTAGTTCGGAGGCGCTCTGGTTATGCTTTGGCAACGAACAGGGCGCTTTTAGGGTATAAATCAGGATCTTCATGAGGTTACGTGAAACTTTAGTAGTCTACATGCTGCCTATCCTGGTCTTGCCTTTGTTATGTCTGGGTTATTTATCCTATCACTTCAGTGTACGCTATTACGAACAACAGCTGTTTCAGCAAATTAAAAATGAGTTGGTGCAGGTACAGCAGGACATTCGTCTTCAATTATCATCGTACCAGCAAGCTTTACTGCTGCTGTCTTCCCAAAGTCTGGTCGAACGTTTTATTGCCAAAGAGCAGCAACCGGAAGCCGCGCTGATTCAGGGATTTGAACACTATCGTAGAGAGCATCCGGAAATATCGTCGATTAAATTTATTCGTTTAAACGGCGATTATCTACTGACTATTCCGCAGCAAGACAAGGCGAAAGCACTCAGCAGGTTTCGAAATCAGTATTTTTCAGCGTTACAATCCATGATGGACGATAATGGTTTTTTCCTGTCCAGTGAGCAAGGTTCAAGCCAGCTGAATTTGTATGTGGCCCAAAAAGTTTATATGTCCGGACAATCGCCCGGCGATATTAAACGGCTTTGGGGTTATGTCGTCTTTGTGATTGATCCCGAATTATTTCACCAAAGTATCAGGCAGTTAGGAGGAGATCTGCGTGCTCCTTTGATTGTGAGTCAGGCTGCAACTATTGCTTTTTCCGAAAATCCTTTACTGATGGGTAGCGCTTTTTCTCCGGTTAGTTTTACGGAAATTCAGGCTAGTGTCGACCAAGATGAATTTGTTCCTACTCTGCTACTTGGACAGTCTATGTTAGTAACAGGTGTCTCTTTAGCTGGCCCTTATCAGCTGATTATGGGGATACGGCCAGCACTGTTAAACCAAAGCATGGCATATAAACCTATGTTAATAGCCTTGTTTTGTATCCTGTTTTGCATAGGATTACCTATGTTAATTTATTGGGTTCTGGCTCGCTTTGTGTTAACACCTATAAGGGAACTTACCCTGGCCAAAACTGCGGTAGGGCGAGGTGATTTATCCACAGTTCTCACTGTCAGAAAGCAGGATGAATTAGGCGATATGTTCGCTGCTTTTAACGTGATGGTACGTCAGTTACGTGTCTACAGAGAGCGGGAGAGAGCCTATCAGTTGCAACTGGAGGATAAAGTAGCGGCCAGAACTCAGGATTTAGCAGATGCGAATCAGCAACTGGAAGATGCCAATCAGCAATTGATTTTAGCCCGTGAGGTGGCAGAACAGGCTAACCGATTAAAAAGTGTATTTCTGGCCAATATGAGCCATGAAATCCGCACACCGTTGACAGCCATTATTGGTTTCAGTGAGCAAGCTATTCATGAGAATGACCCCCACAGACAACTGGACTATCTGAGTCGTGTGCTGCGCAGCGGCGATCATTTACTGGCTCTGATTAACGATATTCTTGATCTGTCAAAAATTGAAGCTGATAAACTGGAATTGTTAACAGAGCAGATCAGTTTGCTGGCCATGCTGGACGATGTGTACCAATTAACCAAGCAACAGGCAGAACAAAAAGGTTTGCAATGCTTGCTGGAACTGAACTATCCATTGCCACAATTTATCTACACCGACACCTTACGTTTCCGTCAAGTTCTGCTCAACCTAACCTCCAATGCAGTGAAGTTCACTCAGAAAGGCAAAGTGGTGATCGATGTGTCCTATCAAACGCCTGAGGAAGTGCTGAGGATCAAAATTAAGGATACCGGTATAGGCATTACCACGGTGGAGCTTAGTAAACTCTTTCAGCCTTTTGTGCAGGCTGACGCTGCCGTAACCCGTAATTTTGGCGGTTCTGGTCTTGGTCTTTGTATTTCAAAAAAACTGATGGAGCAGATGCAAGGCGATATTCTGGTGGACAGCGTCAAGGGAATTGGCAGCTGTTTTGAGATTGTAATGTCGTGTGAGCATCAACATATCAGTCTGGTCGATAGTTATCAAAAACCTACCCAAGAGCCTTTGGTGGTTGAAACTTCTACCGATTATCAAAAGTTGAAGCTACTGGTGGCCGAAGACAATACTGATAACCAGTTACTGATCCAGGTGTTGTTACAAAAGTTGGGTATTCATGCTGTGATTGTTGAAAACGGCCACAAAGCAGTAGAAAGGGTACTATTGGAGCATTTTGATCTGGTGTTGATGGATATGCAGATGCCGGAAATGGGGGGGGAAGAAGCGACGGCCTTAATTCGTCATGCGGGTATGGACTTACCTATTATTGCCTTAACAGCCAACGTGATGAGCGAAGACCAAAGCCGATATTTAAAGGCGGGGTGCCAGGCCGTCTTATCTAAACCTATAGTGCAAAAAGATTTTATCGCTGTGATACAAAAATTCTGTCAAAGCCGGACCAGTCTGGATGAGCAACTAGAAGCACAACTCGCTTCGGATCCCGTTATTGTACAGCTGAAACTGGAGTTTAAGCGGTCCTTGCCTTCGTTGCTTCAGGAGTTTCAGCTTTGGCTTAGTGCGGCAAACTGGAGCCGGATACAGTTTGAAGCTCACAGTGTAAAAGGTAGTGCCGGCAGCATGGGATATCCAGAGTTGACCGAGTTGATGTCGAATTTAGAATATGCAGTACGACAGGCAGATGTTGCGTTGATCACAGAGCTAATTCATGATTTTGCAGTGTTCGTCAGTACAGAGCAAATTACAGAACAGGAGATCATCAGTGCATCATAAAGAATTTGAACTTGCGGCAGAATTTGAACGAGATAGCCTCTATCTCGCGGATTGGCCGCTTTGTCAGTTGCGACTGCAAAACGATGCGAACTACCCTTGGTTTATCCTGATCCCGCGTCGCGTTGGTATGGTGGAAATTATTGATCTGACACAAACCGAGCAAAACCAACTTTGGCGCGAAAGTGCTCATTTATCTGTTTTTCTCAAAGCACAGTTTCAGGCTAAAAAACTGAATATCGCAGCTCTTGGTAATATGGTACCGCAGTTGCACTTGCATCATATAGTGCGCTACGACACGGATTTTGCCTGGCCTGCGCCTGTCTGGGGCAAGGTGCCTGCTCTGACTTACACTAAAGAGGCTTTAGAGCTCTTAAAACAAAAAATGGCATTATTGGCTGTACCTACATGACGAGTTTGCTTCCTGAAGGGTAGAATGTGCTGTTTTCTGAGACCCAGTCTGTGCTTGCAGTATACTTCGGCTGCCTAAACTTTTTTCGTGCTAAGGAACCTTGTTATGTCGGCTGAAAATGCTCTGTTAACTATTTTGGTTGAGAAGATCCGCACTGATATGCTGGTTTTACCAACTTTACCTGAAATGGCGATTCAGGTTCGAAAAACAGCGGACGACCCTGATAGTAATTTATTGATGATGACAGATGTGATTGCCCAGGATCCAGCCTTAGCCGCTCGTATGATCAAAGTGGCCAACAGTGCCTTTATGGGACGTTCCATTAAGGTCAACTCATTAAATCAGGCTATTACCCGCATTGGTCTGAGTCAGGTGAAAAACATTGCCACTGCTATGGCGATGGAGCAGCTGTTTGTATCACAACATGAGCAAATCAAAGAGAGAATGGCTTCTGTTTGGCGAGACAGTGTCAATGTGACCAGCATAGCGCTAGCCTGCTTAAAGTTATATATCGTTGAAAATAAGCACTGTAATCTGAATTTAGATGTGATGACCTTGGCAGGTTTGATGCATTTGATCGGTGCTTTGCCTATTTTGACTGAAGCTGAACGTTATCAGACCGTGTTTGGCGAGTCTCAATTTTTAGATCACGCACTTAGTACTTTGTCTGGCCAAATAGGAGCCAGCATTATGCGAGCCTGGGATTTCGCTGATACTTATGTGGATATTGTGCTGAACTGGAATAATGCTAACGTTCAGACTGAACAGGTTGGTTATATCGACTTTATCCGACTGGGTGCTTTGGTGCAAAGCCCATTGACAGGCACTGCAAGGTTGCAGGCGTTGCAACCCTATATTGACCGCAACATAATACCCGATGCTCACTTTATGGATATCGCAGAAATTCGTTTAATTTCTCAGGAAATCAAAGCTCTGTTAAGCTGATAGTCTGTCTTAGTACGAAAAGGCCCGCTTATTCGCGGGCCTTGTTGTATACACTATCCGTTTTACTGACTGCTGATATTGGCTTTGAGTGGCGTCAAGGCATGACGCAAAGCGTCTGTCATCAGTAATAAGTCGGCGTCCAGACGACCCATGACATCATCCCAGCCCATTTCTTCGTTTGCACCTGATAACAGGTCATGGAATTTTAAGCGCTTGATACTGCCGTCATCACAGATCAAAAAGGTCACTTTTTCGTCCTGCTCTAAGGCCAGTTTTGTCACCAGTTTATCCTGTAAATGGCTTTGCACTTCATCTGCACTTAGCAAGTGATTGATAAAGCGTACTTTAGCGCCTTCTTCATCCGGTGCTTTGAGTTCGGCTTCAGCCCCTAACTGAAAACCTTCTGGTAATTCTTTGCCTTGTAACCAAAAATGCAGTTGCTGATTCAACTGGTGATTGTCCAGCAGCGGCATGGCAGGTAAAGAGCCAAAAGCCTTGCGTAGCAACGCCAGTAGTTCTTCCGCTCTGCTGGCGCTACTGGTATCTACCAGTAACCAACCTTGTTGTTTATCGTACAAGGCAGTAGTGACGCTGGATTTGCTGAACGCCCGTGGTAACAGGGTTTGGATCAGTTCTTCTTTTAACGCCTGTTTTTCTTTGCGGCTTAAAGGGCGGCCTTTTTCCTGCTCCATCGCATCAATTTTTGGTGCCAGCTCTTCATTCACCACTGAACCCGGCAGCACTTTCTCCTGGCGTTTGACCGCAAATAACATCACGTCATTGGTCTGGTGGCAGTATTGCTTCAGGCTTGGATGCAAAGGGCTGGTGAAGCCCATTTTAATGGCTTCCTGTGAGGTACAAGGTGTGAATTTGAATGCAGCTAAGGCCTGCTCTAATTGATCCTGATCGGTGTTCAGGTTTTCGGTGACCTGATATAAACGTAAATTTTTAAACCACATAGTTAATTACTCTGTCTATAAGAATTGCGGCTTAGTATACAGAGTTCAATCATCAGATTTTGAGTTTTTCAGCTGAAAAAACCAAAGTGCAGTGCGCTGTACTTTGGTTGTTTAGGTTCAGGAATTACGTTTTAAGTTTTTCGGAAAACGAATATGATAACTCAAGCCATGGCCAGGTTCGCTGCTGACCTGAATCGAACCGCCCAGTGTTTGACGTACCAGATTATAAGTAATATGCGTGCCTAAACCACTACCGCCCTGGTCACGTTTTGTGGTGAAAAACGGATGGAAGAGTTTTTCCAGCTGTTCCTGAGTCAGGCCGCGGCCATTATCTGAATACGTGATGTCTACCATCTGACCTTCATCCAGCACAGTAATGCGGATATAACCTTCTTCCAGTTCTTCAAAACCATGAATTAACGAATTCATTAAAAGGTTAGTGAAAATTTGTGAGATAGCACCGGCAGGGCAGCTGAGCATCAGGCTTTCCGGGCAATTCACATCAATATGATGGCGGGTCTTTTTGAAGTTTGGCTGCAAGGAGCGGATCACTTCGTGCAGGTATTCGGCCAGATTAATAGTGCGAATTGCATCACTGGTCTGATCGACGGCGATTTGTTTAAAGCTGGCAATCAGCTCGGAAGCGCGGGTCAGGTTGGATTGCAGCAAAGAGGTACTTTGTTTGGCTTCCTCAATAAAATGCTCCAGCACTTTAGGCGACAAAGTCTTTTCTTTATAAGCGGCCTCCAGAGCCGTCAGCTTCTCAGCCAGAAAACTGGTGGCGGTAACGCCAATACCGACAGGGGTATTTACTTCATGGGTAATACCTGCCACAAAACCACCTAAAGCCGCCATTTTCTCCGACTGCACTAACCTGTCTTGTGCCTGCTTTAAATCATCCACGGTTTTTTCCAGCTCGCTTTGTTTGCCACGTAAGGCTTCTTCACTGTGGCGACGGCGTTCTATTTCCTCACGTAACGCTTGCTGTTTAACTTCAAGTTCTTGTTTTTGCTGTTGTAAATCCATCATGGCCTGACTTAGGCCTGAGGTTTTACGCGCCACTTCCTGCTCCAGTAGCAAGTTGTGCTGATCGAGTTTTTCGTTGGAGTGCAGCAGTTGTTTTTGGGTGCTTTCCAACTGCACTTTGTAATCCTGCACGCGAGCAATCAAGCGGTTAAAGGCATCTGCCATAACACTGAGTTCATTGGCTTCATCGTGGCGTACTTCCACTTTGGTGCCTTCCAGGTGGTCCAGCTCCAGATCTTCAATTTGTTGTGTCAGTTCACTCAGCGGTAAGGTCAGCTGACTGCGAAACGCCAGTAAAAAAAGAATAATTAAGAAGGTCGTTTTTAAAACCGCATTACCAACCAAAAAATAAATGCCAATTTTGATCCGGTCCAGCACTACAGCCCGGCTGGAGAACAAAGTAACGTCACCTACCTGAGTGGCGCGCCCTGAGAATTCAAAAATGAGAGGAAAGGTATAACCAAATAAGCCGGAGTTTTGTTCTGTGAGTCGAATGCCTTCCTGCACCAACTGATTACTGTAGCGCTCGCTGATATCTATATATCTACCCAATTGAGTAATGACAGCGCCACTATCATCCCGAACTATAATGCCTTCAATCGCAGGAATAGCCAGTAAACCATCAGCAATAATCAAGGCTTGTTGGGTATTTAACTCCCAAATAGCCCTAGTCAGACTGCCGGAAAAGGTTTGCTGTAAAGTCGCCAGTTCACCATTGATATGGTCTTTGGTGTTGAAATACTCGGCAACAATCTGGCCTAAAGTCACCACAAAGGTCAGGATAAAATACACTGACAAGACTTTGGTCAGCAGCTTACGCGATAAACTTTTTTGCTGCATGAAACAACCTTGTTTGGTTCGGCTTAATAGTAGTTAGCATTGAAACTCTAAGTTATAGAAGATCTGTTTAAATGAAAATACTATATGTAATAAATAACTTAGAGACTAGGCAACAAGAGCAGCTTTAGCAATATCGCGGCTATAAATTGTCAGAAGGCTGCAAAAGCAGCATTTAATGGTGTTCAATTGCGGTAGCTTTGAGTATGGTAGCGGTGTCGAATAATTGAGCTGTGCACATTAAATTGAAAACAAATAAAGCAATAATAAAGAGGCTGTTTTAATGGCGTTACCTGTATTAATTTGTGACGACTCCTTACTGGCGCGAAAACAAGTCCGTAAATCTCTACCTGAGTCTTTTGATGCTGATATTTTGACAGCAGCTAATGGTGTCGAAGCCCTGACTATTTTACGTAGTCAGGAGATAGGTTTGGTATTTTTAGATCTAACCATGCCGGAGCTGGATGGAATAGGTGTGCTTGAGGCGATAAAACAGGATGGATTGGATTGTTTTGTCATTGTCATTTCAGCTGATATCCAGCCGGAAATGCAAAAGCGGGTCACAGAGCTTGGGGCTTTAGCTTTTATTCACAAACCTGTGAATCCGGAAAAGCTGGTTGTTATTTTAAAACACTATGGATTGATATGAGTACAGTATTCTCTGAAGAACAAAGGGATTGTTTACAGGAGCTGATCAATGTCGCTATGGGTCTGGCCAGCGATAAACTTGCCCGTTTTTTAAATACCTTTGTGCATATACAGGTGCCTGCAATAGAGCTGGTGAACTCTGCACAAATTCCGGCACAATTTGAAGCTCAATACAGTAGTGCTGAAGCCGCTTTAGTCAGTCAGGGATTTTTGGGCAATGATGGGCTTCGGGGTGAGGCTATAGTGTTGTATCAGTTGGAGAATGCCCATCGCATTGCGGCTTTATTAGGGTATGACACGGATAACGCGTCCGAGCTGGAGATGCTGACGGATATTAGCTCTATTTTGACCACCACCTTTTTGAATGGTCTGGCGGAGCAAATTGACAATAGTTTGTCCTATAGCGCGCCCAGAGTTTTATCATCGCGGCAGAATAATATGACTGAAGCCTTAATTGAAACGGCTTGTCACTGGGAACTGGCACTTAGAGTCGATATTAGTTACCAGTTAATTCATCATTCTTTTAACTGCGATATGTTGTTGCTGATCCCAGGAGAAGCTGTGTTAAATATCCAGCAAATTTTGGATCGGATAGTGGAAGAGTATTAATGTCAGACGACTGGTTAACGGGCCCCATATTAGAGCAGCTTAGTAGTGGCGTGCTGGTGGTTGATGAGGAATTTCAACTGGTCTATCTGAATACCTTTTTGCAGCGCCACAGCTCAGTTCAACTGACTGAAGCAAAAGGGAAAAGTCTGTTTAAAGTTTTTGCTGATTTACCAGAAGCATGGCTTAGGCGTAAGTTTGCCTCTGTGCTGGAGTTGCAAAGTCCCTCATTTAGCAGCTGGGAGCAGCGGCAGTATGTGATCAAGTTACCCCATTTACGTCCTGTGACCAGTTCGAGCCAGTATATGGCGCAGAACTGCACCATGTTGCCATTGAATGATCCGTCGGGTCGTCGTCATGTCTGTATGCTGATTGAGGACGCCACTGATGCTTTTGTTTATCAACAGCATCTGCAAACGACTTTACAAAAACTGGAGCAAAGCAATCGTGTGGATGGTTTAACCCAGGCATTAAACCGCCGTTACTGGGAAGAACAGTTAAAGCTTGAAGTCCAACGAGCGCAGCGTTATCAGCAACCTCTGTCGTTGTTATTGTTTGATCTGGATAAATTTAAGCAACTCAATGATCAGTATGGTCATTTAGGCGGAGATTGTGTGCTGATTGAGTTAACAGCCAGAGTTCGGGGTTTATTGCGTGACACCGACTGGTTTGGCCGATACGGTGGTGAGGAGTTTGGCATAGTACTGACCAATACAGCCCTGGCCGGGGCAATGGAAGTGGCCGAACGTATTTGTCTGGCCGTCAGTAGTAAAGCAGTCACATTTAATGAGCACTCTATACAAAGTTCAATCAGTGTTGGTGTAGCGCAGCTTGACGCTGCTGGCGAAAGAGCCCACGAGGTACTGATAGGTCAGGCTGATATGGCGCTTTATAACGCGAAAAGAGAGGGGCGTAACAGGGTGGTCTCCTACAGTGCCGGTGAAACAGAGTTTCAGTTGAAAACCAATTAACGCCCCATTAAATTTAGAATAATCTAAACATTTAGATTGACAGACGTCTAAAACTTTGAGCATATAGACAGTATGAAAAAGACACAAATCCGCAATACACTCACCATTATTATTACCACCAACCCTGCGGGGTAGGAGGTCGGCGGCGTATTGTTTTCAAAAAGGCCCGTGACCTCCCCGTCACGGGCCTTTTTCGTTTAGCAAGGAGTAAAACATGAGGGTGCTTAAGTTTGGTGGTTCGTCTCTGGCGTCGGTAACCCGCTTTCTCGAGGTGGCGGATATAGTACAACAACAAATTGGCAATCAAAGCGTCGGCTTAGTCTTGTCAGCGCCTCAGGGCGTCACCAACTTACTGGTGGAACTGACGGATCTGGCCTTTTTAGGCTCAGATTATCAGCCGCTGTTGCTGCAGTGGAAAAATCGTCTGGCGCAGCATATTGCTGAAGCTTCACTTCGGGTCAATGCGCAGCAGCTGAAGGCTGTGCAACAACTGGCTGACGAGCAGGAACAAAAGCTAACTGAACGTTTGCAAGGCATCAGCTTATTGAGTTATTGCCCTGATCATATCAAGGCACAAATTTTAGGTATGGGTGAGCAGTTCAGTGTTTGCCTGATGACGGCGCTGTTTAAGTCCCGTCAGGTTAACGTGGTGCTGCTGGACTCTGTGGCTTTGGTGAAAAGTCAGGGTGATTATTTAAATGCAGTGGCTGATATTCCTGCTTCGGAGCAAAGCTTTGCAGCCGCTTTAGCGAAGCAATCGGCGCAGGTTTATGTGATGGCAGGTTTTGTCTCGAGCAATGCGCAGGGCGAGCTGTGTTTATTAGGCCGCAATGGTTCTGACTACTCTGCTGCAATAGTTGCTGCCGCGGTCAAAGCTTCAGTCTGTGAAATCTGGACTGATGTCGATGGTGTCTACAGTGCTGACCCACGTCAGGTGAAACAAGCCAAACTGATTGACCATTTATCTTATGACGAAGCCATGGAATTGTCGTATTTTGGTGCCAAAGTGCTGCATCCAAAAACTATTGGTCCATTGGCTCGTTTTCAAATTCCTTGTTATATCAAAAACACCTTAAACCCGTCGGCTCCAGGCACCTGTATTGATGCCGATAACAACGGTGACTCGCTGGTCAAAGGCATTTCCAGTCTGGAGCATCTGGCTCTGATCACAGTCTCTGGCCCTGGCTTAAAAGGCGTAGTCGGTATGGCCTCGCGGGTGTTTGCCACTATGGCGCGTGAGCAGGTATCTGTTAGTTTAATTACTCAGTCGTCTTCTGAATTCAGTATCAGTTTTTGCGTGGCTCAACTGGATTTAGCTGCTGCGAAAAAAGCGCTTGAAGCTGAGTTTGAACTGGAGTTACAAGGCAAGTTGTTGCGTCCGCTGCAAATCTTATCTGATATGGCGATAGTCAGCCTGGTCGGCGATGGTATGCGTCAGCACCGTGGTGTGGCGGCTAAGTTTTTTGCGTCCCTGGCGCAGGCTCGGGTCAATGTGGTAGCTATAGCTCAGGACAGCAGTGAACGTTCTATCTCTGCTGTCGTTGAGCAAAAAGCCTGTCAGAACGCAGTGAAGGTGTGCCATGAAAACTTCTTCAGCCATGTCCCAAGTATCGATGTGTTTCTGGTCGGTTGTGGTGTGGTTGGCAGCGAATTACTGGCGCAGTTCCAGCGTCAGCAAGAGTTTTTACAGCAACGTAATGTCAAGCTGAAGGTGTATGGCATAGCCAATTCCAAAGCCTTATTGCTGGATGAAAAAGGCATTGACCTCAGTCAGTGGCAACAGCAGATGCAGCAGGCCAAAGCTCAGTTTTCTGTGGCAGATTTAAGTCGCTTTGCTCAGGAGCAGCATTTAACTAATCCGGTATTGATCGACTGCAGCAGTGCAGAACCAGTGGCTGATTTGTATGTCGATTTCCTCAAAGCTGGCTTCCATGTGGTCACCCCAAATAAAAAAGCCAATACAGGCTCATTGGATTACTACCATCAACTGCGTCAGGTGGCACAGCAACATCGCCGACGTTTCCTGTATGAAACGACTGTAGGCGCAGGCCTACCGGTGATCGACACCTTACAGGGCTTGTTTAATGCAGGTGACGAGCTGGTGGCTTTTGAGGGGATTTTATCCGGCTCTTTATCCTATATTTTTGGTTTACTGGAGCAGGGCCAGTCTTTATCTGAGGTGACTACTAAAGCCCGGGAATTGGGTTTTACTGAGCCTGACCCTCGTGATGATTTATCCGGTATGGATGTGGCGCGTAAGTTACTGATTATGGCGCGTGAATCTGGTTTGATGCTGAATTTAGCCGATGTCGAAGTGGAAGGTGTATTACCTGCTGATTTTGCGCCAAACACTGACGTACCGACTTTTATGCAAAAGTTACCACAGCTCGACAAAGCTTTTTCTGAACGTATTGCACAGGCCAGAGCTAAAGGTCAGGTGCTGCGTTATATAGGTGAAATCAGTGAAGGTCGTTGCAAAGTCGCTATCAAAGCTTTGGATCTGGATCACCCACTGGCCAAAGTGAAAGACGGTGAAAATGCGCTGGCTATTCATACCCGGTATTACCAGCCTATTCCTTTTGTATTGCGTGGTTATGGTGCTGGTGCTGCGGTCACAGCAGCAGGTGTGTTCAGTGATGTAATGCGGACTTTGTCCTGGCAGCAGGAGATGTAATATGAAGTCGTATTTTGCGCCTGCGTCCACAGGGAATTTTTCTGTTGGCTTTGATTTATTAGGCGCTGCGTTTGAACCAGTTGATGGTTCTTTATTTGGCGATGAACTGCGTATTCACTCTGAGCAAGCTGAACTGAGTTTACAACTGACCGGTCGTTATGTGCATCAGTTGCCAAAAGACACAGACGATAACTTAGTGCTGAAGTGTTTTTATTCCTTTGAAAAGGCGATAGGCCGGACTTTGCCCCGATTGCAACTGGAGCTGGTGAAAAATCTGCCGGTTGGCAGTGGTTTGGGGTCCAGTGCCTGTTCTATTGTCGTGGCCTGTTATGCCTTTAATGACTATTTCGGCAAACCTTTAGCTGACTATCAGTTGTTACAACTGATGGCGCAACTGGAAGGGGGCGTTAGTGGTTCTGTGCATTACGATAACGTGGCGCCGTCCTTTTATGGCGGCTTATTGTTAATGTTACCGGATAGCCCCTTGTTATGCCGGACTTTGCCCTGGTTTGAACATTGGCAAGTGGTGCTTTGTTATCCGGGGACTGTACTGTCGACCAAGGAAGCCCGTGCCGTCTTGCCACAACAATTAACGCTGAAACACAGCATAGCGTTTGCCGGTATGTTAAGCCGTTTTATCAGTGCTTTGTATGCCTGGGATGAAACAGAAGCTTTTGCTGCTTTACAGGACTTGGTGGCGGAGCCTGCCCGTCAGCACCTGATGCCTGAACTGTTGCCTATCCGTGAAGCGTTATCCGCCGAAGGGATCGGTCATGTTGGTATCTCAGGCGCTGGCCCTACGATTTTTGCGGTCTGCCAAAACGATACTCAGGCCCAATTTGCCGCTGATTATTTACAACAGCATTACGCTAAAAACTCAGATGCCATCACGACCATTTGTCGCCTGGCGAGACAAGGCGCACGTGCGCTGTAGGATGTAACTATGCAATTAACAAATACCAAAGTCGCTTCGCAACAAGTTAGTTTTTTAGATGCAGTTCGTATTGGTTTGGGTGAGCAGCAAGGGCTGTTTTTTCCAACCCAGTGGCCAAGTCTGGATATAGATGCGTTATTAGAGCTACCTTTTGTCGAGCGCAGCGCCAAAGTACTGCAAGCTTTAATTGGTGATGAGCTTTCTGCTGAACAAATCCATCAGATGGTAAGCAACGCTTTTCAGTTTCCTGCACCTTTAGCTCAGGTGACGGATGATGTCGCCTGCTTAGAGTTATTTCATGGCCCCACTTTAGCTTTTAAAGACTTTGGTGGCCGTTTTATGGCGCAGGCCCTGATCCAGGCGCAAAAGCAGCAAAATGTCAGCAAAACCACTATAGTCACAGCAACTTCTGGTGATACAGGAGCTGCAGTGGCTCACGCTTTTTATCAGCAAGCTGGTGTTGATGTAGTGATTTTATTTCCAAAAGGAAAAATCAGCCCATTACAAGAAAAGCTGTTTACTACTTTAGGTCACAACATCCATACACTGGCGGTAGAGGCCGATTTTGACCAGTGTCAGGCGCTGGTGAAAGAGGTATTTAACGACCGTGATTTAGTCAAACAGCTGAATATCAACTCAGCCAACTCTATTAATATCAGCCGTTTGTTTGCCCAAATTTGTTATTACTTTGAAGCTGTAGCTCAGGTGCCAAAAGATAAACGCGATCAAATTGTTATTGCCGTGCCTAGTGGTAACTTCGGTAACCTGACTGCAGGTCTAATTGCCAAGGTGTTGGGTTTACCTATCAAACGTATGATAGCGGCCACCAACTTAAACGACACCGTGCCTCGTTACTGGAAGGATGGCCAGTGGGCACCGAACAAGACTGTGGCCACCTTATCTAATGCAATGGATGTCAGCGCACCAAATAACTGGCCACGGGTTGAAGCTTTATTGGCGCAAGGTAAAATTTGCCGCGACGATTTAGAAGCTGTGATGGTGGATGAAGAGGATACCCAAGTGTCGATGCGTCAGCTGGCACATTTAGGTTATGTCAGCGAACCTCACGCTGCTATTGCCTACAAAGCGCTAAAGCGTAGTTTGGAGGACGGCGAGTTTGGTATTTTCTTAGGCACTGCGCATCCGGCTAAATTTAAAGAGCAGGTTGAGAATATCCTCGGCAGCCCTATAGCTCTGCCGCCTGAATTAGCAGCAGTTGCATCAGAGGCAAGTTTAAGTGCAGATATGTCGCCGGATTTTGTACAATTACGCCAATTCTTACTGACTCTGGATAAATAAACTGTGTCTTTAAACTGGCAAGACGTGATTGGGGCTGAAAAAAATCAGCCCTATTTTCTGCAAACTATGGATTACTTAAAGCAACAACGTGCGGCAGGCCAGGTGATTTATCCGCCTGAAGTGCTGGTGTTTAATGCCTTTAAGTTAACGCCTTTTGCACAGATGAAAGTGGTAGTGATAGGGCAGGACCCTTACCATGGTCCAAATCAGGCTCATGGCTTAAGTTTTTCTGTGCCTGCAGGAGTGGCTATTCCACCTTCTTTACGAAATATCTATAAAGAGCTGGCACTGGAATATAGTGATTTCCAAACCCCAAATCACGGTTGTCTGGAAAGCTGGGCACAGCAAGGGGTGTTGTTACTCAATACGGCCTTGACTGTGGTGGCGAACGAAGCCAACTCACACCGTCACTTAGGCTGGGAGCAGTTTACCGATCAGGTGATCCGGGCTATCAGTGCCCATGCAGAAGGCATAGTGTTTTTGTTATGGGGCAGCCATGCGATTAAAAAATCTGCGCTGATTGATAAAACAAAACACCATATTCTGACCGCACCTCATCCATCCCCTTTGTCAGCGCACCGCGGCTTTTTGGGCTGTGGGCACTTTGCCAAGGCAAATGAGTTATTACAACAACAGGGTAAGAGCCCCATTTGTTGGCAGGTATAAATGACCATATATCGGTCAGGGATAAACCCAATCGCTACTGCGTATTCAGAGCCTGAATGACAGCCAAATAAAAAGCCCCGACATTACTGCCGGGGCTTAAATTTAACTTAATTCAATGTTCACTAATTCAGGTTCTATGGTCCAGTCTATGTCTTCTAGTTCTCGTTTTAAGCGCTGGCGTTCTTTGACTGCTTCAATTTCTCGCCACTTGCGTTTGACTGCACGGCTCTTCGTCGCAGGACGCTCCAACATATTCAGTAAGTCTTCGAAGCTTTCCATGGTTGCCCCTCTGAGTTGTTGTTATTTTCAACAAATTAGTACCACACTTTGTCTAAAAATAAAATAACTCTTTGACACAAATATGAACGAAAAATGAATGTTTTTCGTTCATTCAACAGGTTAGCCCAAGTTCAACTGCTTAAATTTTGCGATAAGTGCCTCTGTGGACGCATCAAAGTTATTTTTTTGTTGATCAGATAACACCTGATAAATAGGCGTCGACAGCTGTTTACCCAGCTCAACACCCCACTGATCAAACGAATTGATATTCCACAAAACACCCTGACAAAACACCTTCTGCTCATAAAGCGCTATTAAGGCGCCTAAGTAATAAGGTGATAATTCCGGCAGCAATAAGGTATTACTTGGCTTATTACCGGGCGACACTTTATGTGGTGCCAAAGCAATAGCTTCTGCTTCTGATGCACCGCTTGCCAGCACTTCAGCTTTGGCTTCATCAAAGGTTTTACCTTGCATCAATGCCTGAGTTTGAGCAAAGCAGTGCGCTGCTAATCTGTGGTGATGATCGTTGAGCTCGTGGCTGACTTTGGCCGGCAGAATAAAGTCCGACGGCACAGCCAATGCACTTTGATGCAATAACTGGTGATAGGCATGCTGGCCATTAGTGCCTGCGTCGCCCCAAATTACTGGCGCTGTAGCATCTGTCAGTGGCTTGCCATCCAGATCCACTCCTTTACCGTTGCTCTCCATATCCAGTTGCTGCACATAGGAGGGCAGGAAACGCAAATAGTGGCTGTATGGCAATAAAGCCTGCGCCTGACAACCTTTAGCATTGATATACCAGACGCCAAGCAAAGCCAAAATCACCGGCATATTTTGCTCAAGAGGGGCGTTGATAAAATGCTGGTCCATATCGCGTGCGCCCTTGAGCAGTTGTTGAAACTGTTCCATGCCCAACTGCAATGCCACAGGGAAGCCGATGGCAGACCATAACGAATAGCGACCACCCACCCAGTCCCACATCGGCAGAATATGTTCCGCCACTATGCCAAACTCCGCTGCGGCTTTGATATTGGACGAGGTGGCCCAGAAATGCTGAGCTATAGCGGCTTTATCTGCACCTTTGTCAGTGAACCACTGACGTACAGCCAACGCATTTTGTTTGGTTTCTTCAGTGCCAAAAGACTTAGAGGCGACAAACACCAGGGTAGTGGCAGGGTTTAACCCTTTGACTACATCGGACACTACAGCGCCATCTATATTGCCGGCAAAGTGAATACGTACCGGGCTTTTGTTAAAAGGCGCTAAAGCTTCACAGGCCATTTGTGGGCCTAATAACGAGCCGCCAATACCAATCCAAATCAGATCGGTAATGGCATCGCCCTGATAACCTTTGTAGCTACCCTGATGCAACTGGCCAATCAGCTCTGCCATTTGCGCATGACAAGCCTGAATTTCCGGCTGTAAATCAACACCATCTAACACTAAAGGCGTTTTTGTATCGGCGCGTAATGCCATATGCCAGACGGCACGTTGTTCCGTATTGTTAATTTTATCGCCATGGAGCATCTGCTGAGTTTTGCTTTGAATTTGGCTTTGTTTTGCCAGTTCCAGCAGCTTTTGCCAAATGCCATCTGTGATCAGGTTTTTGGCAAAATCCAGGTGAATACCACAGGCATTGACCTGGAATTTCTCAGCCCGCTTTGGGTCGGCGGCAAACTGCTGACGCAAGGATAAAGGCTGCTGTGCCAGCTGTTTTAATTCAGCCCAAAGTGCAGACGACATCATATAAACTCCTGTAGTGATCCGATGGTGATAAAAATTAAGCCTTTGCTTAGGCTTGTAATTGGGCCTGAATTAAAGTTTCCAGCTTACGTTGGTCCACGGCAAATTTACGGATACCTTCCGATAGTTTTTCGGTCGCCATCGCATCTTCATTCAGTGCCCAGCGGAATTCTGCTTCAGTTAAAGCGGCCGTTTCTTTGGCGGTAGCGCCTGTATCTTTTAGATAAACAGTTAAAGTGCCTTGTTGCTGGTTCAGTTCTTCTAATAAACCCGGGCTGATGGTTAAGCGATCACAGCCTGCCAGAGCCAATACTTCACCGATGTTGCGGAAGCTTGCACCCATCACCACAGTTTTATGGCCATAGCTTTTGAAGTAACGGTAAATTTCACGCACAGAAACCACTCCAGGATCAGTTTCTGCTGTGTAGTCTTGTTTGGTGTTGGCTTTGTACCAATCCAGAATACGACCGACAAAAGGGGAAATTAAAAATACACCAGCTTCAGCACAGGCTCGGGCTTGCGCCATATGGAACAGCAGCGTCAGGTTGCACTGAATACCTTGTTGTTCGAGTTGGCGGGCGGCCTGAATGCCTTCCCAGGTAGAGGCTATTTTGATCAAAATCCGATCTTTGCTGATACCATTTTCTTCATACAAAGCAACCAGTTGCAGCGCCTTATTGATGCTGGCCTGGGTATCAAAAGATAAACGCGCATCCACTTCAGTCGAAACACGGCCTGGCACTAACTTGCTGATCTGAGTGCCGATATCGACCGCAAACTTATCACTGGCTATGCTGACTTGAGTCGCCAGATCTGAGCTTTTGCTTTTGGCATAAGCCACGGCCTGAGCTAATAACGGCTTGGAAAACTCCAGCTGGCTGGCGTTTAGTAATAAAGATGGGTTTGTCGTTGCGTCTACAGGGCGGAATTGTTCAATGGCGCCTAAATCACCACTGTCGACCACTACTGTAGTCACTGCTTTTAGCTGTTCTAGTAAAGTGCTCATATTGTTTTATTACCGTTTTTCTGATCACAAGTCAGTGATGTGGGGCTTAATACTAAATAAATGTAGGAAAATTACAACACAAAAGCAGGCTTTTGCGGCAAGTTTCTCTCATTCGGAATTCTGTTTAGTTTACTGGCTACAGCCTTATTTTATAAGCTCTGCAGCCGGATCAAAGCTTACCATGAAAAAAACTAAAAACCATGTCAAAGCCGCGTCCGTATTGAGTTTTGTTGTCGAGCTCTGCCATAGTTTTTGTTATAGTCGCTTTATCTTGCTGTATAGGAAACCAAAACCCATGTTGATGGTGATATCACCCGCCAAAGATTTAGATTATCAAAGCCCATTATCTGTCACTGCTTTTACTCAACCCGCGTTGCTGGATCAAAGTGTGGAGTTGATGCCTTATTGCCGTACACTGACTCCTGCTCAGTTATCCAGCCTGATGCATATTAGTGATAAGCTGGCAGGTCTGAATGCGGCGCGGTTTGCACAGTGGTCCACACCTTTTAAACCGGACAATGCCCGTCAGGCTCTGTTTGCTTTTAATGGGGATGTCTATCAGGGCTTGCAAGCGTCCAGCCTGAAACAAAAAGATTTGGACTATGCCCAGCAGCATTTACGCATTTTAAGTGGTTTGTATGGTGTATTACGGCCTTTGGATCTGATGCAGCCATATCGATTGGAGATGGGAACTTCTCTGGCAACTGGCCGTGGCAGCAATTTGTATCAGTTCTGGGGCGACCGCATCAGTACTGAACTGAATCAACAGCTGGAGCAGTTAAATTCAGCAATGCTGCTGAACTTAGCCTCGCAGGAATACTTTAAAGCCGTCGATAAAAAAACGCTGAAAGCCAAAGTATTGAATGTTGAATTTAAAGATTTCAAAAATGGCCAGTATAAAATTATCAGCTTTTTCGCTAAAAAAGCCCGTGGTTTGATGGCGCGTTATGTCATTGAGCAGCAGATTGATCAGGTCGAAGGCCTTAAGCAATTTAACAGCGCTGGCTATCAGTTTAGCAGCACCGAATCCAAAGCCGATAAACTGGTGTTTACACGGATGCAACAGCAAGACTAAAACTTCTGGCTATCTTCGCGAAATAACCGAAAAAGCCGCGGAAAACTGCGGCTTTTTCCTGCGCTTTTTTAATTGGCTTTTGCTAAAATGCGCGGCTCTATTGATCCGAGTGTTGCCCTATGAAATTCCCTGGTCGTCGTAAACTCAAACATTATTTTCCCGTGTCTCAGCCTAAGCTGGCTTTACCCAGCTACGAAGTGCGGCCTGAACTGGACACTTATATTGTGGGTTTGGACCAAACTATAGTGGATGTGATTGCCAACGTCAGCGACGAGTTCCTTGAAAAATACGGCATAGGTAAAGGTTTATCTAATCTGGTTGAACATGGCAAAGCCGATTTGATCTATCAGGAACTGGTGGGTTCCAATGCGATTTCTGATCACTTTGCCGGCGGCACCATAGGCAATACAGTGCATAACTACTCAGTGCTGGCGGACGACAAGTCGGTATTGCTGGGCGTGATGTCGTCCAATATTCAGCTGGGTTCTCCGGCTTATCACTATTTATGCCATACCAGCAGTAAAGTCGACATGAACCACTTACAGGGAGTGCCTGGTGATATTGGTCGTGGTATTACTATGATCACCCCAGATGGCGAGCGCACTTTTGTTATCGATCCGGGCGACATGGACGAATTAACACCTGCTTATATTCCAACAGATATTATTGCCAAAGCCGCTGCTATAGTGGTCAGTGCTTATCCGCTGCGCGCTACTGACCAGCCTATTCAACAGGCTATGGTGAAAATGTTGTCCGATGCAAAAGTTGCAGATGTGCCTGTGGTGATGAGTTTAGGCACTAAACATTTAGTGGAAGAGCATAGGGAGCTGATTCAGCAAACTCTGGCGCAGTACGTTAATGTGCTGGCGATGAATGAGCTGGAAGCCGAAGCCTTGACTGGTTTTGCTGATCCTTTGCTTGCGGCAGAAGCAGCGCTAGATTATGTCGATATGGTGCTGCTGACCGCAGGTCCGGAGGGCTTGTATTTGTGTGGTTATACTGACGCTTCGGTTAAACGCGAGACCACCAACCCAATCAAATCCGGTGCTTTGGCAGACTACAACGAATTTGAGTTCAGCCGTCCTATGCAGAAAAAAGACTGCCAGCAGCCGGTCAAAGTCTATTCGCATATCGACCCTTATTTGGGTGGACCTGAGCGGATTAAAAACACCAACGGCGCAGGCGATGGCGCTTTAGCGGCGATTTTGCATGATATAGCAGCCAATCATTTTCACCGTCAAACCTTGCCTCTGTCCAGTAAACATGAACAACCTTATCTGGCCTATTCGTCTTTTGCCCAGATCTGTAAATACGCCAACCGCGTTAGTTACGCCATTCTGGTGCAAAATGCGCCACGCTTGTCTAAAGGCTTACCTGAGAAAGAGGACTCGCTGGAAGAAAGTTACTGGGACAGATAATAGAGTAACAGCCAGTTACAAATTCAGCGCAGAAGGCCGGCATGTCCGGTCTTCTTATTTTTAGCGTCTTTCTATATAGTGCCGGTGACTTTTTCTGCTGCTGTACAAGGATGCCTGAATGCTGCGTTGGTTTTTTCTCTGGATCGCTGTTTTTTCCTGTGCTGCTATCGCCGATATTCAAATCCCAAAAACCACTGAAACTATCAGCATTGATGGTGACTTATCTGATGCTGCCTGGGCGCAAGCCAACAAAGTACAGATAGAGATTAACAGCTGGCCATCGGAAAATACCCCAGCTCCGGTCGAAACCGAAGCTTTGCTGCTGGAAAACGGCGAGTATTTTTATCTGGCCTTTAAAGCCAAAGATCCCAACCCTTCGCAAATCCGTGCTTTTTTAAAAGACAGAGACAATGTCTGGGAAGATGATTTAGTCGGCATCAAAATTGACAGCTACAACGATCAAAAATTGGCCTATCAGTTTTTCAGTAACCCGCTGGGTGTGCAGGCAGATGCGATAGAGAATGAGGTCACTGGCGATGAAAGTGATGCCTGGGATGGGATTTGGCACAGCGTAGGTCAACTGACCCCTGATGGCTATCAGGTAGAAATTGCTATCCCGCTACGTATTTTAAACTTTAATGACAAATTGGCACTGCAGCAATGGCGTATTGAGCTGGTGCGGTTTTATCCAAGGGATCTAAAACACCGCTTATCCAGCAATAAAATTGAGCGGGTAAATCCGTGCTGGATTTGCCAAATGCGTGTCGCTACGGGTTTTTCCGGTGCCAAACAAGGCAGTCATTTTAGTGTGGTGCCCTCTTTAGTCACAGGTGCAAGTCAGCAACGTGATGTAACAGCTGACGCGAAAACAGACTGGCAGACAGAACCCAATACCGAAGTCAGTCTGGATTTAAAATGGGGCATCACACCGGACATTAACCTCAATGCCACACTCAATCCTGACTTTTCTCAGGTCGAAGCTGATGTGGCACAAGTTTCAATGAACGACACCTTCTCGTTATTTTTTGACGAAAAACGTGCATTTTTCCTTGATAACCAGGATTACTTCAGCTCACCGCTGGATTTGGTGTACACCCGCAATATTGGGGCTCCTGATACAGGCGCTAAGCTGACGGGTAAACAACAGCAGCATTCCTTTGCTTTTTTTGCCGCGAATGATGAAAAAACTACCTTTATCGTACCGGGCAACCTGGGTTCTGATGTTGCAATCCTGGATGAAGAAAGCACCAATGCTGTATTTCGATACCGCTACGATTTAAGTGCTGACTTGTCTTTGGGCTGGATCAGCAGCTTGCGGCAAAGCGACAGCTATCACAACAACTTAGCTGGTCTGGATCTGAAGTATAAATTCACCGATCAGGATCAATTGGTGTTGCAGTATTTATATGCCGACTCAGCCTATTCAGCAGCCTTACGCCAGAGCTTTGCAGATTCAGAGGCGGGTTTACGCCTGGCAGATGATTTATCCGATCCGGCTTACTTTTTGATGTATGAGCACGATGACGGGGCTTGGTTCTGGAATACCGAATACCTGGCGCTGGAACAAGACTTTCGCGCTGATATGGGCTATATGCCACAAACCGACTTTCATAAATTTGTGCAGGGTTTGGGCTATCAGTGGTTTTCTGACAACAACTGGTGGAACAGGGCGATTTTGAGCGGCGACTGGGATATCAGCCATAATGCCAATAATGAACTCTTGGAAAAAGAAGCAGAGCTATTTTTGGAGTTATGGGGTCCACAACAAAGCTTTTTCTCTGTGAGTCTTGCCGACAGAGATAAAACAGGTCCTCGTCTGAATAACAACTCGCTGGCTATTGATGGCAATACACTGATGTTTAACGAACAAAGACTGACCACTTTTGCCGAATTCAGGCCTTTACCTGCGCTTTATGCCAATGCCGAAGTAGAGCTGGGAGATGCCATAGATTACCGCAACAACAGGCTGGGCGAGCTGGTGCAGTTCGCACCGGAAATCAGCTGGAACGCCACTACACATTTGCAAGTTGAAGCCCGCCATACCTACAGATATTTAGAGGCTGATGGTGCCGAGGTCTTTACCGCCAACCTGACTGACTTGCGATTTAGCTATCAGTTTTCAGTGCGTAGTCTGTTGCGCCTGACTTTAATTTACAGCGATATTGTGCAGAACCCGCTGAATAATCCGGGTCTTACCCAGCAATTGGAGCGTAGCTTGGGTAGTCAGTTGTTATATTCTTACAAACTGAATCCACAGACCTTATTTTTCGCCGGATACAGCGATAATGCCTATCAGGATGATGAATTAACCAGTTTGGAGCGGGATCAGCGTTCTGTCTTTATGAAGTTCAGTTACGCCTGGTTGCTTTAACAAATCGTGACATAGTTCTGGCAGAAAAAGCTTTACAGCCTAAAGACTTCACTTTTATGCTGACTTTACAGAGCATGGAGTTGGGTAGTCAGAAGTGATGCGTTGGAAGCTTGTTTGTATCATTGGAATAATGCTTTGTTGTAGCCACCAGTTGCAGGCTAAATCACAGGACGTATATTTCCAGAGTAAAATGTCACCGGACTGGTTAAGCACCACACCAACTACAATCGAAAGTCTTGAGCTGAAGTTAATGCGGTTGATTTTGGCGCAAAGCTCTGATTTAACTCCGCATTTCCGTCAGGTTAATCACACTAAAGCTACGGAGTTGACTCGTACCCAGTCTTCCAGTTGTATGGCCAGTATCTTAAAAAATCCACAACGAGCTGCCGAGTTTATTTTCAGCCAACCGCTTTTAGCGACGGAAGGATTAAGACTTTATCTGCCTATTGAAAGTCCGTTACATACCAAACTACAATCCCGGCTAAAGCTCTGGGGTGGCAAAGTGCAGCTGCGGGATTTGTTGTTGACTGAATCAGGTTTTGTGTTAGGACTGGATCAGGAACGCTCCTACGGTGCAGGGTTGGATGTGCTATTAAAAGAAAAAGTACTTCGGCGTAGTTTGTACTTTAAACAAAGTGGCGCTCAGATTGCGCAGCTCTGGCCCATGTTGCAGCAGGGCCGAGTGTCAGCTGTACTGGAATATCCTTTTATGTTGGCAACGACAGATGCCAGTAGGCTGCACAGTTATGAAGTCGCTGAAGCCGAACCTTTGCAACTGGGTTATTTTGCTTGTAATAAAAGTGAAACTGGTCAGGCTATTATCAATAGTCTGGATCAAAGCATCCAGGCTTTGGTAGGTACCCAGGCTTATCTGGATTTGCATTTAACGACAGTACCGACAGAGCGGCAGCAGGCGTTTATACAAAATTACAATCAGCTAATGCTGGGTAAGCTAAATTAAGTGAGCACCAGCCAACCCGATGTAGTTCGCCTTTTGATGCAGCTGACTATATCGGGTCAGGGCAAAGAATTAACCTTTGGCCTTAGCGGCTTTTTTCAGCGCTTTTTTCTTCGCTGCTGTTTTAGGTTTTTTCTGTTTAGTCGGCGCTTTGGCTTCTTTGTGTTTAGGGCGTAAGCCTTCAATAAAGCGGCGTTTGAGTGGCTGCTCTGTATAACGCTCTACTTTCCCTACCACACCAATATCGTGAGCTTCTACTAACGAAATAGCAGTGCCTTTTTTACCAGCGCGGCCGGTACGGCCAATTCGGTGCACATAGACATCGGCAGTACGTGGCATATCGTAGTTAATCACATGAGTGATATCGTCAATATCCAGACCACGAGCCGCTATATCGGTCGCCACCAGAATACGCACCTGATTGTTACTAAAACGTGCCAAAGCAGTCTGACGTTTGTCCTGTGCCATTTCGCCCTGTAACCAGCAACATTTTAAACCTGCGGCTTCAAGCTGACCTGTTAAGGTGGCTAAACGTTCACGAGTCTTCACAAAGACGATGACTTTGCTGACATCTTCTTGCTTCAGAATATGGATAAGCAGCGCCAGTTTATGTTCGGCATCGTCAGCAGCATGCATCCACTGCTGAATCTTGGCTTTTTCGCGACGTGGTGGCGCGGCTTCAATCAGCACAGGTTCACGTAAAGCGCGCTCCGAAAACTTATTGACGCCATTACCATCCAAAGTGGCGGAGAACAACATGGTCTGACGACGACGTTTGGCTTCGAGAATAATGCGGTTCATCTCACCAACAAAACCCATATCCAGCATACGGTCGGCTTCGTCGAGGATCAGCACTTCTACTTCGTCGGCATGGAAACTTTCGTTATCCAGATATTCAATTAAACGACCTGGTGTAGCCACCAGAATATCGTTGTTTTTTTCTAAGGTTTCTTTGTGACTGCCGTAGTTGATACCGCCAGTGATCACACCAGCGTGCAGGTCGGTCAGCATAATCAGCTGCTGCACCTGTTCAAAAATCTGGTAGGCCAGTTCACGGGTTGGCGTCATGATGAGTACACGGGCAAAACCCGGATCGCGGCGCGGAAAATCCAGCAGGTACTGAATAGCCGGCAATAAAAACGCCAGCGTTTTGCCTGTGCCTGTAGGTGCACTGGCCAGTATGTCGCGGCCTTCCAAAGCCACAGGAATAGCCAGTTTCTGAATGCTGGTCGCTTCTTTAAAACCCGCTTTACTCAGGGTTTTCTCTAAGCTGTCATCCAGTTGAAACTCAGCAAAGGTCATTTTTTCCTGTGCAGTGTTGATTTCGCTCACGCTGTTCTTACCTTCTGTTTAGATCACGTTTAATAAGATGATGTTCTGTACTGACATACAAAACAGCTTCTTATACACTGCCACTCTTTTGGCCTTAGTAAGTAAGGGCAGTAGTGAGCGGCTTTTGGTGTAAAGAATTTTTTGTTGGCCACGACCGCTGTGCGATGAAAGTCGGCACGGACGCCTTGCTGTTGGGCGCCTGGGCCACTTTACCCAAGGCTGGCACAGCACTGGATATAGGGGCAGGTAGTGGCATTTTGTCTCTGATGCTGGCGCAGCGATTGCAAAAATCTGGGCTGAACCCATTGGTTTATGCTGTCGAATTGGACCAGGATGCGGCCTTACAGGCGCAAGAAAATGTGGCGGCCAGTCGCTGGGCGGCACAAATCCATGTCATTCAGGCCGATATTCTAACCTATGCGGCGACGGATAACCAACCAGAGCATGGATTTGAACTGATTATCAGCAATCCGCCTTATTTTCAGCAGAGTTTAGCCGCTTCAGATCCGAAGCGTCATCAGGCCCGCCATACCGATAGTTTATCTTTTACTGACTTAGCTTTAGTTGCCAAAAAGCTCGCCGCGCCGGATGCACATTTTTGTTTAGTCTTGCCCGTGGACGCAGATTTTAGAGCGGTAGCAGAGCAGGCTGGTTGGACTTTGCAACGACGTTGTCTGGTTAAAACTGCTACGCATAAAGCCGCTAAATTGCAGCTGTTGGATTTTAGTGCCAGTGCCGTAACTAGCCAGGTTGAACAGACAGAACTCTTGATACAACAAAGCCCAGGCCAGTACAGTGATGACTATCGAACCCTTCTGGCCGATTTTTATTTAAGGTTTTAACTGATGACTGCCTCTTGCCCCTTTAGCCCCAAAGAGTTACGCCAACTGATACTGCAGCATCAGGGCTTACTTCAACCAGCATCCGGCAAAGCAGCTGTGGCACAAGTGCTACAACAAATCAGTTATGTGCAGTTGGATTCTATTTATGTGGTGGAGCGGGCGCATCACCATGTGCTGTATAACAGAGTAAAAAACTACCAGCCAAAGCTGTTAGATAAAGCACTGCAGCAAAAACAAAGTTTTGAATACTGGTCGCATGCAGCGTCCTTTTTGCCCGCTGAAGATTATCGTTTTAGTCTGCAGCGCAAGCTGTTACTGCAAAACGGTAATAACCACTGGTTTAAGCCTGAACAGCAACTGATGAATGAAGTGTTGGTTCGCGTTGAGGCCGAAGGTCCACTAAAGGCCAGTGATTTTGCCGGTAATAATGGCAATGCGGGTAAGAAAAACGGTGCCTGGTGGGACTGGCAGCCCGCCAAGCAGGCGCTGGAGCAGCTGTTTATGCAAGGCAAGTTGATGGTAGCGCGGCGGGATAAATTCCAGAAGGTCTATGATCTGGCGGAGCGGGTCTGGCCCGATCATGCGGAGCATCAGGCACCTACAGACTCTGAGTTTGCCGATTATTTAATAGAGCGTTGCCTGCAAAGTCAGGCTGTGGCCACAGTGCAGCAAATAGGTTATCTGCGTAAAAATATGCAGTTGGCACTCAAGCAACAGCTAAAACAACAGCTGGAGCAGGGCAGGCTGCAGACTTTTTTGCTGGATGGAAAGATCTATTACTATAGGCCCCAGTTAGCGCTCACTAACAAACTACCTAATAAAGTGCCCAATAAAGTCTGGCTGTTGTCGCCTTTTGATAACTTAGTGATCCAGCGCGACCGGCTAAAGCAGCTGTTTAATTTTGATTATCAGATTGAAGTGTATGTGCCCGCCGCCAAACGGCAGATTGGTTATTACAGCCTGCCAATTTTGTATAAAGACCAATTTATCGGCCAGGTAGATGTTAAAGCAGACAGAGCCAGCAACACCTTATTGCTGCAGCATTTAGTGCTGGATGAGCAGGTCAGACTGACGGATGCATTAAAAGCGGCTTTAACCAAAGCAGTGGTGGACTATGCCAGTTTTAATGGCTGCGACAGTTGGCAGTTGATCAAAGCTAATAGCGACATTCGTCAGTGGTTGTTAGAAAGATTGTGACTGTATGCACGATAAGTACTATTAAAAGTTGGAATTGTACCTATATCAAGCTTCTGGTACTTTTGTTTGCATTCTATTTACATGTTGTCAGGGAAGATGGTGATGGTTAAATTCTATGTTACGTTCTTTATCTGCTGTATGATTTTTACGCTGCAGGCTTCGACTGAGGTTGAATCCATGCAACTGTCTCCGGGCTTGTGGGAAGGGATTAGCTCCGACAAGATGAGCTATCAGGTACTGGAGATCACAGAGAAAGGGCAACATCGCTTTATCTCGGCTAAGCTTACGAACGGCTTCAAGAATGGCATTGTCTATTCTTTTCATGATCAGCAGGTCAAATGCAGCTCATCTGAATGTATCGTGGATGTCGCACACCCGCAGCGTTCTGACGAACTTTTGAGGCTGATCCTGACTCCTTATCTGGATGAGTATTTTACCGTCTTGCATATTCACCGCGATCAAAATGGCAGGCCTGTGTTGACCGAGCATTACAGGCTAAGTAAGCAAACAAAAAAATCGACAGTGACGCGTTTTCTTGATGCACGTTTGGAACAGTTAAAAAAGCTAAAACCTGCTTCTGAGGGGGAGATGGATGGTGTCTGGATTGGTGTGATGAACTCGTCTGAAGGTTCAGCCGATATGGTGCTGTTAGAGTTTTATAGTCAGCAGATGTCCATTATCACCCGCTACATCAATGGCACTGAGTACACTCATGTTGCTACCTTTAAACCTGAAGACGTCAGTAAGCGTGGGGAGCACTTTTTAATTCGGGCGACTCACCCTATTAAAGATAGCAATCGTGAACTGACGCTCCATCGCAACGGCGACAATTTTATAGAGGGTTACTGGTCCGAATCTTTAAGAGGCCAGATAGCCTACGCTGGTAGTTTCAGGTTATATCATTTAGGTAAATAGCAACTTTTTGCGTACAGGTTCAAATGTGGATAAAGCCAAGGACTGAGCTTACACCAACGTCTGAATGGCTAAAGTTTGACTCTGTAAACGTAAGTTGCTAGCTGGTGTTGTTGCTTTTGTAAGTCTTGTACAAAAAGCTGAGCCACTTTCGAAGCGCCTTGCACTGATAAATGGGTGTTGTCGGTTTTGCCATCCGGAAACTTCTGATACAAACCCACCGGCACCTGAATAAAATACGGCTGACTGCCCGCAGGACCCAACTCTTGCCATAAATCGCAGCTTTGCTGCTGCAAATCAAAAAAGTCTACTTGTGCGAGTTCAGCCTGTTGTTTAGCTTGGGCAGCGTACGCTGCTAAATCCCGCTCTAAGCTTTTGCCTTTAAAATTACGTCTGCAAATCGAGCTGGCCAACATTGGTATAGCGGCTTTGGCTTTGACCTCACGGATAAACTGCTGCAGCAACTGTGGGTAACGCGTGTTCACCTCAGCATAACGCTTTGGGTCGTCCTGTTTTTGATCGTTATGGCCAAACTGGATCAACACATAATCACCAGCTTGCAGGTCATCCAGCAGCATTTGCCAGCGACCTTCGTTTAAGAATCTTAAGGTGCTGCGGCCATTGACGGCTAAGTTGACGACTTGTAACTGCGGCAACATAAAGTCAGGCAATAACTGGCCCCAGCCGCGCTCCGGATAAGCCAGGTTGGTTTTATCTGACATAGTGGAATCACCGACCAGATAGAGTTTGGCAGGCGGAGTGTTGGCCTTAGTGGTTAACCAGCTGCGGATGGTTTTTAGCAACTGCTCAGGCTGCCACTGGCCCTGATAAACCCAATCTTCGGTGATCTGAGATACTGCTTTAGGCCAGTTATCTTTTAACCAGCCGTAACTGGCACCCGTGGAGCCATTAAAATAACTACGTTCGCCCCACAAGTTGGCTCTGTCGCGGCTGGGTTCGTCCGGATAGGTTTTACGGAATATAGGTTTATCTGCCATCAAAGGTGAATACTGATTATTTTGCAGATAAAACTGGGCGTCATAATGGCGGCGGCCGAGTAAAAAGCCCTGAATACCGGATAGCTTCGAGTCTGTGACCACTAACTTCGCGTTTTTATCCAGCTCGCCATCGTGCCAAAGTGAGGCCTCTGTAGCCTGACTATAAAATTGGCTCTGTTTTATCCAGGCAGTGCCACGTGGACAGACATAATCAACATGGCCTTCAAAGTAACAGTTGCTGTGGTAATACAGCCCTTGTTTATTCCACAAACTTAAGCTGTCGGCACCACCAGCTATCACTCTGCACTGGTCGGTGATAATACGACTGGCTTGCTCAAAACCACGAATGGCAAACTGATGGTCATGATCGCCATACAGCGCGCCATAGCTATTAAATACGGTTAAATCTAACAGCACTATATCCGAGGCTTTGATATTCACCACGGCAGAACCCCAGTCATCAGGCTGTTGTTTTAAATGGTTTTTACGAAGTTCCGGGAATTCAATGGTGGTGCTGGTTTTACCGCTGCCGGCCAACACCACTTTATCGCGGGTCAGGTAAAGTTTTTCTTTATAAATGCCGGGGCCAATTTCAATCAAAGCCCATTGCTTGGTTGCAGGTAAGGAATCCAGCGCCTGCTGTACAGAGCGAAAAGGCGCGGAACCATCCAAAGCAACCTGTAAGCGAAGTGGTTGCTCACTGGCGTGCAGGCTCAGGCAAAATAGGTTGAATGCCAGTGCACCCAGCCAGACAGTAAGAAACTTCATCAGCTTAGTCTTTTAACAGCTGTGCCATTTGCACGCCAGCCATAATAAAAGGCCCTGTGCCTTTGCTGTCGTTGCGGTAGATTGGCTCACTCATGTAATAGTGATAGCTACCATCGCGACCTGCACCTAAACCCGCCACTTGTACCATGTTGGTCAGGCTGATGCTGCCATCCGGATGCACCAGTACAAATTCATTGAGCAGGCCTTGCCAGGCTTTTTTACTGATCTCCAGATACTGCTCTTTGGGTAAATAGCCTTTATTGATGGCTTTGGCATAAAAGTAGACAAACATGCTGCTGCCGCTTGATTCCAGATAGTTGCCACGCTCGCCGGCTTTATCCATAATCTGATACCAGACACCGCTTTCCGCGTCCTGATACCTGGCTAAGTCAGCGGCCAGTTCAGTCACCATAGTCAGCAGTGGCTGACGTAACTCGGTGTTATCCGCAGGGATATAATCCAACACATCCACCAGCGCCATACCCAACCAGCCAATAGCACGGCCCCAGAAATAAGCCGAGCGGCCAGTTTCTTTGTCGGCCCAGTCCATTTGTTTGGATTCATCCCAGGCATGGAAATACAAACCGGTTTTGTCATCACGTAACTGTTCGCGGGTCACGACAAACTCGTGCACCGCCTGTTCCAGACTGGCACCTTGCTCAAACAGACTGCTGTAATAAGCTAAAAACGGCATGCCCATATAAACCCCATCCAGCCAGAGTTGATGTGGATAAATCTTCTTATGCCAAAATGCGCCGTTTGATGTTTTCGGGTGATGCTTTAATTGTTCGCGTAAGGCTTGAACTGCCAATTGATATTTGGGCTCTTTGGTCTGTTCATAGACCCGCAGCAGCGCGTTTCCGCTATTAATACTGTCGATATTAAACTTACTGGCATCATAGCTGTGAATAGTGCCATCGGCCGCAACAAAGCTGTCGGCCATTTTACTGATCACGGCCTGATAAGCCGGGTTCGGAGCATATTTATTTAAATCATCAAAAGCCTGTACCAATAAACCTGTGGTGTATTCAAAACTGACAGGTCTGTCGCGCTCTGTATCCCAGCCGCCCCAATAATACTGGCCAGCCTGGCGTTTCAATTCAGAGTTGGCCAGCTGTTGGCTCCAGTACAAAGCCCGTTCGCTGGTCAGCGGCTGACTGGTTTGAGCCTTAGTCAATTCTGTTTTTAGTCTCAAACGAGGCTGTAGGGTTAAACGCTCTACCTCCTGTTGCAGATACTCTACAAATTGCTGTTCGTTGCTGATGCCATTCAGTTCATGTTGCCAGGCACCTAACAGGTAATACTCCAGATGCTGGCCTGATACATTCATCACAGCCACATGGTTATGCTCGTCTGTCGTCAACTGTTCCAGCTTGCCGCGCTTAAATAAAATCGCCATGCCCAGGTTAGAACCATCCAGACTTTGTTTGCCGTAAGTCGCGAGGTAGGTATAAGTATGGCCGCTACTTTCCAGTGTACCTGTCAGCAGTTGAGTGTCTGGTAGTTTGACTATACCCAGCGCCAGATTATCCAGTGGCTGGCTTAAGGTTAGGCGGTTATGCAGTAAACGGCTGCCTGCTGTCATCGATAAATGGGCTTTTACATCAAGAGTTTTTCCGGCGATTTGCCAGTTTTTGTAGTCGATGGTCATGGCTGAATACAAAGGGCCGTTTTCGATGATAGTGACTGTGTGGCCATCCAGTTTCGATACCCGTTCTACTTTGCTGCCATCCCAGTAACCAAAACCGCCAGCCCCTACTGCTTTGCCAACTTTCAGCACATCTGTGCCCCAGGGCAACATTTCATGGTAGGAGCTGTAACCATCCTGGCCTATTTGATCCAATATCGGCTTACCAGTTTTATTACCAAAAATATCAAAGCCATTACGCCAGTCGAGATAAATACGGTACGCCACTTTATCGGATTCAATACCAGGGCCTTCGTAACGGATAAATTCACTGTGATCTGTGTATTGAGGTGGAGGAGTCAGACTGCTGACATTTTCAAAGCTGCCACCGACGTACTTTTTGTCTTGCCACTGGCCACCGGTTTTTTGCGAAATCTCGGCCTGGGTTTGTTTCGGCTGTTCTGTTGCTGTGCCTGCGGTGATTTGCAGATCGAGAGTTTCACCAGCACTCAGAGTGGGGCTGATAAGTAAGGTATCTTTTTCGCCATCAGCGTTGCGGTCAATCCACTGTGAGGGCAGTTGGCCTTTGCTGTCGGTTGCAATAAAGCCGGAATTCTGGACTTCAGTTTCTGCCAGTCCTAAGTCGGCGGCAGCAAGATAAATAGGCTCTTGTGAGCGTAAAAAATCAGAAGGGTTGTGAATGCTTAACCTGGCAACTGCTTTGGCCGGAGCGGACTGAACGCTTTGTGGTTCTGTGGGTTCTGGTGCCGGAGCAGGTTTACCACAGGCGGCTAAAAAACTTAAGCTGAGGCTGGAGATCAGTAATGGGCTTTTAAACATCGAAGTCACGGCTATTACCTGTTGTAAAAGGATAAACAAAATCGTGACTTACAGCACCAGACTGTAAGTCACGCCAAAGCCGCCATCTCTGGCTAAGCAATGTAGCTATGTAGATCAGAATTTGTACTGAGCGCCCAGATAGTACTGGCGACCGGTTTCATGGTAATAGGTCAGGCGGTTACCGGCTGAATCTACCCACTGATCATCCACTTCGTCGGTCAGATTCAGTGCTTCAAAACTGATTTTCCAGTTGTCGTTTAACGCGTAGGATACTGAGGCGTCGACGTTAGTGGTGGCATTGGTACCTTCCATATCGTTGTTATCACGGCCTATGGCTGTGGTCAGGTATTTACCACGTTTTGCCATGGATACACGGGCGTTTAAGGCTTCATGCTCGTAATAAATAGTGGCAGCAGAGGTGTTTTTTGACAGGCCGTTTAAATCTCGAGTGGCCTGCACTACGCCAGCTGCACTGATGTAGTCCATCTGAGCGTCAACATAAGTGTAATTGCCGATAAAACCAAATCTGTTCCAGAACTCAGGCAGGAAAGTGAAAGGCAATTGATAGCTTACTTCCATTCCTTTTAAATCACCGCCAGGGCCATTGAGGGGGGTAGTTACCTGCCAATCGACGTTTTCATTACAGTCCGCATTGTAACCAGGACCTGCGGTACAGGCATCAATAGCTGCCTGGATCGGTAGTCCCGTTGCAGTAAAGGCTTTGGTTTCACGTAAAGTCTGGACATGGCTGTCAATATCTTTGAAGAAGAACGCCACACCTAACATGGATTCGTCAGAGAAATAGAATTCGAAACCTAAGTCGTATGTCTGAGCTTTGGTCGGCTCCAGTTGTGGGTTACCCCCAGAAACTGCGCGACTGCCGCCAGAAACAGATACTGAGACGTCAGGACGAATAGATCCTAAACCTGCACGAGCCATTACCTCTGCAGCACCAAAACGTACAATCACATCATCCCATGGTTCTAACGCCAGGTTTAACGAAGGCAATAACTCATTGTAATCATGCTCAGCTGTGATTTGAGTCGGAGTCGTGGCAAAAGTAGCCCATGCAGTGGAGCTTTGGTCTGTGTTCACCTGACGTAAGCCAATGTTACCGCGCAGTGGCATATCGGCAATATCTGTATCAAAACCTAATTGCAGATACGCACCTAAAGTTTCTTCTTCGGCTGAGTAGTTATCAGGGCGACGGAAGTCTGCGCTGACTACAAAAGCACCTGTATTACTGTAGATATCATACTGAGCATCAATAGCCGCAAAATCAGGTACTAACCAAACAGGTTGGCTACCTAAGCCTGAGTTGTATTCTTTTAACAGATCCGGCGTGTAGACGATTCCTGCACCATTTTCAGTTTGGCGACGGGCTTCATAGGTTTCAAAACTAAAGTCTTTATAATGCAAGCCTGCTTTTAGTGTGATGTTGTCGGTTAATAAGTAGGTAAAGTTCAGCTCAGCGGTGTCAAAGCTGTTTTCAGCCCCCAATGGACGCAAACGCACGCTGTTTGAGGTCCAGCCTGTTGGATCAAATACACCAGCACCATAAGTCAGCGCAGGGCTTTCTCTGTTGCCACCACGGTAATCATAGGCAAACTCCACGCCACGTTTTTCTGCTACCAAGGTCGTTTGTACCGGGTTATCAAACTCTGATTTGGCGGTACCAATCATCGCATCCATGCTCAAATCATCAGTCAGATGCTGTTTTAACGACAGGTTGTATTGCAGGAATTCTGTGCTGAGTTCGTCAAAGCGGTTTTCGGCACGAATAGTGGCATTTTCAAAACTGCCGTAGGTCATGGTATTGGTGTCATCGATAAAATAATCAACTACGTTCATGACTCCGGTATTTCCTGAGGCCGCGGTTGCCGAAGTAGGACGATTAGCTCCAGCGTTCAGAATGCCCTGCAGAAACACTTCATTACGGGTTGCATCCGTTTTTGCATACAACACATCTAAATCAATCTTGGTGTCTTCATTAGGTCTGAACTGGAAAGAAGAGCTTAAACCTAAGCGATCCATATCATGAGTGTAAGAGTCATAACGGGGTAAACGTGGACGGAATGCATTATTAATTTCGTCCAGTTCAGGTGCAGCGTTATCGCCCTGATAAGAGCCAAAGTCGTTGACGTTGTTCCAGCGTACTGTACTTGCACCTTGATCTTTGAGCTGACGTTCTGAATAAGAGGCAGAAAATAATGCGCCCACTTTGCCGTCAGCAAAAATATTACTGACTAAAAACGAGGTTTTCGGATCTGACTTTTCAGACAAATCGTTGTAACCCATCTGACCTGAGGCGGCGAAAGTAAAGCCATCGTAATCAAAAGGTTGTGCCGCTCTTAAGTCGACAGTGGCACCTAAAGAGCCCTCTTCGACATCTGCTGATGCAGTTTTACGCACTGTCAATGAGCTGAATAAATCAGAAGAGAAGGTATTAAAGTCAAAGCCACGGCCACGGTTTGCGCCACCTATCTGATCAGTACCACCGCTGGTGGACACTGCTTCCATGCCGTTAATACGGACGCGGGTAAATTCAGGGCCCAGGCCTCGTACAGAAATCTGCCGGCCTTCGCCTGCTGCACGGGAAATAGCAATACCTGGAATACGCTGCAGAGATTCAGCCAGGTTTAAATCCGGAAAGTCGGCGATATCTTCCGCCAGAATGGCATCGATGGCGCCATCAGACTGGCGTTTTTGATTTAATGCATTGGATAAAGAATCGCGGAAACTGCCTTTCACTTCGATCACTTCAATTCTTTCTTCGGCTTGCTTCGTTTCAGCCGTCTCTTGTGCAGAGACAGAAACTACTGAAGTACAACCTGCGATAGCTAAAGCTAAGGCAATTTTATTCGGGTGAAATGGCGTGTTGGATTTTGCCATGATATCTACCTCGTCCTGTCTGGTTCAAAGCGTTCAGCCAGTTCATGCCAGCTGTATTTTTAATAATGGAAGACGCTTTGTGCGACTCCCTGTTGATTTTGTCTACCGGTGGCAAAAAGTGCTTGCAATTTTGTGCCACCGATGGCAAAAAGCTAACACCAAGCTTAGATTACTGTCAAACGTCGCACAAAAAAAAATCAGTCATGTTGTAAGGTTTTATTTGATGTTGATAGTTAACTTATTGTTTTGTATTGATAATGTTGCACATTTAATCGCCGGATAAAATAGGTTTTGTTCCAGATGTGAAATTAATTCTGCTTAGACCGAACTTCACAGCCAGTTTGAACATTAAATATGCAGTAATAACAAGCTGTGGATCAGATAAAAAGGAATCAAAGAATGTCGGCTTTATTTTCGTTAAAAGGACAAAGAGCATTGGTCACTGGTGCCAGCCGTGGTTTAGGTAAGGCTATTGCACATGCCTTGGCACAAGCTGGAGCTTCGGTGATTTGTTGCAGCTCGCAGTCAGATGGTGCCCGAAAAACTGCAGCTGAGATTGAGGCGCAAGGTGCTCAGGCGTTTTCATTGGCCGCTGATTTATCGGATTTAGAGCAGGTGCATTCTTTAGCGCAAAATGCTTTGGCATTGGGTGACGTGCATATTCTGGTCAATTGCGGTGGGACCATTTTCCGTGCTCCAGCTGTCGATTATCCAATGCAAGAGTGGCAAAACGTCATGCGGGTGAATCTGGATTCTGCGTTTTTGTTAAGCCAGTTGCTAGGAGCTGAAATGCTGAAACGAGGTCAGGGCAAAATCATCAATATTGCTTCTATGTTGTCCTACAGCGGTGGTATTACGGTGCCAGCTTATACCGCCAGTAAACATGCGATTACAGGTTTAACCAAAGCTTTGGCCAATGAATGGGCTGCCTCAGGTTTAAATATTAATGCGATAGCTCCGGGGTATTTCCGTACTGACAATACCTTTGCTTTGCAGCAGGACGAAGTTCGTAATCAGGCTATTCTGGCAAGGATCCCGTCTGGTCGTTGGGGAGAACCCGAAGATTTAGCAGGTGCTGCGGTATTTTTGGCAAGCAGCGCCAGTAATTATGTCAACGGCCATGTATTGGCTGTTGATGGAGGCTGGCTGGCTCGTTAAGGCCAATTCATGCCCATTTTTTCAGGAGAATAAAATGAATGTAATTTTTGAAAACCGTTTTGCCACAGCTCCCTTGGATGTCAAACACTACGACACCGAAAAGCTGCGGCAGAATTTTTTGATCGACAACCTGATGCAAGCTGATCAACTGGTGTTGTGTTACACCCACTATGAACGTTTGATTGTTGGCAGTGCTGTGCCGGTCAAAGCCCCTGTTGCATTGCAAACAGTAGATGCACTCAAAGCTGAGTTTTTTCTACAGCGCCGAGAACTGGGAGTGATCAACGTCGGCGGCACTGGCTATGTAGAAGTCGACGGTAATCAATACGAGCTTGCCAATAAAGAAGCTTTGTATGTAGGGATGGGCTGTAGAAACGTTAGCTTTCATAGCTTAAACGCTCAGGAGCCGGCGAAGTTTTACTTAAATTCTACGCCTGCTCATCACGCTTATCCGGTGCAGCATGTACGGATGAATGATTGTAAGAAGCTGGAAATGGGCGCTTTAGCGACCAGTAATGAGCGCATTATTTATCAGTTAATGATTAAAGAAGTGGTGCAAACCTGCCAGCTGCAAATGGGCTTAACAGTGCTGAGTCAGGGCAGTGTCTGGAATACTATGCCAGCGCATCAGCATGACAGACGGATGGAAGCCTATTTCTATTTTGATCTGACGCCAGGTCAGGCCGTCTGTCACTTTATGGGTGAACCCAAAGAGACCCGTCATTTGTGGCTGGGTAATGAGCAGGCAGTGGTCTCTCCGCCATGGTCAATCCACAGCGGTGTGGGTACCGGCAGTTATGCCTTTATCTGGGGTATGGCTGGTGAGAATCTGGACTATCACGATATGGATAAATTTGGCCCTGATCAATTGAGATAAGGGAGACGGAGCTCTGGGGAGAGCTTCGTTTAGTCTTGTGTGCGATGCCTGGGAAACTTGATGTAGTAGTTAAAAAAGCGGCTTCAGGTTCGAAGTGTATACAGGGCAGCAATCACTGCAACAGACAGTGTGCCCTTCGACAGCGCCAGCAGTACGAGCGCTGACTTATAAAAAAGACATACCTCGTCAATAAAGCTGCGGCTTTAATCAGGGCGGGGAAAGCAACAGGTAGGTTAGACGATGAAATTCTTTTCACTGCGCAGCATAATGCTGTGCTGCGGTTTGGCGACTTTGCTATCCATCACAGGCTGTCAGCGCCAGCAAGATCACATCACCTTGCGTATGGGCCATTCGTTAGATCAGGAACATGTGGTGCACAAAGCTATGGTCTATATGGCAGAGCGACTGGAGCATTACTCCAAAGGTCAGATGCATATTCAGATCTATAGCGGTGGTCAGCTCGGTTCAGAGCGTGAACTGATTGAACTGCTGCAAATTGGCAGTCTGGCCCTGACTAAAGTGTCAGCCAGCCCGCTCGAAGGTTTTGTGCCCAGAATGCAAGTCTTTAGTGTGCCTTACGTATTCAGAGACAGCGCGCATTTATGGGCTGTATTAAACGGTGCTATAGGGCAGGATTTACTCAATTCAATGCATAGTGCCCGTTTGCATGGGTTAGGTTATTACGATGCCGGCAGCCGCAGTTTTTACACCACGAACAAGGCCATACGTCAGCCCGCTGATTTAAAAGGTTTAAAGTTCCGGGTTCCGAATAGTCAGACCTCAGTGCAGATGGTGCAAACCTTAGGGGGCGCGGCCACGCCAGTCGATTGGGGCGAACTCTACACAGCTCTGCAGCAGGGGGTGGTGGATGGTGCCGAAAATAACCCGCCCAGCTTCTTTTTATCCCGCCATTACGAACTGTCGAAGTACTACAGTCTGGATGAGCACACCTCAGTGCCAGACGTCATTTTAATGAGTTTACCTGTCTGGAAAAGCCTGACGACTGAGCAACAAGGCTGGCTGGAGCTGGCGATGAAAGACTCAGTGCGTTATCAGCGTGATTTATGGCAGCAGGCCAGCGACGATGCCCTTGCCAAAGTAAAGGCTGCAGGCGTTGAAGTGATTTATCCGGATAAAGCCGCTTTTGCTGCAGCTGTGCAGCCACTGCATCAATCTTTGCAGGGCACCGAAGTAGGGAACCTGATGGCTGAAATTGCGTTGGTTCAGGGCGAAACTGCGGAGGTGTCCAATGACTAAATTAGTGCTGTTAGTGGATTGGCTGTTAAAGCGCAGTTTAATGCTGTTGATGGCTGCCATAGTACTGGTGGTCTGCTGGCAGGTGCTATCTCGTTTTGTTCTGACTAATCCCAGTTCCATGACTGAAGAAATTGCCCGTTGTTTATTGCTGTGGATTGCCATGTTAGGGGCGGCTTATGCCTATCGCACTGGTCAGCATTTGGGCTTGGATATAGTCACCAGCCGGATGACGCCGTTGTGGCAACACCGTATTGCTTTTGTGCTGACGGCCGCTGTGGTGGTTTTCTCGTCTATTGTGATGGTCTGGGGCGGCGGCGAATTGGTATGGCTGACTTTTGAGCTAAACCAGATGTCAGCTGCTTTAGGTATTCGTATGGCCTGGATTTATATGGTGCTGCCTTTGGCTGGTGTGTTAATTGCGTTTTATGGAGTTTGTCAGCTGCGCTGTCTGGCGGCAAAAATTCAACTAGTCCCGGCAGAGGAGTCTGAATAATGGAATGGTCCGCACTTATTTTAATTAGCGTATTTTTTGCCTTGCTGTTACTGAACGTTCCTATTTCTTTTTGTATAGGTTTAGCCACTTTATGCACTATGTTGCTGTCGATGGACTTATTACCAGCTGTGACTACGTTGGCGCAGCGTATGGCGGGAGGCTTAAATAGTTTTGCTTTGCTGGCTATTCCATTTTTTGTGCTCTCAGGTTTGTTGATGGGGCGGGGAGGTATAGCCAAACGTTTAATTGAAGCTGCTATGGCATTGGTCGGCAGTTTGCCCGGCGGCCTGGCCCTGGTCAATGTGCTGTCTTGTATGTTATTTGGCGCTATTTCGGGCTCTGCAGTTGCAGCCACTTCTGCCATCGGCAGTTTTATGGTGCCTGAAATGAAAAAACAAGGCTATGACGTCAATTACAGTGCTGCAGTCACAGCAGCGGCAGCCACTACTGGTATGCTTATTCCTCCGAGCAATATTATGATTGTGTACGCTATTGCCAGCGGAGGAGTGTCTATTGCTGCTTTGTTTGTCGCAGGGTATTTGCCTGGTATTTTATTGGGGACGGGGTTAATGGTGGTATGTGCTGGTTATGCCAAACTAAAAGGCTATCCACTTGCTGCCCGCTTACCTTTGTCTTTAACTTTCAAAAAAATGGCTGCAGCTATTCCAAGTTTGCTGATGATTATTTTGGTGATAGGCGGCATTATCAGTGGTGCTTTTACTGCAACGGAAGCAGGCGCTATTGCTGTGGTCTATTCCTTTGTGCTGGCGGTTTGTGTCTACCGTGAAGTAAAAATAAAGGAGTTGCCGGCAATACTGCTGAAATCGGCAGAAACTACCGCCATAGTGATGGCGTTGATTGCCACTTCTGCGGCTATGTCCTGGATTTTGTCCTATGAAAATATTCCTCAGACTGTCAGCCAGGGCTTATTAACCTTAAGTGAAAACCCGTTACTGATTTTGTTATTGATCAACATTATTTTGCTGGTGGTAGGCGCCTTTATGGATATGACGCCTGCAGTGCTGATTTTTACTCCTATCTTTCTACCTGTTGCCGTGGAGCTGGGAATGAGTCCGCTACACTTTGGTATTATGATGATTTTGAACCTGTCTATTGGTTTGGTCTCACCTCCGGTCGGTAGTGTACTTTTTGTTGCTTGTGCTGTGGCCAAAACCAAACTGGAGTCTTTGATCAAGCCGTTGTTGCCTATGTATGCCGCCATGTTTGTGGTGCTGATGATGGTGACTTACATCCCTGCGATCAGTGAATTTTTGCCTGCTTTGTTTGGGCTTTAGGAGCTGTTATGACCAGTTATTTGATCCCTAATCTTGCCAATGCCTGCCGTATGATGGAGTTAGTGGCGGCATCGGGTTCTGGTTTAACTTTATCCCAGCTTGAACAGCAACTGCAGGTACCAAGAACCAGTGCTTTTCGTATTTTACAAACCCTGTGTCAGCAACAAATGCTATACAAAGAGGGTAAAAAGTATCGGGTAGGCAGTAGTTTATACAAAATGGGGCTGGACTTATTGCAGCACCATCATTTACATCAACTGGCGGTACCAGTGCTGCATAAACTGACTATCAGCACAGGCCTCACCAGCCATCTGGCCTTACCACGGCCTGATGGCGCTTTAATAGCTGAAGTCTGTGACAGTCCGAATCCCAGTCATCTGGCAGCCCGTCCCGGCTTTTTGGCTGATTTGCATTGTTCTGCTGGCGGCAAGGTGTTTTTAGCCTTTAACTACTTTGATCAATTGGCTACTTTGCCTGGTTTGCAGCACATGCAAGCAAGGACAGCACAAAGCATTACCGATCTGGCCTGCTTGCGGGTAGAATTGCAAAGCGTTTTAGGCCGGGGTTATGCAATAGACGATCAGGAATATCAGGCTAATGTGCGTTGTATTGCTGTGCCGATACGTAATGCGCAGGGCGCTGTTGTGGCTTCTGTTGGGGTCACCGGATTAACCAGTATTTTATGCAAACAACGTTTACCTGAATTGGTTGCAGCAGTGAAACAAGCGGCGATTGAAATCAGTCTGGCGTGCTACAGGCCTGCTTTGCTGGCTAACGATTAATAATAGGAAAAGCGGATGATACAAAAAAGTTCGACCATTAATGATGTCGCCCGTCTGGCCGGAGTGTCTAAACGCACAGTATCACGGGTGATCAATGGCTCATTAAGTGTGGGTGATAGCACCAGAGTCCGGGTCGAAAAAATTATCGCTGAATTAAATTATTCGCCCAATACGCAAGCCCGGGGTTTAGCATCCAGCCGTTCCTATTTATTGGGTTTAATTTACGACAACCCGGATGCGTTGTATTTAGATGATGTTCAACGGGGGGTCCTGGAAATTTGCTCAACTCTTGGCTACGAGTTGGTGGTGCATCCTTGTCGTTATCGCAGTGAAACCCTGGTGCAGGATTGCCTGAATTTTATCAACAGATCCAAATTGGATGGGGTGATCGTATTGCCCCCGGTTTCGGAATTAGAATCTTTGGCACTTGCACTTAAAAATGCAGGCCGTCCTTATGTGCGTTTAACCTCAGTCAGCATCGATGAGCCGCAGCACATAGTCGTGTCGGATGACAGAGCAGCTGCAGCAGAGATGGCTCGTTATTTTGCTCAGTTAGGTCATCAGGATATTGCTTTTATCAGTGGTCCACAGCGTTATAAATCGTCAACAGAACGGATGGAAGGATTCAAATTAGGGTTATCGGCTTACGGTATTACCCTCCAAACTGAGCGTATTATTGAGGGCAATAATACCTATGAAACAGGGATTGAGTGCGCTCGTAATCTGCTGAGTCAAACGCCTTTACCTACTGCTATTTTCGCTAATAACGATCAGATGGCAGCTGGCGTGCTGAAAGTAGCGCATCAAATGGGTATAGCTATTCCAGACCAGCTTTCCGTAGCAGGTTTTGATGATAACTTGCTGGCTTCCAGAGTCATCCCGGCTTTAACCACTATTCGTCGTCCAGTGCGACAAATGGCACAATTGGCTACGACTAAAATGATTATGGTTATTGAACAAAATGATAAATCTGCACAACAAGTTGCTGCCAAAGTGGCTCCCACTCTGGTTGTGCGCGAGTCTACGGCTCAGGCTGCTGTAGCAGTGTCATCATAACGACATCTGCTTTTATACTTTTTTAGTTTTCCCGGTCATGAAAATAGAGTAAGGTAGGTTTATTAGAAAAAATGAAACCATCTGCTGACTGGGATGGCGCTGATGTTATTTTGTATCAAATTTACTAAATCAAAGCTTGGAAAAAGTAGTAGTTTTTATATTACTGCATTTTTGCTATCGCTGTTTTTTGCTCTTCCTTTACCAGCTACAGCGGCCACTGCCACTCTTGCAGATTATTTCCGCGAGAGCTGGAGTACTCGTCAGGGCTTGCCTCATAACACTATTAACAGTATTAGTCAGACTCCGGATGGCTATCTTTGGTTTGCAACCTGGGAAGGGGTAGCCCGCTACAACGGCCGTGAATTTAAAGTCTTTGGTCGTGAGCAACAAACCGGATTACCAGACTCCGGGATCCGTGCTTTGCACTTAGATCCGAAAGGCCGCTTATTGTTAGGTGGCTCCCGCGGCGGTTTGGCGCTTGTTCAGGAGCAGCAATGGCGACCTGTCGATGCTGTATCTGCCTTAGTGAATGAAGTAAGGGGAGATGCGCAAGGTCAGCTATGGGTTGGTACCGAGGGGGGCGGTTTATTTTGTCTGCAGGCTAATGGCTCCCGCCAACAGTGGACTCGTAATGAGGGCTTACCCAGTAATACAATTTATAGTCTGCTGCATGATCAACAAGGTGGGCTTTGGATAGGCACCGCCGAGGGTTTAGTCTACCTGCATGATGGCAAGTTAACTCAGGTCGCCAATAGCCCAAAATCACCTGTTTTCGCTCTGGCTTTTTATAATAATCAGTTACACGTAGCGACTGAACGCGGTTTGTATCGGCAAGAAGCTGAACACTTTGTTGTGGCGCAGCAAGAATTACAGCAGACGGCTATTTCCAAATTATTGGTGGATCACCATGGTGATTTATGGATAGGCACTGTAGAAGAAGGTATTTTTCGTTCAAGTAATTATGGTCTGGAACAGCTTACCGCTAAACATGGTATGCCAAATAATAGAGTCTTGGCTATCTACGAAGACAATGAGCACAGTATCTGGTTGGGGACCAACGGCGGTTTATTCCGTTTGCGTGATGCACCTTTTTCCACTTTAAGTTCCGAACAAGGATTGCCAGATAATTTTGTCCGTACTGTGTTGCAACATTCGGACGGCGGCATCTGGATTGGTACCGCACGAGGCGTAGCGCGTTATCTTCATGATGAACTACTGACAGAACATAACCTCTTGCCTGAGCAATCCATACTAAGTCTGGCGGAAACAGACACAGGCGATGTGTTGATCGGAACTTACTCCTCTGGTGTTTTTCTATTCAGCAGCGGCAAGCTGACCAAGCTGTTGGACCGTGATTCTGGTTTATTATCCAATGAAGTCAGAGCTATTTTGCCTTTGCCTGATGGTTCTATCTGGTTAGGCACGGCACAAGGGCTGAACTATTATCATCCTGAACAACAGATACAAAGTTACACCACCAGGGATGGTTTAACGGCTGATTTTGTTGTGGCTCTGCATAAAATAGACGATGTACTCTGGGTGGGAACAGGCACTGGTGTCACTCGTTTGGTCAAAGGGGCCTTTGAACCTCTTAAGCTGTCGCATTTAGATCAAGCTGAATATGCTTTTGATTTTTATGAGCAAACTGAGCAAAAACTACTCTGGTTGGCGACAGATCGGGGCTTAGTGCGTTATCGTCTGGATACTGCTGAGTTGTCCCTGATTGGCCGCAAGGCTGGACTTCCTTTTGATAAAATTTTTCAGGTGCAGGCCGATCTGCACGGTAATTTTTGGCTGAGCAGCAATAGAGGGATTTTACGCATCAGTCAGCAGGACGCGAACGCTGTGGCTGAAGGTAAAGTCGCTTTTCTTGACTACGATTTGTATGGTGAAAGTGATGGCATGCTCAGTGCTCAGGCGAACGGTGGTTCAAATCCCGCAGCTATTCTGGCTCAGGATGGGGCTTTGTGGTTCGCCACAGCGTCAGGAGTCAGCCGGGTTCAACCGAAACGTTTAGCTGCTTTTGCTGAAGCTACCCCACCTGTGGTCCTCGAAGCCTTACTGGTGAATGGGGTAGCCCAAAAAATCGATGACAGTATTGAGTTACAGCCCGACAGTGACAGAGTGGAGTTACATTTCGCTGGTTTAGGTTTTGTGATGCCTGGCCGGATCCGCTATCGTAGTCAATTGATCGGCTTTGATGCCAACTGGCTGGACAGAGGCCAACAGAACTTTGCCGAATATACTAATCTGGCTCCGGGTCGTTATGAGTTTCAGGTGCAAGCTGCCAATCCTGGTGGGCAATGGAGTAAAGCAGCCCGAATAGAATTGATTAAGCATCCGTACTGGTGGCAAACCCGCAACTTTCAGTGGTTAAGTGCTTTCTCTTCGATAGCGCTGATCGTCCTGTTAGTGTATTGGCGGATTTCCAGCCTGCGTCATTCTGAGCAACGTTTAAAACGACAAGTTGCAGAGAAAACTGCGGAACTGCAGCAAAAAGCCAACAGTCTGCTCGCTGCAGATACGGAGAAGTCTCTGTTGCTTGAGCAGTTGCATCAACAAACCTTGGCTTTGGCATTGCAGGCCAGACAGGATGGTTTAACCGGTCTCGCTAACCGCCGTGCTTTTGATGAGGTATTAAGTAAAGAATTCAGCCGCTCGCAGCGACTGAAACAACCTTTGGTGTTCGCTTTTATTGACATAGACCACTTTAAGAAAATCAATGATACCTGGTCACACAATGCCGGAGACCTGGCGTTAGTGGCGATAGCGGAAAAAATCCGTCAGCATTCCCGTTCAGTGGATTGTGCTGCTCGTTGGGGTGGTGAAGAGTTTGCACTTTTGATGCCATCTACCAGTATGGAGCAGGCTCAGTTAGTTTGTGAACGTTTAAGGCAAGAGATTATGGCTTTGGATTGGCAGGATATAGCGCCTGACATTAGTATTACGGTCAGTATTGGTCTTGCTATCAGTGATGAGTTAACGGATGCCAAACAGCTGCTCTTTTTAGCGGATCAGGCCTTGTATCAAGCCAAACAGCAAGGTCGCAACAGGGTTTGTGCCGCCTGAAACCCTGGAATGATTCGAACCGCGTTTATTTCAATAATGGAATCTTCTTTGTAAACTTCTCTGACCAGTTGCCATCGGTGGCAAAAATTGCTGTCAATCTATTGCTACCGGTGGCAAATGCGTTATTATGCTGTTTAAACAGGCATAAAGCTGTGCTCAAAGCAGAGCCTTTATGCAGGCAACATGGATAAACACATGCTAATACCTGATCTGAAAAAACGTTTTTTACTCAAAGCTGGTATCGCCTCTACGGCGCTGGCGCCTTTGCTTAGTTTTTCAGCCAAGGCAGCAGCTGCAAAGGCGATCGATCCCGTTTGGGCTGGTGCAGAGCAAATACTGCGGGATTTAAAACAAACCTCTTTTCCAGATCATGATTTTGTTATTACAGCCTTTGGTGCTCAGCAAAATCAACGTTGTGATGAAGCTATCGCCAAAGCCATCACTGCTTGTCATCAAGCGGGTGGTGGTCGTGTGGTTGTGCCTGAGGGAGTCTGGTTGACTGGTCCGGTGCATTTACAATCTAACGTCAATTTACATCTGCAGAAAAACGCCGTTTTATCTTTTGTCACGGATCCACAAGCTTATTTACCGCTGGTCTTTACTCGCTGGGAAGGGGTGGAACTGATGGGGTTTTCACCTTTAATTTATGCCTACCAGCAGCAAAATATTGCAGTAACAGGGGAAGGTATTCTGGAAGGTAACGCCAGTGGTGACAACTGGTGGCCATGGAAAGGGGTATGGAAACATACACCATGGAAACTTGACCCTGCGACTGATCAAAAACCAGGTCGTGATCAGCTATTTGCTATGGCGGAAGCTGGTGTACCGGTTGAAAAACGTATTCTGGACAACAACAGGCTAAGACCACCTTTTATCCAGCCTTACCAGTGTCAAAGAGTATTGATTGAAGGTGTTACTATCCGCAACTCGCCCTTTTGGCTGATTAACCCAGTGTTGTGTAAGGACGTTGTGATCCGTGGAGTGAATTGCATCAGCCATGGTCCAAACTCTGATGGTTGCGATCCAGAGTCCTGTCAACGAGTGTTGATTGAAAATTGTCTGTTTGATACGGGCGATGACTGCATCGCGTTAAAGTCAGGCCGCAATGCCGATGGTCGTCGTTTAGCAACCCCGATACAACAAGTGCTGATCCAGGACTGTCTGATGAAATCAGGTCACGGTGGAGTAGTAATTGGCAGTGAAATCTCAGGGGGCGCTAAACAAATTTTTGCCCGCCGTTGTCGTATGAGCAGTCCGGATTTGGAACGGGGTTTACGTATTAAAACGAACTCAGTGCGTGGCGGTTTAATTGAGCAAGTTGCAGTAGCTGATATTGATATTGGTGAGGTCAAAGACGCTATCGTCATCAATTTCTACTATGAAGAAGGGGATGCAGGTCAGTTTTTACCTCAAGTCAAAGATTTAGATATCCGTAACTTCAGAGTGAAAAAAGCTCAACGTGCTTTTGAGATTCGAGGTTTACCCCGTTCTGGTATCAGCGGTATTCGTATGACGGATGTTAGCTTTGAACAAGCCAGTTTGGGCGTCTTAGAAAACGCCAGTGATTTTAAACTGAGTCATGTCAGCATGAATGGAAAACCCTGGACAGGACCTAAGTAAAACAGCTGAAGCGTATTTTTTTAACTCTATTTTGCCACCGATAGACAAGCTATAGAGCAGGTTGAAAATGACAGAACTAACAAAAGGTTGTAGCCCACATATTGCCGATCCGGCCGCTATTCAGTTGAGCCTGTTACAGGTGCATCCACGCGACAATGTGCTGGTGGTATTACAGCCTTTAGCTTCAGGTCAGGCTTTGATTGACCCCTGGCAAGAAGTGCAGGCCAAAGACGATATTCAACCAGGCCATAAAGTGGCTCTGCAGCTAATTAAAAAAGGTGAGGCGGTGATCAAATATGGTTACCCCATAGGTGTTGCCCAACAAGATATTCCGGCTGGTAGCTGGGTGCATTCGCATAACTTGAAAACCTTATTATCTGATCAGATTGAGTATCAGTATCAGGGTTGTGAGGCTGAGGATTTCACTTTCCCAACCGAATTACCTACTCATTTTATGGGCTATCGCCGCGCCAATGGCCGGGTCGGTACCCGCAACGAGTTATGGATTGTAAATACCGTAGGTTGTGTCAATCGTGCGGCAATGAAAATAGCCGAAAAAGCCAATCAGCAATTTGCCGGTTTAACAGATGGGGTGTTTGCGTATACCCATCCATTTGGTTGTTCTCAGTTAGGCGATGATTTAAATCATACCCGCGCTGTATTGGCTGGCCTGATGCAAAACCCCAATGCCGGTGCTGTGCTGGTGCTGGGTTTGGGCTGCGAAAACAATCAACTGGCGGCTTTGCTTAAAGCTTGCCCTGAACTGGATCAAAGCCGGTTGCGCTCTTTCAATGCCCAGCAGGTTGAAGACGAGTTAGAGCAGGGCCTGGAGGCTGTTGCGGAGCTGGTGCAACTGATGCAGCAGGATAAGCGCACAGAATGCCCAGTGTCCGATTTAGTGGTCGGCATGAAATGTGGTGGCTCAGATGGGTTAAGTGGTTTAACTGCCAATCCGCTGGTCGGCCGTATGGCCGATTTAGTCTGCGCTGCAGGGGGTAAAGTCGTCTTGACTGAAACGCCGGAGATGTTTGGTGCTGAACAAGTGCTGATGAGCCGTGCTGTCAACAAAACTGTGTTCTCCGACATAGTCAGCTTGGTCAACGACTTTAAACAGTACTTTATCGACAACAACCAACCCGTGTATGAAAACCCAAGCCCGGGCAATAAGGCCGGTGGTTTAACGACCCTGGAAGAGAAATCCTTAGGTGCTATTCAAAAAGGTGGCTCCGCCAAAGTAACCCAAGTGATCCCTTATGGCGCTTTGGTGCAGCAACAAGGTTTAACTTTATTGCAGGGCCCCGGCAATGATGCGGTATCGTCCACTGCTTTAGCTGCCAGTGGCGCCACCCTGCTGCTTTTTACCACGGGCCGTGGCACACCGCTGGGTTTCCCTGTGCCTACGGTAAAAATTTCGTCCAACAGCGATTTAGCCAAACGTAAACCGCAGTGGATAGATTTTGACGCCGGCGCTCTGTTGCAACAAGGCCAGAATGCGCAGGACTTTTCCTACCAGTTTTTCCGCGAGCTTATTGATATCGCCTCAGGTAAAAACACCAAAAACGAATTATCAGACAACAAAGAAATTGCCATTTGGAAAAATGGCGTGACCCTGTAAGGACTTTATATGGCCAACTTTAAACCTTTAGTACTTGATGACGACAGATTATTTCCGGCCGATCCAACAGTTCGCGCCATAGCCAGACGTTTGTATGCTGGCATTAAAAATCTGCCAATTGTCAGCCCCCATGGTCATACCGACCCGGCTTGGTTTGCTAGTAATGCTAATTTTGACAATGCCACCAGCTTACTATTGCTGCCGGATCACTATGTATTTCGTATGCTGTACAGTCAGGGGATTTCGCTGGAGTCTTTAGGTATTCGCACTAAAGACGGCACACCGGTTGAAACGGATTACCGCAAAATTTTCCACACTTTTGCTAAAAATTATCACTTGTTCCGTGGCACTCCATCCCGCATTTGGCTCGACAGCGTATTTCATGATGTCTTTGGTTTGGAACATGCATTAAACAGCGATACCGCAGATTTGTATTACGACAGCATCAACGAGCAGTTAGTCAAACCTGAATTTAAGCCCCGTGCTTTGCTGGATAAATTTAATATCGAACTGATTGCCACCACAGAAGGCGCGGTGAATTCGCTGAAACACCATGCGGCGTTAAAAGGCACGGGTTATGAAAAACGGGTGATCACCACCTTCAGACCTGATGATGTGATAGATGCTGACCGGGCTGATTTTCTGAGCAATATCAAAAAACTGGCAGAGCAAACAGGTCAGGACACTCATAGCTGGCAAGGCTATTTACAGGCTTTGCGTATTCGTCGGCAGTTTTTCCGCGACCATGGCGCGACCGCTACCGATCACGGGCATCCAACCGCCAAAACTGCTAATTTGTCCGAAACTGAAGCAAGCAGCCTGTTTCAGCTCTGTTTATCTGGTAACGCCAGTAAAGAGCAAACTGAGTTATTCCGTGGCCAGATGCTGACGGAAATGGCCGGGATGAGCATTGAAGATGGCATGACGATGCAAATTCACCCTGGTGCCTTCCGAAACCATAACCCGTCGATTTTCGAACGTTTTGGTGCAGACAAAGGCGCGGATATTCCAAGCCCGACTGAATTTGTCAGTAACTTAAAACCTCTGCTGGATAAATACGGCAACAATGCCGCTTTGAAAATAATCCTGTTTACCCTGGATGAAACTACCTATGCCCGTGAACTGGCGCCTTTAGCTGGTCATTATCCAGCCTTAAAACTGGGTCCAGCCTGGTGGTTCCATGACAGCCCTGAAGGTATGTTGCGATTCCGTCATCAGGTCACTGAAACCGCAGGCTTTTACAACACAGTCGGCTTTAACGACGATACCAGAGCTTTCTTGTCTATTCCGGCCCGCCATGATGTAGCGCGTCGTATTGATTGCCGCTTTTTAGCAGGTTTAGTGGCTGAACATCGCTTAAGCGAAGACGAAGCCCATGAACTGGCGCAGCAACTGACCTATCAGTTGGTAAAACAAGCCTATCAGTTGGACTAAGGGATTAAGCATGAGCATTGATATTCCTCGTTTACAGCCAGCGTTACTGGAACAGCTGCAAGGCAAACTGAAATTGCCAGCCTATGACCCTTCCGCGACAGGCATAGGCATAGTGCATATTGGTCCTGGTGCTTTTTTTCGGGCGCATCAGGCCTGGTACACAGATCTCGCGCTGAAATACGGCGGTGACTGGGGTATTTCGGTGGTGTCGATGCGTTCGAACGATTTGGCCAAAGCTTTAACACCGCAACAGGGTTTATACAGTCTGGTATTGCTGGATAAAACCACTGAATATCAGGTGGTCGGTTCTATTCGTGAGTTATTAGTGGCAGCAGAACAGTACGAGCAGGTACTGCAGCGTTTAGCGGCACCCAGTAGTTTTTATGTGACTTTAACCATCACCGAAAAAGGCTACTGCTTAAATGCCCTAGGTGAGCTGGATTTAACTCATGCCGATATCCAACACGATTTACAAAGTAACGTTAAAGCCCGATCTGCTATAGGTTTGCTGGTGCAGGCCTTATCTCTGCGTTTTGCTGCCAATGTGCCACCTTTTGTCCTGCTGAGCTGCGATAACCTGACAGACAATGGTCATAAACTCCGTAATGCAGTACTTACTTTTGCACGGCAAAAGCAACCCGCATTAGCCAACTGGCTGGAACAGCAGCTGTTATGTCCCTGCACTATGGTCGACAGCATCACCCCTGCCACCGATGAAGAATTGCCTAAACAACTAGCCTCAGAGCTGGGTTATCAGGACAACTGGCCTATTAAACGCGAAAAGTTCTGTCAGTGGGTGATTGAAGATATTCTGCCGGCCCACAGACCAGCCTGGCATCAGGTTGGAGTGACTTACACTCAGGATGTGAAAGCCTTTGAAAAAGCCAAGTTGCGGTTACTGAACGCACCGCATTCAGCTTTGGCCTATCTAGGCTCTTTGTGTGGTTTAGAAACAGTGTTTGATGCTATGCAGCAACCGGCGCTGCGCCAGTTTGTGCAGCAACTGGCGCAGGACGAAATTATCGGCTCTTTCCATGCGCCTGCAGAATTAAACCCGACAGAGTATAGCGTCGATATTTTCCAGCGTTTTGATAACCCAGCTATCCGGCACTTATTGGCGCAAATTGCCTGGGATGGTTCACAAAAACTACCAATGCGGGTTTTTCCTATCATTCTGGATAACTTAGCCGCGGGCCGCTCTATTCGTTTATTAAGTCGGGTTGTTGCCGGCTGGCTGTTGTTTATCCGGCTGCGTTATCAACAACAACCCAATACGGCCTTGGTCGACCCTTTAGCGAAAACCTTATTGGATTGCGCAGCGGCTTGCTCTGGTGATGCAGCTAAGGACACGGCGTTGTTTGTAGCTTTAGAGCAGGTGTTTCCGCCATCCTTGCAGCAGTCAAATATTTTTAAAGCTGAACTGGCGTCCGCTTACCAGCAGCTTTCCCCATTACTTTTATCAGCTCAAGGCACTGATGTTGCCACTTTTTTACAGGATCTTGTGAAATGACCTCGTTATCTTCCTTACTCAAAGGTGGCTTGTTGTTACCTATTATTCAGGCTGAACAACCAGAGCAGGCTGTGGCTATTGCTAAGGCGATGCAACAAGGTGGGGTCACTGCAGTGGAAGTTGTACTGCGTACAGCGGCGGCTTTAGATTGTATCAGCGCTATTCGTGCTGAAGTACCACAACTGTTAACTGGGGCCGGTACTATTTTGTCAGCCAAAGATGCTAACAATGCTAAAGCTGCTGGTGCGCAGTTTCTGGTTAGCCCTGCCAGTACACCTGAGTTATTAAAGGCGATGATCAACACTGAACTGGCTTTAGCTCCAGGTGTAGCCACCCCCTCTGAAATGGCGATGGCATTGGAGCTTGGTTTAACAGAGCTGAAGTTTTTTCCTGCCCATTTAGCTGGTGGCATTGAGATGCTGAAAGCTTTATCAGGTATTTTTCAGCAGGTTCAGTTTTGTCCGACCGGTGGAGTGCACTTAACTAATCTGGCTGATTTTTTAGCTTTACCCAATGTGTTTGTGGTTGGAGGCTCCTGGTTGTCTCCTAAAGAGTGGGTGCAACAACAAAACTGGAATGCTATCACCGAATTAACCCGCCAGTCTGTCGCAATGGCTGAACAAAGCCGGGTAAGGCATAACCGAGTTGCCTGATAAGGATTGATCCATGAAACAAGTGATAATTTTTGGTGAATGCATGGTGGAGTTATTCCAGCTCGTGGATAACGTTTACCATCAGGCCTTTGCCGGGGATGTATATAATACGGCGGTGTATTGCAAACGCAGTGCTGCAGCACAGCTGAATCTGAAGTTTTTATCTGCAGTAGGCACGGATTTAGTCAGTGACAAACTGATTGCCCAGCTGGAACAAGAGAAACTTGATAGCTCGCTCGTGCTGCGCACTAAAACAGCCCGGCCTGGTTTGTATATGATCAACACCGACTGCTTTGGTGAGCGTAGTTTTGTCTATTGGCGTGACAGCTCAGCTGCCAAACAAAGTCTGGCTTTGTTTAGACAACACCACACTGTCGAGCGGTTATTACCAGCAGATGTATTTTATTTCTCCGGTATCAGTCTGGCCATTTTGTCACTGGAGGATCGCACCTATCTGTTTACGCTGATTAAAGAGTTAAAAGCTCAGGGCGTGCAGATTGTATTTGACCCTAACTACAGGCCTGCGCTCTGGCCTGACGCTGAGATTTGTCGTGCTAATTTCGATCAGGCTTATGCGTTGTCCGATATCGCCTTACCCGGTTTAGACGATCATAAAGTCTTGTATGGTTGCAGCAGTGCTGGCGATGTGTTGGCTCAATTACAGACGTTAGGTGTCAAAGAGATTATTGTGAAAAATGGCTCGTCTGGAGTGCTTGGTTACAGTGAAGGAGAAAGCTTTCAATGTCCTGCAGTTCCTGTAAAAAAAGTGATAGATACCACAGCAGCAGGAGATTCTTTTAATGGGGGTTATCTGGCGGGGCGGCTTAATGGCTTATCGCCTCTAGCTGCTTGTCAGTATGCTGCGACACTTGCCAGTTTTGTTGTGGAGCACACAGGCGCCATTGTCACTAAAGAGCAATTCCGTGGTTTTTCCAGCCGTTTTAATTTGAGTACATTTAGCTAAAAGGAAATGAGTGATGTCTGCTGATCTGTCTTTGTATTTTCCAACCCAGGCTGATATTCCGACCCAGTGGCGACTCACAGCTCCGATAGAACAGCGTGACTATTTACTCAATGGTGAGCTCTGTCAGTGGCAGGGCGATTTAGCTCCTGTGTATAGTCCGGTAGCGCTTAGAAATAGTGCAGGTGAACTGACGCCTACTTTATTAGGTGCTACACCTTTAATGGACGAAACTGCCGCCAAAGCTGCGTTGCATGCAGCCTTAAAAGCTTATGATTTGGGCCGTGGTGTCTGGCCCTCTATGGCGGTGATGGAGCGAGTGGCGGCTGTAGAGAAATTCCTTGCTGCTATGCTGCTGCAACGTGAAGCGGTGATCCGTTTATTGATGTGGGAAATTGGCAAACCTTTACCGGATGCCGCCAAAGAGTTTGACCGCACCTGCGACTATATCCGCGATACGGTACAAGCTTTAAAGCAACAGGACCGCAGCGCCAGCCACTTTGTGATAGAGCAGGGCACTTTAGGCAAAATACGTCGGGTTGCAGTGGGCGTCGCACTTTGTATGGGGCCTTTTAACTACCCGCTAAATGAAACCTTTACCACTTTGATCCCGGCTTTGATCATGGGTAACACTGTTATTTTTAAACCTGCTAAGTACGGTGTGTTATTAATCCAGCCTTTGCTTAAGGCGTTTGCAGATTCTTTTCCACCAGGTGTGATCAACGTGATTTACGGTCGTGGCCGTGAAACTGTCGGTGCTTTAATGGAAAGCGGCAGCGTGGATTTATTTGCTTTTATCGGCACCAACAAAGGCGCCAGTGACTTAAAAAAACTGCATCCACGGCCACACCGTTTGCGAGCTGTGCTTGGTCTTGACGCGAAGAACCCAGCCATAGTGCTAAGAGATGCCGACTTAGAATTAACAGTTAAAGAGGCTGTGGCCGGTGCGTTATCTTTTAACGGTCAACGCTGTACGGCGTTAAAGATCTTATTTGTTGAGCGTTCAGTTGCCGATGCTTTTGTGCAAAAACTTTCAGAGGCCATTAGTGCTTTGCAACTGGGTTTACCCTGGAGTGACAAAGTGCAAATCACTCCTTTACCTGAGCCTGGCAAAGTCGATTTTTTAAAGAGCTTAATAACTGACGCTCTGGAGCATGGGGCCAGGGTAATCAACCCTGAAGGTGGTCAAAGCTCAGGCTCGCTGATGCGTCCTGCTTTGGTGTATCCGGTGAACAGTCAGATGAGATTGTATCAGGAAGAGCAGTTTGGCCCTCTGGTGCCGGTAGTGCCTTATGATGATATCAGTGAAGTCATTCATTATGTGATTCACTCCGACTTTGGTCAGCAACTGAGTATTTTTGGTCAGGACGCACGGCAAATAGGTGAGTTGGTGGACATGTTCGCCAATCAGGTCGGGCGTATTAACATCAACAGCCAATGTCAGCGTAGTCCGGATAGTTTCCCTTTTACCGGCCGGAAAAACTCAGCGGAAGGCACCTTGTCGGTGGAGGATGCTTTGCTGCAGTTTTCTATCCCCACTCTGGTGGCCTGTAAATACAACCCTGAACAAATTGCGCTGATGAAAGAAATGATTAAACAAGGTTCATCCCAGTTTTTAGCCACAGATTTTTTATTTTAAGCAGAGGGAAAACATGACTTCGGCATTTGGCCTTGCTGAACACAATGCCCGGTGAGATTTGTCTGTATCTCAGGCTTAGACAGATAAAAAGCTGTACAAAAACGAAGTCCCCCAGCCCCGGAAAGGCTGGGGGCAATGGTTGATTAGACTTTAAAACGTTTCACCATATCCATTAAACGAGAGGCCATACCCGCCAACTCCTGGCTTGCGGCGTTGGTCTGATTCGCTCCGGCAGAGGTTTGAACTGCTAAATCTTTAATAGCGACCAAACTTCTGTCGACATCACGGGCCACATGAGCTTGTTCTTCTGACGCTGTAGCAATAAGTAAGTTACGTTCATTGATATGGCTGACCGATGTACAGATTTGTTCAAAAGCCTGCCCGGCTTTGTTGGCCATATCGACCGTATTATCGGCAAGCCCTGTACTTGCTTCTATCGATTGTACCGCTTTGACTGTACCCTGACGGATATGAGTGATGAGTTGCTCAATTTCTTTGGTTGAGTTCTGAGTTCTGTGCGCCAAAGCCCTGACTTCATCTGCAACTACCGCAAAACCACGGCCTGCATCGCCAGCACGTGCTGCTTCTATAGCCGCGTTTAACGCCAGTAAATTAGTTTGCTCTGCCACGGCTCTGATCACGTCCAGCACCTGACCTATATTGTTGGCTTGAGTCGCCAGTTCCTGCACCAGTTCAGCGGAGGTTTTCATCTCAGTCGCCATTTTGCGGGTTTGGGCTATGGTGAGCCTCATTTCCTCAAGACTACGGCTGGCCAGTTCATTGGATTCTTTTGATGCATCAGAGGTCGATAAAGCATTTTGTGCCACATCCTCTACTGCAACTGTCATCTCGTTCACCGCAGTAGCGGCTTGTTGTAATTCAGCATTTTGCAGATCAAGGCCTTCAGTACTTTGTGAGGTGACAATACTTAATTCCTCGGCCGCTGATGCTAACTGAGTGGCGGTGTTATTAATTTGGCTGATGGTATCTTTTTGACTTTGTTGTAAATGTTGCAAGCCAGAAAACAGCGCTCCAATTTCATTTTTACTTTCAACTCGGATATGGCTGCTTAAATCGCCTTGCGCCATGCGCTGAAAGTGCTCGCCAGCCAGCTCCAGAGGCTGGATCAGCATTTTTTTGATCAAATACCAGCTCATTACTAAAGCGGCCAGAGCAATAACCAGAAAGATAGCGCAAAGAATAGCTGTCGCTGTATATCGATCAGAAGCTTCTTTCATAAAATTACTGTTTTTGATGCTGGCTTCTTCAACAAACTTCGCCACCATTTCCTGAGCTTTCGCATTGGTATCACGAGCTTCGAGGTTGGCGATGACATAACTTTCGCTGGTCCCTGTTTGCAGCTCTTTTGCTGTTTTGTCGATAGCTGCAAAGTACAAAGAAAAAACTTTCTGCATGTCCTGCACTAACTCTTTATGGTCGCCTTTGAGGCCTACCTCAGCAAAAGCATTAAATTTTTCGACGGCTTCTTTCAGAAACATCTCACCACGTTGAGCACTGATCTGAGCCTTATCGTTTTGGCCGCCTTCTTTTTCGATAAAACCGCCAGCTAAGGCTAGTCTGCTGCGTAACAGCATGCCATAAACATCTGAGATAGGGTTTACTTGTAAGACGGATAATTGGTACAGATCAGCCATACCTTCTTCACTGGCTTTGGCGCTATTCCAGGAGTAAAAGCTCAATATAGCCATACCGGCACTGAACATCAGCAGAATGGATAAAATTATATTTTTCAAATACATATCTTTGAACATGGTTACTCCTTGTCTAGGATCTTTAGTCTGGCGGCTGAGTACTCTTTATGGAGAAAGCACACTTAGTAACGAGTTAAATTACCTATTGTTTTTGCATAAAATCAGAGCTATCACTACGCCTGATACTATAGAACATAATAGCCAACATAGAGATCCAACATCCGTACTCTTTGTTTCTATCTGGATTTTGACAGATGCCGTTTTATCCGCTAAAACCCTATAAAGCGTCGTTTAGTACGAAATACTGAAGTATTTAATAGATTAATCTTTAAATTATTGTGTTTATTTTGCTGGGGAGCTTGAGCGTCTCAGTTTTGCACCAAAGGGGATAGGTACTTAAGATAATTTTTTGTATGCAAAGTGAGCAATGTCCTTGGTGCTGGATTATGTGCTCATCAATAGAGATTATGTTGTGACATCTGATAATTTATTTGAGTTACCCGTTTAATTTATCGGTCATGATGGTCGCTTTATTATTGTTTATTTCTTTGTCTGGTGTTGAGCAATAGTTTTATCGGGAGTGCATTAAGTCCGACTTTCATCGAATTATTAAATAATTTGGTTTTACAGTGATAGTCAGTAGATAAACCTATTGAGATTGACATTTTTGTGTGACTTTTGGCGAAAATAATCTGATTGCCAACAGTGAAAATAGTAAATAAGGGGACGAATTTGAACAACAAATATTGTGCTACCGTTGGCTCGCTGATGCTGCTGAGTGCCGGGGCTCAGGCCTTTGAGTGGGATGTCTACGGCAAGCTTGATCTGCAAGGCTTGTATGTAGATAAAGGCTTATACCGTTATGCCGACCAAGGTTGGCAAATTGAAGCGCCATTTACCAGGCTGGGGTTTAAAGCTCGCCAGGAGCTGGTGGATAATCTTGACCTGATCGTGGTTTATGAGTGGCAGGTTAATGGTTTAGATGAGGCAAACAAAGACGACAGATTAGGCAGTCGTAACACCTACATAGGTTTTGCCGGAAATTGGGGCGAACTGGTTTTTGGTAAAAATGACACCCGCTTCAAAAAGTCTGAAGGTAAAATAGATTTATTCAACGAGACCCTCAATGACATAGCACAGTTAAGTGCGGGGCAGGACAGGCTAGAAAATATTATTGGCTATCAGAGCCCCGTGATTGAAGGTTTTCAGTTGCAAGCTACGTACCAGACTGGCGCCAGCGATGAGGTCGCTGGTGGCTATGATTGGACCTTAAGTTATGGTGACTCAGGTTTTAAAGCTTACCCTTACTATTTTGCATACAGTCAGGCGCGTGAGCTAAATAATATCGATGCTGAACGTATTCTGGCTCACTTTAAGCTGATGGAATTGTCTGGAGGTCAGTTATCGGCGGGTTTGATGTTGCAGCACAGTGAACATATAAGACGCAACGTTGAAGGCGATGCAGTGATGGCACAGCTTGCATATAAGCTTGAAGCTCTGACTTACAAACTGCAATGGCAGCGGGATGACAGTAAAATTCGTCATCCGGAAACCGGTACTTTGTGGAGTGTAGGTGCAGACTACGCCCTGAACAGTGAGATGGTGATTTATACCATGTTCTCTGCTCTGGATTTTGATACAGAGCAGGACGAATCTGCAGCTTTGGGTTTTAAATATAATTTTTAATCTGGTGTAGTGCTTGAAACGAAAACCCCGGTAAGCCGGGGTTTTTCTGTTTAAAAGAATGCAATGCTCTGCTCAGAAGTTGTCTTTTTTGCCAGCGTCTTTGGTAATTTTATCCAGATAGCCCATAGCAAAAGCTGAGACAACAAAGGTCATATGGATAAGCAGATACCACATAATTTTGTCATTGGGGATATTCTGGGTATCCATAAAAACTTTAAGCAAATGAATAGAGGATATAGCCACTATGGATGCAGCAACTTTGTTCTTTAACGAATTGGAGTCGAGTTTACCTAACCATCCGAGCTTTTCACTGTCACCATCAATATCCATGCGGGACACGAAGTTCTCATAACCAGAAAACATCACCATCACCAGCAAGCCACCAACCAGCGAAATATCAATTAAAGACAGTACGACTAAAATCAGATCGACTTCCTTCATACTGAAAATAACAGGAATGATGGAGAATACTTCCTGAAAAAACTTCACGCCAAGAGCCAGTAAAGCCAGACTCAGACCAAGATAAATAGGCGCCATTAACCAGCGGGTGGCGTACATCACCTTTTCGATTAGTTGTTCCATTGCAGCTCCTGTATTTTTAACGACTTCACTTTATGGGGGAAATAGTACGGAAATTCAAGTCTCTGGCCGTTTTACTTTGCTGTAAAATATCGCACAATGAGCCCCGTTACCCGCAACAGTATCAGCACAGTGCTCTGATGCTGTTAGTTTGTCTGGGCCTTTATGCCAAGGAATTTCTGAATGAAAAAAACACTGCTTACACTGGCGTTGTCCATCGCTACTTTTGCTCATGCCGACGAAGGCATGTGGCAGCCTCATCAATTACCTGAACTAGAACAACTCCTCAAAGAAAAAGGTCTGGAAATTGATACCAAAAGTATTGCTCAGCTTACAGCCTTTCCAATGAACGCTGTGATTAGTTTAGGTGGTTGCACTGCCTCTTTTGTCTCTAATCAGGGGTTAGTAGTGACGAACCATCATTGTGCTTATGGCAGTATTCAGCACAACAGCACAGCGGCTAATAATTTGCTGGCTAAAGGTTTTTTAGCGAAAGAGTTAGACGAAGAATTACCGGCAGCTCCAGGGTCTAAAATTTTTGTGACTCAGCAAGTGACTAATATCACAGCGCAAATCAACCAGGAATTATCGCCTTCGCTCAAGGGCAAAGAACGTTTTGATAAAATTGACGAGCTGCGTAAAGAGCAAGTTGCTGCTTGCGAAACTCCGGGTTACCGCTGTGAGGTGTATAGTTTTCACGGTGGTTTAGAGTATTACCTGATCAAACAAATGGAAATTCGTGATGTACGTTTAGTGCATGCGCCAGCTTCAGGTATAGGTAAATTTGGTGGTGATATCGACAACTGGATGTGGCCGCGTCACACAGGTGACTACTCATTTTATCGTGCCTATGTCGGCAAAGATGGTCAGCCTGCTGATTTCAGCGCAGAAAATGTGCCTTTTACTCCACCTTCCTATTTAAAGGTATCTGCTAAGCCACTGAAAGAAAATGACTTTGTAATGGTTATCGGTTATCCGGGCCGTACCAACAGATACAACACTGCAGCTGAAGTTGAAAACCAGTTCACCCAGGTGTTGCCTTTATCCAAAGCCTATCGTGAAGAAGCGATAGAGGTGATTAAACAATACTCAGCTGAAGGCTCAGAAGCTCGGATAAAATATGAAAGTATTCTGGCGTCACTGGCTAATTATGCGAAAAACTTTGAAGGGATGATCGGCAGTTACCAGAAAGGTGATACTCAGCAACGTAAAGATCAGTTTGATAAAGCACTGAATCTATGGATTAAATCCAGCCCGGCCCGTCAGGCGAAGTATGCAGCTGCGGTGCGTAATCTGCAGCAGTTGTTGCAAGAGGAACAGCACTATCAGCAGCGTGATCTCATTTTAGGTTATCTGAGTTATGGCCAATTATTTAACACTGCCAAACGTTTATATCGTTTAGCTCATGAGCAGCAAAAACCAGACGCAGAGCGTGAAATAGGCTACCAGGAACGTGATTTGGAGCGTTTTTCTGCCAGCATGAAGCGTTTGTCGCGCAGTTTTGATGCCAAAGTAGAACAAGAGTTGATGCTGCATTTTCTGCAACATTACGCCAAATTACCGGCGGGTCAGCGTTTAAAAGCTTTGGATGGTTATTTTGGTATAGGTTCTACTGAGCTGGATGTCGCAGCGCTTCGCACCAAACTGGAAGGTCTGTATCAGGCGACTAAGTTGTCGGATGAAGTCGAGCGTTTAGCCTGGATGGGCAAATCAGTAGACGACTTTAAAGAGAGTGCCGATCCTCTGATCCAATACGCTGTTGCTATGTACGAGACCGATATCGCCTTAGAAAATGCAGAAAAAGAACACAAAGGTAAGCTAGCCGTGGTGCGTCCGCAAGTGATGGAAGCCATCATTGCGTTTAACAAAGCCAATGGCAAAGCAGTGTATGCCGATGCCAACAGCACCTTGCGTGTCACTTATGGTTCTATCAAAGGTTACCAGCCAAAAGATGCGGTGTCTTATCAGCCATTTACCACAGCTGCTGGTATTTTGCAGAAGCAAACGGGTATAGAGCCATTTGACGCACCGCAGGCTCAGATTGAAGCGTTAAAACAAGGCGATTTTGGCATCTACAAAGATGCGGTCTATAACAATCTGCCGGTCAACTTCTTAAGCACAGTGGATACCACTGGTGGGAACTCAGGTTCACCTACGCTGAACGGTAAAGCTGAATTAGTGGGTTTGTTATTTGATGGCGTGATTGAAGGCATCATTGGCAATTGGGACTATGACCCTGCCACCAACCGCTCTATCCATGTCGACAGCCGTTATATGCTGTGGCAAATGGAGAAGGTAGATGGGGCGACCAACCTGATTAAAGAAATGGAAATTGTGAAGGAATAATTGTAGGGGCGGGGTTTATCCCCGCCCGTCTCACATTCAAATCTCATACTGTTTAGGCTTTATGGTCGCTCTTTTTTAAGGTGTCACCCTAAACCTGATAGCCCCCAATAACTGCCCTGAATCCGTAACGACCCGAATTTTCCATTTGCCCACTGCATCTTGTGGAAATTGCTGTTTGCGAGTCCAGGCTCTGTAGCCTTCCTCCCGTCCGCCTGAAATATTTAGTGCAATACGCTCGACAGCTTGGCCATTATGAGTCCACTCATGATAAATCTGCTCTTTTAAGCCTCGGGGGGCCCGCACTGAGGTGTAGGCGTAGAGGCCTTGTTGCAGTTCAGCCAGCGATAACTCTGTAATAGCTGCACCTGGTAAACGTTGTTCGTAATCCATCTGCTGACTTAGCTGAATGTCGGTTAGGTTTAACACCGGCGCGGGGATCAGGCTGCGGCTAAACCAGATGCTACTGGTCATGACTACTAACAACAGAGATAATACAGGTAAGCGCCAGCGGCCTGGTTGTGCTAATAAAGGGCGGATACTGGGAATACTCAGTAAAGCTGAAATAATAAGTGCCAAACCCAAACTTTGGGTGGTGGTCATAAAAAACAGCAGCGGCAACACCACCATCAAAACGGCGAATAAAGAAAAACAGTGATACAGCAAAAATAAAGCCCGTCGTCTTGTCAGCAGCCTGTTGTAAGCCGGATCAATCACTGCCACCAAAGCACAACAAACCAATACCAGAGTAAACACGGCTTGGGGCTGGTCCCAGTCAGTGGCTGCCAGAAAAAATGGCAAGGCAAAAAACAAGCTTTCCTGATGCAGTAACTGAGTGATCAGGTGGGTGACGTCTTTTGATAACGAGATACCAAACTTACGCAATAAACCTTTGCGCAGCCAGTATTCACCCATCAACCACAACCAGCCAATAACCATTAGAATGGCAAAAAACTGGGCAAATTCTTCACGACGTTCAACTTGCCATAAACTGAATAAACCAGTGCAAAACCCAAATAAAGCCACCAGGCCGGAATATTTTTTTGTTAACTCAATCAGCCAAAAAAAAGCACTTTGAATGTTCTGCATTCAATCCTCATCAGTATCCGTCCCTGTCCGTCTGCGGCGGTTTGAATTCTGTCGCCGCACTATACGCTGTAATGACCTGTGAAAGCTGTTTTGGTTTCAAAATGATGAAGCCCGCAGTTAATTTACATAATCCGTAGCGAAAACCGTCTTTTTCTGCGTCAGCTATTCTTAGTAACCCTGCTTTTGCAGTAAGATATGCCTCGTTTCGTGGCTATCAGAGCTTCGACTGCTGAAGTGACAGAAGGGTTAAAGTTCGTGGATCAGAAAGTTCAGGTAAAACTTATCATACGTCGTGTGCCTATGCAGGCGGCTCTGACTTGGCTGACTAAAGCCTGGGAGTTGTTTCGTCAAGCACCTGCAACGCTGATTGCTATGGTGGCTTTTACCACTGTGCTAAGTTTAGTGGCGCAGTTGCATCCTGTGCTTGGAGTGATTCTGGTACTGGCAAATCCATTTCTAACAGCTGGTTTTTACAAAACTATAGTGCTGTTACAACAGCAACAAGCTGTCAATTTTCAGCTGATTTTTAGTGTGTTTAAAGAAGAACGTTATCGCCGTACTTTTATCAGGTTAGCTGGCGCTAATTTGCTGGCGAATATTCCGCTGATGCTATTGGCCGCCCAGTTGATGGAGCAAACTCAGGCTGGGGTAGTTGACCCTGTGACTATGTTTTTGCTCGCTGTGGTCTTAAGTCTGGTCTTTATGTTGTTTGCCTACGCTGTGGCCATTGCCTATTTCCTTAACGAACAACGTTTACAGGCTATTTTAATGGCTAGCCTCACCGCCTGTTGGCGTAATGTCGGTGCCTTAACTTTGTTTGGTATTTTGTCAGTCGTATTAGGCATGCTGGGCATAGCCACTTTGGGCTTTGCTTTTATTGTGATTATTCCGCTGTTACAAATTGCGTTCTTTTTGTCTTTTAGCGCTTTTTTTGCGCTGCAGCTGGATGATTCAGCACCTGCTGTGCTGGAAGTATAAGCATGACAGCGCCGCAGCCCTCGCAACAGCCAAAGCTCCTGACAGAGCAGGAGCTGCGGCAATGGTTGTTGGGTTTATTATCGCGCCGGGAATACAGCGCGCTGGAGCTGAAACAAAAGCTCAAGCAAAAAGGAGCTTCGACAGAGCAAATTAGTCAACTACTGGATTGGGCGCAGCAACGGGATTATCAAAACGAGTTACGTTATGCCCGGATGCAGGTCAATGCAAAGTTGCATAAAGGCTACGGATGGTTTTACATTAGCCAGTTTTGTGCACAGCAGGGCATTAACAAAGAACTACAACAGCAACTGCTGGACGAATTAGACATCGACTGGTTTGAGGTCGCCTCAACGGCGTACCGTAAAAAATATGCGGATAAACCCATAACGGATTATCAGGACAAACTTAAACGGATGCGTTATTTACAAAGCCGAGGCTTTGGCAGTGACACTATCCAACTTGTATTTGCAGAGCTTAAAGAAGAGTAAGATATGTATATGACTTCGGCACAACTTCGCCGCGCTTTCCTGGACTTTTTTGCCAGTAAAGGCCACCAAATCGTTAGCAGCAGTTCACTGATCCCAGGTAATGATCCAACCTTACTCTTCACCAACGCTGGTATGGTGCAGTTTAAAGACGTGTTTTTAGGCCAGGACAAACGTAGCTATAACCGCGCTGTCACAGCACAACGTTGTTTACGCGCCGGCGGTAAGCACAACGATTTAGAAAACGTAGGTTACACAGCCCGTCACCATACCTTCTTTGAAATGTTAGGTAACTTCAGCTTTGGTGATTATTTCAAACAGGACGCTATTCAATACGCCTGGGAATTTTTGACTGAAGTGGTCAAGCTGCCAAAAGAAAAACTCTGGATCACTGTCTACGCAACAGACGATGAAGCTTTTGATATCTGGACCAAACATATTGGTGTGCCAGTAGAACGCGCTATTCGTATTGGTGATAACAAAGGCGCACCTTATGCTTCGGATAACTTCTGGGCTATGGGCGACACAGGTCCTTGTGGTCCTTGTACTGAAATTTTCTACGATCACGGCGATCACATCTGGGGTGGCCCACCGGGTTCAGCTGAAGAAGATGGTGACCGTTTTATTGAGATCTGGAACAACGTCTTTATGCAGTTTAACCGTCACGCCGATGGCCGGATGGAACCTCTGCCAAAACCAAGCGTCGATACAGGCATGGGCTTAGAGCGTATTGCAGCTATTTTGCAAAACGTGCACAGCAACTACGAAATCGACACCTTTGCGGCGCTGATTAAAGCCACTGCAGCTATCACAGGCGCGACTGATTTAAACGACAAGTCATTACGTGTGGTCGCCGACCATATCCGCAGCTGTTCTTTTTTAGTGGCTGACGGTGTGATGCCATCCAACGAAGGCCGTGGTTATGTGCTGCGCCGTATTATTCGCCGTGCTATCCGTCACGGTAATAAGCTGGGCGCTAAAGGCGTGTTTTTCAGCAAATTGGTGGGCGCTTTAGCCGAACAAATGGGTGAGGCTTACCCAGAACTGATTGAAAAACAGGCTGTCATTGAAAAAGTGCTGGCGCTGGAAGAAGAGCAGTTTGGTAAAACTTTAGAGCGTGGTCTGGGTATTCTCGAAGAGGCTTTAGCAGGACTGAATGGCAGCACTGTGATCCCGGGCGAAGTCGCCTTTAAGTTGTATGACACTTACGGCTTCCCACTGGATTTAACCAGCGATGTGGCGCGTGAGCGCGGTTTAACTGTGGATCAGGCCGGTTTTGAAGCGGCGATGGAAGCACAGCGTAAACGAGCTCAGCAAGCCTCTAATTTTGGTGCTGATTACAATCAGGCCTTAACTTCTGCCCAGTGCACTGATTTTACTGGTTATACCCAAATTCAGGGCAAAGCCAAAGTGGTTGAAATTCTGCTGGAAGGCAATGCAGTCAATGCACTAAGCGATGGACAGCAGGCCTTGGTGATCCTGGATCAAACGCCATTTTATGCCGAGTCTGGTGGTCAATCCGGTGATGCTGGTGTATTAACGCTGGCCAATGGTGCTGTCTTTAGTGTGGTTGATACCATCAAAGTAGGTAAAGCTTTTGCCCATAAAGGCAGCTTAAAGGGCGCTTTGGCTATCGGTGATTTAGTCGATGCGGCCATTGATAATGCCCGTCGTGAAGCTATTCGGAAAAATCACTCGGCCACCCACTTGTTGCACGCAGCGCTGCGCACTGTCTTGGGTGAGCACGTGACGCAAAAAGGCTCTTTGGTAGGTTCAGAACGTTTACGTTTTGACTTCTCGCATTTTGAAACAGTAAAAGCCGATGAAATCCGTCGCATTGAGCAGATGGTGAATGAACAAATTCAGCAAAACCACGAAGTGTTGACCCGTCTGATGAATGTCGATGACGCCAAAGCTGCAGGCGCTATGGCGCTGTTTGGTGAAAAATACGATGACGAAGTGCGTGTACTGAGTATGGGCGACTTCTCGATTGAACTTTGTGGTGGGACTCATGTGTCCCGCACTGGTGATATCGGCCTGTTCAAAATTGTGGTCGAAAGCGGTATAGCTGCAGGTATTCGTCGTATTGAAGCTGTGACTGGCGAAGGTGCTTTAGCTTTTGTGCATAAGCTGGAACAACAGGCTCAAACAGTAGCTTCAATGCTCAAAGGCGATGTGTTTTCTATTGCTGAAAAAGTGCAGCAAGCCATGGACAGCCGCAAAGCTTTAGAGAAAGAGCTGGAGCAATTAAAAGCCAAACTCGCCAGCGCTGCCGGTGCTTCTTTGCTGGAGCAGGTGCAGATGATTAACGGCGTTAAAGTGCTGATTGCAGAGCTTAAAGGTGCTGATCCAAAAGCCTTCCGTACTATGGTCGATGAGCTGAAAAACAAACTAGGTTCAGGTATTTTGTTATTAGCTACAGCTGCTGAAGGCAAAGTCAGTTTAATTGCTGGCGTGACCTCTGATTTAACCGCCAAAGTACAAGCTGGTCAGCTGATTAGTTGGGCTGCAGAACAAGTAGGTGGTAAAGGCGGTGGTAAGCCGGACTTAGCTCAGGCTGGTGGGACTGATGTAGCCGCTTTACCTGCTGTGCTCAAAGCTGCTGCCGACTATATTGCGGCTAAGCTGTAATACTCAGTGGCTTTATATGTGCAAAAATTCGGGGGTACCTCAGTCGGTACCCCCGAGCGTATCGAGGCTGTAGCAGAGCAGGTGATTCAGACTGTGCATGCTGGTCACAAAGTAGTAGTGGTGGTGTCCGCGATGGCGGGTGAAACCAACAGGCTGCTTGGGCTGGCGCACCAGATTGATAGTCGTCCCTCGACCCGCGAACTGGATATGCTCGCCGCCAGCGGTGAACAGGTCAGTATAGCTCTGCTGGCGATGGCGCTGATTAAACGCGGTCATCCGGCAGTGTCTTTATTGGCTGACCAGATTGGTATTCTGACTGACAATAAATTCAGCCGTGCCCGTATTTTATCCGTAGGTACAGAACGTTTGTGGCAGGAGTTGGAGCAGGGCCATATTGTCATCGCTGCTGGTTTTCAGGGCCGCGATATTGAAGGCAATATCACCACTTTAGGCCGTGGCGGTTCTGATACCACAGCAGTGGCTTTGGCTGCGGCATTAAAAGCCGACGAGTGTCAGATATTTACCGATGTCGACGGTATTTACAGCATGGACCCGCGTATTTGTGCTGATGCGTTCCGGCTGCCTTATGTCGACGCGTCCAGTATGCTGGAACTGGCCAGTTTAGGCGCCAAAGTATTGCATTCCCGCTCTGTTGAATACGCAGCTATGCATCAGGTGCCGGTGCGGGTGTTATCCAGCTTCAAACCCGACCAGGGAACTTTAGTGTGTTATGAGGACCAGACCATGAGTCTACCAGCGGTTACAGGACTGGCTTGCCAGACCGGCGAAGTCTGGCTGGAGCTGAATGAGGTCAGTAGTGAGCTACATATCGCATTACTGAAGGAGTTCGCCCGTTTAGCTATTGAGACCGATATGTTAAAGGTGCAGTATGCGCAGTCAGGTTTAGTACAAATGCAGTTTAGTTTGAACCAAAATGACCTGAATACTGTAGAAGATATCTGTAATGAACTGAAAAAGAAGCAAAATTTTACGCTGCAAAGCAGGAAGTCTTTGGGCAAATTATCTATAGTAGGGATAGGGCTAAAATCAAATCCTGTTATTACAGCGACAGTATTTGAACAATTACAGTTATTAGCCGTACAAGTTGTGGCTGTCAGTTGTGCCGAAATTAAATTATCTATCGTCGTGCCAGAGACTGAATTGAATAAAGTCGCTGTCGCTTTACACACTGTCTTATTGGGTTCAGTTAATTAATTTCAAGGTTTTCATAAATTTGTCAGCTGAGTTATTATGAAGCTGACAGGTCTGCGCAGTACGATCAAACAGGCGCAACCATTGGAAGCTGGGATCATACAAAAGGAGCAAAGAATGCTTATTTTAACGCGTCGTGTTGGTGAGACCCTGATGATTGGTGATGAAGTCACGGTCACAGTTTTAGGCGTCAAAGGAAATCAGGTTCGTATCGGTGTGAATGCACCAAAAGAAGTGTCAGTGCACAGAGAAGAGATTTATATGCGCATTCAGGCTGAAAAAGGCACTCCTGGTGGCTTTAGCGGCGATGACGATCAATAAGTTTTAAGCTTTACCATTTTTAGAAATTGTATATTTTTAACGCTTTGTAGCGAATATTTAGTCGAATTGTTTAAAAGGTCAGCAAACGCGCTTTCCAGCTCCAAAAATTGTTTGACTTATTTTCCTGAGACATTAATATACACGCCGCAACGTAGTGCGGAGAAGTGGCCGAGTGGCTGAAGGCGCACCCCTGCTAAGGGTGTATAGGGGAAACTCTATCGAGGGTTCGAATCCCTCCTTCTCCGCCAGTTGTACTGTTAAGATTGGATGCATAGCTCAGCTGGATAGAGTACTCGGCTACGAACCGAGCGGTCGGAGGTTCGAATCCTCCTGCGTCCACCACTTAACTACAACGACGATGTGAAAAAGATAGTACCAGATGGATGCATAGCTCAGCTGGATAGAGTACTCGGCTACGAACCGAGCGGTCGGAGGTTCGAATCCTCCTGCGTCCACCACAACTAAACCTGCTAAGTGCAGGTTTTTTTGTGCCTGAAATTCACTTAAATAGATCGGCGATGTGGAGGCAGTAGGTGAGAACCTCCGCAAGGTTCGACAAAATCGCCGGGAGCGATTTTCACTCGTACCATCCGTGGTACTCGCCTTCGGCAGCGAAGCTGTGCAAAACGACGTCCTGTCGTTTTGTGGACGAGCGAAGCTCGGCCCGCAGGGCAAGTGGCAGGACGCCATTTGCAATCCTCCTGCGTCCACCACAACTAAACCTGCTAAGTGCAGGTTTTTTTGTTTTTCGCATCCCTGCGAAAAATCCCTTCGGGACCCGCCATGCGGCGGTCCAAACACGCTCCAGGCGTTTTTGTGTTTTTAAAATTCAGCTAAATAGATCTGCGATGGTGGACACAGGCGGATGAGATCCTCCTATCTCCTCGCAGAGCTCGTCGTGTTCAATCGGCAAGACGCCAAACTGTTGGCGTCTTGAGAGCCCTATTTCACGGTTCGAGCCATTTGCCGGGAGCAAATGGCGACAGCCGAAGGCTGGCCCGCAGGGACGTTTGCCAGGACGGCAAACGCAATCCTCCTGCCGCGAAGTCTTAGCTTCTGCAGTTTCTCTTTTGCTCTTTCGAGTTCCAGCAGAGTTCCAACCCAAATCTAAGCCGCCCGTTCCCCGCCATAACAATCCCCAAGCGTAGCCTCCAAAGCGCGAACCACCTGACCTCTGTTGAGCACCCCAACCACCGAGCCATTCTCCAGCACAGGCAGCTGATGCAAATGCAGACTGGTAAAAATCACGGCGCTATCTACCAGGCTGTCGGATGCAAGCACAGTCACTACCTTTTTACTCATTACTTGCGCTATGGTGTTGTGCAAGCTACAAAAGTAGCTGGCGTGTAACATAGCAGTCAAACAATCCTGTTCAGACAAATAACCAACCAGTTCATTGTCTTTGTTAAATACTGGCGAACCCGTCAGATTAAATTCTCGCAGTTGCTGCACGGCCTGAACTATCGTATCGTCTTGTTGCAGACGCGGAAATTCACGCTGGTATATATCTCGTACTGTGCTCATGGTTTTCCTCCTTTGAAGCTATAACGGCAGAATAAGCCTGATAAATGCGTCGATGAAAACGAATTAATAAGCTTGCCAGTATCGTAATTTCTGATTAAAAAACTTTGTCGCAAGCAGAGAAGGGGCCTTAAAGGAATGAAACGTATGTTTTATGTGCAGTTAAATCAGTGCAGACAGATTTTTGCTTTACCTTTGATGCCTCTTTTGTATAATGGCGCCTCCAACGCTAGGGGCATAGTTCCAATTGGTAGAACAGCGGTCTCCAAAACCGATGGTTGGGGGTTCGAATCCCTCTGCCCCTGCCACTTCATTCTGATATGAATTCTTCATCATCCAAGCAGCAGTTGCTGCATTTACTCCAGATACAACCACTTGAATTACATCAAGAGTTCTCTGCTATGGCTAAAACGCCTGAAGCAGAAATAATGGTGTTGGCTGAACCAGAAGCTGATATGGTCGCTGTAGCTGATGTGATAGAGACCGCAGCCCCAGTGCCTATTGAATCCTACTCAGAACCTGACCCTGAGCTGCCCCTCTCTAAAGACGTCTTGGCGGCGATGAATGAATATCAACCTGGTCTGCAGTGGCGGTTAAACCCAAGCAGTACTGAACCTATGTTGCAAAACGGACTCTTAGTAACACCTTCGATTGAATTATTACAGTCAGTGCCGCAGAAAAAGCTGCTCTGGTTGTGCCTCCAGCAAGAGAGCTGATGCATGCCGTTACTCCGTAGTGCCACCCCTGCCGATATCCCTGCGATGCTGCAGATAGAACAAAGCGCCAATAGCCATCCCTGGTCGGAAGGCACCTTCAACACTTGCTTTAGTGAGCGCTATTTTAATGCGGTGCTGCTGAATGATGATGACACCATCATAGGTTTTTACATAGGTGAAAAAGTCGCAGTAGAAGCCAGTTTATTTAATATAGGCGTATCGCCAAAGTTTCAGGGCCTGGGCTATGGTCAACAACTTTTGCAGCACTTTATTGCGCAGGCGCAGGATTTAGGAGCACTGGACTGCTGGCTGGAAGTGCGCCAATCCAATGCTAATGCCATTAAGCTGTATGAAAAATGTGGTTTTATTCAAACCGGTTTACGCCCCAGTTATTACCCAACTGCTACAGGCCGTGAAGACGCAATTTTAATGGCTTTGCCTCTGGGATAGCGAAAATCATTTTCCCAGACAGATAATTTCCTGAGCAAAACGGCTAAATTCTGTGCCTGTGCTTTGGTTGCTGTTATAATCGCGCGAAATTTCCATTTATAGCTAAGCCCACTCTGCTTTCTGGCTAAGTTGTGGCCTTTGTTTATTGATCAAGTTGGATGGCATGACGACCGAACTGTTTTTAGAAGAAGTTAATAAACGTCGCACTTTTGCGATCATTTCTCACCCCGATGCCGGTAAAACCACCATCACTGAAAAAGTGTTGTTGTTTGGACAGTTGATCCAAAAAGCAGGGACGGTCAAAGGTAAAAAGTCTGGCCAATACGCCACCTCCGACTGGATGGAAATGGAGAAAGAGCGGGGCATCTCGGTCACCACTTCTGTGATGCAGTTCCCTTATGCCGATTGCTTAGTCAACCTGCTTGATACGCCTGGTCACGAAGACTTCTCTGAAGATACTTACCGAACTTTAACGGCGGTGGATTCATGTTTAATGGTGATTGACGGCGCTAAAGGTGTTGAAGACCGGACCATTAAACTGATGGAGGTCACCCGTTTACGTGATACGCCAATCATCACTTTTATGAACAAAATGGACCGCGATATTCGTGATCCTGTTGATTTATTAGATGAAGTAGAAAGCGTATTAAAAATCGCCTGTGCTCCTATCACCTGGCCTATTGCCTCGGGTAAAGAGTTCAAAGGTGTTTATCACATTTACCGCGACGAAATTATTTTATACAAATCAGGTATGGGCCATACCATCCAGGAGCTGGATGTGATTAAAGGCATCAACAATCCTGAACTGGATCAACGTATTGGTTATTACGCTGGCCAATTGCGCGAAGAGATGGAGTTGGTCAAAGGAGCCAGTCACGAATTTGATTTAGAGTTGTTCCGCAAGGGCGAACTCACGCCGGTATTTTTTGGTACCGCCTTAGGTAACTTTGGTGTCGATCATATGCTGGACGGTTTAACTGAATGGGCACCTGCACCACAACACCGTGCGACTACCACTCGTGTTATTGAGCCGTCTGAACCTGCTTTTACCGGATTCGTGTTTAAAATTCAGGCCAATATGGACCCGAAACATCGTGACCGTGTGGCCTTTTTACGTATCTGTTCAGGTAAATATGAAAAGGGCATGAAAATGCACCATGTGCGTATTGGCAAAGATATGCTGGTGCCACAGGCATTAACCTTTTTAGCGGGCGATCGTGAGCATGTTGAGGAAGCCTACCCTGGCGATATCATAGGTTTACATAATCACGGCACTATTCAGATTGGTGATACTTTTACCTCTGGTGAGAAGTTTAACTTCACAGGTATTCCAAACTTTGCGCCTGAGTTATTCCGTCGTATTCGTTTGCGTGATCCTTTAAAACAAAAGCAGTTACTTAAAGGTTTAGTGCAGTTGTCGGAAGAAGGCGCGGTGCAGGTGTTCCGTCCGCTGGATAACAATGATTTGATCGTAGGTGCTGTCGGTGTGCTGCAGTTTGATGTGGTAGTGCATCGTTTAAAATCTGAGTACAACGTCGATGCGATTTACGAAAGTGTCAACGTGACGACTGCGCGTTGGGTATACAGTGATGATCAGAAAGCCCTGAGCGAGTTTAAAAACAAAGCCAGTATGAACCTGGCTTTGGACGGTGGCGATAACCTGACTTATCTGGCTCCTACTATGGTGAACCTGAATTTGTCGATAGAACGTTATCCGAAGATCAAATTCCATAAAACCCGTGAACATTAATTCAGGCGCTAAAGGTTTTTTATGAATATCAAAGAATTACTATCGAGCAAAACCCAGGCTGCTATGGTGGCATTGGGGTTGCCTGCTGACACCAACACAGCGGTGACCATCAGCACTAAAGTTGAATTTGGCGATTACCAAATTAACGGCGCTATGGCTGCGGCCAAGTTACTCAAAACAAATCCGCGTGCTTTAGCGGAGCAGCTGGTGCAACAGCTGGATTTAGCTGAACTGGCTGAGAAAGTAGAAATTGCAGGCCCAGGTTTTATTAACGTCACGCTACGCAAAGACTGGATAGCGGCACAGTTAGCCGGTGCTTCACAAAACCCACGCTTAACCTTAAGTGCAAACCCGGCACCACAAACTATCGTAGTGGATTACTCAGCGCCTAACCTGGCCAAAGAGATGCACGTTGGACATTTGCGCTCCACCATTATTGGCGATGCAGTAGTGCGTTGTCTGGAGTTCTGGGGCGACAAAGTCATACGTCAGAACCATATGGGCGATTGGGGTACGCAGTTTGGTATGCTGATTGCGCATCTGGAAGACAAGCTGGCGGCCGGTATCGATTTAGAGCAAGTGGCCTTAGCCGACCTTGAAGACTTTTACCGCGAAGCGAAAAAACGTTTTGACGATGAAGCAGGTTTTGCTGATAAGTCGCGTGACTATGTAGTGAAACTACAAAGTGGCGATGCGCATTGCCAGAAGTTGTGGCAGTTGTTTATCGATACTTCGATTAAGCACAGCGATGAAGTCTACAAAACCTTAAAAGTCACGTTAGGCCACGAGCATATCAAGCCAGAAAGCGCGTATAACGCTATGCTGCAGCCTATAGTGGATAGCTTGAAGCAGCAGGGGTTAGCGGTTGAAAGTGAGGGCGCTTTAGTAGTGTTTTTACAGGAACTGGCTGATAAAGAGGGTAATCCCTCGCCTTTTATCGTGCAAAAAACTGGTGGGGGCTTCCTGTACGCCACTACAGATTTAGCGGCTTGCCAATACCGTAGCTTTGATTTAGCGGCCGATCGAATTGTGATTTTTACCGATGCCCGTCAGGCGCTGCACTTTAAACAAGTGGAATTAGTGGCCCGAAAAGCTGGTTTGTTAAAAGACCATGTGGCTTATGATCACTGTCCTTTTGGTACCATGATGGGTGAAGACGGTAAGCCGTTTAAAACCCGTACCGGTGGCACTGTCAAACTGGCTGAATTGTTAGAAGAAGCCGTAGTGCGTGCAAAGGCCGTGGTTGAGCAAAAGTCCTCTGATTTAAGCGCTGAAGAAATGGCGGAAGTGGCACGCAAAGTTGGTATAGGTGCAGTGAAGTTTGCTGACTTATCGAAAAACCGCACCAGTGATTACGTCTTTAGCTGGGATGCGATGTTAAGTTTTGAAGGTGCTACAGCTCCTTACCTGCAATATGCCTATACCAGGGTCAGCGGCATTTTGCGCAAAGCCGGTATCGACGAGAGCTTTGTAGCTCCGCTGCAACTGCTGGAAGAGCAGGAAAAGCAGTTAGCAGTCAAACTGTTACGCTTAGAAGAAACTTTACAGGCCGTGATGAAAGATGCTGTGCCTAACCTGTTGTGTAACTATTTATACGAGTTATCCAGCCAGTTTATGAGTTTCTACGAAGCTTGCCCTATTTTAAAAGAAGGCATTGAACCAGATATAAAAAACAGCCGTTTAATGCTGAGTATTCTGGTGGCCAGTACTTTAAAACAAGGCCTGGATTTGTTAGGCATTGAAGTGATGGAGCGGATGTAATCCGCTTCAGGCCAGGAATCTCCTATAGATCTTCGCTGTTCAAGGACAAACTGATGAAAATTGCTGATATTCGCCGCAGTTATACTATGGATAAACTGGACCTGGATAAGCTCAATGCCGATCCATTTGTGCAGTTTGAAGCCTGGTTAAAAGACGCTGTAACTGCAGAATTACCAGACCCTACTGCTATGTGTGTAGCGACAGTGGATGCGTCAGGTCAGCCATCACAACGTCTGGTTTTGCTTAAAGATGTCAGCAGTAAAGGTTTTGTGTTTTATACCAACTTAGGTAGCCGTAAGGCCTCTGAACTGGAGCACAACCCTAAGGTGTGTCTGCATTTTCCATGGCATCCACTGGAGCGTCAGGTCATCGTTTATGGCACGGCAGAGCGGGTTCCGACCAGTCAGGTGATGAGTTATTTCTTATCCCGACCAAAAGAGAGTCAGCTGGCGGCCTGGGCTTCAGAGCAAAGCCGTCCAGTTTCGACCCGTCAGGTGTTGATGCAAAAGTTTGCTGAAATTAAACATAAATTTGAACATGGTGAAGTGCCGGTACCATCATTCTGGGGCGGCTTTTTAGTCAAACCCCATCAGATTGAATTCTGGCAAGGCGGCGAGCACAGGCTGCATGACCGCTTTATGTACAAACAGCAAGCCGATCAAAGCTGGGCCATAGAGCGTTTATGCCCCTAAGTCTTCCTTCACAGGCCGCCGATAAGCGGCCTGTATTATTTGATAGCCACTGTCATCTGGATTTACCAGAGTTATTGCCTGATCTGGAGTTGCATCTGGCGAGCGCTAAAGCTGTGGGGGTGGATGACTTTTTAGTGCCTGCAGTGCAATCCTCCGCCTGGTTGCCTTTGCTGGCATTAAAGCAGCGTTATGGTTTTTACATTGCCTTGGGTGTGCATCCCTGGTGGGCAAGCGAATCTGAACGTGAGGCTTTATCGCAGCTTGAAGCTTTAGCCGCTTTACCCGAAGTCAGTGCTATAGGTGAAATAGGGCTGGATTTCGCTTTGGATGAACATAGTTTCGCTTTGCAACGGCAGTGTTTTGAGGCTCAATTACAGCTGGCAGGCAAACTAAAAAAGCCAGTGATTTTGCACCATCGCAAATCACATAATGAGTTAGTGCAGGTCATTAAACATCAGCAGTTTAGCCAGGGCGGTATTTTGCATGCGTTTTCCGGTAGTTTCCAACAAGGCAAAGCCTTTATTGATATGGGCTTTAAGCTGGGGATTGGCGGAACTATTACTTATGAGCGTGCTGAGAAAACCCGCAAGGCAGTGAAACAATTTCCGTTGGAGGCTTTAGTGCTGGAAACTGATTCTCCTTCTATGCCGCTAAATGGTTTTCAGGGCCAGATCAATACACCAGCTCAGTTACCTTTGGTACTAACAGAGTTGGCGGAGTTAAGAGGCGAAGATCCGCTGCAGATAGCAAAAGCGCTTTGGAACACAACAGCACAGCTGTTAAATAAAATAGCCTAAAGCAAATTGGCAGCGTCCGCTTGTTTGCCTTTGCGCCATTTTTGCCATTGATGCACAATTTTGCTCCAGGTGCCGCGTAGCATAAAAGCGACCACGCCAGCGAGTAACAACATCCAGAATACCTGCTGCATCAACTGCTGCCAGGCCTGAGTCACTGGCAACAAGCTGGCATCGAGCTTCATACTGATTTTGATATAACCAATCACTCTGTTGTCCTGAGTAATCTCCTGCACCATGGCAAGCAAAGCTTGTTCGTGTTGAGGGGCGTATAACAACTGAGCTGCGGCTGTGCCGTCTGAGGCAGATAACTTCACGCCGTTGGCATCGTAGACTACGACATCCTGCAAATAAGGGGTGGCGGCAATATGGGTGGTGAGCTGATTTAAGCTTTCCAACTGGTCGTTATCTATCAGATAAGCGGCAGTATGAGATAAAGCCACAAGAGTAGACCGCATCAGTTCAGCGCTTTGTTGCTGGAACAACAGTTCGCCCTGTTGGTTACTGTTCCACCACCATTGTGAGAGCACCCAAATCCCGAGCAAAGCCAGCAACAGCTGAGCCAGTCTGAAGTATTTTGAGTTTTTATTGTGCTGATAACCGCTTAATTGCATTAATTTGCCTGATTTTTACACTGACAATGGCTTAAAAATGTCGGTAGAATGCCACGGCAACAGAATGAAGTACAGGTGGCCTTTTGAGCTTTTATTATAAGATTGACCCAAACTCTTTTGCCGACAACAGTTTAGTTCAGTGGCTGACTGCACAAGACACAGTGCTTTTGCACGCTTCCGGCTATTATCAAAGCGAACGTGAAGCTGCTGACTTTGTTTCAGCGCCAGAATTCTGGGCTGGATTAGTTACAAGGCAAAGCGCCGCCAGCCTGCGGATTTTTTCAGGGAGTTTTACGCTATCGCAGCTATTTGCTGTGCTTAAGTTATTGCCCGCTGATGCGGCTTATCCCTTGAGTCTGTATCGACCTCATGCCGATTTAGCTTTGGCCGTGCGTATCGACTTACCGCAAGCCCTAAGTGCAGAGCAAATTCTGGCTTTACGCCAGTTGAGTGAGCCCTGGACTGCTGAATTGGTCTATCTGCCAGCTCCGGTGTTGTTACAGCAACCTGGTGTACTGGTGATGGATATGGATTCGACTGCCATTCAGATTGAGTGCATTGATGAAATTGCCAAACTAGCCGGTGTTGGTGAGCAAGTGGCAGCTGTCACAGCCCGGGCTATGAACGGTGAGCTGGATTTTGCCCAAAGCCTGCGACAACGTGTCGCCACGCTCAAAGATGCACCAGAGACAATTCTGAAACAAGTGTTAGACGCTGTGCCACTGATGCCAGGTTTAGAATCTTTAGTCGCATTTTTACAGCAACATCAATGGCAAGTGGTGATCGCATCCGGTGGTTTTACTTATTTTACCGAAGCTCTAAAACAGCGTTTACAACTGACAGCTACTTTTGCTAATCAACTGGAAATTATCAATGGCAAGCTGACAGGGCAGGTATTGGGGGCTGTGGTGGATGCTCAGACCAAAGCGGACGTGGTGCAACGAATCGCCAGCCAATACCATATTCCGTCCAGTCAGACTGTAGCTATCGGTGATGGCGCTAACGACTTACCTATGCTGGCTGTCGCAGCCCTTGGGGTGGCTTTTCATGCCAAACCTAAAGTACAGGCGCAGGCCAAAGCGGCGATACGACAAGGTTCGCTGCTGCAATTACTTTATTTATTGGATTGCTGATGCAACATCACCAACAATCTGAATGGCTGACAGTTGCTGATTATCAGCTGCATTTGCGCCAGCTCACGCCAGTCCAGCCAGATTCCGCTTATCCGGTGCTGATGCTGCATGGCGCCATTGAAAACAGCCGGATTTTTTATAATGAAAAGGGTCGCGGTTTAGGCTGTTTTTTAGCAGACCACGGTTTTTATGTGACTTGCGCAGACTTTGCCGGTCGGGGCTTGTCTCAGCCTAAAGCCAGCAGGGATTTTAATCACAGTCAGCAGCAACTGATTTGTCAGGATATTCCGTCTCTTATTCAGCATCTACAGCAGCAGTATCAGCTGCCTGTAGTCGTGATTGCGCATTCCTGGGCTGGTGTGGTGCTGGCCGCAAGTTTAGCTCGTTTTCCACACCTGCTACCTAAGGTAAAAGCCATCATCACTTTTGGCAGTAAAAGGGTGATTCGTGTCGGTGGCTTTAAAAAACGTCTGCATATTGATTTGGTCTGGAACAGACTATCACCGCTGCTTTGCCGGTTATATGGTTATTTGCCCGCTAAACAATGGCGTTTTGGTGCTGATAACGAACCAGCTCAGTATTTATTGGATACTATTGGTTGGATCCGTGGTCATGCTTTTACCGATCCGACGGATGGTTTTGATTATGCCGCTGCTTGTGCCAAGCTCAGCTGGCCAGTCAGTTGGCATTTCGCTGCCATCAATGATCAGTTGTTAGGTCATCCGCTGGATGTACAGGCTTTTCTGACAGAAACAGGCTTAAACAAGGGACGTTATACCTTGCTGGGGAAAGCTCAGGGCCACCATCAGGATTATGATCATATTTCTATGCTGACTCATCCTTGCGCCTGTAAGGATCACTTTAACGAAGTGATGTTGTGGTTAAAGCAGATTGAGCCTCAGTACTGAGGCTAGGCTTATTCAGGCAGTTGAATACTCGCCAATAACGTCAGTCGTTTTTGCTGTTGCTGCGCTATTTGTGTATTGCTCAGGTTAGAACGCAATAGAACTTCATCTGTAATATCAACGACTTCACCTACACCTACGACGCTCCACAGCTCCTCTTCCAGTACTTTTGCTTTGTGAATAGCATAAGTGCTGACATAACCAAGTTCTTTAGCTATATGCTCGGTGTCAGGGCGACCTGTGCGGGATAAAAAGATTTTAAAAGCAAACAACACATCAGTATTGACCACATCATCGATAAACGCTTTTTTTGCACTATGCAACTGAAAGTCAAAATCAAACTTAGTTTCAAAGCTTTGTTCTATGCTGTCTTGCCCTGGAATAAAACGTAAAAATACCTCATAACTGAATGGTACTTCCTGACGCTTCATTTTTTTCAGCTGATTGGCAAAATGCAAATTGGTGGCGTTGTTTTTCAACAGCGGCAGCATAGTTATTGAGTTGGCATTATCACTAAACTGCGCCAGCAGCTTGTGTAGTGAATTGGGTTTAGCGCCAACAGCGACCACATCCAGGTTATAGCGCACGCCTTGTCGATGTACATAAAACGCGAAGTTATCCAAAGCCTTGACGTACATATTTCGCAGTGCAGGACCAAGGCCTGGAAACTTAGGCGTTTCCTCTGCCATGGTCAGTTTGCTTCTGTTGTTATTAATCAGTTGTTGGAAAAATATTTTACCTGGATGATCATTGGTTGGGTCTATTACCCGCATATTCATAATCAGTTTATTTTTACTGACGGCCATCACTTCATAAGCTAAGCCAGAAAGCTGATGCTTAGTGGTGATTTTTTGTAGTTCCGGCAAACTGATTTTTACCTGATCACCTTTTGAAAAACTGACAAGTTCCGCACATTCAATCTGCAGGCCTTTACTGGAAAAGTCGCGGCTAAATGCCTGAATATCAGGTCCTTTCGCCTGTGCCAGCATCACTGTAGTTTTATATAAAAATCGGCTCTCAGAACGTAAGTTGACATACTGCACTGAAGCACTTTCAATCGGAGGAATATGTTCCAGTTTGCCATGGCCAAATACTTTGAGCTTATTCAGCAGAGCGGCGTCATAGGTCATGGCTTTATACAGGCTAGAGCTGTGCGCAGTACTGATATCGGTCAGCTCCACTATATAACGCAAGTTACGAATAAAGTTTGCGATTAAAGGTGTAGGGGGCTGGTTTAGCTTTTGTATTTCCTGATCAGCACTGTTTGGTAAGGACAATGGAATATGTGCATGAGCAGGCAAAGTACGTAATACCGACATTCTGAACGCACGAAAGCTGGGTTTAGCCGCACCAAAGCCAAAAAATACAGGTTTTAGTTTAGAGTGTTGCTGCAATTCTTCACTGGTTGCTGAATAAAAGAATAATCTGCCTTTGGCTGCATGAGTAAAGGTATAAAGCACAGTGCTGTGCTCGTTGGCATCTTTGGCCAGACATTGTTTTAAGCGACGGACATGCAGTAACTGAGGCAAGACATGTTGCTGGCGCTCATCCTGAAAATAATGCATCAGATGTCTGTTATTTTCCGTGGTCAATACACAGCTCGGTGTCGCTTTGCCATCCTGAACAGAGAGAAATACGGGTAAAGAACTGATACGTGGCAGGTAAAACTGTTCGTAACCTTTGATAAATACCGCTTCATAGGTGTTATCCAGATTGACCTTATAGCGTCTTTTATTGCCATGAATAAAATGCTGCAGAAACTCTGAAAAGCCTTTTTCGTCCGCCAGAGGTAAACGCTTTAATCTGACATAATAACTTTTGTCAGCAGCTTCAACGTCGATCACCTGATAAGGGATGCCATTGTTGATACCTAAGGCAAACTCTTGTTCTAAACCACGGAAAAATATGGCAACTTTTTGCCCGGCACTCATCTCTATTGCAAGAGGTATTTTTATCTTGCAGCCAGAAACGGACAAATCACTGGTGGTTGCCGGAAAACGTTCGTCCTCTTGCAACAGAACTTCAATATCAATGGAGAAATTCATCCGCTCTTCGCGGCGAACACTATAACCGGCAAAGCGGATCAGGTGAGCTGCTTTATAATCGTTTATTGTTGCATCAATATCTGAGGGTTGCGAGGTCAGATTGCTTGTGCTGGTGGTCTCTTTGGATAACACATCCTGCAGTCTTTTATTGGTTTCCTGCTGATGTCTTACTCTGAAGTTGTTATCGGTGTTGGTGACATCTTCAAAAATCCCAATAGTGTATTGGCCATATTGTCTCAGTCCTTTTTCAAAGGTCTGTATTGCCACTTCATCCAGATAATGAGTCTGGCCTTTATACTCAAAAGGACGAACTTCGCCGTCGACCCTGCCACGTAAATCTATATAATAGCTGCAGGGTTGGGCCAGACGTTTTAATTCCATTTTGATCAGGAATTGTTGTGATTTGGCTAAGTCTGCGGTCAATAACTTAAATTCCTCATCAAACATCTTTGTGTTAATAAGGGGTTTCAGGCGTTCCAGCACGCTGCTATGAGCTTGTAAGTCGTTTGTTGTCATGCTCGCTTAAACACTTACAGGGCATCATGCCCCGCATCAATAATTGGGTTAGAGTAAAACCAGTACGATGTAAAAGCAATAATCGTGCCTTTTAATAAAAAGAGATTAAAAAATGGCTAAAACTAAAAGTGCTTACGTCTGCAATGACTGTGGCGCAGACTTTGTGCGCTGGCAAGGCCAATGCACAGAATGTGGTGCCTGGAACAGCATTAGTGAAGTGCGCTTGCCAAGCCTGACAAAACAGCAACGTTTTGACGGTTATGCTGGTGCGACTGCTGCCAAAGTGATCCGGTTGGATCAGGTCGACCTGCAGGATGTACCGCGATTTAGCTCTGGTTTTGCCGAATTTGACCGGGTTCTGGGAGGTGGTATTGTGCCAGGTTCTGCCATCTTAATAGGCGGTAGCCCTGGTGCAGGCAAAAGTACGTTATTACTGCAGATTATGTGTGGTTTAGCGACTACAGACAAAGCTTTGTATGTCACGGGTGAAGAATCTTTGCAACAAGTAGCGCTGCGAGCCCACAGATTAGGCTTACCGACACAAAACTTAATGATGCTGGCTGAAACCAATGTTGAGACCATCTGCCAGCTGGCTCAGCAGGAAAAGCCGCGCATTATGGTGATCGACTCCATTCAGGTGATGCAGATGAGTGATATTCAGTCTGCGCCAGGCAGTGTGTCGCAAGTGCGGGAAAGCGCGGCTTATTTAACCCGTTTTGCCAAGCAGCATAATGTGGCTGTGATTATGGTGGGTCATGTCACCAAAGATGGTTCTTTAGCTGGCCCCAAAGTTCTTGAGCATTGTATCGACTGTTCTATTTTACTGGATGGTGATACGGACAACAGATACCGCACGTTACGAGGTAATAAAAACCGTTTTGGTGCTGTGAATGAACTGGGTGTTTTTGCGATGACAGGGCAAGGTATGCGTGAGGTGAAAAACCCATCCGCGATATTTTTAAGCCGTGGCAAAGAAGACACGCCAGGCTCTATTGTGATGGTGCTGTGGGAGGGAACCCGACCTTTGCTAGTGGAAATTCAAGGCTTAGTGGATTATTCACCGCTAAATAACCCACGTCGCGTCACTTTGGGGATGGAGCAAAACCGTATTTCGATGTTACTAGCTGTATTGCATCGTCATGCCGGTATTCAAATGGCGGATCAGGATGTGTTTGTCAACGTGGTAGGTGGCGTCAAAGTCAACGAAACCAGTGCTGATTTAGCCACTTTGCTGGCATTGGTCTCCAGCTTTAAAAATAAAGCTCTGCCTAATGAGTTGGTGGTGTTTGGTGAAGTGGGGTTGTCCGGTGAAATCCGTCCTGTACCCAGCGGTCAGGAGCGCTTAAAAGAAGCGGCGAAACATGGCTTTAAACGCGCTATAGTGCCAGTTGCCAATGCGCCCAAAGAGGCCATTCCAGGCATGACAGTAGTTGCAGTCAGTAAATTATCAGAAGCCTTGGATGCGTTGTAAACGCAAAGTTAGGCATAAGCAAACATAAAAAAACGGCCTAAAAGCCGTTTTTTCTGTTTTGATACCCTAGGTAATTGATGTTGCAGCGAGGCGACAAGTGATTAAGACCCCAGGCGCATAGTGAACTATGTGACTGGGGCGATACTCTTTTCTTAAAATCAGACGCAGTCAACAAAGCTGCGGCTCCAATTACGACGGGTATATTAATTCAGAGCGTTAGGGAAGTTCAGCAACAACACAGCTTTAGCGTCATCACGTAATTTCGCCAAGCCTAATTTATCGTAACTTTCGACCATAATCTTCAGTGCTTGCTCTACCTGTGGTGAATCACGGTAGTACTCAACAATGTATTTACAACGGTTAGCCGCTGCTAGATGAGCACCACGACGAACATAATAATCAGCAACTAGTAATTCGTAACGAACCAGTTTTTCTTTGATGGCAAACATACGCTTTCTGGCATCGTTGGCATATTTACTGTTTGGGTAAGTGCTCACCAGAATTTTGAAATCTTCAAAACCTTGTTTGGTGCTGGACATATCGCGGTCAGCTCTGTCTATGCCAACAAACTCCTGAAAGGAGTTTTCATCTGCTTTAATATTGCTCAGGCCACGCATGTAATAGGCGTAGTCTAAATCCGGATGGTTTGGATTTAACCGGATAAAACGGTCGATACTGGCTAACGACTGAGTGGTATCACCACTTTGGTAGTAGGCATAAATCAGATCCAACTGCACCTGACGAGACAGTGGGCCAAATGGATAACGACTTTCCATCGCCTTTAATAGCTCAATAGCTCTGTTATACAGACCTGAGTCCAGCACATTTTTGGCTTCTTCATACATTTGCTGAGCAGACTGGTTGGTATTAACCAGCTCTTCTTCAGCATTTTTGTTCCCCGCACAGGCGGTAAGTGTTAAAGCTAGGGCGATTATGGCTAAAAAATTCACTTTCATTTAAAAATCCGCTACTACTTAAACCTATTGGCTATTTAGTCTGGAGTAAAACCGTTAAAATAGACTTTTATAGCCCGATTCTAACCCAGACAGTTCGGGTATGCACACAGGATAACTGGTTCCGACATGACAAAACAGATAAAACTTGCAGAAATTGTACCTGACCATCTTTTTGGTAAGCGCTTAGATCAGGTATTAGCGGAAATGTTCCCGGACTATTCGCGTTCCAGAATAAAAGAGTGGATTTTAGCCGATTGGGTTCAAATCAATGGCCAGCTCTGCAACACCCCCAGAGAAAAGTTACTGGGAGGGGAGTCTGTATTGATCCAGGCCGAGTTACCGGACGATGAACGTTTTGAAGCTGAGCCTATTGATCTGAATATCGTTTATGAAGACGAGCACATTATGGTGATCAATAAACCTGCGGGTTTAGTGGTGCATCCTGGTGCGGGCAATGCCGACGGTACTTTACTTAACGCGTTATTACACCACTGTCCTTCTATTGCTGAAGTGCCACGTGCGGGTATAGTGCATCGTTTAGATAAAGACACCACAGGTTTAATGGTGATTGCCAAAACTATTCCGGCTCAGACCCATTTAGTGGAAGCGATGCAGGAGCGGGAAATTACCCGTGAATACGAAGCGATTTGCCATGGCACTATGACAGCGGGCGGCACAGTGGATGAGCCAATAGGCCGTCACCCTACCAAACGTACTCATATGGCAGTGACCAGCTCAGGTCGTCCTGCTGTGACCCACTACCGTGTAATGGAAAAATTCCGTGCCCACACTCGTTTGCGTTTACGCCTGGAAACAGGTCGGACTCACCAAATTCGTGTGCATATGACCTATATCAATTACCCGCTGGTAGGCGATCCAGTATACGCAGGACGTCCACGTCCACCGCGTAAAGCCGATGAAGCTTTGCTTACTGTATTGCGTGGCTTTAAGCGTCAGGCACTGCATGCGGCTATGCTGCGTTTAGCGCATCCTATTACCAGTGAAATTATGGAATGGCATGCGCCTATCCCAGACGATATGGTTGAACTGACGCTGGCGCTACGTGAAGACACTGAAATCCATGGTCTGGACTTTGCCTGATGTTCAAAGCAGACTGGCCTGCGCCATTGAATGTCAAAACAGCAATCAGTACTCGTGAGGGGGGCGTCTCTTTGCCTCCTTACGCTGGCTTGAATTTAGGCAGTCATGTCCACGACAGGCCTGAAGCTGTGGCGCAGAATCGTCAGCTGTTCAGGCAAGAGGCCAAGATGCCAGCTGAACCTTTATGGCTCAATCAGGTGCATGGCACAGACTGTCTGTTTCTTGAACACACTGATTTTTCTGCAGGACCTGTGACTGCCGATGCCAGCACCACTAAAACCAAAGGCCTGGTGTCAGTGGTACTGACAGCAGATTGTCTGCCAGTATTGTTTTGTGATCTGGATGGCACTCAGGTGGCGGCCGCTCATGCGGGGTGGCGAGGTTTAGTGGATGGAGTGCTGGAACAGACGTTGGTGCGATTCCCTGATCCCCGTCGGGTGATGGCTTGGTTAGGTCCAGCTATTGGCCCCAGCGCTTTTGAAGTTGGTGACGAAGTACGGCAAGTTTTTGTGGAAAAAGATGCCAAAGCCGATGCTGCTTTTGCAGCTGTGCCGGATAAAACCGGTAAATGGCTGGCTGACTTATATCAACTGGCGCGTTTTCGTTTGAACGCTTCTGGTGTGACTCAATTATACGGTGGCGGTTTTTGTACGTACTCCGACCCACAACGTTTTTACTCCTATCGCCGTGATGGCCAGACAGGTCGCATGGCCTCCTGTATCTGGATGGATTGATATAAGTCAAATTTTTGACGTTTTACTGCTTGATAATTAGTCAGCTCTCCCCCATCTTAATGTCAACAGCAGTTTGACTTATGCGGAGATGTTATGAGACTCGACAGATTCACCAGCAAATTCCAATTGGCCATAGCCGAAGCTCAATCTATGGCTTTGGGCCGTGACCATCAGTTTATAGAACCTATTCATTTGATGTTTGCCTTGCTGGATCAGGAAGGTGGATCCACTAAAGATCTATTTAGCAAAATTGGTATCAACACCAACGAACTGCGCTCCAAATTATCCCAAGCCTTAGAGCGATTGCCCAAGGTCGAAGGCGCGGATGCGAATGTTCAGCTGTCTGCGGCCACTATTAATATGCTGAATTTGTGTGATAAATACGCGCAGAAGCGAAAAGATCAGTACATTTCCAGCGAGTTATTTGTGTTGGCCGCCTGTGAGGATAAATCTGAACTGGGCCATTTATTACGCCTGCTTGGATTAGACAAAGCGGCAGTGGAAAAAGCTATAGATCAGATCCGTGGCGGCCAGAATGTGGATGATCCGAACGCAGAAGACAGCCGTCAGGCTCTGAACAAATATACGGTGGATTTAACAGCGCGGGCTGAGGCCGGTAAGTTAGACCCGGTGATAGGCCGGGATGAAGAAATCCGCCGTTGTATTCAGGTTTTGCAGCGCCGCACTAAAAATAACCCGGTACTGATTGGTGAACCTGGGGTGGGTAAAACCGCCATAGTCGAAGGTTTAGCGCTGCGTATTATCAATAAAGAAGTGCCGGAAGGTTTAAAAGACAAGCGGGTATTGTCTTTGGATATGGGCTCGTTATTGGCGGGGGCTAAGTACCGTGGTGAATTTGAAGAACGTTTAAAGGCGGTATTGAACGAGCTTTCAAAAGAAGAAGGCCGGGTGATTCTGTTTATCGATGAAATTCATACCATGGTCGGTGCAGGCAAAGCTGATGGTGCTATGGACGCTGGCAATATGCTCAAACCTGCGTTAGCGCGGGGTGAACTGCATTGTTTAGGTGCGACCACTTTGGATGAATACCGCAAATACATTGAAAAAGATGCGGCACTGGAGCGACGTTTCCAGAAAGTCATAGTGGACGAACCTTCAGTGGAAGACACTATCGCCATTTTACGTGGCCTAAAAGAACGCTACGAGCTGCACCATGCGGTAGAAATTACCGATCCGGCCATAGTGGCTGCTGCGACTTTGTCGCACCGTTATGTCAGTGACCGGCAACTGCCGGATAAAGCCATAGATTTAATTGACGAAGCGGCTTCGAGTATCCGGATGCAGATGGACTCCAAACCAGAAGAGTTGGACAGATTAGAGCGGCGTATTATTCAGCTGAAGCTGGAGGACAATGCGCTTGCCAAAGAAACTGATGATGCGACGAAAAAGCGCCGTGACATGATCCAGGAGCAAATTCGTGAACTGGATTTGAAATACAACGAGCTGGATGAAGTCTGGACTTCAGAAAAAGCGGCCTTACAAGGCACACAGAATATCAAAGCGGACTTAGAACAAGCCCGGCTGGATATGGAAGTGGCGCGCCGTGCTGGTGATTTAAACCGCATGTCACAGCTGAAATACGAACGTATTCCGGCGTTAGAAAAACGCCTGGATTTAGCCTCTCAGGCTGAAATGCACGAAATGACTTTGCTCAGGAATAAAGTAACAGAGCAGGAAATTGCCGATGTCCTGTCCAAGGCCACTGGTATTCCGGTCAGTAAAATGCTGGAAGGCGAGCGTGATAAGCTGCTTCGGATGGAGCAGGAACTGCAAAAACGTGTAGTAGGCCAGACCGAAGCTTTAGAAGCGGTCTCGAATTCTATCCGCCGCTCCCGTGCAGGTTTAGCCGATCCGAATAAACCTATTGGCTCTTTCCTGTTTTTAGGCCCGACAGGGGTTGGTAAAACTGAGCTGACCAAAGCTTTAGCCCAGTTCCTGTTTGATACAGAGGAGGCGCTGATCCGCATTGATATGTCAGAGTTTATGGAAAAACACAGTGTCTCGCGTTTAGTTGGAGCACCTCCTGGTTATGTTGGTTATGAAGAGGGAGGTTATTTAACTGAAGCTGTGCGGCGCAAACCTTATTCCGTAGTACTGCTGGATGAGGTAGAAAAGGCGCATCCGGATGTGTTTAATATTCTGTTGCAGGTACTGGACGATGGTCGTTTAACCGACGGACAAGGTCGTACTGTGGATTTTAAAAACACAGTGATCATTATGACCTCGAATTTAGGCTCAGACCTTATTCAGGAGCATTATCAGCATCAGGATTATCAGCAAATGAAAGACATGCTGATGGAAGTACTGAGTAAACATTTCAGACCTGAGTTTTTAAACCGTCTGGATGAAACCGTGGTATTCCATCCGCTGGATAACGCTCATATCCGCCACATTGCTTCGATTCAGTTGCAGCGTCTGCGTTTGCGCTTACAGGATAAAGGCTTTGGTTTGTCGGTGACAGATAGCGCTTTGGATCTGTTAGCTGCAGCTGGTTTTGATGCAGTCTTTGGTGCACGGCCGTTAAAACGTGCTATTCAGCACTATATAGAAAACCCCTTGGCGCAGACCTTACTCAAGGGGCAGGTTAAACCTAATTCAATAGTGACTGTTGATGCACAAGAAGGGCAGTTTGTCATTGGCTCTGCGAATCCGCATTAAGCCGCGCTATTGAGAATAAAAAAGCCCGCTGCTGCGGGCTTTTTCACAACCAAAATTACTGACTGAAGGTTTTGCTTAAGTTTGCTATTTCAGCTGCTTGCTGATGCAAACGTTTATTGTTGTCAGCGACCAGTTGCATATTGTTTAAGTTTTCGTCGGCAATATGCTGGATATTTTGCACATTGCTTGCCACTTCGCTGGCAACCTGACCTTGTTGAGTGGCTGCAGTGGCGATTTGCGATGACAAATGATCGATGGTGTTCACCATCGCCACTATATCAGTCAGTTGCTCTGTACTGTGGGTGGTTTGAGTGACACATTCTTCTACCTGCTCGCGGCTTTGGGTCATAGTTTTGCCCCAGCTCAGTAAAGTTTGCTGGATTTCACCAATAGAGCGCTGTATTTGCTCTGTGGCTTTATGAGTGCGTGATGACAGGGCTCGGACTTCATCAGCAACAACAGCAAAGCCGCGGCCATGTTCACCAGCCCGTGCTGCTTCGATAGCAGCGTTTAACGCCAGTAAGTTGGTTTGATCTGCTATTCCCTGAATCTCTGTCATGACGGCACCAATGCGTTCAGCTTCAACCGCTAAGTTATCTGCTGTACTGGCTGCGCCCTGAACTTCTACCGCTAGTTTTTTTACTGTGTTGGCGGTTAATTGCATGACTTGTTCAGCCTGATGACAAATCTGTTGCGCTTCGCCCACTTTCTGATTGGTTTCACCTGTACGTTCGGCAATATCCAGCACTGTGCTACTTAATTGTTGAGTGGCAGCAGCAATAGACACCAGTTGTTGACTTTGTTGATGAATACCACGTTCTGTTAAATGCACAGCTTCTTCCAGCGTATCGGCAATACTAGTTAGTTTGTTAGTGCTATCTTTGGTTCGGCCTAACACAGTGCGCAAACGAGCCTGATGCATCTGGTGACGGAAATCTGCGACTGAAAATGCGGTTTTACCGCTGTAGATATAACGGGATACCGAGTCAAAATCTTGCTTAATTTTCTGTAGCTGGGCTGGAATATCTACTAATTCTTCATACATCAGTACAAAGAAAATGGCTGGAATAAGTAACGCCAGCCATAACGCATGAGACCAGAGTAATGCGCCAGCAGTGATTAAAATTAAACTGCACAACAGAGCAATCAGTCGACGTAAACTGCTATTGCCACTCCACTGGCTAACTGCTTTGCCGGAATTAATTGCCTGATAACAACGATCGGCTCTTTGGATCAAATCCGGGCTCGCTTTGACTCGTACTGATTGGTAACCCACCAGTTGTTGTTGCTGATAGATAGGGGTAACAAAAGCATCGACCCAATAATAACGGCCGTCCTTACAGCGATTCTTGACCATGCCGCGCCAGGATTGCCCTTGTTTTAAATGGCTCCAAAGGTCAGCAAAAGCGGCTGCAGGCATGTCTGGGTGACGCACCAGATTATGGTTTTTACCGACAAGTTCATCCTCGCTGTATCCTGCCACCTGACAAAACGCAGGGTTCGCATAAGTGATAACGCCACGGGTATCTGTAGTGGAGACTAGCTCTTGTCCGGCGTCGTACTGAACTTCCTGGTCAACTAGGTGCTGGTTGCGGCGGTTCATGCATATTTCCTTTTTATTTATCATTCAGTTAATCTGGATCAAAGCGGCGGCATTATTTCAAAGATCTCTCAGATAAGCGAGCCTAGGAGCATTATGCAAGTATCTGCCATTATGACCAGAAAGTTGACTATGGTTGACCCAGATATGAGTTTGTCTGTCTTAAAAGATATTTTTAACCAGTCAAAATTTCAGCATGTGCCCGTAGTTGATGCCAGCCGACGTTTGGTAGGTATAGTTTCAGTAAAGGATTATTTCAAAGCACTGGCTCCAGTGATGGATGCCGCTTCAGAAAAAACCTTAGATATTTTTGTCACCAGTCGTAAAATTAAGCATGTGATGACCAGCCCTGTGATTGCTGTGCCTGAAGACTATCCAGTAGTGAAAGCTGCGGCTTTATTGCTCAAACACAATATTGGTTGTTTGCCTGTGACTGATCTGGATAACCTGGCTATAGGTATAGTGTCGTGGAAAGATATTATGCGGGTTGTAGTATTGCAGGCGGCGCGCAAAAGCAGATTAGCTTATGGTGCCTCGTCTGAAGAAGAGTAAACTAACAGCATCATTTTTTGTCAGAGAAACTTAATCTGCCGGCGCTCTTGTTTTTTAATTTAAGTCGCCCCATTTTATGCTCTGCTTTTTATTCAGAATTAAGGGATCAGCTTGAGTCATTTCCTCGAACAACGTCTGGCTGCGCTTGGCACCACGTCATTTAAAACTGCGATTAAAGGGATCAGACGGGGTATTGAGCGGGAGACATTGCGGATCAAACCCGATGGTCAACTGGCACAAACCGATCATGCGAAAGCTTTAGGTTCGGCTTTAACTCATCCTTTAATCACTACAGATTTTTCTGAGTCTTTGCTTGAGTTTATTACTCCTGCGCAGACTGATATAGAAGTTACGCTAAAACAGCTGACCGACATCCATAAGTTTGCTCTATCTCACATTGGTGAAGAACGACTTTGGGCTGGCTCAATGCCTTGTTATATCGATAATCAGGACGAGATCCGCCTGGCGCAGTACGGCAGCTCTAATGTCGGTACTATGAAAACTGTCTACCGTCAGGGTCTTAAAAACCGTTATGGCAGTATGATGCAGGCCATCAGTGGTGTGCATTTTAACTTCTCTATCCCACAAGAGTTTTGGCAGCAGTATCAAAAGTTATTAGGCGATACCGGTTCGTTACAGGACTTTATTTCTGCTCAGTACCTGCACTTAATTCGTAACTACAAAAGATATGTCTGGCTGGTGGTGTATTTGTTTGGTGCGTCACCTGCAATGTGCAGCTCGTTTTTGCAGGGGCGTGAACCTAAATACAAGTTCCAGACCTTGGGTAAAGGCTCTTTGTATTTACCTTATGCTACCTCCTTGCGGATGAGTGATTTGGGCTACACCAACAGTGCTCAGTCCAGTTTGAATATCAGTTACAACAACCTGCCTGATTATATTCAAGGCCTGCGCCAGGCTATTTCGACGCCCTCTGCAGAATATGCTTCTATTGGCATCAAAGTGGACGGCGAATATCAGCAACTGAACGACAATATTCTGCAAATCGAAAACGAATTCTATTCGACTATTCGACCAAAACGCACCACTCAAAGTGGGGAACGCCCAACTTGTGCATTAAAACGCCGTGGTGTCGAATATATTGAAGTGCGGGCTTTAGACGTGAACCCATTCAGTGCTGTAGGCATAAATGCGGAGCAAATGCGCTTTCTCGATTTGTTCTTAATTTATTGTTTATTAGAGCAAAGTCCGGATTTATCTGCTGAAGAACAAACGATCACTGAGCAGAATTTACGTAAAGTTGTTACTGACGGTCGCCGACAAAATCTGGATTTGAATGACCAAGGGCAGCCTCGGTTGATGTTGGACTGGGCAGAGCAGTTATTTGCCGATCTAATGCCGATTGCCGAGTGGATGGACGCAGCTCACGGTGGTGATGCCTATAAAGCTGTGATGAAAGAGTTTTATTTAGGCTTGCTTGATCCAAACCAAACTTACTCAGGCAAGTTACTCAGTCGTTTAATAGCGCAGCAACAGGACAGCCCTTATTATGCCTTGTCTTTGGCAGAGCAGTACAGACAGCAACTGGCGGCGATGGATTATCAAATTTATAGCGAGGCTGAGTTTGAAAAAATGGCCGAGCAATCTTTACGTGAACAACAAGAGATCGAGCAGGCAGATGACCTGAGTTTTGATCAGTATCTCGAACGATACTTTGCTGATTTATAAAGATTAAACCGGATTTTGAATCCGGTTTTTGTTTACAAATTCCTTATCTTACAGATAAAAAAACGGCCAGCAAGCTGGCCGTGAAAACTAAGGATAAGGATAATCCAGGGATGAAAAACAAAAACTTGGTTGAATCCATTCATTGGGTTAGTCTGAGTTGTGTTTTAAAAAGTTCAGCGTCCGATGAAAAAAATTAAAAAAACTTTACTCTTCTTATCACTAGCCACAGCACTGACAGGTTGCGCGACAGCTCCGCCAAAAAATAGCTCTAATTTATGTGACATATTCCGCGAACATGACGATTGGTATGATGCCGCCGCGGATATGCGCGATAAATGGGACGTGCCCATTCATGTGCCTATGGCGATGATGTATCAGGAAAGCAGCTTTAAGCATGATGCGCAGCCTCCGATGCAGTATTGGTTCGGATTTATTCCTGTCGGTCGGGCCAGTACGGCTTATGGTTATGCTCAAGTGAAAGATGAAACCTGGGAAGACTATGGTCGGGAGACGGGCAGTTATTTTGCGGCCCGCTCCAACTTTGACGATGCGCTGGATTTTATGGGTTGGTATATCAATAAAAGTAGCCGTATTAATAGAGTATCGAAGTCGGATGCCTATGCTCAGTACCTGAATTATCACGAGGGCTGGGGCGGTTATAAGCGTGGCAGCTACTATAAAAAGCGCTGGTTGATGGAAACGTCCCGCAAGGTTCAGCAGCGTGCAACCATGTATCAACGTCAGTTGCAGAGCTGTGAAGACGAGTTTAAAAGCGGCTGGTTTTTTGGTTTGTTTGGTTAACTCAATCCAGTTGTGTAAAGGAAAATGCCATGGCTGGAGCGCGGTTTATCCGCGCCCGGCTCAAATTTTAAATTCAAGTACGACGGAATCTATTAATCCTGCTGTAAGTGAGGCATTAACCGCACTGTCTTAATCATATTGTCCTGCACTTCGATAATCTCCATAGGGCAGCCTGCCAAGGTTAAACCCAAGCTAGCTTCCGGAATTTCCTCCAGGTATTCCAACACCAGACCATTTAAGGTCTTAGGGCCGTCTGTTGGAAAGTTCAGCTGCATATCGCGATTTAAATCCCTTAAGTTGATACCGCCGTCGACCAGATAACTACCATCGGCTTGAGGCTGAATTTCGTTATTCTGATGATCTGCGATATCGGTAGTGAAGTTACCTACTACCTCTTCAAGTATATCTTCTAAGGTCACTAAACCCTGAATATCACCGTACTCATCCACTACCAGACCTATACGCTCTTTCGAGCTTTGAAACTTATGTAGCTGGGTATTGAGTGGGGTATTTTCCGGAATAAAATAAATTTCCCGCACTGAACGTAATAAAGAGGCTTTATTCAGCTGTTCTTTCAATGCTAAGCGAGCCAGCTCGCGGCTATGGATAAAACCCAAAGCATCATCAACGCTGTCACGGTACAACAAAATGCGGTTGTGTTGACTGTTAGACAGCTGGCGCACTATGTCTTTCCATTCGTCGTTAATATCGACCCCAACTAATTCGTTACGGGGGATCATAATGTCTTCCACTGTGGCTTTTTCTAAGTCCAGCACTCCGACCAGCATATTTTGGTGTTGTTGCGGAATTAAAGCTCCGGCCTCGTGCACTACAGTGCGCAGTTCTTCAGAGCTTAAGCTGCTGCCGTGATGTTGTTCAGCACTGACTCCCAGCCAGCCTAAAAAGGTATTGCAGATTTTATTCAGTAACCAGACCACAGGATAAAGCACTTTCATCAGGGGTTTGAGCACTACAGAACTAGGAAAAGCCACTCGTTCCGGATGCAAAGCTGCCAGTGTTTTTGGTGTCACCTCGCCAAAAATCAGGATGATCACTGTCAGCGCTACTGTGGCTATGGCAATACCAAAATCGCCGTAGAGTCGAAGACCAATCACTGTCGCAATTGCAGAGGCGGCAATATTGACCAGATTATTCCCCACCAGAATCAAACCAATCAGCCGATCACGGCGTTCCAGCATTGCTGTGACGCGCAGCGCAGCTTTATGCTGTTCATTGGCCAGATGTTTAAGCTTGTATGGGTTCACCGACATCATGCCGGTTTCAGAAGCTGAGAAGAATGCAGAACATAACACCAGCAGTCCCAATATGATAAAGAGGGTGCTGGTTGAGATCTCGTCCAAAAGTACTGTACCTGTAGGGCTAATCGAAGCTATTTGATATTATGAAGTGCCCGCCAAGTCAAGCCTTAATGACCCTTAGCGGTAAAAAGCTGTTATCCGAGCCGCTCCAGTATCACTTCACGCACGAAACGACTGCCAAAATAAGCCAGAGTCAGCAAAGTACTGCCAGTAAAGGTTAATGCAATGGCCAGACGACCACGCCAACCTAATTGAGCATGACCCCATAACAGCACCACAAACACCAGAAAGGCGATGGAACTCAAAATATTTTTATGCAGGTTATGTGCAGCCAGCCAGTTATCAGTAAAGGCTGCGCCACTGAATAAAGTCAAACCCAGTAATAAAGTACCGAGCAATAACACTCTGAACTGCAGCTGTTCTACCTGAAGCAGAGGCGGCAAGAACTGATTACCCAGCATAAAGTCTTTTTGTTTTAGTTTTTTACTAATGTAGTGCACTTGCAGAGAGTGGAGAGTGGCGACTATGAGCAGCGTATAGGCGACGAAGGCTACTATGATATGCATCAGTAATATAGGATTGTGTTCAAAGTGTTGCATTTGCACTTCAGTCGGTAGCGCCAGAACCGCTAATTGCGTCAGCGCTGAAAAACCATAGACTATCGGAAGCAATAAGACGGTTGGGGTACGAAGAGCCGTGACAGTAATAGCTGTGCTGATCAACCAACATACCAGTGAGATCACATTCAACAAACTGAAGTTTTGGCCAGAGTCGGCAAAAATTGAGTCAGCCAGAAACAGCATGTGGCAGACGATAGCTATTAAAGCTGCACTGAACATCAATTTATAGTTCGGGCCTTGTGGATGCACCAGACGTGACAAGACCATTACTGTTGCCAGCAGATAACCAACTAATGCCACACCGGGTAACAGCTCAACTAACATAAATCAGATCCTGTTGATTCGTGAAGATTTAACATTCTATTGCAAATTACTCGCATTTGACAGCCTAAGCTGAGGTATTCAGAGTAACAGCTTCTGCTCAGATGGCGGCTGACTGCTAACTCGCATCTTGAGGTCACTTGGGTATATAATCCGGCCATATTGTATATCAGGTGCTAAGTTATGTTTGAAAACCTGTCGGACCGCCTAACCAAAACGCTGAAGAACATCAGTGGTCGTGGTCGTTTAACTGAAGATAATATCAAAGAAACCTTACGTGAAGTAAGGATGGCTCTGTTAGAAGCTGACGTTGCTTTGCCTGTAGTACGTGACTTTGTCAATCAGGTCAAAGAACGCTCAGTAGGTATTGAAGTCAGTAAAAGTCTGACACCTGGTCAGGAATTTCTGAAAATCGTCCGTAAAGCATTAGAAGATGCGATGGGCGAAGCGAACGAAGAGCTGGCGCTTAATGTTCAGCCACCTGCTGTGGTTTTAATGGCAGGTTTACAGGGGGCGGGTAAAACCACCTCTGTCGGTAAACTGGCTAAGTTCTTAAAAGAGCGCAAAAAGAAAAAAGTATTGGTGGTCTCTGCTGACGTCTATCGTCCTGCTGCTATTAAGCAGTTAGAAACGCTGGCTAAAGAAGTGGGTGTGGAGTGTTTCCCAAGCGACGTGACACAAAAGCCTATAGATATAGTCAACGCGGCTATAGCTCATGCCCGCTTACAAATTTTTGATGTGCTGCTCGTCGACACCGCTGGTCGTCTTCATGTTGATGAAGAAATGATGTGCGAAATCAAAGCACTGCATGCTGCGGTGAAACCTATCGAAACTCTGTTTGTGGTTGATGCCATGACAGGCCAGGATGCGGCCAATACAGCGAAAGCTTTTAATGAAGCTTTGCCTTTGACCGGTGTGATCCTGACTAAAGCCGATGGTGACGCTCGTGGTGGTGCTGCTTTATCTATTCGTCATATCACTGGTAAGCCGATTAAGTTTATCGGTATGGGCGAAAAAACTGACGCCTTAGAGCCATTCCATCCGGATCGTATCGCTTCCCGCATTCTGGGTATGGGCGATGTGATGAGCCTGATTGAGCAAATCGAGCAGAAGGTTGATAAAGAACAAGCCGCTAAAGTCGCTGCCAAAGTGTTGAAAGGGCAGGGCTTTAGTTTAGAAGACTTCCGTGACCAGCTTGTACAGATGCGTGGTATGGGTGGCATGATGTCGATGCTGGACAAATTACCTGGCATGAAAAATTTACCGGCTGGTGCTATGGATCAGATGGGTAATAAGCAGTTCAATAAAATGGAAGCCATTATTAATTCCATGACGAAAAAAGAGCGCTTGTTTCCGGATTTAATCAAAGGCTCGCGGAAAAAACGTATAGCTGCAGGTTCAGGTACCCAAGTGCAGGATGTGAACCAACTGCTGAAGCAATTTACCCAAATGCAGAAAATGATGAAGCAGATGTCGGGTAAAGGCGGCTTGATGAAGATGATGCGCGGTATGGGGGGTAAGTTACCACCTGGACTGTTACCTCCCCGTTAAGTCCTGCTCCGGCCTCTTGCTGTCGGGTTTTGGCAAAAGCTTAAATATGCTGCCAAAGCCCGAAAAACCTTGCAAAGCAGGCAAAAATCCGTACAATTCACCGACCCCACGGTCTGACCGCGGGGTTTGTTATTTTTTTAAATCCTGAACGATTATTAGAGGACGGTATGGTAACTATTCGTTTACAACGTGGTGGCGCGAAAAAGCGTCCATTTTACCAAGTTGTGGTAGCGGACAGCCGTTTTGCCCGTGATGGCCGCTTCATTGAGCGCGTGGGTTTTTTCAACCCAATCGCTAGCGGTACTGAAGAGCAAACGCGTATTGACTTAGAGCGTATCAACCACTGGGTATCGCAAGGCGCTTCTTTAAGCGACCGCGTTGCTTCATTGGTGAAAGCTGCTAAGAAAACTGCTGCTTAATAGCTAAAATAAATAAAGGTCGGAGTTTCACCTTGAACGGTAAAGATTTAGTTGTCTTAGGTAAGTTTGGCGCCGTTTACGGCATCAACGGGTGGCTAAAAGTAAACTCCTATACCGATATCCCGGAAGGGATTTTTGATTACACACCCTGGCAAATTCAAGTGCAGGGTAACTGGCGTCAAATGCAAATCTCCGGTAAAAAACGACATGGCAACGGCCTGATCGTAAAACTGGCAGACGTGGCTGACCGCGACCAGGCTCAACTCTACGTCAATGCGGATATCGCAGTAGAGCGTTCTGCATTACCCCAGCTTGCTGAGGGTGATTTCTATTGGCGTGACCTGATGGGCATGGCAGTAGTGAACGAGGCTGGTTATCACTTAGGTGAAGTGGTCGACATGATGGAAACTGGCTCAAATGACGTTCTCGTTGTGAAAGCCAATAAATCCGATGCATTTGGCAAGACGGAGCGTTTACTCCCTTTCCTGACTGACTCTGTTATTAAGGAAGTGAATAACGCTGAACGACGTATCTTAGTAGACTGGGATCCGGACTTTTAATGTCGCAGCAAGCTGGTTTGTGGGTTGGGGTTATTACTCTGTTCCCGCAGATGTTTGATGCTATTACAAAGTTTGGTGTAACAAGCCGCGCTGTAAAGCAAGGGTTGTTGCAGGTAGAGTGCTGGAATCCGCGGGATTATACTTCGGATAAACACAATACCGTCGATGATCGCCCTTTTGGTGGTGGTCCCGGAATGCTGATGATGGTGCAGCCGCTGACCGACGCTATTCGCGCCGCTAAGCAAGCTGCCGGAGGAAATGTACATACGGTGTATTTGTCGCCGCAAGGCCGCAAGCTAGACCAAAAAGGTGTACAGGAACTTTCACGTTACCCGAAACTGCTGTTAGTGGCAGGCCGTTACGAAGGCATTGATGAACGCGTAATTGAAACCGAAATTGACGAAGAATGGTCAATAGGGGATTACGTGCTGAGTGGAGGCGAGTTGCCTGCGATGACGCTGATTGATGCGGTATCGCGACTAGTACCTGGCGTACTGGGGCACGAAGAGTCGGCAGAGCAGGATTCGTTTGCAACTGGTTTGTTAGACTGTCCACACTACACCAGACCTGCGGTGTTAGCAGACAAAGAGGTTCCACCGGTGTTGCTGAGTGGACACCATGAAAATATACGACGCTGGCGTCTGAAACAGGCTCTTGGTAGAACCTGGTTAAGACGGCCGGATATGTTAAATGCCCTGGCTCTGACTAAGGAGCAACGCAAATTACTGGATGAATTCCAATTGGAACACCAGGCGTTGCAGCAACACGATAGTTAATTCCAGGTAAAGTGAGATTGTTATGAGCAAAGTTAGCCAAAACATTATCAAGCAACTTGAAGACGAACAGTTAAAAACTGACGTGCCAGCATTTGGCCCAGGTGACACTGTAGTTGTTCAGGTTAAAGTGAAAGAAGGTGACAAAACCCGTCTGCAGGCTTACGAAGGCGTAGTTATCGCCAAACGTAACCGTGGTCTGCATTCAGCTTTCACAGTTCGTAAAATTTCCAACGGCGAAGGTGTTGAGCGTGTATTCCAGACGCACAGCCCTATGATTGACAGCATTACGCTGAAACGCCGTGGCGCAGTCCGCCGTGCCAAGCTTTACTACTTACGCGATCGTTCAGGTAAATCAGCGCGTATCCGCGAAAAGCTTAACTAAGCGACTGGAAAGGCTGACCTTGTGTCAGCCTTTTTTTTCGCCTTTACTTAAGTCATGCGCACAGAGCTGCAAGATGATTTAGTTACTGCACTCGAAGCTTTCCTGTTGTCCAGACAAGGTGAGATCAGCGAGCAGGAATTGCTACGTCAGTTAAAAGCCTTTTTCCCCGAACCCCGCTCTCTCGCTGTCGACTCTTTGTTATTCCAACAACACTTTATTCTTTATCATCATTTGTTTGTACTGCAGGCGCAGTGGCAGCAGGAGCAAGTAGCCTTGTTGCATATTGGTTATGCCAAAGTGATGGTTTATACGGTGACATCGTTACCCGATAATGCAGTAGCGTTATGGCAAGAGCAGCAGGAGAAAGCTGCTTACTATCTGGACTGGCAAAATATGCGTGCTATGACGGATGATAAATTACAGTCTTTGTTAAATGAGTTTTGGAAAAAACTGGAGCTGCATCAACAAAATAAAGCGCTCGACACAGGTTTTCTGCAGCAGAAATGGCAGTTAAGCCGCCCTTATTCTGTCGCCCAGTTGAAAAGAAACTACCGACAGCAGGCTCTGCGTTTGCATCCGGATAAAGGTGGCGATGCTGCAGCTTTTCAGTTATTACAGCAGGAATACCAATGGCTGCTGGCTGAGCTATCTTCGTAGAGCCGCACTATAAAAAGTGCTGTAACTTGGACTTTATCAATCACTTAGCTTTATCCTGTTCTATCCATACTTTACAAAGCCCACTACAATAGCTGTATTGTGTTGCAACGCGACAAGGACCCTGAAGTGGATTCCGCCAGTTTTATTGAAAAACGCCGTTTTATTGTCAAGCTTGGCAAAATGCTGCATAAGTTTGGCACCCCAGCTTACCGCCTGGAAGCGCACTTACAGGAAGTGGCCAAGTTGCTGCAAGTAGGTGGCTCTTTTGCTATTACGCCTACAGTGCTGACTTTTGTGCTTTGGATCCCTGGCGATGAAAATGAATACACTCATATTTCCCGAGTAAGCCCCGGCGAGCTTGATTTAGGTGCATTGTCTTATACAGATGAGCTGGTTGACCAGCTTGCCAGCAGTAAACTGACCTTACAGGATGTCAATCAGCGGCTGGATCAAATTACTGCTGCGCCTAACCCTTATTCACGTTGGGCTACCTTTGTGGCTTTTGGTGCTGCAGGGGGCGCTTTTGCCATGTTAATGCGCGCCAGCTGGCATGATGTATTCTGGGCCACAGTACTAAGCCTGATTGTGTATTTGTTTGTACTCTGGTCGATGAAGTCGCGCCGTGTGGCTCATATGCTGGAACCATTAGTGGCTTTGGTTTCGGCTTTGTTGGCGACAGCTGTGGCTGTGTATATCGACCCGATGATCAACGTACCTTTGGTGGTTTTATCTGCCATCATCGTCTTTATTCCTGGCCTGGCTTTAACCCTGGGTTTAGCTGAGCTCGCCGCCCGTCATCTGGTGTCAGGTACTGCCCGTGTAATGGATGCGGTGATGCTGTTGTTTAAGCTGTATTTTGGTGCTTTCTTAGGCGTAGCTTTAGGTCAGGTATTGTTCGGCCAAATTCCGCCACAAATCGCACCTTCAGTACCGCAGTGGACTAGTTGGTTAGCTGTCGCTATTTTATGTGGCAGCTTAGTGGTGGTGTTTAAAGCCAGATTGCGGCACGCGCTCTGGGGGCTGTTATCAGGCTTTATTGCTTATGCAGCCAGCTTGTGGGGCGCTTATTATCTGGGATTAGCACTAGGAGCTTTTGTCGGAGCTTTTGCTGTAGGTCTATACGGTAACCTATTTAACAGACTGATGAATGCACCGGCCAGCATAGTCTCTTTGCAGGGCATGATCGTACTGGTGCCTGGCAGTAAAACTTACATAGGCTTAAATGCTTTTGTTTCAGGCCAGCAGATGGTGGCGACTGATCAATTGGGTCAGCAAACCTTTCTGATTTTTATGTCGCTGGTAGCAGGCTTTATATTTGCTAACGTGGCATTACCACCAAGGAAGGCGTTGTAGCAAATTCGATTTTCGTTATACCCAAAGCTAATCTGCTGAAACAAATGATCGGGGCGAGGAGCGCAGCGACGATGGCCCGTCAGGGCGCAGCCAGTAAAGGCATTGCCAATAGTTTGGCAATGCTCGGATGAGCGTAAGTGGCTCTGCCTACTGGCCGGAACATTTTGCAGGACAGCAAAATATAAAAAAGCTGCGATTAACGCAGCTCTTGTAGTAACTTCTCTAAGCGGTCTTTTAAGTCGCTGAATAACAGTGGTTTTCGCATCAGTTGCACTGATTCAGGTAAGCCGCCACCAGCTGCAATTTCTGCATCTGTTAGTGCTGTCACAACAATAATTTTCATATTTTCGTGACGTGGAGAGAGTTTCAGTTCACGGATCATCTGAAAACCGTCCAGTTCAGGCATCTGCAAATCTGAGATCAAAATTTGTGGTGCCCATTCGCCGATTTTCAACAACCCGGCAATACCGTTGGTGACAGATTGCAAGCTGATGGGTAAATCCCAGGATTCAATTTGCAGGCTATAAAGTTGTTTCAGTAACTCGTCATCTTCAGCGAGTAAAATGCGAACTGAATTATCAACAGGTTGGGTTTGATTTTTCAGCAGAAGGCGTTCGACAGAAGACTGAGTGACACGACGATGACCACCTGGAGTTTTCCAGGCGTCCAGAGCACCTTTTTCTACCCACAACTGCACCGTGCGTAAAGAAACGCCAAGCAAATCAGCAGCTTGTTGAGTCGACAATAAAGGTTCTGTGTGCTTACTTTTGTTCATACGGGGCTAATGGGTATCATATTTTGTATTTTTATCAATTCTAGACGAGAACACAGGCCGCTGTCACTTTATTTTTTGTGATTTTCAACCGCTTTTTTTCAGCTAGGGGTCCTTCTCCTTTTGCTTGAACGGCAAAATAGTTGCACAAGGTTTTTGCTGCGGTTTTTGCGTCTTGCATAACAGTTCCAGAGCATCCTGCATCCGGCTCATTTCCGACAACATGAGTTGATAGGCTCTGGTTAGCCGGACCAGGGGAGCTTTATATCTCAATTGTTCTGACTGTAGCCTGAATAAGGTTTGTTGAATGGCTTTTCTTCCTTCGTTATCACTCTGCGCGTCGATCAGTTCCTGGTTCAATTTCTGCTGTAACCGATCCAGTGCAGCCGGATCTTGTTTTGCCATATGCAGTAATTCATCGAAAGCTGGTAGCGGTGAATAGGTGGAAGCAGCCATAACAGCGCCCATTTACAAAAAAAGAAGTTGTTTCTTAGTGTAGACCATTCATTTCAGCTTGTTATTCGTATTGTTTGAGTAGCAGGTGATGGGCTTAGAACATTTCATATTGCATTCACAATCATTGTGTAAATTAATTTGTACATTTTCTCTTCGTCTATTGTTTTTGGTTTAAGCCCTTATTTGTTTGGCTTTAATGGTTGACTTGTTTAGCTTTGGTTTTTAATATGCTTCTATTCGTAATTAATTAAATACGTGTTGTAAATATAAGTTTACTGGTGTTCTGCTTGCATTTATCAAGTAAAACCGGCGCTTTGGCAACGCATGATGCAAACAGGAGCATAAAAATGACTAAGATAGTTGACGATTTACGTATAGTATCGGAGCAGTTATTAAGCCCGCCTGCGGTGTTAAAACAGGCTTTACCTTTATCTGGTGCAGGTTCTGACTTTATTCAGAAATCCCGTCAGGAAATTGCTGACATAGTACATGGTCGTGATCCACGTTTGTTGGTGATCACAGGTCCTTGCTCTATCCATGACCCGGTGTCCGCTATGGATTACGCCCGTCGTTTGAAACAGTTGCAACTGCAATACAAGGATACCTTGTATATCGTAATGCGGGTGTACTTCGAAAAACCTCGCACTACGGTCGGCTGGAAGGGATTTATTAATGATCCGCACCTGGATGACTCTTTTGATCTGGAAACAGGTTTAACTAAAGGCCGTCGTTTACTGCTTGATTTAGTGGAGATGGAGTTGCCTGCAGCTACTGAAGCCTTAGATCCGATCAGTCCGCAGTACTTATCTGATTTAATCAGTTGGGCAGCTGTCGGAGCCCGTACTGTGGAGTCACAAACTCACCGTGAAATGGCCAGTGGCCTGTCGATGCCGGTTGGCTTTAAAAATGGCACGGACGGTAATTTAAATATCGCACTGAATGCGCTGCAATCAGCTGCCAGTGGTCACAGCTTTATTGGTATTAACCAAAAAGGTCAGGTCTCTTTGGTGCAAACCGCCGGAAATCCGGATGGTCATGTGATTTTGCGTGGCGGCTCTAAACCTAACTATGACGAAGACAGCGTGCAGGCAGCCTTGGCTGCGCTGCGTAAACATGGTTTACCTGAAGGTTTGGTGATTGACTGTAGTCATGGCAATTCCAGTAAAGATCACAACAGGCAAGGTATTGTGGCTCAGTCTGTGATTGAGCAGCGTGTCAAAGGCAACAAAGCCATTATCGGTATTATGCTGGAAAGTCATATTCATGCAGGGCGTCAGGATTTGGTAGATGGTAAAGCCGAACTTTACGGTGTATCTGTAACAGACGCTTGTATCGACTGGGCCACCACTGCCGAGTTGTTGGCAGGTTTAGAACAGCAGCTATCCTTAGCTGAATCCTCTGAAGTGGCAGCCTGAGAAGAAAATATGAATGATGCGTTAAATACGGCTGAGCCAATGACCGCTCTGCTGCCACTGCGTCAGCAAATCGATGTATTGGACAGTCAATTGGTTGAATTGTTGGCGAAAAGAGCTGCAGTGACCGCAGAAGTAGGCAGGGTAAAGCAGCTTTATGCTTTGCCTTTGTATGTGCCTGAACGTGAACAGTCCTTGATTAAAGCGCGCCGGCAGCAAGCCGAGCAGGCGGGTGTCTCAGCCGATTTGATTGAAGATGTATTACGCCGGGTGATGCGCGAGTCGTATCAGACGCAGGAAGCAGGCTTTGTTTGTTGCCGTACCCAAGGAGACAAAGTTGTTGTAGTGGGCGGGGCAGGTGCTTTAGGTCAACGTTTTGTCAGTTTATTTCAGCGTTCAGGCTACAGCGTGGAAGTGTTGGAACAAGATAACTGGCATCAGGCAAAAGCTATGGTGCAAGGCGCAGCTTTGATACTGATCGCAGTGCCTATTGCCGTGACTGAACAGGTTATAGCTCAGTTGCCTGAATTAGATGCTGACACAGTGCTGGCTGATTTAACCAGTACCAAGACCGGGCCTTTGACTGCCATGCTGGCCAAACACAGCGGAGCCGTAGTGGGTTTGCATCCTATGTTTGGTCCTGATATCAGTAACATCGCCAAGCAAGTAGTGGTCGTCAGTCATGGGCGTAATGTTGAACACTACCAGTGGCTGATCCAGCAGTTTAAAGTTTGGGGCGCTGTACTGACTGAAAAATCTGCCCAGCAGCATGATGAATTGATGCAACTTATTCAGGCGATGCGTCACTTTAGCTCTTTAGTTTATGGCGTGCATTTGGCCGAAGAGCGGGCTGATTTACAGCAGTTGCTGGAATTAAGTTCCCCTATTTACCGGTTGGAGCTGGCGATGGTGGGCAGACTCTTTGCACAAAATGCTGAGCTTTACGCTGACATTATGTTGTCCTCCAGTGCTGTCACGGGGTTATTGCAGCGTTATCAGCACAGGTTTAATCAATTATCACACTTGTTAGCGGCAAGGGACAAAGCAGGTTTAATGGCTGAATTTGCCAAGGGCCAGCAGTTTTTTGGACCCTTGGCTGATCAGTTTTTGCAGGAAAGTCGCCGTTTGCTACAAAAAGCCTCGGACGAACGTAGTTAAATTAAGTCTTTTCAGTTATATACCCAAAGCAATTGGAGTTGCAGTGCGGCGGCAAGTGAGCTAGACCCCGTGAGCATAGATACACTATGCGATTGGGGCGAGTAGCGCAGCCAACAATGCTGCGGCTTCAAGTGTGAAAGGGATACAGCAACTAAAGCTGGCTCATTTTATTGGAGAGCTTTACACTCAAATCTGATGAACACTTTTATCTGTATGGAAAGTCATTGATTTCAATTTGGTTTCGTAAGCTGCTTCGCGTTGTTAAATATCTGGTGATCCTGGCCTTGAGTCTGGTGATTTTACTTGCCTTTGTACCAGTTCCCGTCACTGGAGTAATGATTGAACGGCAAATTCAGGCGCTGTGGAATAATCATAAAAGTTATGAATTACAGCATGACTGGGTGCCTTTTGAACAAATTTCCGCTGCGATGAAACAAGCGGTCGTGGCGGCTGAAGATCAAAAGTTTCCGGATCACTATGGCTTTGATACCGCAGCTATAGAAAAGGCACTGGAGTACAACAGCAGAGGCCAGAAAGTGCGTGGCGCTTCCACCATTAGCCAACAAACTGCAAAGAATGTGTTTTTATGGACGGGCCGCAGCTGGTTTCGCAAAGGGCTGGAGCTTGTATTTACTGGTTTGATTGAGCTAACCTGGGGCAAGGAACGCATTTTAGAAGTGTATTTAAATAGTGTGGAGTTTGGTCCCGGAGTTTTTGGGGTTGAGGCTGCCGCGCAGAAATTTTTTAAACGACCCGCCAGTAAGTTGAGTCGCCATCAGGCAGCATTGCTAGCCGCTGTTTTGCCTAATCCACTGCGTTTTAAAGTACAAAGTCCCTCGCCTTATGTTTACAAACGCCAGCAATGGATTTTAAAACAAATGAGGCAATTAGCCCCGATAGAACAGCGCTTTGCTGATAATTAAATCTAGTATGACTTTTTCATGACTATGATGTGACTGTTCGATGAAGATTTCTGATTTTTAACGCTTTTTCGCTGCAAACTTTGCTCAGGCTGTTTAGGATCTGCTGCAACTGAAGAGTTGAAGCGGAGTTTGATCATGGGCAAAAGAACATCTGAATTTATGCGCTCTGTGCATATAAAAACTATCCAGGCCGATTTACAGCAAGGGAAAAGCATCGAGGATGCAACGCAGCACCTGCGTTTTGTTGGCGTCTGCGAGGATGAGATGATCGAGCTTTTAATCGAAGCTGGATACAATCCTGAGCATTATGCCATTCAGGGTTCTGAGTATTCAGGTATTTAAGTGGGCGGTGTTGCGATGGTAGAAATAAAAATGCAAAAAAGCAGGGACTGCATGCAGTCCCTGAAGCGCTGGGTATAGAACAGGAATAGAGCTGCGTCTTGCTACAGCCATAGCTAAGATGCCCAAACGCTGTGTCCGTTCTGTGACACCCCGCGCTTCTGCTCTGGTGAATACGTATTCAGCCGATTTTTTATCTTATTTGGGTAATTTGTGATTTTTCTGCAGGAAAAACAGGTCGGATTAGAGGAATTTTCTGCAAAATAAAGTATCCTTTGCGCACTTTTAACCGGCTTGGGGTACTCCATGCGTTTTTACTTCCCTCTGATCATCATTGATGAAGATTTCAGATCCGAAAATACCAGTGGTTCAGGCATTCGTGAACTGGCTGCAGCCATTGAGGCTGAAGGCATGGATGTGGTGGGTTACACCAGTTATGGTGACCTGACCTCTTTTGCTCAGCAACAAAGCCGGGCCGCCGGTTTTATTTTGTCTATTGATGACGAAGAATTTGGTGGCGGCTCTGTGGAAGACAGCCAATCGGTGCTGGAAAACCTTAAAGGTTTTGTTGATAAAATCCGTCATCGCAATCCGGATATTCCAATTTATCTGTACGGAGAAACCCGTACTTCTCGCCATATCCCTAATGCAATTTTACGTGAACTGCATGGTTTTATTCATATGCACGAAGACACGCCAGAGTTTGTGGCGCGTCATATTATTCGTGAAGCGAAAAGTTATTTAGATACCCTGGCTCCACCGTTTTTCCGCGCTTTAACCAACTATGCACAGGATGGCTCCTACTCCTGGCATTGTCCTGGACACTCAGGCGGCGTCGCCTTTTTAAAATCGCCTGTGGGTCAGATGTTCCACCAATTTTTTGGTGAAAACATGCTTCGGGCTGATGTCTGTAATGCGGTCGATGAGTTAGGTCAGTTATTGGATCACACAGGTCCTGTGGCGGCTTCAGAGCGCAATGCGGCTCGTATTTTTAATGCGGATCATTTGTTTTTTGTCACCAATGGCACGTCTACCTCCAACAAAATTGTCTGGAACTCCACAGTGGCTCCGGGTGATATAGTTGTGGTTGACCGTAACTGCCATAAGTCTATTTTGCACGCCATTATGATGACGGGGGCTGTGCCGGTATTTTTAATGCCAACGCGCAACCACTACGGCATTATTGGCCCTATCCCACGCAGTGAGTTTGAACCTGCGACCATTCGTAAGAAAATGCTGGCCAATCCATTTTGCCGTGAAAAACTGGAACAAAATCCGGATGTTAAACCACGGGTTTTGACTATTACTCAGTCGACTTATGATGGCGTCTTGTATAACGTCGAGGAAATTAAGTCGCTGCTGGATGGCGAAATTGAAACCCTGCACTTTGATGAAGCCTGGTTACCTCATGCCGCTTTCCATGATTTCTATGGCGATTATCACGCGATAGGGGAAGGCCGTCCACGTTGTGAAACTTCGATGGTGTTCTCGACTCAGTCGACACATAAGCTGTTAGCTGGTATTTCACAGGCGTCACAGATCCTGGTGCAGGATGCGCAGCAGAACAAGCTGGATCAGCATCTGTTTAATGAAGCTTATTTGATGCATACCTCGACCAGTCCGCAATACGCCATTATTGCCTCCTGTGATGTGGCTGCAGCCATGATGGAAGCACCAGGTGGCACAGCCTTAGTAGAAGAGTCGCTGGACGAAGCTCTGGAGTTCCGCCGAGCTATGCGCAAAGTCGACGATGAATATGGCGATGACTGGTGGTTTAAGGTGTGGGGACCGGATGATTTAACAGACGAAGGTCTGGATCACCGCGATGCCTGGATGTTAAAAGCGGGCGAGAGCTGGCATGGTTTCGGTGATATAGCTGAAGGTTTTAACCTGCTCGACCCTATTAAAGCCACCATTTTGACACCAGGTTTAAACGTCGACGGTGATTTTGATGAGTCAGGTATTCCTGCTGCTATTGTGGCTAAATATCTGGCCGAACACGGCGTGGTCATTGAAAAAACCGGTCTGTACTCGTTTTTCATTATGTTTACCATCGGCATTACCAAAGGCCGTTGGAATACCATGGTGACAGCGCTGCAGCAGTTCAAAGACGATTACGATAAAAACGCGCCATTGTGGCGGGTATTGCCGGAATTTATCGCCAAGTACCCTCAATACGAACGTATTGGTTTAAAGGACTTGTGTGATCAAATTCACCAGATCTACCGCGAAAACAACGTCGCCAAGATGACCACAGAGATGTATTTATCTGAGCTGGTACCAGCAATGAAACCATCCAAAGCTTTTGCTGCCATGGCACACAAAGAGCTGGATCGGGTGCCGCTGGATGATCTGATCGGCCGTATTACCGCTGTGATGTTAACGCCTTACCCACCAGGTATCCCGCTATTAGTGCCGGGTGAAGTGTTCAACACTGTGATAGTGGACTATCTGAAATTCGCCCGCGAATTTAATGGTCGTTTCCCGGGCTTTGAGACTTATATTCACGGTCTGGTCAGTGAAGAGCGCAACGGCAAAACAGAATATTTTGTCGACTGTGTAAAAGCGCAATAACGGATGACTGGGTCAGAGTCAAAGACTCTGGCCCAGCTGATAACAATCACAAATCGCTTGCCAGGCTTGCTCTGGTGTATCAACAAACTGAATAAGCTCCAGATCTTCTGCTTTAACTAATCCTTCCTCGACCAGCATGTCGAAGTTAATCAAACGATTCCAGAAGCTTTTATCGTAAAGTATTACGGGTACTGTGTTGGCTTTGCCGGTTTGCAATAAGGTCAAAGTTTCAAACAACTCATCCAGAGTGCCAAAACCTCCGGGAAAGGCGACTAAAGCTCGTGCTCGTTGCAAGAAGTGCATTTTACGAATAGCAAAATAGTGAAAACGAAAGCAAAACTCTGATGTGATATAAGGGTTAGGTTTTTGCTCGTGCGGCAGCACTATATTCAGACCAATACTTTGACCACCTGCCTGATAAGCGCCTTTATTGGCGGCTTCCATCACACCTGGTCCACCACCACTGATAATCATCAGAGAGCTATCTGGACAATCTTTGCTGTGCTGAGTGACTAATCTTGAAAATTCGGCCGCAGCTTCGTAATAGACACTGTTTTTCAGCTGTCGCTGAGCCTCTCTCAATTGCTGTTGCAGTGCTACAGCATCCGGCTGTTGGGTCAATTTAGTCTGGGCTACAGCAATCATCTGTTCAGCCTGCTGACGTGAAACAAAACGAGCACTGCCGAAGACAACAACTGTCGCATTGATTTGATGTTGCTCGAGGATCAACTGAGGTTTCAAGTACTCCAACTGCAAACGTACATGCCGTAGTTCGTCCTGCATCAAAAAATCATTATCTGCAAAAGCCAGCTTGTAAGAGGGATGCTCAAGTAAATCCTGACTTTGTTGCTCTGTCGCTTCACGGGCAGAACTCAGATGGCGTTGATACAGCGGATTATCAGCAGACATAAAAAGACTCCGGAGATAGGAAAAATTAATAAACTAACATATTGTTTGATATGGACTAATCTTTTACTACTTCAATTCAGTTATAACATGGGGAGAACCCCACAACCGGAGTGCACTCAATGCCATTAGATGCCAGTTTAACCTTTTTAGGCGCCGCCGAGCAGGTTACAGGGTCTTGTTATCTGTTAAAGCTCAAAGAGAAGCAAATTTTACTCGATTGCGGTATGACTCAAGGCGAAAACCAAATTACTGAATGGCATAAATTCCGCTTTGCCTTTCGCCCTAAAGATATCGACTATGTGATTCTGTCGCATGCCCATATTGATCACAGTGGTCTATTGCCGCTGCTGGTGGCTAAAGGTTTTCAGGGCAAAATTTATTGCACTCAGGGCACGGCTTTATTGCTTGGTGTATTGCTGAAAGATTCAGTGCATTTGTATTTAAAAGATCTGGAGTGGCAAAACCGGCAGTTGGCCCGTCAGGGCAAAAAGCTACTGGATCCTGTGATGGGGATACAGGATGTAGAGCAGGTGTTGGACTACTGCCATCCTATAGGCTATCAGCAAAAAACCACAGTCTGCGAAGGGCTTGAGCTGGAGTTTTTGGATGCGGGTCATATTCTGGGTTCTGCCATAGTGCAGCTGGCAGTCAAGCAAGGCAAGGCCATGCGCCAGTTGGTATTTTCCGGCGATTTGGGTAATCCTGCCACAGTGCTAATGCCTGATCCAAGTCCGGTCAAAACCGCTGATCTGGTGCTGATGGAAAGTACCTATGGCGATCGAAACCACCAGCCTTTGCAGAATACGTTGGAAGAATTTGCCAATGCGCTGGAAGAAGCACACAGAGGCGGCGGAAATGTATTTATTCCTGCGTTCGCTTTAGGTCGTAGTCAGGAAATTTTGTATTACCTCGGACTTTTGTACCATCAGGGCCGGTTGAAACAAAAGATGGTGGTACTCGATAGCCCAATGGCAATTGAGATCACTAAAATTTACAGTGAGTTGATGAGCGAGTTCGACCGCAAAGATACGAAGGTGTTACATGGCTTTGGAGCTCGTGATTTGCAATCCTTTTTGCCGATCCTACGCCTAGCTTCCAGTATGGAAGAGTCCATGGCGTTAAACCGGGTCAGTGGCGGTGCTATTGTGATTGCAGGTTCTGGCATGTGTAACGGTGGCCGTATTGTGCATCACTTAAAACACAATTTATGGAAAAGCAGCAATCATTTGATTTTCGTTGGTTTTCAGGCCAGGGGGACTTTAGGCCGACGGCTGGTGGATGGTGAAAAAAGAGTCAAACTCTTTGGCCAGAATATAGCGGTCAAAGCAACAGTCCATACCATTGGCGGTTTTTCTGCTCATGCCGGTCAGGATGAGTTAATCGGCTGGGCCAGGATGATCGGCGGTGAGCCACGCTTTTATCTGGTGCATGGTGAACCGCAAGCTCAACAAGCGCTGCAAAGCCGTCTGATGGATTACGGCCTGCATTGCCAGATCGCTGAAAAAGGTCAACAAATTAAACTATAGGGGGGCGTCCACCACTGTTTTGCTGAAAAAGGTCAGCTCAGTAAACTATGACGCATCCACATGAACTACAGTTGGGCTGATATCTTCACTTGGATAACAGCCCAATACTTTGACAAAACGAGTGATACGGTTCAGTTCATCCAAAGCGCGGGTCATGGCGTAATCGCCTAAATTAGCGAATACATCCACATAAAACATCTCTTCCCATGGGTTGCCTGGGATAGGGCGAGACTCCAGTTTACCCATGCTGATACCGTGTTGTTTCAGTACGGTTAATGCATCGACTAAGGCGCCTGGCTGCTGGCCTGTGTACATAATAAAAGTGGTTTTGGCTGGGATGGCTTTGGCCACATTTATTGCTTTGCGCGCCACCACAATAAAACGGCTGGCGTTGTCTTTTTGATTGGCTAAACCGCGGCCTAACACTTCTAATCCATAGAGCTTGCCACCTTCTTCACCACCAATAGCCACTACGGATTTGTCCTGGGCTTTACGAACCCGCTCAAAAGCGTCAGAGGAGGCGTCGCAGTATTCAATTTTGACATTGGATAAACCCTGCAGATAATTACTGCACTGAGCTATGACTTGTGGGTGAGCACAAATTTGACGGATTTTAGTTAATTCTGTGCCTTCCACACCCAATAAACAGTGTTCTATAGGGTGGGTCAATTCGCCGACGATCGACAAACGGGTATGCTGCAGTAAGTCATAGACTTCGTTAATGCTGCCGGATGAGGTGTTTTCGATAGGCAACACGGCATAATCAGCATGGCCTGTTTCTACCGCTTGCACTATTTCGTTAAAACTGTCGCAGCCAATTTCAATCAGCTTTTCAGCACGACGGGTGAAGTACTTTTGCGTGGCCCAGTAGCTGTATGAACCCTGACGACCTAAAAAGGCGACACGACAGACAGGACCATTGTCGCCATTGAGTTGGCCTTGCACTTTGGCTTGTTGTTGCAGTACTGAGTCTTCAATAATCACGTGGTAAATTTTAGTCACATACTGAGCGTCTAAACCCAATTCCTTACCATGTTCAATCAATGACACCAGCAACTCTTCTTCCCGTTTCTGATCGCGGATCGGTTTATTTTGTGCCAGTTTGGCATCGGCTACGCTTAATGCGAGCTGACGTCGGGTGGCCAGTAATTGCAGCAAGTCTTTGTCTGTGCTACTGATCTGCTGGCGAATATGGTCTAAATCTATGCTCATAACAGCGTCCTTTAAGCTAAAAAAAAACCTCCCGATGTTGGGAGGTTTTTTGGTTTATCACGCGCGCGCGACTTACCGCCTCCCCGTTGGGGTGGTAAAGAGGCGAAAAAAGCGAGCGATCTGAATTTGTTTCATGGTCACCACAATAGTAAGTCTGGACGTCTAAAGTCAAGCTTTAGGTTGCAACTTCAGCAAGTATTTTTGCTCACCAGGTAAAAAGCCTAAAGGCTGCTCCTTTAACCAGAAGTCGTGGTCGGCGTCATAAAAAGGCGATAACGGATGACCAGACTGACCTGCCGGGATCACTAAAATACCTTCAGCTTCTTTGCCTGGAGACACCACCATGCGCTCCGACTGGCCATGCACTTTGTTTTGCACTCGTGGCATATGACTGTCGCCATTCATTGGCATAGCAGGCATATTCAACCAGTCACCAAAGAAGGGCACAGCAGCTGCCAAAGGATGCACTATGGCACTCTGATTGATATTGCCCCAACTGGCGCTGGCTAAACTGCCATAATCGGTTTCTAATTTTTGTTTACTCTGCAACACAGCCTGTTGCAACAGGCTACGCCAGGAGCTGAAATCAGCCGGCAAGGTATCAGTACGCTGCTGCTGGATCATTTCCCAGCCAGCGGTTTCCAGTGAAAACTTTAGATCCCGGCCTGATAATTTGTTCTGCTCCAGTAACGCCGTTAAAGGCGCAAAAGTCAGCTCCAGAGTTTTAGCCCGGAAGGCCCGCACCAACGAATAACCGACTGAGCCGATACTGGCCTGACTGGCATCTTTCATCACATAATCCCGATAAGACTCAAGCTGATGTTCTGCCACAAAATCTTTGGTCAGTACAGTGTCGAGCAAGAGCTGTTGCCAGCGAGCGAGCATCAAGGCGCGATGATCCAGTTGTATGGCATGCAGGCTTTGCTCGTTATGCTGCGCGGATGCTAAGAGTGCATCCCGGATTTGTTGGCCGCGAGCGCCCAGGTCATAGCCGCCGTTACCTATTAACTCTAAATCTTTACCGCCAATCATTCGGCTGTTGGCTGTCCAGAGCTGGCCGGATTGTGGCTGGTAAATTTGTGGGTAAGCACTTTGTGACAAATAACCCGTCCAGTTATTCTGGCCATTGCTCCAGTCTTGCGGTGTATCCATCTGTTGTACTTTGCGTTGTGGCAAAGCACCAATCAAAGTCCAGCCAATTGCGCCGTCTTTATCTGCCACCAGTAAGTTTTGCGCCGGAACTCCGGCACTGGCGGCCAGTTTTAACGTCTCTTTTACGCCTTTACTTTTCTCAAGTGTTATTAAATTAAAGTTGGCACCTTGTGGATCATGCGCCACCCAGCGGTAAGCATAATTCTGAAAAGGAGGTGTTAAAACCGGGCCCCAGATGGTTTCTTTTTGTAGCACCAATTCATCGGGCTGACCTTTGACCTTAATCACTTCGTTCTGATAACTGAACTCCTGCCAGCCGTCTGTAGTCTGGTATTTCTCAGCTTTCTCATCCAGTTTTAGCGCTATAACATCAGACCAATCTGCGGTGCTGTTGGTAAAACCCCAGGCGATATGACCATTACTACCCGCTACTATAGCCGGAGTGCCTGGCAGGCTGACCCCTGCAACTTCATAGGCTTCTCCGTTTTCTATCCACTTCAGCTGGGCCTTAAACCAGGTGCCTGGCACCCGAATGCCTAAATGCATATCATCGGCCAGAATAGCCCGGCCATCTGCTGTTCTTTTGCCTGAGACGGCAAAGTTATTACTGCCGATATCTGTGCTGTCATGCAAGGAGCAGTCTGTGCAGGCGGTTTTTTGTCCAGCTAATACGGCTGGGTAGCTGGACTTCGGCATAGGTGTCAGACTAACTTTGCTGTCATCCATAGCAGCTTGCCAGTCCGGGCTGTGCTGAAATAAAAAGTCGTACCAGTCCTGGGGTAACTTTTGTTGCATCAAGCCCATAGCTAATTCGTCTTTGCCTTCAGCCCCCTGCAAATCCAGATACATGCTGTAGAGCGCCAAAAAGGAATCAGCTTCAACCCAGTTACGCGGAGTCTGAGCTAGCAAGCCATACTCAAAAGGTGGCCAGCCCAGTTCAGCTAAACCTGCATTCACCCCTGCGGTATATCGCTGTAGTAGTGTTTTGTGCTCAGCAGGTAAGGCAGCAAACCCCCATTCTGCTTTGGCTCTGAATCTGTGAATGCGGCGTTTTTTATCCAGCTCCAACGCCATTTCGCCAAACAGTTCCGACAGCTCACCAGCTGCATTGCGGCGCAATAAATCCATTTGGAAAAAGCGTTCTTGTGCATGCACAAAACCTAAGGCATAAGCCACATCATTGCGGTTTTCGCCTTCGATACTGGCATAACCCTGAGCATCCCGGCTGATCGCAACACTTTGATTGACCTCTGCAGGCAATTCACCTTCATATAGCGGCAAACTGCTGCGAAGCACAAAGTATAGAAAACCAACCACCAGCAGTATCAGAGTCAGTAAGCCGACCGAAATCCGTTTAAACCAAAGCATAGGTTTTTGCTTCCAATAGGGTAAAATCAATAACTTATCATAATAGAGGACGATAAGAAGATGAAAGTGATTCAGTTATGGGATAAGGCCATTCGTATTTATCACTGGAGCCAGTTATTGTTGCTGGTTGGTTTATGGTTTAGCGCTGAGCAGGGGTATTTGGTGCTGCATCAGCTTTTTGCCTATTCGTTAGCAGCACTTTTGATCAGTCGTATTCTCTGGGGTTTTGTTGGCAGTGAGACAGCTCGTTTTAGCCATTTCCTGCAAAGTCCGCTGCAGTTGGTACAGATGTGGAACAAAGCTAAACATGGTATCGGCCATAGAGGCTTGTCCGGTTATATGAGTCTGACCTTAATGCTGTTGTTAGCCTTGCAGTTTATTTCCGGCTTAATGACCACAGATGATGTAATGACCGAAGGCCCCTTGTATAGTGCGGTATCCTCTGACTGGTCCTCTTTTGCCTCCTGGTTTCATCATAATAACTTTAATCTGCTATTGGCGCTGATTGCAGTGCACGTGGTTGCAGCTTTGGTGCATGGATTTAAAAAAGACGGTGTTTTAGGCGCTATGCTGCATGGCAAGCTTCAAACTGAAGTACAGCAACCTAAAGTGAAATCAACGGGTTGGTACCTGCTGCTGGTGATGGTGTTTGCCGGGATTTTTGCGCTCTGGCAAGGTGTATCTTTGTATCAGCAGTGGTGATGTGTAACGGTAGCTTCTAAGGATATATCCAAGGTCATTGGAGTTGCAGCGAGGCGAGAGGCCGCAGTCAACAAAGCTGCGGCTTCAAAGACGAAGGATAGATATTAGTCGGCTTTGTACTGGTCGTGACACGCCTTGCAATTTTTGGCGAAATTCCCAAAAGCAGGCTTAATGGTGGCCTGATCGCCAGACTTAGCTGCAGTTTGCAAGGCTATAGCATCAGCCTGGAATTGCTCTGCTTTTTGTTTAAAGTCTTTTAAGTCTTTCCAGATCTCTGCTTTGGCATCACTTTTTACTTTGTCAGCACCAGGTACTTCAAAGGCTTCCCATGGCAATGTGGTCAGTGTTGCTAAAGCATCAGCTCGTTTTTCTGCACGTTTCGCGTCAAATGGCACTTTGCCGCGCATCATGTCTCCTAAATCGACAAAATTATGCCGGATCAACTGGAAGCTATGTTGGCGGTAGGTGACAGAGTCTTCGGCGTCGGTAAAGGCGCTGCCCGCCAGAGCCGCGGCAGAAGATAAACCCAAAGATAGCAAGATAAACAGATTTTTCATTGGCTTAATTCTCATTTATTTGATTTTGATGCAATAATGGTTTGATGCTTTTGTATGCCACATTAGCATTACAACTGAACCCCGTCGCTGTCAATTCAGGAAATCATGTGAAGGAAGTCAATTTTCACAAACCTACAGGTATGAATTCCCTTAGCATTAAGTTCGCGCTGCTGGTATTTATGCTAACCATAGTTGCCAGTGCGGCTATTGCTTATGCTGTGCTGATATTGCAACAAAGTGTACTAGTTGAGCAGGAAAAACAACAATTAAAACTGCAATCTGAAAAATATGCCCGTGAATTGGATGCTGCTTTTCTGACCCGAGAAAAAAAAGCCATCAGTGCAAATAACATAGTGGTGCGGTACTTAACGAAAAATACAGCAGTCACTTCCTCTGTACCTGCAACTTTGCCAGACGGTAGTGTGCGTAGCCAGGATGATTTATCGGCAGCCTTTATTCCTCAAACAAAGTTAGATGCTCAGCAAGCACGCTGGTTAGTGCAAACCGAAGAATTATGGCAACAGTTGGCGCCTTTAATGCTGGAAGAGTTTTTTAATTTTTATTTTATTTCCAAACAGGGGTTGATCCGTATAGCTCCTGCCGACTGGGCTCTTGAAGTACCTGTAACTCATGATTTCACCAAAGATATATTCTTTGATATCGCAAGTCCCGAACAAAACCCCAGTCGTCTGCCTCGTTGGACTCCCCTTTATTACGATCCGATCTGGCAAAAATGGATGACCAGTCTGGTGATCCCTGTCTACGCAGAGGATGAATTTCTGGGGGTCACAGGCAGTGACTATGTCCTCGATGAACTGTTTCTTGATTTGACCACTATTGAGCAGTCCTCAAATGGCGTACGTAGCCTGTTATTTGACCCAAAAGGTCATCTGTTACTGGATGGGAAAAAGCCAGTAGCAGTGGGGGGAGCCGCGCAGCAAAACTTTGATGCCAGATATAGTTCAGTTGCACCAAGACGTCCGGAGCTGGCCGCTTTTATTCAGCAAGTGATTGCAAATCCAAAACAGCTGGAGCTGCGACAAGCAGATGTGACTAACTATCTGATCTCCGCGGCTAAAGTAGAGCGATTAGATTGGTACTTGACTCTGTATCAGGATAAACAGGTTGTGATGACTGGCCTGAAAGATTTTCGTGACAATGTGATGTTAATCTTCCTTGCGGTCGCTGTGGTAGTGGCTTTATCCCTGCAATTTTTTATTTATCAGTTTATTTTAAAACGCTTAACCCGCTTATCTTCTGCAGTACAGCGGATTAGCCGTGGTGACTTGCAACAAATAGCACTGGATCAGAATGACGATGAGATAGGCATGCTGAACCGGGCTTTTAATGGTATGGCGGACGAAATTCATCAACTGATATCAGGGTTAAATACTCGTATTGTTGAAAAAGAACAAGCTGAACGGGCAACCCGTAAACTGACCAAAGCCGTGGCTTTTTCCAGCTCTGGATTGCTGTTAACCGATAAAGAACTGAACATCGAATATGTCAATCCTTTTATGCTGGAACTGATTGGCTGTAGCGCTGAGCAGATGATGCATAAACCTTTGTCCTCATTGTTTGCTACCGAGATGTTTTTTGTCGGTGAAGAGATAGCTCAAACTTTGCAGGAACGTCATCACTGGCGCGGTGATATGTTGTTACAGCATGTGCTGCGTAAACTTTGGGTGTCATTAGCAATAGCACCTATCCGTGATGAAAAGGGGGATGTCAGCAACTATGTCTGCGCCATGCAGGACATTTCTTTTATCAAAGAGAGTCAGCGTAAAATGGAACAGCTGGCCTATTACGATATGCTAACCGGCCTTGCCAATCGCAGTTATTTCCGCGACCAGTTACGCAAAGCTATTGCCATGTCCTCCCGGGGTTATTACCACTTTGCTTTGTTGTATTTTGATCTGGATGAATTTAAGCGGATTAACGACACTTTAGGTCATGATGCCGGTGATGAATTACTCAAAGAAGTGGCCCGCAGGTTAATCAGTCGTTTGCGTGAGGAAGATACCATAGCCCGTTTAGGGGGCGATGAGTTTGCCGTGATCTTAAGCGGGATTAAAGACAGAGCCCAGGCTGCCCTTATCGCTGAAAATTTGCAGCAAAGTTTTGCGGCCCCGGTCAAATTAACAGGTCAGGAAGTCGCAATCAGCGCCAGTATTGGTATCACCATAGCGCCAGAAGATGCGGCTGATGAGGAGCTGTTGCTCAAACATGCTGATCTGGCTATGTATGAGGCTAAGGCTCGTGGTCGTAACACCTATCATTTCTTCAGTCAGGATTTAAACGAGGCTGCCAAAGAGAAATTACAGATTGAAAACCAGCTGCGTGAAGCCATACGCGAGCATCAATTTGTCTTGTATTACCAACCAAAAATAGACATTCGCACTAATGTCGTCATTGGTTATGAAGCATTGCTGCGTTGGGTTCGGCCTGATGGTTCGATGATCCCGCCCTTGCGCTTCATCCCGGTGGCAGAGAGCACGGGGTTGATAGTGGAAATTGGTGAATGGATAGTATGGGAGGCTTGTCGTTTTATCAGCCGCCAGCAATCCAGGGGTCATGATGTCAGCATTTCTATCAACCTGTCGGCACGGCAATTTACCGATCAAAATCTGACCGAAGTGGTCGAGCGGGTATTGCAAAGAACCGGGGCCCGACCCGATAAACTGATCTTTGAAATTACTGAGTCCATGTTAATGGGAGACACTGATGCGGCTATTGCCCAGTTAAATGAGTTAAAAGGGCTGGGGGTGACTTTATCTATTGACGACTTTGGTACAGGCTATTCATCGCTGAGTTATTTAAAGCGATTCCCGGTAGACGAGCTGAAAATCGACCGTTCTTTTGTTAAAGATATTCCGAATGACACCAATGACATGGACATAGTTGCGGCCATTATCGCGATGGCGCAAAAAATGAACCTGAGGGTGGTGGCAGAAGGGGTAGAGAGCAAAGAACAGGTTGAATTCTTGAAAAACAATGCTTGCTATCTGGTACAAGGTTATTACTTCAGCATGCCAAGAGCAGAGCAGGACTTATATAACCTGAGTTATCAACCATTATTAATAGGGGAAACGCCACTGTAATCTGTAGTTGGGACTAAGCCCGCTTTGCTGCATGCTTTTCCTCGTCAGTGTACAGGGCAAAACCTCAACAAAACCAGGAAACATCCATGATCAAACTAAGACTGTCCTTGTGCAGTACGGCAATGCTTTGCGCGCTATTGCCTGCAGCTTCGGCGGATCAAACCACGCCCGTTCAGGGCATACGTGATAAATCTCCGCAACTTTACGCTTTAACCAATGCCACAGTGATCACAGAACCTGGCAAACGGCTGGACAAAGCGACTGTGCTTATCAGCAACGGTAAAATCAGCAAAATACAAAATAAAGCGGATGTACCGGCTGGTTACCAGACGATAGATGCCAGCGGCTATTTTATTTATCCGGGTTTTATCGATCTATACAGTCAGTATGGCTTGCCCAAAGCGGAAAAGGGCAATGGCTTCGAATTCGGTCGCAAGCCGAATTATACCAATGACCGCAAAGGTGGCAATGCCAGCAATGCCGCTATTCATGCTCGCCAGCAGTGGGTCAGTGAATTTAAACCTGATGCTGAACAGGCAAAAAGTTATCAGCAGCAGGGCTTTACTACAGTGCAATCCGGTCGTTTTGACGGTATTTTTCGTGGCCAGGCTTTTGTTGCCTCATTAGTGCAGGGTTTGCCGAATGAAGCTGTGATGCGGGCACAGGCCAACCAATTTATGGCCTTTAGCAAAGGGACTTCGGTACAAAGTTATCCATCGTCCTTGATGGGCAGCATAGCCCTTATTCGTCAGACCTTGGCGGATGCCAATTGGTACAGTCAGGCTTACGGCAAAGGCAACTGGCGTTTTTACAATCAAGCCATTGAATTTAATGCTGATTTAGCGGCATTAGGCCAGTTAAAGACTCAGGGGCTGGTGTTTGAAGCTGCTGACGATCAGGCCTTGTTACGGGCGGATAAGCTGTTAAAAGAATTTGGCTTGAATAAAGCGGCTCTGATCGCTTCAGGCTATGAGTACAGTCGTATTGAACAAATCAAAGCAACGGGCCGTCCGCTTATACTGCCTCTGGCTTTTCCTGCAGCACCTGCAGTACAGCAACTGAATGATCAGTTGGATGTGGAATTAGCACAGTTACGACACTGGGAAAGAGCGCCAGCTAATGCTGCGGTATTGGAGCAGGCCAAAGTGCCTTTTGCGCTGACACTGCATAAACTGGAAAAACCAGAACAATTTTGGCCAAACCTGCGTAAAGCTGTGTCTTATGGCTTAAGTCAGCAAAAAGCTTTAGCCGCACTGACGACCGAACCGGCCAAATGGTTGGGGATGGAGCAACAGATAGGTAAAATTGCTGAAGGTTATCAAGCCGATTTAGTGGTCAGTAAAGGCGATTTATTTGCTGATGGTGAAATAGTAGCGACCTGGGTGCGTGGTCAGCAACAACAGTTCACAGCTATGGATTTACCTGTTTTTGCCGGTACCTATCAGTTGAATGTCAATGGCAGCAGCTTGCCGTTAGAACTGACAGATAAAAAAGGCTCAGTCGAGGGTACAGTCAAGCTGGGCGATAAAACCAGTAAGTTACAACATGTGGCTGTACAAAAAAATCAGCTGCAGTTTGCTCTGGATCTAAAAGCTTTAGGGCAGGGAGCAGGCATAGCGCAGTTCAGCGGCGAACTCAAAGGTAAAACCTTGCAAGGCAAGTTAGTCACTGCAGAGGGCAATACTGTTGCGATCAGTAGTCTGCAGCAACCCCTTGTTGCCAAAGTTGAGCAGAAAAAAGCCCCAGAAAAACCTGTGTTAGTATCAAAACTGACGACCCCTAATCGGGCTTTTGGCGTGACTGAACAAGCCAAACAGCAAAATGTGCATATCAAAAATGCCACAGTCTGGACTTCAGCCAAAGCAGGTAAGTTAGAAAACACCGATGTGCTGGTAGAGGACGGCGAGTTTGTCAAAATTGGTAAAAATTTATCCACTCCGTCTGGTTTTCAGGTGATTGATGCCACCGGCATGCACTTAACCGCAGGTATTATCGATGAACACTCGCATATCGCCATTGATCAGGGCGTGAATGAAGGTTCAGACGCTGTTACCTCCGAAGTGCGGATTGGTGATGTACTGGATGCGGATGATATCAATATTTATCGTGGTTTAGCTGGTGGTACTACTACAGCTCAACTGTTACACGGCAGTGCTAATCCTATTGGTGGTCAGGCACAAATTATTCAGCTGCGTTGGGGCGATAATTCAGAGCAACTGAAGTTTAAAGGTGCGCCTGAGAGCATCAAGTTTGCTTTAGGTGAAAACGTCAAACAATCCAACTGGGGCGACGACTTTGTCACCCGCTATCCACAAACCCGCAGTGGTGTCGACACTATTATTCGTGATGCCTTCCAGGCTGCCAAAGAATACAAAGCACAATGGGCGGAGTATGAGGATTTATCCAGTTCAGAGCAGAGTAAAACTGCACCACCCCGGTTGGATTATCGTTTAAAAGCCCTGGTTGAAATTTTGGATAAAGAACGTTTTATCCATGTACATTCTTATGTGGCCTCTGAAATTCTGATGATTATCAAATTAGCCGAGGAAATGGGCTTTAACATCACCACTTTCACCCACATTCTGGAAGGCTACAAAGTCGCGGACGAGATGAAAGCACATGGTGCCAGCGCTTCTACTTTTGCCGACTGGTGGGCTTATAAAATGGAAGTGCAGGATGCTATTCCAACCAACGTTTGTTTAATGCAACAACAAGGCGTGTTGGTCAGCGTCAACTCAGATAGCCCGGATTTACAGCGTCGTTTGAATCAGGAAGCGGCCAAAGCTGTGGTCTACTGTGGTATGGATGAACAACAAGCGCTGAATATGGTGACTATTAATCCAGCGAAGCAGTTAAAAATTGATGAAAAAGTGGGTTCAGTCGAAGAGGGCAAACAGGCTGACTTCGTCTTGTGGTCTGCTCATCCACTGTCTGTGTACGCCCGTGCCCAACAAACCTGGATTGAAGGTACACCTTATTATCAACTGACGAAAGACGAGCAACTGCAACAGCAAGTGGCCAGTGAAAAACAACAGCTGATCCAGAAGGTGCTGCAATCTTCTGATGATGAAAAAGCAGGTTCTGGCGCGTCCTACAAAGCCAATAACCCGGTTTGGCACTGTGAGGATAACCATGACGTGTTATCCCTTGCTTTTGATCACCAGCATTAATGGAGTCCGTCATGAAATTTTCTAAACTTTTTACCCTGATGACGGCAGCACTTTGTGTAACGGCACAGGCTAATGATATAGCGCCAGCTCCTGCACAACGTCAGGCTATCCTGTTACAGGATGCCACTGTGCATACTGTGACCAATGGTGTCTTAAAAGATACTGATGTCTTACTGGTGGACGGTAAAATCAGCGCTATAGGCGCAGATTTAGCAGTGCCAGCTGGCGCACAAGTGCTGTCTTTACAAGGTAAGCAGTTGTATCCAGGTCTGGTCGCTTTAGCGAATCAGCTGGGTTTAACCGAAATTGAAGCAGTACGGTCAACAGATGACACCACAGAAGTGACCAATACCAACCCGGATATCAAAGCTCAGGTCGCTTACAACGCTGACTCCGAAGTAGTCCCTACGATTCGCGCTAATGGTTTTAGTTACAGCCTGGTCTATCCAAATGGCTCTCTGATCATGGGCCAGTCGGCATTGATGCAATTGGATGCCTGGAACTGGACTGATGCCACAGTGGTAGATTCAGTAGCCTTACATATCAAATGGCCCCGTGCTGATGTAATGCCAAGCCCATGGCGGCCACAAAAGCCGGAAGACATTCGTAAAGCCAGTCAAAAGGCCATGACGGAACTGGAAGGTTACTTCAAAACAGCAAAAGCTTATGCTGACGCTGTCGGCAAAGGTGTAAAACTGCCTGTCGATTCACGCTGGCAGGCGATGATCCCGGTGTTTAAAGGCGAATTGCCGGTCTTTGTGCATGCCAATGACGAGCGTCAGATGGAGCAAGCCATGAAGTTTGCCCAGCAGTACGGTTTTGCACTGACGATAGTAGGAGGGCGTGATGCCTGGCGTATAGCGCCACAGCTTGCCGCTGCTAATGTAGCTGTGATCTACACCTCACCTTATGGCATCCCTGAGCGCGCCGATGAAGCGACCAGCCAGTCGTTCCAGACGCCTGCACTGCTTGCTAAAGCAGGTGTGAAGTTTGCGTTATCACTGGACGGCTACTGGGATACCCGCAACGTGGTTTTTGCCGCAGGACAGGCGATTAGCTATGGCTTGAGTCCTGAGCAGGCGTTACGTTCTGTTACACTTGATGCAGCGGCTATTGCTGGTGTAGCTGATAAAATCGGTAGCATCGAAGTGGGGAAAGCGGCCACTCTGGTGGTGTCTGATGGTGATATTTTTGATTATCTGGGACACAAAGTTCGGTACATGTGGATTGATGGTCGCGCTGTGGATTTAAACAGCAGACATAAACAACTGCATGATAAATATCAGCAGCGTTACCAGGCTAAAAACTAAACAGTCAGGGGCGAAAGCCCCTGAATTTTTTAAGGAAACTTTATGAAACTGATGTCAGTCAGTGCTTTATCCGCCATGCTGGTGCTGGCGGGTTGTCAAAGCACCACTGCTCCTTCCTCTGTGGTTGTGCAGCCCAAAGCCAGCGCGAAAGCCATCGAAGCTCACATGACCTTTTTAGGCGATGACAGCTTAGAAGGCCGTGACACTGGTAGTCGTGGTCATCAAATTGCCTCTAATTACATTGCCACTCAACTGGCAGGTTTAGGTTTAGAGCCAGCAGGGGAACAAGGCTATTTTCAGTCTGTACCTATGCGCAAAGCTTTACTGGTGCAAAGCAGCGCCAAAATGTCGCTGACTAAAGATGGCAAAACCACAAACTTTGAGTATCCAAAGCAGTTTTTCACTGGTCCCAGTACGTTACATGCCAAAGTAGATGTAACAGCGCCTTTGGTGTTTGTTGGTTATGGTCTGGTGTCGAAAGAATTTAATCTGGACGATTACGCTAATCTGGATGTGAAAGGCAAAATAGTGGTGATGCTCAGTGGTCGTCCTAAGTCCTTACCAAGCGAGGAAGCTGCGCATATCCAAAGTTTAAAAGCCGAAAACGCCGCTGAACGTGGTGCTGTCGGTGTGATCACCTTGCATACTCCTTCAGAAGAAAAAGTACGGCCTTATGCCAACAGCCTGATGTATCTGACCAGCCCTCGTATGCGCTGGTTGCATAAAGATGGCAAAGCCGAAGGTGAGTTTGAGTCCTTAACAGGTTCTGCTTATCTGCACCCTGATGCAGCTAAAGTATTATTTGCAGGAGCCAGTCGTTCTCTGGACGATATTTTTGCTGACTTAGCCGCAGAAAAGGTGCCGACAGGTTTTGCATTGGAAGGTACGGTTAATTTAAAGCGAGAATCTACCACTGAAGATATCACCAGCCCAAACGTGGCTGCGGTATTACCAGGTTCAGATCCAAAGCTTAAAGATGAGTATGTGGTTATAACAGCGCACTCGGATCACATAGGGTTTTCCAACGATGTGCGCAGTAAAGACAAAATCAATAATGGCTTGATGGATAATGCCGCCGGCGTCAGCATTATGCTGGAAACGGCGCGTTTATTTGCTCAGCAAGCGCAGCGGCCAAAACGTTCTTTGTTATTTGTTGCGGTAACAGGGGAAGAAAAAGGTTTGTTGGGTGCTGACTATTTTGCCCATTATCCAACCCGTCCTATCGACAAGCTGGTAGCGAACGTCAATATCGATATGCCTGTGTTGTTGTATCCTTTTGCTGACATCGTAGCTTTTGGCGCCAATCACTCCAGTTTAGGTGCAACAGTAGATAACGCAGCTGCTGCTGTTGGTATTACCCAAAGCCCGGATCCTATGCCTGAACAGGCTATTTTTACCCGTTCAGACCACTACACTTTAGTGCAAAAAGGCGTGCCATCCGTGTTCCTGATGACAGGTTTTACTTCCAAAGATCCAAAGCAAAAAGGTGGCGAAGTCTGGGGCAAGTTTTTTGCCAAACATTACCACAAGCCAACGGATGATAAAGCGGGTTTAACCGCTGACTTTGGTGCTATTCGTTATGATGCTGGTGCTACATTTGCCGACATTAACTTTGGTATCACTACGCAAGTGGCGAATAATCCACAGCGTCCTGTCTGGTTAAAAGACAGTTTCTTTGGCAAGATTTTTGGCAAAGACTACAACCAACAGAAGTAATCTGACGGGTCAGAGTGCAAGCTCTGACCCTTCTTTTTTTAGTGTTCCATAATGCGGCTTAATAAAGCCCGCACTGTCTCAGGTTCAAACGGCTTATCACAAAGTGCATTTACACCGGACTGAGCTATGTTGGCTAGATGAGATTCATTGGCTTCACTGGTCACCATCAAGACTGGAATATGGCTTTGTTGGCTGTGTTCACGAATATACTGGGTCAGCTCCTGACCATTCACTTCTGGCATATTAAAGTCGGTCACTACTAAATCAAACATGTTGTTTTGCAGCAGCTCAATGGCTTGTTGTCCATCTTCTGCTTCAGTTAAATGCTGAATGCCCAGATTCTGCAGTACACGTTTAATATGATTACGAGCCAGACGACTGTCGTCCACTACCAACACCCGCACATCGTGCACGTCAAACAAACTCAGTTCCAGTTCGGCCGGACTTAACAAGTCGATAGCTGCATTTAAGGCTTTGCCTAGCTGCACTGAATTAAAAGGCTTAGGTAAAATCGCCACAACACCTGATTGTTTAAACTGCTCCAGCTGGGCTTTTTTAGTTTCAGACGAAATCAGCACAAAAGGCACGTCCGCTAAATTTGCATCGTTTTTTAGTTTTGCTAACAGCTCCAGGCTAGTTCCTTGCTCAAAATACAAGCTGCTGATCACCAGATCGGCTTTATGCTGTTTGAGCTGCTGCATGGCTGTTGTTATGTTGTCTGCTGTACTGACCTGGGTGGCGCCTTCTTCGGCCAGCTGTTTGATAATAATTTTGCGTTGAACATCTGAAGGTTCAATCAACAGGATAGATAAATCAGAAGGGGAGAGTTGTTGCATCAGACGCTCGCTTAATCCGCTTGGGTATCTTGGGTATAAAAGGGGGGCGGGTTAACCACCAGCCCACTTATGTTTGTAACCTAATTTGGTTAACTCCTGCTGCACCAGCTCGCGCTGGTCACCCTGAATTTCAATGACACCATCTTTGACCGAACCACCACAACCGCACTTTTTCTTTAATAGGGCTGCTATTTCCGCCAGTGTTTCTGTGCTTTCAGCCAGGCCGGAAATAGTGATCACCGCTTTGCCATTACGGCCTTTGGTCTCCCGTCTTAATCGTGCATGACCGTCAGAAAAACTCTGAGCCACAACTTTTTGTGGTTTGGGTTTATCAATACGGCCTGAATCTGTACTGTAGACCAAATCATCCGATGCTGCTGTTGCAGCTTCAGCAGGTCGACCCAATTGCTGCTGCCAATCGGCTAAAGATATTTTTTTGCCACTCATAAAACAATCTGTGTAAGTCATCAGAAAGCGCACGATAAACAAGTTAATAATAAACAGCAAGCGCTATCCCCGTCGTTCTTGAAGCCGCAGCTTTGTTACCTTCGTGCTCTCGCCCAAGCCACATAGTGGCCTATGCTCCTTGGGTCTCGCTCTCTTGTCGCCTTGTTGCAACTCCAATTACTTAGGGTACATCCGTCGTTCTTGAATCCGCAGCTTTGTTACCTTCGTGCTCTCGCCCAAGTCACATAGTGGCCTATGCTCCTTGGGTCTCGATCTCTTGTCGCCTTGTTGCAACTCCAATTACTTAGGGTACACCCGTCGTTCTTGAAGCCGCAGCTTTGTTACCTGCGCGCTCTCGCCCAAGTCACATAGTGGCCTATGCTCCTTGGGTCTCGCTCTCTTGTCGCCTTGCTGCAACTCCGATTACTTAGGGTATAAAAATAAGGAGGTAAAAAAAGCCATTGGCAAATAAAAGGCTTCTGGTAAACTACGGCTAATTTTAGAAATCTGGATGGCTGAAGTGTCTATTAATTTATATCTGGAACAGTCAGGATTATCTGCCTTGCTAGAAGGGCAGGAAACAGCCATAGAACAGGCTGTGGCTGCACTGAAAACACAACTTGCCGCAGCGTCAGCTCCTGCTGTGACCTGGTCGTATCAGGTGCCGGAATTAGGCGAAGGTGGTGCTTGTTCTTTGTTTGGTCAACTGGCCGATGAACCTTATGATTTAGCTGCTACTTTAGGTAAAAGCGAAGCAACCACAAAAGCTTTGAGTCAACTAACTGCTGTGGTGAAAAACTATCAGCAGAGCAATGACAGTGATTGGTTTGGTATTTATCAGAAACGTCAGAATCCACAAGGCGAAACCGTACTGGTGAAGCTGGCCTATTTTGGTGCGGCTTCCCGTGCTGAATTTCCGTTAACAGCCGAGTTTGCCCAAATCAGCAATAACAGCACTGTGGGTCTGACCGGCAAAGCTAAAGTGATTAACGATGTCACTGCGTATTTAACCGCAGGTGGCGAATATTATACCTGCGACCCCAAAGTATTATCCGAAGCTTGTTTGCCTCTCTTTAATAGTACAGGTGAACTGGCAGGTATTATTGACGCTGAGGCATTTAAACGTCAGGCCTACCATACAGATGCACTGGTTCGTCTGGTCGCTATCTGTCTTGTGCTGCCAGACTTGCTGCCTGCATGATAAGATGAAACCGAATTGATTTTTTAACACTGCAAACTGACAGGTAAAATTTATGTTTTCGCACTTACAGCCGACCCCTATCGATCCCATTTTAGGTTTAATGGCCGCTTATAAAGAAGATCCAAATCCACTGAAAGTGGACCTTGGGGTGGGTGTCTATAAAGACGAGCAAGGCCATACGGCTGTGCTGGATTGTGTGAAGAAAGCAGAAGCGCTGCGTTTAAAAAACGAAGATAGTAAAACCTACATTGGTATGGCGGGTGATTTATCCTTTAACAGCCATATCGAGAAACTGGCTTTTGGTCAGCATAAAGTACTGTTGTCTGGCCGTGTCACTACAGCGCATACCCCTGGTGGTACAGGCGCATTACGGGTGGCTGCTGAATTTATTAAAAAAGCCAATCCTGATGCTACGGTGTGGGTCACCAACCCAACCTGGGCTAACCATATTTCTCTGTTTCAGGCGGCCGGTCTGAAAGTCAAAGAATACAGTTACTATGACTGGGATACCAAAGGCTTAAAGTTTGACGCCATGCTGACTGAGCTGGCGCAAGTCCCTGCAGGTGACGTGGTGCTGGTACATGCCTGCTGCCATAACCCAAGCGGTATGGATTTGAACTTTGAGCAGTGGAAACAATTTGCGCATTTGGCCAAAGAAAAAGGCTTTACGCCACTGGTGGATATGGCCTATCAGGGTTTTGGTTTAGGTCTGGAAGAAGACACTCAGGGCTTACGTTATCTGGCTGATCTGGTCGAGGAACTGATTTTATGTAGTTCATGTTCGAAAAACTTTGGTTTGTACCGTGAGCGTATAGGGGCCTGTAGCATAGTAACAGCGGACAGCAAAACCACTGAAATTGCAAAATCAGTGTTGTTGAGCGTGGTACGTAGTATCTACTCTATGCCACCAGCTCATGGCGCTATCATCGTTAGTCATATTCTGGATAGCCAGGAATTAACTGCGCTGTGGCATCAGGAACTTGCTGTGATGCGTAATCGTATCAATGACTACCGTCAGCTGATTATCGATAAATTTATTGCTGAAGGTATTACACAGGATTTCAGCTTCATTACTAAACAACATGGTATGTTCTCGTTCCTTGGTATTAACAAAGAACAAATAGAACGTCTGCGGAAAGAGTTCAGCATTTATATGGTGGGTTCAAGCCGCGTCAGTATCTCCGGCTTAAACCACAGCAATATTGATTACTTCGCCAAAGCGATGGCGCAGGTGCTAAAAGGTTAAGCGTTCAGACTAACCAATAAAGGGTGGCTTGTGTCACCCTTTTTAATTGCAGCAAAAAGTACTGAGTCGCAGGAAGGTGGCGCTGATTTAAGCTAGCATAAATAAAGTTTCGTATAGATAGTCATACATCTGCCTGAGGTTAGTAGTGCTAAAAAGTCTATGTGCTGTTCTGTTTTCTTTGTCAGCTGTGTCTGCCTATGCAGCTTCAATCCGGGTAGTGACAGAGCTATCGCCGCCACATCAGACGGTCGAAAATGGCCGGGTTGCTGGTGTCAGCACACAAATTGTTGAGGCTACGTTACAACAGGCGGGGCTGCAAAGCCGCATCGAAGTCTATCCCTGGGCCAGGGCTTTTTATATTGCGACAAGCACGCCGAATGTGCTGATTTACAACATGGCCCGAACCACAGAACGGGAAACAGAATTTCACTGGATTGGTCCTGTAGCCACTTACAGGTTAGGGTTAGTCAGACTGACTGAACGCACTGATTTGACCCCAAACCATCTCAAAGACTTAGGCTCTGCTGTGATTGCGGTGCAAAGAGATGATTTCTCTTATCACTGGTTAAAACAGCAAGGTATGAAGGTTGGCAAAGAGCTGCAACTCTCTGCGGATATACTGGAATCCTGGCGTTTATTGCTCAAAGGCAAGGTAGATTATGTGATCGACGACGAGGCCGCCTTGACGTTGATGGAGAAGCAGTTGGCTCAACCTCAAGGCATCACACGTTTTGTGTTGGCTATCCCACAGCTTGAGCAAAAAACCTATCTGGCAGCCAGTAAGGACACAGATCCTGAACTGGTTAAGAAGCTGCAGCAAGCCCATCTTCAAGTGCAAAAAACAGCCTTGTACCAGAATGTGATGGCTGGTCGTTTTTAAAGTTCGACCAGTTCGTTCATTAACTGAGTCAGCCATACATTAAGACGCTGATCCGTCTGGTCATATTGATTTTCTTCGTCCAACGCCAACCCATAAAACCATTCGCCGTCTGAGGTCACTGCTTTGGAGGCAATAAAGTCATACCCCTCTGTAGGCCAGAACCCGATCCGAATACAGTCTTGCGGCGCTATGGCCTGATGCAACATACCTACAGCATCCTGAAACCATTCGGCATAGCCCAGTTGGTCGCCCATGCCATAAATAGCCACTATTTTTCCGCTTAAGTCGACTTCTTTAATGTCGTCCCAATGTGCTTCCCAATCTTCCTGCAGCTCACCAAAATCCCAGGTAGAAATACCCAAAATCAGCAAATCGTAGTCTGCCATCAGCGTCAGAGGCTGATCTTTAATATTATGAAGTGTTACACTGCTGCCATCCGGCAAACTTGGGTCAGCACTTAAAAGCACCTGAATTTTCTCTGCCACTATCTGGGTGTAGCAGGTGGTGGATCCGTAAAAAAGACCAATGTTCATCTGATATAACTCAGCACTTTGTGGGGCCGGCAGTGTAGCAGAAGCGTCTGAACCAACAAAGTCAGACAAGATAAATTAACCCGGGAGTAAGAAGTGGCAACGGTATTGGCCAGCTCAGAGCAACAACTGATCCAGGCTTTTTTAGATCAGCTATGGCTGGATAAAGGTGTCAGTGAACATACCTTAAGCGCCTATGGCACAGATCTGACTAAATTTGCGTTGTTTTTGCAGCAGCACGACCAGCAATTGACGGCTGTGGATCAACTGCTGCTGAATAGTTATCTGGCCTACAGAGTGGATCAGGGCTTTAGCCCACGCAGCACCTCCCGCACTTTAAGCAGCTTACGACGCTTTTATCGTCATCTGCACAAAACCAAACAAATCAGCGAAAATCCTTTATCTGATGTTTTTAACCCCAAAATTGGTCGTTCGTTGCCTAAAACTCTGTCTGAGCAGGACGTGGATTTATTATTGGCTGCGCCGGATGTCAGTGATTTAATTCAGTTTCGTGACAAAGTGATGTTAGAAATTCTCTATGCAGCCGGTCTTCGAGTGTCGGAGCTGGTCGGTTTAACCTTGCAACAGATTAATCTGCGCCAGGGCTTAGTCCGGGTCACAGGCAAAGGCAAAAAAGAACGGCTGGTGCCTTTGGGGGAAACTGCGGTGGAATGGCTGGATCAATACCTGCGTCAGGGCCGCGGCTTGTTGCTCGATGGTCAAAGTGATGTGGTATTCCCAAGCAACAGAGGCCAGCAAATGACCCGACAAACTTTCTGGCACCGGATTAAGTTTTATGCCAAAGTGGCAGGCATTAGTGCAGAGTTGTCTCCGCATACGGTACGACATGCTTTTGCTACCCATTTATTGAATCATGGTGCTGATTTAAGGGTCGTACAGTTACTGTTGGGACACAGCGATTTATCAACTACCCAAATTTATACCCATGTGGCGCAAGCGCGCTTGCAAAGTTTACATCAACAACATCATCCAAGGGGCTAGCCCGCGGAGCAGGAAACAGAGATGAAGAAGTTTAGCTATCTCGCCGTTATGGCAGCATGTTTGAGTACAGGTTTAGCAGCACAGGCGGTGTTACCTGAAGTGAATAAAGCCTTTTCTGAAGTGGGCTTAACTGTCAAAGCTGTAGCGGACTCCACTGTGCCCGGCATGCTGCAGGTGCAAACCGACAAAGGTTTATTTTTTATGTCAGACAACAAACAGTATCTGTTTGAAGGCAATATTTACGACTTAAAAAATAAAAAACTGGTGAATGAGGATATCCTGAAAGACATCCGCAAAGCCGGTGTAAAAGACTTTGACGGTTCAGTCATTGAGTTTAAAGCCGCTGACGAAAAATATGTGATCCATGTATTCACCGATACCAGCTGTGGTTATTGCCGTAAGTTACATAACGAAATGGCGGATTTAAATAAAGCTGGTATTACCGTACGTTACCTCGCTTTCCCTCGCGGAGGGATCCAGTCGGCAACCTATGACGAGTTGCAGTCGATTTGGTGTGCTAAAGATGCCAAACAGGCGCTGACGGATGCAAAAAATGGTAAAGCCGTGAAGCAAGCCAGCTGCCAGAACAACGTGGCGCAGCAATACGAGTTGGGCCAGAGTTTTGGTATCAATGGCACTCCAGCTCTGATCTTACCTGATGGTCGTTTAATTCCAGGTTATCAACCCGCCGCAGCTTTAGTAGCTACCCTGAGTCAGAATGCGTCTTAAGCGGAACCATCCTTGAGTATCATGAAAGAATTACAACGCCGGCCTGTACCGGCGATTTCGGCGGAGCTTTCCCAGTACCATCCGGTGATACAGCGTATCTATGCCAGCCGCGGCATTGAAAGCTCGCTGCAATTGGCACGGGGCGCTGCTCAGTTACTGCCTTTTACTTTGCTCAAAGGTATTTCAGCAGCAATAACCTTGTTGATTGAAGCGTTACAGCAGCAACAGCATATTGTCATAGTCGGCGATTTTGATGCCGATGGTGCCACCAGCACAGCCACTCTGCTGACCGGCTTAAAAAGTCTGGGGTTTAAGCATGTGGAGTATTTGGTGCCGAACCGGTTTGAATATGGTTATGGTTTGTCGGTTGAAATGGCAGAAATTGCTGTGGCTCAGGGCGCTCAGCTGATCGTCACAGTTGATAATGGTATTTCAGCCATTGACGGCATAGCGCTGGCAAAAAAAATGGGTGTCAAAGTGCTGGTCACAGATCACCATTTACCTGGCAACGAACTGCCGGATGCGGATGCTATCGTCAATCCAAACCAGCCGGGCTGTGACTTTCCCAGTAAACAACTGGCTGGTGTAGGTGTGGCGTTTTATCTGCTGTTGGCGCTGCGTGCTGAACTTCGAAGCCTTGGATATTTTACCGAAACTCAGCCTGAACCTAATCTGGCGGATCTGTTGGATCTGGTGGCGTTAGGCACAGTGGCTGACGTTGTACCGCTGGATACCAATAACAGAATTCTGGTGCATCAGGGCTTGCAACGTATTCGCAGTGGCAAAGCCCGGCCAGGCATTCAGGCGTTAATTGATATTGCCAATCGTAAAGCGGAAAAACTGACAGCTCAGGATTTTGGTTTTGCTTTAGCTCCCCGTTTAAATGCCGCAGGGCGTTTAGATGATATGGGCCTTGGTATTAGCTGCTTATTAGCACCTGATTTACCCCGCGCCCGTATGTATGCGGCAGAACTCGATAGCTTAAACGTCGAGCGCCGTGAAATAGAGCAGGGCATGCAGCAGGAAGCTCAGGCTTATTTGCAGCGGTTGTCCTTTGCCTCTGAAGAGTTGCCGGACGCTTTGTGTTTGTACCAAAGTGATTGGCATCAGGGCGTGATCGGGATTTTGGCCGGCCGTATTAAAGAGCAGTACCACAGACCTGTGCTGGTGTTTGCTCAAGGCGATGCAGGCGAGCTCAAAGGGTCTGCCCGTTCAATTCCGGGCTTACATATCCGCGATTTATTAGATGAAGTTTCTACCCAATACCCTGGCCTGATTAAAAAGTTTGGCGGTCATGCGATGGCGGCTGGTTTAACTATTGCCGAAGAGCGGTTTGAAACCTTTAAGCTGGCGCTGAACTTTGTTGCAAAAAAATACCTGACGCCAGAGCTACTGACAGCAGTGCTCTATACAGACGGAGATTTGGGTAGTGATTGCTTGTCTGTACCTTTTGCAAGGCTGTTGCAACAAGCAGGTCCCTGGGGACAAGCGTTCCCTGAACCTGTGTTTGAAGGCGAATTTATTATCCGCCAACAACGCTTGTTAGCTGATAAGCATCTGAAACTGATGCTGGAATCCAGTGATGGCAGCTTAGTAGATGCCATCTGGTTTAACGCTGATAACAAGGCCTGGCCTGATGCCAATGTCAAAAAAATCCGCGTGGCTTATCAGTTGGATATCAACGACTACCGTGAGCAACAGTCGGTGCAATTGATAGTGCGTTTAATTGAAAAAATTGGTTAGCTTGTCCAAATAAGTACTTTAGGGCCAGCATTTTTGTGGCCCTAAAGTATCCGCAACAGAAAATCGTCGGGATGGCTGCATGTCTGCAGAAAAATTGCTACAATCGCCACCAATTTTTTTCTAAGCGCCTTAAATCATGTTTGAAGTAAATCCGGTATACAACGCCATTAAAGATCTGACTGAACGCACCAATGTGCTTCGGGGGTATCTTTGACTACGACGCCAAAAAAGAAAAGTTAGAAGAAGTCAGCCGCGAGCTGGAAGATGCTGCCGTCTGGAATAAACCTGAATATGCTCAGGCTTTAGGTAAAGAACGTTCGGCTTTAGAGCAAGTGGTGGGTACCATTGACAAGCTGGACCAGGGACTGGAAGACGTAGCCGGTCTGGTCGAGCTTGCCATTGAAGCTGAAGACGAAGATACTTTTCATGAAGCTCAGGCTGAACTTGCTGATCTGGAAACTCAGCTGGCAAAGCTGGAATTCCGTCGTATGTTCTCAGGCAAAAGCGATCCGGCGGATTGTTATCTGGATATTCAATCTGGTTCTGGTGGTACTGAAGCTCAGGATTGGGCCAGTATGTTAATGCGGATGTATCTGCGTTGGGGCGAAGCCAAAGGCTTTAAACCTGAACTGTACGAAGTGACAGATGGCGACGTGGCCGGCATCAAAGGTTGTACTATCAAATTTACCGGCGAATATGCCTATGGCTGGTTGCGCACTGAAACCGGTGTACATCGTTTAGTGCGTAAAAGCCCGTTTGACTCGGGCAACCGTCGCCATACCTCGTTTGCGTCGGTATTTGTGTCGCCTGAAGTCGATGATGATATTGAAATTGAAATCAATCCAGCCGATTTGCGGATAGATACCTACCGTGCATCAGGCGCTGGTGGTCAGCACGTCAACAGAACCGACTCAGCGGTGCGTATTACTCACTTACCCACCAATATTGTGGTGCAGTGTCAGAACGACAGGTCACAACATAAAAACCGCGATAACGCTTATAAGCAATTACGCGCCAAGTTGTATGAGTTTGAACTGCAAAAACAAAACGCCGAAAAACAAGCGCTGGAAGACACCAAGTCGGATATCGGCTGGGGCAGTCAAATCCGTTCTTACGTGCTGGACGACTCGCGGATTAAAGACTTACGCACAGGCGTGGAAACCCGCAATACCCAGGCCGTATTGGACGGTGACCTCGACAAATTTATTGAAGCCAGCTTAAAAGCCGGTTTGTAATTTAGCTCACAAAATCAGGAACTTATCATGTCTGAACAAAACACTCCTATCGAAGAACATCAGGACGTAAATAAACTGATTGCTGAGCGAAAACATAAGTTGGCTGGCTTACGTGAGATGGGTAACCCATTTCCAAATGATTTTCGCCGTGATGCCACTTCTGACCAGATCCATGCTCAGTACGAGCACCTGAGCAAAGAAGAGCTGGAAGAGAAGAAAATCCGTGTCACTGTGGCAGGTCGTATGATGCTGCGTCGTATTATGGGTAAAGCCAGCTTTACCACTATTTCTGATGTCGGTGGCAAGCTGCAGTTGTATGTTGCACGCGACAGTCTGCCTGAGAATGTCTATAACGAAGGCTTTAAGAAGTGGGATTTAGGCGACATCATAGGCGGTAGCGGTGTGTTGTTTAAAACTCAGACCGGTGAGCTGACCGTCTGGTTAGACGAAATCCGGTTGCTGACCAAAGCCTTGCGTCCATTGCCGGACAAATTCCATGGTTTAACCGATCAGGAAGCTTGTTACCGCCAGCGTTATTTAGATTTGATTGTGAACGATCAGTCACGCAAAACCTTTTTAATCCGTTCAAAAACTGTGGCTTATATCCGTCAGTTTTTTAACAGCAAAGGCTTTTTAGAAGTAGAAACCCCAATGCTGCAAAGCATTCCAGGTGGTGCTTCGGCCCGTCCTTTTGAGACGCACCACAATGCGCTGGATATGCAAATGTTCCTGCGTATTGCACCAGAGCTGTATTTAAAGCGTTTAGTGGTCGGTGGTTTTGAAAAAGTATTTGAGCTGAACCGTAACTTCCGCAACGAAGGCGTTTCTACCCGTCATAACCCTGAATTCACTATGCTGGAATTCTACTGGGCTTATGCCGATTACAACGATTTAATGGATATCACTGAAGAGTTATTCCGCGGTCTGGCGCAGTCTGTGCTGGGCACCACTGAAGTGCCTTATCAGGGCAACCTGTTTGATTTCGGTAAACCTTTTGCCCGTATGTCAGTGACTGAATCTATTCTGCACTACAACCCAGAAGTGAAGTTAGAGCAGTTAACGACCCGTGAAGCAGTGGCTGAACTTGCCAAGTCGTTAGGCATTGAAGTCAAAGCCAACTATGGTCATGGCCGTATTCTGATGGAAGTCTTTGATGAGCTGGTCGAAACCAAGCTGCAACAACCTACTTTTATCACTGAATACCCGGCAGAGATTTCTCCGCTGGCGCGTCGTAACGATCACAATCCGGAAATCACCGACCGTTTTGAGTTCTTTATTGGTGGTCGTGAATTAGGCAATGGTTTCAGCGAATTAAACGACGCAGAAGATCAGGCTGAACGTTTCCGTGAGCAAGTTGCACAAAAAGAAGCGGGCGACGATGAAGCCATGTACTACGACGAAGATTTCGTCACTGCACTGGAACATGGTTTACCGCCAACCGCAGGTCAGGGTATTGGGATCGACCGTCTGGTAATGTTACTGGCCGACGCGCCAAGCATCCGGGACGTGATCCTGTTCCCGCATATGCGTCATAGCGATAAGCACGGTTCTTAAGTTTTGAATTTAAAAAGGCAGCGCAAGCTGCCTTTTTCTTCTGTGCTCCGTTAAAACAGAGGCTTTTACTGTGCTTTGCTGATTTATTATTTTTTTATCCTGCCTTTTGATTGAGCAGCAAGCTGCCCTTTGTTATAATTTCCCCCCGTCCTAAGTTCGTAAATTCTTTATTGCCAATGGCGTCTCAGGGGTCTCATGACTACAAGATACATCTTCGTGACGGGTGGGGTTGTCTCATCCTTAGGTAAAGGCATTGCTGCTGCATCCTTAGCAGCTATTTTAGAAGCCCGTGGCCTGAAAGTGACCATCCTTAAACTGGATCCGTACATCAACCTGGATCCGGGCACCATGAGCCCAATTCAGCACGGTGAAGTGTACGTCACAGAAGACGGCGCAGAAACCGACCTCGATTTAGGTCACTATGAGCGGTTTATCCGCACTAAAATGACCAAACGTAATAACTTCACCCAAGGCCGTATTTACTCGGACGTATTACGTCGTGAGCGCCGTGGTGATTATTTAGGTGCCACTATTCAGGTGATCCCTCATATCACCAACGAAATCAAAAGCCGTGTGATTGCTGGTGCTGAAGGTTATGACATTGCCATAGTGGAGATTGGTGGCACTGTAGGTGATATCGAATCCCTGCCATTCTTAGAAGCTATTCGTCAGTTAGGTACCGAAATTGGCCGCGAACGCGCCATGTTTATGCACCTGACTTTAGTGCCATACCTGGGCACTGCCGGTGAAATCAAAACCAAACCTACTCAGCATTCGGTCAAAGAGCTGCGTTCTATTGGTATTCAGCCGGATATTCTGGTCTGCCGTTCTGACCGCGCTATTCCGTCGAATGAGCGCGCTAAGATTGCGCTCTTTACCAATGTGGAAGAGCGTGCTGTGATTTCATTAAAAGATGTGTCCAGCATTTACCAAATTCCTGCACTGTTAAAATCACAGGGTCTGGATGATTTAGTGGTGCGCCGTTTCCATATGACTTGTCCTGAAGCTGACCTGACCGAATGGGAACAGGTGTTGTATCAGGAATCCAATCCTACAGGCGAAGTGACCATTGGTATGGTCGGTAAATACGTTGAACTGCCAGATGCTTATAAATCAGTCAACGAAGCCTTAAACCATGCAGGTTTAAAAAATCGCTTAACTGTGCATATCAAATACATTGACTCGCAAGACGTCGAAAGCAAAGGCACTGACATTTTAGCTGGTGTGGATGCGATTCTGGTGCCTGGTGGTTTTGGTGAGCGTGGCGTCGAAGGCAAAATTTTAGCGGCCCGTTATGCCCGTGAAAACAAGGTCCCTTACCTGGGTATTTGTTTAGGTATGCAAGTCGCGCTGATTGAATATGCCCGTAATGTAGCTGGCATGAAAGATGCGCATTCAACTGAATTTAATAAGAAAACACCTTACCCTGTGGTGGGTCTCATCACAGAATGGCTGGATGCGGACGGTAATGTTGAACAGCGGACTGATAAGTCTGATATGGGCGGCACTATGCGTCTGGGCAGTCAAAACTGTAACCTCAAAGCCAATACCAAAGCCCGTGAGATCTATGGCAATGACATCATCAGTGAACGTCATCGTCACAGATACGAAGTGAACAACAACTATGTTGCTCAGCTCGAAGAGGCTGGCTTAAAGATCTCTGGTCTGTCGGCGGACAACCAGCTGGTTGAAATGATTGAAATACCTACACACCCATGGTTTGTGGCGGGTCAGTTCCATCCGGAATTTAACTCTACACCACGTGACGGACATCCGTTATTCCAGGGCTTCGTGGCCGCCGCTTATAAATATCAGAAACAGCAATTGGTTTAATTTGATTAAAGCCGGGCCCTTGAGTCCGGCTTTTGTTTATGCAGCATAGAAGGGGATTTACATGTCTGAGATCGTCAATATCATCGCCCGTGAGATCATGGATTCGCGCGGTAACCCAACAGTAGAAGCCGATGTATTTCTGGCCAGCGGTGCCATGGGTCGTGGCTGTGCGCCATCAGGTGCTTCTACCGGTACCCGTGAAGCTTTAGAACTGCGCGATGGTGACAAGAGCCGTTATTTAGGGAAGGGCGTGCGCACTGCGGTTGCCAATATCGATGGTCCAATCAAAGCGGCTTTAATAGGTAAAAACGCGTACAAACAAGCAGAAATTGACCAGATCATGATCGATCTTGATGGTACTGAGTCTAAATCTAAGTTAGGTGCTAACGCTATTCTGGCTGTGTCTTTAGCTGTAGCCCGCGCAGCTGCTGCTGACAAAAAAATCCCATTGTATCAGCACATTGCCGACTTAAACGGCACACCTGGTGTGTATTCCATGCCAGTGCCTATGATGAACATCATCAACGGTGGTGAACATGCGGATAACAACGTCGATATTCAGGAATTTATGGTGCAGCCTGTTGGCGCTAAGACCTTCGCTGAAGCGCTGCGTATGGGCGCCGAAATTTTCCACCAACTGAAAAAAGAACTGCACAGTCAGGGCTTAAATACAGCTGTGGGTGATGAAGGTGGTTTTGCACCGGATCTGAAGTCTAACGAAGAAGCTTTAACTGTGATTTCTAAAGCTGTGGCCGCTGCTGGTTACGAGCTGAACAAAGACATCACTTTAGCTTTAGACTGCGCAGCCTCTGAGTTTTATGTCGATGGTAAGTACAAATTATCTGGCGAAGGCAAAGAATTCACCTCGTATGAATTCAATGACTTCCTGGCTGGTTTAGCCACCCGTTTCCCTATAGTTTCAATCGAAGACGGTTTAGATGAGTCGGATTGGGATGGCTGGAAAGACATGACCAATAAAATGGGCAACAAAATCCAGTTAGTAGGCGACGATTTATTTGTCACCAACACGAAAATTCTGACCCGTGGTATTGAGCAGGGCATTGGTAACTCTATCCTGATCAAATTCAACCAAATCGGTAGTTTAACTGAAACTTTAGCCGCTATTAAAATGGCGAAAGACGCAGGTTTTACCGCAGTGATTTCACACCGTTCAGGCGAAACTGAAGATGCCTTTATTGCTGACTTAGCTGTAGGTACCGCTGCTGGTCAAATTAAAACAGGTTCTTTATGCCGCTCAGACCGCGTGTCTAAGTACAACCAGTTACTGCGTATTGAGCAGGAATTAGGTGCTAAAGCCCCGTACCGTGGCCGTGTAGAAATCAAAGGCCAGGCGTAAGCCTGATCAGATAAAGCAATCAAGGGTGGTTTTTGCCCTCTTGATTGCTTTTGCTCCCTTGATTACCATCAACGGATGAAAAAACATTCAGCCGATCAACATCAGCTGTGGCAAGGCCCGGCGCAGGACCTGACGTATACAGAGCTTTGTAATGCTTTGTATGAACGGGAGTTAATGCGTTATGCCAAAACTGCCCCTGAGTTTTTAACTGGTCTTCCTAAAAAAATTGCCAGTTTGCCTTTTTATATCCGCCGCTGCGCCAGCAGTATTTTGTCGCACAAATCCCCGCTTGAAATGGATAGTCAAAATGCCAGTTGGATAGGTCGTCAAAGCCCACAGTGTCCGGCCAAAGAACAAGGCATTGAACAAATTGAACAGTTTTACTTAAAACACAAAAAATTAGCTTTGATAGTGCCTGTCTACCAAAACCAATTGGCGCAAGAAACAGTTTGGCTGGACTCAGTCGATGAAATTGATATCAATGGGCAGAGATTGCATTGCAATGAACATGGCTGGTTTAGTTTTAACGGCACCCCTTTGACCGACGAAAACAGTGATAAATTCTTACTTAAGCCAACAAAAAGCTTAATGACAGCCGCTTGTTGTGGTCATCAGTGGCTTAACAGTGAACGCAAAACCCCACGAGTCTTGAGTTTAAGAGAGTTATTGCTGGCAAGCCGGCTAAATTGGCAGAACTTTGCTAAGCCTTTTCAGCCTTAAGTCACATTTTTCCTGCATAAGCCTTTATTTTCGGCTTTCCAGTCTGGCCGATAAGCTTCATAATACTTTTATCTTTTTCATTGTTGGTTTGATATGCGCCTGTTGGTTTTATTGTTACTGACGCTGCTTGCAGCACTTCAACATCGCTTGTGGCTTGGCCAACACAGCGTGATGGAGTATTGGGCTCATAAAACTGAACTTGCCAAGATGGAACAACAAAATGAAGTGCTGGCCAAGCGTAATAAATTACTGAAGGCGGACGTCACTGACCTGCAAATTGGTCTGGATGCTATTGAAGAGCGTGCCCGCAACGAATTAGGTTTGATCAGACAAGACGAAGTATTTTTCCGGATTATTAGCCCGCTGGATAAAAAATGACTGCTATTCCTGCTATTGCGACTGTGATCCCGGCCGCTGGTGTTGGCAAACGAATGCAAGCGGATAAGCCCAAGCAGTATCTGCAACTTTGTGGCCTGACTGTGTTGGAGCAAACGCTGCATCGCTTAAAACAAGTTCCTGCTTTACAACAATTTTATCTGGCGCTGAGTCCGGATGACCCTTATTTTCCTGCATTGCCTCTGGCGAATGACCCGAAGATTCAACGCCTGAATGGTGGCGCTGAACGCGCCAATTCAGTGCTTAACGCTTTGCTACAGATTGACGCGCAGCAGTACCCATGGGTGCTGGTGCATGACGCCGCCCGCCCTGCAGTGCGGGTCAGTGATATCGAGCTTTTGATTCAGAGCTGTATTCAACAAGGGCAAGGCGGCATTTTAGCCACGCCTGTGCGGGATACCATGAAACGTGGTTCTGACACTGTACAGCATACGGTTGATCGTGCTGGTTTATGGCATGCCTATACGCCGCAGTTGTTTCCGACAGCGCAGCTCAAGGATGCATTGCAACAAGCTTTAGCTCAGGGCGTGGCTATTACTGATGAAGCCAGCGCTATGGAATGGGCAGGATTGCCTGTACTTTTGGTGCAGGGCCATGCTGACAATATCAAAATTACTCAGGCTGAAGATTTAGCTTTGGCCGCTTTTTATCTGGAGCATTCTGTATGATGCCGTTTCGTATTGGTCATGGTTTTGATGTGCACGCTTTTGGTGGTGAAGGTCCTGTCACTTTAGGTGGGGTAAAAATTCCTTACGAACAAGGTTTGCTGGCGCATTCAGATGGTGATGTAGTGCTACATGCTGTATCCGACGCATTGTTAGGCGCTATGGCCTTAGGTGATATAGGCCATCATTTTCCTGACACAGACGCGGCTTTTAAAGGCATAGACAGCCGTATTTTATTGCGTAAAGTTTTTGCTGATGTCAAAGCTTTAGGCTACGAAGTGGGTAATCTGGACGTGACCATTATGGCGCAAGCGCCAAAAATGGCGCCTCATGTCGATGCGATGCGCGCTTGTATTGCTGAAGATCTGGTCTGCGGTTTGTCACAAGTCAATGTCAAAGCCACTACAACAGAAAAACTTGGTTTTGTTGGTCGCAAAGAAGGCATTGCTGTTGAAGCCGTGGTGCTGTTGGTGAAGTCCTGATGCAAAGAACAGTGCAGCTGCCACAGCTAAGTTATTTATATGGCCAGCCTGAAACTACAGCTTTATTGCGTGTGCAACCTGATGATTTTATTGTGCATGAAGAGCTGAGTTTTACACCGACCGGCGCTGGCGAGCATATGCTGCTGCTAGTGGAAAAAATTGGTCAGAATACGCAATATGTCGCTAAGTTATTGGCTGAATTAGTAGGTTGTAAAGCCCGCCAGGTCAGTTATGCCGGTTTAAAAGATAGACACGCTGTAACCCGTCAGTGGTTTTGTGTGCCCGTGCCTATCAAACAACAACTGAACTGGCAGGACTGGAATATCGAGGGCGTTAAAGTTCTCGACAGTATCCGTCATCAGCGTAGGTTAAAGTTAGGCTCGATAAAATATAACGAATTCACCCTGACGTTAAGGGATGTCAGTGATATTCCGGCTCTTTTACAGCGGCTGGAATTAGTGAAAAAAGGCGTGCCGAATTATTACGGCGAACAACGTTTTGGTATTCAGGGTGGTAATTTAGCTTTAGCCGAACAGCTATTTTCTGGTGGTGGTATTGAGGATCGGAAAATACGCGGTTTAGCTTTGTCGGCCAGCCGTTCTTTTTTGTTTAATTTACAAGTCGATGCGCGGGTAAAAGCTGGTACTTTTAATCAGTTGCTGATGGGTGAAGTGGTTCAACTGGATGGCTCTGGTTCTATTTTTAAAGTGCCGCAGAGCGATGACACTTTAAGGCAACGCTTACTGGAGGCTGACCTTCATCCCACGGCGGGCTTGCCGGGTTTAGGTGAGCCTTTAACTACGGCCGATGCTTTGGCTTTTGAACAACAAAGCCTGAGCCTCTGGCAGCATTGGGTCGATAAGCTCGCTGAACTTAATGTCAGGGCGGAGCGACGCAGCATTCGGGTTATACCAAAAGATTTAACGGCCGAAGTACAAGGCCAAAATGTAAAAATTAGCTTTAAACTCTATTCAGGTTGTTTTGCCACTGCCGTTTTACGGGAGCTGGTGAATTACCAGGATGTGCAACGTAATTACGCCACATTGGATTAACCCCTTTGGGGCGAGGGCAGATCATCAATGCGAATTTTATTAAGTAACGACGATGGCGTGTACGCCAAAGGTATTCAGGTGCTGCAGCAGGCTTTATCTGCCATAGCAGAAGTCACTACTGTAGGGCCCGATCGCAATTGCAGTGGGGCCAGCAATTCGCTCACCCTATTAAACCCGTTACGTACTCAGCAGTTGGATAATGGTTTTATCGCAGTCAATGGTACCCCAACAGACTGTGTGCATTTGGCGATCAATCAGTTGTTGGACAAAGCACCGGATTTGGTAGTGGCTGGTATTAACCACGGTGCAAACTTAGGCGACGATGTACTGTATTCGGGCACCGTAGCTGCAGCTACCGAAGGCAGACATTTAGGTTTGCCTGCCATTGCGGTCTCTTTAGCTGGTCGTGATGAGCGGCATTTTGCTACCGCAGCTTATGTCACAGTGCAGGTGATTAAAAAATTAAAATCTCAGCCACTGCCTGCGGATCAAATTTTAAATATCAATGTACCAGCTGTGCCATTGGAGCAACTGCGCGGTATACAGGTGACCCGCTTGGGCCGTCGTCATAAGGCTGAAACCATGCAAAGCTCTACAGACCCTTGGGGCCGTCCCATCTATTGGTATGGCTCCTTAGGACCCGAGCTGGATGCAGGCCCAGGCACAGACTTCTATGCGATAGCCCAGGGTTACGCCTCTATTACGCCTTTGCATGTCGACATGACAGCCTATCGCAGCATGGAATTATTAACGGACTGGTTAGATGGAATTGAGTGTTAAGTTATGGCTGTAGTCACCCATCGCAGTGCCGCAGTATTGGCACAAAAGCTCCAGCAGGATGGTATTCAGGACAGCAGAGTGTTGTCCGCTATTGCGCAAACGCCAAGGCATTTGTTTGTCGAAGCTGTACTGGCACATAAAGCCTATGAAAATACGGCTTTGCCCATAGGCCAGGGCCAAACTATTTCGCAGCCTTATATAGTAGCGAAAATGACAGAGTTATTGCTGCAATCTCAGCAATGTCAAAAGGTGCTGGAAATAGGCACTGGCTCCGGTTATCAGACCGCTGTACTGGCGCGTTTATTTTCACAGGTTTGTAGTGTAGAGCGGATAAAGTCGTTGCAGTTTCAGGCCAAACGCCGTTTGCAGCAGCTGGATTTGCACAATGTGTCGATGAAACATGGTGATGGCTGGCTTGGCTGGGCCAGTAAAGCGCCTTTTGACTGCATTATAGTGACAGCTGCACCTCATGAAGTGCCACAAGCTTTATTGCAGCAACTGTCAGAGGGCGGGCGTTTAGTGATCCCAGTCGGCTCTCAGGAGCAAGTGTTACGAGTATTCACCCGCATTGGGGATGAGTTTGAACAAAAAGATGTCGAGGCCGTGCGTTTTGTACCCTTAGTTCCGGGTGAGCTGGCTTAATCAAAAGGATGAACAGTTGAAAATTTTCCAATGGATGTATGACAAAGCACTGGTATGGGCAAAACACCGGCATGCAGAACGTTATTTAGCAGGCTTGAGTTTTACTGAATCCGTTATTTTCCCTATACCGCCAGATGTGATGTTAGCTCCTATGGCATTGTCCCAACCTGACAAGGCCTGGCGTTTTGCCTGGATCACCACTTTGTTTTCGGTATTTGGTGGTATTTGCGGCTATTTCCTTGGTTTATGGCTGTATGAACCACTCGTATTGCCTGCCGTCGAATACATGGGCTATCAGGAGACTTTTGCCAAAGTAGAACATTGGTTCACTACCTATGGTGTGTGGGTGGTATTTATTGCGGGTTTCTCTCCTATTCCCTACAAGTTATTTACCGTAGGCGCAGGATTGATGAATATGGCTTTTTTCCCTTTTGTTATCGCTTCTTTTATTGGTCGCGCTAGTCGGTTTTTTTTGGTTGCAGGCCTGATGTACTGGGGCGGTGAAAAAATGCAGCAAAAACTGCGCGATATAGTCGATTGGTTAGGCTGGGGCACTGTGGCTGTTGGCGGCATTTTATATCTGGTCTATCGCTAACTGATGAAGTATTTGAGTGTCTGTTGCCTGGTTCTGACATTAACGGCTTGTAGCTCAAGAGAATCGCCAGCACCTGTTACTACACTCAATGACATCAAAAGTTACTACAAAAAATACCCACAAGGTGAACCAGTCTCAGGTTATGTTGTTCAAACAGGTGACACCTTGTATTCGCTTGCATTCAGAGCCGGTATGGATTACAGGGAACTGGCTCAACTGAATAATATTTTACCTCCTTATCGTATTTTTGTAGGTCAAACGTTACGATTTAGTAACAAAAAATACACATCAATTCGCGGTGAACAGCGTTATTCATCCGTTAAAGTGCCAAAAATAGCGACTGCAACAGTAAAGAATCCTTCGCGAACGCAAAGTAAATTAACAACTGCTAACAAAGCTGTTGCGCGCAACAATCAAACGGGTTATGTTCGAAAGCAGACAGTAAAGGAAAATGCAACTTCAGCAGAAAATTCTGTTTCCAGTTCTAAAGTAAGATGGTCATGGCCAGTTCGTGGACCACTACTGGCAGGCTTCTCTAATGCTGAACATGGTAACAAAGGGTTAGATATAGGAGGAAAAGCAGGGACTCCTATAAAAGCAGCTGCGGCGGGTGAAGTCGTTTATGCGGGAAATGCACTAAGGGGCTACGGCAATCTGGTGATTATCCGTCACAACGACGACTTCTTAAGCGCCTATGCTCATAACCGTAAATTACTGGTGAAAGAGCGTGATACTGTCGCAAGCGGACAAACTATAGCTGAAATGGGTGATACTGATGCGACCTCTGTCCGGCTGCATTTTGAGATCCGTTTCCGTGGTAAGTCTGTTGATCCAAAACGATACTTAAAATAATTAAATATAATAAAAAACATCACCCCGAAAGGGCGAACAGGTAAGGATACCGGGCAGTTCAGGTGATACCCAAAGCTTGTAGAAGTGGGAGAAGGAAATGGGCCATAAAGATGACGATGATGTAATTGAATTTAAAGAAGCTGAATTAACAGATGATGTTCTTTTAGCAGATGATGATAACGCAGAACCCGATTTAGCCGCTTTAGCAGCGGAAGAAGACACTACCCCAGACGATGTTTTTACAGCCAATGATAGCCAGAGAGCTATGGACGCCACTCAGATTTATCTGGGTGAAATTGGTTTTTCCCCTCTATTATCTGCCGAAGAAGAAGTCTATTTTTCCCGTCTTGCACTGAAAGGCGATAAAGCTGCCCGTAAACGTATGATTGAAAGCAACTTACGTTTAGTGGTGAAAATTGCCCGTCGGTATATCAATCGAGGTTTAGCTTTGCTGGATCTGATTGAAGAGGGGAATTTAGGTTTGATCCGCGCTGTGGAAAAGTTTGATCCTGAACGAGGTTTTCGTTTTTCAACTTATGCTACCTGGTGGATCCGTCAAACCATAGAACGGGCCATTATGAATCAGACCCGTACTATTCGCTTGCCTATTCATGTAGTCAAAGAGCTGAATATCTACCTGCGTGCAGCCCGTGAGTTATCACAACGACTGGATCACGAGCCAACACCGGAAGAAATCGCAGCGGCACTCGACAGGCCTGTCGAAGAGGTACGCAAGATGTTGAAGCTGAATGAAAAAATTACCTCAGTGGATACCCCTGTTGCAGGCTCTTCAGAAAAACAGCTACTTGATGTATTAGCAGATGAAAAAGAATTAGGCCCGGAAACTGAATTACAGGATGCAGATATTCGCCAGCATCTGGTGATTTGGCTAGATGAGCTGAATGCCAAACAACGAGAAGTCTTAGCCCGCCGTTTTGGTTTATTAGGCTATGAGCCATCGACGCTGGAAGATGTAGGTAAGGAAATTGGATTAACCCGCGAAAGAGTAAGACAAATTCAGGTAGAGGCACTGCGCCGTCTGCGTGAAATTGTGACTCATCAGGGCCTGAATATCGAAACTTTATTCCAGGAATAATGAAGCGGGTCAGAGCTTTAGCTCTGACCCTAATATTCTGTTTAATAGCAAAACCATCTAGTCTGTTTTAGTTCTCCGCTTAAAACCTGAAGTCCCAACTTTCTCTGTATGTCACCAACTTGTCACTCAAAGTTCAAGCTCTGAACTGCAATGGCATAACCCTTGCTCCTTTCTGATACAGAACAAAAAAAGCAGGCCCATCAGTTAAGTTGTTCGGGTCGTATCGGACGGGAAGGAGTCGCCAATGGGTGCAAAAAGTTTTGGGCACTATCAGCAAATCAGCCAGTGTTTTGATGAGCTGGTGCAGGCGGATGGACAAATACGACCACCGGCTGCGGCTATAGCTCGTTTTATTGATCGCCACGGCTCTGCTGAGCTGATTCAACGGCAAGAGCAGTTAAATCAAACGATTAGCGCCATGGGCGTTTGCTTTACCTTGTATTCAGACGGTAATAATATCGATCGCTGCTGGCCTTTAGATGTAATGCCACGCACTATCCCAAGCTCTGAATGGCAAAAAACTAGTGCAGGCCTGAAACAACGTTTAGCTGCGTTAAACCTGTTTATTGACGACTTGTACCACGATCAGCGTATTCTGAAAGACGGCATAGTGCCAGCTGATTTAGTGCTGGACTCGCGCAACTACCTTGCACCATGTAAGGGCATTTCGCCCCGTTATGGGGTCTGGGCCAATATCTGTGGGACTGATTTGGTGCGTGATGGCTCAGGCCAATTTTTAGTGCTGGAAGATAACTTAAGGGTGCCGTCTGGCGTGTCTTATATGCTGGAAAACCGCACTGTGATGAAACGGGTGTTTCCGGAATTATTTGCCGATTCCTTTATCTACCCTGTAGACGACTACCCGCATCAACTCTGGCGTATGTTGGCCTCTTTATCTCCTCGTCCTGGTGATGTGCCTTGTATAGTGCTGTTAACACCTGGTGTTTATAACTCGGCTTATTTTGAGCACAGTTTTCTGGCACAGCAGATGGGCGTTGAGCTGGCCGAAAATACAGATTTACTGGTGCAGGATGACATTGTTTATTTAAAAACTCTGCATGGCCTGCAGCGGGTGGACGTGATTTATCGCCGGGTGGACGATGTGTTTATCGACCCACAAGCTTTTCGGCCCGATTCTGTGTTAGGTATTCCGGGTTTGATCAAAGCCTGGGCCAAAGGCAATGTATCTATCGCTAACGCGCCAGGCTCTGGTGTCGCCGACGATAAAGTGATCTATGCCTATGTGCCACAAATCATCAATTATTATCTCGGCGAACAGCCGCTGATTGACAACGTTCCTACCTATTTGTGTCTGGATCCAAAACAGCGTGACTATGTGTTGGCTAATCTGGACCAGTTGGTGGTGAAACCTGCCAATGAATCCGGTGGTTACGGCATTTTGATAGGCCCACGCTCCACCAAAGCAGAGCAACAGCAAATGGCGGAAGCTATTAAAGCCAATCCGCGTAATTTTATAGCTCAGCCGACTTTGGCGTTATCGACTGCGCCAACTTTATGTGACGGTGTGCTGGAACCCCGGCATTTGGATTTACGGCCCTTTATTTTGCAGGGCCGGGATTTGTACTGCACCACAGGCGGTTTAAGCCGGGTGGCACTGAAAAAAGGCTCTTTGGTGGTCAATTCGTCGCAAGGCGGCGGTAGCAAAGACACCTGGATCATCAACGATGAGGTCTGATCTATGTTATTAAAATCTTTGGATCATATATTCTGGTTAGGCCGTTATCTGGAGCGTCTGGATGACACGGCCCGCTTAATTAATGCCACCAGCCATTTACTGATCGATAGTCACAAAGACAGCCAGTTCAGTTGGTCCTTGTTGTTGGATGTGCTGGGGCAGAATAGTGTTGAACTCCTAAGCCAGCTACCGGCCAGCGATTTAACCTTAGAGCAGCAGGTGATGGGATTTTTAATTACAGATGCCAGTAGTCAGGTGTCGATACGAGCGGCCTGCAGTGCGCTGAAACAAAATGCCAGAACAGTGCGACAACTGATCCCCCGTGATATGTGGGAAGAGCTGAATTCACTGGATTTGTTTTTGCAGGAGCACTGTCAGCAGTTGCAGGGACGGCAGCACAGATACAAGTTAATGACGGAAGTCAGCCGTCGCTGCCAAATGGTGGTGGGGGTGTTGGACGGTACTATGCTGCGCAGTGATGCTTTTGATTTGTTCAACATAGGCCGGCATCTGGAGCGGGCCGATATGACGACTCGTATTATGGACGTGATGGTATTGCAGCAGTTGCAGCCGACAGATATTAAAAGACCACGTTTTCGCTGGACTTCGATCTTAAATGCTCTGGGTGGCGTAGAGTCTTACCACTACTATTTAGCCCATCAAAACACTGAAGTGGATGCGGTGGATTATTTACTGACGTACGCAGACTTTCCGCGCTCTATTGCCTATTGTTTGCACAGAGTGGCCGCTTCGGCCAAAGCTTTACCTCATGGTGCCGCTATTTTGCAACGGGTCTGGCAGTTACAGGATTTGTTAAAAACACAGAACTTAGCGGAATTAACCACAGGTCAGTTGCATCAGCTAATCGATCAACTTCAGACAGGGATCATTGAATTGCATCAGGTCATCAGTACTCCTTCAATTGAGTTTTCCTCAGAGCTCAGCCAGCAAATGTCGGCTTGAGGATGACAGTGCACGATCAGTCGTTCAACGAACAGCAGCTTTGGGCAGAACTGCCACAGTGGCAGCAGTTGCAACTCTGGTGGCAGCAACAGTCTGAGTCGCAGCTGTTGCAGTTGCATACGGAGCTGCAGCATCAACTGCGGGAAAATGGTGCCACTTTTGATCCCTGGCTGGAACAGCAACGGCAGCTGGATTTAATGCCCTGGCTGGTCAGTGACTCTGAGTGGCAGCAGCTGCAAGCTGGAGTAAAGCAGCGACAATTGCTGCTCTCGATGATCTTGCAGGACTTGTATGGCCCCCAGCAACTGATCCAACAGGGTCTGCTGCCAGCTGAACTGATTTTTCAGAATAAAAACTATTTGTTGCCTTGCCATCAACTGGTACCCACTCATCAGCAGTGGCTGAGTTTGCTGGCGGTGGATATAGGCCGGGATAGCAAAGGCCAGTTTTGCGTCTATGCCGATCAAAGTCAGATGCCAGCAGGATTAGGTTTTGTGTTAGAACACAGGCTGGCGTTTAACCACTGCATTGGTGAGCTGAATCACAGCATAGGTAAAAGTCAGCTGGCTGGTTTTTTCCGTAAATTGCAGCTGGTGTTTGCACAGGGCACTGGCCATACAGCCGAAGGGCGACGGCCACTTTGTGGTTTATTAACCCATGGCAAACGGGATGCTGCCTATTTTGAACATGCCTTTTTAGCCAATTATTTAGATATAGCCCTGATGCACAGTGCCGATCTGATGTTTAAAGACGGTGCTTTATGGCTTAAAACAGTCACAGGTTTACAGCAGGTCGACAGCCTGATGCGCTATTTACCCGATGCACGTTGTGACGCATTGGAACTGGACCCGGATTCAACAGGCACTGCAGGTTTATTGCAAAGTATCCGCCAGCAGCAGCTGTTTTGTGCTAATCCGCCAGGAGCTGCCTTAGTGGATTCAGCTGTGTTATTGCCGTTTTTACCGCAATTATGCCGGGTACTGTTGAATGAAGAGTTGCAGCTACCTGGCACTGCAGCTATTTGGTGTGGTGAACCTGATCTGCTACAGCAGGTGTTGTCTGATGCCATGCAGTATAGGTTCCATCGGGTCGACACAGGCCAAAGCTGGCTTTGGGCTCAGCTGGAGCCGTTGCAACAACAGCAGTTGCAGCAGCAACTGCAAGCAGAGCCCAGACTTTTTATTGCCATCTATTTGCTACCTTTAAGCACAGTGCCTTGCTGGAATGCTACCCAAGGCGAGCATCAGCAATATGGCGTGTTGCGGTTATTTGGATTGTTGTCCGAGCAGCATAGTCCTGCTGTGATGCCAGGCGCTTTGGCTCGCATCAGTCCGGATCCGCTTTATCTGCAGCATCATTACAGCATGGGCTTTGTCGCTAAAGATGTCTGGGTACTGGCCGATCAGGACCATGCGGTCAGCTTGCTGCAAAATACCCAAAAACGTATTTTATTGTCCCGCCACAGTGGCTTGTTGCCAAGCAGAGTGGCTGACCATTTGTTCTGGCTGGGTCGTTACAACGAAAGGCTGAACTTAGTGTGCCGTGCTTTACGTTATACGGTGCCGCTTTTGACCAGTGCTGGTGTAAGCAGTTTTCAGGCCAGCACCAGTCAGCAGCAAGACAGCAGAGCTTTAGTCCGGTTTTGCCTGCAGGCCAATGGCACCTTGCCAGACAGCGCAGCTTTGAGTTCATTACAGCAGACCAGCGCTTTGCAGCAGGCTTTAAGTGAACTCTTTTCGCTACAGCATCCGGCCGGTTTAGCGCAGGTGCTGAAAAACTTACTCTTTAATGCACAGTCAGTACGGGAATACTTCAGCGAAGACACCTGGTATGTGCTGGATAAATTGCAGCTGGCGCTGACGCAATGGCCGAATCCGTTAAACTGGCAGCAGCCGCAACAAATGGTGCGTTTGCTGGATGAAGTCATATTATTGCAGACCGCTATTTATGGTCTGAATAACGAAACCATGAGCCGCACCCAAACCCTGAGATTTATGGATTTAGGTCAGCACCTGGAAAGAGCACTACAAAGTGTCACTCTGCTGCAGGAAGTTTTTGTCTTTGATCAGGGTAGAAATTGTAGCGCTTCGTTGATGGAGTCTGTTTTGCGTATGACGGATACCTTGATGACCTACAGGCGCCGTTATAAAACCGAGCTGCACCCGCTGGCTGTGATTGACTTGCTGCTGCTGGATGACAGTACGCCTCGTTCTGTGGGTTATCAGTGCGCCCGTCTTGCCAGCCAAATTCAGCAACTGCCTAAACCCGGTGCAGCTGTGGTGCTGAGCCGCGAGCAAAAACTTGCAGTGGAGCTGGTATCTTTACTGCAACTGGCTGAACCCGAACAATTATTTGATGATCAGTTACAGGCAACACCAGAGCTGAGGCTTTTATTGCAGCAGTTGCATACTGTGCTTAGGCAATTGTCTGACAGCATTACCTTGTCGTATTTCAGCCATGCGGAAGCGGGCAAATCCTGGCAGAGCTTTTAAATGGGTATTGATATGAACACCGGACGGGCGGGTGCAAGACCCGCCCCTACAAGGCTGAAAATATGAAGTACCAGATCCGCCACCTGACCCGTTATTGTTACCAGCATCCTGTGGCCAACAGTTACAATCTGGCTTGTTTGCAGCCACGGCAATTACCGACACAGGAGCTATGTAGTTTCAGCTTAGAGGTTTTGCCTACAGCGTCTTCTGTGTATGCCAGAACAGATACCTTTGGTAATACCCAGCATTTTATTCACTTGCAGCCGCCGCATCAGCAACTGGCTGTGACTGCTTTTTCTGTGGTTGAAGTTTTGCCACGGCAGCAGAGTCTGGCTTTGGATTTAACTCAGCCCTGGCCACAAGTCGCAGCTTTTTTCCGCCAGCAACAAGGTTATTCACCCGAGCAACTCAAAGCATTGTTGTGCACCGGTCCAAGCCGGATGATCCCAGTGCCGGATGAAACAAAGGCATTAATTCAGAGCATTGCTGACCCGAGTTTGACCGTATTACAGCTAGCGCAACAACTGACAGATTTGATTTTCCACCAGTTTGAATACGACCCTGAATTTAGCTCAGTGGTCACCCCTGTGTCCGAAGTGTTGCTGCATAAAAAAGGCGTCTGTCAGGATTTTGCTCAACTGGCTGTCAGCTGTTTACGTGCTTTAGGTATTCCCAGTCGTTATGTCAGTGGTTATCTGGAAACCTCACCACCAGAAGGCCAACCGCGTTTAATAGGTGCTGATGCTTCTCATGCCTGGTTTGCTGTATACGACCCTGAACTGGGCTGGGTTGATTTTGATCCCACCAACAACCTGATGCCGGCAGAACGTCATATTACCCTGGCTTATGGCCGTGACTACGCCGACGTAGTGCCACTGAAAGGTTTGCTGCAAGGCCATGGTGTGCATCAGCTCGAAGTGGAAGTGGATGTAGTGCCGATGTGATGTCGGGTCAGATCATCATTTGCGTAGCAAATGTGCTCTGACCCGAGAGATCAAATCACAAACTATAATCCTGCGTTAGTTCATCATCGCCTTTTTCCAGCTCAAAACTTACTGTGTCACCATCAGCGCACAGCTGCACTATTTTGCAGGGTACACCTTCAGCCGTTAGCTCGACTAAACCTATACCAGCCGCATTAACCAGACGGCGGCCTTTGCTTTCGCCCATGGGTTTGTGGTGGGTGATTTTCATCCGGCGTCTTTTGGTAAACCAGTTTAGCGGTGAGCGGGAGGCATAAAGCCAGCGGTTGGCGGTATCTAAAATAGCCAGTAGCTTATGTGGAAACTCATTTTTCAGGCCGCTGCTGGTGATTTGCCAAATAGCCGGGCTTTGCTGTTTATGTTTAAGGGCAACCTGAAATACAAAACTGTAATGCACATCACCGGATAAAATCACAAAGTTGCGGGGTGTTTTGGGGTGGCGGAATAAATTTAGCAGCGCATAAGCAGAGCCCGGGTGGGTCATCCAGTTTTCAGCGTCGACCATCAGAGGTTTACCAAAGCTGGTAAAAATACGCTGAATAGTTTCAATCAGTTTCACACCAAACACAGGGGCGGGGGACACCAGCAATACAGCTTCATAGCCCAGCAATTGTTGCTGCAATTCAGTAATAGCTTCCCAGTCCATTAAGCCCGAAGGTTTTGCCATTGACAGCTCAGAGCGCCAGCGTTGGGTGCGGGTATCCAGTACTAACAAAGGCGGCTGGGTTGGCCAGCTATAATGCCATTCAGAGAATTTGAGCAGGCTATTAATGCATTCATCATGCGCTTCAGAGCCGGGCTGACTCAGGGCTTGTTGGCACAAGGGCATCAGCTTTTGGACTTTTTCCGGCGCATTACCAAAACCCTGAAACAGCAAGTAGCCCATTAGCGCATTACCAATAATACGGCGGGAAAACGGGTGTTCGTAGGCGGTTTTTTCCCACTCTGCAGTTAAATTCCAGTCGTCGGTAATATCGTGATCATCAAACATCATAGCGACAGGCAGGTGGGCCATTACACGTCTGACCTGGCTTAAACCTGCTTTAAATTCTGTCAGGTTTTTGCTGTAGGTAGCACAGCGCTTTTGGCGCTCCGGACTAAAGCTATTGAGCTGTGCTTGGGGCATCTGCAACTCCAGCTCTTGCCACGGCGCAGGCGACCAGACCAGCAGGTACATCGAAAACACTTCGGCCATAGAGATCAGATGGTTATGGGCACTGTCTGTGGTAAATACTGGCTTTTTTGCGCCTTGAAACAACTGTTTTAATACCTGATAACTGGCTTCGGTAGCAGGCAGCAGTTTCTCGCGTTGGTAATAATAAGGGGTTTTGCTGTGTAGCTCATGGCTCGAGCTTAAAGTAGCACAAGGCAAGGTTTCGTCAGCAAATTCCAGTTTAGCAATCAGTTGATGAATAGCATAAAGCATAGGTGCGGCCACATCGTCAGTGTAGACCTGATCGCCACTTAGCATCAGCAAGCTTGGCCACTCTGCAGGGTTTGTTTCCGCTAACTGCTGGTCGGCACAAACTAAACCGTCTCCGGCACCAAAATGTGGTTTACGACAGGAGCCGTGCAAGACCGAATGCACCTTGGGTTTGAGGATAAAACCCGGTAAATCCCGTCCTGGATAAACTAAGTCGTCCGCCCACTGCCGCCAGTTTTGCCAGTCGCTGCTGCTGGTTTTTAACTGCAGATCATAACTAATCCAGCGTTCTGTTGGCAGCGCTTCGCTCAGTTCCAGGTCCAGCAAAACCAGATGTAATTTACCGGCAAGCTGCAGTTGTTGCACAAAGGGCTGCAGCTGTTTTGCGTCAAACTCGAGCGGTTCAGCTTGTTCAGGTTGAAGCTGAAGTTGCAATTCAACCGCTTCGGAACTTGCTAACCAGAGACATAACCGCTTTGGTGTCAGGCGACGTATGATAGGGCCAGCCCACACCAAAGGAGTACGACTGGCTGCTTTGGACAAACTTAGTTCAGAAATAACAGCACTCCTTTTTCAACCAGTTTTTTACAAGCGCTCTTTCAGTTGATACAACAAATCCAAAGCCTGACGGGCTGACAATTGATCCGGATCCAGTTTTGTCAGTTGCTCCAGTATTGGATGAGGTTCGGCTTCGGCAAATAATTGTTGTTGCAGCGGCTCTATTGTTTTAGCCGCTGCAGGTGCTTTGGCACTGACAACGGACTGTTGTTCCAATTGGGCCAGTTTTTGTTTGGCTTTTTGGATCACCACCCGAGGCACACCAGCCAGCTGGGCCACTTGTAAACCATAACTTTTACTGGCCGCGCCGTCCTGCACCTGATGCATAAAGACGATGTGTTCGTCGTGCTCGACCGCATCCAGATGAATATTGGCTAAACCCTGTAACTGCGATGCTAGCTCCGTCAGTTCAAAATAATGGGTGGCGAATAAGGTCATGGCTTTCAGTTGCTGCGCCAGGTATTCAGCACAGGCCCATGCCAGAGACAAACCATCATAAGTACTGGTGCCACGGCCTATTTCATCCATCAGCACTAAACTTTGAGCTGTCGCATGATGCAAAATAGTGGCGGTTTCTGTCATTTCCACCATAAATGTAGAGCGGCCTGACGCCAGATCATCGGATGCACCGACCCGGGTGAATATCCTGTCGACCGGGCCTAATACAGCGCGCTGTGCCGGTACAAAACTACCTATATAAGCCATCAGCACTATTAAGGCATTCTGACGCATATAAGTCGATTTACCGCCCATATTCGGGCCTGTAATCATCAGCATGCGCCGCTCTGGCGAGAGCTGAAGTGGGTTGGCAATAAAAGGTTCGGTCATCACCTGTTCCACCACAGGGTGACGGCCTGCTTCTATCTGGATGCCAGGTTCTGGTGTCAGCTCTGGCTGATGGTAGTTCAGCTGTTCAGCCCGTTCAGCGAAGTTGGTCAGTAAATCCAGTTCGGCCAAAGCAGCGGACAGTTGCTGTAAATCAGCCAGGTAAGGTGCTGTTAAATCAAATAACTCGTCATACAGCTGTTTTTCCAAGGCCAAAGCTTTGCTTTGACTGCCAAGCACTTTGTCTTCGTATTCTTTTAATTCAGGAATAATAAAACGTTCGTTGTTTTTTAAGGTCTGGCGACGAATATAATCGGCTGGCACCTGATCGGCAGCGCTGCGGCCGGTTTCAATGTAATAACCCGCCACTCTGTTAAAACCTACTTTGAGTGAAGCTATGCCGGTGCGTTCTTTTTCGCGTTGCTCCAGTCGCTCCAGATAGTCCGTAGCCCCTGTCGCCAGTTCACGCCATTGATCCAATGCGGCGTTGTAGCCTGAAGCTATCACACCACCATCCCGAATAAGCATGGGTGGAGTGTCCACTATGGCGCGCTCTAATAAATCACAAAGCTCTGGCAGTGGCTGACACTTCGCAGCAAGCTGCGCCAATAAAGGGCTGCGTAACAGAGTCAGTTCAGGTGAGAGTTCAGGTAATAACTGCAACGCAGCGCGCAAACGCGAGAAATCACGAGGCCTGGCGCTTCGAAGTGCTAAACGGGCGATTACCCGCTCCGTATCGCCTACTTGCTTAAACAGCGGTTGTAAACTCTGATGATGGTGCTGCAATTCAGCCACGGCCTGATGCCGGCCTGATACTAAAGCCTGATCGCGCAGCGGTGCATGGATCCAGCGTTTGAGTAAACGACTGCCCATAGCTGTCTGGCATTGATCCAATACTGCCGCGAGCGTGTGGTCAAATTGGCCTGCTAAGGTTTGGGTTAGCTCCAGATTACGCCTTGTTGCTGCATCCAGCACTATGCAGTCCTGATTACGCTCTAATGCGATAGAGCGAATATGAGGTAACTGAGCGCGCTGGGTGTCTTTGACATAACCCATTAAGCAGCCCGCGGCCATTAAAGCCACAGGTGCTTGTTCTACGCCAAAACTTTGTAAGTCGCGGGTGCCAAATTGTTGGGTCAGTAAACGTTTGGCATTGCTTAGCTCAAATTCCCAGACAGGGCGGCGACGCACGCCTTTGCGGTTAATGACGCTGTCGGGCCAATCCTGCTCTTCGGCATATAAAATTTCTGCCGGATTTAAACGTTGCAATAAGGCCAATAAATCGTCTAAATGAGAGACTTCGTTAATTAAAAAACGGCCACTGCTTAAATCCAGATAAGCAAAACCATAACTGCCTTTTTGCTGATACAAAGCCGAGACCAGCGTATCCTGCCGTTCATTCAGCAGTGCTTCGTCTGTAACAGTGCCCGGAGTCACAATACGCACCACAGCACGTTCCACCGGACCTTTGCTTAAAGCTGGATCGCCGATTTGTTCACAAATAGCGGCGGATTCGCCTAACTGTACTAAACGGGCTAAATAACCCTCAATCGAATGATAAGGCACGCCTGCCATAGGAATAGGCTGGCCTGCCGACTGACCTCTTTTAGTCAGGGAAATATCCAAAAGGGCAGAGGCCTTTTTGGCATCGTCGTAAAACAGCTCGTAAAAGTCACCCATACGATAAAACAGCAAAATATCAGGATGCTGGCATTTCAGGCCAAGGTACTGTTGCATCATCGGAGTGTGCGGGCTTGGGGCTTGCCCGTCTTTCTGTTCTGGCGGCATAATGGCTTAATAATTCCTGCGTTGGACCAAAGATGACAATTCCAGTAACCACCTATCAATTGGCGGCGGAGCTCGGAGCGCTATTATTGCGGAAAAACTTCAGTATCACCACAGCAGAATCCTGCACTGGCGGTGGTATTGCTTATGTGTTAACCGCAGTAGCAGGCAGCTCCGCTTATCTGGACCGCTCTTTTGTTACTTACAGCAATAAATCCAAGCAACAGTTGCTGGGCGTCAAAGCCGAAACTTTATTGCAATACGGTGCTGTCAGTAAAGAAACTGTACTGGAAATGGCGGTAGGCGCAGCCAAAGCTGCTGGTGCTGAAGTGGCTGTAGCAGTGTCAGGTATTGCTGGCCCTGATGGTGGGTCGGCCGCTAAACCTGTGGGTACTGTACATTTTTGTTTTGAAATTCAGGGCCATCAGGTATTGTCGCAGCGTATTTTTGATGGCGACAGAGCTAGCGTGCGCCAGCAGGCGATCGATTTTGTGTTGCAGCAGTTGATCTTGTTATTGACAGACTAAAGCAAAAAGACTACTGTATGAGCATACAGCACTTTGAGTGCATCCAAGAATCCACCGGAGAGAGCAATGGACGACAATAAACAAAAAGCATTGACCGCAGCCTTAGGTCAAATCGAACGCCAGTTTGGTAAAGGTTCTATTATGCGTTTGGGCGACAGCACAGCGCTTGATATCGACTTTATCCCTACAGGTTCGTTAGGTTTGGATATAGCGCTCGGCATAGGCGGTTTGCCTTGTGGTCGTATTGTTGAGATCTACGGTCCTGAATCATCAGGTAAAACTACTTTAACTTTACAAGTCGTTGCTGAAGCTCAGCGCATGCTTAGACCCTGTGTACGCTAAAAAATTAGGCGTTAACGTCGATGATTTATTAGTGTCTCAGCCTGATACAGGTGAACAGGCTCTGGAAATTTGTGACATGTTAGTACGCTCTGCTGCGGTCGACGTGATCATTGTCGACTCAGTCGCTGCATTAACACCTCGCGCTGAAATTGAAGGCGATATGGGTGACAGCCACGTCGGTTTGCAGGCACGTTTAATGTCTCAAGCTTTACGTAAACTGACAGGTAATATCAAACGCTCCAACACTTTATGTATTTGGTTCACCAGAAACCACCACAGGCGGTAACGCATTAAAATTCTACGCTTCAGTGCGTTTAGATATTCGTCGTACTGGTTCTGTCAAAGATGGCGACGAAGTGACGGGTAACGAAACCCGCGTCAAAGTGGTGAAAAACAAAGTAGCACCACCCTTTAAACAAGCCGAGTTTATTATTATGTATGGCGCTGGTATCAGCAAAGATGGCGAATTAATCGACTTAGGTGTGCTGCATAAGCTAATCGACAAAGCCGGTGCCTGGTATGCATACAAAGGTAACAAAATTGGTCAAGGTAAAGCCAACGCCATGAAGTACCTGCAGGAAAACCCTGCGGTTGCCAAAGAAATTGAAGCTGAATTACGCCGTATGCTGTTACTGGAACCTTCTAAAGGTGCTCCGTCACCAGCAGAAGATTTTGGTATGGTGCCAGAAGACGCTGAAGCCGATCTGTAAGCGGGAGCAGCCCTGAGCTATAAGCGCAAAAGTTAACACGAACCCGGCTCAGGCCGGGTTTGTTGTTTTTAGACCCTCGTCATTTTTGATTCTGCTCCGGCTTTTTTGAGTTGTGTCGGTTTCATTCTTTTTGGAAAATAAGGAGCTGTTAATTAAGGTCTGGAGTTGCTGGATGTTTCACTTTTTCTCTCCATCTTATTTTTAGACGTCTAAACGTTTAGAAGTTGACATTTCCAGGGCTTTCAGCCAGAGTAACCTCATTTTTCAGTCTTGCCGGAGATGCTATGCCTATTAAAGTCATTGATCAGTTACCTGCTGTGGAAGCTCTTTCTGCAGAGAATGTGTTTGTCATGACCGAGAGCCGGGCTTTGTCGCAGGATATCCGGCCGCTGAAAATTGCCATTTTGAATTTAATGCCAAACAAAGTCGCGACTGAAATCCAGTTATTGCGCTTGTTAGCCAATAGTCCGCTGCAGGTGGATGTAGAGCTTATTCGTCTTGATAACCATGTCAGCAAACATACCCCGCAGAACCATCTGGACTGTTTTTACCGTTATTTTTCTGATGTAGAGCAGCAAAACTATGATGGCCTGATTATCACAGGCGCGCCTTTAGGTTTAGTGAATTACGAAGATGTCAGTTATTGGCCACAGCTCTCAGAAATTCTGACCTGGGCTGATCGTCATGTCACCTCAACTTTGTTTTTATGTTGGGCTGCCCATGCGGCTTTGTATCATTATTATGGTTTACAGCGCGAAATTCGTGGCGAGAAGTTATCCGGGGTCTACTGGCAAAACGTCTGTCAGCCTTTAAGCCCATTGGTACGGGGTTTCGACGATGAGTTTTTAGTACCACATTCACGTTATGCGCAGGTACCTAAACAAAAATATCAGCATCATCCGGATTTGCATGTGTTAGCAGAAGCCGATGTGACAGGCGCCTATTTGCTGCAAAACAGCACGGGTAGCCGGGTCTTTGTCACTGGTCATCCTGAGTATGATTTAACCACGTTAAATGATGAATATCAGCGTGATCTGGCCGCAGGTCTAGAGCCAAAAATCCCAGAGAACTACTATAAACAAAACGATCCGGCCAAAGGTCCACATAAGTTATGGCAAAGTCATGCCTTTTTATTGTTCAGCAACTGGCTGAACTATTATGTATACCAGGCCACACCTTTTGATATTCAGCAGATAGGGCAGCAGTTATGACCAATCGCAGTGTGTTAACCCCAGACGCCCTTCGTACGCTGTTGGCGGAACGTATTTTGGTATTAGACGGTGCTATGGGCACCATGATCCAGCAATATAAATTGCAGGAAGCGGATTACCGTGGCGCTGAGTTTGCCGATTGGTCTACTGATCTGAAAGGCAATAACGATTTGCTGGTGCTGACCAAGCCTGAACTTATTCTGGATATCCATCGTCAGTACTTAGCTGCCGGTGCTGATATTCTGGAAACCAATAGCTTTAATGCCACGCCTATCGCCATGGCTGATTACCAGATGTCGCATTTATCTGCCCGTATCAACCGTGAGTCAGCGGCTCTGGCGCGGCAGGCCTGTGATGAATACAGCACGCCGGATAAACCGCGTTTTGTCGCTGGCGTATTAGGCCCGACCAACAGAACGGCTTCTATTTCACCTGACGTGAACGACCCGGGTTTCCGTAATGTCGATTTTGATACCTTGGTCAGCGCTTATTCTGAATCTACTCATGCGCTGATTGAAGGTGGTGCTGACATTATTATGCTCGAAACCATCTTTGATACTTTAAATGCCAAAGCTGCTGCTTTTGCGGTACTGAAAGTATTTGATGAGCTGGGTTACAGTTTACCTGTGATGATCTCTGGCACTATTACTGATGCCTCAGGTCGTACTTTATCTGGCCAAACTACTGAAGCTTTTTACCATTCACTCTCTCATGTAGAGCCAGTCAGTTTTGGTTTGAACTGTGCTTTAGGGCCAGATCTATTGCGGCCTTATGTAGAGACTTTGTCAGGTATTTCACAGTGTTATGTTTCAGTACATCCAAACGCCGGTTTACCGAATGAATTTGGTGAATATGATTTAGGTGCAGTAGATATGGCCAAAGAAATCGCCGACTGGGCAGAGCAGGGCTTTTTAAATATTGTAGGTGGTTGTTGTGGCACCACACCAGAACATATCCGTGCTATCAGTGATGTAGTTGCAGGAAAGCCTGCGCGTCAGCCGAAAGAAAAAACGCACCAGTTTCATTTGTCTGGTTTAGAAGCTTTTGGTCTGGAGTGGTAATGCGACAACAAGCCCGTTTTATTAACGTTGGTGAACGTACCAACGTTACAGGTTCAGCCCGTTTTAAAAAGCTGATTTTAGAAGGCGAATATGAAAAAGCCTTAGACGTTGCCCGTCAGCAAGTCGAAAACGGCGCTCAGATCATTGACATCAACATGGACGAAGCCATGCTCGACAGCAAGGCGGCCATGGTACGTTATCTGAATTTATTAGCCTCTGAGCCGGATATCTCCCGGGTGCCCATTATGGTCGACTCGTCCAAATGGGAAGTGATTGAAGCTGCACTGAAATGTATTCAGGGGAAGCCAGTCGTCAATTCTATTTCGCTGAAAGAAGGCATTGAGCCGTTTTTGTATCAGGCCAAATTGCTGCGCCGTTACGGTGCTGCTGTGGTGGTGATGGCCTTTGATGAAAAAGGTCAGGCCGATACCAAAGTCCGCAAAGTCGAAATCTGTCAGCGCGCTTATGACATTCTGGTTAACCAAATTGGCTTTCCGCCAGAAGATATTATCTTTGACCCGAATATTTTTGCTGTGGCGACCGGCATAGAAGAGCATAACAACTACGCTGTCGACTTTATTGAAGCGACCCGTGAAATCAAACGCTTATGTCCTTATGCCAAAATTTCAGGCGGCGTGTCGAATATTTCCTTTTCGTTCCGTGGTAACGACCCGGTGCGCGAAGCCATGCACTCAGTATTTTTGTACCACGCCATTGGCGCAGGTATGGACATGGGCATAGTCAACGCCGGTCAGTTGGCGGTGTATGACGATATTCCAGAGCTGCTGCGTGAGCGGGTGGAAGATGTAATTTTAAACCGCCGTGACGATGCGACAGAACGTTTACTGGATATTGCCGCCGAATTCAAAGGCGATGGAGCTGTGGCTGTTAAAGAAGACGAAGCCTGGCGCGCCTGGCCTGTGCATAAACGCCTTGAACATGCCTTAGTCAAAGGCATTACCGACTTTATTGATCAAGACACGGAAGAAGCCCGTTTAACTGTTGACCGCCCCTTGCACGTGATTGAAGGTCCGCTGATGGACGGTATGAACGTGGTCGGTGACTTATTTGGCGAAGGAAAAATGTTCCTGCCTCAGGTAGTCAAATCCGCCCGGGTGATGAAAAAAGCAGTAGCTTATTTGCAGCCTTTTATCGAACTGGAAAAAGCCGGTACTGGTGCTCAGGCTCAGGGCAAAGTGCTGATGGCAACCGTCAAAGGTGATGTGCACGACATAGGCAAAAACATAGTAGGCGTAGTACTGCAATGTAATAACTATGAAGTGATCGACCTTGGCGTCATGGTGCCTTGTGCCACCTTGCTGCAAAAAGCCAAAGAGCTGAATGTCGATATTATTGGCTTGTCTGGCCTGATTACGCCGTCTTTAGATGAGATGGTGCATGTAGCCAAAGAAATGAGCCGTCTGGGTTTTGATATTCCGCTGTTGATTGGTGGCGCTACGACATCCAAAGCCCATACCGCCATCAAGATTGCGCCGAATTATCCGCATGGTGTGGTTTATGTACCTAACGCTTCGCGTAGTGTGTCTGTGGTGCAATCGCTGATCAGCAAAGAGCATAAACCGGCCTTTTTGGAAAGGGTCAATGACGAATACGACAGGGCACGTGACCAGCATGCCCGTAGCAGGCCTGGTGAAAAGCTGCTGAGCCTGGAGCAAGCCCGCGCTAATAAATTCCAGCTGGATTTAACTAAAGTGGCACCAGCGCCTAAACAGAGTGGTGTGTATTTATGGCAAGACGTGGATTTAGAGCGGCTTCGCGATTACATCGACTGGACGCCATTTTTCCTGACCTGGCAGCTGTCTGGTAAATTTCCAGCCATTTTGAATCACCCTGAAGTGGGCATGGAAGCACGTCGTGTGCATAAAGATGCCAATGCTATTTTGGATTTGATGATCCAGCAGAAGAAAGTGCAGGGCAAAGCTGTATTTGGTTTCTTTCCGGCCAACAGCGAAGGTGACGATATTATTGTCTACACGGACGAAAGCCGTACAGTGGAACGCTGCCGTTTATTTAACTTACGTCAGCAATTGCAGCTGCGTAATGACAATCCAAACTGCTGCCTGGCTGACTTTGTTGCCCCTGTGGGTTCAGGCATTGCTGATTATATTGGCGGTTTTGCTGTCAGCACTGGTTTTGGTGCTGATGAACTGGCTGCTGAATTTGCTGCGCAGCATGATGATTACAACAGCATTATGGTCAAAGCCCTCGCCGATCGTTTAGCTGAAGCGCTAGCCGAATACCTGCATATGCGAGTGCGACGGGAATTCTGGGGTTATGCACCTGAGGAAAACCTGGATAACGAGCAGCTTATTCGTGAGTTGTATCAGGGCATACGGCCTGCACCTGGTTATCCGGCTTGTCCTGAGCACACTGAAAAAGGCACTTTATGGCAGCTGCTGGATGTCGAAGCCCAAACCGGTATTCAACTGACTGAGAGTTACGCCATGTGGCCTGGCGCCGCAGTCAGTGGCTGGTACTTTGCTCATCCTGATAGCAAATACTTTGCTGTCAGCAAAATTGGCACTGATCAAAAAGACGAATATGCCGCGAAAAAAGGCTGGAGTACTGAACAAGCAGACAGCTGGTTAGCGCCTAATTTAGGATAATGATGATCGGATCAGAGCCCTGGCTCTGACCTGGCCTTTAACTGGCGATAGTCGGATCACCAATAAAAGGTTGCAGCATTTTAATGACTTGTCGTTCCGGCAGTTCAAACTTACTACCCAAAGACAATTTCTGTAATTCCAGATGACAGTCCATAATTTCACCGTGCAGTTGAATACGCTCCTCCTCGCCAGGCACCAATAACTCCATTAGCAGCGGCATTTTGTTGATTGGACTGGTGTCGGCATGCTGTTTGATTGAACAATATCTTTATAACCTCCATCCACAACTCGCTGCGGAAGCTTCAACACCAGACAGCGGTCTTTTTTGTGCACCATGACTGAGTCTAACCATTGCTCCATCACGCAACACTTTTTTGCTTTAAATAAAGCGGCATATTTGATTCATAGTGCAAATCTCCTGGGGCGCTTTATTGTAAAGAGATGATACCAGTGGGAGTAAATCAGGGGCGAGTGGGGAATGAGGATGCTTACCAGAACCGCGGCCGTGTTCTATAGTAAAAGCAGGCGAGGGATAACTTCCGTTTTTAGTGAGCAGTGAGTCCCGACAGGAGCATCAAATGCAAAGAATTACTCTCAGTTGTCTATGTGGTCTATTGCTGATGATGACTGCTGGTTGCAGTCTGACAGTCCAAAATGAACTAAATACAGAACCCCGGCAGTATCTGGCTGATCATTTGTTTACGGCTATCCCCGAGCAAAGTATAGAGACTGAGCAACAGATTTTCGCATTACCAGATGCTGTTTATCACGACATGTTGCGGATGGTCAGGCCTCTGAACTCCTCCAGAGAAAAAGCCGATGCATTGTTAAATTACATCTTTTTTCTTAAGGGAAAGCGTATCAGTTATGAGACCAACGCAACCTTAACCGCTAGCGAAACATTGGCAAGGCAGCAAGCGAATTGTCTGTCTTTGACTATTCTGGCGTACAGTCTGGCCAGCGTTGCAGAAATGAACGTGCTTTTTCAGGACGTCATCATTCCGGAATACTGGACCCATGTGCAAGGCGTCAGTTTGTTAAGTGGTCATGTGAACTTAAAATTGACTGGCTCCGGCGCAAAGACCTCACGAGGAGCTGCAAATTATGAACAATTTAGTTATGTCATCGATTTTGACTTGGAAACTAATAAGAGTGATTTTCCGGTTCGTGTACTAAAAAAACCGCAAATCATAGCCATGTTTTACAACAATAAAGCCGCTCAGTTTATGATTGAAAAAGACTATGATCATGCATTCGCCTATCTAAAAGCGGCTATCTTAACAGACCCAAATTCATCAGAGAGCTGGAATAATTTGGCGGTGTTGTACCGCAGCATCAGGCATTTTGATTTGGCGGAAGATGCGTATAAGCTCGCACTGCAATTAGACCCTGAGTCAACCAATGTAAAATCCAATTTGGCATTGCTCTATATGCTGAAAGGCGAAACTGAAAAAGCAGAAGATTTACAGCGGGTAGTGTATATCCAACGATTAGACAATCCGTATTATCACATTATGCTTGGCAATGAAGCTATGCAGATGAGTGATCATCAACAGGCGATAAAGCATTTCAGATACAGTCTTAAATTGAATAAAAAGGCATCAGAAGCATTGGCTGGGCTGGCTAAAGCGTACTACCAGCTTGGTCATGCAGAAGCGGCCAGGCATTACTTGTTACAAGCTAAAAAACATGCACCCAGCATGCAGGAGCGAGGAAGATATCAGTCTAAGCTCGATTCTTTAATGACCGCCTCTAAGCAGCATTAAATGCTGGCTCAGACTCGAATGATGGTGAAGTGGTTGTGCTTTGTTAGCTGTTTATTCTCTGTCAACGTTTGGGGTGATGTAGCTGAGTTTGAAAGCGCCTTGCTTACGGATATAAAACTACTGGCTGATGATCGGATGCAGGGGCGAAAAACCGGTCATCCGGGCGCTGAGCTGGCAAGGCGTTATATTGAACAACGTTACCAGCAGTTAAAATTACTACCTATACAGGAGAAGGGATTCCGTCAGGTATTTAGCTATTCATCAGGTTTTACTGAAAAGAAAGGAATGAATGTCATAGGGTGGCGACAAGGTTGTGTTCATCCGTCTTCTTATGTGGTGATCACTGCTCATTATGACCACTTAGGTATGTCCGGCAGCAGAGTGTACAACGGTGCGGATGACAATGCCTCTGGTGTCGCCACTATGCTGGCATTGGCTGCCTTGTTAGGACAAAACTGTCCGGCATATAGTTATATTTTTGCGGCTACAGACGCTGAGGAAAATGGTTTATACGGAGCTAAAGCTTTGCTCAGGCATTTCCCTGTCGCTGCAGAACATATTTTGCTTAACTTGAATCTGGATATGTTGAGCAGAGGAGAACGATCTAACCAGCTTTACGTCTATGGTGCCCGTTCTTTACCCGGAGTCAGTGAGTTTTTTAAACAACGATCTTTTGCGGTGAAGATCAAACTAAGGCGTCAGGGGCGACAACAAGGTCAATCAGGCACAGATTGGGATAATGCCAGTGATCATGCACCTTTTCGTCGCGCTGGTATTCCATTTTTGTATTTTGGTGTCGACACTCACGCAGATTACCACAGTATAAACGATGACTGGCAGCGTATTGACTCTGACTTTTTGCAACGTATGTTTTCTTCATTAAGTCAGGTGCTGTTATGGCTGGACCAGCAGCCGCCTGAATGGTATCAGGCGGCGCGTAAATCTTAATAAGAGTACAAGCATACTTTAAGGTGCGGGGATCCACTCGGGATCGTCGGTCAAACGAGGGAAGTTGCCGCTATTCCAGTCTGCTTTGGCTTGAGCCAGACGCTCTGGGGTACGGGCTACAAAGTTCCAGTTAAGCAGCACAGGATCTGCCACTGCATCGCCACCCAACAGCATAAAATGTGCACCGTCATCACCGGCCAGCACTGTTAGATCGTCAGTCATCACCAGCATTTGTCCAGCGTTCAGCTGTGGTTGTTTTAACGAGCCTTTCGCCAGGTAGATAGCCAATTGCTGCTCTGATTTGGGTAATGTCAGATTGCTGCACGGGTCTAGTTTCAGTTCGGCATAACAGCAGCGGGATGGGAAACTAACCACTGACGTCTGAGAAAAATATTCGCCTAACAAGACTTTGATTTCACAGCCTGGTACCTGCATGACCGGAAATAAAGCCGCGGGATAATGTTGAAACGAAGGCTCTGACTCGGCTTGATCCTCTGGTAACATCAGCCATATTTGCATACCTTCGACCTGAACCTGCTCCTGACGAATATCGACCGGAATACGTTCAGAGTGCGCTATACCACGACCTGCACGCATCAGATTGATGGCACCTGGTTCAATTCGTTGTCTGGTCCCCAAGGTGTCACTATGTTGCATAGCGCCGGAAAATAAATAGGTGACAGTAGCCAGTCCGATATGCGGATGCTGTCGCACATCACCTTCAGTACTGCCAGCGACAAAAGTAGCTGGCCCCATATGATCAACAAAAATAAAAGGTCCGACACGACGCTGGGCTTTGGCAGGCAATAACCTTTTGATCATAAAACCTATATCACGTTCCTGTGGCTGGATAAGCAGAGGCTCACTGCTTTGAACCGGGGCGGATTCGGATTTCAGGCTGGTATGCACCTGAACTTCACTGTGCGTTACCAATTTATGGATAGGGCATTTATCGGCTATAGCCAGCAACTGCTCGCGCTGCTCTGTGGTTAAATCACCAATCAATTCCAGAGTGGCATACAGCTGGTACAAACCTTTGCTTTCGGCGCTGTCATCCCTGCTGATTTCCACTTTTACTTCGTCTAACGGGATATTTTTGCGTTTGGCAAATAACTGTAAGGTCATGGCTTTACACGTAGCCACGGCTGCGTCAAACAAATCGTGTGGATCAGGTCCAGTGTCTGAGCCTCCGGCAGCCTGAGTTAAATCAGCATTGATTTGATGACTATGAATACGGATGGTTTGTCGTAATTGGCCTGGCGTATGTTGGCTGACTGTAATGGTCATAACTCAATCCTTTTTACGTTAACTGCACTCAGCTTAACTTAAATTGACCAGCTGGTGTGTCATTCGTTCAGATCAAGGTCCAGCTGCGCCCTCGAGTTAGCCGATTTTGTTTTGCGCTTTGATGGCCTTTTCCTGCTGGCATGGCGCTGTACGACCTGACGTTTTTGCTCGCGCCACCAGCTCTGATCCTGCTGTTGTTTGCATTCCGTCAGGCGCTGTTTAGCCAGTCGCATAGCCTGTTGTAAATCAACAACAGGTAGAGGGTAATCTCGGCCCAGCACACAGGCATATTGCTGTTGTAACGACAAAGGCATCAACCAGGGTTGATGCAGCCAGCTGTCGGGCAATAAAGTCAGTTCCGGGCACCAGCGCCTGATAAAGTGTCCTTGTGGATCTTTTTGCTGGCTTTGCAGCACAGGATTGTACATCCGGTTAGGATTGATGCCCGTTGTACCAGCCTGCATCTGAATTTGCGGGTAATGAATGCCCGGTTCATAGTCAACAAAACACTGAGCCAGATGCAATGCCACGGGTCGCCAATCCAGCCATAAGTGATAACAGGCAAAGGCCACTAACATGGCACGGGCACGAAAATGCAGCCAGCCTGTGGCGAGTAAGCTGCGCATGCAGGCATCAATCAGCGGATAACCGGTATACCCATGCGACCAGGCCCAAAACCAGTCACTGTTAAAATCCTGCTTACGTAGCCTGGCATACCCCGGATGCAGCGCTTCGGTTTCGATCAGCGGATCGGATTCCAGTTTCTGAATAAAATGACAATGCCAGCGCAATCTGCTGTAAAAAGACGATAAACCAAAACTCAAGGCTGGTTGCTGCTTGATGCTGCGCAAGGTCTGCTGCTGCAAGGCTCTTAAACTCAATTGACCATAAGCCAGATAAGGACTGAGCCGTGAGCTGCTGTGCAGTGCTTTGTCAGGTAATGAAATATGCCGGCTGTAGTCTTTGGCTCTGTGGCTAAAAAAGCTTTGCGTTGTATTTTGCAAAGCAAAAGCGTTTTGTCCCTGACGACAAGGGGGCAAATCCAGCACTCTTTGTGGCCGGAAGGGCTGCAGCAACTGGCGGCCTGCAGCTAAAAAATCTAATGACGCAGGGGGCTGAAACAAAGCGCCGGATAAATACTGATCGGCTTGTTCAGCCCATAGGTCTCTGTTATTTAAAGCCCGAAACACCGCATGCTGACGATACTCACGCCATGGGACCGCCAGTTCTTTCAGCAGTTGTTTCACCGCCAAATCGCGCTGAAAAGTCCATAAGTTGCCGGTTTCTTCATGGCTCAATACCTGAGTGATCGGAAATTCCTGACACAACTGCCGGATCACTTGCGTGGCCGGGCCTTTGATCACAAACAAAGGTTGACCCAAGGCTGTCAGCTGTTGGTCCAGCAGTTGCAGGCTTTGCTCGATAAACAGCCATTGCCGTACTGAGGTATCAGGTTGTTGCCAATAATCAGGCTCAACAATATACAAAGGCAAGACAGCGCCTTGCCGTGCCGCCTCTGTCAAAGGGCCATGGTCATGGATACGCAAATCACGCTTAAACCAGACCAGACTGATCATGCTTTACTCTTGAGCTGCTTAAGAAAAGGTAACCAGAAGTCCTGCAGCTGGACTTTAGCCTCAGGCCAATGCACCAAAGCGCCTGCTGTGGTTTTTTCCGGTAGCCAATGGCGAACAAAATCACCGTGCGGATCGTGAGTTAAGGCCTGTTTGATCAGGTTAAACTGCCTGGCGCCGCTATTGCCAACACCGGCGATATAAGCCCAGTTACACCAGTTGCTGGCGCAATCATAATCCAGTAAATGCTGCTCAAAAAAAGCGGCCCCCAAACGCCAGTCTTGCTGCAATTCAAAAATAAGATAACTGGCGACATTCTGCCGGCCACGATTCGACATCCAGCCGGTATGCAACAACATTTGGATATTGGCATCGACCAAAGGCAGGCCTGTCTGGCCCTTGCACCAGAGTTCAAAACGCTTATCCGGGATAGGTGCAGAAAAATCCAGCGGTGGACGAAAGGCATTTTTACTAAACCAGGCGCTATTGTGCTGACGCATCTGCCAGCGGAAATATTCACGCCATAACAGCTCAAAGCGGATCCAATAGGTTGATTCATTCGCCATCTGCTGTTGTTCAAAATCCACGACCTGTTGCCAGGCATAACAGGGCGATAAACTGCCATTGGCTAAATAAAAACACCACAAGCTGCTGTTCCAGTCTCCATCCAAAGCATCACGGCTTTGCTTGTAATGAAGAACTGCGCGTTGCTGCCAGATAAATTTCGTCAAACGCTCCAGAGCCGCCGCTTCATTCAGTAAAGCCGCAGTCGGAGTGTGGTAGCGACTGATAAAATCAGCTGAGACTGTATCCAGAGCCAGCTTTGTTTCACCATAAAACTGCCCGGAAAACTTTAGTTGTAGTGGTCGCTGCACCAGCAGTTCGGGCTCGCGCTGCTTTCTAAAGGCTGAAAAACTTTTAGGTAATGAGGCTAAATCTGGTCTGAGCTGGTGCTGCAACAAGCTATTGATGTCATACAACCTGAGCGCTAAGCCTGTGCTCTTTAGTTGTTGGTATTGTTCCGGTGCAGTGGGCTCTGCTGCAATCAGGCTTTGAGCCTGATACTGCTGAGCTAATTGCAGCAGACAGCTTGTGGTGTCGCCAATACGAAGGTGCAGCACCAACTGTTTTTGCTGCCATTGCTGTTGCCAATCCAGCAGCAGTTTTAATTGAGCCTGCAGACGCTGTGCACTGGCGCGTTTGATACCATATTGTTCAGTCAAATATTCGGCGGGGTCTAACACAACAACGGCAATTAGCTGATCGAAGTAGGCGTGTTCTGACAGCAGCAGATTGTCGTGCCAGCGCAGGGCCTGGTTGAACAACACCAAAGCGCGTTTCATAATTGCTCCAGATGGATCAACAACTGCTGAGCTTTTTCGGTAATTTGCGCACGTTCTTCATCCGATTTACGGTACCAGTTCTGATAACTCAGCTGCATTCGGGCATTGCCGGATAATAACGCCTGATTACGCTCGAGGAAATTCCAGTACAAAGCATTAAAAGGACAGGCCGTGGGGCTGGTGGTTTCAGCGACATCGTAACTGCAGCTTTTGCAGTAATTACTCATGCGCTGAATATATTTACCACTGGCTGCATAAGGTTTGGACGCCAAGACACCTTCATCGGCAAACAAGGCCATCCCCAGTGTGTTGGGCAGTTCAACCCATTCATAGGCGTCGGCATACACAGCCAGATACCAATTGCAGATCTCATCAACAGACAAACCAGCCAGAAGTGCAAAGTTACCTGTGACCATCAGACGCTGAATATGATGCGAATAGGCATGTTCTATGGTGTGGCTGATGGCTTGTTGCATACAGCGCATTTTCGTCTGCGCCGTCCAGTAATAGCCGGGCAAAGCGGTTTGAGCATTTAAGAAGTTACGTTCTTTATACTCCGGCATCAGCAACCAGTACAAACCCCGGACAAATTCACGCCAGCCAATCAATTGGCGAATAAAACCCTCAGCGGCGTTCAGTGGCACTTTGCCTTCTTTGTAAGCGAGTTCTACTTTCTGGCAGACCCAGCGCACATCCAACAAACCACAATTGAGATACATGGAGCAAATACTGTGGAACAGATGAGGTTCGTCCAGTTGCATCGCATCCTGATAATCACCAAAAAGTGGTAGCTGATGCTCAACAAAATGCAAAAATGCCTGACGAGCCTGCTTGCCGGTCACCGCGTAGCTAAAATGCTCTGCGTTGCCCATATTGTTCGGAAATTGCTGTTGAACTAAAGCGATAACCTCTCTGGTGATATCGTCCTGTTCAAATTTAAGTATTGGTGGCAACTGCTGTTTCGCCGACATGGCTTTTCTGTTACTGGCATCAAAATTCCACTGTCCACCTACCGGCAAACCGTCCTGCATTAAAAGGCCTGTGTAACGCCGCATTTCTCGGTAGAAATACTCCATCCGATACTGTTTTCTATCCTGCGCCCAGTGTTGAAACATGGCTTTACTGGCAATAAAACGATCATCCTCCATCAGCACTACAGGGCGCTGAAATTGCATTTGCCAGCTTAAAATCTCTTGCTCCAGCCTGTATTCGCCGCATTCGGTGATACAAATTTGCTGCAACTCTGGATAACGGGATAGCTCTATCGCCACAGCTTCGGTCAGACTGCTGACTTTTTGCTGATAGTCGATGTAACTGACCTGGATCCCCTGTTGTTGCAATACAGAGGCAAAATGCCGCATTGCGCTGAAAATCAGCACGATTTTTTGTTTGTGGTGTGGGGTGTAGTTGGCCTCGCTGGCGACTTCAGCCATCAGGACCCGGTCTTGGGGTTGCACGTCACGTAAACTCGACAGTGCAGGACTGAGTTGATCACCTAATACCAGAATTAACTTTGCCATGACTCATTACCATTATTTTGTTTTTTGATACGGCGCTGGCCCTGGAACAGATCAATGACAAGACGAAAGCTGTGATACCGTTGAATTAACAAAAAACTGCGGCAGAAGGCGGTGGCAAAACAGATATCTTCCAAAGGTCGGGGTTATGATAAAGACATATTTCTTGTTTTGGAGTAGTGGGTCGTGCAGTCAAAAACCATGAATACAATAGTAAGACGATGGGGCTTAGTGCTTGGTGCAACTTTGTTTGTCAACTCGGCAACAGCGCAGGAGCATCAGCATGAAGAACATGGCAGTCATACCCATGGTCAGGCCGTATTAACTTTTGTGCTGGAGGGCAATGAAGCTGAGCTGGCTTTTGCAACGCCAACGGTGAATATTGTCGGTTTTGAACATCAGGCGAAAGGCGAAGCACAGCGTCAGCTGGTGCAAAAAATGATTGCAGATTTTACCAACGCCAACTGGTTTAGTTTTGATGAGCAAGCCAACTGCACGGTGACAGGAACTGACATCAGTTCAGATTTAACGGCAGAGCGCACCACTCAGCCACAACATGCAGATTTAAATGCAAACTATACTCTGGTCTGCCAGAACCCGGCGCGTTTACAAGCGTTGACATTGGATTTAGCCACTATTGCAGCAGGTGTAGAAAAAGTATCAGTACAGTGGATAGTCAATGGTGAGCAAGGGGCCAGGGACTGGACGCCAGACTCAGCAGCATTGCCGCTGACGGCACAATAAAGCATGTGCGGATTTGGTCGCTACAAGGTTCCACATTGTTGCGACATGCCGTCCATCCCACTAAAAAACCGGCCTGAGCCGGTTTTTTAGTCGGATAAGGACCAAACCTACTCGTAAGTATATTCTTCGATTTTATCAGCTTTCATCGAATAAGCTGATTTGGCTAAATCATGGCTCATCGTCTCTGTAGTCAAAGTACCACTGATCCAAAACGGTGAGTAAATCATGTCGCCTTTGATTTTTTGTTTGTTGGTGACAAAAATAATCTGGTTTGGCGGTGGTGGTGGAACGTGAATACAGGCTCCGAAATAAGGCACCAGAAAAAATGCAGTTACATTCTGATCAGCATCGTATTCCACTGGCACAATAAAACCCGGTACTTTCACTTTTTGGTTATTCAGTTCGGCTTTTACATTGGCGGACATCAATACTTCGTTCCAGGCCGCTGCTGCGGGGTCCTGATTGCCAAAGGCTTGATTTAAAGCACCACCGGCAGGAGCTTCACCTCCTTCGTGGCTGATTTCCGGCAATTGTTCCATCTTTTTCAAGTCTTCTTCAGGCAATAAATCTGTCCATTCCAATGCCTTATAGTCTTCCGCTTTGACTGGTAACGCAGTAAATGCGACCAAAGTCAGAATTAATGCCATGTATAACGATTTAACCATTGGAGCCTCAGCCTCTGCATATGTTATAAGGTCACAAAAGAAGCCGTATCATAACATGAGCCTTGTAATGTCAGAGCACACAGACCTGAAAATTCCGGCACTTGAACTCAAATCTTTAGTGTTCAGTTGGCCGGACCAAGCCCCTTTATTCAACATTCCGCAGCTGAAGTTAGCGCAGGGGCAGCATTTATTCATTTATGGATCATCCGGTTCAGGAAAAACCACCTTACTGAATTTACTCGCAGGTATTTACCCTTGCCAGCGTGGCGATATTGTCATTGCAGGCCAGTCGATGACTGCGTTATCCGCCGCAAAAAGGGATCAATTGCGGGCCTCTTCTATAGGTGTCGTCTTTCAGCAGCTGAACTTAATACCGTATTTGACTGTGTTGCAAAACGTCTTGCTGGTCAGTGCCTTCGCCAAAAAAATTCCGCAGGCCGAGCAACGCGCCCGGTATTTATTACAGAAACTGGGGTTAGAACAGCAGTTATGGCAAGCGCCAGCTAACCGACTGAGCGTAGGGCAACAGCAGCGTGTGGCGATAGCCAGAGCTCTGCTAAGCCAGCCGGCTTTATTAATTGCGGATGAACCAACCTCGGCTTTGGATCATAAACACAGGGACAGTTTTATGCAGTTGATGCTCAGTGAGGCTGAACTTTGTGGCACTACGGTGATTTTCGTCAGTCATGATCCTGCTTTACGCTCGTATTTTCACTTCGAGCTGGATATGGAACAATTACATCAGGGAGTTCAGCCATGTTAATGCAGTTGGCCAGAGCCAGTTTATGGAACCGCAAAGGCACAGTACTGATGACGGTGATTTCACTGACCATCAGTATCGCTTTGTTATTAGGTATTGATCATATCCGCCACGAGGCGAAAAGTAGTTTTACCAGTACAGTGTCCGGTACGGATTTAATTGTAGGTGCCCGTTCCAGCCAGTTGAATTTATTATTGTATTCAGTGTTTCGTATTGGTAATGCCACCAATAATATCAGTTGGCAAAATTATCAGACGGTCAAAACTCATCCGCAAGTGGCCTGGAGCATTCCCATCTCATTAGGCGACTCACATCGTGGTTACAGAGTGATAGGGACCAACGAAGATTATTTTAAGTTTTACCAGTACGGTGAAAAACAGCCATTAAAACTGGCTCAGGGCAAGGTGTTTGCAGGTGTGTATCAGGCGGTGATTGGCTCAGTAGTAGCGCAAAAACTGGGTTATCAACTAGGCGAAAAGATCACCCTATCGCATGGCGTTGGCAGTGTCAGCTTTACTCAGCATAAAGATAAACCCTTTGAAGTGGTGGGCATTCTGGCGCCAACAGGGACTCCGGTGGATCAAAGTGTACATATTCCGCTGCAAGGTATCGAAGCTATCCATTTGGGCTGGCAAAGCGGTGGTATGCCAGCACCAGGTAAAGGCATTAGTGTTGAACAAAGCCTGAGTATGGATTTAGAACCTAAAGTGATTACCGCTTATATGCTGGGTTTAAAAGCCAAAATGGCGACTTTTGTGGTACAGCGTCAGCTGAACGAATTTAAAGGGGAGCCATTATCCGCCATTCTGCCTGGTGTGGCTTTAGCTGAGCTCTGGCAAATGCTCAGTATGGTGGAGAATATGCTGCTTCTGATTACAGCTTTAGTCATAGTGGCCACTTTGGTTGGGATAGTTACCACCTTACTGGCTGGCTTAAAAGAACGGCAGCGTGAAATGGCAATTTTAAGAGCCGTGGGTGCACCGGCCTCCACTGTTTTTTTACTGATTGAGCTGGAGTTGCTACTGATGGCGTTGTTGTCTATCGCGGCAGCCGTGCTGGTTTTAGTGGCGGGGCTCTGGGGATTCCGTGAGGTACTGGCCAGTCAATATGGACTTTTTATCAGCATTAATCCCTGGCATGATCAGACGGTCTGGTTGCTCAGCGCTGTACTTGGATTGACCTTGGTGTTAGGAGCTATTCCGGCCTTTTTAGCTTACCGCAGAGCACTGGCTTCAGGTTTGATGGTACGACTTTAAGCAACCAATGGGCAAAGCCGCAATGGTCTTTGCCCAAATTTTGTTGTTTTTTTAAGCACATAGCGTGAAGTTTTTTCTGGCAAATTTGTATTTGTAGCTGGGATTTGTTTAATCCTTTGTTATAGTAGAACAGCATTTACAATCAATTATGACTGAGCATGACCGCAGATCAATCTAAATTAGAACAACAACTAGCCAAGCTTCATCAGCAATATATGGAGCGACTGCAAACCGATATTCCCGCACTCGCTGTTCAGGTGAGTTCCTTAGTGACCTTGTCAGGTCAGCCTGACTGGCGTTCAACGATTCTGCCGCTTAAGCATAAATTCCATACTTTGGCAGGCTCTGCTGGTACCTTTGGTTTACCTCAATTGGGTAAGTTGGCTAAAAATCTTGAGTTACAGCTCAAAGATTGGATTGCTGCGGATGTTGCACCTGATCTGACTGCCATCAATAACTTTATGAGTGTTTTTCAGCAGGTGCAATATGCGCATCAAAGCGGGCATCAGGTAATGAACCTTACCTCAGCCAGGCTTGATGCGTTAAATGAACAAAAGGCTTTAATTTATGTGCTGGAAGATGATGAAGAAACTGCAAATCATCTGACTCTGACACTCGCCACTTTTGGTTATCAGGTTCAAAGTTACAGACGTCTGGTCGAACTTGATCAGGCCCTGAAAACAAAGTTACCTGATGCGCTGATCCTGGATATTTCCTTACCTGGTGAAGAACAAACCGGTTTGGAATATATCAGTGCTTTTCAGCAGAGCTTGACTGAAGCGCTGCCTGTGCTGGTGATCACCAGTCATAACAGTTTTGAGCATCACTTGCAGGCCGTTCGAATAGGGGCTCGCGGTTATTTTGTAAAACCTGTCAATACCACCGCACTTGAAGCGCGTTTACAGCGCTTGTTGGCCGTGCGTCAACGTGAAGCTTTTCGGGTTTTGATTGTCGATGATGATCAACTACTCGCTGAACATTATGCGCTGGTGCTGCAAGGTGCAGGATTACGGGCTGAGATTTTGTTAGAACCTTCGCAAATTTATGAGGGAATGAATCGCTTTCGCCCCGATGTCATATTACTGGATGTTCTGATGCCGGGCTGCTCAGGCCCTGAATTAGCACAATTAATCCGCCTACAGGATGAATGGCTAAGTGTACCTATTATTTATTTGTCCTCTGAAACAGACAGTGAGCGTCAGTTAGCAGCGCTGGTCAAAGGGGGGGACGACTTTCTGACCAAGCCTATTACAGACACTGCACTGATTGTAGCTGTGTTTGCCAGAGCACAGCGTGCCAGACAGCTGGCTGAGATGATGACTAAAGATAGCCTGACTGGCTTGTTGCAACATGCCAGAGTGAAAGAGCGATTAGATCATGAATTGCAGCGCAGTGAGCGCACAGGTGAGCCATTAAGTGTAGTGATGCTGGATATCGATCACTTCAAAAAGGTCAATGACAACTATGGCCATCTGATCGGCGATCAGGTGATCAGCAGTGTAGCCAATCTGTTAAAACAGCAACTTCGTAAGACCGACATCATAGGCCGTTACGGTGGTGAAGAGTTTTTGCTGATTTTACCCGATTGTAATCAGCAACAGGCTTTTGCTCTGGTGGAGCAGCTGCGTCAATCCTTTGCCAGTTTGCCTTTTAGTTTCGACTATCACAATTTCCACTGTACTTTCAGTGCAGGTATCAGTCAGGCCAAAGCAACAGATGACACCGATCAGTTGATAGACCAAGCTGATAAAGCCTTATACAGCTCGAAACATGCGGGCAGAAACCAAACTCAATTTTACCAACAACAGTCTTAGCTGGAGTTCTCACTCAAGGCTCTGCATGCCGAGCCTTGAGTGATCAAAGCCCTTGTGGTAGCAAGCTTTTTAGTTGCTCTAACAAAGCCGGTAAATCTATCCGGCTTTTAGCCAGTACCAGATCGACCTGGTGTTTTTGTTTTTGATTTAGTTCCTGAGCTGACCAAATCACTACGGGTGTGTGTGGCTGACGTAACGCTAGCTCAGGTAATAACTCCAGTCCTGAACCATCTGGCAAACCAATATCCAGAATGACTAAATCAAAACATTGACTGTTTAGCAGTTGCATAGCTGATTTGACACTAGTGGCTTGTACAGAAGACGCGAAATCAGCCAGGTGTACAGCTAGCACTTGCCCTAAATGCAGATCATCTTCGACATGAAGAATTTTGATACCCTGATTTTTCCTAGTTCTTAATAACAGCTCCAGCTTTTCCAACAGAGATGAAGGGGATACAGGCTTATCCAGCCAATCCAGAGTATGGATCCCACCAAACAACTGAGTATGATTGTCTTTCGATTCTGAACTGATGATCAAAACCGGGGTGCTCAGATAGCGTTCACGATGTCGTAGTTCAGCAAACAGAGCTGAACCATGACCATCAGGTAAATTCAGATCCAAAGTCACGCCTTGATAGCTATCCAGGTCTAACGCAGCAACAGCATCAGCCAGAGTAGCCGCGTTGTGGCTTTGGTAGCCTTGAGTGTGCAACAGCTGCATGATAAATGCTGCAACCTGAGGATCATCCTCCACCACAAGTATTTTTGGTTGATTCAGGTTGGCTTGTTGCGCTTGAGGAAAGTTCAGATAAAAACAACTGCCCTTAGGAGACAGATTATAAAAACCTACCTGACCAGCCATGTGCTCGGTCAGTTCTTTCACTATCGACAGACCTAAGCCAGTACCTTCGCTTTGTCTGCTATCGGCGCCATCGGCCTGTGAAAATTTCTCAAAGATATGAGCTTTAAACTCAGTGGGTATGCCAGGTCCTTCGTCTTCTACTTCGATTCTGATCTGACCATCTTTTAACAAAGAACGTACTTTCACCACTGAACCCGCAGGCGAAAACTTGGCTGCGTTGGACAATAAATTAGCCATAATTTGCTGAAACCTCATGGCATCTGCCATCACCAAGGCTTCCTGTTGTTCAGTCAGTTGTAGCTGGACGCCGTACTTATCGGCATATGGCTGGTTACTTTGTACTGATTTTTTCAGCAGATCCGTGACCAGACACAAACTCAGATCAAAATGCATTTTGCCTGCAACCAGTTTATCTATATCCAACAGATCATTAATCAACTGACTCAGTCTGGCGCTGTTATCTTTGGCTATCTCCAGCATAGGGACCATAGCCGCAGGTACAGCTCCTAAAACTCCCCCCGTGATTAATGCCAAGGAGCCTGAAATAGACGTCAGTGGGGTACGTAGCTCATGACTTACCATAGAAACAAATTGATTTTTCATCTGTTCTATACGACGGCGTTCAGTAATGTCCTGAATAATGGACCAGATTTGTTGTTCGCCCTCGTGATTTTGAATCAATACCCCTGTCACAGACACGGGCACCAGATGACCATCCTGATGGCGAAGCTCCTGCTCCAGCGGACCGTAGCGACCATTGTGTTGCAGTTGCACCATGGCATCCTGTGCCAGCATGGCGTAGTCACCTTCAAAAGACGCCTCAACACCAACAGCAGTGTGTTGATAACCCAACATGCAATAAAACTCAGGGTTAGCTTCGATAAAAGCACCATCAGTAAAACGGTTCAGCGCTATGGCAAGCGGTGCCATTTTGTAGAGTGAGGATAATTTTTGCTCGCTTGCAGTTAAAGCCAGCTGTGCTTCATGTTGCAGCGTCACGTCCCAGATAAAACCGTCTATGTATAACAACTCGCCTTTTTCGTCGTACACACCCTGACCTAACTCCTGCACCCAACGTAAGCTGCCATCTTTGTGCCTCAGCCTGTATTCAACATTAAAGCGTTGGCGATTAGATAAAGCATGCTGCACTACGGTATTAGCATGCTGCATGTCCTCCGGGTGATTTAACTGTGCAAAGCTGATTTCCTTGCTGCGGATCAGTTGTTGCGCCTGATAGCCGGTCAGCGCAAAAACCTCATCACTGATAAACAGCATGGTCCAGTATTCATCGTTACGGCATCGGTACACTACACCTGGCAAGTTATCCAACATAGAGCGATAACGCTGTTCACTCATCAGCAAGGCGTGATTTAAATGTTCCAGCTGAGTAATATCGATGGCAACGCCCAGAAAGCCGCGAATGGCGTTGTGTTCATCCCTCATGGCCGACACACTCAAACGAACTTGTTTACGATCGCCATTTTTGCAAATATAGGTCCATTGGCGGGTTTCGTTTTGACCTTGTCGGGCCTGATGCACAAAGGTGTCAAAGCCCTGGATCGGTTGACCGTACTTTTTGCTCAGTAGCTGCCCCTGAGACTTAACTTCTGACGGCTCATGAAATAAAGCGGGGCTATGCTGGCCGACCAGCTCGTCCGCGCTGTAGCCGAGCATACGTTCTGCTCCGGTATTAAATAACCTGATGATGCCCTGAGGATCGGTTGAGATCAAAGCGACCTCAGTGGAAGAATCGATCATAGCTTGCAGCCAGGAACGGGTTTCCAGGATCTCCGCTGCTTTCTCTACGGCTTCAGTCACGTCGGAATGAATACCAAACATCAATAAGGGTTGACCATCGGCGGTCCAGTTCATCACCTTGCCTATGGCATGGATCCATACCCAGTGGCCGTTCTGATGCTTCATCCTGAATTTAGTATCGTAATAGGCGGTCGCTTTTGAGAAATGCTGCGCCAGTATGTGTTTTGATTGAATCAGATCATCCGGATGCAGCAGGCTGGCCCACAAATCGATCGAGGTGGTCGCTTGTTGCGACATCCCTAAAAGTTCAAACCAGCGTGCATTGTAGATGGTGGTACCTGTCTGTATATTCCACTCCCAGGTGCCGAGATTTGAGCCGTTAATGATGGCATCCATTCGATCATGTTCTTGTTTTAATTGTATTTGTTGTTGGTGAACTTCGGTGACATTTGCTGCAATAATGATGATACTTTCTACCTTACCCTGACGATTTTTTTGAGGCACGAAGTTCACATCGAAGATTTGACCGTTGGCAGGTTTGGCCTGAAAAGTGACAGTCTCTCCTGTCAGGCAGAGTTCTAAAGAGGGTTTGGCATTGAGAAAAGCTTCTTCACCAAAAACTTCGACAATAGTTTTACCTACGGCTACTTGAGGTGCTATGCCAAACCACTCTGCATACTTGTGGTTACAAAAGATATAACGAAAATGAGTGTCAATTTGTCCTAACAGCACAGGTGCATGATTGATCACGGTTTCTAACGTGCGTTGTTGCTTGTAATGCTGTTCTGCTTTTTGCCGTGCTTCCAATAATTGCACCGCCTGCAACCCCAACAAGGCCAGACTTTGTTGTTGCTCTGCGGTCAGTTCTCGCACTTTGCTGTCCACTACACATAATGTACCCAGCACAACACCATTGCTTAAGGTCAGGGGAGCACCGGCATACATCCGTATACCATCTGGTTTAGTGACATCAGGATTGTCTGAAAAACGTGGATCCTGCGTCGCATCCGGCACATAAGTGAGTGCATTAGGCTGCAAAATACTATGGGCACAAAAGGAGATATCGCGGTGTGTTTGATGATGATCAAAGCCGATTTTTGTTTTAAACCATTGCCTGTCTTTGTCTATCAGCGTCAGCACAGCGCAAGGAGTCTGGCATATATAACTTGCCAGTTGTACCAGTGCGTCAAAAGCTGCTTCAGGCGCAGTATCGAGGATATTCAACGCATGCAATGTCGCTAAACGTTCTGTTTCATTGGGAGGTAAAGCTGCCCGCATAACACATTCCAGACAATGACTGTGGATAGAGTGTAACTGTTAATTTAAAAGCTTTTAAAGAAAAAGCTGAAACAAAGCAGGTATTTAATGTTTTCAGATGGATTGGGCGGGCGTAGTGAACTATCAAAAACTCTGACCAGAACTACTGTCTGAGCAGCCGATTCATTTTCGTAGTTGGTGAAAGTATGGGTGACAAAGGAGTTAAAGTCGGCGAGCATAAGATTTGAGTTATTGGATCAGACAGGAGTGATTATGTTATTCAGAATTCTATGTGTGTATGCAGCCTTATTTATCACAGCTGCAACCGCTTCAGAAGCGCAGCTACTCAGAGCGGATTATCAAAGCGCTGTCGACGGTTTAAAACGGCAGTATTTTGTCTATTTGCCGCAAGGTTATGACCAAAAAGCAGCACAAAAATGGCCGGTTCTGCTGTTTTTACATGGCAATGGTGAGCGGGGCAATGGCCTGGACGAGCTGGATTACACTCTAATCCACGGTCCTTTATACGAAGCCTGGATACAAAAACGCGACCTGCCTTTTATTATGATAGTGCCGCAATTGCATATGTTTGATATGGGTAAGCTGCCTTATATCGCCAACCGTAGCAAAACTGATATTCCAAAACGCTTAGCGGATGGGGTACCACCACGGCCTATGATGTTCCCGTCGGACAAAGCCATAGTGCCAGCCAAGGCTGTAGCAGATATGTCGCAAGTGCCCGTGTTATTACCAAATGGCTGGGAGAAGGCTGAACAGGACTTGCTGGCCATGCTGGCGACTGTGGATAAAAAATACAATACGGACACCAAAAGACGTTATATCTCGGGCATCAGTTACGGTGGTTTTGGCACCTGGTATATGGCCAGCAAACACCCTGATTTATTTGCAGCCGCTGCTCCTGTTGTGGCCTGGGGTCACCCGGATTTAATGCCGCCTCTAGCTGCAGCTAAATTACCTTTATGGGTTATTGCTGCAGGCCGGGATTCGGCGATCAATAAAGATAATATCTACCCAGGCATAGAGAAGCTGCGCCAGCTTGGCCACACCAATGTACGTTTTAGTATGCTGGAACAGGCCGAACACGACGCCTGGCGACAAGTGTACGAAGGCTGGGATATTTATGGTTGGTTGCTGGGGCAGGGGAAGTAGGGTTTTGTTCGTCTCTCGCGTCCGCCGCGAAACCACAATAAAGCAAAAGGCCACCTTGCGGTGGTGGGATAGTTGGGGGGATTTATTCGCGGCTTTGCCGCTCACCTCTCGTTTTCAACGAGAGGCCGCCCTTTGGGCGTTGTCTGCGCTTGCTGCGCAAGCTCCGGCTGAACCCCAAACGGCGCTTCGCGTCCACCGTGAAACCACAATAAAGCAAAAGGCCACCTTGCGGTGGTGGGATAGTTGGGGGGATTTATTCGCGGCTTTGCCGCTCACCTCTCGTTTGACAACGAGAGGCCGCCCTTTGGGCGTTGTCTCCGCTTGCTGCGCAAGCTCCGGCTGAACCCCAAACGGCGCTTCGCGTCCACCGTGAAACCACAATAAAGCAAAAGGCCACCTTGCGGTGGCCTTTTGCTTTATTGGTGGAGCCGGGGGGATTTGAACCCCCGTCCGAAAAACCTAGATCGTCGGTACTACATGCTTATCCAGTTATTTAGTTAACCCTATGAGCGCCAGCTGGCAGGCTATCGTCGGGCGAGTCTGATTGGTTTTAGCATCTTGGCTCCAGACAAAGCCGCCATGCGATCCTATTAGGGGTGATCTTCCAGAGTCTCAGCTTATAGGCATGCGTGAGGGGAAGAGCGCTCTACTGCTTATTAGGCAGCGAGTGCGTAAGTTTCGTCGTTTGCGACTACTAGTTTGCGGCTTTTTTACGAGGCCTACCGCACCTCGGCATGCACCTAAGAGTTCGTGAATCCCGTCGAATCCAGTATCGGCCCCGAATTCTTTAGTACTTCTGAACACTTCTGTGTTGAGCGCATTCTACGCTCTGCAGTGCAAGGCAGCAAGGTGAAGACTGGAGTTTTCTTGCTGCATTTCACTGTTATTTACTTATATGGTGATGAATTGAACAATCTCAAGGCCAAAGGCAAAAGTTATCTTTTGCTGTGCTTCATCATTCGTTCTTTTTCACGTGACCAGTCTCTGTCTTTGATGTCATCGCGTTTATCAAAGTGTTTTTTACCTTTGGCCAGATGGAATTCCAGTTTTACCCAACAGGCTTTCCAGTACATGGAGGTGGCTATTAAGGTGTAGCCGTCCTGTTCTTTTTTACCGACCAGTTTGTTCAGTTCACGTTTGTTCAGCAACAGCTTGCGCGAGCGCTCTGGATCACAAACTACATGGGATGACGCGCTGTGCAGCGCCTGAATTTGTGCACCAATTAAAAAAGCCTCGCCATCTTTTATAATGACATAGGAGTCAGATAAATTGACTTTACCTTCACGAATACTCTTTATTTCCCAGCCTTGCAGGCACATACCTGCTTCGAAACGCTCCTCGAGGAAATAGTCGTGTCGTGCTTTTCTATTTTGGGCTATGGTGCCGCCCTGATTTTTGCTGCTTTGTTTTTTGCTCATCTTTGCGAACGAATAACTCTTAAAAGCCAAGGAATTTAATGGCAAAAGGCTTGCGCCTGGGACATTGAGGCTACGGCTAATTCTGTTACAATCGCCGCCTGCATTAAGGGGAGAGAGTATGCCACAAATTGAGCGCAGCGCACTGGTTTTTTACAGCGCGCGCCAGATGTTTGAGCTGGTGAACGACGTGCCACGTTATCCGGAATTTTTACCCGGTTGTGCCAAAGCACAAATTTTGCAGCAATCTGCTGACCAGATGCTGGCTAAGTTACAGGTAAAAAAAGCCGGTATCAGTCAGGAGTTCACCACCCGAAATACGCTAGTGACCAATTCACAAATTCAAATGCAACTGGAGTCCGGCCCTTTTAAAGCTTTGTCCGGTGGCTGGACCTTTGTACCCTTGAGTGATGAGGCGTGTAAGGTGGTGTTGTCGTTGGATTTTGAGTTTTCTAATAAAATAGTCGAGTTTGCTTTTGGTAAAATTTTTAATGAGTTAACGGCCGCTATGGTAGGTGCCTTTACGCAAAGAGCAAAACAAGTGTACGGAGAACAACATGGCGGAAACTAAAGCTGTCGAGCTGGCTTATGCCACGCCGGCGAAACAAAGTTTGTTGAGTTTAACTGTGGATGCTGCATCTACTGTAGAGCAGATCATTCAGCAGTCAGGCATTTTATCCAGTCATGCAGAAATTGATTTAAGTCAGAATAAAGTGGGGATCTGGAGCCGGACCTGCAAACTGAATGAAGTGCCTAAAGCGGGTGATCGCATTGAGATTTACCGGCCTTTAATTGCTGATCCAAAAGATATGCGCCGTCGCCGTGCTGAAAAAGCCAAAGACGAAGGCAGAGCAAACAAAACAACGGGTGGCAGGGCGCAGGTGCAGAATCATGATTCTGAGCCACAGTCTGACAGTTGATGGATAGGTAGAAGGTTACACCGAAGTCATGATGAAGGGGTCAGAGTGGAAACTCTGACCCAGCCAAAAAGTTATTTATCCAGCGGTGTATTGAAGTTTTCTGGCTTTTTGAAATCACCAGTGATATCAACTAATTTGTCGTCTTTAAATTGAGCGACCATCTGTTTTTCAAAGTTTTCACCACGACCACCTTTTAACGCATAAAAATAATGCCAGATGTCGTCGTCAAATGCGTTTTCAGCAACAGGGTTGCCTAACACAAAGCGAACCTGCTCTTTGGTCATTTGAACACGCAGTTTATCGATATCTTTTTGTTCCAGAAAGTTGCCTTGTGGCACGTCAATCCGGTAAATCCAACTGCTACAAGCTCCCAGAGTCAATGCTGTGGCCAACACAAGGGCCGTTTTCACTACTGCTTTCATCTGTCTCTTCATCTGAATAAGTCTGACGGCATCATACCGCAAGCATGGGCTGAAATTAAAGCCTTAATCAGACCTAAGTGTGCTGGCTAAGTTCGTACCTGTTAAAAATAATTGCTACAAATCAGTTTTAAGGCGCACATAACAACTCACGTGCATTGGCAATTGCATTGGCGCTGACATTTTCACCCGCCAGTAAACGTGCTATTTCCTGTACCCGCTCTTCGTCTGCCAGTTCACGAATACGGGTTTCGGTGGCTATACCGTCAGTGTATTTTTCAACAAACAATTGGTGATGTCCCTGGCTGGCGACTTGTGGCAAGTGAGTGACACAAATCACTTGAGTGGATTCACCCAACTGGCGTAATAATCGACCTACACCCGCAGCCACAGGGCCGCTGATGCCTACATCTACCTCATCGAAAATTAATGTAGGAGTGGTTACTTTACCAGCCAGAATGACCTGAATGGCCAGACTGATACGGGATAGTTCGCCACCAGACGCGACTTTGTGCAGCGCCTGTAAAGGTTGGCCCGGGTTGGTGCTGACCAGAAAATCGACCTGATCCCAGCCGGATGCGTTGGCTTTTTCTATCCCGACACTTTCCACGGCGATAAAAAATTTGCCGTTAGCCATGCTGAGTTCTGCCATGCTGCGGGCAATTTTGTCGGACAGCTCCAAAGCAGCTGATTTACGCAATTCAGAGACTATTTCTGCGGCCTTACAATACAGCTGTTGGGCCTGCTGAATTTCAAGCTGGAGTTCAACGATACGCTCATCATCGCCTGCCAGTTCTGACAACTGCTGGGACAATTGCTGGTGGAACAAGGCCAGCTGGTCGTTTGGAATTTGATGTTTACGGCTTAAACTGAGCCATAGGCCCAGACGCTGATCAATTTCTGCTAAACGCTCTGGGTCTATATCTACTTTTTCGCTGTAACGGCGTAATTCGCGGCCAGCTTCTTCAATTTGTACTAAAGCTTCACTTAGCATCTGATGAATAGGGGCTAAAGCCGGATCGACGTCGATATAGTCGTCCAGTTGCTGGCAGGCATGGCTTAATAAGCGATAGCTGTTGGCTTCTTCATCCTCATAGACCAATTGTAACGTCTGTTGGCTGGCCTGAATTAGACTGTGACTATTACTTAAACGCTGATGTTCAGTTTCCAACTCGGCAAATTCATCCGCGCCCGGCGCAAATTGATCCAGCTCAGCCACCTGGTATTCCAATAACTGACGCTGTGCTTCACGTTGCTGCTGACTGCTTTGTAGTTCGCCATATTCCTGTTTCAACTGTTGCCAGGCTTTCCAGTAATGACGACAGTCAGCTAAAGCGGATTGAGTATTGGCATAAGCGTCCAGTAACTGGCGCTGATGATCCGATTTTAATAACAGTTGATGTGCATGCTGGCCATGAATGCTCAGCAGGTGATGTCCCAGTGCTTTGAGTTGCTGCGCAGGTACCTGCACGCCATTTATATAACCACGGGAGCGGCCTTCGCTGCCCACCACACGGCGCACTATACATTCGTTACCCATGGCGAGATCTTGTTCAGCCAGCCAGTGCTGAGCGGCAGCTAACTGACTGATATCAAACGTAGCCACTATATCGGCTTTATCACAACCGGGGCGAACCACTAAACCATCGGCACGGTCGCCTAAACACAAGGACAAGGCATCCAAAGCTATAGATTTACCTGCGCCTGTTTCGCCGGTAATGGTGGTCATGCCACCACGCCAGTCGAGTTCCAGCGCGCGTACTATGGCAAAGTTGCTGATATGCAGATGGTTGAGCATGGTCCAACTCCCTTATACTGAATAACTGTTAATTTATACAGTAATTCTGTATTTAGCAAGGGAGTGAGCCATAGAATTTTTTAGTAGAGTTTACTGCCCCAACCAAGTTTGTTACGCAGCACATTAAAGTAGCTATAACCCGGTGGATGCACCAGTTTCAGTGGCTTAGGGTGTTTACGAATACGGATCTCATCACCAGGCATCACGGCCAGAATGACGTGACTGTCACAGCTGACCTGTAAATGTGCGTCGTTACTCGGCGATACTTTGAGTACAATTTCACTGGTGCCAGAGACCACCAGAGGCCGGCTGCTTAAGGTATGAGGAAACATGGGCACTAAGCTCATCGCATCCAGTTCTGGCGTCAAAATTGGGCCGCCTCCAGACAAGGAATAGGCGGTGGAGCCTGTGGGCGTGCTGACAATTAAACCATCAGAGCGCTGACTAAACACAAATTCACCATTGATATGTGCTTCAAACTCAATCATATGAGCTACTTTATCAGCGTGTAATACCGCTTCGTTTACCGCGCTGTTACTGCTTTTAACGCAGTCATTGCGATAGACTTCGACTTCCAGCAGATTGCGTTTTTCGGTGACAAAATTACCTGCCAGCACTGCGGCTAAAGGCGTTTCAAAATCTTCCGGTGACAAATCAGTTAAAAAACCTAAGTTACCGCGGTTTACACCCAGGACTGCGACACCAAATCGCGCTAATACGCGCGCAGCTCCGAGCATATTGCCATCACCACCGACCACTATGGCCAGGTCGCAGTTTTTACCCAGCTCCACTAAATCCATCACCTTTACATCCGGCAAGGCCAGGGATTCTGCTACTTTTTCTTCCACGTATACCTGTAGCTTTTGTGCCGTTAAAAACTGATACAGGCTGATAAGAGTAGTATTGGCGCCGGGATGATTCGGTTTGCCAATAAGGCCAATGGTTTGAAATGCGCTGCCTGGATTTTGACTCATGAGTGTTCCTTTCAAAGTGCAAATGCAGTATACCCATAGTTTTTCGCAGCGAACAGCTTTGCAGGCGCAGAGCAGTGCACAAGGGCAAGGCTTGAATTTTTAAATAAAGACCCCACAATACATAGCAGTATAAGCAGAGCGTATTTATTTTTGGTCGTTGGGTCGTCTTTTTAACCGGAGTAACAGCTGTAGTGGTTCAGTTAAGCAGACCAGAACTGATATTAAAACTCATCGTCGAGCATTATTTGACGGATGGTATGCCGGTGTCTTCTAAACTGCTGTGTGAGCAGTCAGAGCTTGGTGTCAGTTCGGCTACTGTACGCAATACCATGATGTTACTGGAGCAGCAGGGGTTTATCCGCTCTCCTCATACCTCAGCTGGTCGGGTTCCAACCACTTCGGGTATTCGCTTATTTATCGATAAAATGTTACAGCTTGAGCCTTTAAGCGGGCGTTGGCTGGACGCTATTCAGGTGAACTTACCGCCACAATTGCCTGTCTCTCTGCTTTGTCAGCAAGCCGGACAGTTGCTCGCTAACTTAACGGGTATGGTCAGTATTGTCAGTGCGCCTAAAGGTCAGGGCCGGGTGATACGTCAGGTTGATTTGGTGCGTCTGGCTACACAGCGCTTACTGCTGGTGGTGATAGACGAAGACGGTGATATTTTACATCGTGTGCTGTTTAACGACGATTTAATAGATAACCAGACCTTAAGCCGGGTTTTGTGTTTACTGAATGCGGCGTTATGTGGACAGGACTGGCTGGATGGTATTTCCCGTTTAGCTTTAATTGCAAAACAAGAATCTGGTGCAGTTCAGACTTTAGTGCAAACCGCTATGGCACAGCTGAGTCTGGATGAGATGCAGCAGCATCAGCCTCTGATTTATGGACAGCATCAATTGATGCAGGCAAGTGACTACCACCGGGATCCGGAATTACAGCAAGTGATTGAGTTGCTGGATAATCCGTCCTGTCTGGTGAAGTTATTAGCGCCTGTCACTCAGGATGCTCAACCAAAATTAATACTCGGACGTGAGTCTGGTATTGAACCTTTAGCCAAGGTGAGTTTGATTTGTGCACGCTACCGTGCAGAGCCCCATGGCTTTATTGCCTTGCTTGGGCCACGCCGGATGAACTATGGTCGTTTTGTGCCTTTAGTTGAAGCTGTAGCACAACAAATGTTTTTTAACTTGAATCATCTTAATCAATCCCCATAATAAGCCAACCTATGGTGGAGTAGTAACTAATGAGCGAGCAAGATAAAGTGCAAACTGAACAACAACAGGCTGCGGAAGCAGCGGCAGAGCAACAAGTGGTAGAACTGACGCCGGAGCAGGAACTTATTGCAAAGCTGGATGCAGAATTACAGCAGGCAAAAGCCCAGTTGGCAGAGCAGCATGATTTAATGCTTAGAATTAAAGCTGAAGCTGACAACAGCCGTCGTCGTTCAGCCATGGATGTTGAAAAAGCCCATAAATTTGCGCTGGAGCGTTTCGCTGGTGATTTATTGCCTGTGGTCGACAACCTCGAGCGTGCTTTAACTTTCTTAAATCGCGAAGACGACAGCCAGAAAGCTCTGGGTGAAGGCGTGGATTTAACCTTAAAAGGTTTACTGGATACCTTGGCGAAAAACGGTGTGCAGCAAATTGACCCGCAAGGTCAGCCGTTTAATCCTGAATTCCATCAGGCCATGTCGATTCAGCCAAGTGCTGATGTAGCGCCAAACACTGTGACTTTTGTGATGCAGAAAGGTTACGAGCTGAACGGTCGTTTAGTACGTCCTGCTATGGTGGGTGTATCTAAAGCTGTTGAATAACAAGCAACTGCGTAAAAGCAGGGGGAAGAGACATGGGATGCCAGCATCTGATGTCTCTGCCCCCTTATTTTTTACTGGGCTTTATCCTTGCGGGCTTTTACAATAGCTTCATCGCAGTGTAGGCATTTGCAAAGGAATCTTTTTGTCTGATCTGGAGTCTGGTGTAACGCAGCCCGCGCAACCTGTTACTGAACTGGTGCTTTGTCGCCACTGCGATCTATTGCAGCAATTGCCCTTATTGGCTATTGGTCAGGAAGCGGCTTGCAGCCGCTGTGGTTATTTACTGGATATGCGTCAGAAAGATCCGGTGTTGCGCCCTGTACTCTACGCTGCTAGTTCGTTGTTTATGCTGATCCTGGCAAACCTCTTTCCTTTTATTGGCATGGATGTGGCGGGTAACGTCCATATCATGAGTTTCTTTGATACCTCCTCCGTCTTGTTTAACGAACACCAGCAATGGCTGGCTGTACTGGTTTGGTTATTTATTCAGGCGATCCCGGCTTTTTGTATGTTGGCGGTGATTTATATCAAACTTGGCATGGTGCGCCGTGTCCGTGGTTTAGTCTGGACTGCCCGTGTGCTGTATATGCTTAAACCTTGGAGTATGGTGGATATTTTCCTTATTGGTATTCTGGTCGCTTTTGTCAAACTGGTGGTCTATGCCGATATTTCTGTCGGAATGAGTTTCTGGGCTTTTTGCCTGTTTTGTTTGTTGCATTTGCGCACTTTCCAGGTGATAGACCGTCATGCCTTGTGGGAGTCGATAGCTGCAACGCCTCAACCTGTTTCCGCTGATTTTGCCGGACGAACCGGTATGTCGCTGAATTTAGCCAGTTGCAGCTGCTGCACTGCCATAGTGCCGCTGGAGCAAAAACACTGCGGTCGCTGCGGCACCAAAGTCACGGCGCGCATTCCGGCCAGCCTGCAAAAAACTTTGGCTTGGTTGATTACTGCTACCTTGTTGTATATCCCAGCTAACTTGCTGCCTATTATGGAGACTGTGTCTTTGGGCAGTAGCATTCAGTCTACAATCATCAGCGGTATTATATTGATGTGGCAGGACGGTGCTTACCCTGTCGCTATTGTGATTTTATTGGCCAGCGTGGTGGTACCAGTGGTGAAAATCGCTGTGATGTTTTGGCTCTGTTATCTTGCCAGTCACAGTGGACATAAGCGGCAGTTGCTATCGACCAGGGTGTATTTACTGGTCGACTGGATTGGCCGTTGGTCCATGGTGGATGTTTTAGTGGTCGCTATTCTGGCGGCATTGGTTCGATTTGATTTATTGATGGGCGTGTACCCTGGTATGGGTGCGATAATTTTTGCGACTGTGGTGATCACCACCATGCTCGCCGCTATGAGTTTTGACCCACGTTTATTGTGGGACCAACGGAATAAAAAAGAGGAGAAGCAGCGTGGCTAAGACGCAGGGCCGGGTGGCCGCGGTGAAAAAGATCCGACAATTATCTCCGATCTGGATAGTGCCAGTGATAGCTGTGGCTATTGGTATTTGGATGCTTTATTACACTCAGAAAAATCAGGGGCCCGTGATCACCTTAGTCACACTCAATGCTGAGGGCATAGTGGCAGGTAAAACCCAGATCAAAAGTCGTAGTGTGGATATAGGCCGGGTCGAATCCGTGCAGCTATCAGAAGATTTAAGCAAAGTGTTAATCAAAGCTCGGATGGATCCCGGTATTGAGCCTTTACTCAATGAAGACTCTCAGTTATGGGTGGTTAAGCCTACGGTAGGGCGTGGTGGTGTCAGTGGTTTAAATACATTGTTATCAGGTGCTTATATTGAATTACAGCCAGGTAAAGCCAATGTACAGAAGTATTATTACGAGCTGCTCGACAGTCCACCTATAGCACCGGCTGATGCGCCTGGGGTTCGTGTGACGTTGTTAAGTGATGATGCGACAGCTTTAGCTGTAGGCGATCCTGTGCTTTATCATGGTTATGCAGTAGGTACGGTAGAAACCAGTCATTTTGTGGCTGAGCAAGGTCATATGACCTATCAGTTGTTTATACGTGCACCTTATGATGCTTTGGTCACTGAAAACGTGCGCTTCTGGCAAGCCAGCGGTATGGCGCTGGATGTCTCTGCTCAAGGGGTGCGAGTGGAGTTAGCCTCTATCGCCACGCTACTGAGTGGCGGCGTGCATTTTGATGTGCTGGATGGTTGGCCCGCTGGGGATAAAGTGGTTAGCAACAGCGAGTTTCAGTTATTTAAAAATCAAAAAGCGATCAAAGAAGGTTTATATACCGAATACAACGAATACCTGCTGTTTTTTGATGAGTCTATTCGTGGTTTAACTGCTGGGGCTCCTTTGGAATACAAAGGTATACGCATTGGTACTGTGGCTATGGCGCCGTACTTTTTTAACATGGATAATCCATTGGATGTGGCCTTTAAAAAAGGTATTCCTGTATTGGTGCGGGTTGAAGCGGGCCGTCTGGCTGGTGAGATGAGCCTGAAAAAACTGGCGCAGGAATTAGAAACTGCAGTACAACATGGCTTAAGAGCCGTACTAAAAACTGGTAGTTTATTGACGGGCGCTTTGTATATTGAACTGGTGCAAACTGATGCACAAATTGAAACACCTAAAGTTAAAGTAGATATGCCAGCTTTGGCTGATGCTGAACAGTCTGAGAAAGTTCAAGTCACTACAACACAACCGCCAGAATTTTCCAGCGAAGGTTTTGTGCCTGCACCTTTTGCCCTAGCCGATCACGCTGGTCTGAAAATTATGCCAACAGCCCCAAGCGGTTTAGCCAATATTGAACAGAAAGTGCTGCAGGTGCTGGATAAGGTGAATCGTCTGCCTGTAGAAGATGTGTTAGCGCAAAGTTCCGCTACTTTGGCACAAAGCGAAAAAATGCTGAAAAACGCTGAACAGCTGATCCAGTCACTGGACTTGCTGGTGAAAAATAACGCAGTGCAGCAATTACCTGCAGACTTACAACAAAGCCTGGCAGAGCTGCGCAAAACTCTGGCTGGTTTTTCGCCGGGCTCACCGGCTTATGAGCGTTTAAATGGAAATTTACAGTCGATGGATCAGTTATTACGTGATTTACAGCCTGTGATTAAAACCATGAACAGTCAAAGTAACTCTCTGATCTTTAATGCTGATCTGCCAAAAGATCCTGAACCTGAGAAGGGCAACTAATGCGTTATTTAGCTTGTGTAGTCTTAAGCCTGGCGTTGGCCGGTTGTGGCAGTTCTCCGTCTGAACTGCAGTATTACCGTTTACCAGCAGTTGCGGTCAAGGCACCAGTGGTGGATAGCAGCAAAGTGTTGGTGGTAGAGCCAGTGATGGTGGCCAGTTACCTGAACAGCAATGCGCTGGTGTATCAGAACAATGAGGTTAACCTTCAGCTGACCCGCACTCATCAATGGGCCGAAGCTCTGGATCAGCAACTGACCCGTAATTTGCAGGCACATTTATCCGGCGCTTTAACGGACTGGCGTGTCACTCAACAGGTAAACGGGGCGGGAGACAGTCGTCTGACGGTACAGGTGACGCAGTTCCATACCACAGCAGATGGTGTGGTGCTGATCAGTGGTCAGGCGCATTTACTCACAGGCGCTACCGTGAAGCAAATGCCTTTTGAGCTGCAATTAGCTATTGCTGATGATGGTTATGACGAAGTGGTCAAAACCTTAGGGCAAGGCTGGGGACAGGTTGCTACACAAATAGCAAAGGTAGTGGAACAACAATAAGTAGTAGTGTGGAATTTAGTAGGTAAATTCCGCACCTAATACCACGGCTTTTCGTGCGCCTGTGACTTCAGGAATATTACCTGGGATCTTGTGGTCATAGGCATAAGCCAGCCAGGCAAAAGCCATAGCCTCCACATCATCAGCTTTTATCCCTAAACTTGCAGTTTGCTGCAGCCGTACTGCAGGCAATAGCTGCTGCAAATCGCTGAAAAGTACTTTGTTATAAGCGCCACCCCCACAGACAAATAACTCCTCTATGGCTTCATTGACCAGTGCGATTTTAATGCTCTCCGCAGTAAAGCGTGTCAACGTGCGCTGCACATCGGCCGCGGCATAGGTATTCGCAAGTAGCTTATGGGCCAGCCACTGTGGATTGAAATACTCTCTGCCTGTGCTTTTGGGGCCTTGTAACTGAAAGTATGGATCTGACAGAAGGTTAGCTAATAAATCTTGCTGTACCACGCCTGAGGCCGCATAAAGGCCATCTTTGTCATACAAACCTAAACCTTGTTGTTGGATCCAGTTGTCCATCAGGCCATTGCCAGGGCCAGTATCAAAACCACGCACTGGCATATTGGGTTGCAACAAGGTGATATTGGCGATACCACCAATATTTAAAATGGCGCGATAGCTGTCTGGCTTTGCAAAAATAGCTTTGTGAAAAGCTGGTACCAAAGGGGCACCTTGCCCGCCATACGCCATGTCTTTACGACGAAAATCGGCAATCACCCGGATTTGCGTTTGTGCAGCCAGACGGAACATATCTCCAATCTGATAAGTAAAAGGAAACTGCGCATAAGGGCGGTGACGAATGGTTTGGCCATGACAGCCAATGGCGCTTATTTGTTCAGCAGCTACTTTGGCCTTTGCTAATAATTGCTTGATCGCATCTGCATAAGCTAAGGCCAGTTGCTGCTCCACCTGACCCATCAATTCCAGCTCGTTGGGGCCGGACTGGGCTAATTGGCTTAATTGCTGACGTAATAGTTCAGAAAAAGGACAAAGCAGAGAGTCGAGTAATTCAGGTTGGAGTTTATCTTGAGGTCGCGGCCCAAAACGAACCAGCACCAGATCGATGCCATCGAGACTGGTGCCGGACATTATACCTATGTACAAGCTGGACATTACTCAGCAGCGGCTACTGTGATCCGCTCGTGGTTTTGCATTTGTGCAATCAGCTGTTTTGCTTGATTCACAAAAGCAACACGTTCGCTGGTAGACAGTGCATCTGCCTGAGGTAATTTCACAGTACGTGGATTACGGTGTACACCGCCGACCACAAATTCGTAGTGCAGGTGAGCGCCAGTGACACGGCCAGTGGCGCCTAAGCGACCTATAACCTGACCTTGTTTCACGTTTTCACCTTGCTTCACATCACGTTTGGATAAGTGTAGGTATTTGGTCACTATGTTGTTTTTATGCTTAATAAACACGTAGTTACCATTCACTCCGTTACGGGTTGATGCAATCACTTTACCATCACCAGCCGCCATAATAGGGGTCCCGACTGCAGCAACATAGTCGACACCATTATGAGGCTTTACTTTCTTTAACACTGGGTGTAAACGGCGAGGGTTAAAATTGGAGCTGACATACTGGAAGCTAACCGGGGCTCGTAAGAAGGCTTGTTTTGTGCCTTTACCGTCCGGCTTGTAAAAAGCGCCGTCCTTGTGACGAACTGCCTGATACACCTGGCCTTCGTTTTTAAACTGTGCGGCGAGAATATTCCCGTTACCAACAAATTGACCGTCGGCATAACGGGTCTCAAAAATCACGCTAAAGCTGTCACCTGCTTTGATATCTAAACCAAAGTCGATGTCGTAGCTGAAAATGTTGTTGGCCAGAGTCAGCATCTGAGCTTCGGTTAAACCCGCTTCCAGACCTGCGTTCCAGAATGAACCGTTAACCACACCACTGACCACTTCAGTGCGGGTTTCAACTTCTTTTAATAACTCTTCGGCTGCAAACTTGCCATTGGCAGTACGCTGTACCCGCAAAGTTTTCAGGTTGTTGATTGGATAACGGATTTCCTGCAACTTGCCCTGGTTATCTAAACCAAACTCAATTTGCTCGCCGGGGAAAATACGGGTTAAGGTTTTGACTGGTTTACCCAGCTCTAACACTTCCTGCATTGTGGCTTGATCTAATTTAGCTTTGCGGAAAATAGCCGACAGAATATCGCCTTTTTTCACATCGATAGTCACCCACTCCAGTGAGTTATCTTCGTGTGGAAGAGTTGCCAGCTGTTCAGCCGCAATTTTCTCTTCCACCAAAGGAATATCAATACTGTATCTTTTTCCAACTTCCAACTCAGAAGTTTCTGTAGTTCTGGAGGCTGAAGCTTGTTCTGACGGGATCAACAGCATAACGGCAACAATGCCGCTTAAAGCGCCGATTAATAACCGATGTTTGATAGGCAAAGAAGAAATCATAGAAAGCGCATCTCTTATTATTATCAGACAAACCAATAAAAAAACGAGCATATAACGATTTTTTACCTGATGCCACACTTTTGTTGGTTTGATCTAAAGAAATGTTTCGTTAGAATGCAGGCTTGGAATTTTGCCAAATACAAAGATATTTAGGAGTAGACCATGGCTCACTGGGAGCAGGCGCTGGCTGAGATAAAACGCGGCTGCGAAGAGATTTTGTTAGAAGAAGAACTTATTGCCAAGTTAAAGGAAGGAAAACCTTTAAAAATCAAAGCAGGTTTTGATCCAACTGCGCCAGATTTGCACTTGGGCCATACGGTTCTGATCAACAAATTACGTACCTTTCAACAGTTGGGTCATGAGGTTATTTTCCTGATAGGCGACTTCACCGGCATGATTGGCGACCCAACAGGTAAAAACGTCACACGTAAGCCTTTGACCCGCGAAGATGTGCTGGCCAATGCGCAGACTTATAAAGAGCAGGTGTTTAAAATTCTTGATCCGGCAAAAACCCGCGTGGCTTTTAACTCCGAATGGATGGAAAAGTTAGGTGCGGCTGGCATGATCAAACTGGCAGCGCGTCAAACCGTAGCCCGTATGCTGGAGCGTGATGACTTTAAAAAGCGTTATGCTAATAACCAGTCTATTGCTATCCACGAGTTTTTATATCCGCTGGTGCAAGGCTGGGACTCTGTTGCTTTAGAAGCCGATATCGAAATGGGCGGCACCGATCAGCGCTTTAACCTGCTGATGGGCCGTGAGCTGCAAAAAGACGAAGGTCAGCGGCCGCAAACTATTATTATGGTGCCATTGCTGGAAGGCCTGGACGGTGTGCAGAAAATGTCCAAATCTTTGGGCAACTATATTGGTATCACAGACACGCCGGGTGAAATGTTTGGCAAAGTCATGTCCATCAGCGATGAGCTGATGTGGCGTTATTACGATTTGCTGAGTTTCCGTCCTATCGCTGATATTGCGGCACTGAAGCAACAAGCGGCTGAAGGTCGTAACCCACGTGATATCAAAATTGAGCTGGCAAAGGAAATTATTGCCCGTTTCCATGACGGGGCGGCAGCGGATGCTGCTGAGCAGGATTTTATCCAGCGTTTTCAGAAAAACGCCTTGCCGGATGATATTCCTGAACTGACCTTGACCTTAACATCAGACAGTATCCAGATTGCCAACTTATTAAAAGAAGCAGGTCTGGTTGAAAGCACTTCAGAGGCTTTGCGTATGATTAAGCAAGGTGCGGTCAAGCTCGATGGTGAAACTAAGGTGGAAGACAGCAAAATGGAATTTGCCAAAGGCAGCCATCACATCTTCCAGGTCGGTAAACGTAAGTTTGCTAAAGTCAGTCTGGTCTAAGCTCTGATTTATTCTAACAAAACCGGCTTTGATGCCGGTTTTTTTATGTTGTGATTAGCTGGCTTGTTGTAAGCGGGCAAATAGCAGCTTTTGTAATTCTGCCTTAAATTGTGACGGGTCAAATGGCAGGTGCAGCCAAATAATATCAATACTCAGCTTTGGCTCTGGGTCTTCAGCACAGAGCAGGGCAAGTTTCACCTGATGTTGAGTAAGCTCGTTGAGCAGCATGGGTAAATCTATTCCTGGCTGGTCAGCCATCATCATGACGAGTTCAGGTTTATGTTCACCCATCATCAATAAAGCTTCTACAGCGTTGCGCGCATATTTTAATTCAATTGGAAAATGCCACTGCTTACACAAGGCTTGAATTAATTTGAAAAAATCTGCATCCAGATCTACGCATAACAGATGTGTCAGCGGCGGGGATTTTTGTCTTTTATGTAACAAACCCAGCAGAGACTCCTGCACTATACGTCTGTGTCCCCCAGGTGTTTTCCATGCACTCAATAAGCCTTGTTCAACCCAAAGCTGGATAGTGCGCACTGAAACTCCAAGCAGGGTAGCTGCCTGACGAGTAGAAAGAAGTTGATGTTGCTCTGACATAATATACTTTCTGATTTGATTAATTTTATCATATTTATCAAATGAGGTGATGTCAATGAAGTCTGAAGTTTTTGTGACTGATAGCATGTTTTTTATACATATTACCTTGCGCTTTTTTTAAATGAAGCTAATTTGATATTAAATTGATATCAAATTAAGGAGCCGAAATGAAAGAGTATCTGGCAACAAGCCGCAGTGGTTTAATGATGTTAGCTGTGCTTCCGGCAGTCTTTGTTTTATCTGGTTTTGGTCTGCTGGTCTTAGGTGGACCACTAAAACTGGTAGCGATACTGGCGCTGATTTTTGTGGGAATTGGTTTTTTTGGCTTCTACATGGTGCAGCCCAACCAATGTGCCGTACTGCAGCTGTTTGGCCGTTACGTCGGCTCTGACCTACAAACAGGCTTACGTTGGGCAAATCCTTTTTACAGTAAACAAAAAGTGTCACTGCGGGTTCGTAACTTTGAAAGCGGCAAATTAAAGGTGAACGATCACAGTGGCAACCCGGTGGAAATTGCGGCCGTTGTGGTGTGGAAAGTGGTAGACAGTGCTGAAGCTGTGTTTGAAGTGGAAGATTACGAAAACTTTGTCAGTATTCAAAGTGAAGCAGCACTGCGGTTTTTGGCGTCCAGTTATCCGTATGAAGCAGCAGACGACATCGATATCAGCCTGCGCAGCAATGGCCCTGAAGTGACCGATTTGCTCAAAGGTGAAATTCAAGCTCGATTGGATAAAGCCGGTGTTGAAGTGCTGGAAGCACGGATCAGCCATTTGGCTTATGCGCCTGAGATTGCCAGCGCTATGTTGCAACGTCAGCAAGCGCGTGCTGTGGTGATGGCTCGTCAGCAATTGGTTGAGGGGGCTGTAGGTATGGTTGAACTGGCATTGGCGCGTTTATCTGAAAAAAACATGGTGCAACTGGACGAAGAGCGCAAAGCCGCTATGGTCAGTAACTTGCTCGTCGTGCTTTGTGGTGATCATCAGGTGCAACCTGTGATCAACACTGGCACTTTGTATTAAGCGGAGAGCAGTGTGTCAAAAAAAGCTTTTGCGTTACGTATTGATGAAACAGTGCTGCATGCTTTGCAGCATTGGGCTGACGATGAGTTTCGCAGTGTGAACGGTCAGATAGAATATTTGTTACGAGAGGCACTTATTCAGTCCGGACGGCTAAAGAAAAAACCTCCGGCAGAATCAGTTGCAGAGCCAGATTAACGCAAGGCCTGCATCAGCAGCCTGGCTTGTTGTTTGGCATGCTGAGCCACTGTGGCATCGGCGTGCACTAAAGCCATACTGATGGCGCCTTCTTTCAGCAACATCAAACCATCCAGCAATAAAGACTGAGTTTCCTCTGATAGCTGACAACTCTGCAGTTGAGTGTTCACTAAGTCTCTCACCTTGCGTTTATGCTGGGCGCAAAGCTGCAATACGGTGCTGTCTGGGCCATGGTATTCTGCAGCGCAATTTTGAAAATAGCAGCCAAAAAAAGGCCCTAAAGGCTTCGCGTTGCCTTCAAACCAAAAACCCAAGGCATCAAAGAGTTGATCTACCGGGCTTATGTTTTCATTAGTATTAAACTGATGCTCCAGCCACTGATAAAAGCGCTGATGCCGAAGTTCCAGTGTCGCCAATAACAGCTCGTCTTTGCTGACGAAATGGTGATACAGCGTTTTTTTAGCCACAGCAGACTGTTCTAAAATCTGATTAATACCTACAGCATGCACACCGTGACGATAAAACAAGCTTAAAGCTGTTTCAACAAGTTGTTGTTTTTTATCCGGTTCCATACATGTCCTCACCATAGTAGAGACTTAGCTTGACACAGGTAGACCAGTCTGTCTACAATGCAATTCGTTGGTAGACAAACTGGTCTACTTTAAGAGGTGATACTGTGACTGAACATAAAGTCTGGGTGCAAGCTGTGTTAGCGGGTTCTGGTGCAGCATTGGTGATGGCATTATTGGCTTTGCTGCAACAATGGCAGCAGTTATGGCTGGTGGCACCTTTTGGCGCTACCGCAGTGATTTTGTTTGCCTTGCCGGGTAGTCCGCTTGGTAAAGCAAAAAATGTGATAGCGGGGCATTTTTTAGCCGCGTTGATTGGCCTGACTTTTGTGCATAGTTTTGGTCTAACTGTATGGAGTCTGTCTATTGCTGTCGGGTTAGCTATAGGTTTGATGGTACTGCTGAAAATTACTCATCCGCCTGCAGGTGCTACTACTTTACTGATTATGCTGACAGCGCCGGACTGGTGGTTTTTGTTGAACCCTGTGCTGACAGGTTCTGTGCTGATGGTGGTGGTGGCTCATTATTATCATCAAAGTCACAGGAAAGGCCATCAACATTTAGTTAAACGTAAAGCTGCAGTAGTAAGTACCAAAGCGGAAGACTGATAAAACTAAGCAGTAAACCCAAACCTACCAAAGCTGGCACTAAACGCAGTGCCAGCCCTGCACCAATAGCGATAGCACCGGCAGATACCATAGGCGGCATGGCGGCTTCAAATACTACGACCTGCAGCAATAAGGGCTCTGGCTGGAAAAAGCTTAAAAAAGTTAAGGCTAATACAGGCATCAGAAGCAGTTTAACTCCTAAGGCAAAAATTAAAGGTTTGGTGTCTTCGTTATCCAGTTGCAATCTGAACTGAAAACCTACGGCTATCATTATCACCGGCACTAAAGTTGCGGCCAGACTATCTAGCAGCTGGCTAAAAAACTGCGGATAAGGCCAGGATTTAAGGGCTAAGGCTACAGCCAAAGCGACAAAAGATGGGAAAGTGATTACACGCATCAGCATTTGCAAGGCGCTGGGGGTAGTTGCATTCGGGTTATACCAAGCCGCCAGCAAGGTGGAATAAGTCGCCAAAGCGACAAAAGAGCCCGCCTGATCGTAAATCATCGCAAAGGGCAGGGCTTTTTCACCAAAAAATGCTTCTACCATAGGAAAACCTAAAAAAGAGGTATTGCCCAAGGGGAGTACCACCAGCAAGGCCCCTACTGTGGTTTTCTCCCAGTGCCACACTTTACCGGCGAGGATCACTAAGCCAGCCACTATGATCAGTAGCACCCAGGGCGTGATAGCGGGCAACCAAAGCTGACTGGAAAATTCTAACAAAGGAATTTTTTGCAGTACCAGAGCAGGTAAAGCAACAAAAAGCACATACTGATTCAGCACTAAACCTGTATCTTGAGGAAATTGCGGCAGTCTGCGTAGCAGGGCACCAATCATCAGATAGATCAGGACTAAAGCAAAATTTTCCATCACAACTCCTTATGCTTTTCAGCCAGTCTAATCTGAAGCGGCTTCTGTGCCTATGCGACTTTCGCCTGATAGCTGCTCTAGCAGGTTCAGCTGTCTAATCTCTTGCCTTAGCAACAACTCTTTGTCTTTTTTTGTCCATCGTTTCAGCTGATACTCCAATTTGCTGGCTGAAGAGCGGCACGGCATAGGGTGAGTAAAAACTAACTCTAAAGGACCTTTGCCTTTAAGTGCTTTAGCCCCACCCGTTAATTCCCCCTTATGTTGACGTAAACGCCGTTCTGGATCAGTGCTGATGCCCGTATACAAAGTATCTGCTGTGGTGCGCACCATATAAACAAACCATGGGGATGATACTGCTGTCATGCCTTGTCCTGTTAGTTCTGCTAAACTAGCGACGATTTATACCTTTAGCACCTGAAGCCGTAGCCTCAGGAGATTTGGGTATAGATGTTTCAAAGCCGATACTTTAAAGGAAATTGCATGTCATTTGCCACGCTTGGTTTAGATCCCCGTATTCTTTCTGCTGTGACCAATCAGGGGTATCACACGCCAACCCCTATTCAGCAGCAAACCATACCCGTGATCTTGGAAGGCAAAGACGTATTAGCTGGCGCTCAGACGGGTACTGGAAAAACAGCTGCTTTTACCTTGCCCGTACTACAGTTGCTCAGTAAAAATACCAGCAAAGTGAATAATCTGCAGGTGCGTTGTTTAGTACTGACGCCAACCCGTGAACTGGCGCAGCAGGTCGCTGACAGTGTCAAAGCTTATGGTGCGGACTTGCCACTGAAATACGCGGTTTTTTATGGCGGTGTGTCAATAAATCCGCAATATGATCAGGCAAGCAGAGGTTTAGATATTCTGGTCGCCACACCAGGGCGTTTGCTTGATCATTTGCATCAGGGCACTGTCAGTTTGTCAGAGCTGCAAATTCTGGTGCTGGATGAAGCCGACCGTATGCTGGATATGGGTTTTATTCACGACATTAAACGTATTATGGCGCGCCTGCCCAAAGAGCGACAGACACTGTTTTTCTCTGCGACTTTTGCTAAAGAAATCAAAGAGCTGGCTGATACCTTATTAAAATCTCCTGTACTGATTGAAGTCGCTAAACCCAACAGTACCGCAGAGAAAATAGAGCAACTGGCCTATCGTGTGGATTCGCAGCGCAAGCGTGAAATGTTGTCTTATCTGATTGGCTCACGGCAGTGGAAACAGGTGCTGATTTTCAGCCGTACTAAACATGGTGCTGACCGTCTGGCGAAACAATTACGTTTAGATGGGATTGAGGCAGGTGCTATCCATGGTGATAAAAGTCAGGGCGCCCGCACTAAAGCGCTGGATGACTTTAAGAACAACAGATTAAGTGTGTTAGTGGCGACTGACATCGCGGCTCGCGGTTTAGATATTGAAGAGCTACCTATAGTAGTGAACTACGATTTACCACAGGTGGCGGAAGATTATGTACACCGCATTGGCCGGACAGGCCGGGCCGGAAACTCGGGTTTAGCCATAAGTTTAGTCACGCCTGATGATCTGGTGATGTTACAAGCTATTGAGAAACTGACCAAACAAGTGATCACGCAACAGGTATTACCTGGGTATGAGCATGATCCGAAAATGAATCACAGCAGCAAAAAAGCCGATGCCGAAGAAGAACGGGTGCAAAAAGTCGCCAGCCGCAATAAACAGCTGGCTAAAGAAAAGGCTAAATTACGCTCACAGTTGCTAGGTAAAAAATAATCACCAGGCCGGTCAGCCGTCTACAGGCTCGACTGGCGTATTTAAGGTCAGCTGATAAAAGGCCAAATCTAACCAGCGGCCAAATTTGAAACCCGCCTGAGTGATAGTGCCACTGTGTCTGAAGCCATGTTTGGTATGTAACGCAATACTGGCTTCATTAGCCGCATCAATACCTCCAATCAGCAGATGATAATTTTCCAGTTGCGCCTGCTGAATAATTTGCTGCAACATCAGAGCTCCATAGCCTTTCCCTTGCTGATCCGGTGCTACATAGACTGAGTGCTCGACTGAATATTTGAAAGCCGGAAAAGCTCTGAAGGTGCCATAACTGCCAAAAGCCACCAGTTGGCCCTGCTCATTCAGCAGTCCTAACACCGGGAAATTGCCTGCCGTTTTGTTAGCAAACCATTGCTGCATCGTGGTCATAGTACGTGGCTTGTATTCATACAAAGCTGTGGTATGCAAAATAGCGTGGTTAAAAATAGCCAGAATAGCTTCGGCATGTTCTTCATAATTACAGAGCACAAAACGCATCTGGTTCTCCAGTGATTGCTGCTGTTAGCTTCGATACAAAGTTTTAATCAGGTGGTAACCAAACTGGGTTTTCACCGGGCCATGCACTTCCAGAACCGCCTTTTTAAACACCACTTCGTCAAAAGCTCTGACCATCTGACCTGGTTTAAACTCTCCTAAATCCCCGCCTTTTTTGCCGGAAGGGCACAACGAATGTTTTTTAGCTAAGTCATGAAAACTGGCACCTTTGGCCAGTAGTTGTTTTAACTTCTCTGCTTCAGCTGCAGTTTTAACCAGAATATGGCAGGCACAGGCTTTGGCCATGCAGATTGCTCCTTCAAAACGAAAACTTATTGTATAACGTCAAGGTGCGCAGGAGCAAAACTAGATTGGAATTTGCTATGGTGAATTTTGCAGAATAAAAAACCCGCCAGAGGCGGGTTTTTTTATCGAAGGTTTTATTTAGTTTGGTTTATATAATTTCTCAACTACATCCAAACGAGCTTCCTTCACCAATCCTGATTTACGGACTGATTCAATTAACTCAGTAAGATTAGCACCAGCTGGAGCTTGCATAATGGCAATTTTATTGCCTATGGTCTTCACTGATTTTAAGCCAAACTCTTGTTGTAAACGTTGCAGTGCAGCAGCATCATTCGCCAATATAGACAAACGACCAGTGACAACTCCAAGTTCACCTGTCAGTAAATTTCTTACCACAGCGTCAGTTTTCACCACACCATCCGAATTCACTGTTGTTTGTTGTACTAAAGCACGGCCAGACAAAGTACCTTCAGCGCTACCAGCAGCCAGACTGGCCGGAGCTAATGCTAAATCCGGTAACAACTTATAAACGCCAAAATCGGCATTTTCAACTTTTTTGACTGTTTTGCTTGTTACAGCTTCAGTTTTCGCCGGAGTCAGCTTTCTTAACTCTGGTGAAATTTCGGTAGCCTGTACTGAAGCCATAGTTCCGATAGTAGCCAGAGCAACTAAGGTTAATTTGAATTTCATAACTCTCTACTTCCTCTATTAATGGCCAAATACACGAATAGCTACGCCTTCTACAACTGAAGGTTCAGCGTTGTTGGCGTATCCGTCGACTCCTAAGTAACCGCCTGTAGCGGCATAATCAGAGCCGTTTGCATCCAGAACTTTAATGGTCCAGGTACCCTGAGCGTTTTCGCCATAAAAAGCGTTCGTCAGGAACACGGTATCATTCAGTATATAGCCTGGTTGGAAGAAGAAATCTTCTGTCAAAGCAGGGATGGTCAGAGCCTGTTTAGAAGATAACAAGACACTCTTAGTTCCTGCAGGTGAAGTGACTTCGATAGCTAAATCAATACCAGCTGTTGTTTGGAAGTAACCATCCACTGTGCTGAAACCATACTCCATATCTGGGTTAGAGACAGAAAACTTCAGCTGAGCACCCTCAAGTACCATCTTGTCAGTGACCTCAAGCGTGACAGTAGCTCCAGTCACACTGTTATCCGGAACAGGTAAAGCCAGAGAGGTTGGAGTTTCTGTAGCAGCATAAGACCCTACACCAATCCAATCAGAGCTGACTGCTTCACCTAAGTTCACTGTATAGTTTTTAGCCATAGCAACAGCTGCACCAGCGTTGACCCGACCAAAACCATATAAGTTATTGAAGTTAAAACCTGCTGCGTTTTCTACCCAGCCTTGGTGCGCTACGAATTCACCATTGGCTAATGCTAAGGATACTGGTTCATTGTCTGCATCAACCATAGTGCTGGTTGATACCAGAATGTGACGAATATCGCGGTAACTCAGCTCTGGGTTAGCAGAGGCGATCAGCGCTACTACACCTGAAGCATTTGGAGCCGCAGATGAAGTACCATTGAAGGTTGATGTGTAGTTACAGCTGGCGTTTTCCGGGTGACCTGGGTTGTTAAACGGATAGAATCCTGCAAAGAAGCCTGGGAAATAGCTGTTATCGAACCGATCGGCTCTGGTAAAGCTACTATAACCACGTAAACAAGTCATTTGGTCAGTAGTCACCATCGCAGGCTCAAAATCACCATACTCACCCGCAGGGGCAGATACCAATACGTTGGCACCAGCAGTGGAGTAGCTGGTATGTTTGCCATCGCTATTCACTGCACCAATACTGAAGTAGTACGGAGTTGCTTGTGAAGGTTCAAAGTTACCGTTGTAACAGGTTAAACCTAAGTCATTGGCACCGTTTACGTCACATAAATCGTTGTCAAAGTCTACACTGCCGTCAAGGAAGCTATTGCCACTGGATTTCATATTGGCAGCGCCTTTGCCTGAACGTAATTCGGTCGCACTGAATTCCTGTACTGCTTCTTCAAATTCTGAGTAAGCAATAGCTGCAGGTATGGTCAGACCGTAGCTGCGGTTAAATACTGCAACTGGTTCAGAAGTACTAATACCGCTGCCTGGTGCACCATGACTTAACAGGAAAGCTACGTTGCTCTGTTCTTCCAGGTAGTTCATACCAATCAGTTGCGCATTAGGCGCGACACCACGACCGCCCAAACCATTCCAGCCTTCAGCCGCAATCAAACCTGCAACGCTGGTACCATGGTCACCTGTGGTGCTGGTACTGGTTGGGTTAGTTGGATCTGTGACTCCCGGAATAAAGTTCAGTGAGCGATTTGGTATTACGTTGTTTCTCAGATCTTCATGAGCAATCTCCAGACCTGAGTCAACCACAACAGCGATAGTGTTGCTACCCGTTGCGCCTGCAGCATAAGCCGCAGTCACGTTCATATCTTCGCCTTCTACCAAGATCTCTGGATTCTTACGCGATTCAACGATAGCAACTGCATCTTCCTCGTCCAGACCAAATACATCTGTCAATAGGGTTAGATAGGTCTCGTACACTGAGTCGCTCATTGAAAAGGCTTTTTGGCCAGTGTTTTTTAAATGCCACTGTTGGTAAGCCAATGGATCTGTCTCTGCTCCAGCAATAGTGACTGTCGCAGTAGCAGATTCGTTACCATCCGATACAGTATAAGAAAATACTTGCTCACCTGGAGCTGTTGGTGTGAATACGAAATTCAAACCAGTCACTGCTAGAGTGCCTTTACTTAAGCTATATACACCGCCGGTAGGCGTCACTAGGGTATTGTTTTCAGTGATAGCTGTCAGGGTTAATGCATCCTGATTTGCATCAGTGCCTGCAAATGCACCTGATACAGGGACCCATTCTTTGACTTCAATATTTGTCAGTGAGACGTTTGTTGCTTGTGGAGCAATGTTTCTATTTCCATCACCACCACAGGCTGCAAGAGCAACCAGCACAGCAACGGATAAAGCAGAATATTTTAGCTTAGACATTGTGTTGTTCTCTGTTCCGTGATTTCAAGTTTTTGTTATGAGCTTGTTTGTTGTTATGTGCGCACATAGACAACCAACTGCCATTTCATCCTATCATGTTAACAAATTGAAACTCTAGTGATTTGTTTGTGTTTTTTTCAAGAGGGAATTGCATTGATTTGTATGGTTTTTTGTTCTTATTTGTTATTTTTGGCTGTTTTTTGTCCAAAAAAACGGAGCTTCATGCTCCGTTTCGCGGGGAATTATAAATTAAGCAGGCTGTTGCTGAGTAATACAGTGCACGTTACCGCCACCTAACAAAATCTCCCTGCCTGGCACAGTGACGACCTGATGTTTTGGAAAGACTTTAGTTAAGATGTCGATCGCTACCTGATCGTTGGCATCGTCAAATACCGGCAACACCAAGCCGCCATTGCATAAATAGAAGTTGATGTAAGAGCCTGCTAAACGTGCTTCAGACTCACGAGGTACAGCTGCACCTGTTAAATCCACAGTGGCATATTCGTCTGCTTTGGCCAGCATAGGAGCAGGCACAGGCAGCTTGTGGACAGTGAATTTCCGACCTTTCGCATCAGTGCTGTTTTCCAGCACTTCTAAAGCAGCGCGTGAGCGTTCGTACTGTGGATCGTTTTTGTCGTCAGTCCAGGCCAGTAAGACTTCTGCTGGGCCGACAAAACAGCACATATTGTCGACGTGGCCATCGGTTTCGTCGTTAAAAATGCCTTCTTTGAGCCAAATCACTTTATCTATACTTAAGTAGTCTGACAGCATCTGCTCGATTTGTTCGCGCGATAAATCCGGGTTACGGTTTTTATTCAGCAAACATTCTTCAGTGGTCAGCAAGGTGCCTTCGCCATCAACATGAATAGCGCCGCCTTCCAGCACAAAACCTTCAGTGCGGTAACGTGGCGTGCTTTCAATATTGGCAATCTTTTGTGCGACCTGGTCGTCTCTGTGCCATGGGAAGTATAAACCACCGTTTAAACCACCCCAGGCGTTAAAAGTCCAGTCAACAGCCCGCACTTCTTTGCCATTGGTGACAAAAGTAGGGCCTGTATCACGGCACCAGGCATCGTCTGTTGAGGTTTCAACCACACGAATTGGGTGAGTGGTTGGCTCTAAGCTCAACTGCGCCTGAGCATTAGCAAACTGAGCGGCAGAAGCCAATACTGTGACCTGCTCAAAACGGGCAATAGCACGAATGACTGCACAAAAGGCTTGCTGTGCTGGCTTGGCGCCTAAACGCCAGTTATCGGTGCGCTCTGGCCATACCATCCAGGTTTGTTTATGCTCGGCCCATTCGGCTGGCATAAAAAAACCATCGGCACGAGGCGTACTTTGTAAGGTAACAGCCATCTTAGTTATTACCTTCAGTTGGTATGGTTTTACCGTCTTTGGTTAAGATCGCGCCGTATAAGTCGATACGACGGTCACGGTACACGCCCCAGTTACGACGGTTTTTCGCGGTTTCGTCTAAATCGAAGGTGTGAACTAACACAGCCTCGCTGACTTCGTCGGCTTCTTCTACTTTGGCGCCAAACTCGTTGGCGATAAAAGAGCTGCCATAGAAGGTAATAGCAAAGTCGTCTTCGGTTTCACGGCCAATACGGTTCGATGCAATCAGAGGCACTAAGTTAGCAGCGGCATGGCCTTGCTGAGTACGTTGCCAGTGTTCACGTGAATTCACGGTTTCATCATGAGGTTCAGTGCCGATAGCTGTTGGGTAGAACAGCAGTTCTGCACCCATTAAAGCCATGCTGCGGGCACATTCAGGGAACCATTGATCCCAGCAAATACCAATACCAATTTTGGCATAAGCGGTATCCCAGACTTTAAAGCCTGTATCACCTGGGGTGAAATAGAACTTCTCGCTGTAACCTGGGCCATCAGGAATATGGCTCTTGCGGTATAAACCTAAGTTACTGCCGTCGGCGTCAATCACGGCTACAGTGTTGTAAAAGCAGTTGCCGGCTTTTTCATAAAAGCTGATAGGCAGAACGACCTTCAACTCTTTGGCAATTTTGCTGAAGTGTTTAATAGCCGCGTTGTCTTCGACACTAGTCGCGAACTCTAAATATTCATACTTTTGTTTCTGGCAGAAGTAGTTACGCTCAAACAGTTCCTGCAGCAGGATGATCTGGGCGCCCTGTTCAGCGGCTTCACGGACTAAGCGCTCACCACGGGCAATATTTTCTTCTACATTCCAGCCACCAATCATTTGGGTGGCGGCCACAGTTACCTTACGCATGCAAAGTCTCCTCAAGCCAGAGCTATTATTCAAAGTAGAATTCAAAACAGAATTCGGATCTAAAGATGCAGCTACTCTAGTCAGTTTTATGCTGGAGGGCAATCAAAAGCCAGGGCTGCAAGGGCGCGCAAAATGCCGTATTTTTGGGCTGTCGTCAATGAGTTTTACGTTGTTAGGGCAGAGTTTCAGGGCAGTTCGGGCTGCCCTGAATTAACTATGGGTGGATATGCATAAATATTGGGTTTTTAGTGAATGTTATTCGTTTGGCTGTTTTGCTAAACGAGCTGCCAGCAACAACAGCTCAGGCTGTAAGCGGACTTTGTAATTAATATGCTGATAGCTGTACTGCACTAAACCCTCTTTGTTCAGGATATATACAGCAGGCACGGGCAGCACTACTTTGCCGCTGCTTGCTTCCTTATTTAAATTCAGTTTGTAGGTATTTAAATAGGTCGCGCTGGTTTTTTCATCCAGATAATAAGCCACACCAAAAGCAGAGCTTAAATTGAACTGACTGTCGGATAACAGGGTATAAGTAATGGCAGCGCCTTTGGTCTCTTTTAAACTAGCCTGGATAGCGGCAGGGCTGTCTGGTGTCACTGCAATCAGCTGATAACCTAAAGCTGCAAGTTTAGGTTCAATCTCACGTAAAGCCGCCAGTTGCAGGTTGCAATAAGGACACCAGCCACCGCGGTAAAACACCAGCACTGTGTCTTGTTGTTTTAGTACTGAATTAAGATCTACTGCTTTGCCTGTCGCATCCTGCAGACTGACCTTAGGCGCAGACATGCCGTTTAATAAGGGTTTAATATCTTCAGGGCTTTGCGCAATGCGGGGTGCTGCCAACAGGCTAAAACTGAACAGGCTGAGGCTAAGTAACAGAATATGCTGAATTTTCATTTTGGTTTTTCCTTAAGTGATATGAGCTTATATACCGAAGTTGCCTGAAGAATCTTTCAGCGGCTGCTGAATAAATGACGAATAATTGCTGATATAGCGCAAAGTAAACACCGAAAAGCAGGGTAGAATGTGCTGAAGTGAGCAGGAGGTTGTTGTGCTGGATATATTAATTGTAGGTGGTGGTATGGTGGGCGCCTCAGTGGCGCTGAAGTTAAGCCGTGCTGGTATGCAAGTGGGCTTAATTGAAAAGCAGCCCGTCGCGGCTTTTGACCCACAAAGCAGCATCGACTTGCGTGTATCCGCTATCAACAGACGCAGTGAACAGTGGCTGACGGACTTAGGTGCCTGGTCTTTATTGCAGCAATGGCGTGTATGCCCTTATAAACGATTACAGGCGTTTGAAGGCGAACAGGCCGGACTGACTTTTCATGCTGATGAAGTGGCTTTGACCCATCTGGGCCATATCATCGAAAATAACCTTATTCAGCAGGCGCTCTGGGCCAACTTTCCTGCCAACTTACAATTGTTTTGTCCAGCCACTGTGACAGGTTTTACCCAGCAGTCAGACTTTGTTTCTGTCAGTACCGCAGAATTTGGCGAGCTAAAAGCTAAACTGGTGATAGCAGCAGATGGTGGGCAGTCACAGCTGCGGCAGTTAGCACAAATTGGTGTGTCGGGTTGGCAGTATCAGCAAAGCTGTTTAGTGGTTACAGTCAATACAGACTGCGAACAGCAGGACATCACCTGGCAGCAATTTAACGAATCAGGCCCACGGGCTTTTTTACCTTTGCCGGGTAAGCAGGGCTCTTTAGTCTGGTACGACCATCATCACAAAATTAAACAGTTGGCGGCATTATCTAAAACCGCTTTGGCGGAACAAATTCAGCAGGCTTTTCCGGCTAAGCTTGGCAAAATTACAGTGGAACAAGTGGCCAGTTTTCCTTTAGCCCGTGTCCATGCAAAGGATTATGTCAAAGGGCGGCTGGTGCTGGTGGGCGATGCGGCTCACAGTATTAATCCACTGGCAGGTCAGGGCGTCAATTTAGGTTTTGCCGATGCGATGTTGTTGTCTGAACTGCTGGAAAAGGCTTTTGCCCAACGCAAGGATGTAGCCGAGCCTGAGTTATTAAAGCAGTACCAAAGCACACGCCAGCGTGAAAATGCGCTGATGATGTCGGCTATGGACCTGTTTTATCAAAGCTTTAGCAGCAGCTTGCCTCCTGTACGTTTTTTACGTCAGTTGGGTTTAGCAGTAGCAGAAAAAGCTGGCCCGTTAAAGCATTGGGTCAGCCGTTATGCGGTGGGTATCAGTTAAGCTACAACTTCAGTAAACGTACCTGATAAAGTCCACCTGCTATGTTGCCGGGCTTGGCGACAAATTTGATCCTGAAGTGATTGGCATTTTTCGGCAGCAGATCATTGGGGATTGGATAATCGACGCTGTACCAGTCCGGCCCCAAGCCGCTTTTAAGCTCCACATCGGTCAGCTTTTTATCATCCAGCCAGACTTCAAATGCTCGTCCGCCATCCAGACCAAAATACTCCAGCCGCAAGGTCAGATTCTGCTGGCCCTTGTGGCTTAACTGATAACTAAACCAGCTTTTACTGTGCCGCCAATGTCGGCCTGAATTGATACCAGCTTCGCTTTGTTCACCCTGATAGAAATGGTCCGACTCAGGCTGCTGTTCACCCGGATAGACTTTATCCAGCGTTTGTTGTTCCAGTAAAGCTGCGGATTTATCTTGCTGTTCTTGAGAAGCTTTTTGTTGTTGCCAGAGTTCAAGGCTAGTGTGCTGAAAGTAAATCTGGTATCTGCTGTCGTGCAGCCTGAAAAAAGGAATCAGCTCCGGCTTGCCCTGCAAAAAGCCTTGGCCTGTGCTGAAGCTTAAAGGTTGATTGGGCAGACGCTTTAAGCTGGCGAGGAAGTTTTTTGTATCACCAATGTAAAGTGGTGCAGCTGAGACTGGGCAGGTTGGGCCTGAAGCTATATGGCCCATACGGCTGTCGTCAGCAACAAAGCTCAAGCTTTCGTTTTTAAAAGGTGTACTACGACTGGCCAGCACTATAGGGCCGTACAATACCGCATGATAATCTGGCTTGGCTGGCATAGCCTCCAGACTTAACTGCATCGGCAGCTCCAGTTTCACTTTGTCGCCTTGCTGCCAGGGGCCTGCCAGCAGAATATGTTCACCGGCTTTGGCTGTTACTTCAACGGCTTTGCTATTGCGCCAGACTTTCACGGCTCCAGCCCAGGATGGATAACGCAGCTGCAGGTTCAATGTACTTGCTGCATCAAAGACCAATTCAGTGCTGTTTTCATCCGGAAATAGGGTCTGCTGATGCAGTTTTATCTCTGGAGTGTTAATGCTAGACGCTATCCACAAATTCACTTGCAAAGCGTTTTTATCAAAGCTGTAAATAAATTCGCCATGTTTGCTGTGGCTTTCTATGCCTGAGCCCACACAACACCACATGCCTTGATCCACTTTGGAGTAAACCCGGTAATGTTGGGGCCGCATAGAGGTAAAATAAACAAAACCGCCATGCTCTGGATGTTGGCTGGCCAGAATGTGGTTCCACAAGCCACGCTCATAATAATCGAGGTATTTGCTCTGGCCAGTCTGACGGTACAGCAGCATAGAAAGCTTCAGCATATTGTAGGTATTGCAGGTTTCAGGCCCTTCCACTTCATTGAGCATAGGGTTGAAGTCGTCTTTGGGATGAAAATGCTCCCGCACGCTATTGCCACCTATAGCGACAGTGCGCTGCTCTACCACTAAAGACCAGAAGTATTCGGCCGCTTTTAACCAGTCCTTGTCGCCCGACAATTCAGCAATACGGGCTATCCCCACCACTTTAGGAATTTGGGTGTTAGCATGCAGGCCTGTCAGCTTGTCTTCGCCTTTTAGCAGCGGTTCCAGAATACGTAATTCGGTAAAGTCTTTGGCGAGAGTCATATAGCTGTCATCGTCATAAATAACCGCCATATCAGCTAGCACTTCGTTCATGCCACCATGTTCGGTTAGCAGCATTTGCTGGACTTGCTGCGCTGATAAGTTTTTCACCAGATTTTTCAGCCAGTTGCCATAATTCAGCAACAGGGTTTTGGCGCGCATATCGCCAGTTTGCTGGTAGATATCACGCAGGCCTGCGAAGGTTTTATGGATATTGTAAAAAGGCACCCAGTGTTTATTCAGGCTAAATAAATCAGCTTCAATCTGGCCTTGTTGAATTTGTTGCCACAATGCTTTACTGCCGGGCACTCCGCCTAAATAACCCTGCTGAGCCTGCTGGATTTTCTCAAGTTCAGTCAGCAGATAATCCAGCCTGGCTTTGATCTGTTCATTGGCTGTAGCGCTCGCCATAAAAGCCAGAGCACTCAGGTAATGCCCCAGCATATGACCGTCTAAGCCGGTATTTTCCCAGTTGCCATAGGATTCTGTCTTTTGTTCAATACCTGCTTCACGGCGCAGTGGTGCCAGCAGTTTGTCCGCATCCAGCGCCAGTAAGTACTGCAGATTGGTTTGCTCTGAATGTGAAAATGGGCCGTCGGTTAAGCGCACTTCTTTGAGTGGCACAGTCGTTAGCGCAGCAGCTTGCACGCAGAAACTGGTGGCCAACAACAGGGAAAATACTAGTCGCATTGATGACACCTCTTAGGTCAGAGCCAAGGCTCTGACCCGCTAATTACTCCTGTAAAGAAGGGCGGCCAAACAGCGGCATCCCCTGCTCATCCCAGCGCAGCGCTTTGACATAAGTATGGCGGTTTGGATCCCAGAGTGGATCGCCGACTATTTCAGTGTAGGTGCGGGCGTGATACACCAGTAAGTCGGTTTTTCCGTCGGCGGATACTGTAAAACTGTTGTGGCCAGGGCCATACACCTTATGTTCAAAGCAGCTTTGCAGCACTGGTTCTGGCAGCTTATGCCAGCTTTGTGGGTCCATCAGGTTGGCGTTTTCATCGGCCCACAATAGCCCCATCGCATAGTTTTCATCTGTAGCGCTGGCGGAGTAGCTGATAAATACTTTGCCGTGACGAATAAGCACGCTCGGGCCTTCATTGACCCAAAAACCACGGATTTCCCAGTCAAATTCAGGCTTACTCAACAGCACAGGTTCGCTGCTGATTTTGTCCGGTGTATCCATAGTGGCTAGGTATAAATTGCTGTTGCCTTCAATCTGATTGTCTTTTTGCGCCCACAGATAATACAGCTGGCCCTGATGTTCGAAGGTGGTGGCGTCCAGACAAAAAGTATCGATGCCGGTATCAATCTGGCCTAAAAACTGCCATTGGCCCGAGGTAGGATCTGCGTCTTTGCAGCAAATCACGTACATACGGTGCTGAAACAGTTTGTTTTTAATCTCGCGACTTGGAGCAGCAGCAAAGTAGATATACCAGGCACCCTGACGAAAATGAATTTCCGGCGCCCATATAAGCTCTGAATAAGGCCCTGACTCAGGTTTTAACCAGGCCGTGATGGGAGTTGATTGCGGTAGTTCTTCAATGCTGCGGGCACGGCGCAACTCGACTCTGTCATAGGCTGGCACTGATGCAGTGAAATAATAATAACCATCGCTATGACGATAAATGCAGGGATCAGCCCGCTGCTCAATTAAAGGCGTTAACAATCGCATAAAAACTCCAGTGCGTTAGTCGTCTACAAAAATTTATTTGGCATTCACCAGCTGAACTTTAGCTGTTGCCTGCTCAGGCTTTGGGGGCTCAATTTGGCCTGCCACCATGTCCTGATAAAAGTTGTCGGTGATTTTGTATTTGTACATCAGAAGGCCCATCAACAAATGGAAGAAGCCCGGGATCACCGATAACATCAGCGCTATACCCAATAAGCTGAATTCGCTTTGCAGCTGATCAGGTTGATAATCAAAAAAGGTCAGTAAGCTGCCGACGACAAAACCCGCTATGCCCATGCCTGCTTTCTGGCAAAAGGAAATACCACCAAAAGCTAAACCTGATACACGCTGACCGGTTTTGTGTTCGCCATAATCTACGGCTTCGGCAATAGCCGACCAGAACACAGGCGCGTGCAAATCCACCACAAAAGAGAGTAAAAAATACAACACAAAAGCCAACCAGAGATCACCGGGTTTGACCAGTACAAACAGCAGCACACTTAATACCGCCACCACAATCTGGCTGTGCCGGAATAGTTTTACTTTGCAATGATGTTTAGTGATCCAGGTCGATGCCACCATGGCCAGAATAGCGGCGACCACGCCAGTAGATAAAAAGGCGGAGAGCAGAGCGGCATCTCCACCCAGATAATACTTGGCGTAATAGGCCGCCACTGAGCCGCGAATGACATAACCAATAGTACCTGTGACACAAACAGCACACAAAATCAGCCACTGCTCATTTTTTAATAACAGCTTTAACTGACTGAAAAAAGGTTTGGTTTCCACCTGATGCTGCAAACGCTCAGTGGTATTAAAAAAGCAGAATAAAAACAATAAGCTGGCCATAGCACCCATCAAACCCATAGCGGCCTGATAACCAGCAGCCAGTTGGCCTTCGCCCCATTGCGCTGCCAACACTGGCACAATAATAGTGACTAAAAAAGCAGCTATTTTGGCGAAAAATAAACGGTAGCCGTTGGCGGATAAACGCTCTTTCGGGCAATCGGTCAAGACACCGATAATGGAAATATAGGGGATAGTGACAGCGGTAAACATCAGGGTGACAAAGATGTAGGTGGCATAGGCCCACACCAGTTTACCGTTATAGTCCAGGTCTGGTGTTGAGAAGGTTAAAAACACCGAGATGCCAAAAGGGATCGCCATAAAGAGGAAATAATGCCTGTAGCGGCCCCAGCGGGTGGTAAATTTATCGGTCAGCATGCCCATCAAAGGGTCGGTCACTGCGTCAATCAGTCGTACCACCAGAAACAAAATGGCAACGTCTGCGGCTTTTAGGCCAAAGATATCGGTGTAAAAAAACGTGATGATAAGCATCATGGAAGAAATGACTACATTGACTGCCATATCGCCGGCGCCAAAGCCAATTTTCTCCATAACAGATAGTTTATAACCTGCCATTCGACTCCCCTGTGGTTTACATCAGTTTTATGCTCAGTTTTTCTCATCCACCATTAAAACGCGGCTGGATCCTGATGCTAAAACCTGTTTTATATCGTTTATGATCTTATAGTATTACTAATAAGTTGGGCTGGCAAGTCAGCAAAAAGCTTGGTTTTTACAGCCATTAATTAGTGTTTATCTATTTGTTTTATATGGTTATTTATTGATTTTTTTGCTGAGTTCAGCGCAATAGTGGGCAGTAGTGCTTCTGCATTTTATTGCTTGCTGAGTTGAACTTATGCTATTTGTAATACAAATTCAACTAAAACAGGATTCACTGTATGGGCAAGCCTAAATCTTCGATCGCTTTGCTGGGGTTGTCACTTTTTAGCGGCTGTCTGCTTTATGTCAACTCGTTGCAAGCTGAACAGGTTAGCATTCATGATCCGGTGCTGGCGAAAGAAAAGGGCCAGTATTTTTTATACAGCACAGGGCCGGGCATCACCTTTTATCAATCCAGTGATTTAACAAACTGGCGTTTAGGTGGTCGGGTGTTTGCAGGTGAACCGACCTGGGCCAAATCTGTATCCCCAAGCTTTGATGGTCATATTTGGGCACCTGATATTTTTCAGCATCAGGGCAAGTTTTATTTGTATTACTCCATCTCGGCTTTTGGTAAAAACACCTCGGCTATTGGGGTCACTGTGAACACTACTCTGGATCCTAACGATCCAGCCTATCAATGGGTGGATCAGGGCATAGTGCTGCAGTCTGTGCCACAGCGGGATTTATGGAATGCGATAGACCCAGCAGTGATTTTGGATAAACAAGGCCAGGCCTGGATGAGTTTTGGCTCCTTTTGGGGAGGCCTGAAACTAGTGAAACTGGACCCCACTTTAACCCGTATAGCGCAACCCGAACACTGGCATACGCTGGCAAAAGCACAGCGGCCAGCATTTTTGGATGATGCTGAACCTGGCCCTGCTGAGCTAGAAGCGCCTTTTATCTACAAAAAAGGCCAGTTTTATTATCTCTTTGTTTCCTATGGCAAATGTTGTCGCGGTAAAGACAGCACTTACTATATGGTGGTCGGTCGTTCTCAAACCTTAACCGGGCCTTATCTGGATAAAAACGGTAAGGATTTAGCCGCAGGTGGCGGTTCTGTTTTATTGAAAGGTAACAAAGACTGGCCGGGTTTAGGCCATAACTCTGTGTATGCTATGGATGGCAAAGATTATCTGGTGTTTCATGCCTATGAAATGGCAGACAAGGGTCTGCAAAAGTTGAAGATCACTGCATTGGAGTGGGATAACCATGGCTGGCCTTTGGTGAATGAAAAAGACTGGTTGGGCTATCAGAGTGTGCTGGTTCGCTAAATTCTGACTTAGGCGAAGGATCGCCGCTGCTGTTGTTTTCTTTTGTTTTTCGTTTTAGACTCATAAAGTCTTATTGTAATACAAATATAAGATTCAACAGATCAGACAGGGGTAGCTATGAATTTCAGTACAAAGCCTTTGCCCGGCTTCAAAGGGTATCGTCTGCCATTGGCTATCAGCTTACTTAGTGTGTTGGCCGCTTGCTCGCCTGAACCAAAAAGCAGGGAAGCAGTTTTAGTAGCTGCGCCACCAGTGACAGCAGCTGCCGCTGCTATTGAAGATCAAAGTTTTACCAATCCACTATTTGCCAATGGTGCTGATCCCTGGCTGGAGTATTGGCAAGGCAATTATTACCTGACCACTACCACCTGGACTTCTCAGTTGGTGATGCGTAAATCGCCGACTCTGGCCGGTTTAGCCAATGCCACACCAGTCAATATCTGGTCTGAAACCAATCCAAAAAGTTGTTGTAACTTCTGGGCTTTTGAATTTCATCGTTTGCAGGGGCCTGACGGTCCTCGTTGGTACATGATCTATACCTCGGGCAAGCAGGAAAACTTAGATGGTCAGCATTTATCTGTGCTGGAAAGTGCAGGGGACGACCCTATGGGGCCTTATCAGTACAAAGGCTCGCCTATGCCTGATAGCTGGAACATCGACGGTAACTACCTGGAACATAATGGAAAATTGTATCTGTTATGGTCAGAGTGGGTAGGGGATGAGCAACTGAACTGGATAAGTCAAATGTCTAACCCCTGGACCTTAACAGGCGAGCGGATGGTGTTATCCCGACCGTCTCTTCCTTGGGAACAGTCAGGTCGTAAGGTGAATGAAGGTCCTGAAGTGCTAAAACATCAAGGCCGTACCTTTGTGATTTACTCCGCCAGTTTTTGTGACACAGCGGATTATAAATTAGGGCTGTTGGAGTTAACAGGTGCCAATCCAATGGATACCAAGTCCTGGACTAAGGCAAAACACCCTGTGTTTGAGCGTGGTAATGGCGTATTTGGTCCAGGTCACAATGGCTTTTTCACCTCACCTGACGGCAGCGAAAACTGGCTGGTGTATCACGGCAATAATAAAGAAACTGAGGGTTGCAGCGCGACCCGCTCAGTGCGTGCTCAGCCATTTACATTCAAGCAAGATGGCATGCCGGATTTTGGTACTCCAGTACCTGAAGGTCAGACGGTTGCTGCTCCATCAGGTGAAAATGGTCCTTTAGTTGTGGTGCCTGAAGGGGTGAAATGGCAGGTTGTGAATCGCGCCACTCAGCTTTGTCTGGCGTCCTCTGCACAAGGGCTAACAGAACAGGTGTGCGATGAGCAGGGGTCTTGGATTATAGACCCGACCACTAAGGGACGTTACCGACTGGTTGATAGTGAGGGGCGCTTTCTTGGTGCAAATCGAGATTTATCAGCCTGGGTCAATCAGCCAAGTCAGCAGTGGCAGTTAAACGCTGGTCCAGATGGTTATTATCAGTTGCTTAACGCCGCAGATCAAAAGCCATTTACTATGACAAACTGCAAAGCAGAAGATGGAGCCTTATGTCAGGACTGGTTACTGCTGCCCACTGGTAATACGGTAGTGAGCAGCAGACAAAGTGGTAAGGTGCTCAGTACGGAAGATTGTACTGCCGGGAACAATACTTTGGTCACACAACAAAGCTGGAACAAACAAGGCTGTCAGCAATGGAACTGGAAAGCAGGGCAGGCGGGTTATGTTCAGCTGCACAACAGCCTGAACCCGGAACTTTGTCTGATAGTGAAAGACGATGCATTGGCAACTGGTGCTGATTTGGTATTAGGCAATTGTGCAGCAAAATCCAGTCAGTGGGCTTTGCAATTACTCACCAATGGTGCTGTGTCTTTGTTATCTCAACATACAAAGCAGGTGGTCGATTTACCCAGTTGCAGTTTGTTCGACGGGGTTGGGTTGAAACAGACTCCAGAACAGTCTGATGCAATTTGTCAGCAATTTCAGCTCAGAACTGCAGACTAAAAGAATTCGGGCCAGAGTAAAATGCAGTGTATGACTTCATTTTACTCTGGCCCTGATTCAGTTATTCCCTGAATTTAGACGAGACAGTGTTCAGCTCCTGAGCCAGACCGCGCAGTTGGTCTGAAATATCAGCTACTGTGCTTTGCACCTGGATAGTACGGCTAAATGAGTCGGCCATCTGGTGGGTATTATCCAGCACCAAACTGGCTACCATGGTTTGCTCTTCTGTGGCAGTCGCTATTTGGGCATTGACCATATTAATTTTGTCAATTTCCTGATTAATCAGCTCTATAGAGCTGCCTGCTTCGGCCGTCAACACTGCGCTGTTATTGGCTTTGGTGACAGCCTGGTCCATTAGTCGGACTGCGCTATCAACGTTTTGTGTTAGCTTGCCCAACAAATCACGAATAGTAGTCACAGATGAGGCGGTGCGGGATGACAATAAACGCACTTCATCCGCAACTACGGCAAAGCCACGACCTTGTTCACCAGCACGTGCGGCTTCGATAGCTGCGTTGAGTGCCAGTAAGTTGGTTTGATCGGCAATATCATTGATGCTTTTTAAAATACCGCCAACTTCCTGAGTTTGTTTGGCAAGGTCGGTAATCACACTGCTGGTTTGAGCAATTTCTCCGGCCAAATCTTTGGAAGCCTGCACGGACGAGGTGGTTTTTTCATAACCTAGTTTGGCAAGGCGGCTGGCATCATTCGCGCTGCCAGAGGCGGCATTGGCCGACTGACTGATATCTTTGACGCTGCTTTGCATCTCCTCCATTGAGTGAGAGACGGTATCTGCATCATTTTTCTGTTGGCTTGTCATGCTATCTAACTCACGCATGCCTCTGGCCAACTCGTCCGCCGTTCGGCTTACAGGGTCGACTAAATGAGCTATAGCCACAAAAGAGCTTTGTAGCAAAGCGATAAATTCGTTGAAGTTGCGGGCTACAGCACCAAATTCATCTTCAGAGTCTATCGCAAGACGGCTGGATAAAGAGCCTTTTCCCGACGCTAAAACCTGCAGCGAACTGGCCAGATCATTGGCTGTTTTACTGATGTTGCGGCCTATCACATGACCGACAACAGCCATAATAATCAATAGGATAGTTCCACATAACACAATGATAAGCACTGAACGCTCTGATGAGGCAGACATATCCACCAGTATTTGTTGGAAGTTATCATCTGTTTGTTTTTGGTAGGATACAAAACCAGTTTTAGCTGTTTCGTACAAAGCCGTTTTATTTTGAATAATGCTTTGTGCTGCACTCATATCCAAAGTGCCATCAATCATCGACTGCGCTATCTCTGCTGCAGCTGTGGCATAGGCGTTAAAATTCTTTTCCAGTGTTTCCAGTTGTTTCAGATTAGCGGTATCAAGTTTTTTAAGCTGAGCCAGATTAGTGACCACCCGATCTTCAGTGGCTTTGGCTGTACTGAGGATGTCTGGATCAGACAAAGAAACCGACTGAGTAAAAAACTCTTCAACGGCATTAAACTCCACCACTATTTGAGAGGCGAGTTTAGAACTGTCATACATTTTATCTTTAATCAGCACAATGCTGTCGGCATTGCGGGCGGTAAAGTAAATGGACGACGTCAAAACTATCAAGAAAGCCAGAATTGCGATGGCAATAATAAGCCAGATTTTTTTTAATAAACTCAGGTATTTCAGCATAAGTAGTATCCAGAGTATGGCTTACAACAAAGGCAGGTGATGTGATCACCTGCCTGCCAGGCTTTAATTCAGTGTTAAAGCTACTTTGACATTACCAGTAACAGCGCCCGCACTGACATAGCCAATAGCTGCAGGGTTTTTTGCTACTGTATCCAGCACTTCCTGTTCTGATGCCAGTTCTTTTGGTGGTGTTCCTTTACCTGTGAATACGAGCTTAGACCAATAAGCTTTCATCTGGCTCGAAGAACGCCCCAGCGCTTTTTGATCAAAATCGGCACGAGCTGCAACTGTCTCTGTCAGATTTACTGGCTCAGCTGCTTTGCCATCAGTAAAGGTTTTAGCACGGCCGGTAAAAATTTTATTGATATCATCCTGCGACAAGGCTGCCGCATTGGATGGGTGAACTATCACTGCCACATTGGCAACTGCCATAAAGCTTAGAGCCAGAACAGGAATTAAGATTAATTTTTTTAACATGATTGGATTCCTTAAAACACCAGATCTACGCCAACAACCAAGACGCTGTCTTTACGATCAGCAGTTTTATTGTCTGCACTGGTGTATTGAGCTTTAAATGCAGCTGATGGGTGGAAGTCATAACGCACACCAAGGTTAATACTGTCGCGTTCAAGTTGCTGACGATTTACCACGCTTGAGACTGCACCATAAATTGGTGACGCCGTTGGTATAGCTGCGTACAGTTCAGTTTTTGCTGTGTTATCTTCTTTTTCAAACGACACATAGGGAGTGATGGTATCAAAACGATGTCCGACAGAAATATAATAAGATTTCTGATCGGTAATAAACGAATCATCAACTGTCGCTTTCGTGATTTCTGATACCACTACCCAGTCATTTTTATCGATATTAAAGCCAACACCGGCGAAAGAGCTGGATTCATCCACTATATCTAAATCTTTAGCTAAAGCGCCTAAGCCAAAAGCGGTTAGTTGCGCGTACAAGCCAGACACTGGAGTATCCAGTTGGTTGATAGAGAACGTCGATTTACCGATCAGATAAGCCATACGGAATGAATAACCGTCCTGACCTACTTCCCAGGCTACACCTGTCACGTTGTCAATTTGCGCTTCAGCCGTTGTACCACCTATTTCTTCTTCACCATCGTAACTGCCGATAATCAGCTGTAAAGTGGAATCAAAATTACCTAATGTGGTGGTATGGTACAAGGATGCACCTTCAATGGTATCAAAACCTAAACCGTACACGCTTTGCGGTACCCGCGACCAATCATAGGCGTAACCTACATCACGGAAGTCTGAGTATTTGTAAAACGGAGTTCTTAAACGACCTGCGTTCACACGCAGAGTATCGGTTAAATCGTAACTTAAAAAAGCCCACTCAAATTTAACATCCCAGTCGTCAGCGCCGCGGCCTAATAACTGAGCCGTCACTGAGAGTTTGTCGCCTAAGTCTGATTTCACTTGAAGTGCAGCCAAACTTTCGTTTTTAAAGCTGAAATCATCGTCGTAGCCATAGAGCTCGTCATCGTTGCTCAATGCCATACCGCCTTTGATTGAAGCAAAACCGTTAATGTCTACTGCGGCCTGACTGGCGCCGCAAAAAGACGCAGCTATAGTGGCTGCCAGTAATGTACGTTTTAACATAGGGTATCCTCATCAATGTTATATGTATTGCGTGTTTTAAAGGCTAAGCAGCCTTAGCTTTTGAGAGATTTACTAGTCAACCTTGACTAAGTTTTTGTTTGCTATAAGGTGTAAAACCTCACATCTGGTCTGATGTCTATGTCCGAGTCGACTGAGTCAATTTTGTACCTTTTTATATTTGCATTAACTTTTGTCGTGTGAATTGTACAACCTGACGAATTGAATTACTAGTTTTTTCAGATTTATCATATTTTCGTTTGTGTCTGAGATGGAAAAAACCTGTGTCTCTGCCTTTAAACATAGCTAAGAGCGCAGGTTTTGCAGAGATTTTTGTTTGATTTACAACAGCTTTAGCTGAAGTTGTTGGCAGTTTTTCAGAGCAGGCAGAGACTGATGACTGGCGATGATGAGAATTTGCTGCGAACAGCGGCGACTCAAGATTTGAAACAGTTGATCCGCTGTGGCTGGATCCAGCCCAACGAAAGGCTCATCAAGTAAAAGGATCTGGTGGGGTTGTAACAGCAAACGCGCCAAGGCGATACGTCTGGCTTGGCCGCCAGAGACTGCAACCCCATATTCACCCAATTCAGTATCAAGCCCCAGAGGTAAATGGGTCAGCCATTGTTCTAACTGAGCATCGGCTAAAACCTGTCGCAGCTCTTCATCACTGGCCTGCGGTTTTGCCAGACGTAAATTCGCAGCGAGCGACATATTAAATAAGCTGACCTGTTGCGATAGTAAACCTATGTGGTGCCGCAGTGTTGAGTCCTGATACAGCTGCAGCTCCTGACCATTGAGCAGAATGCGGCCTGACGCAGGCTGCAACCAGCCTGCCAGAGTACAGAGAAAAGTAGATTTTCCCACGCCTGATGGGCCTTGTAACCATAACATCTCACCGGATTTTAACTGATAATTCACAGCGGATGTCTGCTGTATAGCGTCGGGATAAGCCACACTCACTTGCTGTAGTTCAAGGGTTAAAGGCCCGCTAAGATGATGTAAAGAACCTTTTGGTACCTGAGGTTGTATCTGATCCAGCCGTTGTTTTGCCATCAGACTGTCGGCCAGGTGGCGGTACAAAGTTGCCAGGGGTAACCAGAGCTCTGTTAAAGCTAAAGTCGACATCAACATAGCCACTAAAGCGGCAATACTGATTTGTTGCTGCTGCAGTAAAGGTAAAGCTGTCCACAACAGATGAAAAGCCATCAGTGCCAAAATACTCAAGAGTAAAAACTGACAACACAGATCCAATACGCTCTGGCGCCATACCAACTTCTGATACTGCTGCTCTGTCTGTTGCCATTGCTGCTCTGCTGCAGTCCAGCCCTGATGCAGTTGTAACATGGTCAGGGCGGATAAAGGCTCCAGTAATTCCTGCCTGCGTTGGGATGCCATTTCGACTAAAGTACAAGCCCGGCTATACCCTAAAAGTACAGCGAATACAGGCACTAGCAGCAAGCCAAGCAGATAACAGAAAGCAAGTTGAGCCAGGTCGTTTTGCCAAAACCATAATAGAGTTAACCAGCCTGCACTTATCAGACAAGCCCAGAATACCGGAGCTATCACACGCAGAGGCCATTGATCCAGCCGGTCTATATCGGTGATCAGTTTTTGTAACAGATCGGCTGATTTCGTATCGGGTTGAACCGAGCTGGCTAAAAACCGTCGCATAAACCACAGCCTTAGTTGTTGTAGCAACAGCAAGATAGCGTTGTGCGAGCTTAAGCGCTCAAAGTAGCGGCCCGCAGTGCGGCTGATGGCAAAAAAGCGAATAAGAGCGGCAGGGCCAAAGTAGTTAAAACTACCAGCACTTGCCAGTTGCAAACCAGCCAAAGCAGAGGCGGTAATAAACCAACCGGAGACAGTGAATAACCCCATAATACTGGCCAGGGTTAAAGCCCCTAAGGCCAGACTAAGTAACCACCAGCGCCAGTGTGGACGCATCAAAGCGGAGAGTTTCAGTTGATCTTTCATTGGCTCTCCTGCGCATAACTGGCCTGATACAGCGGATGAGCCTGAATTTCTGTCACTGTGCCTTTGGCGACAATCTGTCCCTGTACAATAAGCCATACCTGATCCAGCCAGTCCAACTGCTGCAACTGATGAGTGGCCAGCAGCAGAGTTTTGCCGCGGCTTAACTGTTCAAGCTGCTGAAAATAATGCTGTTGTTGCTCTTTTGGTAGCATGGAGGCTGGCTCATCCAACAACCAACACCAACTTTGTTTCAATAAAGCTCTGGCCAGCGCCAGGCGTTGTAATTGCCCCCCCGACAAGCCAATACCACTCTCGGCCAGCACAGTGTCCAGTCCCGCAGGTAAGGCAAAAACAAAGTCTGCACACAAAGCTTGTTGTAACACCAGTTTAAGCTCAGCGTCTGTGGCGCTTGGTTTAGCCACTAATAAATTGCTGCGCAAGCTGCCACTTAGCCACTGACTTTGTTGAGATAAATACAACAGTTGTTGTCGCCACTGAGCTAGATTCAGATCCGTCAACTTCTGATCGCCAATCTTGATCTGTCCTTGCGCCGGTTGCTGAAAGCCCAATAAAGACTCAAGCACACTGGTTTTTCCCGCACCACTTGGCCCAGTTAAAGCTATACGTTGTGCCGGTAATACCTTGGCCTGAATATCTGTCAATAATGCAGCCCTGTGCTCAGATCCTTGCAGGCTAAACTGCTGAAATTCAATGCAGACAGCTTCTGTCGGGGCAGGAGAGTCGCCGCCTCTGCAAAAAGGTAAAGTCCAGATCGGTGCCAGACTGGCAAAAGCGGCTTCGGCTTGAGCTTTGGCATGATAGTCTGAACCTAGCTGGCGCAGAGGTGCATAAAACTCTGGTGCCATTAATAAAATAAACAGGGCGGGTTGGTAAGAGACTAGGATCTCTGCTTTGGCCCATGGCAACTCGCCTAGTAACCCCAAGCCCAGATACAAAGCCACTAAAGCTATGGCTAAAGAGGCAAATAATTCCAGCACAGCGCCGGATAAAAAGGCTTTGCTTAACACCGACATAGTGCGGTTTCTGTAGTCTTCACTGGCGTTATTTAGCCGATTTAATACCAAAGGTTCAGCTTGTAATTGGCGGATAAGCGCAGCGCCTCGTAAAAATTCCAGAAAACGCCCGCCCAACAAACCTAAAGCCTGTACTTGCTGCTGACTGGCCTGTGCAGCTCTTTTACCCAGTAAAATCATAAAAAGAGGGATAAGAGGGGCGGTGGCCAATAACAGTAGCGCTGCCAACAGACTTTGAGTGGCTACAGCAACAGAGATAAATAAAGGGCAAAGCACAACCAGATAAAGCTGCGGATAATAGCGACTGATATAGGGGGCAAGCGCATCCACTTGTTCCAGCAAACGGGTGGATAAATCGCCGTCAGAGGCGATACGTTGGCGCAGTGGCCCGGCTTGACTAATAAGTTGAAGTAATTGGTGCCGAACAGATGTACATATATTCTGGCTGGCAGAGAGGCCAAGCAGATCTTTAGCCGCCAACAACAAAGGACGTAGCAGCCACAGTACTAAAATATGCAACAGCAAAGAGCTTGGGATTGGTTGCTGATGTAAAGCCAAATCACATAAAGTCGCCAGCAACCAGCACTGCCAAATCATCAGTAATGCAGCCGTTGCTCCCAGCGCTATGGCCAGGTGCAAACGGCTTTTTTCTGACTGGACTATTTGCCTTAAAGACAACACAGGCGTCAAATCCTTATTTACTCTGATGGCTCGTTTTCTTCGCCAGGGTAGCCATTAAATTCCAGCCACATCGCATTGATAATGCCAAAAGAGCAGGCTAGTAACACGCCTAAAATCCAGGTGAAATACCACATAAACTGCTCCTTAATACAATGAATGAGTGTTGCTGCTGATGGAGTTACGGTTTAAGCGGCCCCACATTTTCCAGTAACACCAGGCTGTGTAGCCCAGAATGATAGGTACAAAGATACAAGCGACCACAAACATGATTTTTAAGGTCAGTTCGCTGGAGGTTGCATCCCACATCGTCAGACTATGATTCGGCATGCTGCTGGATGGCATAATAAAAGGAAACATTGACACGCCGCAGGTCATAATCACGCCTACAATGGCTAGCGAAGAAGCGACAAAAGCTTGCCAGCCCTTAGCCATTTTGCTGCAAAGCGCACTGACCAGGAATGCAGCTACACCTAGCAAAGGAAAAATCCATAGCAGCGGGTAGCTTTCATAATTGCTTAGCCAGGCACCGCTACTGACTTCCACTGTTTTCGTTACCGCACTATTAATAGCATTGCTGTCTATGACGCTGGTCACTTTATAGCCCATACCAGCGGAAGCCAGCCAAACTCCTGCTGCGATAAACAGCACGGCGGCCAGAGTTGCGCTGATTAAAGACACAGCTTCTGCACGCTGACGTAATGGAGCTTCGGTTTTCATTTGCAGATAGCAGGCGCCCTGGTTGATAAACATCAGCAGGCTAAACACACCAACCAACAAAGCAAAGGGGTTTAACAAAGCCCAGAATGAGCCTGTGTAGTAAATCCGCAGCAGTTCGTCAAAGTGAAAAGGAACACCTAGCAGCAGGTTGCCAAAGGCTACACCAAAGATAATGGGGGGTATGGCTGAGCCTGCAGTGAGAGCCCAGTCCCAGTTGCTACGCCATTTAGCATTATCCAGCTTAGAGCGGTAATCAAAACCAATAGGACGCAGGAATAAAGCGGCCAGCGTCAGCATCATCGCCAGATAAAAACCACTGAAGGCTGTGGCATAAACCGGAGGCCAGGCAGCAAATAAAGCACCACCAGCGGTAATGAGCCAGACCTGATTACCATCCCAATGCGGCGCAACGGCATTGATCAGTATGCGGCGTTCTGTATCGTCGCGGCCTATCACTTTTAACAGAGCACCGACACCCATATCAAAACCATCTGTAATGGTAAAACCAATCAGCAAGACGCCAACCAATAACCACCAGATAAAGCGTAAAAATTCATAATCCATATTAAACCTCCCGGGCCTGTTCGCCGTGATACTTGCCGGTATGGATAGACGCAGGGCCTTTGCGGGCGAAATGCTGCATCAACCAGACTTCGATGATCAGAAACACTGTATAAAGCGCGGTGATAGCCAATAAGCTGATCCAAATTTCTGTGGCGCTTAACTGAGAGGCCGCTAAATGAGTCGGCAGAATTTCACCTACAGCCCATGGCTGACGGCCATATTCAGCGACAAACCAACCAGCCTCACAGGCAATCCATGGCAGTGGTAAAGAAAACAGCGCAGCTTTAAGCAGCCAACGTGGTTTTTCTGGCGTGCGTTTGGCACTGTGATAAAAAGACAGGGCAAACACCAGCAGCATAATAAAGCCAGCAGCGACCATCACACGGAAGGACCAAAACAACGGGGCTACTTTAGGTATACTGTTTTGCACAGCTTGTTCCACCTGCTCTGCAGTGGCATTGACCGGGTCGTCTGTGTAAGCCATCAGCAGCAAGCCATAACCTAAGTCATTTTTTACCGCATCAAAAGCCGCGATGTTTTCAGCTGTTTTTTCACCCGCACGCAGTTTTTTCAACAAGCCATAAGCGGTTTGCCCGTTGACAATACGCTGACGGTGAATCTCTTTCAGCTCTGCAAGTCCCATCACTTCTTTGTCCAAAGATCGGGTGGCTATCAGGCCCATAGCGCCCGGAATTTTCAGCGCATAGTCGGTGCTTTGAGTTTCTTCGTTTGGAATACCGAATAGGGTGAAATCTGCTGGTGCTTCGTGAGTTTTCCATTCAGCTTCCACTGCAGCTAATTTCACTTTTTGTACATCACCTAACTCATAACCAGATTCGTCTCCCAGAACTATCACTGATAAAGCACTGGCTAAACCAAAAGCTGAAGCAATAGCAAAACTACGGCGGGCAAAAGCTAAGTCGCGGCCTTTGAGCATATACCAGGCCGAAATGGCCAGTACAAACATGGCGCCTGTGACATAACCAGCAGAGACAGTATGAACAAACTTCACCTGTGCGACAGGGTTAAATACCACTTCGCTGAAGCTGACCATTTCCATACGCATGGTCTCGAAATTAAATTCAGCGCCGACCGGATGTTGCATCCAGCCATTGGCGATTAAAATCCACAGCGCTGATAAGTTCGAGGCTAAGGCGACTAACCAGGTGACGGCTAAGTGTTGGACTTTGCTCAGCCTGTCCCAACCAAAAAAGAACAAGCCGACTAAGGTAGACTCAAGGAAAAATGCCATCAGGCCTTCAATAGCCAGAGGTGCACCAAAAATGTCACCGACATAATGCGAATAATAGGACCAGTTCGTGCCAAACTGGAATTCCATCGCTATACCTGTGGTCACACCTAAAGCGAAGTTAATGGCAAACAGCTTGCCCCAGAATTTAGTCATGTCGCGGTAAATTTCTTTACCCGTCATCACATACACTGACTCCATGATAGCCAGCAAGAAGGTCATACCCAAAGTTAAGGGTACAAATAAGAAGTGGTACATTGCCGTAGCGGCAAACTGTAACCTTGAGAGTTCTACAACATCCATTCGGATTGCTCCTCCATATGGAACTGTGGGTCTGGGCCTAAAGCTCCAGTCAGTAGCTAAAACTCATACATCAGAATGAGTGAAGGCCAAATTACGCCTTTTGTTGCTGGCTGGTGTTGATGCCGATCAAGAAAAATCGATGCTTCAGTTCAAATCCTGGAAAATTTGATAAAAATCGCATCAGTTATTCTGTTACCATCAAATTCCATATCAGGGGAGTGAAGGCATTAAAGATGAAAATTTTAGTGATTGGTGCGGGCTGGTTAGGGACTCAACTGGCAACTCAGTTAAAAACAGATGGCCACGAGTTATGGCTTAGCAGTCGCAGTGCAAGCAAATCTTCTGTGGTGACAGAACAGTTTGGTCATTTTGTGCTGGATTTAGCACAATCTGTGCGGCCTACTGCTGAGTTGGGGTCTTTATTCAAAGATGCTCTGATCCTTTGTACTGTGCCTGCCAGCCGCTCTGATGGTGAGGGTTATATAAGAGCGCTGACTCAGTTAGCGACTTTGATGAAACAGTTAGGTGCTGCAGCTTGTATTCATTTAAGCAGCACTGGTATTTATGAAGGTTTGACAGGCAATGTGGATGAGAAAAGTCAGCTACAACTCGCGGATCCCCGTATTGCATTGCTGGATGCTGGTGAAAAATTACTAGCAGCGGCAGTGCCTTGCTGTACGTTACGTTTGGCGGGTTTAATTGGTCCTGGCCGTCATCCGGCCCGATTTTTATCCGGTAAGCAAGCCGGCGCGGCTGACGTGGCTGTGAATATGGTGCATAGCAGCGATATCTGCAGCGCTGTTTCTGCGATAGTTCAGCAGCAGTTATGGCCAGAGCTGTTTAACTTATCCTGTCCTGAATTTTGCTCAAAAGCGGAGTTTTACTTAACGGCTTGTGAACTGGCCTCCTTGCCAGCTCCGCAGTTTGAGTCGAGCAGCACAGCGACATCAAGCCGCAGAGTACTCAGCACTAAATCTCAGACTATCACTGGTTTTCACTATCAATTTGAGTCAGCGTTGGCGGCTTTACCTTTTTGCAGCTGAGCTAAACTCTAAACTTCTGTAGCCGGGTAACCGGCTTCATCCAGCGCTGCAATAATCTCCTCAGCCGTTACTATGCTCTCCACACTGACCTGTTGCTGTGCTAAGTCTACTGTCACCTTGGCATCGGTCTGTAGCGCTGCGATCGCTTTATTGACCATACTGATGCAGTGATTGCAAGTCATACCCGTAACCTTCAATTGAACTTTCATTTTATCTTTCCTCTGTAGTGAATGGGGGGCCACCATGATCTAAGTTTGACCTGTGGTAAGGTCAACTACTATTTTTTATTTTTTGGGTTGACCTTACCCTGATGGCAAGCTTTAGCCTTATTGCTATCGGGTCATCGCACCTTTTTCATCTGGAGTCATGGTATGTCTGAACAGATCCAACTGAATATCAATGGAATGAGCTGTGCTTCCTGTGTGGGGCGTATTGAAAAAGCTTTAGCCAAAGTGACAGGTGTTGAGCAAGTGAGTGTCAATCTGGCCAGTGAAACGGCCACAGTCAGCGGCTTGTCTGTGTCAACTGACTTACTGCTAGCGGCGGTGGAGAAAGCCGGTTATCAGGCCAGTCTGCCAGAAAAAAAGATCCAGACTGAACAGAAGCAGACTGCTTTTTATCAGCAGGAATGGTGGCCTGTGCTCGCAAGCATGGTACTGACCTTACCTTTAGTGCTGCCCATGGTTGGTTTACTTTTTGATCAGGACTGGATGCTGGCTGCGTTTTGGCAATGGCTGCTGGCTACACCAGTACAGTTTTATTTTGGTGCACGTTTTTATAAAGCGGGCTGGGCAGCAGTGAAAGCTGGCAGTGGCAATATGGATTTATTGGTGGCTATAGGCACCAGTGCTGCATATGGCTTGTCCTTGTATTTGTGGTGGAGTTTTACTGCGCTGCATGGACAACACGGCGCGCCTCATTTGTATTTTGAAAGCAGCAGCGCGGTTTTAAGTCTGGTGCTTTTAGGTAAATATCTGGAACATAAAGCGAAAAAACGCACCACTGATGCACTAAGAGCACTGGAAAACTTAAAACCTGCAGTAGCCACTGTGTTTCAACAGGGACTCTGGGTGGACGTTAAAGCAGAAACTGTGCAACAAGGCGATTTGGTGTTGGTCAAGCCTGGCGAGCGCGTTCCGGTGGATGCGGTGGTGGAGCAAGGCCTAAGCCATGTGGATGAGGCCTTGATTAGCGGCGAGTCTGTACCTGTCAGTAAAATGCCGGCTGATAAAGTCACAGGAGGCTCTGTTAATCTGGATGGTGTACTACAAATCCGTGCTACTGCAGTGGGCGCTGAATCGACCCTGTCCCGCATTATTCAACTGGTAGAGCAGGCGCAGGGAGCCAAGGCTCCAGTGCAGGCCTTAGTCGATAAAATCAGCGCTATTTTTGTGCCTGTGGTTTTACTGATAGCCCTGGCGACCCTGGTCGGTTGGGGTCTGCTGACAGACAACTGGGTGACGGGTATCTTAAATGCAGTTGCTGTATTGGTCATTGCCTGTCCTTGCGCACTGGGATTAGCAACACCAGCAGCTATCATGGCGGGCACAGGTTCAGCCGCGCGTTCAGGTATTTTGATCAAGGATGCGATAGCGCTGGAGCACGCGAAGGCTGTGACTTTGGTCGTATTTGACAAAACCGGCACCTTAACTCAGGGCAAAGCTGTGTTGCAGCAAGTCAGCAATCTGGCTGATGAACCTGATGCATTACTATGGGCTGCCTCATTGCAGCAACACAGCGAACATCCGCTGGCTAAAGCTGTAGTGAATTACGCCACAGCGCATCAGGTGGCCGCTTTGGAGGTGACTGAGTTTCAGGTGATCGCAGGTAAAGGGGTGCAAGGCAAAGTACAAGGGCACAACCTGATTCTTGGCAGTAGTCACTGGATGCAGCAGTTGGGCATAGAGTTGCCAGTGGATCAGATTAAAACCAGTGGCGCTTCCGTGTCCTGGTTAGCTGAGCAACAAGCTAACGACAGCTATAAGTTAGTCGCACTGTTTTGTTTTACCGACGAATTAAAGCCTGATGCAGTGCAAGCTGTGAATTTGTTAAAGCAACAAGCTATTGCTGTCGCCATGCTGACAGGTGATAGTAAACAAAGTGCGGCACTCATAGCGCAGCAGCTGGATTTAACTGACTGGAAGGCAGAGGTGTTACCGGCAGACAAAGCTGCGGCCATTCAGAACTGGCAGCAGCAGGGTTATCGGGTGGCTATGGTTGGCGATGGTATTAATGATGCCCCAGCTTTAGCCCAGGCGGATTTAGGTATAGCGATGGCGAGTGGTACTGAAGTGGCTGTCAGTGCTTCGGCTATGACCCTAATGCGCAGTAAGCCCTCTCTGGTGAGTGCAGCGTTGCAGATAGCGCGGCTGAGCTACCGTAAAATTCAGCAGAATTTGTTTTGGGTTTTTATTTTTAATGTGATCGGTATTCCTTTGGCTGCTTTGGGTTATTTAAATCCGGTTATTGCTGGAGCTGCTATGGCGTGCAGCAGTTTATTTGTCATTAGCAATGCCTTGTTGTTACAGCGTTGGAGAGCTCATGAGTAAAATGATGACAACCTTAGTGACCATAGGCCAGGCGGCTAAACAAACCGGACTTTCTGCCAAAATGATCCGGCATTATGAAGAAGCGGGTTTGCTTAAAAAAGCCAACAGGACAGATGCCGGGTACCGCTTGTACAACAGTCAACAGCTGCAACAACTGAGTTTTATTAAACAAGCCCGAACTTTGGGTTTTTCTATTGCTCAGGTCAGTTCTTTACTGGATTTATGGCGAAATCCACAGCGCAGCAGCAAAGAGGTCAAACAATTGGCCGAACAGCATCTGGATGAAATTAAACAAAAAGTCGCCGAGCTGCAGCAGATGCAAAAGGTATTACAGCAATTAGCGGATAGCTGTTGTGGGGATGATCAACCCCAGTGTGCAATTCTGGATGGCTTACAAAAATAAAAGCTGGAGCTTTTTAAAAAAAAGATCCCGACTTTTGTCGGGATCTTCAGCTAAAAGCCCAGGGATTAAGGCTGATAAGAGGTTGTTAAAGTGATACCTGATGCCGCTGTGTAACCACGAATACCAATATGGTAAGTGGCTGCTACAGGGTTATTAAAGGTACAGCTTTCTGTATTGCCATTGAGGTATGGACGGCAATCATAGGTTGACGTCGTCGGTTGTGAACCGCGACGGACATATAGATCCGCATCACCTGTACCGCCAGAGGTATTGACAGTCAGTACTCTCATACCCGCTGGTACTACGACTGTGTAGTATTTCCAGCTATTTGCACCGACACTGATGTTGTTGATGGTCGAGGTTGCTCCTGTACCACCGCCGCCGCCGGTGCCTGATGCAGCAGCTACAGCAGCTGCTGCATCAACAATACCAGTACCACAACTGGTACAAGTCGCAGGGAAAGAACGGGTGGTGGTTTTCAGGATGGTTTCAATTTCATCTGGTGTTGCCGCTGGTTTTTTCTGGGCAATTAATGCCGCTACACCAGCCACATGAGGTGCAGCCATGGATGTACCTTGGCTGTAACCGTAGCTGTCTGAACCCGGTGTAGTAGTTCCAGTGTTGTAAGTCGACAGAATACCATTTGGATCATTAGCCGAGTTCATCGCGCCACCAGGTGCAGCGACATCAATAGAGGTACCGTAGTTTGAGTAGTAAGCACGACCACCGCTGCGATTGGTGGAGGCTACGTTGACAACACCAGCGCAGTTACCTGGGTTGAAGTTGTTGGCGTTACCGTTGTCGTTACCTGATGCAATGACAACCACAGTGCCACGTGAGCGGGCTGAATTAATAGCTGCCTGGGTGGTAGAGTCACATGCGCCTGAACCACCTAAACTCATGTTGATGACTTTTGCGGGGTTAGCGTTCGCTGGAACACCGGACACTGTGCCACCTGAAGCCCAGATAATACCGTCTGCGATATCTGAAGTATAACCACCACATTTGCCCAGTACACGCACTGGTACTACTTTAGCGCCATAGGCAACACCAGCTACACCTGAACCGTTATTGGTCACTGCAGCGACTGTACCAGCGACGTGCGTACCATGCCATGAAGAATCTTGTGCTGGGTTTGAGCCGCCGCATTCATTGGCCAACACCCAGTCACCCGGATCCCTCGCATCAGAGTCACGAGCATTTCCATCGTTACCGACAAAACTGTCAGAAATCATGTCGTAGCCAGGCAGGATATTGGCATTTAAATCAGCGTGCGGACGGTAACCTGTGTCTAACACAGCCACTACCACACCAGCTCCTGTGGCATTATCCCATGCAGTGTTTGCACGTAAACCGCCTGTAGACTCGTAGTAATGCCATTGACTGGTGTACTGCGTGTCGTTTGGTGTTGCTGCGATTTGTAACATGCGGTCTTCTTCAACCGATTCTACCATTGGGTCCTGAGCAAGCAGTTCGATCGTACGAGCTGTTTCAGCTTTTGACAGACGGCGCTCCGCTTTTACTACATGGCGGTTGGCTACCGCTAAAGAACGCACAAAGCTCATAGGCTCACCAGCTCGGCTGGATAATTCAGCAGCGGCATGAGCTTTTAACTGACTGACTGAGTTTGCAGCCATGCCGGTTAAACCCTGAGCAGATAAAGTGGCAGCACTTTTATACTTGACGATAAAACGGGTTGGTGGCTCGATAGCTTTGGTTTCATTGATCTCTGCAGTGATACCAGATTTTTGGGGGGCAGCCTGTACAGCAGTCGCCACCAAGGACAGCGCGGACAAAGTAAGCAATGAGACTTTGGATAAGTTAAATATTTTATGTTGCATTTTGTTCTCTCGGATTATTGTTATGTGAATTGCCTCATCCATGGAAACCCTGTCCCTTATTTAGTTAATGTACTGGGCAGGCAATAGGATAATTAGTCAATATTTTGTTAATGTAAATAGGTGTATATTTATCAAATTTAATCTTTTGTTTTCAATTTTTCGGTTTTATCAGAGTTGTATGCGATAAGTTGCTTGTGTGGGGCGGCGAAAATGCTGGGTTTGATTACAATTTGTCACAAGTGTATATTTGTTGAAAAAAGTTATTAGATATATTAAAAAGGTATAATGAGTGGTTTTTTATTGGTCTGTTGTCTGTTTTTTGTTGGTCTTTGCCACTACCGGCAGAGTAACTGGCAGTAAAAAAGCCCTGAGATCAGGGCTTTTTCATTCTGTTTAATGGTGGGAGTGTGAATTCGGTTTTCTTACTTTCAGTGTATCTGTACTTTCTGTGGTATCCGCTTGTGCGGATGTCACTTCTGGTACTTCTCCTGTCCATTCCTGAGCTATAGTACCGGCTGGATGTGGATACCAGCCCGGATCTTTGTAATCGCCAGGTGCCTGATCTTTCCGGACTTTAAACACGCTGAACATACCGCCCATTTCCACGGAGCCAAAAGGTCCATCACCTGACATCATTGGTAAGGTATTAGCAGGTAGCGGCATCTTCATTTCAGTCATATCTGCCATACCACGTTCACCCATGACCATATAATCCGGCACCAGTTTATTGATTTTTTGCATCAAACCACTGTGATCCACCCCAATCAGCGTCGGTACGTCATGGCCCATCGCATTCATCGTATGATGCGATTTGTGGCAATGGAAAGCCCAGTCACCTTCTTCGTCCGCCAGTAATTCAATTTGTCGCATCTGACCTACAGCCACATCTGTGGTGACTTCAGGCCAGCGGGCAGAAGGCGGCACAGGACCACCGTCTGTGCCTGTGACTGTAAATTCATGACCGTGAATATGAATAGGGTGATTGGTCATGGTCAGATTACCCACCCGGATCCGGACTTTATCGTTTTTACGCACCACTAAAGGATCGATGCCAGGGAAGACACGACTATTCCAGGTCCAGAGATTAAAGTCGGTCATGGTCATGATTTTTGGCGTGGCACTGCCAGGCTCTATATCGTAAGCATTCAGCAGAAAACAGAAATCGCGGTCCACTTCGTCGATATGGGGATGGGCCTCTTTTGGATGGGTGATCCACATGCCCATCATACCCATCGCCATTTGTACCATTTCGTCGGCATGAGGGTGATACATAAAAGTACCGGGGCGGCGGGCGATGAACTCATACATAAAGGTTTTACCGGGCTTGATGGCGCGCTGATTTAAGCCGGCGACTCCATCCATACCATTAGGTAAACGCTGACCATGCCAGTGGATAGAGGTATGTTCGGGTAACTTGTTGGTGACAAAAATCCGCACTCTGTCGCCTTCCACCACTTCAATCGTAGGGCCTGGCGACTGGCCGTTATAACCCCATAAATGCGCTTTCATCCCTGGTGCCAGTTCACGCACTACAGGCTCTGCCACCAGATGAAATTCTTTTACGCCATTATTCATCCGCCACGGCAAAGTCCAGCCGTTTAGCGTGACAACAGGGTTATAAGGTCGGCCAGTGTTGGGTATTAAGGGATCCATAGTGTCAGCGGATTGCTGGATCACAGGTTCAGGCAAGGTGGCCATTGAGCTTTTGCTGACTGCGGCTACACCTACAGCAGCTGTAATAGCACCGACTTTTTTTAATAAATCACGACGGGTGAGCATCACATTCTCCTGTTAATGACCAGCTGCAGTAGCTGAAGTGTTGGTAATTTCCGTTGCTGTTGGCAGCTGCAGTGTTGGGCTGCCCCACAGCGCTTGTTGTAAAGCCAGTTGTGAGAGATAAAAATCGCGTTGTGCTGTCATTTGTCCTGTCACAGTGCTGACCTGTGCCTGAGTGTCGGCAATCAGTTCAAATACACCAATCAGCATGCCGTTATACCGCAGTACATTTTGCTGATTGATTTTCTGCGCCAGTGGCACTAGCTGGTCCTGATAATGCCGGGCAACCTGATAAGAATGCTGCTGCAGGCTGTAAGCCTGACGTACTTCAGACAACGCTTTTTGTTCCAGAGCTTTGGCTTGCCACCAGGCTTGCAGGTATTGCGCCTGAGCTTTGTTGATACGCTGTGCGCCAGAGTCAAACAAGGGTAATTCAATGCCTAAAGCCACTTCACGTTCTGCACTGTGTTGCACTGATCCTGCAATTTCACCAGATAAACCGCGGACAAAACGGCTGTTCTCATTTTGCTCAAGTTGTAACTGTAGTTGCTTTAATCTGACTTTAGCTTGTTGCAGATCCAATCGTTGTTCCAGCGCTTGTTGTTCTAACTGATGTTGTGGTTGCATTTCAGTCGGAATCGCAGGCAGGTAAGCGGGTAATTGCAAGGAAACTGCAGCGTCAGACAGACCAAGCGCAAGAAGAAGGCGCTCGCGACTTTGTTGTTGCTGTTGTTGTGCTGTCGCCAGTTGCAGACGAATTTCTGCGGCAAACTTTTGTTGGCGTGCGTGCTGCAGTTCACTGTAGTTGCCGACCTGATACATGCGACTGGCCAGTTCAGCCGAGGCGTCTATTGCTTCCTGTACTGTCTGCAAATAGCTAAAACGCTGTTGTGCCACCACGGCTTCAATAAAAGCGCTGCGACTTTGGCTTAACAATTCCTGCAACTGAAGAGCCACCTGCTGTTGCTGTTGCCTAGCCTGTTGTTCTGCTATGGCCTGATTGGATTTGAAAAACAGAAAGCCAAATAAGTCAAAAGAGAAATCAAGTTCTGTGTTATAGCCTTCTTCTTCGCGGCTGCGGATCACTCTCAGGCCCGGATTAGGTAACAAACCGGCCTGAGCCAACTCAGCTCGGCTAATGTCCAAAGATGACAAACTCGCCAGAAACTCAGGGTTGTTTAATACCGCGATACGACTGACGTTATGCAATGACAAAGGCCCGGCTAATAGTCGTTCCACTTCCTGTTCAGTCTCTGCTCTTAACGCCGGGTCTACCGGAGCCAGAGTCAGCTGTTGCCGTTCGGCTTGTTGTATCAGCGCATTGTTTTGTTGCAGCTGAGAGGTCCCGGCACAAGCGCTCAGTAAAACCAGCGCGGCCAAAGGCGATAATTTAGTGATGATGCTCATGCTGATCTCCTGCTGCTGGTTTTGGTGCTGTCTGCTTGGAAGTTGCATGGCCCGAATGCTGCGAGTGATCCATGGCGGGTTCAGCCTTATGTCCGCTGTGGCCCGAATGCTGCGAGTGGTCTATAACGGGTTCAGCCTTATGTCCGCCGTGGCTCGAATGCTGCGAGTGGTCCATAGCGGGCTCAGCCTTATGTCCGCTGTGGCCCGAATGCTGCGAGTGGTCCATGGCAGGCTCAGCCTTATGTCCGCTGTGGCCCGAATGCTGCGAGTGATCCATGGCGGGCTCAGCCTTATGTCCGCTGTGGCCCGAATGCTGCGAGTGGTCCATGGCAGCATGACCACCTGCTTCCTGCATATAAAATTGCCAGCCGCCCAGTTCCGCCACCTTTTTATTGGCCTGGATCCAGTCAGATGTTTTTTCTTCAGAGCTGATGAACAGTGGGGGCAATTGTTGTAACACTGATACCTCTGGTGAAGCGAAAGAGATACCAGAATGAGTCATCAATAAACCGCAGGCACAACGAAGTGCTTTGTTTTTGACAGAGAGCATAAGAAAACCTGTTTTACACTGAAAAACTATTAAGAAAGGCTGGATGCAGAGCCTTCACCTACTAAAAAGTATGATCAGCTGTATAAACGAGGCGGACGTTCCAGACCAGAACTGGTTAAAGGGAATAGAAAGGAGGTTGAACTGAAGATCCGCTCAGTTTGATTTTTCTCGGGCGGTATCCCGCATGGATCCATAATCAAGACAGCAGAAGCACAACTGATAGCGCAGCCTGGGCAGGAGCTTTTATGTCCGGCATTGGAGAGGTCTGAGTCCTGATCTTGCTGTTCCATCATCTCTGCATGCTGTTCGGTGCTGTGAGCCCTATGATCAGACATCTGATGTGCTGTAGTGCCCGAATTCGGATGATGAGAAGAGGAAGTTGAATGAGAGCTGTGATCTGGCCCACAACACAACATAGCGGCAGAAGCTACTCCTTTGAACAAGAGTAAGCTAATAAGCACCATTAACCTGAGCCAGGGCGTTTGTCCCTGATTTCTGTTCATGTTTTTCTGCTTGCTTGTGCCATGGGATAAAACTGACGTTACCTTAATACAAAACAGCTTGAAACTCAAGAGCCACAAGACTCAGAGCCGGGCAAGCTAAGTATTGACGGAATACAAAAGCGGCGTCATTGTAAACAAAACACTAAGGAAACAACTCGAGCTTGCTATGTATTCAGATACAATCCGTGCTTTTCATGCAGAAATAAAACAAGCAATGACAGCCCGCCGTCGACAGCAGTGGCAAGAGGCCTGGTTTCATCTTGAGCGAGCCCATATTTTAGGCCAACAAGATTTTATTCTGCATATGCATACTCACTGGCAGATGTTAAAGCTGGCCGCCGATCAAATAAACTGGTTGGAAGTCCGTGGTCAGTTGTTGCGTCTGATTCTGACTCCCGTCGGCCATTTAACAGGACGCTTGCCTTTGGGTAACCCTGGCTCCAGCCGTTACTCTGTATTGGAATCTGTGCCAGTGCCTGATGATTTACAAGCTTTATTAGAAAAGTCTGAGCAAGACCAGCGTTAAGGTGCAGTGTTTCTTTTTGTGGTATGGTTTGAGGTAGATTTTTTGTTGTCAGCCAAGGAGCGAAAGCATGCAGGTTGCCCAAATTCCGCTTAATGAGCAGGAAAGATTAAAAGCACTGCTGAAGTTACAAATCCTGGATACTGAACCTGATGCCACTTTTGATGCCATTACCTCTTTGGCTACTACTTTGTTTCAGGTTCCGATAGCCCTGGTGTCTTTGATTGATGAGCAACGACAGTGGTTTAAAAGTAAACAAGGGCTGGAGGTCTGTCAGACTGATCGCAAACTGGCGTTTTGCGCTCATGCTATTTTGCAGCCAGATATTTTTATCGTCGAGGATGCATCTAAAGACGAACGTTTTGCCGATAATCCGCTGGTGTGCACTATCCCCAATATCAGATTTTATGCCGGATGTCCGTTAATTGATGAAGCCGGCTTTGCACTGGGCACTTTATGCGTGATTGATGGAAAACCACGCACTATGTCTGAGCAGGACAAAGCTGTGTTGCGAAAACTGGCGGTGTTGGTGATGGACAGATTGAAGGAGCACAAACAAAAACTTCAGACTGAACATAAATTGCAACTGCTGGACTTACTGCTGGATTCTATTCCTGATGCCTTAGTGGCTTGTGACAGTGAGGGGCATCTGGAGCAATTTAATAAAGTTGCCCGCGACTGGCATGGGGTGGATGTTCGCAAGTGTGAAGCACAGCTGTGGAGTCATCACTATAACTTGTATGAAGAGAATGGCCATACAGTGCTGCCCGTGGAACGAATACCTTTGCTCCGGGCTTTTCATGGCGAGACTGTGGTTGGACAGGATATTTGTATTAAGAGTAAGGGGCAGCCTCCACGTTGGGTGAGTTGCCGAGGAGAGCAGCTAAAAACACGCTCAGGCCAGCTGTTAGGGGCTTTAGTTTTGATGCATGACATCAGCGAGCAAAAGCAACTGGAACAGATGAAAACTGATTTTATTTCTACCGTCAGTCATGAATTACGTACCCCTATTACTGCTATTAGTGGTGGTTTAGATTTAGTGATCAATCAGGTTTTAGGGCCTGTTCCTGAAAAAGCTTTAGCTATGCTGAAGGTGGCCGGCCAAAATAGTAAAAGACTGCAGTTACTGGTAAATGACTTACTGGATATGGAGAAACTCAGCGCAGGGAAAATGGATTTCTGTCTGCAGCCTTGCGATTTGGCTGTCGAATGTCAGCAAGCTATCGCACAAAATCAACCTTATGCCGATAAGTTTGGTGTTCATTTGCGGATACTCAATACAGAATCTGTTCAGATGCAGCTGGATAACCACAGGCTGCAGCAGGTATTGAGTAACTTATTATCCAACGCTATTAAATACTCAAAAGCTGGTGCTGAAGTCACACTGAGTTACGCTCAGCAGGGTAACAAGACGCGTATTCAGGTCGAAGACAAAGGTGAAGGCATACCGCTACCTTTTCAGGAGAAAGTCTTCCAGCGTTTTGCTCAGGCGGATGGCTCTGATTCCAAAGCCAAATCTGGCACAGGTTTGGGACTTGCGATCAGTAAAGCCATTATTGAGTCTATGGGAGGCAGCATAGGTTTTCATTCAGTGCCCGGACAGGGCACTGTATTTTTTTGTGATTTTCCGTTGTAAACACCTACAGAGCTGAAGATAAATAGCGCTGACCTTCAGTTCTGTCTCCGTGCTTAGTTTTTCCTCAGCGGAATTTGTTCCAGCTCCAGTGCCGCTTTGACCTCTGGTAATTCGCCCATACGATCCAGATACTGTTGGAGTGAGTGCAATTGCGCTACGCCAGGCACTGCAGACAAGCTCCAGCGAATAAAAGGCAACAGGTAATAATCGGCCAGTGTTAGTTGGTCACTAAGCCAGTATTGGTGTTGCGCTAATTCCTGGTTCAGTTCGGTAAAACGTTGTAATAAACGCGGTTGTGCCTGCGTACTGACGGCAGTTTTTAACCCTGCATCCAGCACAAAACGTTGGGGTCGCCACAAGGTGGCAAAATCGATATGCAAGGTATTGGACAGCCATGTCATTTTGGCCAGAACTTTTGCCTGCAGCAGGGGCTCTGCGGGTAATAAGCCCTGTGGATGGCGTTGTTCCAGCCAAATCAATAATGCCATGGCTTCGGTCAGTGCAGTGTCCTGAAAGATTAGTACCGGTACGCGCTCTGCCGGATTGAGCTGACGGAATGAGTCGGTCTGGTGCTGACCCTGAGCCAGATCAACTTTGACTGGCTGATAGGGGACGGCTGCCTTTTTTAACTTGATCTGAACAGCCAAAGAACAGGCTCCGCTGGAGTAATAAAGTTGATACATAAATGCTCCTATCGACGGCCGACCCAGGCTAATGGTGTTAAACCACAGTCCTGGATCAACTGGATTAATTTGTCCAGACTCAGCAAAGTCTCAATCCACAGGGTGTTGCAGCTTTTTCCCGGCTGGATATGGCTAAAGGGATCAAGGCGTGATAACTGATCACGAATATGGTCAAAGGTTCCTTCTCGGTGTAAGTCCTGCACAGTGATCTCAATCATAGTACTACTCCGATCCTGTTTGAGTTTGCTCTGGCTAAAGCTTGCCTCTGGGCAGAGTCAAGTAATTTGGTAACGTGCCAGTATATGGGTATTAGTCACCGACTTTTCAAAGCAGCGGGCTTTGATTTGCAGATACTCAGGATGATTAAAAAAGCTCTCCATCCAATGCTCTGAAGCAAAGTGAATAGTAAATACTCTGTTGATTGCTGAATTTGACGGCTTCAGGGTGTGCTGTACTACAAAATCGTAGCCAAAATCTCCCTGATGTTGCAGTAATAAAGGTGTCATCTGACGGCGATATTCTGCGTAAAGCTCGGCATCATTCAGTTCTAATCCGATCAACAATTCGATACGCATCATGTTACTCCTGTAAAAAGTGGCGCAACTTTAACCAGTGTCTTGGTTGCAGACAAGTAATTAACTGTAATTACACTGTTTACTAAATGAGCATAATAGCATCTATGTAACCAGCGATTAGCCAGTTGAGCCTGTTGCAGCTTGCGGTCGTTCACTCAGACTCCATCAATCTGATTGTGTTTCGTCGATAAAAAGTGGATGTTTTTGCAGTCGATACAAGCCAGGCGGTTGCTGATAATGAGCTTTGAATACGGTTGAAAAATGATAAGGGTTACTGAAGCCCGTCTGATGTGCGATCTGTTTGATACTCAGGCTGGTGCTGGTAAGTAACATAGCAGCGTGGCGTAATCTTAATAACTGCAGGTAGTGTTTAGGCGTTTGCCCCCAATGCTGCAGACAAAGCCGGTGCAGTTGCCGCTCTGATAAAAAAGCGCTTTCAGCCATTTCTGCTACTGTCCATGCTTTGTCCAGAGATGTGACAAGCCGCTGTCTGAGCTGCTCTAAAGGCGCAACCATGGTGTGCTGCCTTACTCTTTGGGTCAGGATCCGCAGTTGCTGACAACAGAGGGTGCTGCTTTGATCCGCCTTGGGATTTTGCTGCTCATTATAGAGAAACTGTAACAGGAGTTTTAGTTGCAGAGCCTGATCGGTCGCGCCTGACTGATACCTGGTCAAAGCTGGCGTTTTTGTGCTGTAAAACAGTATCCAGCAAAGCTGCCAGGGAGTCGTTGTATCCGGATCGGTTAGTTGATACTGAACTAAACTGCCGGAAGGCAACCAGACCCAATCACCGGCGTGCTGCATCTGCCAGTGATCCGCTAGTTTCACCATCCCCTGACCTGACACTGTCACCAGTAAGGTATCTATGCCAGGCAGCACACGGTGAATTTGATATAAGTGTTGTAGCTCAGAGTATCCCGCCAGCCAGATCCCTTGTTGTGCCAGAGCAGGCAAAAGAGAGTCACAGCAAATCCATTCTTGGCAGTCTTCCCCAACCAAAATGATTGCTTTGTTGGCAGTTTTTGAAATCATGATGTCATTATCAGGTATTTTTTAACAAGGTACTTATAAATACTATGGCAGAAATTGATATCTGTGAGGATCGCTTTATGAAGATCGAACATCTTGCTATCTGGACTGAGCAACTGGAGTTATTAAAGGAGTTTTATTGTCGTTATTTTGGCGGCAAAGCAGGCAGGTTGTATCAAAACCCGCGGCATGATTTTACATCCTATTTTATTGAATTTGAGCAAGGGGCGAGGCTCGAACTGATGCAGATGCCGGTCTTACCCAGACCTTATCCGCCGGGCCGACAGCATCTTGGCTGGGCGCATCTGGCCTTTGCGTTAGGTTCAGAGCAAGCTGTGGATCAGTTAACAGCACAGCTAGTTCAAGACGGTTACACTCATCTCGATGGTCCACGGCGGACTGGCGATGGGTACTATGAGAGTACTGTTTTGGATCCTGAAGGAAACCGGCTGGAACTGACGGTTTAACTGCTGTGCTTAAGCAAGCTAAACAATGTTTTAATATCGGGAGCCTGAATTTTTGTCACACAGGTCTGAGCGGATGCAAAAAAGTGCGTCTGAACCAAGGCTGTCAGCTCCTGTAATGAAAACTCTTTCACCGCTTTGGTAGCGACAGTCTCCAGAGGGCAGGGCTTGAGCGAATAAGCCTGACCTGTGCTGTCGATCAGCAAATCATCAGGCAACAGATAAGACTGCTGCAGCTGATAGTGTTGCATAAAGTTACTTTGTGTCTCAGATAAAAGCAGTTCATCCTGACCTGACAACTTGAAGATGGCGGGAAACTGGATCATCTGAACACCCTCTGGATTCTTTGTTGTATTGTAGCCTGAACCGAAGACTGGTAGTAGCGGATTAACAAGGGAATGAGTCCCCATGAACATAGTTCACTCTATGATTGGGGCGAAGCTCTTTTTAAAAAGCCAGGGCAGTCAATAAAGCGGCAGCTTCAAGGGCGAAGGCTAAACAAAAAAGCCCCTTGCAAGCAAGAGGCAAAAGGCGCGGATGAGCCTATGGGTTAAACTATGTCTGTGACATTCTGCAGGAACCTCACAACAGTTACTGTTATACGCCCTTTACTTTGTCAGTAAAAATCGAATATAACTTCTAATATGTTCGTAAATAATTGAGTTAATATGACCCCCGTTAATTACAACCAGCTGTATTATTTTTATCTGGTCGCTGAGCACGGCAGTATTGCCCGGGTCAGTGAGTTGTTACATATCACGCCGCAAACCATCAGTGGACAAATCAGTGCCTTTGAACATGGTATTGGTACTGCGCTGTTTTCCCGGCAGGGTAAGCGACTGATCCCAACTGAGTTAGGCGTTGTAGTGCAACGTTATGCCGCTGATATCTTTCAATTGGGGGATGAGCTTAAAGCTGTACTGACCCGTCAGCACAGCAGTTGGCAAAATTTTAGTGTCGGTATCACCGACGTTTTGCCTAAGGCTTTTGTTTATGAAATGCTCAGACCTGTTTTGCAGTTGCCAATTAAGCTGATTTGCCGTGAAGGTGAGCAAGCCGGATTGTTGTCTGAACTTGCGATCAATAAACTGGATATGGTGTTATCGGATCAACCTATTCAGCCTGGCAGCCATGTCAAAGCCTACAGTCATTTAGTCACCGAATCTCCAATGGCCGTTTATGCATGTGAAGCTTTGGCTGAACAACTCAGCGCAGATTTCCCGCGTTCCCTGCACGATCAACCTTTTTTGTTGCAAGGTAAAAAATCCATAATCCGCCAGCAGTTAATGGGCTGGTTTAATGAAGTGGAGGTGCAGCCGGATGTCGTAGCTGAATTTGATGACAGTGCCTTGATGCAGGCTTTTGCCCAGCAGGGCTTGGGTGCTTTTGCCGCCCCTTTATTGCTGGAAACTCAACTGCTGAACAACTATCGTCTGTTAAAAGTCGGAGTGATCCACAGAGTTACAGAACGTTTTTATGCGATATCGCCTGAGCGTAAACTGACTCACCCGGCCGTGTTGCAACTGGTCAAAGCATTACAACAGGATGGCCGGGCTGATGTTGAAAAAACTAAAAGTTAAGCCGCAGAAAAAGGCTGCAGTTGTTGTTGGGTGCGTTTAGTTCCGGATAACAACTGCTCTGTGGCCTGATCTATAGCGGCCATCTGTTGATACGCCAGATTGGTGCCTTGTTCAATTTCTGTCAGGTGATGATGGTTTTGTTCTGAGCTATGCGCCAGTTGCTGCACATGCTGCTGAATATGATTCAGTTGCTGCTGGGCATTTTTAAGTTGTTGCTCCAGTTGACTAAAATCACCACTGGTTTGCTGGATCTGTTGCTGGGCTGCGCCAGCTTGTTGTTGCAGTTGCTCGGATTCGTTCTTTGTATCGCGAACCAATACATCCATTTCATTCAGGAAACCAGAGATTTGGCCTGTAGCGCTGTTGACTTTAGCTGCCAGAGTGCGCACTTCGTCAGCGACCACGGCAAAACCACGACCGGCTTCGCCCGCCCGTGCGGCTTCAATCGCTGCATTAAGTGCCAACAGGTTGGTTTGATCGGAGAAGTTCTCCACCATCAACAAAATCTGCCGCACGTTTTCGGCGTTTTTCTGCAAACCTGTCACAGTGCCACCAAAGTTAGCCAGTAGCTGCTCGATTTTATGCAGTTGGCTAGTGAGCTGATCCAGTTGAGTACTGGCGGTTCTGGCGTTATGGACTGTGCTACTGGCAACTTGTATCACCTGATCGTTGCTTTGCACTATTTCGGCTAAACGTTGCAAGGACTGATCACTTTGTTGGCGGATTTGCTGACTGTTTTGCTCAGCTCCCTGCAATTGATGTCTGGTACTGTGCACAGCTTCTGCCACTTGCTGGTTGACTGCAAAGTTGCTGGACGCTTGCTGATGAATACCTCGTAACATCGCGGATAATTGCTCAACAAATAAATTGTATTGCTCAGACAAAGTACGAAATTCATCAAAAGTAAAAGCAGGTAAACGGGTTTTTAGATCGCTGCCTGCCTGGTTGGCGTGCTGCAGAGCGTCGACCAGAGCTTTGACCGGACGCACAATGAGATGCATCAGATAGCCGATAGTGAATACAAAAGCGCCGGTACCAAGCACTAAAATCCACCACCAGCTTTGTCCTGCGCTCCCTTCATCCGGGTAAGCTGCAAACATCGCCAGCCAGAAAATCAACGTTAAAAAGCCAATATTACCGACAATTTTTAATGTCAGGCTGTAGAAAAACTGCCGCTCAACTGCATTGTAAATATCGTTAAATAAGCTCATGTCCTGACTCTCAGTCTTAGTTCCAAACCCAATTGCTGATGTTGAACTTTAACCTCTTGTGACAGAGGCTTTATTGTCCTATGTCATACCATACCCAGTTTTTAGCTATTTTTTAAGTGCATTCGAAGGATTGTTTTTATACAATTAGTATATGAAATGTATATGAAGCGTAGTTATGGGTATAGTGAAAATATCGGACGACCTGCATGATGATTTGCGGGAAGCCAGCAGGGTGATGGCGCGTTCCATTAACGCTCAGGCTGAATTCTGGATCCGGGTCGGCATGTTGGCTGAGCTGAACCCTCAGCTTAGTTACCAGGAATTGTGTCGTAAATTATTAAAAAACAAATCTACAACTTTGCAGGACTTACTGAATGAACTCGATCCATCTGAAAACCCCGGCTGAACTGGACCTCCAACACAAAGCCGGGCAGTTGCTGGCTCAGGTCTTTCTGATGCTGGATGAGCTGGTGCAGCCTGGCATCAGTACCATGCAAATTAACGATGCAGTGGAGGATTTTATCCGCGGGCCTTTAGCGTCACGACCTGCCAGCAAGGGTCAGTATGACTATCAGTACGTACTCAATAGCTCTATCAATGAGGTGGTCTGCCATGGCGTGCCCAAACCTGCTGATATTTTAAAAGAAGGCGATATTGTCAATCTGGACATTACGTTGGAAAAAGATGGTTTTATCGCCGACTCCAGCAAAATGTATTGCGTAGGTAAGGTCAGTCCTTTAGCACAGGCTTTAGTGGATGTAACTTATCAGGCGATGTGGCAGGGCATTTATCAGGTGAAACCCGGCGCCCGTTTAGGTGACATAGCGGCTGCTGTACAGCACCATGCTGAGCGGCATGGTTATTCTGTCGTGCGTGAATACTGTGGTCATGGCATAGGGCGTGAGATGCACGAAGAGCCACAAATTTTGCACTACGGTAAAGCAGGCACAGGTCTTACTCTAAAGCCTGGCATGGTATTTACCATTGAACCTATGATCAATCAGGGCGACAGAAGGGTAAAACAAAAATCTGACGGCTGGACTGTGGTGACCAAGGATAAGAAGTTATCAGCCCAGTGGGAGCATACAGTGGCTGTGACTGACACTGGTTTTCTGGTGTTAACACTAAGGCCAGATGAGCAACACTTAGTGCAGGCAGGCCAGCGATGAGCAAAACCATACTGATCACCGGCTGCTCCAGCGGTATAGGCAAAGCTTTGGCGTTAGAGGCTAAACAACAAGGCTACAGAGTCTTTGTTACAGCACGAAAAGAGACTGATCTGCAGCAACTAAAGCAGATGGGTCTGGAAAGCATAGCACTGGAAATGACCAACCCAGATTCTGTGAAACAAGCTGTGGTGCAGTTGCAGCGACAAGCAGGGCGTTTGGATATTCTGGTGAATAATGCTGGTTTTGGTGTTATGGGGCCAGTGCTGGACGCCGGGGCTGAAGGCTTACGTCAGCAGTTTGAAGTCAACGTATTTGCGGTGATGGATTTAACACAGGCTTGTTTGCCTTTGCTGTTACAAAGCAAAGGCCTTGTCGTCAATATTGGCAGTGTATCTGGGATATTAACCACACCTTTTGCTGGCGTTTATTGTGCCTCTAAAGCGGCGCTACATAGCTTGTCTGATGCACTGCGAATGGAACTAGCGCCTTTAGGTGTGCGGGTGTTGACTGTGCAGCCTGGAGCTATTGCTACTGGTTTTGCCCAAAGAGCAAAACTTGAAGCTGAGCAGTTGTTAAAACCGGATTCACTCTGGTGGCCTATGCGTGATGGTGTGATGCTGCGCGCTAATGCCAGTCAAAACCAACCTACATCGGCAGAACGTTTTGCCAAACGTTTGGTACGAGAGCTGAATAAAGCCGATTGCAGCGGTGCTGTGGGTATAGGGCATGGCGCTGTCACTTTACCTTTGCTGGCAAGATTATTACCACAAAAATGGTTGGATCGTCTGCTACAGCGCAAGTTTTTATTACGGAATCCCTAAATTAGGGTTTCAGCATAAATTCAGTTTCATTGTTTTATAACTGCAAAGTTGAGTGGGGTCATCCCAGCTATCAGGAGTAAAAAATGAATACTAAGAAACAATGGGGTATTTTGGCATTGGTCAGTGCTTTATCCGTCAGCTTAGCCGCTTGCGGAGGGGGCTCGTCAGAGGAGGTTGATCAAAACGCCAGTTTTAGTCTGGCGATCAGTGACGCACCAGTGGATGGTGTGGATAAAGTGATGTTATGTTTTGGCTCAGTTGAACTGGTAGGAAATGGTTTGGGTAATCAGACATTTACGCCAGGTTTGGAGCCAGTTGCAGCAAACAATAATACTGAGTGTCTCGATAACAATGGTGCGGTTGTGGCAAATAGTATAGGGGTTGATCTATTAACCTTGCCAGGCGCCACCTCATTGGCTTTGATTTCGCAAGCCACAGTACCTGCGGGAAATTATGGCCAAATGCGTTTGAATATCGTGCCCGGCAGTTACATTCAGCTGACGGATGGTACTCAATATCCATTGGAAGTACCGTCAAATCAACTTCGTCTGAATGGTGTTACTTTATCTGCTGGTGGGACTTTCAGTTACACTCTTGAATTTGATTTACGTAAAGCTATGGTGTTGTCTAACCCGCAGAAATACTTGCTCAAACCTACAGGTTTACGTCTGGTGAATACCAGTGAAATTGGTCATCTGGAAGGTGATATCAGTGAGGCTGTTTTATTAGCCAATAATTGTACTGTAGCCCCAGCTGATCAAAATCAGCCCGTCGCAGCTGTTTATCTGTATCCTGGAGCAGATTTGGATCTGAGTACCTTGGCTGATTATGGTGGTACTGAAGCTGTGTCACCTTATGCCAGTGCACCGGTATTATTTGATGGTGCTTCCAGTTACGGTTATGAGTTAGGTTTTATTGACGCCGGGAATTACACTGCCGCTCTGACCTGCCAGCTGAATGATGAACCTGAGCAAAATGACGAGCTTGTATTTTTGCAGACTAAAAATTTGACCATCACTAAATCCGCGACTCCGGTCGAACTTGATTTCTGATCCTGTGTCTCCAAGGTCAAGGTACAACTAGGTACCTTGACCGTTAAGTTTTTGTTTGTATTCTAGTTTCAATTCATTCGAAAAAATTGTGCAAATTTTCATCGAAAACTGCTTGCCTGCTGCTGAATATTTCACCACTATGACTGTCGCTTTTCTGCAGAGAGTGAATTATATGACATCTAACTTTATGCGAACTGTGCACTTGAAAACTGCACAACAATTCAAAGAACAAGGCCATGATGTGCAGTATGTGGTGAAGCATTTTCACAAAGTAGGTATACCGGAAGATGAGATACCGGAACTCTTGCCGCTACTGGGTTTTAGCCTTGACGCCGACCCTTTGGCTTTACCAAACAAGGGCCGTAAAGATTAATTATTCAACAAAAAACGCCACTTTCCAGTGGCGTTTTTTGTATGTAGCAAGAAGCCTAGTCGTGCATCTCATCTGCAGCAGACTGCATATCCGCCACTTGTTCCGGCGTCAGTTGAATAGCTAATACTTTGTCTACCCGCTTGCCATCCATATCGACAATTTCCAGTTGCCAGTTATGCAGCAGCACTTTGTCTGCAGTCTGTGGAATTTTGCCCATTAACAGCATCAATAGGCCATTTAAGGTCTGATAGTTACGCTGATTTTCTTCAGGTAATTCATTTAAACCTAAACAGTCTTTTAGATCGATAATAGGCAGCAGTCCGTCCAGCAAATAGGAGCCGTCATCACGCTGCACCACCATTAAATCTTCGCCGTCATCCGGGTTCAATTCGCCTGTTAAGGCTTCCATTAAATCCTGCAGCGTCACCATGCCTTTTAGGTCGCCATATTCATCGACAACAAAAACAACCTGGCGTGCTGTTGTACGGAAATGCTCCAATAATTCCATGCCAGTTAAACTGTCAGGCACATAATGACAAGGTTGGACCAATGACGACAAATCCGTAAGCTGACCTGCGACAGATTGTGCCAGCAATTGTTTGGCGGAGACTATCCCAATTAACTCATCTGCGCTCTGTTTGCAGACCGGAAAGCGGGAGTGTGGCGATTGCATCACGCGATGTAAGTTATCTTCCATACTGATGGCAGTGTCTAAAAAGATAATGTCAGAACGGGGTACCATCAAGGATGAAATCGAACGTTCATCCAGACGGAATACGTTCTTCACCATCGCATGTTCATTGTGTTCAATAGCACCTGAACTGGAGCCTTCCAGTAACATGGCCTGAATGTCTTCATGGGTCACATTGGATTCAGTGCTGTGAGCAAAACCAAAGAGCCGCATCAGACCGTGAGTTGAGCCGGATAATAACCAGACAAAAGGTTTGGTCACTACAGCCAGTAACAGCATAGGTTTGGCCATTAAGCAGGCGATAGATTCGGCACTGATTTGACCTACACGTTTAGGTACTAACTCACCCACAACGATAGACACATAAGTCACCACTATAACCACTAAAGCTGTGGCAAAAATGCTGCTGAATTCCGGTGTCATTCCGAGGCTTTGTAACCACAAGGCAAAAGGTTCTGCAAGAATAGATTCACCGAAGATACCGTTTAAGATACCAATAGAGGTAATACCAATCTGGACTGTCGATAAAAATTGAGTAGGGTCTTCAGCCAATTTCAGCGCTATGGCGGCGGAGGATTTGCCTTTTTGTGCCAGAGCTGTTAAACGCGATTTTTTGGCGGTGACGATAGCAATTTCAGACATGGCAAAAATGCCATTTAATACGATAAGTCCAACAAGTATAAAGATTTCCATGGGGTCTCATTGAGGTTATGAACTGCGACGGATTATATAAACAAAAGCAGGGGTTGGATAGTGCTCAAATCGGGCAGCAGATACAGATCATCTAAATGTCATACTGGATACAAATAAAAACAGGCCCTACTGGGCCTGTTGTGACGTTTTTGGCTAACTCATTGATGTATTTGTTTGTTTTTTATGCGGTCATGGATAAATGAGGCGACCACGTAAAGTACAACCACAGGCAACAAACCGTACAAAATACCTTGTTGTAAGTCTGGCAGATAAGCCTCTTTTAACGCCATAGCCACCAGATACCAAGTGTAGGCGATGTAGAGCAGCATAAAGAGTAAACCTTCGATGCGGTTCAGCACTGAGCCGATAAAAAACAGCGGTACACAAAGCACTGCCACACCGACCATCACCGGAATATCGACCATGGCCATTTGCTCACCAGCCAGCAGGGGGAGAGGAGACACCAGACCTGAGATACCCAGTACACACAGGATATTGAATATATTGCTGCCTACGACGTTGCCGACAGCTATATCACGCTCGCCGCGTATGGTGGCGACAACAGAAGTAACCACTTCAGGCAAGGAGGTTCCGGCAGCGATAATAGTCAAACCTATTACAGCCTCGTTGACTCCAAAGGCGCGGGCAATCTCGACCGCACTGTCGACCAGAAAACGTGAACCTAACACCAGCAATATTAAACCACCGACCAGCAACAATAGGTTTTGCCAGGTTGGTACTTTAGCTTTGAGCATTGCTTCGACTTCTTCGTCTACCGTATCTGCGCCTTTGGCTTTACCCTGGCGAAATAAAAACCAGGTGTAGCTGATTAACCCGAGAGTCAATATCACTGCTTCCAGACGAGTAATTGAACCATCAAAAGTCATCCACATGGCAAGAGCTGATACCAGGACCATAATAGGTACATCCTGGCGGATCAACTGACGTGAAATAATCAGAGGCGAAATCATCGCCGCAGCACCCAGAATAAACAACACGTTAAAGATATTACTGCCGACCGCATTTGCAATCGCCAATTCTGCCTGACCAGAATATGCAGCTTTCACACTGACGGCTAATTCAGGTGCGCTGGTACCAAATGCGACCACTGTTAAACCTATCACTAAAGCCGGGATCCCAAAAGATCCTGCTAAACGTGCAGCCCCTTTGACTAATAAATCAGCACCAACGACCAGTAATACCAGGCCAACCACCAAAAAAATCCAGGTCATGCGTTACTCCATCTGATGATTTTAATTGGTCGCTAATGTAGAGGAAAAACATGACTGTTGGAAGAGCGAAGCCGGATAAAGTCTTGCCAATAGTTTGGCAAGACCCGGCTGAGCGCCAACGGCTCTGACCGTTGGCCAGGTTGTGTTCGGATAAAGTCTTGCCAATAGTTTGGCAGCTTTGATGGTAAAGCTGCGGCTGAGCGCCAATGGCTCTGACCGTTGGCCAGGTTGTGTTCGAATAGTGCGCAAAGGACTGCAAAAAAAGGCCCGCTGCTCAGACGGGCCTTTGTTACAAAACCAGCTGCGGCTTAGTACTGCAAACTGATTTTATAACCTGTTTCAGTATCAGGATCTTTTTCTGCGACCAGCAGGTAAGAACTGCCCTGAATAAATTCAATTTCATCAGTTTGCGCCAGCAGGGTTTTGTTGTTATTTAAATCCTTGCGCACCAGTAACACCCTATAGCTGTCTAGCGGCAGAGTAATGCTCGCGCTGGTGGCATCGTTGATGCTGCTGATGTAGTACAAGGTGGTTTCCATGGTTTTGCCTGGCGGCACAAAATAGATGCTGACGTTTTCAAAGTCAGGTATCACGTTCACCACATTAAAAACAAAGTCGTATACTTGAGGAGTCGCGCTGTCAGTGACAGACATCACTGTTGGCTGGTCATTTTCGTCACGGTAAAAGATCAGACTTTTGCTTTGACCCTGATTTAAGGTTAACAAACCGTTTGGAATTTGGCTGGACCCTTCGTTTGCTGTTAACGTCACTCTGTAATCACCATGTGGTATTTCAACATAAGAGGTCAGAGTATCCGCTGCTACATCAGCAAAAACCGGCGTACCATTGGTGCTGCCAGCATAAATTTGAGCCGGATCTAAATCGTTCAGACTGTTGTATACCCGGAATTGAGCGTTGCTGTTTACGTCTTCCAGTGGATAAACAGTAGTGGTATTGCCTATCACATCTAAAGCAATTTTACGTTTAAGCGGGCCTGCGTTGTCACGCAAAGCCAGAATATATTCTGTTTCGTAGCTAAAGGAGTACACCGGGCTTTGTAATACAACTTCTTTGCTGCCTGAGTCTGTCAGGTACAAAATGTAGCTGCCAATATCAAAAGTAACTGCTTCACTAAAGGCGTTTTGTCCTACGGTTGCAACAAAATCGGCGTCATCAAAATCTTCAGTGGAGCTGCTGATGTATAGATCCATGGTTTTATTTTCCGCCAGTAAATTGGCAAAGTAGACTTTAAACTGATCATCCAGCCCATCATCCCGCAAAAAGCTTAAATTCAGCAGTTTTGGCGCTTCGTAGTTATCTACCATAAAAAGCACAGTTTTTTGACTGGTTTTCATGCTGACCTGATCTTCCAGCACAGTCTGCACATCGCCACTTTTATCGGTGTAAGTGAAAGCTAAATCATAAGTTTCAGTATCTACAGTAGTTAAAGCTGTGGCGTCACCAAAAGCGGCACTGCCTAAAGTACTTTCCACTTCATCACTGTCGGTTAAGGTCAGTGTGGTGGTCGCGCTGTTGGATGAGCCGTTATAAAACTGCAGATAACTGCTTGGGTAGGTATCGTTGCCTTCTGATGAGCTACCGCCACCGCAGGCACTGAGTACAAAAAGGCTGGTAATTGGAATGATGAGCTGACGTAACAACATAGTGGTTTTCTTATCCTGTGAGAAATAAATACCGTCATCAGAACAAAAAAAATATGCCGGGTTCAGCTCTTTACCCGGCATTTACTTTGCTTAACCTAACTTAATATCAGCTTTACTCAGCTTTGGGTTTAGCCTCTTGCTGTTTGGCCCACAACTGTGCATAAAGCCCTTGTTGGGCAAGCAATTGCTGGTGGGTGCCAGCTTCAGCCACTTCGCCTTGTTGCAGCACTAATATCTTGTCCGCGTCGGTAATAGTCGACAACCGGTGCGCTATCACCACTGAAGTATGGTGTTTCGCCAGTTCACGCAAGGCTTTTAAAATAGCGGCTTCTGAGTGTGAATCCAAAGCTGAGGTGGCCTCATCAAAAATCAGAATAGGGGAGCCTTTTAACAATACCCTGGCTATGGCAATACGTTGTTTTTCTCCACCTGATACTTTTAAACCACGTTCACCGACTAAAGTTTGGTCGCCTTGAGGCAAACTTTGGATAAAGCTGTCCAGATGGGCCAACTTGATCACCTGATCCACTTCTGCCTCGCTGGCTTCAGGGTTACCGTAACGAATGTTTTCTCTGATACTGGTGTTAAACAACACTGTGTCCTGCGGCACTATGGCGATGCTTTGGCGTAATGAGCTTTGAGTCACATCACGTAAATCCTGCCCATCAATGCATATACTGCCGCTTTGGATATCGTAAAAACGATACAACAGTCTGGCTATGGTACTTTTACCTGCACCCGAAGCACCAACAATCGCCAGTTTCTGCCCAGGCTCTACCACAAAACTTAAGCCATTCAGAATAGGGCGGCCCGGCTGATAACTAAAATGTACTTGCTTAAACTCAATACGACCTTGCTGCAACTGCAGCTCCGGTGCATTGGTTTTGTCTTTGATTTTCGCCTCTTTTTTCAAAAGGCCAAGCATATTTTCCAGATCGGTTAATGAGCGGCGGATTTCCCGATAGACAAAACCTAAAAAATTCAGTGGGATAAAAAGTTGTAGCATGTAGGCATTGACCATGGCCAAATCGCCTAGCGTCAGCTCTTTGTTAAGCACTCCTTGCGCCGCCATCCACATCATTAAGGTAATGGCCAGCGCTATAATCAGCGCCTGACCAGAGTTTAATGCCAGCAGCGACATACGGTTTTTTAGCTTGGCAGTTTCCCAGTTGGCTAAAAACTGATCATAAGTGCGTTCTTCATAAGCTTCGTTATTGAAGTATTTGACGGTCTCATAGTTCAGCAAGCTATCAACAGCCCTGCTGTTGGTGGCTGAATCGGCCTGGTTAGCCTCACGGATATATTTATTGCGCCATTCGGTGACATAAAAAGTGAAAGCCACATACAAAGCTACAGCGACAAAAGTTAACACGGCATACCAGTAGGAAAACAGCAGTGCAAAAATCACCGCCACCAGCAGAATTTCCAGCAGGGTAGGCACAATGTTAAACATTAAAAACCGCATCAAAAAACTGATACCGTTGGTGCCTCGCTCTATATCACGACTGATGCCACCGGTCTGACGGTCCAAATGAAAACTTAGTTCTAACTGGTGCAGATGATTAAATACCCGCAGGCCAACTTTACGCATCGCATGTTCAGTCACTCTGCTAAACAATGCGTCACGCACTTCACCAAAAAACACTGAGCCGAAACGTAAAGCGCCATAAAATAACAGAAAGGCCAGTGGTAAAGTGATGACTGAGTTTAGGCTGGGATCTAAATCATCAATGATAAGTTTTAAAGCGTAAGGCAGATATAAAGTGGCTGCTTTGGCGGCAAGTAAAGCCGCTAAAGCCAATAATACCCTGCCTTTAAAGGCCCAGATATAGGGCCACATATACTCTACAGTTTGCTTCAGATTAAGAGCTTCGGTCTGCTTTAGTGCGTCTGCTCTTTTCGCCACTGTTCCCATACCACGCATAAATCAGTTTTTCCTGAATAGGCGTGCCGGATACACACCTTATTGATAAGTACAAAGATAAGCTGTATCAGCTGCGACTTTTAATTGAAATTTCACCTGAGCAGGCACTTCAAATGAAGCTCCGCGCGCAAAGGTTTGCCACTGGGTCTGACCAGGTAATAATACGGTTAAAGCGCCGCTAATCACAGTTAAAACTTCATGCTGACTGGTACCGAATTCATACTCGCCCGGCGCCATCACACCCACTGTTGCTGGGAGTTCTTCGCCTTGAAAAGCTATGGATGTCACCTTGCCGTCAAAATAACTATTTACCTTAAACATCTGTTTTATTCCCCTGAAAAAAATACTGCAACCAGTTAACCCGATTTCGCTTTTGAAATAAAGAGATTTCTGGGTGTTTAGATGTCTATTTCTGTGTTGGGGAATTCAGTTTTGGTTCGGGCTTTTTTTAACAACTGTTGCTATACCTAAATAGCGATATCACAGAATGGAGTCTAAGTATCTGAATTTAATTCTCAATCAGCATTGGAGTCTGTATGCAGATCACAAAATTTCTTGTACCGGCTTGCCTGATATTGGGTTTCAACCCATCGGCTCAGGCCAATTTGAGTTCCACTGTTACTCTGACTTCTAACTATTTATTTAATGGTATTACGCTGACTCAGGATGATCCGGCTTTACAACCCAGTCTTGACTGGGTGTCCGATTCCGGTTGGTATCTTGGTACCTGGGGATCCAACGTCAGTTTTGCCGAAAATACCGACCGGGAAGTTGATTTTTATACAGGCTATTACACCGATTTAGGCAACAACTGGGCAATGGATCTTGGCATAGCGCATTACACTTATTATGGCAGCAGCGATAGCAGCGCTTTCGATTATCCGGAGGCTTACATCAAAGTATCTTACAGAGACACTAAACTCAGTTATTGGTATGCCAAAGATTATTTTGGTGCTGGTGGCGGGCATTACATAGTGATGTTGACGCAAAATGTGCAATTAACACAGGACTTGACCTTACAGCTGTCGGCTGATCGTTCCACTTCAACAGATACCAGCAAATTTTTACGTGATAATGACGGCACCTACCATCACTGGCGTCTTGCATTACTGGGTGAATGGTTCGGGGCAAAATGGACAGCTGCTTTTGATGATACCGATTTGGAGCTGGATGATTTAGGTGAACCTACCTTTTCGTTGTCAGTGGCAAAAACATTTAATTGGTTCTAGGTGGCGATGATGCAGTTAAATTCCTTACGTTTTAAACTCACTTTTGGTGTCGCACTGTTACTTTCTATCAGTATAGGCAGCATGGCTTTTATTGGTTGGTATTCAATGACCAGCAGCAATAAATCAGCCGTGAGTAAACTCACGCAGTCGGTACGCACCTTAGCCGAACAAATTCTGACCGAAGCAGCACAGCGCACAGCCCTGGAGACCAGTAGTGTACTGGATCGCAACTTTGATACGGCGAAGAACTTTGCGGCTTTATTATCTGGTACAGCACTGGGTAGTGGGCAGACCCCCTACAGTCGCGAGCAAGTGAAGGCAATGGCGGGTCACATCCTCGCCAGCAACACAGGTATTTCATCTTTATACAGTCAGTTTGAACCCAATGGCTATGATGGGGCTGACAGCCAATTCTCAATTGCCAATGATCACAGCTCGAAAACCGGCACTATGGAAATTTACTGGGTACGTGAACAAAATCAGCTGAAGTTTGTGCAAACACCAGATCCTGCAGTGAAATACAAAGAGACTAAAAACGAATTTGGTGTGCGGGAAGCCGAATGGTACCTGTGTAGCCGTGACAGTAAAAAAGCTTGTCTGATGGAGCCTTATTTATGGGAAATAGCGCCGGGTAATCAGGTGTTGTTAACTTCTTTGGTCTACCCCGTAGTGACTCAGGATCAGTTTCGTGGCGTTTCTGGTGTCGATTTAAACCTGCCTGTACTACAACAATTACTGCAAGCTCAGGCTGATTTATTATACGGCGGCAAAGCGCAACTTTATTTACTGAGTAAATATGGCTCAGTAGTGGCCAGTAATAGATTTCCCGACAAACTGGGGCAATCTATTAAAAGCCTGGATGCTGAATTAACTGCTCATCTGGAAAAACAGCAGGCTGGTGTGAGTTTATACAACGGCTCGATGCTGGTAACTCAGCCCATTAAACTCGACAGTACACAATCTGGCTGGACTGTCGTTGTGGCTGTGCCTGAAGTCACAGCCTTAGCGATGGCAACTCAACTGGCAGAGCAACTGAATGCAGATTCTGCTCAAACTACACAAAGTATGATTGGTTTGGGGGTGATCCTGTTATTGGCTTTTGTGCTGTTAATGGCTTTAGGCTTAAAAACGGCGACTGCGCCTATATTGCAAATGAGCATGCTGATGAAAGAGCTGGCGGGGTCGGAGGGCGATTTAACCCGGCAGTTAACTCAAAGCCAGCATCAGGAACTGAATGATATGGCCGATGGCTTTAATCTATTTACGGCTAAATTACGCTCCATGATCAACAACTTAAAAGAATCCTCCAAGCTGATGCAGTATCAATCCGAGCAAATGGTCAAAACCACGGATCAAACCAATAGTTCGGTCAGTATTCAAGCCAGCGAAATTCAGAATGTGGCTTCTGCCATGCATGAAATGTCAGCCACAGCCCATGAAGTGGCTAATCTGGCCGGAAGCACAGCCCAAGGCGCTCAGGAATCACTGGAGGCGTTAACGTCGGCCAATCAGTTGTTTCAGAATACAGTTGAGGCTTTCAAAGCTGTGTCTGTTGAATTTAATCACACCAGTCAAGGTGTTAATGAGGTTGCGCAAAGTAGTCAGAAAATTAACGGCATCATTGATGTGATCCAGGCCATAGCGGAGCAAACGAATTTACTGGCATTAAATGCTGCTATTGAAGCGGCACGGGCAGGGGAGCAAGGCCGGGGTTTTGCTGTGGTTGCTGACGAGGTTCGTTCACTGGCTGCCCGCACTCACAGCTCTACCGACGAAATTAAAAACCTGATCCATGCTTTGCAGCAGCAAGTTTCAGCTGCAGTACAGCAAATTCATACTAATACCGCTAAGGTGACCAGCACCTTGCAAGAAGCTGAAAGTTCGTATGAAAAACTGTCACTGGCCACAGCTGGTATTTCTACCATAGCGGATAACGCGTTTCAGGTAGCGTCAGCGGCTGAGGAACAAAATCAGGTCAGTGAAGAAATTAACCGGAATATTACCGCCATAGATGACGCAACTAAGGCATTGAATCAACTGGCTAAACAAAACCTGCTGATCAGCAAAGAGATTGACAGCATTACCGGAGCCATGGATGCTCAACTGGCGCAATTGCGTTGCTAAGTTGAGGCAAAACGAGTGAAGAAGTGGTTGTTTTTGCTATGGAGTGTATCTGCATCTGTGCAGGCCGTCGTAGCTGAGCCTGTGCGGCTGGCCAGTTTAGACTGGCCACCCTACACAGGACATCAGCTTGAACAGCAAGGTGAAACTTCAATACTGCTGCGGCAAGTCTTTGCGGCTATGCAACTGGAGGTACAGACAGAGTTTTTACCCTGGTCCAGAGCCATTCGCGCCAGTGAAAGCTCAGGCGCTTCATACGCAGGCTATTTTCCAGAGTATCAAACTCATAACCCCAGCTTTATTTTGTCGGATAGTTTAGGCAGCAGCGAGCTGGGGTTTGTTGAATCAAAAGCAAAACCTCTGGGGCCACTCACTGCTGTGTTGCTGCCAAAGTTTCAGTTAGGTGTGGTGCAAGACTATGTCAATTTAACAGTGGTTGATCAAATGATTGCCAGAGGCCAACTGACACCCCAACTGGCGTTTTCTGATCGGCAAAACATTCTTAAAGTCGCTTTAGGTCGGCTGGATTTGGCGGTGATAGACCGCAGGGTTTTACTTTATTTGCTTGAGCATGATGCAGAAGTTAAACGTTTGGCGACAGATAAGGTGCAATTTAACGCCAGTTTAACTGAACTAAAAACCTTACATCTGGCACTGCGAAACGAACCAGAACATAAGCTATTGATAGAGAAATTTAATCAATATTTACAAAAGGTTAAAGCTGATTCTATCGTAAATAATTAAATGTTTGTGTGTTCGGCATTGCAGCTTTTTGCGTGACATCTTTTGGCAGTGAACAACACTAACCTTACGAATAGTGAGGGTGAATACAAGACGCTCAAGGCGTCTTGTATTCACCAGCTCAGTCTTAAATCAAAGCTTTAATACCAATGACTCGAATGGTGCTAGTTCAATCTTTACTGAAGCCGTATCTCCCGTCACTTTTAAAGAGGCTTTACGTTCAGACAACAGATCTTGGAGCTGATAATCACCTTTGCTTAACTGCCATTGTTTCTGCAAATCCGCTGGCAGTTTTAACTCAAAGCGGGTCGCCTCGGTGGCGAAATTACTGGCTACTATCACCTTGGTGCTGTCGTTAAAACGAGCAAAAGCATAGGTTTTATCGCTGTAGCCGTCCGTATCCTTGTTGATGCTGTGCAGTTCCTGATAAGCGCCGTTAAATACAGCTTCTGTCGCCGATAAGCTCATTAACTTGACATAAAACTCGCGTAGTTGCTTTTGTTCGGCTGTCAGTTTACCGCCATCAAATTTGCCGTCATTAAGCCAATTCTGATGAGCCGGAACACCCGCATAATCAAAAATGGTCGTGCGGCTTGGGTCGCCAAAACCTGAATCTAAAGCAGCGGTTTCACCGACTTCCTGGCCAAAATACAACATAGTAGGGGAGCTGCTGATTAACGCCGATACCACCATAGCGGGCTTGGCTTTGTTGGCATCACCGGCAAACTCAGGCGCGGCAATACGCTGCTCGTCGTGGTTTTCTAAAAAGTGCAGCATATGGTGTTCAATATCCGCCATACCTTGTTGCACCTGAGCTATGGCATCTGTGCTGCCTTTGCCTTGCATCACCAGCTTTAAGCTATCGTACATTTCTACTTTGTCGTACAGATAATCCATTTTACCGAGGCGAATATAGTCGCGGTATAAGGTGGGGTTATAAACTTCTGCTAATAAAAAGGCGTCCGGGTTCTTGGTTTTAATGCTCGAGTTTAAAAAGCTCCAGAATTCAACAGGCACCATTTCGGCCATATCAAAACGGAAACCATCGACACCTTTATCCAACCAGTAGAAGGCGATGTCACGGAATTTCAACCAAGAGTTTGGCAGGTCTTTACCTTGCCAGAAGGCCGCGTGTTCCTGCACTGATTTATCGGCGTAGTCTGCCGGTAGGCGATCAAAATCGTAGCTGCCATCTGGTTTAACACCGTAGTTTACTTTGACGGTTTCGTACCAGTCGTTAAAGTCAGGCTGAGCTAAACGCGAGCCATTGCCTGTCCATTTCGCCGGATTTTCATCAAATTTGCCGTCGGACAGTGGATGTGCTTCGCCGCCCAAAGGCTGATAGCCATTGAGTGGCTTTGGCACCTGGAACGGCTGGCCAACCACGTAGTAGAAGTTATTGTCTCGTTTGTATTCAACACTGGTGTCATCATTGGCACCAAAATCTTCAATGCCGGCAGGTTTATCCAAAGATTTGTAATGCCGTGCCACATGGTTAGGCACTATATCAATAATAACTTTTAAACCCTCTGCATGGGTTCGTTCTATCAGTGCTTCGAATTCCTGCACTCGTTTGGCCGGGTCTACTGCTAAATCCGGATTGACACTGTAATAGTCTTTCACTGCATAAGGAGAGCCTGCACGGCCTTTGACTACATCCGGGTCGTCCAAACTTATGCCATAAGCGCTGTAATCTCTAATGACTGCATGGTGCAATATGCCGGTGTACCAGACATAAGTTGCACCCAGCTCTTTAATGCCTTTGAGTGCAGCTTGGTTAATATCGTTAAATTTACCGACACCGTTTTGCTCTATGGTGCCCCAGGGCTGATTGGCATTATTGCTATTGCCGAATAAGCGGGTAAACATCTGATACACCACTACTTTGCCTGCTGGCGCTGCGACAGGCTCACTGGTTGGAACTGGCTTTTCTACAGCAGCTTGTTTAGTGGCGGTTTGATGTTCCACTGGTGCTTTACCGCAAGAGGCCACTGCAGCAAGAGCCAGAGCACTGAGCAGTAGGGTGTTGCTTTTGGAGTAAATAGATAGACGCATCTTTGTCTGGTTCCATGTCGTTTTTCCTTATGCTAACACAGCCACTCTGTCAGGCTTTTTTCCTGCATACGTTTTCATAAGCTGAGCCTGTAAAGCGTCAATAGCTTATTTCGCTTCTATCCGCTTTAAACGCTGGATAAAGCGCTCTATATGTTCTTCGTCTTTGGCATCTATATGATATTTCTGGTGAAAACCCAAAGTGACAGTGACTTGGTCTGCGACAAAATATAAATCGTAGCCATCAAAACCACTGGCTATGGTCATGCCGTCCAGCTCAAAACCTTTCCCAAATGGCGTATCCACAGCAGTGCCTTGTTGTTCCACTTTGCTAAATACTTTCATTAGTAATTTAGCATCTATTAAATTTTGCATTTCCTTTCCTCTGGTTGCCCGGCTTTTGCGTTAAGGCATTTAATAAAGGTATAGTGCGGTTACGAAAAAAAGGAGTCCACGGATGCAAATAACTAAAAAAACATTATTTATCAACGCCTTTTCCTTAACATCCACTATCACAATCAGTCTTGCTTCATGGTCTGTTTCTGCGGCACCAAGCCAGGCGCAACTGCAGTTTTTTGACCAGTTAAAAGCTCTGTGCGGCAAAGCTTTTGCTGGCAAAACCACTTTGGATAATCAGCCAAGCGCTGCGTTTAGTGGCGATATGGTGATGCATGTGCGCGATTGCAGCGACACACAAATTCAGGTGCCTTTTGTGGTCGGTGAAAACCGCTCCCGCACCTGGATTATTACCAAAACCGACACGGGCCTTAAGCTACAGCACCAACATAAGCATGAAGATGGTACAGATGATCAGTCTACTCTGTACGGTGGCCATACTTCTACAGCTGGTTGGGCTGAAGCTCAGAGTTTTCCGGCAGATGACTATTCAAAAGATTTATTTATCAAAACCAAAACACCACAATCCGTCGGCAATACCTGGCATATGTACTTATACCCGAACGAGAGTTTCAGCTATCGCTTAACCCGCGAAGGCCGTGAATTTCGAGTTGATTTTGATTTAAGCAAAGCTGTTGCTTTACCAAAAGCCAACTGGGGCGCTGGAAAATAAATCAATTGACGGCGAAATCACCGCTAACGGGGCAAAAGCTGCGATAACTGCTCTGGTCAGTCGCAGCTCGCTTGGTTAGTATCAGAGAGTATTTAAGAATTTTACACAAGACCTTAATAAAAACGATCCGGGAGTGTTATGAAGCCACAATTTTGGTTTTCAGCCACAACGCTGACCGTGATGGCTGCTTTAACCTTAACAGCGTGTTCTAAACCCGCTGAACAGGAACAAACCGCCAGCACTGCAGCAGTTGAATCTGCCAAAGCCACCACAGCTTTGGTTGGAACTGAGTTTAACTCAGCCTACAAAGACTACTTAAAAACTCTGGCTTCTGATGAATTTCAGGGCCGTATGCCTGCAACGCCAGGTGAAGAAAAAACCATTAACTACATTTCAGAGCAATTTAAACGTATTGGCCTCAAAGGTATTAATGGCGACAGTTACCTGCAGCCTGTGTCTTTAGTGCGTATTGATCCTAAAGAAGTGTCTGGCCTGAAGCTCTCTGGCGATAAGCTTAATGCAGAGCTGAAATACAAAGAGCAAATGATGGCCTGGACCACGCAAGTGACAGAACAGGTTGAAGTCAAAGACAGCGAGCTGGTGTTTGTTGGTTACGGCATAGTAGCGCCGGAATACGACTGGAACGACTATGAAGGTCTGGACGTCAAAGGCAAAACCGTCGTGATGTTTGTTAACGATCCGGGTTTTGCCACAAAAGATCCAAACCTCTTTACCGGCAATGCCATGACTTATTACGGTCGTTGGACCTATAAGTTTGAAGAAGCGGCTCGTCAGGGCGCTGCAATGGCCTTGATTATCCACGAAACTGAACCTGCATCTTACGGCTGGCAGGTGATAGCTGGTGGCTCGCCTACTAAGTTTGACCTGATTAATCCTAATAAAAATATGGATAGATCCAAAGTAGAAGGCTGGCTGACCACTGAGTCGGCGCAGCAGTTGTTTGCTGCTATGGGCACTGACATTGAAACCATGCGCCAAAAAGCACTGAGCAAAGACTTTGCCCCTGTGCCTATGGGCGTAACAGCTTCGGTTTCAGTGAAAAACAATATCAGTGAACTGACGTCAAACAACGTGATGGGGTATATCGAAGGTTCAGAAAAACCGGACGAAGTGGTGCTGTATATGGGCCACTGGGATCACTTGGGTGTGGATTTTTCTAATCCAAAAGACAAAGTCTTTAACGGTGCACAAGACAACGCCAGTGGTACTGCTGCTGTGATAGCTCTGGCCGAACATTTTGCCAAACAACCCAAGCCAAAACGTTCAGTCGCTTTCCTTGCGGTCACAGCTGAGGAACGTGGTTTATTAGGTTCAGCTTGGTACGCCGCTCATCCTGTGTTCCCACTGAACAAAACTGTTGCCGGTATTAACATGGACGTGATGAATGTCTATGGTCCGATGAAAGATATGGTAGTGGTGGGTCATAACAACTCAGAGCTGGAAAACCTGCTGACTAAATACACTGAACAGCAAGGCCGTTATGTCGCGCCTGAGCCAAGTCCTGAGCACGGTTCATTCTACCGCTCAGACCACTTCAATCTGGCCAAAGTTGGTGTGCCAATGCTGTACGCTAAAGGTGGTATCGACAGTTTTGAGCATGGCAAAGAGTGGGGCGCAGCCCAGAAGAAAGACTACAACGTCTGCTGTTACCACAAAGCCGCTGACGAATTTAATGACAGCTGGGACTTACGTGGTGTGCAGCAGGACATGAATGTGTTTTATCAGGTGGGTGCTGATTTAGCCAACTCAGATCAGTGGCCAAACTGGTTTGAAGGCCGCGAGTTCCGCGCCATTCGCGACGCTTCTTTAGCCGCCAAATAAATGAAAATGGGGTCAGATCACATTGTTAACTATTAACAATGTGATCTGACCCCATTTTTTTAAGAGGGAAATCTATGAATAAGTTAGTCACTGCTTTGGCTTTGGGTCTGGTGTTTACTGCCAGTGCCGCAGAACCGGCATTAGTTCAAACCGACTTTAACGCCAATTTCGCCCGCTATTTTGAAAAAGTAGCGTCGGATGAAATGCAAGGCCGGGCTCCGGCCACAGAAGGTGAAAAACGCACTGTCGCTTACCTTGAAACTGAATTTAAACGTTTAGGTTTAACGGCTTACAAAGACGGCAGTTACCGTCAGGCTGTGCCTGTGGTACAAATTGACCCTGTGTCCGTCTCCAGCATGACCTTGACTGGCGATAAAACCGCAGCTTCGCTGGTATACAAAACCGATATGATGGCCTGGTCCACCCGTATGGTACCGGAAATTAAAGTCGAAAACAGCGATATGGTGTTTGCCGGCTACGGCATAGTAGCGCCTGAATACAACTGGAATGATTACAAAGACTTAGATGTCAAAGGTAAAACAGTGGTCGTGCTGGTGAACGATCCGGGTTTTGCGACTCAGGATCCCGCTCTTTTCACTGGTAATGCCATGACTTATTACGGTCGCTGGACTTACAAATATGAAGAAGCGGCCCGGCAGGGCGCAGCTATGCTGTTGATAGTACATGAAACTGAAGCCGCCAGTTATGGCTGGAATGTGGTCGCTGGCACCAGCCCGATTCGGTTTGAACTGGCTGATGCCAATAAAAACATGCACAAAGCTCAGGTGGAAGGCTGGTTATCTTTGGATGCGGCCGAGCGTTTATTTGCCGCCAATGGCAGTAGCTTAAAAGAGATGAAAGCCAAAGCCTTAAAGCCTGATTTTAGGGCCATACCACTGAATGCCAAAGCCAGCATCCGCATTAAAAACAACTTACGAGAAATCGACTCCAACAACGTCATAGGTTTTATTCCTGGCAGTAAAAAGCCGGATGAAGCTGTGATTTATATGGCGCATTGGGACCATTTTGGTCTGGATTTCAGTCGCAGCGATGACAAAATTTTTAACGGTGCTCAGGATAACGCCGGTGGTATTGCAGGTTTATTAGCTCTGGCTGAAAAGTTTAAACAAGGCCCGGCACCAGAGCGTTCTATAGCTTTTGTTGCTGTCACTGCTGAAGAGCGGGGTTTGTTAGGTTCACGTTGGTATGCCGAACATCCACTGTTTCCGGTCAATAAAACGGTAGCCGGTATCAATATGGACATTATGAATGTCTACGGCCCAATGCGTGATGTGATGGTATTTGGTTATGGCAGCTCAGAGCTGGAGCCTATTCTGGGCAAATACGCCAAAGCGCAAAACCGCTACATAGCGCCTGAACCTACACCACAGGATGGGTTTTATTACCGCTCAGACCACTTTAATCTGGCGAAAAAAGGCGTGCCTATGTTGTATGCCCGTGGTGGTATAGACAGTGTAGAGCACGGCAAAGACTGGGGCCTACAGCAACGCAAAAACTACGTCACGGACTACTACCACAAGGTGAACGACGAGTTTGATCCGAAGTGGGATTTACGGGGTTCACAGCAGGATTTATTCCTGTTTTATCAGGTAGGTTTAGAGGTGGCGAATAGCCAAAGTTGGCCTAACTGGTTGCCCGGTAAAGAATTTAAAGCGATACGGGATCAATCACTGCAGCACTGACTGCTCAGATGAAATCTTCAGGCCACAATTCACTGTGGCCTGAGTTTTACTGGATCAGCTTTTAGAGGCATCCTGCATTGTGGTGACAGCCAGTGCATCAGCCATAGTATCTACGCTATAAATCTGCTTAACGCCTTGTGTGGTTGCTGCCTGCGCCAGAATATCCTGTTGCCGCTGATTACTGACCGCGTTCTCAAACAAAATCCCGGTGGAATGCGCCATACTCTGGTACAAAGTTCCCATCGCGATGGCTGGACTTTCAGGCACAACTTTGACATTGCTTTGAGTCACGGCATCTGTGATTTGTTCATTGACTGAAGTAGCCATTTTTATTCTCCTTTATTGAGTTTATTCTTACTGCTGTTATTACCATGAGTGTCTAATTAACCCGTTGTTTTACTATCAAAAGCTGTTGCGACAGCGCTGGCCGCAGCCGTCAGCTCCCGCGCAAAACCTGTTAAACCTTGTAATGCGTCTGTGACAGCACTTAATGCTGCTTTGCCTTGCTCTGTGGTTGTTTCCTCTGTGGCCAAATGGGCCGCTTTTGCCAAGGCTACGAATAGAAGTTGTTCGCTACCCTGTAAAAAACAGCGCATATCCTCCAGCATCAAAGCCGCGGTCTGGTTGGCCATAAGTCGGCTTGCTGCTGAGGCAAGTTGTGGATTGGTCTGAAGCAATTGCTGGCATACAGCCTCAAAGGGTTCGATATTTCCGGCTGGCTCTGAATGAGGATCTGTTGTGGTTGTCATCTGATGTGGTCCCGTTTAGCTTTTCAGCAGTTGAATAGCCTGAGCCACAATAGCCGGATTGAGCTGATTGAGATTCTGCTGGTTACTAACGGCGTTATGCATCGCAAGCCCTAACGCATGGGCGCTGAGTTGATACAAAGTAGCTATCGCCTGACTCGGTGCATTGCACAGCACTGTCGTATTGGTTTGGGTGACCGCGTCGGTAATTTGTGGATTCACAGTACTCATGGTTTCTCCAGTAGGTGGTGCGGACTGATAAAAGCTGCTTTGTGCCGCTTTTGATCTATGGCTCAAGACCTTGTCACTAAAAGGCGGTCACAGCCGGGCCGTTAAGACTATAGGTTGTAGTTGATATAGGTGCAAATCTGCCGTTAAAACTAACAGTTTACCTTCAATCGGAATTTATCTTTCGAGATGAATATTTCTTTGTTTCTGAGTTGACAGTCTATTAATCATACAATAGCATGATTTAAGAAATGATAAAAAAATGCCTCGAAGGTCTGCTGTGTTTTGACCGGGAAGGTGTACTAAAACCACGACAAGGGGAGAAGAAGCTCATGTTTAAGCGATCCGTCTTAAGCAGTGCAGTGTCTATGGCTATTGTATTAGTAAGTCAGCCAGTGCATGCAGCGCAAGAAAATAACAAAGCAGCAGAAGTTGAAATTATTGAAGTCAAAGGTATTCGGGGTAGTCTGAATAAAGCGCTGGGTGTAAAGCGTCACAATGAACAAATTGTGGATGCGATAGTCGCAGAAGATATTGGTAAGTTCCCCGACAATAACGTCGTAGAGTCTTTGCAACGCGTGACAGGTGTGCAGGTGACAAACCGTGCTTCAGGCGAAATTTCGGCTGTCTCCATTCGTGGTTTAAGTGATATTACCACCACAGTGAATGGCAGAAATATTTTCACCGCCTCAGGCACAGCCGTTGCTCTGCAGGATATTCCTGCCAGTTTATTAAAACAGGTGGATGTGTATAAAACCCGTTCCGCCAGTCAAATTGAAAGTGGTATTGCCGGTTCTATTGACGTCAAAACACATCGGCCTTTTGATTTTGACGGCGCTAAGTTTATTGCCAATGCCCGCGGTATTTATACCGAACAAAATGAAGAAATTAATCCAACCTTTAGCGCTTTAGCCAGTAATAACTGGGAGTTGGACTCTGGTCAGTTTGGCGCTTTGGTGAATATCTCCTATTCCAGAATGCGTTACCGCGATCAAAGCGTGACTGCTGGCGCTATGCTGCCCTTTATGACAGAAAATCCGACAGCGCCTTTTACCCCCTACGAGCGTATTTTTCTGGATAGGCCAGGGGTTGCTGAAAATCCTATCTGGCAACCGGGTTTATTAGCGGGTTTACCATCAAACCAGGGTGCTACCTTGGATATCAATGGTGTGGCAACCCCTTATTTACTCAGTCGTGATGCGATATTCCAAAGTGATTTCAGCGGTGAGCGCGAACGTCCTGCCGCCAATATTTCCTTGCAGTTCGCTCCCAATGAAAAGTCTGAGTATGTATTCGAATCCTTTTATAACGGCTTTCGTAATGAAGGTTTTAACAGCCTGCTGTTCTCCTTTGCTGATGGTTGGGGTGGTTATGCAGGCATGACACCAGCGCAGGCTGCCGCTGCGGCTAATGTGCAGTTGCATCCAGGCACTAATATTGTCAAATCCCGTTCAGTTAACGACCCTTGGGTTTTTACCAGCGGTGACTTGTCCACAGGAAAAACTGACAGTTACTTGCATGCTTTAGGTGGTAAATGGGAGCTGTCTGACTACATGACGTTAAAATCTGAACTGGTGTATCAGGACAGTGAATACAACAGTGATTTTTTTGCCATGCGTTTTGTGCGGCCGGGTAACAACTACAAACTAAATGTCGATTTTAATGAAAACGGTGGAATTCCGGGTTTTAACTTTGAAGACAATCCGGCGACTACAGCAGTGGATGAGTCTAGTATGGCGGATCCTTCGGCTTATCGAATCGACGGCATGTACGACAATGCCAATAAAGACGAAGGCGATGCGGTGACTTTTACTTCTGACTTGTCCTATCGTCTTGATGGTTTTTTTACCACAGTAGAAACAGGTGTGCGTTATGACAAGCGTGGCGCGACCACATCATTCAGCCGTCAGGATCGTTGCTGCGGCGGTGAGGTTAATGTAGGCACTATAGACGGGCTGGCATCGATCAATTCAGGATTTATGGACGGTGAAGCCAATGTGCCCACCAGCTGGGCTGTGGCTAATGGCTATTACATCCGTAATAACGCTGACGAGTTCCGCGCTCTGTATGGCATGAACAAACTGGATTTACAGCGCTCCTTTGATATTGACGCCACCACTTTGTCCTTGTATTTGCAGAGCAAGTTTGAAACCGAAGTGGCAGGTCGTGCATTAAACGGTGAAATTGGTGCGCGTTACACGGGCATAGACACAGACTCCACTTTCTATCAGGAAAGCGCGCCTGGAGCATTGCAAAATACTACTGCTGGCGAGAGTAAAACCCGCAAAATTTTGCCTAGTCTGACGGCTCGTTATCAACTGACGGATGATGTGCAGGCCCGGCTTGCTTACACCGAAACTTTACGTTATCCAGCCTTTGGTGATTTAAATCCGCTGATCATCTACAACGAGGATGTCACAGGTATAGGCTATGGCACTGCAGGCGGCGGCAATCCGGATTTGAAACCAACAGAGTCGAAAAACTACGATCTGTCGCTGGAATGGTATTTTGCTGAAGCCAGTTCTTTGTACGGTACTTTATTCAGACGTGATATTGATGGTTTTGTGGTGGGCTTCCGCCGCTCTGTTACAGCGCCAAAATCAGCGACCGACTCAACCCCTTATAAATTTGTGCTGACGCAGCCATACAATGCTTCGAATGGCGAGTTATCTGGTGCTGAAATTGGTCTGGTCTGGTTCCCTGACTATTTACCTGATGCTTTAGATGGCTTTGGGGTACAAGCCAGTTATACCCGTTTGTCATCTCAACAAACCACACCAGATACGAACAGTGAAGGTGAAATTACCGGCTACAGAGACACCGATCTGTTTGGTGTGTCAGACTCGTCTTACAGTGTGGTGCTGGCATACGATAAAAACGACTTGGGGATGAGATTATCCTACTCCTGGCGCGAAGGATTCCTGTCCAATTATGAAGCGGCTTTATTTGCCAACCCGCTGGAGATGCGCCGTAAATCCGAAGCCAGTATGGATTTCCAGTTAAGTTACAAACTGACAGAGCAGTTTGAAATTACTCTGGATGGCACTAACCTGACCAATGAGCTTTATCAGAGTTATTATGGTAATGACGCGACTACAGGCAATTTCGGTACTGCGTTATACAGCCGTACTTTCGCCTTAGGGGTGCGCTACAGTATGTAAGTGCAACCCTTGCACTCACCATCAAAACACCGGACTTGTGCCGGTGTTTTTTTGCGCACGTCACAGCTTGGCGTCAATACCGCCCTTGAAGTAGTGCAACATGACAAAGTGCAGAAACTTAGATCCGGCAAATTCTGCTCCTCCCCACTGTGTTTATTTTTCAGTAGTCTGGTATTCTGAGCAAAGAATTTGTTATTGCAGCTTTTATCGTTTTCATCAGCGGTACATTGTGGTTCATTCAGGCATAAGGCAGGATATGAAACAGCGGACTTTTTTTGATTTATCAGCCAGCACTGATGTGATTGTTTTAACTGCTCATCAACTTAAGCGATTAAAGCAAATTGTCTGGATTTGTCTGACTGCAGTGATCTGTGGTGTCTTGCCGTCAGGTCCTAAATCCTCAGCCATTTTATTGGCCACAGCCGTTGGCTTAGTGTGCATTCTGATTTTGCTTTACCGGGCTAAAGTCCGTTTTGCTACCGATGCTTTGTTGTGGCTGTTAACTCTGATGATCTGTAGTCTGATCAGTATTAATTTGGGTATTTTCGACCTGATGTTGCTGGGGTACCCATTGGTATTGGCTTATGCCGCTATGTACAGCGGGAAGCGTTTTTATTGGTTGCTGTTCGGTTTTATTTTGCTGTTTTGTTCTGCTCTGGCTTTAGCTACTTTGTATGGCTGGATTGAGTTTCGCCAGCCTCTGCCTACAGTTAACTCTTTTGTTACTTTAAATATTCTTTTGATTGTCAGTGGCTTAAGCATGAGGCTGATTGCCCGGGATACCAAAGATGCCTTGTTGCAATTAAAGCGGGAAAACGAAAGAGTCGTCAGCTCTCAGTTGGAAATTCAGCGTTTGGCTCAGCACGATCCATTGACTGGCTTAGTGAACCGCGCTCAATGTGAACTTGCCTTTCAACGAGCCGTGGCGGTCAAACCTGAAGCAGAAGTCGCTTTACTATTTATTGATTTAGACAACTTTAAGCCTATTAACGATGCGCTGGGGCATCAGGCAGGAGACGAGGTTTTAAAGCAATTAGCGGTCAATTTGCAGCGAGCCTTGTCGGAGCAGGATCTGTTAAGCCGTTTTGGTGGTGATGAATTTGTTGTGCTGTTAACCCAATGGCAACAGCGGCAAGAACTTGAACTTTTAGTGCAAAACTTATTGCAACATTGCCAACAGGAAGTTCTGGTGCAGCAACATAAAGTGCAGCTATCGGCTTCTGTTGGGGTGGCATTGTCGCCACAGGACGGTACTGACTTTCAGCTGCTTTGCAAAAAAGCTGATACCGCTATGTATCAGGCGAAGAAGATGGGGCGTAACAGATTTTGCTGGTATCAGAGCGAGATGGAACAGCAGCAACTGGAAAAATTTAATCTGATGATGCGCTTACGTTTGGCCGTCAAACAGCAACTATTCTCTGTGCTGTATCAACCTGTCTATGACATCAAAACGAATACAGTATTTGGAGCAGAAGCTTTATTGCGCTGGACTGATTCTGAATTAGGTGTGATTGCGCCGGACGTCTTTATTCCTCTGGCTGAGGAAATAGGCTTGATTCAAGAGTTAGGGCTTTTTGTGTTGCAACAGGCTTGCGGTCAGGCCGTCGCATGGCAAAACTCAGGGTATGCGCTTCGTATTGCCGTCAATATCTCTGTCATGCAATGCAAGCAGGGTGATTTACCTGCTCTAATCCGGCAAGTTCTGCAGGAGACTGGCTTGGCCGCACATGCACTGGAGTTGGAGCTAACCGAGTCTGTACTGATTGATGATACCGCTTTGGTAAAACAACAAATACAACAGTTATCGGCTTTGGGTGTGCATTTTGCCATCGATGATTTTGGTACTGGCTATTCTAATTTAGGCTATTTAAGCCAGTTTCAGCTCAGCAGTTTAAAAATAGATCGATCTTTTGTTAGCCGCATCTCACATGATGACAAAGATTTGGCTCTGGTCAAAGGTATTATTCAACTGGCAAGCAGCTTAGGTTTGCATACTGTGGCTGAAGGCGTGGAAGATCAGCAGAGTCTGGAGTTATTACAGCAAGCAGGTTGTCATTATGCACAAGGTTATTTATGGTCTAAAGCTGTGTCGCCAAAGGAATTTGAATCACTACTAACTCAGTAACAAGGGGGACAGATGATACTAGCTATGTGTAACTAATATTATCTGGCCCCAGCTTCATGTTTGGGTTTTAGACTGGTTTCACCTGATGCTCTTCTTCGTCATCCTCTTCGTCCATTACCTTGTCATGGCTATGATCTTTGGCGATCAGCATGTAGACAGAAGGTAACACAAAGAGTGTCATCAAGGTTCCGATCGTCATCCCCAGTACCAGGACTATACCTATAGAGTTACGTGCAGCGGCACCTGCGCCTTCAGCGAAAATCAGTGGCGTGTGACCTGCGATAGTCGCAATGCTGGTCATCATGACAGGACGCAACCGCAGCACTGAAGCTTCACGAATGGCCTCCAGTTTGGATTTACCTTGCTCTTGCAGTTTGTTGGCAAATTCCACCACCAGAATACCGTTACGGGCTATTAAACCTATCAGTGTGACTAAGCCCACCTGCGAATAGATATTCAGTGTGCTGGTAAAGCCGTCGGTGAAAAATGGCATAGGCGCTGGTATTTTCAGGAAGGTAAAGACCAGGGCACCAAACAGAGCCAGCGGTACTGAACCTAACAAGATGACGATAGGATCACGGAAGCTGTTGTACTGAGCCGCGAGCACCAGGAAAATCATAGTCACTGCCAGAGTAAAGGCTGGCAGGAAGGTGTTGCCCTCCCGTTTTAACTGACGGGATTCACCTGTGTAATCTATTGAATAACCGCTAGGCAGTAACTTCTTCGCTTCGGTTTCAAGGAAGGTTAAGGTCTCATCCAGAGGTTTAATAGTCACACCACTGATTTTCACAGCATTTAACTGCTGCATACGGTTGATGCTGCGTGGCACAGTGCTGTGAGTCAGGCTGGCGATTTGATCAACCCGAATCATCTGGTCTTGTGGGCCTTTGATATAGAGATTGGTTAAATCATCAGGCGTTAACCGCTCCAGACGTTTAACCTGCGGTACCACTTTGTAACTTTGGCCTGACATGTTAAAGCGGTTAACGTAACCACCACCTAACAAAGTGCCTAAGTCTTGCACTACATCACGCATATTCAGTCCCAGATCCGCCACTTTGTCGCGGTCGATATTCAACTGATACTCAGGCTGATCCACCTTCATATCAATCACCTGGAACGGGAACATACCGCTTTCACGCATTACTTTTTCCAGTCTCAGCGCATAGTCGTAAATCTCTTTTGACTCAGCCGTAGAGGCAATGACAAATTCAACAGGGAATTGGCCACCACCAGGTAAAGCAGGTGGAGTAATAGGTAAAATTCTAACACCCGATATTTCTGCCAGTTTTTGCTGCACTTCCGGCATCATCTCAAAGACTGTACGCTCACGTTCAGCCCAGGGTTTAGTCACCATGCCGCCAAAACCACCAGTAGGGAAGGTGATTTGGAAGGTAAAGTCAGTTTCAGGCACGGACATAAAAGCTTCGTTCACGTACTTACCGTAATAAGATGACTGATCCACTGTTGAGTTAGCGGGAGAGTCGACTATGCCGAAAATAACGCCCTGATCCTCTACTGGTGCCAGCTCTTTCGGTGACATGCTGTATAAAGGTACGCACAGCAGCATAATGCCAACCCAGAATACATAGACGCCCGATCTGTTATTTAAACTACTTTCGAGCTTACGGCTGTAAAAGTGCTGGAAACGGCTAAAAATAGCATCCAGTGGTGCTTTATTGCTGGTATGAGGTTTTAACATCCGTGATGCCATCATGGGCGACAACGTAATAGCGACAATGGCAGAAATAGCCACAGCACCTGCCAGTGTAATGGCAAATTCACGGAATAAGGTCCCTGTTAAACCACCTTGTAGACCTATAGGCACATAGACAGAAATCAAAGTCACTGTCATCGCAATAATAGGACCACCCAGTTCGCGGGCCGCCACTAAGGCTGCTTTGAAAGGTTTCAGGCCATTCTGAATATGGCGCTCTATGTTTTCCACCATAACAATAGCGTCATCCACCACCAGACCGACAGACAATACAATCGATAGCAAGGTCAGCAGGTTTAATGAGAAGCCAAAGACTTTCATAATAAACATGGCGCCAATCAGGGACAGTGGGATGGCGATAATAGGAATGAGCACTGAGCGGCTGAACCCTAAAAACAGGAAGATGACGATGACGATAATCAGTAAAGTTTCGCCTAGTGTTTTTACGACATCATCAATAGCAGCTTCAATGTATTTGGTGGCGTCGTAAGACACTTCACCTGTTAAACCACTGGGCAGCTCAGCTTTAATTTGCTCCATCTCTTTGGTTACTGCTTTAATCACATCCAGCGAGTTGGCATTAGGAGCCACAAAGACCCCCATAAAGACGGCTGTTTCGCCTGAGTAGTTGACGTCCGTGTTGTAATCGTCAGCACCTAACACCACATCTGCTACATCAGACAAACGCACTATACCGTCGCTATTCTGACGTAAAATCATACGCTTAAATTCATCAACACTTTTCATGTCGGTGTTGGCGCGCAAATTCACCTGGGTGTAAGCGCCCCGGGTCTGACCTATGGTGGCCTGAATATTATTGTCAGTCAGGGCAGTGCGCACATCAGAAGCGGTAATACCTAAAGCCGCCATACGCTCTGGTTTGAGCCAGACCCGCATTGCAAAAGTGCGGCCACCCAGGATATCTGCTTTTTGTACACCACTGATGGCAATTAAACGAGGCTGTACAGAACGGCTTAAAAACTCAGTAATTTGGTTTTGCTCCAGAATGTCTGAGCTAAAGCTTAAGTAAGCCGCAGCAAACTGACTGTCGGCGGCTTCAATCGCAATAGCCGGCACTTCGGCTTCTGGCGGTAAATCTCCCCTTACCTGATTGACCTTAGCACTGATTTCCGTCATAGCTTTGAGCGGGTCATAGTTCAGGTGTAAATGCGCTGTGACTGTCGACACGCCCATAGTGCTTTGCGATTCGATATAGTCGATACCACCAGCTGAGGCGATAGCACGCTCTATAGGGGTAGTAATAAAACCACGAACCAAATCAGCGTTGGCACCTATGTAAGCCGTGGTAATTTTGATCACAGCTATGTCTGAACGTGGGTACTGCCGTACCGTCATATTGCTCATCGACTGGAAGCCAGCGAGCAATATCAGCAGGCTGACCACTATGGCCAGCACAGGCTTCTTAATAAAAATATCGGTAAAATTCATAATCTGCTCATTCTTAATGGCTGGTTATTAGCAAGTACAAATCAGGTATCAGCAGGTGTTGGCGTTGCTTTAAACTCTGGTGGTTGAGTTTTACTCAGCACCACAGCCTGGCCGTTAAATAATTTAAAGGCTCCAGCGCTTACCACTTGCTCACCGGCTTTTAAGCCATCAATCACTTCAACAAAATCACCACGGGCTTTACCGAGACGGACAAACTGTTGACGGGCTTTTAAGCCGCCTTTGTCATCTTTTTCTACTACAAATACGGTGTCACCAAAAGGCGCGTAGATAATGGCTGTGCTTGGTACCACCAGCAGTTGATGTGGTTCTGTTAAGGTTACAGTGGTAGAGACCGCCATACCTGGAATTAATACGTCAGAGCTGTTGTCCAGAATGGATTGCACTATTACGTTTCGGGTGCTGGTATTAATTTCTGCGCCTATCGCACTGATCTCGCCTTTGACAATCACAGCTCCGTCACCGACAGACACTTCTACAGGCAAACCTTTAGTGATCTGGGTCAGCCAGTGTTGCGGCACAGGGAAGTTGACCCGCACTTTATTGGTGGCCTGCAATGACACTATCGGAGTTCCAGCTTGTAAATCTGTGCCTAAATCCACCTGACGAATGCCAATACGGCCATCAAAAGGCGCGCGAATGACTTTCTTCTGCAAGGTGGCTTTTAAGTTATCGACTTGAGCTGCGGCGCTGTCCAGTTGCTGTTTGGCATTATCCAGTTCGCTTTGAGTGGCAATGTTAGTGCGACGTAACTGCACTAAACGGTCATAACTGGTTTTCGCCAGTTTTAAGCTGGCTTCAGCTGAACGCAACTGAGCCTGCTCATTGGTGACATCCTGTTCAATCAGTACTGTGCCTGCAGTGACTTGCTGGCCATTACTGAAACTGATTTTTTTCACCCGACCCGGTACTTCAGCCGCGACAATAATACCTTCGTCGGCCAGCACCGTGCCTATCGCATTGTAGGTATTAGGCCAGCTTTGTTGCTCTACAACAAAGGTGCTGACATGTTCTGGTGGCGGCACAAAAGTTTCACCTGATTCGATCATGGCTGCAATCTGGCCACCTTTGACCCCTGCAAGCACCATAAACACACAGATCAGGCCAAGTACGGCAAACAATATAGATTTAAATCTTTTCATAGCGGTAACCAGATTAAAAGTTAATAAAGACCCAAGAGTTTCAGCGCTGATACTACGAGCTGGCAGCACTCCCGGATTAGAGCCACTTATAGTGAAAAGCTCGGAATAATGGTTCTGAGCTTATACCTGACTTACAACATTCAGCGGGCTGACTAGTGTGCCACGTTTTCCTACAAATTGTGACGATTAGTCATAAATTAATAAAAATTTAAGAAAATGGGTGCTGGTTAGCTCTGAATGGCAGTGGTCCGTGCCAGTAGTTTTGCGCTTTGCCTGGGGTTGGAACAGTAGCAAAGACGCAAAAAACCTTGTCATAGTGTAGCGAGCAAAAGCGCTTTCACCTATCGGAAAATAGATTAAATTTGTAACCAAATGACAGGAATGTTAAGCGTTATCACAAAGTCTGGCAGCGTTGTTGCAGGAAAATAAGGCCACCTTAGGGTGGCCATCTCTACATAAACTCGATCAGAGACTGATTTTTTCTACCGGGTAACCCAGTTTCTCCAGCTCTGGTGTTAAGCTTTTCGCATCCCCCACCACCAGAATGGCCATCTCTTTGGTGTTTAAATGTTTGGCAGCCAAAGCGTTAATTTGCTCTTTACTGATACCAGACACAATCTGATTACGTTCACGGACAAAATCGGGCGTTAAGTTAAATTCCAGAATTTGTGCCATAAAGCCTAACTTAGCATTGGGCGTTTCGTATTTTAGTGCATCCGACTGATTAATGGCCTGACGCATAAAAGACAGTTCATCATCGGCAATACCTTTTTGCTGGAAGGCATCCAGTTCATTGATAAATTGACGAATAGAATCAGCCGTGGCATCGGCACGCACAGCCGCAGAAGCAGTGTAAGTACCTGCAAACTTGTCGGCGATAAAACTGGCGCGGGCGCCGTAGGTGTAGCCTTTGTCTTCACGCAGATTCAGGTTAATGCGGCTGTTAAAGGTACCGCCTAACACAAAGTTCATCAGGCTTGCCTGATAAAACTCGCCAGTAATGTCCTGGGTCAGTGAACGCTTACCAATACGAATTTCAGACTGGGGGGCGTTAGGTTTATCCAGCAAATAAATAGTGCCAGGCTTGGCTTTCATCTGGCCTGTATTGACCTGAACAGCCGGACCTTTACCTTGCCAGTCAGTCAACTGAGTTTTTAACTCTGCAGCGACTTTATCCTGAGCTAAATCCGATACCACAATCAGCTGGCCACCGGCTGGCTTGAAGTAGGTTTGATACCAGTTTTTCACATCATCCAACGTCAGTTTGCTGACAGATTCCAGCGTGCCTTCATTAGGTAAAGCCGCGATACTGCCATCAAACATTAGTTTGTTGTAAGCCGTTGCCGCTATATAAGCCGGATTAGTGGCGCTGTGCTGAATACCCTGCAAGGTTTGCTGTTGCAGGCGACTGAAGTCTTCGGCTTTAAAGGCTGGATTACGTAACTTTTCCTCCAACAGCCTTAAGGTTTGTGGCAGGTTTTTGCTGAGGCTGGATACAAACACATCGATGTAACTATCGCCTGAACTGATGTTGATGTTGCTACCCAGCTTTTCCAGCTCCAGACTCATTTGCTCCGTGCTGTAGTTTTGTGTGCTTTCATTCAGAATAGCCGCCAGTAAAGCGCTGATACCAGCTTTGTCCGCTGTTTCGTAATAGCTGCCGACCGGGATTTTCAGCAATAACGAAGTGGTAGGTGTTTCAGTGCTTTGGCTGCCTAATACCTTGATACCGTTGCCTAAATCCATGGTCCAGGTGGCTGGTAGTTCCACGGCTGGGTTCACGCCAGCCATAGGTTGTTTACTGCGGTCAAAAGTGTCCACTGCTTTACGTACTTGTAAATCTTCAGCTCTGGTTTTTGAAGGGCCACCAAAATCGTGTTTTACCGGTGTGAAATTATCTGCTTTGGCGATCAGTTGCTTCTGGCCTTTTGGCACCACGCTCATCACCACAGAATGTTGATTTTTAATGTAGGTGTTGTACACCCGCATTACGTCTTCTTTGGTTACCGCATTGTAACGGGCTATATCGTCCGCAATGGTATCTGGTTTGCCCTGGAAGGTTTGGCTTGCCGCCAACTGACTGACTTTACCGGACACACTCTGCAGGCCAAAAATACTACTGGCTTCTATCTTGGCTTTTACTTTTAACAAATCGTCGTCTGTGACGCCACGCTGTTCAAATTCGGTCAGGCTGGCGCGGATCACTTGCTCTATATCGGCCAGAGTTTTGCCTGAGGCCGGATGAGGCAGGGCATATAAAGAAAATTCACAGGCCAGCTCACGACAGGGGTGCGATACAGCAGCCTGCACTGCCAGCTGATTTTTCACCAGATTTTTGTACAGCAGCGAGTTATTACCGCCGCCTAAAATTTCCGACAAAATATCCAATGCGGCTTCGTCTTTATGAGTGGCATAAGCTGTTGGATACGCAATGTAGACCAGCGGTAAATGCACATTGTCTTCCATCGAGATATAACGGGTTTCCGGTAGCTTCACGAACGTTTTAGCTGCATCCGTTACTTCAGGGCCACGTGGGATAGAGCCAAAATACTTTTGCACCAGAGGTAACATATCTTCAGCTTTTACCGCTCCACCTATGGTTAAAGTGGCATTATTTGGTCCATACCAGCGCAGGAAGAAGGCTTTGACATCATTGACGTTAGCGCGGTTTAAATCGTCCATGTAACCAATCACTGGCCAGGAGTAGGGATGGCCATCTGGATACAATGCTTGAGAGACTCTCTCGTTTAAACGGCCATAGGGTTGGTTGTCGACCCGCTGACCCCGTTCGTTTTTCACGGTTTCACGTTGTACTTCAAACTTCTTTTCTGTCACAGCGTCCAGTAAAAAGCCCATCCGGTCTGCTTCTAACCAAAGCATTTTTTCAACCTGATTGACAGGTACTGTTTCAAAGTAATTGGTACGGTCTGAGTTAGTGGTACCGTTTAAAGTGCCGCCTGCTTCGGTAATGATTTTAAAATGTTGTTCGTCACCAACGTTTTCAGATCCCTGAAACATCATATGCTCAAAAAAGTGAGCAAAACCTGATTTACCTAGCTCTTCGCGGGCCGACCCCACATGATAGGTCACATCTACATGCACCAGTGGGTCTGAGTTATCCTCATGCACTATCACAGTCAAACCATTGTCCAACTGATACTTTTTATAAGGAATATGAATGCCTTGCTGCGGTTTGGACTGATCAACTAATGTCACACCAGCAGGTAAATTTGTTTGAGTCTGAGTGCCGCAAGCGGCTAAGGTAAAGGCAAAAGCGATGGCTAGTGCCAGTTTAGATTTGTGCATAAGTCCCTCCGTGTAAGTGGCCCGATTAAAACACGTTTCGCAGGGGTTAAAAAGATACAACTATGTAACAAAGCTATACAATGCGGCGGTGCGGGGTTCGATAAAAGTACTTTTGCCGCTATTTATCTCCAACACAGGGTACTGAATTCATTCATAATTCAGCCTGTCTGGCTTAAAGTTCTGACAAGCAAAGAGGATATCAAGTGGCGAAGCCTGGTTCTGGCATAAAGAAATCGACCTCCTGGTTAAAATGGAACCTGCTGTTATTACTGCTGGCAGGCTGCGTATTTGCTTTTATTCAGTTGCAGTTCTGGTGGACTCAACTCAGTCCAAAGTGGCAAGGTTTGGAATGGTCATGGGGCTCGGCGCGTGTGGAGCAGTTGTCCTTGCAACTGCCGTTCTCTGGCCAGCAGCAGGTGCAACTGGAGCAAGTAGAACTCGGTTGGAGCGGCTGGCCCTGGCCTTTGGATGTACTCAAAGCGAAATCGCTAAAAGCCCAATTGGATGTGCAACTGGCCGCATCCGGCGAAACCGGGCAGGAGGCTACAGTCTCAGTACCCACACTACCGCTCTGGTTGCCGAAGGTGTTGTCCTTCGAGCAGATAGAAGTCTCGCTGCCTTGTGCCCGTTTGAATACTAAGCTTAGCAACAGCACTGAAAATAACGACTGCAAGCTCATTGGTGCTTTAACCTACAGCGAACAAAACCAGCAGATACAGCTGCAACTGGCGAATCAGCAGGCCGTACTTATTGAGGGGGTCGGTGATATAAAGCTAGCAGTGAAAGCTTTGATCACTCCAAGTGCTGAACAACTGCAAATTCCACAGTTTGAACTGAGTCTTGCAAGCAGTAAGCTTAATTGGCAGCAGTACCAGTTGTCTGATTTGGAGCTAAAGCTCAGCGGTCGAGCCGTCTGGCAAAACAACCTGCTGCAATTTGAAGCTACCGAACCTTTGCAGCTGACCACCAGTTATCAGCAACCTGACTTGCAAGTACAGCAGTTGATGCTGAATGCAACTTCCTTGCAGCTGGAATTGGACCCAACGCAGTTGGCCAATTCGCAGCTGAAAAGCGATCTGCAATTTGAAGTAAAGCAGCTGCAGCATCCACGACTCAACACGCTGGACTGGAACTGGGTCGGAACTCTGTTGTATCAACAGCAACAAGCTCAACTCGAAGGTCGGTTAGCGAATAGTTTATCTCTGGCGCTTGAGCATAAAATACAAATGGCAGAGCAAAAAGTCAGTGCCAGCTGGACTTTGCCTGAGCTGTTTTTTTTGGCCGGTAACCCGCTGCACGTTGGAACTTTTTGGCCTGAACTGCTGACGCTGCAAAAAGGCAAAGCCTCAGGCAAAGGCCAGCTGGAGTTTGACCTTAGCAGCATGGCGCTGACCAAACAGCACACAGAACTGGAGCTGCGGGATTTAAGCGGCATTTACGACAGAACTGTATTTACAGGTTTAACCACCACACTGAAGCTGTTCAGCCAAGGTATGGTCTGGAAAGTAGAGACTGGTGATCTCAAGCTGCAACAGATGAACCACGGTCTGGTGATGGGACCATTGAAATTGAATGCGCTCTACAAAACCACAGCACCGGATTGGTTCAAAGGTCAGTTAGACTTAAAGCAGCTGCAATTGGCTTTATTTGGTGGACAGATAAAAGCCGCAGAGCAGCAAATTGATTTAAGTAAAGATGCTAAGGTATTGCTACAGCTGGATAAATTACAGCTGGCAGAGCTACTGAAGCAGCACCCCAGCGCCGATATGACAGGGCAGGGAACTCTATCCGGTACTTTGCCTCTGAGCATAGAACAAGGCAAGCTGACGGTGGCTCAAGGCTCTGTCGCGGCTTTAGAGCCTGGTGGCAAAATTGCCTATCAGTCGCAAAAGGCTCAGGCTATGGCCGCATCGAATCAGGGCATGAAGATTGTGATGCAGGCGCTGCAGAATTTTCATTTTTCAGTGCTGTCGGCCGGAGTCAGTTACAGCAAAGAAGGTCAGCTGTTATTGGCTTTAAAACTGGAAGGCAATAATCCGGATTTTGAAAAAGGCCGGGCTGTTAATTTCAGTATTAATTTAGAAGAGAATTTACCGGCCATGATCACCAGCCTACAGTTGAGCGGTCAGGTCAGCGAGTTAGTGAAAAAACGGGTTCAACAGCGTCTGGCAGCCCAAAAAGCCAAAGACGCCCGCAAGGAGTAACAATGCGATATGGGCAGGATAGACAATTTTCCCAGCCAAAGGCTGCTAGTCAAAAGCGGTTGGCGGCACAAGGCCTGAGCCTTGGTTTGGCCATCTTCATCACTGCAGCCTGTACCCCAACGGTGCAGGTGGCTATGCCAAATGAGCCAATCAACATCAATTTGAATGTCAAAATTCAGCATGAAATTTTGATTAAAGTGGACAAAGAACTGGACGAACTGATCAGTGATTCCAGTGGTTTATTTTAAGGAGCACCAAGATGAAAATTGTACATAAATTCGTGCTGTCAGCTTTATTTGCTCTCAGTTTGCCAGTGCTGGCGATGGACTTACAACAGGCGATGTCTGCGTTAGGGCCAGCAAAAGCCCAGGGGTTGGTCGGTGAACAACCCAATGGTTATTTAGGCGTGGTGAGCTCATCAGCGCAAGCCAAAGAAATTGCCGACTTAATTAACCAGGCCCGCAAAGCTGAATATCAGAAACTGGCCGCTAAAAACGGTATTCAGCTAGCGGACGTTGAAGCTATCGCAGGCAAAAAGGCCATAGAAAAGACCGAACCCGGCCAGTTTATTCAGCTGAACGGCCAGTGGCAGAAAAAATAGCCTAACGGATTGGTGTTGCTGCGTCATGGCCTACCACTGTATGCCATGGCAGAATACGGTAGCTACTGACTAAGCCATGAATGACATAAGGATCCGATTCGGCAAAGGCCTTCACCTTTGCTGGATCGGAGACATTAAACAGCAATAACGCGCTTTCGATCGGCTCGCCCACTGCACCACCTAAGATCAATTCTCCCCGCTCCGCGGCCCACCATGCCAGCTGTAAATGTTCTGCTCTGAATAAGCTGCGTTTTTCCAGATAATCTGCTGAGGTTTGATACTGCAGTAAATAATGCATTTGTGCTCCCTGATGGTTAAATGCCCGTTGTCCGGCTGATTTTAGCGGACACTTTTTCTGTCCGCGGACAGTTTTTAATTAGTAAGTGCTTTATTGATATTTGTTTATAAAACAAAGGTTTATTTTTATTTTCTGTGCTGGCACGTTCCCTGCTATCTCTGCGTAATCAGATTGCGGAGAACAACGATGATCCAGGGTACAGAAAATCAGGATATTCAAATCCAACCGACCAAAGCAAGGCAATGGCGTCGCCCTGTGTTGGCCACTTTGTTTATGGCTGGTGTTTGTTATATCAGTTATAGCCTGTTGGCCGCCAGCTCGGCTCAGGCTTCTTTGGTGTTGCCTAAAGATCAGGTGCAACTGGCCATAGTTGAGCGCGGCAGCTTTACCCGCGATTTATCAGTGCAGGGCAGAGTGGTTGCGGCTAATGCACCTACTTTGTTTAGTCAGGAAGCAGGGCAGGTGCAGTATCTGAAGCAACCTGGCGAAGCTGTGCAGCTGGGGGATTTATTGGCTGTGGTGTCCAGTCCGGCTTTGGATAATGAGCTGGAGCAACAACGCGCTTTGCTGGCCAGCATGGAATCTGACTTTGAACGTTCCACTTTATTAGCCCGTGAACTGCAACTGGATATGGAACAAGTGCAAAACACAGCTCATGTCAACTTAGTGGCGGCGAAGCGCGAGCTGGCCCGTGCTGAACAATCCATCAAAGTGGGGGTGATTCGTCAACTGGATTATGACGTTGCTAAAGACAAGTTGTTACAGGCTGAGCTGGAATTTGATCATGCCAAACGTAAAGTAGCTCTGGCTTCAGATAAGCTGAATTTTGAAAAAAAGTCGGGTCAGTCCGCCTTAGCTCGTCAGGCTTTAGTAGTGGCTGAACTGGACAGAAAACTGGCCGCTTTACAAATTAAAGCACCGGTCACAGGCCAGGTCGGTAACTGGCTGGTGGAGCAACAAAGCCATGTGCTGGCAGGCACAGGTTTACTGACCGTGATTGATTTAAGCCGCTACGAAGCCGAGCTTTCAGTACAGGAGAGTTACATCCGCGATTTAGCTGTGGGTATGCCGGTGGAAGTGAATTTAGGCAATCAGCAACTCAAAGGTGAGCTGAGCCATATAGCCCCAGAAGTCAAAGACAATTTAGTCACAGCCCGAGTGCGTTTCTCGCAGAACGACAGCACCAGTTTACGCCAAAACCAACGTTTATCTGCCCGTGTCATTATTGAACAAAAAGAAAATGTACTGCGCATCAAGCGTGGCGACTTTGTTGGCTCAGGTGCCAGTCGTATCGCCTATCAGGTGACTAATAATCTGGCGGTGAAAACCCCTGTGGTATTAGGTGCATCTTCAGTGCAGTACGTCGAAATTTTACAAGGTGCCAAAGAGGGAGACCAATGGGTGATCTCTAATCTGGATGAATTTAAACAACAAGACAGAGTTCAATTGAACTAAGGCTTTCACAGGAATTGAGGGCTTGAGCCCTACAGGAGAAAACCATGATTAAAATTAATAACTTAAGCAAAATTTTCCGCACCGATTTAATTGAAACCCATGCGCTGCGGCAGATTAATCTGCAGGTGAATGAAGGCGAATTCGCTGCGTTAACAGGCCCTTCAGGTTCTGGTAAATCAACCTTGCTGAATGTGCTGGGTACGTTAGAAAGTTTTGATCAGGGCGATTATTTATTGGATGGCCGTTCCGTCAAGGGGTTATCGGACCGGGAATTATCAGCCCTTCGCAATGAAAAAATAGGTTTTATTTTTCAGGGCTTTAACCTGATTAAAGACTTCAGCTTGTTCGACAATATCGAACTACCGCTACGTTATCGTGGTTTTAGCGCTGCTGAGCGTAAACGCCGGGTGGAGCAGGCGTTAGAAACTGTGGGTTTAGCGGCGCGTCGTGATTATCATCCAAGTCAGCTGTCCGGTGGTCAGCAGCAACGGGTTGCTATAGCCCGCGCTATTGCCGGTGAACCTCGTATTCTGCTGGCGGATGAACCAACAGGCAACCTGGATTCGTTAATGGCCCGTCAGGTGATGGAACTGCTGGAAAAAATTAATCAGCAAGGCTGTACCATTTTGATGGTGACACACGACCCGGATCAGGCCCGCCGTGCCAACCGTCATATCCAGATTGTTGATGGTCAACTGAATGATGCGACCATGTACGAACCTTTAGCGTCTGAACCTTTAGTTGCAGGAGCTTAACATGGAAGCCTTACTCCATAACCTGAAGCTGAGCTGGTTCAGCATTAAAAGAGCGCCTTTGCCTTATGCCTTAACCCTGCTGATTTTAAGTTTAGGTCTAGGTACTTTTTTCAGTAATGCCACTTTGTATTACTGGATGAACCGCGATCCTATTCCGCAGAAGAGCGCAACTTTGTTTATGGCCCGAATAAACTCTACACCGGGCGATTGCACCGACTGTTTTGAGCCACCACGAGTAATGAGTTACATGGATATGCAAAAGATGAGTGGCAGCGGCATACCCTCTGCAGAAGCTGCTATGTTCTCCAGCGATGCCTATGCCAAAACAGTAGAAAATCAACAGGCGACTCCCAGTCAGGTCGAGTTGCGTGTCACCCAGCGCGATTTTTTTAAGCTATTTGACGTGCCTTTTTTACATGGCGAAACCTGGCCTGATAACAAAGCCCGGATGGAAGTAGTGATCAGCAAAAATACCGCGCTGAAGTTTTTCAGCCGTACTGATGTGGTCGGTCAGGAGATGCTGATTGATGACAAACTGTATAAAGTCATTGGCGTACTGGACGACTGGGCTATGTTGCCCCGTTTGTATGATGTCAATGGTCGTCGCTCTGCTGAACCTGCGGAGGATATCTATATCCCATTGGAGACTGCTTACGATTTAGCCATTCAGTCCAACACTCAGAACTCTTATTTTGACGTGGATTGGGATGGCAATATGGCTACTTACCCGCAAATGGCCAGAACTAATTTTGCCAATCAGTTGCAGTTTTGGGTGCAATTAGACAGCCCTGAAAAAGTGCAGCAGTATCAGCAGTTTCTGAAAAATCTGGTGGCCGATGAGAAAGCTGCTGGTCGTCATACCAGACCTGAAAGCAACAAGTTGGATAATATTCTGGACGTGCAAAAAGCTATGCGTGCGACCAATGAGCAACTGGATGCTTTTGCTTTAGTGGCTTCATTATTTCTGTTGGTTTGTGTGGTCAACGCCAGCCATTTATCGTTGAACCGTTATATGGCCAACCAGTATGAATTCAGTTTACGCCGTGCTTTAGGTGCCAGCCGCTGGCAGTTACAAGGCCAGATCCTGGCCGATGTGTTATTCAGTTCAGTGTTAGCTTTTGCTGCAGCGCTGCTGTTTGCTCAGTTGGGTTTATGGACTATTAATTCGTTATTGCCCAGCACCCGGGCTTTAGCGGGGTGGGACTGGCAGATGGTGGCAGTGATGGCGCTCTTTGTGGTGCTAATCAGTTACCTGGTGACCTTGTATCCGGCATTAAAAACCTCGTTCAGCCCGCTGAATCAGCAGTTAAAACAATAAGGAGCGCATTATGTCTGTTCATTTAATTATTAAATCCTTATTGCGCCGTAAAGTGGTGACGGCTTTATTACTGTTGCAGCTGGCTGTGACTTTAGGTTTGGTCGTTAACTCCTTGTTATTAGCCAGTGCTGCTAAAGAGTTGGTAGAGCAACCAACAGGTCTGGCATTGGAGCAAATTCTGACGGTCAGAGTAAAACCGACCAGCGCATCGATGCGGAATGAGCCAGCCTTGTCTGAAGTAATTAGCCGGCAACTGGCGGCCATTCGCTTAATTCCCGGTGTGGAAGCCGCTGAATACGCCAATCAGACGCCGTTACGGCAGGGGGGCTCGAGCTCTAACCTGTTTGAAACTGACCGTCAGGATGAGAGTAATGTCGACGCAGTGCCTTACTACAACACAGGCAGCCAGATTTTTCAGGTGCTTGGCACTCAGTTAATAGCGGGCAGGGAACTGACCGATCTGGATAAAGGCACTCAAAACATTATTCTGACTGAAAAGCTGGCAAAACAAGTCTTTGGCGAACAGAACCCTATAGGGAAATCCACCAATCAGGGCACTGTGGTTGGGGTTGTGTCTGACTTTTACTCGCAGCGATATGCCACAGATCAATCCTATGGCGCTATCAATTTTGTGCCTATGGCCAGAGCGGAAATGGGTTATCAGCTGATGATCCGGGTAGCCCCTGGCCAGTCGGAAGCTGTGCGAAAGCAACTGACCGATGTGATCAGAAATGCCGAGTCAGAAATGGATATTGGCACAGTGATGCGAATGGATGAAAACCGTGATGAAGTGTTCCGCGCTGAAATTGGTTTAGCTACGTTGCTGGCGGTATTAAGTGGTCTGATGTTGTTGGTCGCTATGATTTCTGCCTACAGCCACGCCCACTTTCACGCGCTGCAAATGCAAAAAGAAGTGGGTATTAAACGGGCCTTAGGCGCCAGTAAAGCCCGGGTATTGCTGGACGTGTTAAGCGAGAGCTGGCTGACCACCGCCATAGGTGCAGGCTTTGGTATTCTGGTGTGTTATGGCTTAAATATCAGCTTGGCTAAGGTGATCAGCATCCCGGCAGTACCGGTCTGGCTGCCGCTGCTGACACTGGTATTACTGCTGCTTTGTGTCACGCTGGCCACATGGTATCCTGCCAGAATAGCAACCAGAATTTCACCAGCCACTGCTACTAAAACCTTATGAAAAAAATACTGGTCATCGACGATAACGAAGCGGTGTGCACCGCCCTGATGACCCTGTTTCAGTTGCAGGGTTATCAGGTGTTTGTTGCGCAGCATCCGGCTCAGGCTAAAAGCATTTTGCAGCAGCAATCTATCGATCTGATTTTGCAGGATATGAACTTTGCGCAAGGCGAAATGAGTGGCGCCCAAGGCAAAGAGCTGTTTTATCAGTTGCGATCTGACTACCCAAGCATTCCAGTGGTATTGCTGACGGCCTGGACTCATCTGGATATGGTGGTGGAACTGGTCAAAGCCGGTGCCACCGACTATATCGCCAAGCCCTGGGATGATCAGCGTTTGCTGACCACTGTGGCCAATGCACTGAAAATTAAACAACTGACAGAGCAAAACTTAAAAGCCGAGCGCAAGCAGCAGGAAAGATTAGGTCTTTTTGCCGGTAAAGATTTATGTGGTCTGGTGTTTGCCAGCACCGCCATGGAGCAGTTGCTGCAGATGGCGTTGCAACTGGCGCCGAGCAATGCGGCAGTTTTGGTCACTGGTGAAAATGGTGCGGGCAAAGAGGGCATAGCTCAGGTGCTGCATGCTAATTCCAGCCGTAAACAGCAGCCTTTGATCAAGGTAAATATGGGCGCTTTGCCGGCCGATTTAATGGAAGCTGAGCTGTTTGGGGCCGAAGCCGGAGCCTACAGCGGTGCCAGCAAAACCCGGATAGGCCGTTTTGAAGCTGCAGATGGCGGCACTTTGTTCCTCGATGAAATAGGTAACTTGTCGTTATCAGGCCAGATGAAATTACTGCGTGTTTTACAAACCGGTGAGTTCGAACGTTTAGGCTCAAGCCAAACCCGCAAAGTGGATGTGCGTATTATCAGCGCCACCAATGCAGATTTAACCAAAGCCATCAGTCTTGGTCAGTTCCGGCAGGATTTGTATTACCGCATCAACGTAGTGCAATTGCATTTGCCATCGCTGAAAGACAGAGTGGATGACATAGTGCCTTTGGCACGGCATTTTTTAGCAGGACAAAAAAGCCTGACCAAAGCTGCAGAGCAGGCACTGCAAAGTTATCACTGGCCTGGCAATGTGCGTGAGCTGCAAAATTTATGTCAGCGCGCCTTATTACTGACTTTGGCTGATGAAATTGATGCGGCCGATTTAGCTTTGCCGCAAGAGCAATCTACAGCAAAAAAAGCTTTAGATGATTTGGACAAACAACAGATAGAACTGGCGTTGCAACAAGCTCAGGGCGTGGTTGCACGAGCCGCCAAACAATTGGGTATAAGCCGCCAGGCCTTGTACCGGCGGATGGAGTTTTATGGCATCGAACCTGCGTAAGAGCTTATGCAACTGATCCGGCATTTGTATCTATGGGTGCTGGCGTTGCTGATCCCCGCTTTTTTGCTATTGCGCTATCTGGATGCGCAGCCGCTCTGGTATGTGGTTTTTGTCGGCTTTGATGCTCTGGTGTTACTGGTGCTGCGCTTTATGTTAAGACCATTGCAGCAGGAAATTGAAGCGCTGAATTTACATGCTCAAAATTTGCAGGATGGCAGTTTTAATGTCGATGCCAACAGGCAACTGTTGCGGGAACTTAGGCCTTTAGCTGAAGTGTTGCAGCACATGTCGGCGCAATTAAGGCAAGAGCGTGCCACTTTGTATCAACGTGAATTACTGCTCGATACTGTGCTGCAATCCAGCCCAAGCGCTATGGTGTTAACGGATCAGACAGGTCGGGTGCTGATGACCAACCCGGCTGCCCGGGTTTTATTGCATCAGGGGCAGAAGTTTGAAGGACTGCTGTTTTCAGATTTAACGGCAAAACTACCTGAACTGTCCATGGCTATTCAAAGCGGACAACAAGGCTTACTGCATTTGGGTGAGCCAGTGTCGATTTGGCATTTGTCGGTGAGTTCATTTTCGCTGAATCAAAAACCACATCAGCTGTACTTACTTAAACCTATGACCCGCGAAATTCATCGCGAAGAAGTCAAAGCCTGGAAAAAACTGCTGCGGGTGATAGGGCATGAGCTGAATAATACGCTGGCACCTCTGTCCTCTTTGGCGTACTCAGGCCAGTTGGTAGCCACAGAGCTGCAGCATAAACAGCTGCAACAAATTTTTCAGACCATCAGTGAACGCCAACAGCATTTAAATCAGTTTTTACAGTCTTATATTCAGTTTGCCAAATTACCCAAACCTGCCTTAGCTCCTGTGCCGTGGGCGCGGTTGATTAATCAGCTACAGGATCAATACGACTTTGAACTGCTAGGCGATTTGCCGCGCCGAGTCTGGCAAGCCGACTCGCTGCAGCTATCGCAGTTGCTATTAAACCTGTTAAAAAACGCCCACGAATCCGGCTCTGCCCCGGAGTACATTCAGTTGAGTTTTAACGAATTGCCTGAGCACTTGCTTATTCGTTTGCAGGACGCTGGCGGTGGTATGAGTAGTGAAGCTTTAGCCCATGCCATGGTGCCTTTTTACACCAGCAAGGAAAATGGCTCTGGCATAGGTTTAACTTTATGCCGCGATATAGCCGAAGCGCATGGCGGCAGTTTAAGCCTGCAAAATCAGGGCGCCGGGCTTTTAGTCATCCTTACATTACCAGATGTAGATACTGGCAATTCTGTGGCTGAACAGGCATGATAAAGCCTGAACTAAAACAGGGTGTTATGGCTGTGTCGGCAACTGAAAAACCAAAAAAACTGAATTTAAAAACTGTCGCTTCCTACCTGGGGGTTTCAGTTGCTACCGTCTCCAATGCCTACAACAGACCCGATCAACTTTCCCCAGAATTACGCCAACGTATTTTGTTGCAATGCGCTGAGTTGGGTTATGACGGCCCAAACGCAGCTGCTCGTAGTTTGCGTACTGGCCGCTCCGGCATAGTGGCGGTGTTATTGTCGGACACTTTAGAGTATTCAGTCAGCGACCCTGTTGCCAACCAGTTTATTAAAGGTGTCGCCGAAGTGCTGCAGGAGCACGGCATGGATATGTTGTTGTTATCTGGCCGCCATAACACCAGCAGCAGCAGTGCTGAAGCTGTTCCGGATGCCTTTATCCTGTATGGTGCGCCCAGCAACCCTGAGCAGTTACAACGTATTATTAAAAGCGGTAAGCCGTTGATCACAGTGGATTGTAATCTGGATACTGTGATGTCGGTCAACGTCGATAACTACGCCGCAGCACAGCGTATTGCTGAACATGCCTTTAAAAAAATGCCGGGCAAAGTGGCAGTGCTGGGCTTGCGTTTAATTGAATCGGATAGGGTTTGCCGTATTCAGCCGCATGAGCTGTACAGCACAGAACAAGCTATTTCCCGTCGCCGTTTAGATGGTTATTTAGCCGCGGCGCAGGAGCAAGGCCGCGAGCTGCCAGCCAATGCGGTCTGGCATATTCCGCTGAATACCCATCATTTTGCTTTAGTGGCCGCCCGGGAAGCTCTGACTCAATACCCAAGACCCAGCGTGCTGCTGTGTATGAGTGACCGTATTGCTCTGGCCGCCATGGCGGTAGCGCGTGAACTAGGGATCAACATACCAGACGATTTAGTCGTAGTTGGCTTCGACGGTATTGAAGAAGCCGAACGTTTTTACCCCAGCCTGACGACTATTGCCCAACATAGTGATGAAAAAGGTCGCACTGCAGCCCGTATTTTATTATCGGGCGATTTAGGCACTGATTTGGTGATGCCTTCCGAATTAATAATCCGGCAAAGTTGTTAAGTTAACCTCGTCGCTTCTTTTCAATCGAACAGGCTAAGTTTATGAAATTTTTACTGATTATTTTGTCGTTGTCACTGTTGCCGCAACTGGCGTTTGCCGAATCACTCAAACTCATGAGCTATAACATTAGGTGTGGCTTCTGTGAAGCTGAAGGTACGCCGCAGTATTGGCCTGAGCGTAAGTTTCTGCTGGCGCATTTAATTCAAACCCAACAACCGGACTTAATTGGTTTACAGGAAGCCGAACTGTTTCAGGTGCATGATTTAGTGGCGATGTTGCCGCAGTATTTATGGTTTGGTGAAGGCCGTGATGATGGTAAAGCCAAAGGCGAAAGCACAGCCGTTTTGTATCGCAAAGACAAACTTCAGCTGTTGTCGGCCAAAACCTTATGGCTGTCAGAAACTCCGGAAAAAATATCCAAAGGCTGGGATGCAAACCTGAACCGCACTTTTACCAAAACCCAGTTTAAAGCGCTGAAATCCGGCCAAAGCTTTTACTTTTTTAATACCCATTTTGACCATATGGGCCAGCAAGCTCAGTTACAAAGTGCCTTGTTGCTAAAAGCTGAAGTGGAAACTTTACCTGAAAATGGTAAAGTGCTGCTGACTGGCGATTTTAATGTTGAGCCCAGCAGCGAGCCCTACAAGGCTTTGAGTAAAAGCTTAAACGACAGTGCCTTAGTGGCGGCACAGAAGCTTTCGCAAAACGCTGGTACTTTTAACGGTTTTGGTCGCGACCCCACTAGCCCAAGCCAAACCATTGATTTTATTTTTGTAAGTAAAAACCTGCAGGTCAGCAGTTATCAGGTGGATAACAGAAGATACAACGGCTTGTATCCTTCTGATCATGAAGCGCTGGTGGCTGTGGTGGAGCTAAACTGAAGGTGGACAATCCGGCACAGTATCTCTTAAAGACAGAGCATGCCGTTATCAATAGAGAAGGCAGAGTGAGCTATGAACAGAGCTTGGGTATTGGTGTTATTTTTGCTTTGCGGCGTTTTATCTTCAGCTCTTTATGCTCAAAGCCTGGATATTGAGCTACCTGATCAGAAGCTGAGCTGGACATCGGCCGAGATCAAACAGCAAGTACCAGTGCAGCGCATTAAGCTATTTGACCCAGTTTATAACAGTGAAAAAAGCTTTGAAGGCGTGTCTTTACTGCAGCTGTTAAAAGCTGCGGGTTATAAACCCGGTCAGGCAGCCGATGAAGTGGTGCTGACTGCCTCTGATGGCTATGCCCCCAGTATGCCGCTTGAGTATTTACTGGATGATCAGGCTGTACTGGTGTTTGCCGAAAGCGGCAAAAAGGATTTTGACTTTGAGCCAGTACAGCAAGGCAAAGCTATGGTATCGCCCGCACCATTTTATCTGGTGTGGAAACAAGGCAAAGCAGTCGAAAAAACCAGACCCTGGCCTTATCAGCTAGTAAAGCTGGAGCTGGTCAGTTTCCAGCAACGTTACCCCAAACTTTACCCAACCAATGCGCCACAAAACTCAGCTGCTTATCTGGGCTTTTTGCTGTTTAAACAAAGCTGCATCAGTTGTCATTCGATTAACCTGCAAGGCGGCGAACTAGGCCCTGAGCTGAACGCACCAAAAAACGTCACCGAATACTGGACAGAAGCTCATTTAAAAGCCTTTATCCCGAATGCCTCCGGCTACAGATACAAAAGCAAAATGCCCACTTTTCCGCAGTTTAGCGCTGAGGATATTGATCACTTAGTGACTTATTTAAAGCATATGAAGGAGTATAAAATTCAGGCGCCTTAGGGCGGGCCACAGAAGTTAAAGGACTAACCATAATGAAAATTCAACACCTGATAGCCTACATTGGCCTCATCTGCTTCATTAATGCTACCGCTCCACTGCAGGCGGCAGAACCTTTGAGGCATATGACGCTGCAGCAATTATGTCAGCCTTTGCCTGTGCAACCCACTTATGAACAATTTCAGGCTTATGAGCACTGCACAAAAGAGCAGGGGCCTGAACAAATAGCTCGCTATTTTGCGCAGATCTACCAAAAAAAACAGGGTAAAGCGATATTGGCTTACCTGGATGGCAGCGAGCTTAGGCTGCAAGACGTTATTGTGGATGACGCAGAGCATTATCAAAATTTCTTTTTGTGGGGTTGTGATCACAGCAAAAGGTACTGCGTGATCTTTAAAGCGGGTTGGGAATGGTGGAGTTATCTACTCATTGATCGTAAAACAAAACTCACCACAGAGTTAACTGGTGCTCCGGTGTTTTCACCCGATAGTCAGTTGGTGTTTGAATATCTGGACAGCCGGAACTCAGACACTTTTGATCGTAATATAGTAAAACTCTAACGTTTAAAGGATGACAAGATCACATTGTTATTGGAGAGGAATGACTCAGATTTTGGGGTTCATAGTGCAAAGTGGCTCGGTCCTTCAACCCTTGAAGCCAGCTTGCAGCACTTTGCGCCAGAGGATTATTCCCGGTATGTCGAAGTTGGACGGATGAGGTTGGTTGTCAGTGGGGATGAAGTGAACCTGATTATTGAAAAATAACAGCGATGCAGTAAGGCGGTTTAGGGCAGGTGCAAGAAATCAAACAACCAGAATAGATTAGTGCATCTGTAACGTTTAAGTTTTGTCTTGTTTTCCTGCATTTTTGTATAATAATATAGCAACTTAATTGATTCATCTTTATGTTAAGCGGTGCAGTTTTGCGGTAACAGCGCACTCTATTGTCATCCAAGAGTGTCTTGGGTATGAGGTGTGAAATAATCAATAGGGCATACTATGAATAAAAGTGGTTATTTAGCTCAGTACAAAAAAAAGCAGCAACCTTTTGTCTTTGGTCTGTGCTTTTTGTGTACCGGGTTCTTTGCTGTTCTGCCAGATCTTGCTTTCGCTCGTTTACAGAATGAAGCCGCATTAGAGTTGCTGCATCCTGATTACCGCAATCAGTTGACTGAAGTTTCGCAGCTCGTAGATAAAATTGGTTTTGCTGACATCACCGCTGAAAATTATAAAAAAGTGCGTATTGCTGAGGCTGCACAAATTAAAAAGCCAGCGCCAATTCCTGTTGTGAGTCAGAAAACCATCCCTGGTGCTGAAGGGGAACCTGATGTATCGATTCGCCTGATTAATTCCCTGGCTGGAGATGCTAAGCCCGTAATACTTTATATGCATGGCGGTGGTTTTGTCTTAGGTAGTGCGGCACTTTACCTGCCAAATATGCAGAAAATAGCAGAAAAGTATAACTGTACTGTTGTAATGGTCGAGTACCGTTTAGCTCCGGAAACTCCGTTTCCTGGTGCGCTCGAAGATAATTATGCGGCCCTCAAATACCTGTATAACAACGCAAGTGAGCTTGGGATTGATAAAGACCATATTGTACTGATGGGGCATAGTGCTGGAGGTGGTCATGCCGCTATGCTGGCTATTGCAGCCAGGGACAGAGCTGAAATCCCTGTAAAGCATCAAGTCCTGATCTTTCCTATGCTCGATGATCGGACTGGCAGTAGCAGGACAGTGCCTGCTCACATAGGTCAGTTGTTATGGACTCCGACTTCGAATGCGTTTGGATGGTCTGCTTTATTAGGGCAAAAAGCGGGTATGTCAGAAGTTCCTTATGGTTCAGTGCCTGCTCGTGTTACTGATTTATCGAAGTTACCTCCGACAGATATAGTGGTGGGCGCTATCGATCTTTTTGTCGAAGAGGATATGGAATACGCGAAAAGATTAATACTATCTGGCGTACCGACTGAGATCCATGTTTTACCAGGTATGTTCCATGCCTCCGAGACTATTTATCCTGATGCTGCTATATCAAAGCGATTTAGTGAATTAGAGAGCGAAGCTATAGCAAGGGCTCTGCGGAGATAACGCACTGATTTGTTGTGACTCCGTCTGCATAAGTGCCTAAACATCAGAGCCGAAAACCTGACAGCATAGCTAAGTGCTTTGTTGTTATTTATAGTGGGGTGAAACACAAAGCTCAGCCTGAGAGTGGGACTTATAAAAATGACCATCAGTACTGTAGTATCCCGCTTCTCGTCGCCCTGGTTTCTGCTGGCTGTAACAGCTTTGACTATGCTGGCTTTTGCGGCCAACTCCTTGTTAACCCGGATGGCATTGCTAGAAACCAGCATCGACCCCGCAAGTTTTAGCTCCATTAGGTTGATAGCGGGGGCTGTCACTTTAGCCTGTATTCTTGCAATCAAAGGTATTAAACCTTCAGTGACTCCAACGGGTTTATTGTCTGCAGCATTACTTTTTACCTACGCTGTTGCCTTTTCTTTTGCTTACCGCGGTCTGGATACAGGTGCCGGCGCTTTGGTTTTATTTGCTTCCTCGCAGTTATTGATGATGAGCTTTGGTCTTGTTCGTGGTGAAAAAACCAGCCTGTGGGGAATAGTGCTGGCGCTCGGCGGACTGATTGTATTTCTCCTGCCTTCAGATACGTCGGCTCCACTTCGTTACTCTGCCATGATGTTGGTCGCGGGTATCGCCTGGGGAAGCTTTTCATTGCTTGGCCGCGCCGGTGGTTCTGCGCTTAATAGTACTGCAAGCAGTTTTATCCTGGCCGTGCCCTTGAGCCTTGCATTGTTGTGGTTTCTGCGTGATCAGTTAGACATCAACCCTGTTGGAGCTTATTACGCTCTGTTATCCGGCTCTGTGACATCGGCTTTGGGTTATGTGGTGTGGTATTGGGTGCGCACCCAAATGGCGGCTATCACTGCAGGTACAGTGCAGCTGTCAGTTCCGGTGTTAAGTGCCATACTTGGCGTGTTACTGCTTGATGAGACATTATCTTTAAGAGATATTCTGGCTGCTGGCGTTGTGTTGCTGGGTGTTGCCTTAACCAGCTGGACCACTCGTATGGCAGACAAAGCCGCTAAATGATGCTCGTTCAATGGGTTTGCTTATCCCGGGTTCAGGTTATTTATAGAACAACCATTCTGTTGAAATAAATTTACTCTATAGATGAAGTTTTTTGTTGCCACTTAAACGATTAAGTTGTAGCTTTAAAGCATAATCAGATGCAAATAATCTGACCAACCGGATGCGTTGTTAGTGCCCTGGGGAGGGTGAACGCGCCGGATTTTATGGAGCTTGCTGCACAAACCGCTAAGGTAAGTGAAGATATCGCTCCTGATAAAACCAGCGCAGCCAAAAAGCGCACCTTGACAGGGTAGAACCATGCAACAAATTCACTCTTTAAATAGCAGTGCACCTGCCTCATCTGCAGCGCCACTGTCGTCCAGTGCTTTTACTCAGGTGAAGTGGATGACTTGCCTGATGTTTTTTGTCTTTGCTATGACCACAGACGCTGTGGGCGTGATTATTCCGCAAGTTGTAGCGCAGTTTCAGCTCAGCCTGACCGAAGCTGCCGCTTTTCACTACGTGCCAATGTTGTTTATTGGTTTATCCGGTTTGTTTTTGGGCCGTTATGCCGATAAGTTTGGCCGTAAAAAGGTGATACTGGCGGGTTTGGCTCTGTACGCCATAGCTTGTGTGGCTTTTATTTTTGGTGAAAGTTTTATCTTTTATCTGTTGCTGTTAGGTGTCAGTGGTTTAAGCATTGGTTTATTCAAAACCGGCGCTTTGGCTTTAGTGGGCGATGTCAGCCCTGATGCTGACAGCCACACCAGACTGATGAACAGAGTTGAAGGTTTTTTTGGTCTGGGCGCTATTTTTGGCCCGGCTTTAGTAGGTTTATTAATTGCTGCGTCGATCAACTGGACTCAGTTGTATTTATTAGCCGGGCTGATTTGTGCTGTGCTGTTGATTATGGCATCCCGACTGGATTACCCGGCTTATCAGCCACAACAACACACATCGGTCTGGCAAAGTCTGGCGCTGGTAAAAGATAAACATGCACTGGGATTTTCGCTGGCCATCGCCTGTTATGTGGCCACCGAAGTCGCGATTTTTGTTTGGTTGCCTACCTTACTGCAAAGTTACGATGGCAACTTCACTGTACTGGCCGCCCACGCTATTACAGTGTTTTTTATTCTGCGCACCGCAGGCCGCTTTTTAGCCGAGTGGTTACTGCTGCGTTTTAATTGGACTGCGTTATTGGCCTGGTTTGGCAGCGCTATTTTTATCTGTTTTGCGCTGAGCATGTATTTTGGTGTCGCGGCAGCTTTATGGCTGATGCCGCTGTCAGGCCTTTTTATGTCGATGATGTACCCCACGTTAAATTCCAAAGGCATCAGCTGTTTTCCACGTCAGCAGCATGGCGCAGCGGCTGGTCTAATTTTAGCTTTTACCGCCTTAGCAGCGGCTTTAGGGCCTTTACTGATGGGCCTGGTTGGTGATGCGATGGGAGATGTGCGTTATGGTTTTTATCTGGCAACAGGTTTTGCTTTGCTGCTGATGCTGGGGCTGTGGTGGAATCATTTTGTCCAACCTGCGGCCAGACGGCTTGCACTTGGGCATGATTAAGTTTTAGCTGGTTTTAAAACAAAGGCAGCCTTGGCTGCCTTTGTTGTTTTTAGTTTAAAGCGAAGCAGCTTTACAATGCTGGTCTATATACTGTTGATGGGTAGGCAAAGATAAAGCTGCAGCCTGCAGTGCCTGACTGAGTTTAGCCAAGCGCTCTGCGCCTTCAATGCTGCGATAGGCCAGCACAGCGTCGGTTTTTTGTGGCGTATTCAACTGGCCTATATGCACGGCTAGCCAACTGGTGTTGCCAAATAAATCCATTTCGCCCGGTATTAAGCGGCCCTGACGTTTAAATTGTTCTATCCGGTAAGTCAGTGGATCTGGTACTGGCATGGCGGCGCAGTAACGCCACATTTCGCTGTCATCCCGCTCTGTCAGTTTGTAATGCAGAATAATAAAATCGCGGATATTTTCTATTTCGCGAATGGCGACTCTGTTGTATTCCTCTGTCAGCAGCGGGTCAAAATCTCTATCCGGAAACAGCGCTAACAGCTTGGCTATACCGGCCTGAATTAAATGAATACTGGTAGATTCCAGCGGTTCTAAAAAGCCACTGGCAAGGCCTATAGCCACCACGTTTTTGTTCCAGAATAAGTTTCGTCGCCCTGTGACAAACTGCAACATACGGGGTTCTGCCAAAGCTTTGGCTCCGAGGTTTTGCAGCAGAACATCCTGCGCCTGTTGCTCGCTGATAAAGTGGTTACTAAAGACATGGCCATTGCCAGTGCGATGTTGCAGGGGGATGCGCCATTGCCAGCCTGCCTGATGAGCTGTGGATTTGGTGTATGGGGTAAATTCACCGCGTTCACTGGGCACAGCCCAGGCTCTGTTGCAGGGCAGCCAGTGTGACCAGTCCTGATAGCCGGTTTTTAATGTGTCTTCAATCAACAAACCGCGAAAGCCGGAGCAATCGATAAAAAGCTCGCCTTCCAGCAACTGACCATTATCCAGCTGCACAGCTTCAATAAAACCTGAAATAGAGTGTTGTTTTACCGCGCTGATTTTCCCTTCGATACGCAGCACGCCTTTGGCTTCGGAGTACTGGCGCAGATAGCTGGCATAAAGGCCTGCGTCAAAATGGTAGGCATAATCATGAGTCGATAATACATGGCGAGGATCTGTGACTGGTGGCGCAAAACGGCCTTGCTGTGCCGCTACCCAGGCCATGCAGTAGCTATCTAACGAGTCGGCTTTGCCTTGCGCTTTTGCGGCTAGCCAGTGATGGTGCAAGCTCACCAGGTCAAACTGACGGCCATAGCTGCCAAAAGGGTGAAAATAACTGTGGTTTTGCCGTCCCCAGTTGATGAATTCAATGCCCAGTTTAAAAGAGCCCTGAGTGGCGCGGATAAAGTCATTTTCGTTGATGCCAAGGCTTTGGTTAAATAAGCGGATCGGCGGTATAGTGGCTTCGCCCACTCCAACTGTGCCTATTTGCTCCGATTCAATCAGTGTAATATGACAGCCTTGTTGTAAGGCGTTGCTTAAGGCTGCAGCTGTCATCCAGCCTGCTGTGCCACCACCCACTATCACTATCTTTTTGATGCTATTGTTTGCTGCATAGCTCATCCAGGCTCTCCGCTAATAAAAGGCTGAGGTTCAATATCAAAGGCCAGAGTTAAACGTTCACCCGACTCAAAAGGCACAGTGTTGTGCCATAAAGTGGATGGAAATAACACCAGGGTACCAGCCTGGGGTTGATGCTGAAGTTGAGGATCTAATGGCAGCTGAAGCTCAGCCGGTGGCGCGCCAAATTGCAGCCAGCCGGCGGGTGCTCGCCCCAATTGTTCTGCCGCTGGGATCTCAAGGTGCAAAGCTGCGCTGAGCCAACCTGATGGATGGGTATGGCTGACATTAAAACCCTGAGTTTTCAGTAAAGTAGACCAACTACCGCTAAAACGACAGCGGCCTTGCAAAGCCCGGTCCCGTGTTCGCCCTAATAAGGGGTGCGCAGCGACTGCAGCTGGTAGTTGCTCGACATAACTTTTTACTGCAGTTTTTAATTTGTGTTTTAACTGCTGCAGCGGCTTTTCATGACGCAGCAGAATATGTTGATCGGTTTGAGTGCCTCCCCGCACCGATTGCTCGGCAAAAGGTGCTTTGGCTGTATGTAAAGAACGTATCACAGCGCATAACAGATTTAATTCGTTGCTACTTAACTGCAAATCAAAGGCTTTCACCTGCATAGATTCTGTGTCCAGCCACTTGGCTCTGCGATCCCCCAACAGACGCCAAATTAAACAAAGATAAGGCCAAAACACTGTGGCTGATGTAGTCTGAAGCCAGGGCAGGGCACTTTGCTCCGCCGCTTTTACATCGCCATGGCGCAGCTGAAACCGGGTGAGTGCCATAGCCCGCACCGGATCTTGTACCCTGGTTGTCTCTGTAAATAACAAGGCCGCTTTTGCATGGTCGCCTGATTCTGCAGCCACAAAAAGCCGGGCTAAGGTCAGTTGCAATTGCCCACCACAATGCTGTTCGGCTAACGCTAAAATGCGCTCACAGTGTGACCATTGTTTTAACTGAGCGTGGCAGCGAAACCAGTCCAGCCACAGCTTGAGATTTGTCGGTTGTTGTGCGCATGCCTGTTGATAGTTATCGGAAAAGTGGCTGCTATCCCCTGATGTAAAACGCATGCTGCTTAATAACTTGTGGCCGTCCAGCCACAGCGGATGAGCCGCCAGATTCTGCACTAATAGCTGCTCAGCCAGGCTGTATTCACCGTCAGCGGCTAAAGCCAAAGCTAAACCACGGTAGGCATTCAAATCGTCAGGAGTCAAAGTGGTGAGTTGATAAAACTGATCGACAGCAGAGTAACCTGCCAAAAAGCGGCTTTGCGCCAGTGCCATCAGGGTTGAGGCATCGGAGTCTTGCAGTACAAAAGCCTGACTAAAGGCATGCACAGCTTCCGTTTCATATTGTTCTTCATGCCAGGCAAAACCTGCTAGCTTCCAGGCCATGGCATCCTGCGGTGCCTGTTCAAGCTGTTGACGCAGCAGCGGGATCGCCAAATCGGCGCGGCCTTGTTGCAAATGCTGTTGTGCCAGCTGAACTCTGGTCATGCAGTGTCCTTGAAGCAATTACACCAATACGCATCAAACGGAAAAAGCTGGTAAAGCAGAGTGCACTTTACCAGCCTGTTTTTTCGCTATGCCTGAATGACAGTTTAGAACGTCACTGTCACTGAAGCTGTTGCTGTGCGGCCAATCACAGGATTTCCTGAAATTACGGTCGGCGTGACTGTGGCGTCTGCTAAACCGCCGCTGCCACGGATATCAAATTCATCCGTCAGGTTATACACCTGAAAGCCAAATTCCAGATTATCAGTTGGGCTGTATCTCAGGCTACCACCTAAGGTGTAGTTATCCGGATATTCATTGCCAGCACCGTCAATAGCTGCGGTCTGGCCTGTAATATTTAAGCCTGTTACCCATTGATCATTAATATGATAGTTGGACGACAGAGTGTAAATTAAATCCGGAATACCATCAGCGCGGGTCCAGTTGGTGGCTCCAGCTGATAGTTTTTCTGCATCTGAATAGGTAGCGTTACCCACCAGCGAGAAGTCGCCTATCCGCACTGTACCAAGAATTTCAGCACCCTGAGATTTGTATTCAGCGTCAATCACACAGCCACCAGCCACGCCACCACAACGGGTTGCAGATAACTCATAGGTGCTTTGTTTGAAGTCACCTTTGAGTAAGGTCAGTTCAAAAGTATAAAAACCATCCAGCACTTCACCACGGCGTTTCACCCCCAGCTCGTACTGATTAACAAAGTCGACGGCTGAAGTTAAGCCTTGCTGATTTAACGAACCATCGGCATTAATTTTACCGCTGACGGTTTGGCGGTCACCATTAAAACGGCCACCTTTAGAAGCCCGGGTAAAGAGGCTGGTGTCTTCGTTGAGTTTATACAAACCACCGACAGTCCAGGAGGTGTAGCTGACAGAGTAGTTCAGGTTTTCGCGCGCACCATTAGGGATCAGCGTTGGAATAGCTACGCCATCCACTACAGTGTTAAAGACTTCTCCACCAGCTGCAGTCCAACCTGAAGCATCCACAGTGTCACGACGTACACTGGCGTCCAGCGTAAACAGATCCGTATCAAAATCCAGCGCCAGGTAAGGGGCTGTATCTGTGTAGGCTAAATCATAATCACGGGCGTTACCTGCACCCCAGTTGTCATTAAAACCTGCAATACCGTTTGCAGTTAACTGGTTGCCTGCGTCATCAAATAAATCCAACATAGCCGGGTTATCGCCGCTGAGTTCAGAATAGGTTCTGTTGGTATGCCAGTCCGCTGCCACATTCTGGTTCATGTAAAAATAACCAGCGCGAGCGGTAAAAGTGTTGTCGTCTATAGCAAATTCTTTCGATACAGCTAAGTCGTTTACAAAGCTGCCAACGTCACGAATATTAGTATTCACGTTGGTGTTGTTATTCAGATAGGCAGAATCGTATAACTCACCGGCCTGAGGGCCATTGGCATAACGAATACTGTTTACTACAGCACCATTGACTGTTGAACCCAATACACTGGCTGTGGTGGCTGCATTGAAGAAGGGCGAAGTAAAGCCGCCGCTCATATCAGTCCAGCGCATTTTATTGTCCAGAACTATGTCGTTCTTGAATTCGTAATGCAGCTCGTTACCTAAAGAAAATGCTTCAGTGGTAATGCCTGACATCTCAACCCGCTCTGTTACACCTTCGCGGTTGACGATCAGAAACTCCTGATTATGGATAGAGTAGTTGGACTGATTACGGCCATCAAAACCAGGGTAAGGACGTAAATCGCTGAAACTGTTACCGTCGTAGTTAGCAAGAGCTGGCGCACCTGTATAGTTAGGTTCCTGAGTATCCGCTACTTTGACCAGTACGCGGAAATAACTGACATCGTCTGCAAGGAATTTGGTGACGTTGGCTTTTACCTGCGCGCTTTCGCTGACATTAAACGCAGCATCTAACGGGCCTTTACCTTGTTTGACATAACCACCGACATGGAAATTCACACTGTCGCTGGCCGAACCACCATAACGGAAATCAACTTTTTTCTCGTCATGACCAACACCAGTGTTCAGACGAAGTAAACCACCTTCAACTTCACCGTAGTTGCTGATGTAGTTGATAATAGCGCCAGGGGATTGAGAAGAGAAAGTTCCTGCTGTACCACCGCGAACACCTTCTACTCTGTCCACGCTTGAATCAAAACGGGTCCAGTAGTCGTTGTTACCAAACTGCAGATCACCAAATAATACCGTAGGTAAACCGTCTTCCTGAATTTGTACAAAAGGCGAGCCGCCAGTTGCCACAGGTAAACCCCTGACTGCAATATTGGAGTTACCGCCAGGACCTGCAGTACCTGCCACCTGAATGCCTGGTATCATACGAAACACTTCAGCTTCGGAGCTAGGCTGGAAATCTTTGATCATCTCTGCATCTACGCTGGTAACCGCAATAGCAGATTCAATCTGGGTACGGCCCGGCACACTGCCTGTAACCACTATAGTTTCAAAGGCTTCAGTTTCAGCTTTTTCTGTACTTGCTGCTTCTGTAGCTGCTGTGCTTTGCGCCCAGACAGGACCAGTTGCGATCAGTGTGGATGCGAATAAAACCTGCCGTACTGCGATTGAAACTTTCTGTTGCTTGAACATTGTATTTGCCCCCTGTCGGGTAGTTACTTAATCGATTAAGTTATTTTTTTATAAAAAAGCAACTGCCAGCTTTTTGCCATAGAGTCGCTTTATTGAATCATTGGATGAAGTTTTTTAATTCATCTCTTAATCGTTTTACTTCTGAATTTAACCGCTGTCAAGTCTGTCCAGAAAATAATCAATCCAAATGATGCTATCGCTGTGTAAATTTTAATCACTGAAAAAATAAGCCGGGCTAAAAAGTCCGGCTTATTTTTAAATGAATGATAGAGAAATCATTAGCTTAATAAACGACTTAATGCACTAAAACCCTGACGTATGGTTTCAACTCTGTTGTCGGTCTGATCGCGTTCAACAAAAGCATGATGTAAACCTGCGGCCTCTGCTTTGGCGAATATAGGTTTGAAATCTATCACCCCTTTGCCAACATCAGCAAAACCACCCGCTTTGTCCATGTCTTTCACGTGCCACAGTGGGAAACGACCTGGTTGGCGCGCGAATAATTCCAGCGGGCTCAAGCCTGCTTTGACCACCCAGTACAAGTCCAGCTCCATTTGTACCAGTTTGGCGTCCGTTTCATTCAACAGCACATCGTAAGGCACCTGGCCTGATAGCTTCACAAACTCAAAGTCGTGGTTGTGATACGCCAATTGCATGCCTGCAGAGTGAATTTTTTCGCCGGCTTTATTTAAAAACTCTGCCAGGGCTTTGTATTGATCAATAGTTTTACGGTCTGTGTCCATCAGATAGGGTAACACCAGGTATTTGTGGCCCACCACTACAGCTTGTTCAATGACTTTATCCAGATCCTTTTGCATCACATCCAGAGGGATGTGGGCAGATGGAGCGCTCAGACCTTCGCTGTCCATAATGTTCTTTAACGCGGCCGGACTTTGATCATAGTAACCGGCAAATTCAAGCTGGGTATAACCTACTCCAGCTACCAGTTTTAGGGTGTCGGCCACGCTTTGTGCCATCAGATCGCGTAGGGTATAAAGCTGTAAACCTGGTACCACTTTGGCTGTAGTGACCACAGTTTTGGTGTCTGCAGATAATGGCAGAGATGCTATACCTAAACCTGCAACACCTAAACCCAGAGCACTGAGTTTTAGAAATTGTCGACGTTGTTGATCCAGCAACTCCGGCTTTTGTTTCTTGGTCGAATGATCGTATGGCATGGTTTGCTCCTGCTATGGCTCGGTGATGAAGTCAGCCTAACCCTGCCGGAGCAGGACCTGTGCTGGCACGTTGAATAAGGTCAAAAGGTAAAATGACTTTAGGTGCTTTACCCAGACGACCTTCGATTAAATCTATGAGTAAACTGACCGCTGTGCTGCCAAATTCTTCCGCAGGCTGAGCTATAGTGGTCAGCGGTGGATCAGCAAAAGCGGCAAAAGAAATATCATCAAAACCAGCCACAGATATATCTCCTGGTACAGACCGACTAGCTTGTTTAATCCCTTGAATAGCACCTATGGCCATTTCGTCATTTTCGCAAAAGATGGCGGTAGGTGGATTGGGCAAAGCCAATAATTCGGTGGCGGCCTTGTGGCCAGACTGCAAGGTAAAATCACCCGGCAACAATAAACTTTCATCAAAAGCCACACCTGCTGCATTTAACGCATCTCTATAGCCCGCCACCCTGTCCCGGGTTAACGGACTACGTGCAGGGCCCTTGATCATCGCTATACGTCTATGACCCAGTTCCAGTAAATGTTCTGTCATAGCGCAGGCCGCTGCTCTGTTATCTAAAAGCACAGTAGGGCAGGCGATACGGTCTAACACCTCACAGGCATTGACCATAGGCAGCATAGAGTCTGATTTCATATCCAGCTGAGCAAAAGGATTGTGAGCGCGCAACTGGATTAAGCCATCGGCTTGAGAGGTATGCACCATACGGGCATAACTTTGTTCCATTTCCTCATCGGCCAGTGTGTTGCACAGTAGCAATGAATAGCCTTTATCATGCGCCGCTTGTTGCATACCACTGATCACCCGCGCAAAAAATACGTTGGCGACAGTAGGCACCAGTACCACCAGATTTCGGGTTTTACCTGAGCGAAATTTGACCGCCATTAGGTTTGGCTTGTAGCCAAGCTGTTTGACGGCAGTCAGTACTTTAGTTCGGGTCTTCAGTGACACCAAATCAGGTTGCTGCAAAGCACGCGAGACTGTGGCTACTGAGACTCCAGCTAGTTGTGCTACATCACGAATAGTGGACATGGGCTTGTTTCACTTTGAGAGTTTGCTCCGGATTTTATCTGGATATTCAATGCTATGCATCTGTTTAGTCCGGTATAAGCCCGCTAAACGCCATAGATGTAACCGATATCATTTATAAAGCACTTTTTTATAAATGGGAAGCGAGTTGTTTCGAAAGTCTTAGGCTTGATTAGTGCAAATGCTCTTATTTGGTGCGGCTTTTTTTCATCTTTGTACATTTAAAGTGCGTGATTTGCGACAAACAACGGATTTTCTATTGACGACACAAAATGTAATCCGTTACATTTTTTACAGTTTCAAAATTTGATCTACAGTCATGTTGCGTTTGTGTCTGTAAACCACAGGGAAAAAACCATGCAAGTCCCAGCTAAACAAAAAATTCGTATGGGTATGATAGGTGGCGGCGAAGGTGCTTTTATCGGCGCTGTGCATCGTCATGCTGCAGCTTTAGACGGTCAGATTGAATTAGTCTGCGGCGCTTTTAGCCGCGATGCTGGTAACAACCAGCGCACAGGGCAAGACTTGTGTCTTGAGCCAACCCGTCTGTACAGCAGTTGGCAGGAATTACTGCAAAAAGAAGCGGCGTTACCAGAAGACAAACGCATGCAGCTGTTAGTCATAGTCACACCTAATCAGCTGCATGTGCCTATCAGCCGCGCTGCCATCGCTGCAGGTTTTCATGTGTTTTGTGAAAAACCTGCTGGTGTCACGCTCGCTGAAACTCAGCAATTGGCTGTGGATCTGAAAGCCAGTAATAGCCTCTATGGCCTGGCTCACACTTATCTTGGTTATCCAATGGTATGGCAAGCCAAGGAGCTGGTGCAAAACGGTACTTTGGGTACTATCCGTAAAATCTTTGTTGAATACCCACAAGGCTGGCTGACTGAAGATTTAGAAAGCAGTCAAAACAAACAAGCCAGCTGGCGCACTGATCCGGCTCAGGCCGGTGCCAGTGGTTGTATGGCCGATATTGGTACTCATGCTTTTGGTATGGCTGAATTTATCAGCGGCCAGCAGATCACCGAACTTTGTGCCGAACTGAAAAGCCATGTCGCAGGCCGTCGTCTTGATGATGATGGTGCAGCTTTATTCCGCACCAACGGCGGTGCCAGCGGTGTGCTGATGGCAAGTCAGATTTGTGCCGGTGAAGAAAACGCGCTGAAAATCCGTATTTATGGCGATAAGGCGGGTCTGGAATGGCATCAGATGGAACCGAACACGCTCTTAGTGAAACCTCATGGTGCTCCTGTTCAGGTATTGCGGGCCGGTGCTGGTCAGGCTGGTTTAGGCGCTGAAGCCTCCCGTCGTTGTCGTTTGCCTGCAGGTCACCCGGAAGGTTATCTGGAAGCTATGGGGAATTTATACCGCGATTTTGCTGCGGCGATCCGCAAAGGCGAAAAAGGTACTCCCACTGGTGTACCAGGCATTAAAGCCGGGATGCGGGGTATGGCATTTATTGAAACTGTCAGCAGCAGTCAGCACAGCAATGAAAAATGGCTGTCTGTGCCTGCTGTTGAATAAAGCTGCGGCATTGAATTTTTTGATTAGCCAGAACGCTGGCTCAAGGATCACAGATGAGTAAAATCAAAGGGCCAGCCATATTTCTGGCTCAGTTTATGGGTGATGAAGCACCTTTTAACCACGTAGTCAGTATGGCCAAATGGGCGGCTGATTTAGGTTACAAAGGCATTCAGGTGCCCACCAACAATCCGGCTTTTTTTGATCTGGAATTAGCCGCAACCAGTCAGGCTTATTGTGATGACATACAGGCTAAATGCCGCGCTGCAGGTGTTGAAATCACCGAGCTGTCGACTCACTTGCAAGGCCAGCTTGTCGCTGTGCATCCAGCTTATGATGAGCTGTTTGATAACTTCGCTCCGGAGGCTTTACGGGGTAAACCAGCAGAGCGCACCGAATGGGCGATTAAGCAGTTAAAACTGGCCGCTAAAGCCAGTCAGAATTTGGGTTTAACAGCTCATGTGACTTTTTCCGGCGCTTTGCTGTGGCATTTAGTCTATCCGTGGCCACAACGCCCGGCAGGTTTAGTGGAGCAGGGCTTTGCTGAATTAGCTAAACGCTGGTTGCCAATTCTTGATGCCTTTGACGAAGCGGGAGTGGATTTGTGTTACGAAATCCATCCGGGCGAAGATTTACATGACGGCGCTACCTTTGAGCTGTTTTTAGAAGCTACCAATCACCATCCACGCGCCAATATTTTGTTTGACCCAAGTCACTTTGTGCTGCAACAGCTGGATTATTTAGATTTTATTGACCGCTACCACAGCAGAATCAAAATGTTTCATGTCAAAGATGCTGAGTTCCGGCCAAACGGTCGCAGTGGTGTCTATGGCGGTTATCAGAATTGGGTCCAAAGGCCAGGGCGTTTCCGTTCTTTAGGCGATGGTCAGGTTGATTTTAAAGGTATTTTCAGCAAGTTAACTCAGTACGACTTCGATGGCTGGGCCGTGCTGGAGTGGGAATGTTGTTTAAAAGATTCAAGCCAGGGCGCACGCGAGGGAGCTCCATTTATCGCGTCTCACCTGATTGAAAAAGCGGGCAGAGCCTTTGATGACTTTGCCGGAGCAAAAACAGACGAAGCGCGTAACCGCCGGATTTTGGGGTTAAAACCTTAGTCGCATAAAAATAATAGTTCAATTACCCACAATCATTGATGATGCAGGCAAGAACTGAGCAGCTTTAAGGATTAAGGGTAAAATCAACGGGGAATACGAATAGAATGAACAGCATAAAAATACGCTTATGCAGCATGATGTTTTTGCAGTTTTTTATCTGGGGTGGCTGGTTTGTCACTTTGGGGACTTTTTTAAGCCAGAACCTGCAGGCCACTGGCCCACAAACAGGCATGGCGTTTTCAACTCAATCCTGGGGCGCCATCATTGCGCCATTTATCGTCGGCTTAATAGCCGACCGTTTTTTTAACGCTGAACGTTTATTGGGTCTTTTGCATTTAGTGGGCGCTGTGCTGATGTACTTTATGTATCAGGCCACTGATTTTACTACCTTTTATCCGCTGGTTTTAGGCTACATGCTGGCTTATATGCCAACGCTGGCGTTGGTAAACTCTGTATCTTTTGGCCAGTTAAAACAACCAGAACTGGAGTTTGGTCAAATCCGGGTTTGGGGCACAATCGGCTGGATAGCTGCAGGTTTAGTCATCAGTTATGCCTTTGGTTGGGATGCGCAGCAGGCCATCGCAGATGGCGCGTTGAAAAATACTTTCCTGATGTGTGCTGCAGCCTCTCTGGCTTTAGGTGTATATAGCTTTACCTTACCTGCTACTCCTCCGGCTGGTCGTGGTCAGCAATTAAAATTAGGCGAGTTGCTGGGGCTGGACGCTTTAGCACTTTTGAAAGATCGTAACTTCGCTCTATTCTTTTTAGCTTCAGTGCTGATTTGTATTCCACTAGCCTTTTATTACCAGAATGCCAACCCTTTCCTGACCGGTATAGGTGTTGAAAATGCCACAGGAAAAATGACCTTAGGCCAGGTGTCTGAAGTGTTATTTATGCTGGCTTTACCGCTATTTCTGAATCGTTTTGGTATTCGCTGGACCTTGTTGTTAGGTATGGCCGCCTGGGTGTTACGTTATGTTCTGTTTGCCTACGGCGATGCAGGTCAGGGTTTGTGGTTACTGGTGATTGGTATAGCGCTGCACGGTATTTGTTATGACTTCTTCTTCGTGTCAGGTCAGATTTACACCAATAGCAAAGCTGGTGTGAAAATCCGCAGCGCTGCTCAGGGGCTGATCACGCTGGCCACTTACGGTATAGGTATGCTGATTGGATTTAGCGTAGCAGGCCAAATCACTCAGGCTTACAGCACAGCTGAAGCGACAGACTGGACATCGATCTGGTTATTCCCTGCGGTATTTGCTGGTGTTGTGCTGGTGCTGTTTGCCGTTATCTTTAAAAACGAGCCACTGCAACAAGCCGAGGACAAGCAGCCATGAGACAACAACTGCCCCGTCGTGAATTATTAAAGCAACTGGCCGCTGGCGCTATCGGTGCCTCGGTCTTGGGTTCAGGTTTATTGCTGTCAGGTGCGGCGTCTGCGGCACCATCAACTACTGGTGCACTCAAAGGTAATATCCGCCATTCGGTCAGTCGCTGGACTTATGGTGATTTATCCATGGAAGAGCTGTGCCTGTTGGTCAAATCATTAGGTTTCAGTGCCATCGACTTAGTGGGCCCTGAAGACTGGCCTGTACTGAAAAAGCATGGCGTGGATAGCTCTATGTGCAATGGCGCAGAACTGAATCTGACGGATGGCTGGTCTGATCCTAAGTTCCATCCAGAGCTGATAAAACGCTACTTACATCACATAGATTTAGTGGCAGAGGCTGGTTATAAAAACCTGATCTGTTTTAGCGGCAATGCCCGTGGTATGGACAGAGAAATAGCACTGCAAAATGCGGTGACTGGTTTGAAACAGATTTTGCCTCATGCCGAAAAACGAGGGGTGGTGCTGCAGATGGAGTTGTTTAACAGCAAAGTCGATCACCCGGATTATCTGGCCGATGGCTCTGCCTGGGCTATTGAGCTATGCAAGCGACTGAACTCGCAGAACTTTAAACTGTTATACGACATCTACCATATGCAGATTATGGAAGGTGACATTATTCGTACTATCAAAGACAACCATCAGTATTTTGGCCACTATCACACTGCAGGCGTGCCGGGCCGCCATGAAATTGATGACTCGCAGGAGCTGAACTACGCCGCTATAGCTAAAGCTATTCGAGATATAGGTTTTACCGGCTATCTGGCGCAGGAATTTGTACCAACACCCAAAACCAAAGAAGGCAGAGCGCAGTCATTGGCTCAGGCTATTCGTATTTGTGATGTTTAAACCGGGACAAAGCGGCCAGACTGCTTTGCCATACATAATGAAAACAGGGCATGTAGCCAAAGTCATTCCGATATGACTGGTACAAAACCCGCCCAACAGGGGACAACAAGATGACAGTTGCGCAGAATCATTACGACGCCATAGTGGTGGGGTCTGGCATCAGCGGTGGCTGGGCTGCTAAAGAGCTGACCGAAAAAGGCCTGAAAGTGCTGATGTTGGAACGAGGTCGGCCTATCGAACACATTAAAGATTATCCGAATGCTTTTAAAGAAGCCTGGGATTATCCACACCGCGACAAGCCAACCAATCAGATGAAAAAAGATTATCCGGTGTTGTCGCGCGATTATCCGTTAAATGAAAGCACTTTTGGTATGTGGGCCAATGAACAAGAGTCGCCTTACACCGAAGTCAAACGTTATGACTGGTTCCGTGGTTACCACTTAGGCGGGCGTTCCTTATTATGGGGACGTCAGAGCTACCGTTTTAACGAGCTGGATTTTGAAGCTAACCTCAAAGATGGTATTGCGGTCGATTGGCCTATCCGTTACAAGGATTTAGCCCCCTGGTACGATTATGCTGAGAGTTTTGCTGGTATTGCTGGTGTTCGCGATGGTCTGGATGTATTACCTGATGGCCAGTATTTACCTCCGGTGCCGCTGAATATTGTCGAGCAAAGTGTGGCGGCCCGGCTGAAAAAGGCCTTTGGTGGCAGTCGACACATGATCCATGGCCGTTGCGCCAATATCACACAACCTAAACCGGAGCAAAACCGGGTGGGTTGTCAGTACCGTAATAAGTGCTGGTTGGGCTGCCCTTTTGGTGGTTATTTCAGCACCCAGTCAGCCACTTTACCTGTGGCGATGAAAACCGGCAACTTAACGGTGCGGCCTTTTTCTATTGTTACCCAGGTGTTGTACGACAAAAACACTAAAAAAGCTCGTGGTGTCGAAGTACTGGATAGCGAAACCAACATGACCTATGAGTTCACAAGTAACATTGTGTTCCTCAACGCGTCGTCCTTTAACTCCACCTGGATTTTGATGAACTCCGCCACCGATATCTGGCAAGGTGGCTTAGGCAGCAGCAGCGGTGAACTTGGTCACAACGTGATGGACCACCACTTAGGCGTTGGCGCTTTTGGTGAAGTGGAAGGCTTTGATGACAAATACTATTTTGGCCGTCGTCCTTCTGGTTTCTATATTCCGCGTTTCCGCAACTGGGGTAGTGATAAGCGCGATTATCTGCGTGGTTTTGGTTACCAGGGGTCGGCCAGTCGTCAGGGCTGGAGCCGCGATGTGGCAGAACTGAGCATTGGAGCCGACTTTAAAGACGCCTTAACTCAGCCTGGTCCATGGAGCATAGGTATGGGCGGCTTTGGTGAAATACTGCCTGATCACAGCAACCGTATTTTCCTCGACAAAAACCGCAAAGATAAATGGGGTTTGCCTGTGCTGGCGATGGATGTCGAGCTCAAAGCCAATGAACTGAAAATGCGTGAAGACATGAAGCAGGACGCTATTGATATTCTGCAAGCCGCAGGCGTGAAAAATGTGCAGGGTTATGCCGGAGACTATGGTCCGGGTATGGGCATTCATGAAATGGGCACAGCCCGGATGGGGCGTGATCCGAAAACCTCAGTTCTGAACGGAAATAATCAGGTGTGGGATGCACCTAATGTGTTTGTAACCGATGGTGCTTGTATGACCTCCGCATCCTGCGTCAATCCGTCACTGACCTATATGGCACTAACAGCACGGGCCGCCAATTTCGCGGTTGAGCAGCTGAAAAAAGGGGAGCTGTAAGATGAACAGACGTGACCTGTTAAAGATGATTGCTGCGGCCACAGGGATGGCCATGGTGGGCGGAGAACTCTGGGCTGCAGGCATGAAGTCACCGGATGCCGGTAAAACCCTGTATACCGCTGACGACGTGGCGATGCTGGATGAAATTGCCGACACCATTCTGCCGCAAACCAGCAGCCCTGGTGCGAAAGCGGCAGGTTGTGGTGCTGTGATGGCCGTGCTGGTCAATGACTGCTATAGCCTGGAGCATCAGACCTTATTTTTTGCCGGTTTAAAGCACATCAAAAGCTTAAGTAAACAACAGTTTAAGCAAGATTTTATGGCCCTTAAACCTGAACAGAAGCTAGCGCTGTTGAGTCAGCTGGACCAGGAAGCCAAAAAAGGCGGCACCAGTGGTCTGGAAGGTAGCAGTTCTCTGGCCAGCTCCAAGTCGTCTGATCGTAAGGGCGAGTTGCATTACTTCACTTTATTAAAACAGCTGAGTTTATTCACTTTCTTCACCTCACAGGTGGGTGGCACTGAAGCACTGCGTTACGTAGCAGTGCCGGGTAAATACGATGGCGATCTTCCTTATAAAAAAGGTGATAAGGCCTGGGCCACCTAAGCTGGCTATTTTCATTAACAGGCGGCTCAGTCCGCCTTTTTTAAGGTATTTATAATGAACTATGTATGGATTGGCGTTGCGCTGTCATTCAGCGCTGCAGCTCTGGCCGCTACTGATATCAGCACATTAACTGATGCAGAGCGTCATGCCTTAGCGGCTAAGACTGAAGTCTGGACTCCGGTGCCGCCAGTGGTAACTGCAGTCAAAGGACAGGCGCCTTCAGATGCGATACAGCTATTGGACCAAAATCTGTCGCAGTGGACGTCGGTGAATACGGGCGCCGAAGCGCAGTGGACTATGAAAGATGCTGTACTGACGGTCAAACCTGGCACGGGCGATATCCGCAGTAAAGAGTCGTTTTGCGATATTCAGCTGCATCTGGAATGGCGTGTTGGTAAAGATCGAATGGATAAAGAAGGCCAGCTGCGTAACAACAGCGGCATCTTTTTACAGGACATGTACGAAATCCAGATTTTAGATTCGTACCAAAATAAGACCTATCCAAATGGTCAGGCTGGTGCTGTGTATAAACAGACTATTCCGCTGGCGAACGCAACCCGTCCGACAGGGGAGTGGCAAGAATACGACATCATCTACAAAGCGCCACGTTTTGACGGTGAAAAGCGCTTGTCGCCAGGTTATGTCACAGTGCTGCACAATGGTGTGTTGTTGCAAAACCATACTGAAATTGCTGGCACTACGGAATGGATAGGAGCACCTCAAGTGAAAGCGCACGGCTGCCTACCACTGAAATTACAGGATCACGGCGACAGCGTCAGTTTCCGCAATATCTGGGTTCGTAAGCTATAAAAAATTGGGGTCAGATCACACTAGTTATGCGTAACTAATGTGATCTGACCCCGTTTTTACTACTTCATCTCAGCAATAATGGCCTGTAAGCCTTTGAGCGAGGCTTCCACACTTTGCATTGGTGTCATACCAGCAGGGTAAGATTCCTGTTCTACCACCAGCCATTGCGTGCCGCCTATGGTTTTATTGGCGCTGATCAAGGCTTTCCAGTCGGTGGTGTCTTTACCAATAATAGGATCTTCAGTATTACCAGGCTCTGGCGCCGACGCTTTGTAGTGCGTGGTAATAGTGCGGCCCGGATACGCTTTAACAAAATCGACCGGATCTTTGCCCGCCACTTCAGTCCAGCCGACATCTTGCTGCAATATCACTTTGCTGTTGGTATTTTTACCTATCACATCCCATGGGGTTTTGCCCATTTCGCCCAGCATTTCTGGTTTGTGGTTGTGATAACCGACCTGCATACCTAAAGGGGTCAGTTTTTCTTGTACTGCGGCTAAATCAGCGGCTACGGCTTTTGCACCTTCAACGGTAAAAGCACGCTGATCCATTGGAATAATTAAATAATGGCAGTCTATCGCTTTATAAAAAGCGACTGTGGTTTCGAGTTGTTCAGGGCTAAGTTTCTCAAAAGGCACATGAGCACCTGAAGCTTTTAAACCAAGTTTATCTAAAAATGCTTTTAAACCAGCAGGGTCATTGGCGTAGTTGCCAAAAAATCCGGCAAACTCAATTCCATCAAAACCCATAGCGGCAAGTTTAGTGAGCGTGCCTTCAAAGTCGGCCTGCATCGCGTCTTTGACTGACCACAACTGCACACTCAATTGAGGTGTTGTCCCTGCAACTGCTGTTGTATCGGCATAGCTGAAACCAGCAGCAGTGCTGGCTAAAACCAGACTCAGTATTTGCGCAGTTTTTGTTAGTTTTTTCTTTAAAAAAAGCATAACCCTGTCCTTTTTGATGGTATTGAAAGCGGTTTCAGGGTGCTTTATTTTGGCTTACAGATCAATGCTAAATGCGTTAGTTGGCGGATTCTTGATGGATAAAGTAAGGTCAATACAGTGTCGGACTACTAAGCTTGCCTATTCTTTAAAAAATAGCCCCTTTGCAGGGGCTTCTAAAGTCAAACACCAGGGCTATCCACCACCTGGTGTTATCAGGGAAGAGGCTATCAAAGAGCCGGAGTTAACCACAGCACCTGATAAGGTAAAAGTTGTAATGGTCCAGCTGGCAGTTTCTGAGCTGTCAGTTCGTCGAACCATAATTGGCCAGATAAAGAATCGCAGTGCTGTGGGTGTTCAGAGAAGTTCACTACAGCCACCAGACGTTTGCCGTCCAGTTGGCGTTGGTATGAAAATAAATGTGGATTGTTATCCTGCAAAATCTCTGTCGTGCCTGAACCTAAGACAGGCAATAAGGCTCTGGTTTGGATCAACTGCTGTAACTGTTGGTAAATCTGGCCTGATAAGGTATCGGTGTTAGTCGCCTGCGCTAATTGTTTATCTGTCACTGCCACTCTGTTGACCCAGCGGCTGTCGTCTTTTTTCGCAGGGTCCAGCACATAGCTGTAATCATTTTTTAAACCCAGCTCGTCACCCATATAGAGCAGCGGCAAACCGCCAATACTTAATATGACAGCATTGAGCAGATAAATCCGCTGCAGTGCGTGCTGCAGATGTGTTGGATTTTTGTCGATTTCAGCTTTTTCTACCCCAGCCAAAGACGCCAACATGCCCGCTACACGGCAATCGCCTGTCACAGGGTTTTGCTGAAAGGGCACGCCAGAGGCAAAACTGCCTTCAAACTGCCCGGTATAAAACTGATTTAAGAACTGACGGTGATGGTCCGGATTCATGCCCAGTTGCCAGGCAATGTTGTCATCAAAAGTCCAACCAATATCGTCATGGCAACGGATGTAATTGACCCAGCTGCAGTGGGGGTTGATGGCAAAACGCTTACGCAAGGACTCGGTCAATAAACTGGTTTTACGGGTGGCTAAACTTTCCCACAGTAATGCCATCAACAGCGGGTTATAGGATAACTGGCATTCTTCCGGCGCTATGTATTTCACCACTTCATCCGGGTGCACTATAGCTTCTGATTTAAACTGCAAAGCCGGAGCCGCGATGCGGGCTACCGCATTAAAGGCTTTGATTAAAGTGTGCGCCTTGGGCAGATTTTCGCAGTTGGTTCCTGCTTGTTTCCAGACGAAAGCTAAAGCATCTAAACGCAGCACCGAAGCGCCCTGATTGGCCAAAAACAACATTTCTTCTGCCATGGCATTAAAGACAGCCGGATTGGCATAATTTAAGTCCCACTGGAAGCTGTTAAAGGTGGTCCAGATCCATAAACCTGAAGTGTTGTCCTGAGTAAAACAGCCACGGCGAATTTCCGGGAAAATCTCCCGCAGGCTGGGTGCAAACTGGTCACGCTCTTGTTCAGTCAGGAAAAAATAGAAGTCACGATACTCGGCATCACCTGCTTTGGCTTTTTCCGCCCAGCGGTGTTCGTCGGAGGTGTGGTTAAACACAAAATCCAGCACCGGCTTAATACCTTGTTGATGCAACTGCTGCATTAAATCGGCAAGCTGTTGCATGGAGCCCAGTTGTGGCATTGTGCTGCGATAATCAGAGACGGCATAACCACCATCGCTGTTTGGCTCTGGCGCTTTAAACAATGGCATCAGGTGCAGATAATTAATACCACTTTGTTTTAAGTAGGGAATGCGCTGTGCCAGGCCCTGAAAGTCTTTGGCAAACAGGTCGACATAACAGGCTGCACCCAAAGCATCGGGAGTTTTGTGCCAGTTTTGTGGCTTGTTATCTTGCTGACGTAAATAAGCTGGGCGCTGAGCAGAACTTCTTGCCAGTATTTTTAGCAACTGTTCCAGATGGTAATAGCAGTCATAATGATCGCCATACAAACTCAAATACAGCTCAAGCAGAACGGGTAACTGTTGCTCCAGCTTTAGCTGCAGCTCGTTCCAACTGTCTTTTGCTGTAGTTTTTAAAGATGAACTTAATCGTTTAAGTGTTTTTTGGCTTTCTACGCCTAACAGTTCTGGATTTTCCAGTAACTGTGTTGTGGTTTTCTGCATCTGCCCCGATCCGTGCCTGCACTATACTGTGCTTAATAGAACTTCATTTTCTCTGTTTTGGCAAGGCTTTTAATGATGAAATGTTTAAATAATACGCTGAATATTTACAGCTGGCCTTCAATTCGCTAAAGTGAATCTGAAACGTTTTAGTTCTGGTGCTGGTTTTAGCACCTCACTTCAGGAGAATACAATAAATGAATCCGACTCCGGTTTGCTGTTTTGGTGAGGTGTTGATTGATTTTCTGCAGGACAAAACACAGCCTGGGCTGTTTCAGCGTTTTGCCGGAGGTGCTCCTGCCAATGTGGCTGTGGCTGTTGCCCGGTTAGGTGGACAGAGCAAGTTTATTGGCATGTTGGGTAAAGACATGTTTGGTGATTTTTTACTGCAGGAATTACAAAGTTACGGTGTTGATTGCAGCGCTGTGCGTCAGACGCTGGATGCGAAAACCGCTCTTGCTTTTGTCGCGCTGAATGAAGAGGGCGACCGCAGTTTCTCTTTTTACCGGCCACCTGCTGCTGATCTGCTGTACAAAGCGGAGCATTGTCCGACTGAGCTTTGGCAACAAAAAGGTATTTTGCACTTATGCTCCAATAGCTTAACTGAGCCTGAGATAGCTCAAACCAGTTTTGCTTTAGTAAGGCTGGCGCAGCAACAGGGCTGGTTAGTGTCAGTGGATGCTAATTTACGTCATAACTTATGGAGTGAAGGCAAAGCCAGCAGAGAGTTAGTGATCCAGTTACTGGAAATGGCCGATTTGGTCAAACTCAGTGAAGACGAGCTGGATTATCTTGCAGATGGTCAAAGCTCAGCAAGTTGGTTGCAGCATATTCTTGCTTTCAGACCCGCCTGGCTGGTGGTCACAGCTGGTGCAGCACAAGTACAAAGTTATAGCAAAGCGGACTCGTTTTCTGTGCCAGTAACCGCCGTACCTGTTGTGGATACTACAGCGGCAGGTGACGCTTTTGTTGGAGCCTGGTTACATCAGATAGCACAGCAGTTAACCCAAGGAACTAGCTTTGCTGAGTTGTTGTCTGATCGAAGCGCCCAGCAGCAAATGATTGAAAAAGCTATAAAGGCGGGGTCGTTAACCTGTCAGAAATTTGGTGCTTTTGCAGCTTTACCCACAGCACAAGAGTGGGGCTAATCATGTGTCCTTCGAAAATAAAAAGGGCTAACTTGCGTTAGCCCTTTTTTACTTATACCGAGATGTCAATATTCTGACCCAGGTTGCCGACAGGAACCGGACTTGGCGACTGCAATGCCGAAGACGAATTTACAGCGCTTTCCAGCAACTGCAAGGTTTGTCTCCCTTCCTGTTTTTGCTGGGTTTTTGCCAGACTGGCACCCAACAGTTCATAGCTCTGGCTAACTGCAGCTGAGCCTACGGATTGTGTCATAGTCACTCCCATGCCATATTTCCAACCATCATATCGGCAAAAGGATCGCGGACTTTAGAATTATTTTCAGGATCTGGAAAAAAGTGAAGCCGCTCGTTGCAGCGAGCGGCTTCGGTCTTTAGGCGTGCGGAGTGACTTATGTTCCAAATGCCTGAAGCTGTTGAACTATTTCTAATAGTTCATAAATAAGTAGCAGATCTGCTAATGGATCATAGCCGTGGACTGAGAACGAATGCTGCGTTCCGGAATGATGCTGGGTAAAGCATTGGTCTGAACCGCTGGTTCCAGTGGGCGTATCGGCCGGGTAGGGCTTTTCTTCACTGTACCTTTTAACAAAGGCTCTGGCTTTAATGTATGTTGACCAATTTTAGCAGCTAAACCTTGTTGAATATCAGCGATAGTATAGCCAGTTTTGATTTTCATCCGTACATAAGGAATGCCTGCGGCTTCAAAAGCACCACTGACAAACCAGTCCGGTACAGCTTTATGGCCGTCTTTACTTGTGTTGTTGACCAGATCAACCACAGCAACAATGCTCATATCCGTCGGATCGCACAGAACAAAATCCAGATACTTGGCATTGAGTTTAACCGACGCTGCGATTCGTGATTTGGCATCTACATTGCTTTTTAATTCAAGAATGTCAGCCATTTTCACTCTGTTCATCACTTTGTACTTTCCTTTGACTGCCTGCTCCAGCATGTTCAGGTAAGAACGCTCGACCTGAGTAAAAAGACTGCTTTTCTTACTAAATGGAAAAGGATTGCCATGGCTCATAAAACGGCTGGCTAAAAAAGCTGCCACCACAACCAACACGGCTAATACTAAAATTAAAACTTCCATTAATGACCTCCGACAAACTTTTGACTCCGCAGCTTAAATAAGTTGGCTGCGCAGGGTATAAAGCATAAGGCGTGCCAATAAATTAGAATTAATGCTCTAATTTGTATAAGTTTGCTGAATGTCTGGCATATAGCCTATTGATGGCTGAAATGGTGGGGATCTGGCTGGGTTCGGCTTATAGTGAGGGGAACTCCTATTGCTACAGACAAGGATCACCAGAATGACAAGCAGCAACATTGCAGGATTAGAGATCAAAGGCCGCCTGCCGGCTGAATTTCAAAGCATATTAACGCCAGAGGCTTGCCGTCTGGTTGTTGAACTTACCCGCGAGTTTCGCGCGCCTTTAAAGCTATTATTGCAGCAACGCACTGTTGATCAGGCGCGTTATGACGCTGGCGCTTTGCCGGATTTTCGCGCTGAAACTGCGGATATTCGTTCTGGCGACTGGAAAGTAGCAGCTATTCCGGCTGATTTGCAGGACAGAAGAGTAGAAATTACTGGTCCAGTCGATCGAAAAATGATCATTAACGCCTTAAATGCTGATGTAAAAGTCTTTATGGCCGACTTTGAAGACTCGCAAGCGCCGAGCTGGGATGGCGTGATAGAAGGTCAGATCAACTTACGTGATGCCAATTTAGGCAGCATCAGCTACAGCGATCCCCAGTCCGGTAAACAATATGCGCTGCGCGACAAACAGGCCTTGTTAATAGCCCGGGTGCGGGGTTTACATCTGTGGGAGAAACATTTAGAAGTGGATGGCGAGGCAGTTCCTGGTTCACTGGTGGACTTTGCCTTGTACTTTTTCCATAACTACCAGACCCGTTTAGCTAAAGGCTCAGGTGTGTATTACTACCTGCCGAAGCTACAGAGCTATAAAGAAGCCGCCTGGTGGGACTCAGTGTTCCGCTTTACTCAAACCAGGTTTAACCAGCCAGTGGGCACCATTCGCGCTACTGTGTTGATTGAAACCTTGCCAGCAGTGTTTGAGATGGACGAAATTCTGCATGCACTGCGTGAGCATATAGTGGCGTTGAACTGTGGCCGTTGGGACTATATTTTCAGCTATATCAAAACCTTAAAGAACCATGCTGACCGTGTTTTACCAGACCGTCAGGTGGTGACTATGGATCAGCCGTTTTTGTCGGCTTACTCAAAGTTACTGATCAAAACCTGTCATAAACGCGGTGCTTTGGCGATGGGCGGCATGGCGGCTTTTATACCAGCCAAAGATCCAGTCGCCAATGAAGCGATCTTAACTAAAGTAACGGCAGATAAAGAACGTGAAGCCAGTAACGGTCACGACGGTACCTGGGTGGCGCACCCTGGTTTAGCCGCGACGGCCAATGCGGTATTTAACAACTACCTGAAAGATGGCAAAACCAATCAGCTGCATATCAGCCGCTCCGACGATGCGCCTGTCACTGCCGCCGATTTATTGGCACCAAGCGCTGGTGAGCGCACCGAAGCTGGCATGCGCATCAATATCCGCGTGGCTTTGCAATACATAGCGGCCTGGATCAGTGGCAAGGGCTGTGTGCCTATTTATGGTCTGATGGAAGATGCGGCTACAGCAGAAATCTGTCGTACCTCGATTTGGCAGTGGATTAAACACGGCAAGACTTTGAATAACGGCCAGTTGGTCACCAAAGAGCTATTTGCGCAGATGTTGCAGCAGGAAGCTGCTGTAGTGCGCGAAGAAGTAGGCGAAGAGTTGTGGCAACAGCAACAGTTTGAGCGTGCTCAGGCTCTGCTGCTGCAAATTACCACAGCGGATCAATTGGTCGATTTCCTGACCTTACCGGCTTACGAGCTGTTAACCGCCTAATAAAAATGGGGTCAGATCACATTAGTTATGCGTAACTAATGTGATCTGACCCCAATTTAAAGATGCAGCTCGTCTGCTACTTCTGTGATTAACCGCCGTAACCAGATATGACTGGCATCCTGATGCAATAACGGACTCCAGATCATTTTCAGCTCAATGGATGGAATAGGAAAAGGCGGATCCAGCACTTTCATCGTCGCGTCATTCTGATACAAAAGCGCAGCACGCAAAGGTAAAGTTGCAATCAAATCGGTTTCCACCGCCAAATGCATAGCCACATGATAGTTTCGGGTAAATACACTGATATTACGCTGTTTGCCAAACTTGGCTAAAGCTTCATCCACCCAACCGAGTTTTTGCACATCAGCCGGATCCATACCCACACCGACACCAAAACCAGTTTTACTGACCCAGATATGTTGGGCCTTTAAGTAAGAGTCTAAGTTAAAATTGCCAAGAATTGGGTTTAAGCTATTGACCAAACAGGCAAAACTGTCGCGCCAAATGGTCTTTTGATGAAATGACTGGGGTAATTGATCAAAGCGGTTAATCGCCATATCCACTTTGCCGTTTTCAACATCATGAAAGGTGACGTCGGACGGCGTCATAATATCCAGCGAAGTAGCTGGCGCCTGAGTCCTCAGCTTTTTCAGCAGCGCCGGAATAAGAGTGGAGGCCGCATAATCACTGGCCATAATACGAAATACTCTGTGGCTGTGCTCTGGTTCAAAATCTTTATTCGGTTGTAAGGTTTCTTCCAGGGTAAGCAAAATTCCCCGTACCACAGGTGCCAATTCCTTGGCGCGTTCTGTAGGCACCATACCGTCTGAGGTACGCACCAGAATAGGGTCGTTCAGCAAATCCCTCAATCGTTTCAGGCCATTACTCATGGCGGGCTGCGTGATATTCAGCCGATTGGCTGCACGGGTGACATTTTTTTCCCGCAGCAATACATCCAGATACACCAACAAATTCAGGTCAATTTTACTGATATTCATCTGCTTTCACTTCTTTATGATTATTTGCTGTCAATTTGATGCTTTGTATATTCACACAATGAATGATGGGAATCAAAAAAATCAGCTACATGAATTCGAATATTGAAACCTATAGTGGATGTCAACAGCGGCAACTACTAAATGCCGGTCAAACAAAAGACAACACCACAGAGGATGCACCATGTCAGCTTATCAACAGACGATTCAACAACTGGAACAAAGCTGCAAAGCACAAGGAACAGGCTGGGCCGCTATCAATGCCGAGTCTGCAGCCCGGATGCAGCTGCAAAACCGTTTTAAAACAGGTTTAGACATAGCGCAGTACACCGCCGACATTATGCGCGCAGATATGGCCGCTTATGATGCGGACAGCAGCCAGTACACTCAGTCTTTAGGCTGCTGGCATGGCTTTATCGGTCAACAAAAACTGATCGCTATCAAGAAACATTTCGGCACGACCAAACGTAAATACCTGTATTTATCAGGCTGGATGATTGCCGCACTGCGTTCTGAGTTTGGTCCTCAGCCTGATCAATCTATGCACGAAAAAACCGCTGTGCCTGCGTTAATCGAAGAGTTGTATACCTTCTTAAAGCAAGCCGATGCCCGCGAGTTGGGTGGTTTATTCCGTGAATTGGATGACGCCCGTGCTAAAGATGATCAAGCCAAAGCAGCCGAAGTGCTGGCTAAAATCGATAACTTCGAAACTCATGTCGTGCCTATTATTGCCGACATAGATGCGGGTTTTGGTAATGCCGAAGCTACTTACTTACTGGCAAAAAAAATGATCGAAGCCGGTGCCTGCGCCATTCAGATTGAAAATCAGGTGTCGGATGAAAAACAATGTGGTCACCAGGACGGTAAAGTCACAGTGCCCCACGCCGATTTCCTGGCCAAAATTAATGCGGTGCGTTACGCCTTTTTAGAATTAGGCATCGAAAACGGCATTATTGTCGCCCGCACTGACTCCTTAGGCGCTGGTTTAACTAAGCAAATTGCGGTGACCAACGAGCCAGGTGATCTGGGCGATTTATACAACAGCTTTTTAGACGGAGATTACATTCAAAGCGCCTCTGACATCCAAAACGGCGATGTAGTGGTCAAAGCCAATGGCAAGCTGTTAAAACCAAAACGTCTGCAAAGTGGCTTGTTCCAGTTTAAAGCAGGCAGCGGTGTGGATCGTGTGGTACTGGACTGTATTACGTCTTTGCAACACGGCGCAGATTTGCTGTGGATTGAAACCGAGAAACCTCATGTCGGCCAAATCGCTGAAATGGTCAATCGTATTCGTGAAGTCGTACCTAATGCCAAGCTGGTGTACAACAACAGCCCATCCTTTAACTGGACACTGAACTTCCGTCAGCAAGTGTTTGATGCATGGAAAACAGCAGGTAAAGATGTCTCTGCCTATGACAGAGCCAAGCTGATGAGTGCCGATTACGACACGACAGAGCTGGCGCAGGAAGCTGACAACCGTATTCAGACCTTCCAGGCGGATGCGGCACGTGAAGCAGGTATTTTCCACCACCTGATCACTTTACCTACTTACCACACAGCGGCCTTGTCGACTGACAATCTGGCGAAAGAGTACTTTGGTGCTGCAGGTATGCTGGGTTATGTGGCTGGCGTACAACGCAAAGAAATTCGTCAGGGCATCGCCTGTGTTAAGCACCAGAATATGTCTGGATCTGACATTGGTGATGATCACAAAGAGTATTTCTCTGGAGAAGCTGCGCTGAAGGCTTCAGGGAAAGACAACACCATGAATCAGTTCTCCTAACCTCTGGTTTATGGCTAAGTAATTGCTGAAAGACGGGTAGCTACTCAAAGTAATTGATGGTGCAGTCAACAACGCTGCAACTTCAAGTACGAAGAGTAAACTCAAAGTAATTGATGGTGCAGCCAGGCGACAAGTGCGGCATCCCCATGAGCATAGTTGTCCTATGTGATTGGGGTGAGCGCACGCAGTCAACAACGCTGCAACTTCAAGTACCAAGAGAAATTTGATTTACGTGGTCGGGTTACACTGACATTGGCAGCCGCGAGGCTGCCTTTTTTATGTACTTGGTGTTGTCATTGCCATGATTTAAAAAGACCAGACATCTTATCGTGGAACTCATTTAAAGCATAAGCCCTTTGCCGTACTAATCAGGGGGCGACGATATCAGAAATAGATACTTTACCTTTTGAGCGTTGCTCGTAGGGTTCCAACATGGCGACCACTTTATCCGCGTTGGCGCTTCGGGCGAAGTTGACTAAGGTTTTGCCATTACAGACGACTTTATCGACGGCATTCTGTTTAGATAAGCGATTAGCTCTGAGCGTTTTATTCAGGCTGAGGCGGTCGTCATTCTGAGCATGGGTGCAGCTTTCAATCAAGATATTCTTGATGAGCGGATCCATAGAATTCTGAGCACTGGCTGTGGTGGATAGAATTAAGGTTGCTACAGCAAAGATGAGTTTGGTGTTCATTTGATAGCCCTCTGTATTGATATATGGCTCTTGCCACCCCTGTATTCTGGCGCCCAAAGCCTTAATTTTCCTGCCTGCTGTGACTAAAGGATCAGCAAAGGTGACCAGAGGTAAGGTGTTACTTTTGCTTACGTTCGGCGTGAAAAAGACAAAAAAAAGCCCGGCAAGTTTTGACTTTTCCGGGCTTTCTGCCATCAGAAACAGGCTACTTTGTTGGTAGTAGTTGAGATGACCAATCGGCTTTAAAGCGTCTGGACGCTGCCACCGTCTGGCCGTTGGAAAGTAATAACTGATAGTCGTTATTATGAGGCTGCACTTTGTGTACATGGTGCAAATTCACTATGGTGGAGCGATGCACCTGAGCAAATTGCGCCGGCAGGCGCTGCATCAGCTCTTTTATTGTCTCGCGGATAATCAGGTTTTCACCCAAGGTGTAGACACACATATAATTGCCTGCCGCTTCAATCATCAGAATATCAATATCATCGAGCAGTAAAGTTGAAGCGCCGGTTTTAAAAGTGAGTTTGCTTTGGGCCGCGGCAACAGGCAGGTCCTGTTGTTTGTCCAGAGCTGTTTTGGCATCCAGCAGGGTTTGAGCCAGGCGTTGGCGTGATACAGGTTTGAGCAGGTAATCGAACGCAAAGTGCTCGTAGGCTGAAAAAGCATAATTGTCATAGGCGGTCACCAGAATAATCAACGGCGCTGCCATGGCTGAGGATTTATTCAGCTGCTTTAGCACCTCAATACCTTTAATTCCCGGCATCTGAATATCTAAAAACACCAGATCGACAGTGTTGTGCTGTAAATAAGCCAGAACCTCGTCACCGTTATCAAAACAAGCCTCGATCTGAATATTCGGATAAGTTGCCAGCTTGGCTTTTAAATTACTGATGGCTAACGGCTCATCGTCGGCTATGACAGTTTTAATCTGCTGCATGCAGTAACTCCAAAGGTAAAGAAATTTGTCCGGTAAATTTATGCTGTTCCTGATGGAAACTTAAGCTGGCTTTGCCATGAAACAGTAAGCTCAGGCGTTCAGCCAGATTATGCAGACTGCCAAAACTAGCCTGTTGTGGCCAACCTGCAGCGAGCAGAGTTCCGGGGCCATTGTCTGACAGTTTTAACACTAAAGCCGATGCCTGTTGGCTAACCTCTATATCTATACTGGCATGGCCTTTTAGCTCAGATACGGCATATTTAATAGCGTTCTCAGCCAAAGGTTGTAGTAGTAAAGGTGGCACTTTTTGCTGCAAGGCTTGCTCATCTAATTGCCAGTTAATCTCCAGACGCTCACCAAAACGAACTTGTTGAATGGCCAGATAAGCAGCCAAAGCGTCCAGCTCTTCTTTTAACGGTATTAAATGCTCCGTATGATTTTTTAGCGAATGGCGCAGAAAGCTGGACAGTTGCAGGATCAGATTTTCAGCGTCCAGACCTTTGTGCTGCACTATCAAAGAGTTCAGCGCATTGAGTGTATTAAACATAAAATGAGGGTTCAGTTGATACCTTAGTACTTTTAAGCGGGCAATGCGGGCCTGACGAGCCAGCTCCTGCTGTTGCCGGAATTCCGCTCTGTTAAACAGGTTGGCTTTGTAGACTAAAAACAGTGCAAACCAGCCTGCGATGGGCAATAACACCAGATTAAAAGCCAAAGCGTACTGTAGTATCGAATCAGTTTCAGAGGGCATCAGGGCATAATTCATCATCAGATACTGGCGCACAGGAGTTAACAGCAGCCAGAGTGGAATAAGCCAACGCGCCAGCCGCAAGGCTTGCTGTTTACTACTGATATTCCTCGCCAGCTCTTTTTGCCCCAGGTAACCTGTGACGATAAAGTTCACTGTGCTGATCAGGAAGTAAATCACCAGATAAGGGAAAACGTCTCTGTCATCCAGTGGAACCAACACCGCCAGATGGATAAATTTGATCAGCAGATAGCTTAACCAGAATACTAAATGCCAGTACCAGAACCTTTCTTTATTCACCTCAAAATTGACAGTCGCATTCATGTCGCCACTCCTTGCAGAGGCAGTTGAATGGACACCAGAAATCCCTGTTGTCTGGCCTGCACTACCAGACTTGCTGCCGTGCCAAAGTGTTGACTTAAACGGTTCTGAATATTGGTTAAACCCACGCCTGAACTTTGCCCCAGTTGTTTAACAGCCCGCTCACCGGGGCCATCATCTTCTACTTGCAGACAAAGTTGGCCATCCTGTTGCTGTCCGGCAATGGTAATAGTGGCCCCTTGTTGCTGGGTGGCGACGGCATATTTAATAGCGTTTTCAACCAGCGGTTGCAGTAGCAGGGCGGGGATCAGATGTTGACGCACATTCTGATCAATCCTCCAGTCGACTTTGAGTTTGTTGCCGAAGCGGGTTTTTTGTAAGGCCAGATAGGCTTCTATAGCGGCAAGCTCGTCGGCCAGTTTTACCAGACTATCGGGTGAGCTGCTTAAGGAATAGCGTAAAAAGGACGCCAGTTGTTCTGACATCAGCTCAGCGTCATCAAATCGTTCGGCTTCAATCAGCGCACAGACCGAGTTTAAGGCGTTAAAAGTAAAGTGTGGATTGAGTTGATGGCGCAAGGCCTGCAATTCAAGTTGTTGTATTTTCTGACTTAAACGTGCGGATTCTGCAAGGCGGAAATGACGTTGCTGGTTCAGAATATAAGCCAGATAAAGTGCGGTCCAGACAAAAAATGCCAGTGTATTGCTGTCGAGGTTACTTAATAAAAAACGCGGATCAAATTTGTCTTCTTTCATCGGGATCAGCCAAAAAGCATTTTCCGCAGGCACGTAGATACAGGTTAATAACAAAGCAGCCAGAACTAAGTGCCAGACCGCAAAATTATGCTGATTAATTTTGTACTGAGACCAGATCAGCAAAGCCCCTGTCACCAGCATAGCTGCAGCGTCACTGACAAAACTGATGGCTAAATACTGCAACGCTTCAGCTTTGTCCCACAGCAGATAATCCAGGCACCAGCTAAACACACTTAGGGTGAAAATAATGCTCCAGAACAGGCAGTGGTAGCGCAGTAAAGGTGTGAGTTCAGAATTAAACACCGGGTTATTCCTGTCAGGGTTGATGTAGCCAGTATAACCAAAGACTTACCGAAATCGACCAGTGCAATGGTTCACTGGACGTAAAGGTGTGACCAGCGGGTTTTGAGCCAAATTACTTTTTAATCTCTGGTTTTGTTGTCAGTGACTAGTGAAAAAATAACAATAGTAGTCCTCTGATAGCTGCGTTATGGTAGCCGCGTGCACTAAGTGCCGGATCTTGCTGTCATGACGCGACTTAACGCAGAAGTCAGGCAAATTATCCGGCTGCGTAGCTATTCTGCTTTTGATATGGCAAATTAGCGACGTTTGAAAAAATTAAGTTCAGAATAATTATAAGGAAGGGAAATGGAAGGCTTTATTAGTACGCTAAACAGCATAGTCTGGAGCCCGGCGCTGATTTACCTCTGTCTTGGTGCAGGGTTGTTTTACTCTCTACTCACCCGTTTTGCTCAGGTGCGTCATTTCAAAGAAATGTGCAAACTGATGCTCAATAACAGTGAATCCGAAAAAGGTATCTCGTCATTTCAGGCTTTGGCTGTGTCTTTATCCGGTCGGGTTGGGGTAGGTAACATCGCTGGTGTTGCCGCTGCTATAGGTTTTGGCGGACCAGGTGCTGTGTTTTGGATGTGGGTTGTGGCCTTTTTAGGTGCCAGCACCGCTTATGTTGAATCGACCTTAGGCCAAATTTATAAAGTCGAAGAAAATGGTCAATACCGCGGTGGTCCAGCTTATTATTTTGAGCGTTGTCTGGGCTGGCGCTGGTTAGGTATTCTGTTTGCTATTTCTGCCATTGTTGGCTGCGGTATCTTTTTACCCGGCGTGCAAGCCAATGCCGTTGGTAATGCGATCACCCAGGTTTTTGGTGAAGGCACAGCTGTGGTGACCAGCTTTGGTGAAGTGGGTAGTAACAAACTGATTGGCCTGGCTTTTATTCTGATTATTTTGGCCTTCATCATTTTTGGCGGTATTAAACGTATCGCAAACTTTACCCAAATCGTGGTGCCGTTTATGGCTTTGGGTTACATCATTCTTGCTTTGATCGTTGTGTTTTTAAATCTTGATAAAGTACCAGCTATTTTCAGCCTGATTTTCACTGATGCTTTTACGGCTCAGGCTGGTTTTGGTGCAGCTATAGGCTGGGGGGTGAAGCGTGGTATTTATTCCAATGAAGCAGGCCAGGGCACAGGTCCGCATGCGGCGGCCGCTGCAGAAGTTGAACACCCGGCTCAGCAAGGTTTAGTGCAGGCTTTTTCTGTGTATGTAGACACTTTATTTGTCTGTACCGCAACAGCTTTAATGATCCTGATCACCCAGCAATACAACGTGCAAACCGAAGACTTTAATGCTGTTGCTGGCACAGGCACTATGATAGTGCAGAATATTGATGCAGCGACTGAGGTTGCCTCTCCGGCCTTTACTCAGTTAGCTTTATTAAGTGTGTTTGGTCAGTTTGGTCAGGTGTTTGCCGGGCTTGCGATCTTCTTCTTTGCTTTTACTACAATTCTGGCCTATTACTACATCACTGAAACTAACGTCGCCTACTTAAATCGTATATTTAACAACAAGTTGCCAAGTCTTGTTTTCAAACTGTTATTAATGTTTATGGTCGCCTACGGCACAGTGAACAGCGCAGGTTACATCTGGAACATTGGTGATTTGGGAGTCGGCATCATGGCCTGGGTGAACGTTCTGGGTATTTTGCTGATTTTCTTTATGTACAAGCCAACCATGCGCTGCCTGCGTGATTACGAAGAGCAGAAAAAGAATGGTGGCCCTGTGACTTTTGACCCTGTGAAGTTAGGCATTAAAAACGCCACTTTCTGGGAAAAACGTCTGGAAAAACAGCAGCAAGAGAACAAGTAACTCTTGGATTATTCTGCAAAAGGAGCTGATCACCAGCTCCTTTTTTTATCAACACAGGAGTCTGGGGTGATTGCTAAAACCAACCGCTTAACTTTACGGGAACTTCAGCTTGCCGATGCTGCTTTTGCTTTGCGTTTATATAACGAGCCCAGCTTTTTACAGCATATAGGTGACAAAGGGGTTCGTACTCTGGCTGATGCCGAAAAGAACCTGCAGCAAGGCGCTATCGCCAGTTATGCACAGCATGGTTATGGTATGTGGCTGGTAGAAAATCAGCAGGGCCAGGCCATAGGATTATGTGGTCTGATAAAACGTGATTTTTTAACCGAAACTGACTTAGGTTATGCCTATCTGCCACAATATTTTGGTTTGGGATATGCGTATGAAGCGGCAAGCGCAGTATTGGCTTATGCCGCAGCGCAGACAGAGCTTAAAACACTGGTGGCTATAGTGTCACCGGCCAATCTGGCGTCTAAGGCTTTATTGCAGAAATTGGGATTTGTGCAGCATGGTCAGGTATTGGTGCCGGATAAAAATGAAATGGTTGATTTTTATCGTGTTCAGCTCGAAAAAAACTAACTGAGCCTGAACTCAATTGCTGTCCTGCTGCCTGGCCTTTTGTTGTTTCAGATAATCTTCATAGCTGCCATTTTGCCGCTCCAGACATTGAGCTTTTACCTGAGGTGGAAGCTGATTGCACTGGGCTCTGTGGTCACGCTGCATTCTGTTGAACCACCATTCATCTGAGCCGACTTTGCTATAAGCACAGGCACTTTGTAGTAATACCAGCAGCAGTACTAGGGCGCAACGCATATTTGTCTCCTTCTGTGGCTTACTAAAAGTATGCTCTGCAACAGTTTGTATTACCAGACTTTTATCCGGGTTTGTTCAGGCCATAGTTGTCACTAAAAGTTCATCAAAAAAAATCAAACAAGCAGTGCCTAAACTTTTATGCTGTTGAAAACTCAATTCACCGGCTGAGACTGTGCAAAGCAAACGATCCCGCCTGCTGTTACCTGAACTGATCCGCCTGGAAGCACTGATAGAGACTTTCCCCACCAGGGTAAAAGCGACGGAGCTGGCCCGTTTTCAGTCTGGAACTCATGCTTATCCCAGTTATTTAATTGAACTGGCAGAGTTTGATCCAGCTAAACCATCACTGCTGTTAACCGGAGGTGTGCACGGTCTGGAGCGTATTGGTTCAGCGGTGCTGATCGCGTTTTTAGAAAGTGTGCTACAACGGCTGGAGTGGGATCATGGTTTGCAGCACCAGTTAAGTCAGCTGAATCTTTTAGTTTTACCTATGGTAAACCCTGTCGGTATGGCCAATCACAGCAGAAGTAATGGTAATGGTGTGGATTTAATGCGCAATGCTCCTGTCAATTGCGAAGAGAAAGCCGCATTTTTAGTGGGGGGGCAAGGTTATTCACCGCGTTTACCCTGGTTCAGAGGCAACCCACAACAACCCGAAGCTGAAAGTCAGGTGCTGTTCGAACTGGTGCGGCAAAAGCTGTTTCAAAGCCCATTTAGTCTGGTGCTGGACTGCCATTCAGGGTTTGGGCAGGTCGACCGGATCTGGTTTCCTTATGCCAAAAGCCGCAAACCTGTGCCACATCTGGCCGAGCTATACCGGCTGCGCCAGTTGTTATTTGACTGCTATCCGCATCAGGCTTACGCCTTTGAACCTCAATCCTTACATTATTTATGTCATGGTGATGTCTGGGATTATCTGTATGACGAGTCGTTGCACGGCACTACGCTGTTTTTACCCCTGACTTTGGAGATGGGATCCTGGAACTGGGTGCGGAAAAATCCGTTTCAGTTGTTATCCAGTTTAGGTTTATTCCATCCGGTGAAACCTCACAGAGTCAAAAGGGTATTGCGCACTCATTTAACCCTGTTTCATTTTCTGATTGCAGCTACTGCCTCGCATCAGGAGTGGCGACGTGCACTTTACCCCCGTATGCTCAGGCAGGAGGCGATGGAGTTATGGTATTGAAACCGGAGCAAAAACCTGTGCTGTTATTGCGTGGTTTATTGCGTGAAAGCCGGCATTGGCTCGACTTTCCGTCTTTACTCAGTGCGAAGTTACAACGTCCTGTATTGACTTTGGATTTACCAGGCTGTGGTGCCTTGTATCAACAGTCATCAGCCAGCTCCATTCCGGCGTTGCGCTCGCAATTGCAACAACAATGGGCTGAACTTTACCCTGAGGAGCAAGGCAAAGCCTTCGATCTGGTTGCCATTTCTATGGGGGGAATGCTGGCGCTGGATTGGGCGCTGAACGCACCAGAGCGGGTGAAATCTGTGACCTTAATCAATAGCAGCAGTGCAGGGTTAAGCCCGTTTTGGCAGCGATTACACCCCCGTAACTACCTGAAAATATTACTCTGTGTCGTAGCAGGGCCATTAAAACGCGAAGAGCTGATCTGGCAAATGACAGTGAATTCGCCACTCCAATCTGATGTTTTAAAGTTGTGGCAGCACTGGGCCATTGAACATCCGGTTAGCCGCAGCAACGCGTTGCGCCAGCTTTGGGCCGCCAGCCGTTTTCAACTGACAGCGCGGCCTGCTTGTCCTGTCTTTGTGGTCTCTGGTTTGGCCGATCAACTGGTATCGCCGCTTTGCAGTCAGGCGCTGGCACATAAGCTAAATGCAGCTTTACTGACCCATGCAGAGGCAGGGCATGATCTACCGCTGGAAGCCGGGCCCTGGCTGGCCGATGTTATAGATCAAAATTTAAATGAGGTTTACCGGCAATATAGTTGCGTCTGAAGGTGGTGAAATAAGTGGCTAAATCAGCACTTGCCTGATGATCTCCGGCCATTTCCAGCACAGCTATACCCACTTCTGCAGTACAAAGCTGATGATCATGCGCAGCTTCACGCAGCTGATACAAAGAGCTCTTCTCCGGTTGAATACCCAGCACAGGAAAGCCATCTAAATAGGGGCTTTTACTGAACATCTTTTTTGCTTCACGCCAGGTGCCATCCAGCATGACAAACAGCGGGATTTTATCGCCTGTTTTTACTTCGTTGATACAACGTTCTGCTGCCGCGTATTGCTGCGGAAACACCACTATAGGGGCGTATTTGGGGTTTTTCAGTAAGGCTAAAAGCTGCGGATCAGGCATTGTTCTGTCCCAGACAAAAGCAAAGTTTTCCGGCGCCACATCGGCAATTAACCGCCCGGTATTGGTCGGTTTATAGGCTTCACCTTTATACATAACAAAACAAAAAGCGCTGCGGCTTGAGGCTTTAGGTTTAGCAGCACAAATACAGTCAGGCACAGGCAATAAACACAAAGGGCAGCGAATAACACGGCTACCGCGGGCATTAAAGACCCGGACTGTTTTTTGCAGTTCGCGCTCACGCAGCGCCATCACCGAATTGATATGAGACACACCACTTTTCCTTGATTGCCGCAAACACTATGTCTGCTCAGGCGGCGGCATTGTACTCAAGCTTAGCTTGCTTTGATACCGCTTAATCCATACCCTAAGTAATTTGAGTTGCAGCTAGGCGACAAGTGCTCAAGACCCCAGGAGCATAGTTAACCTATGTGACTGGGGCGAGGGCGCGCAGTCAACAACGCTGCGGCTTAAAGTACGACGGGTACAATGTGTGGAAGCGCTGGCTTTGAGGATAAGGAAACACATCTTCTACTATGCCATCACGAATGCGTTGCTGTTTTTGCTGCCAATACCCGGCGTCCATCAGTTCAGGATGGCTCTGAATAAGCATCTGGCGAATGTCGTTTTGTGCTGTGACATAAGTGGTAATTTGTTCCGGGAATACATCGCCGGGGCCGACTGAATACCAGGGCTCGTTACTTAACATATCGTCGTAGTTGTCGGTTTTTGGAATAAAGCGGAAATTCACATCTAAAAGGTACTGTACTTCGTCATAGTCATAAAAAATCACCCGGCCGTGGCGGGTTACACCAAAGTTTTTCAGCAGCATATCGCCGGGAAAAATATTGGCAGCAATCATATCTTTTAGCGCCTGACCATAATCGGCCATCATTTTTACTTTTTGCTCATAGCTTGCCTGCTCCAGATACAAGTTCAGCGGCAGCATGCGGCGCTCTATATACAAATGCTTGATAATCACCCTGTCATCTTCAATCTGCATCGAACCCGCTATGCTTTGTTGCAGCTCCTGCAGCAATTCGGGGCTGAACCTGTCAAGCGGCAAGGCAACATCTGAATACTCCATGGTATCTGCCATACGGCCCACCCTGTCATGTTTTTTCACCAACAGATAACGGGCTTTGACGGTATCGCGGCCAAATTCTTTGGTAGGGGCAAACTTATCGCGAATGACCTTAAACACATAAGGAAAAGAGGGCAGAGTAAACACCATCATCACCATACCGCGAATACCTGGTGCTGCGACAAACTGATCGCTGGATTTATCCAGATGAATGAGTAGCTCACGGTAAAACTCGGTTTTGCCTTGTTTGTGCAGGCCCACAGAGGAATACAGCTCGGCTAGCGTTTTATGCGGTAGCAACTCTTTTAGAAAATGCACCAAAGCCGAAGGTACTGTCATTTCCACCATAAAATAAGCGCGGGAAAAACCAAAAATAATGGTCATTTGTTGTGGATCAGTGATCAGCGTATCAACATAAATGCCTTGCTCCTCATCATGCAGCAGCGGAATAATAAAAGGCTGCTGACCGTCTGGCGTGACCACTCGCCCTACGATATAAGCCGCTTTGTTGCGGAAAAACAGCGATTTTAAAATATCAAAGCGCACCAGATGCACAGGAAAATGACCATGGCTGGACTGGCCGATAAAAGTGCGGACCAACAAGCGAATATCCCGCTCTAAATCGACAAAGGGCGCCTGCAGATGAAAACTGGCGACAATGGCTCTGATACTTTGTTTTAAACCATACTGGGCAGGGAAATAGCTTTCATACACCGAAGCCACAGGCGCAGGTAAACGTTGTTTACTTAAGGTGGACTCGACAAAAATATTCTGATTATGAAAATACTTACGCTCGTATAAACGGCAAAACACAGAATTATAAAAGGTTTCAGCCAGCTCAGCCTGAGGGTGAAATAACAGATACTGCTGGTATTGCTGCTTCACCTGTTGCCACAGGCATTCATTTAATTCTGTGCCTGTCAGCTTTTGTTGCAGCAAGGCCAGGGTTTCATTCACCCGCAAGTCGTAATAAGAAATCCGCTCCGAGCTGATGCGTTGCAATTCCAGCCAGTTTCTCTGCGCAAACCCCTGTTGTGCTAATGCGGTGATTTTTTGAAATAAAGCAAAATGGCGGCGAAAGCCTTTTAAAATCAGATCAGCTATTTCTGTAGCTTGCAGCATAACCACATACCCATGAAGAACCCTGTAGTTCAGAAATAACTGAAATCCGACCAGATATCAATTGTTGGTTGGGGAGGAGCCCTTGCCCCGCTCTTTGAGGGATAAACTTGTTAGCTGTTTTCTATAGTTTTTTTCTGTTGTTTTTCCATTAAACTCACTGAAATTAAATCAAAAAATTGCTTTGGGGCAATGGGCAAGACCTGAGCTCAAAGGTTTGTTTGTGGATCAGAAAGTTACGAATTTAGAAAATCAAGGGGGGACAGTAGTCCCTGATGGCTCAATTACAGGAAGTTGTGGCACCACTTGTAAGCCTGACATTTTCCATATCAGTCCCAATGGTCAGGTTGAGTTTATTGAGGTTAAAACAGGTAACGCGGGTTTAAGTGAGAACCAGGCTAAGGTATTTAGGCAAATTGGTGTTGATGCAAGTGGTCGACCACAGTACATTATCCCGCCTGATGCAGTACCTAGCGGTGATTTAATGAACGAGTTAAAAATGAAACCAGGCCAAACTTTGGCTGAGGCGGGTTACATTCATGGTATTCCTGTGAAAATTCAGCGAGAGCCTGGGGGGTGAGATTAGAGTATGAAAAAAGCAGAAATTATTAAGTATCTGAAAAGTAAATATAAAGCCCAGAAATTTGATAGTGCGTGGGAGTTTATTCTCAAAGATGATGATGAAGGTGAACTCGCCATTATACCGAACTTAAGCGGCACGCCTAAACGGCAACAACTGCTGGCTCTACCTTCTTTAAATTTACCGTGGCATAAACAACTGGACCTTCAGTTGTTTCAAGGTAAAGATGGGTTTGTCAGGCCGTTTTTTGTGGGAAAGCAGTATCGCTATTACTCAGAAAGCGGCATTGTGGAAGAAGAGCATATTGATATGATGATTGAGTACTGCTTCGAATGGTTTAAGCAGCAAATTCAGCCTGAACCTGTGGCTCTGGATATGAAAAAGCATTACGAACAGATCACAGGTTTTCCTCCGGCAGGTTGGCAACCCAAACATATTCTTGCCTGCGTCTTAAAAGGCGACGTAGAAAAACTACAAAGCTACCTTGATGCGTTTAAGCGAGGAGATCGGATGGAGTTTATTCCTATGATCCAGCAGGAGTATTTTGAGCGGGCGATTCCGCTGGCAGAGAAATACCGTTCAGGTGAGTTAGTATCACCAGTCCGTTTTTAATTGTGTTTAACTTAATGTCCCGTTCATACCGTTCACACGATCTGGGCTTTTAAATTCAACAGGTTTTTGTTTAAAACTTAGCCATAAACCTGTTGTAACTACTAAAGAATCCGGCCACTTCGCCGGATTTTTTTATGCCTGCTGCTTCTGGTTTGCCGCTTTTGTGTGTTTCATGCAGGGCAAGGCCGCATTCTGTATTAACGCTGTTTTTTCCTTGCCGAAAAAACCACCTTTGGGGTCAGGTCTTGCCCCTTGCCCCGTTCGTTGTGTTTGTCTTTTGTTAGGTGGAGGGTGAGGTTTAGCCTGCATCCTGCTTGCCATCATTGATAATGCAATTGCCTGCCTCCAAACCTCTTGCCCGAGCAAAGTAGGTTAACTATGGTTAATTGAAATGATCTGTTATGGGGGCAGGGATGAGCCGTCCACTGCGATTGGAGTTTGCCGGAGCTTTGTATCATGTGACATCGCGTGGTAATGAGCGAAAGGCTATTTATCTGAATGAAACGGATAGTCAGGCTTTTCTTGACCTGATAGCGCAGGTGTGTGAACGCTTTAATTGGGTTATTCACGCTTATTGCCTGATGACCAACCACTACCACCTTTTAGTTGAAACTCCTGATGCGAATTTAAGTGCTGGTATGCGCCAGTTGAATGGCGTGTATACCCAACTATTTAACCGGACCCATAAAAGAGTGGGACACCTGTTTCAGGGGCGTTATAAAGCGATACTGGTGCAAAAAGACAGTTATTTGCTGGAGGTTAGCCGTTACATTGTGTTGAACCCAGTGCGGGCAGCCATGGTAGACAGTTGCGAAGAATGGCCCTGGAGCAGTTATTGCTTTACTTGTCATCTTCAAAAACCGCCGCCATGGTTAGCTGTGGACCAATTATTGTCACTATTTGGTACTGAGCGCACGCAGGCGATTCTTGGTTATCAGGACTTTGTACTACGCGGTGTCGGAAAAAGCTTATGGCCAGATGTTAAACAGTTGATGTATTTAGGCTCAGATAGTTTTGTCAGCGAGATGCAAAGTAAGATATCGCATCCTGAGCTGTTATCTGAAGTACCTGCGAAGCAAAAACGCCTGCCAGCCAAGTCTCTGGAGTGGTATGTAAAGCAAGCTCTGGGAGATAGAAACAAAGCTATTCGGTTGGCTCACGCCAGCGGCGGGTATAATCAAGCAGAGCTAAGTCATTATTTTGGCTTACATTACGGCACAGTGAGTCGTATTATTTCGGGGAAAAGCCACAAAATCCAAACGGGGGCAAGGGGCAAGACCTGACCCTAAAGGCTCTGCTAATGTTGTGAGTGATGCGGTTAGTGCGATTAACCAAGGCAAGCTTAATTCTCAGCTTATCGCTGACGAGGTAACAAGCGGACATGCATTTACTAAGCATGTCCTGGAGCGCAAAGAATTCGCCGATTTAGGAATTGAAACTAAAGAACAGTTTTTTTCTTTTATAGAAAATATTGTTGCTAATCCAGCTGTTATTCGACGTGAAGCAACAGCATTTAGACCTGATCAAGGCGGTATTGGATGGGAGAATTATATTAAAACTCAAGTACCTAAGAACTGATGGATGAAATTATGAGTTCAAAAAAAATTAGTATCGAGTTAACGGAACAAGAATTAAGCTATTTAATTTCCTGTGGAGCTGCATTACTGCAGAATATTCCCGAAGAATCTCTACAAACATATTGTTCTTTCTCAAAAGAGCAAATTATTGAATTTATAGTTCGGCTTAGAGGGGTAGCTGAAGAACACGGCATGTAGTTGGACCAAAAAATAGGGTCAGGTCTTGCCCCTTGCCCCGATTTTAAGGGATAAACTTGTTAGCTGTTTTCTATAGTTTTTTTCTGTTGTTTTTCCATTAAACTCACTGAAATTAAATCAAAAAATTGCTTTGGGGCAAGGGGCAAGACCTGACCCCAAAGGCTCTACGCAGACTAACAATATAGAACCTTTACCTGAAGGCGTTAAAATCCATCAAGACCATATATACCCCAAAAATGCAATAGAAAAACTAGATGGTTTTGATATGTTAACTCCAGCACAGCAAAGATTGTTATTAAATGATCCTGAGAATTTACAACCTTTACCAGCATCATTAAACTGTTCAAAAGGTTGCACGATAGAAGGCACTGAAAAATCATGGAATCCTAGTGAAAAAGTCGCGCCTGATGGGTTAGATCCAAATCATAGAGAGTGGTTGAAATCGGAACAGGAATCGAATAGAGCCAGATTGCAGAAGAAAATCAATGATATGATGTATCGAAATGGTGGTGGGTGATGACGATTGATGATGTAAAAAACTATTCTGATTTTTTTGCAGAAAACATATCTGACTTGCCAGAAAATGTTTTTGGATTATTAGAAAATAGTAATAATGGAGTTTCCGACTATTTGACACCTATGGAGCTAGGCGCTCAATGGTTATTTGAATTTACGAAAGATTCTCAACCGTTAACTGGTTCTTTACTCCAATCCTCAGAATTATTTATTTATGGACGTCAGTCTGAACGTTGGGATGGAACAACCCCCAATAATGAGTATCACATACACTTGGGGGCTGAAATAAATAATCAGATTGTCATTATTGGTCGCAAATCTTTAGGGTGGAACCCAGATGATGGTACTTACTCAGAAACTATTGCTCGGATTAATGCTAATTTGACCAAAACCTGGGGTAGGCCAATCTCTAAAGTGGAAAGGCATTTAAGTCTTCCTACACCAATTTCTAAGGCGTATTATCATCGGTTAGATGGATTAGATATTCCATTGTCTCCTGCTGTTGGCATTTACTCGAGGCTTCTTCCTTTTCCGATTAATCGGCCTTGGGAGACAATAGACTCCTATTTGGCAAGTTTAAAATTAAAATCGAAACTTGATTTAATTCACGACTGGTTTCCTAGATGCAAACCAGAACGTAAATCGGCACCTTACACTAATCTGATGATATTTTTAGATACTCGTCCAGCTTTGAGTGGTAAAGAAGGCGATGTTTTCTTTGTAAAAAATCATATTCAGGATGGAACTATCTATTATATTCGCGATGGTAATATTGATAATTTAATGGTTTTAAATGAACCAGTCGAAGCTATTGATAAATATTGTCATCATGTACTGATGCGCGATGAAAGACGATTTGATTTTATGCCTTACGTCAGTAAGTTTTCAATCTAGGAATACGTAGTCCCGTTCATACCGTTCACACGATCTGGGCTCTTAAATTCAACAGGTTTTTGCTTAAAACTTAGCCATTAACCTGTTGTAACTACTAAAAAATCTGGCCACTTTGCCGGATTTTTTTATGCCTGTGAAAAAATAGGGTCAGGTCTTGCCCCTTGCCCCGATTTTAAGGGATAAACTTGTTAGCTGTTTTCTATAGTTTTTTTCTGTTGTTTTTCCATTAAACTCACTGAAATTAAATCAAAAAATTGCTTTGGGGCAAGGGGCAAGACCTGACCCCAAAGGCTATTCACCACCCAGCAAATATTGGATACATTACGTCATGCCAATATAGAAGGTGACAATGCATGGGTTGTGGATACAGCGCTAGCCTCTGCAGCGACTCTGCACAATATGGATGGTACTGAAGGACGATTAATAGTCACTCAGGATGAGCATGGTCAGGCGCGCTATATAGTACAAAACATGAGTCAAATCCCACTGAATGAGGATGCGAAGGCCTACATTCAGCAGCAAGGGCTGGGATATAGTTTTACGGAACAATACCAGTCGCAAGCTACGCAAGGCGGTTTTGGATATGACCTGTTCTCGGGCAAGCCTCTGGACGAAACTGGCCGTTATAGCGTTGGTTATATGGTAGAAGACAAAATATTCTCAGTGCCGCATTTTGCGTGTGGTACTGCAGAATGTGTGGCGCAAAAACAAAACATTGATTGGTCTGCACCTTCTGCGCAGGCTTATCATACGGCTCTGAGTGCTAAAGCCTTGGATGATACATCGACTATTGCTACGGGAGTGTCACTGTTTACCCCGCTAGGCATTCTGACTAAAGGGCTTCATTATTATTCTCTGGGTTCATCAATGACATCAGGTTATCTTAAAGATGAGTTCTTGAAAACTTCAGTCTCAGAAGCGTCATCTTACTTATACGGCAAAGGGTTGGAAGAGAAGTTCGGTAAGGGGCTCGGTGGGCATATTAATTCCGGACTGTCTCTTATTGGTGTTCATGATGGTATTGGTGGTTTTGTTTCGGATACATATAAAATTATTTCTGAGGAACCTAATAAAAATGTTGGAGAGTCAGATAATAGAGATGATAAATAAAATGATAGAAAAAATATTGTGGCCTACCGAAAGTTTTTCACGAAAAAGTCGTATTTATGTACTTGTATTTTTCGCTCTTTTTTTCGGTTTCTTATTTTTATTAAAGACCAGAGAGGTCGTTTGGGATCGCGATGTATCTTTGCATCTTTTTGTTCTAATTTATGCCACCGTGTCCTGCTATGGGTTTCTATTTGATAGTGATATACCAGCGCCACCATCGTCTGGTAGCTTTGATAGGTCGGATACGCCTTCACAGCGCCTTAGATTAATTGTGTTTTTATTTAGCAGCATATTGCTATGTTATTTGACATTTAGCGGGGGGTGGTTGACATCTCCAGATTAGATGTCGTTTTTTATTTGTCCTGTTGTGTCCCGTTCATACCGTTCACACGATCTGGGCTCTTAAATTCAACAGGTTTTTGTTTAAAATTTAGTCATTAACCTGTTGTAACTGCTAAAGAATCCGGCCACTTCGCCAGATTTTTTTATGCCTGTAGCTTTAGACTTTTAGCTTTTCTGTTTTTCAGGCAGGGCAAAGCTGCATTCTATGTGAACGCTGTTTTTTCCTTGCCGAAAAAACGACCTCCCAGTTATTCCGGAACATCATAGCCACCTACATGGGCGTAGACCCAACGCAGGCGAAAGTGCTGATGGCCAGTGATCCACAATTTGCCGGAGCCTATTCAAGAGATACCGGCATTATTTATGTCAACGATGCAGCGCATGACGATGCGACAGCGGCAGTGACCACAGTGGGGCATGAAACGCAGCATTATTTGGATAACCAACAAAACCCGGATGCAGTGCAGAGCCCGCAGTACCAAAGCAACAGGGAAGAGTATGCTGGTATTATGGGTAATGCTACGGCGGATTATCTGAACTTTAACTTTGCGCAGAATAACTATGCGTTGGCGGGAAGTAATACACATAGTATTGGGGGAACATCCTCAGAGATTGAGCGTAACCTGAATTTACTTTTGGATAATCGTGTCCTACTGGGGCAGGAAAATCCGGATTCGCTGGATTCATGCGGCCCGCTCTGCATAGCCAGATTACAAGCTGCGACGCCTGTAACGACGAGTCCAGCTATTCCGGGAGTGGGTCAAAACGATGCACTGAACCAGAACGAAGCTGCGGCACTTGCATTAGAGCGGGGGTTAAAAGACTTTGCCGGAACTTTAGGGAATTTAGGTTCAGGAGGCACTGCGGTTGCAACACTGACTGAGACGGAGGTGTTTGGTAAGCAACTGGACTCTTTTGAAGTCTTTGATATGTTGGAGGTTGGACAAGCCTATCAGATGCCTGATGGCAATGTTGTAGTCAAACGTGGCATCACCGATGTTTCTTTGGAGCAACCAGGTAGTGCGCTGCTCAATAGTTATGAGATGGTTACTCCAACGCAACTGGGGCAGCAGGGCGGTTTCCTTGCCCCGGATGAACCAGTCGTTACGGCATTACCTAATCCAGCCCCTATAAATCCGGGACTCATTGTTCTGGATAATACACCGCCTGAAATTCCGGGGCAGATAGGCGGTTTTGAAATCGGTGAAAGTTTACCGAGTCTGACGGGAACTCCGGTGCATGAAGGGCATTGGAGTGATAGTATTTATTTGAGTGAGAGTGGTAATTTTGATAGTAAGTTTAATAAAAATGATCTGACTTCTGCCGCAAATAAACCTATCAATGATCAAGGGCTATCTGAAGCTGCTCGAGCGTGGGAAAAACATGCGGGAAGAGCCGGTGGAGTATTCGAACCGTTGAAAGGAAATCCAGCTCAAAAAAATGAAGCTGCCAGTCAATTTGTTAATAAAGTCTTGAACAATACAAATACTGTCAGGACTAATCTTTCTAGAGGCGGAGTAGAATACCGTTTACCTGATGGTAGTGGTATTCGCTATGACTCAGATGGCTCATTCTCAGGTTTTCTAGATCCGAAGAGGTAAGATGTATGAAAAGTGATTTTAGTGTGGACTTTTTTAGTGACTCTCGTTACGAGCAGCTGACCGCAGAGATATCATATAAAGGGCAAATACTTTGTCAGCTTAATAAAGATAAAGGTGCTAATTTGGTTGAGGTTGATTTTTTTATTGATAGTCGATTATTGTCAGAGTCAGTAGAAATGAAATTCTCATTAGATGAATTTATAGCTATCTTGAATGAAACAAAATTAGAATTACTTGCTTGAATTGTCCCGTTCATACCGTTCATACCGTTCACACGATATGGGCTTATAAATTCAACAGGTTTTTGTTTGAAACTTAGCCATTAACCTGTTGGAACTACAAAAAATCTGGCGATTCTGCCAGATTTTTTTATGCCTGTAGCTTTAGATTTTCTGTCCCGTTCATACCGTTCACATGATTTGGGCTCTTAAATTCAACAGGTTTTTGTTCAAAACTTAGTCATCAACCTGTTGTAGCTACTAAAAAATCTGGCAACTTCGCCGGATTTTTTTATGCCTGTAGCTTTTAGTATTTTGCTTTTCTGTATTTCAGGCAGAGCAAAGCTGCATTCGGTGTGAACGCTGTTTTTGCCTTGCCGAAAAAACTACCTGCCAGCTATTCCGGAACATAATACCCACACAAAACCCCATGCCATGCGCTCACCCACTGCGCTTTTTCTGCGTTTTTGTTTTGTCTGCCACGCCAGGCTTCGGCTGGCGTTAGCTCGTCTAAATTCTGGTACGTACGGATGTGGTTGCAGGGCAAGGCTGTAACTTGAGTGCTAAATTGTTAATGGATTGAATATTGTTTTTAAATTAAAAGGAATATCCGTTAAGCTAAGCGGCAATTTAAATAGTAACTTCTTAAGGATAAGTGATGGTAGAAACGAATTTAATAGTCACTGCGGCATTGGTGTTGGCTGTGCTGATCCTGATTGGCAAAACCGTAGTGATAGTGCCACAGAATATGACCTACATAGTGGAGCGACTGGGCAAATACTACAACACCCAAACCGCGGGTTTGCAATTTGTGATCCCTTTTATTGACCGTATCGCCTACCGCGTGTCATTGAAAGAGAGCGCTATTGATATTCCCAGTCAGTCGGCTATTACCAAAGACAACATCAGCCTGACGATAGACGGTGTGTTGTATATCAAAGTGATGGAACCTTACAAAGCTTCTTATGGCATTGATAACTATGTGTATGCCGTGATCCAGCTGGCGCAAACCTCGATGCGTTCTGAAATTGGTAAGCTGGATTTAGATAAAACCTTTGAAGAACGTGACAGCCTGAATATAAAAATTATTCATGCCATTAATCAGGCCTCTGCCGCCTGGGGTGTGCAGGTGATGCGTTATGAAATTAAAGACATTAACCCGCCGGCTTCGGTGTTAGATGCGATGGAAAAACAGATGCGTGCCGAGCGGGAAAAACGCGCTTCTATTTTAGATTCCGAAGGTAAGCGTCAGGCTGCTATCAACATAGCCGAAGGTGATAAACAAGCTACTGTATTAGCGGCCGAAGCTGAGCGTGAGCAGCAGGTGCTGAAAGCTGAAGGTGAAGCCCGTTCTATTGAACTGGTGGCTGAAGCTAAGGCGAAGGCATTAACTATGATAGGTCAGGCGGCTGCTACCTCTGAAGGTCAGGCTGCTGTGTTACTGGACCTGGCGACTGAAGCTATAGCGGCGAAAAAAGCCATAGCCCGCGAGTCGACTGTGGTACTGATGGATAACGACAAATCCTCAGCGGGTAATACGGTAGCTGAAGCTTTGGGTGTAGTGGCGGCAATTCAAAAGTCAGGAACTTTATCCTAAGGAGTGTTGATGGAGCTGAATCTGCTATCAGGCTTGTTGTTATTGGCTTTGTTATGTCTGGCTATGCTGCCTTTTGCTATTCCTGGTGTATTGGAAGTGCTACTGGCTCTGGCTATAGGAGCTTTTGTTACTGCTGCTTTGATTTGGTTTGGCTGGTTGCCGGAGGACACCAGTCTGGTGCTGCTTAGCCTGGCGATGTTAACGGCCTTGTCGGCACTGCTGTTGTGGAAACCTTTACGTAAGCTGCAAAAAACCGGGATCCGTTTACAGGAAGACAGCGCTATTTCTGATTTCGTTGGTACTGAGCTGATATTGACTGAGCTGGCCAGCAAAGACAGTGATAGTCATATTCAGTTTTGTGGTCTGGAATGGCGGGTACGTTTAGATCCGACAGAAATGGCGACTACGATAGAGGCAGGGCAGGCTGTGCTGATAAGCTCTGCCAGCGTCGGTTTTTTACTGGTCAAACGTAAAAGCTTCTGAGGGCTGCAGGGTTTTTAGCTTAATCTGAAACCCTGTTGCTCAAAATCAGTCAGCCACTGGCTAAACCTGGCAAAAGGCATAGGTTTAGCCAATAGATATCCCTGCACCGCATCTGCGCCTAAACGCCGGACAAATTCCAGTTCTTTAACGGTTTCCACTCCTTCAATCACTGTATAGAGTTGCAGGGATCTGCCGAGCATCACCGCATAACGCAGCACTGTGTCGTCATTCAGTCGTATCGCCTGACACAGCAAATCCCGGTCTATTTTAAGTTCGCCCAAAGGTAAACCTTGCAGGCGGGCTAAAGAGGACTGGCCTACCCCAAAATCGTCCAGCGAAATACGGATATTGGAGCGTTCCAGTAGTTTGAGGGCTTGTTCTGAGTCTTTCACCAGGTCCACAAAAGCAGTTTCTGTCAGCTCCAGTTGCAGCGGCACTGTCGACTGACTGGTGCTTTTTACCGCTTCGATCACGCGGGATATTAAGGCGGTATTACGTAAATCCAGTGGCGATATATTCATAGACAAACGCAAATGAGCTCCGGTGTCAGCCAGTTGTTTTTGCAGTAGCAGCGTTTTATTCAGCACCCATTCTGTCACCTGACTGATCATGCCGGTTTGTTCAGCCAGAGGAATAAAATCTGTTGGTGAAATTTGGCCCATTTTGGGGTGATACCAGCGGATCAACAGCTCAGCTGCATGAATTTTTTGCTGCTTCATATCCAATATGGGCTGGACATAAAGCTCCAGTAAATCGTCCTGTAGCGCTATATTCAGTTCAGACAATAAGTGAATATGCTCGAGGTTCTGCTCCAGATATAAAGGCTCGTAAGGCAAATAGTCTCCGGCTCTGTCGGCATGTTCTATCGCCGCTAAGGCTAAGTCCAGTGTGTCAGTCGCTTTGGCGCAGTCCACCGGATAATGCACTGAGCTGTACACTGTGCCTAAATCCAGCTGTAAATTGTCGACCATCAGTAAAGCATCAAGCTGATAACGCAATTGCTCAAACTGGGAGCGGAAATCTGTCGGTGCGATCAGCACGGCATAACTGTCGCGCTCCAGCGCAAATAAGCTGGGGTAGTGCGCTTCTGTCTGGCGCTGTTGTTCGCCCCAGCGTTTGAGTAATTTGCTGCAACCTGTGATGGTGTGGTTGGCTTCTTCAACCCCTAAAGCGCGTTCGATCTGGCGAAAGCGTTGATGGACAATCATGACCAGATAAAAATTGCTGTCCCGCTGTTCATCCAATTGCTCAAGACGATTGAGCAAGGCTGTTTTATTGGGTAAACCTGAAATATGCTCGGTCAGCGCTTGTTGTAATGCTTTGTGCTGCATGCTTTGAATATGCTGTTGTTGATCAAGAATTTGCTGCTGAAAAGCGATTTTTTTGTTCTTTTCCAGATGCAGGTTTTGCAACATCGCAAAGACAAAAAATAAGGCCGATAACGCATTGCCTATTTCCATCGCTGAATTAGTCAGCATCACAGCGGGGAGATAGCCTTTGCTGCGTAAGATCATCACCGCTATACCTGTCAACATAGTGAGCAGAGCCAGAGCAAAAAATACCGCATTGGCGTGGCGTTTATGCAGCAGCCAAAAGCTGGCTAACAGCATCAGGCAACCTGTCAGTGCTGTCAGTTCAACCCCGGACTTTTTCAGCCAGTAAGCGCCAAGCCAGGGGCTCGCCAGCATTAAGAGCACAGCAAAAGCTGCTATCAGTTGGAAAGGCCACATCAGCCATTTTGGGGTATCGGCGCCACGGAAAAATGACAACATAAAACCTGAAGCAAACAAGGAACCAAAAACAGCACCGTATTCAATCACTACATTGTAATCCGGTGATTGCGGCCAGACGTAAGCAAATAATAAGCCGTTGATCTCGAGCTGAATTAACACCAGCGTTAAAAACATGCCGGAGAAGGCTAAAAAATAACTATGGCGGTAAATCAGATAAAAACCGGCAGAAAGGGCAATCAGGCATAAAAAAATACCACTGAACAAACTATGGATAAACACAGCCAGATGCTCCTGTTGCTCCATTTCCATTGTGCTGCTGCGCTGCAGCGGCAGCATATTGGCACCCTGATTACTGACTTTGGCATAGAGCCATAGGTCTTCTGAGCTGGCAGGTAACAGAATGACGAAATTCAGTGTCGGTAAAGGCCGCAGGCTGTACAACTGCTGGTCGCCCAACTGATGACTTTGTAAAACCTGCAGTTGATTATCCAGTACATAGAGCTCGAGCCTGTCAATGAAGGGGGCTAATACAGACAAAGCTGTTGTTGTGCTGCTGGCACTCAGGCGGGTTTTATACCAAAAATCGCTTTGCTGATAACCCAGGCTGGAGGTTGTATCTGGTAACAGTTGCCACTGATCGGCGGGTTGGAACAGCAGTTGCTGCAAAGTTGAAGTTTGTTCAGTCGCAGGAAAATAGTACAGCTCATTGATGGGTTTAAGCGCTTGCTGCGGCACCAGATGAAACAGTACCAGAGCGCCCAGTACCAGAGCACATAAAGTTGAAACAATTAAAGTTTTGAACAAAGGGCTTTGCTGGAAGGTCATAACGGCTCAGTGAAAAGGCACCTGTTTTAACCTTAGCTGGCAGGCTCTCAGATGCAATGCGTAAATTGATAAATTCATTCATTTTTTGATATGGATTAGGTTTTAGCCAGCAGATGTGCAGTGCTCGCTTCAGGTTGGCTTGCTCTGTTCGAAATTATTGAACAGCCTTATCAGTTTTTATTGCTTTTTATTTAAGCTGAACCCGGGATAATAGGGGGCGAACACTTTAGGTATTAACTAAGTAAATCAAATAGATAAGTTGTTTTTCGAGACTTCTGGGTTTTTACCGACCGAATGCGCAGAGACTTGCACTACTGCCAGACGAGTACAACCAGAGCCTTGTTCATTTTTTCTGTATGAAGAGAAAATCAGGCCGCGTTGATTTTTAATGAAGGAATAGCGTTATGCGAACCAGTACCACCATCAAAACTTTAGCTGCAGGCAGCCTTATCGGCCTTTTGCTGGTCTCTTTAACTGGTTGTTCGCAAAAGCAGGCGTTAAATTCTGTGGTTTGGCAGCAGCAGCTGAATTTACCTTCAGTACAACATTCGGCAGAAGTTGCTCAGAGTCTGACATCGAATATTGAAGAGATCAGCTTTGATTGGTTTGATGAGGCAAGGCAGCGGGTGGTACCGGCTTTGTTGTTTAAACCTGCACATCAGCAAAAAGCCAAGGCGTTAATTGTGTTTTCTCATGGTTTAGGTGGCTCAAAAGAACGCTACGCTTATCTGGGACAATATTGGGCCAGTCAGGGCTATGCCAGTTTGCATGTGCAGCATGACGGCAGCGATCGTAAAGTGTGGCGCGGCAGCAGACTATTGTTACCCTTTCGTTTGATGGATGCGGCAGATGAAACTGAGGCTTTGGCCAGGGTACAGGATGTGAAGTTTGCGCTGGACCGGATCTTAGCTTCAGAATATGCCGCCAACTTTGATCCTCAACATATTCTGATGGCTGGCCATTCCTACGGCGCTAATACTTCTATGTTGTTAAGTGGCGCGCAGGTAGAGCAGGACGGTAAGTTGGTTAGCCTGAAAGATGAGCGAATAAAAGCCGCCATTCTAATTTCTGCACCACCTTTTTATAACGATCAGCCTTTGGATCAGGTGTTAGCTGGCGTCACTATTCCCACTTTGCATATTACGACCACTGAAGATGAAATTAAGGTGCCGGGGTATTACTCAGCTCCGGCGGACAGATTTGAGCTGTATTACGCTATGGCCAGCAGCTACAAAGTGTTGGCGGTGTTTAGCGCCGGCAGCCATAACATTTTTTCTGGCTGGCGGCGTGATTCTGATTCGGCACCGCAGCAACTGGTGATTAAGGCGGCCACTCAGGCATTATCCAGTGCTTTTATCGAGCAAGTGACCACAGGTGATGGTCGCGCTATGAGCCTGTGGGCGCAACAACATCAACCTGTGTTATCGGATTTTATTCGCTCAGATTTAGTAGCGGTGTTGAACTAGAGGTTTTGGCTGCTGAGTTGGTCTCCTAACAATTCAGCGCCTAAATGTCCCACTTTGACGTAAATCAATGCGCCTTCACTGCCGGTAAAAGGCTGGTGTTTGCTCCAGCGTGGGCTGCGTAACCAACTGCCTTTGGGGTAACTGCCAAACTCGTCCTGAAACAACCCTTCGAGTACATAAATTTCTTCTCCTCCTGCATGCACATGAGGTTGGAATCTGGTGTTTGGAGCCCAGCGCACTAAAGCAGTGTTGATGCCATCGAACTGATGCAAAGGCAACACCTGCAAACCAGGCACCAAACCAGGTTGCCAGTGCTGCTGTTCTGGCCGGATACAAAGCTGTTCTGTATCGCCTTCACTGAATTGCCACAGCTTGACCAGTAATAAACAGCCCTCTTTGGAAAAAGGTGCGTGTGAAGTGCCGGGTGGGTTACGTAAGTAAGTACCCACTGGGTAGTCGCCGTGTTCGTCGGAAAAAGTGCCTTCGAGCACCAGAATTTCCTCTCCACCGCCATGTTGATGACTGGCAAACTGACTGCCAGGCAAATAGCGCACTATGCTGGTAGCCTTGGCGACTTCGGCGCCTGTTCTGTCCAAAGGTCTTCTGTGAATGTCGTTGGCAGGAGACTCATACCACAGCGCCTGTTCCGGCGTTTGCACTATGCGCTGGTTTAGATCGGTATTCATTTCGGCGCTCATCTGAGCCCAGGGTAATAAAGTCATGGTCGTGATTTATCTCTTGTACTGGCTATCTCTTATACTGGGTAGGGCAATAGCCACGGCTAATGTCAGGCGATCTTAACTTTAAATGCTTCGTCGTGCGGCCCGTCGTGCGTTTACGCCATAACTCAAAGCTGCTGCGTTTTAGCTCTTTACGCATCAACTCAATGAGTTGGTGCTGGTTCAGGCCATATAGATGTTCTATGGCTTCAAAAGGGGTTCTGTCTTCCCAGGCCATTTCAATAATGCGGGATAAGTCTTCGGGAGTATAACGGCTCACTTGGTGTTACTTCGTCTGTTTGCTTCTGTTTTTTTTACGTCAGCTGTCGTCATCCAGACCAATACAAAGTCAGAAATTACCACCTGGCATAATGATCCTCTGCCAGCCCTTTGACCGCACTAAGCTGTAACTTTGTGCCATTGTGCAGCACTACAAGGCCGCTATAAAGCCCGACATACTGGCGAAAGTTGCTGGCGAGCAGGCCAATATTGACCTTTTCCTGACGGCAATACAAAGGGGTAAATTCAAGCTGAACTTCGCCGCAAAGACTACTGATGTGCCATGGCGCTTTATCATTTTTACGATCAAATTCAAAACAGGCAGGGCTGAGATGCTGGATTTGACCGTCCCACCACAAGGCATTTTCGCAAAGCCCGGTTTCATTGACACCAGCTGCCATATTCAGACCAAAAGCCTGGCCTTCGACCAGAGCGTTGATACTGCTCCAGCGCCAACTGGTCTGACGGCGCATAAAACCTGCCGAGAAATCATAACCCGCTAAAGCCTGGGTTAAATCTAGCGACTTGCCCTGAAGTTCAAGCTTGCCTGATACCTTTAAAGCATTGGATTTTTCTGTGTATGTAAAGCCGTTATAGCCTGTGGGTGCACATAAAGCCAAAGGTATTTGTTCAGCTTTTGTCAGGGTTAAATCGGCCTTGAACACTTTGGTGTCTATCTGCAACTGCCAGTCGGTTGGGGTGGTTTTTATTGCAACTTTATAGCGGTTAAACTGCTGCCTGGCTTCACCTTTCGATGGTGAGTCACTCATCTGGCAGCCCAAAGCACCGGGCAATAGCACGCCTTTGCTGATAGCCTGGTTAGTGTCAAAGCTATATAAATAGGCAAAGCCTGAATTGGCATAACGGATATCGGCAATAGCTACAGCCAGTAACCAGTCAGGGCCCGTGATACAAATAAACTGAAACTGTTTGTAGTGAAAATAACGGGCCAGCGCATTGGCCTTTTTGTCCATCAGGTTGTGATAAACAAAATTCTGCAGATTAAAGTGAGCTACTGAACCATCAAACAAGCCAAAGGCCGGTTGGCCATTGGCTTGGATCAGGTCAGTTGGTGCTTTGCTAAGTGTTGGCTGGTAACTGCTCATCATGCTGTGCATTAAAGGATTTGTTTTACTCTACTGCAAAGCTATTGCTCTTTACCAATTAAATCCTTCTGCTGCATCAGTTCGGCTAATTCAGGCAAACAGGCCGGGTCGTCTATAGTGGACGGCACAGAATAGTCGCTGCCGGTGGCGATTTGCCTTAACAGTTTACGTAAAATTTTGCCTGAGCGGGTTTTAGGTAAACGTTTGACGATAATAGCTTTTTTAAAGCAAGCCAAAGCGCCTATTTCTTGCCGTACCATGGCCACAAGTTCTGCTTCCAGCTGGCTTTCACTGATATCTACGCCATTTTTCACCAACACCATAGCCAAAGGTTGTTGGCCTTTAATGGCTTCATAAATACCTATAACACAACATTCGGCCACAGCAGGATGGCTGGCAACTATCTGCTCCATTTCACCTGTGGATAAACGATGGCCTGCGACGTTAATTACATCATCAGTGCGGCCCATCACAAATAAATAGCCATCTTCATCTATATAACCGCCATCGCCACTGGCGTAGTAACCTGGGAAAGTGGATAAATACCCATCAACAAAATGTTCGTCATTGCCCCAGATACTGCTTAAACAGCCTGGTGGTAATGGCAGTTGCAGCGCTATATAACCTTGCTGATTGGCAGGCACAGGTAAGCCACTTTCATCCAGAATTTCTACATGAAAACCTGGCACTGGTACAGTCGAGGAACCTGCTTTGGCAGGCATTAATTCAAGCCCGGCTGGATTGGCGCTGATAGGCCAGCCGGTTTCAGTTTGCCACCAGTGATCGATCACTGGCTTGCCTATTTTATCGACCACCCAATGGTAAGTGGCGGGGTCCAGCCGCTCGCCAGCCATAAAAATATACTTCAGTGCTGATAAATCATAAGTTTGTAATGCGGCGTCTGGATCTTCCTTGCGAATAGCACGAAAGGCCGTTGGCGCTGCAAAAAGCACATTGACTTTATGCTCGGCGCAGACTCGCCAGAATGCACTGGCGTCCGGCGTAAACACTGGTTTTCCTTCGTACAACACTGTAGTACAGCCCGCAAGTAGTGGGGCATACACAATATAAGAGTGACCCACCACCCAGCCGACATCCGAGGCAGCCCAGAATACATCGCCTGGTTTGGTGTCATACACAGCCTGCATACTGTAGTGCAGCGCCACCGCATGACCGCCATTGTCGCGCACTACGCCTTTGGGTTTGCCGGTCGTGCCTGAGGTATACAGAATATAGAGCGGATCTGTCGCAAGTACGGGCACGCAGGCAGCAGGTTCAGCCGATTGCATTTGCTGTTGCCAGTCTAAATCACGACCTGCCACTAATGCACAAGGCTGCTGCTCACGCTGATAGACAATGCTGCAATGCACCTTATGACTGGCTTTTTGCAAGGCTTCATCCAACAAAGGTTTGTAGGCAATAATGCGGTTAATTTCGATACCACAGGACGCGCTGATAATAAGTTTTGGTGCTGCATCATCAATACGCATCGCCAGTTCATGCGAAGAAAAACCACCAAATACCACAGAGTGCACAGCGCCTAAACGAGCTACTGCCAGCATAGCTATGGCCGCTTCCGGGATCATCGGCATATAAATGACGGCCCGATCACCTTTTTCCAGACCATTGGCTTTAAGCACACCCGCAAAAAGTGCCACTTGATCCCAAAGCTGCAAGTAACTGTATTTTTTGCTGGTGCCGGTAACCGGAGAGTCGTAAATCAGTGCTGTTTGATTGCCACGGCCTTGCTCAATCTGATGATCCAGCGCCATATAGCAGGTATTCATTACACCATCGCTAAACCATTGGTAATGATGTTGATCCAGCTTTTTTAACAGGCTTGCTGGCTTTTGATACCAGGCCAGTTTGTTGGCTTGTTCTCCCCAAAACTGCTCCGGGTTATCTTTTGCCATCTGCTTATGCTGCTGATACGGCGATGTAGTGTTTGTCATAGAGGTACCCTGTTCGTTTTAGCTGTGCTTTTGTTATCGCTTTACTTTAGCGAATTATGATGCAAAGCGAACTTAGACTTAAGGTGCATAGACTTTAGGTGTAGCCCAGTTAAACAGAGCATAAAACAAAAAGGGCATCAGTGTTAGCTGATGCCCTTTTTTAAGTTATTCTCAAAACTCTTAGCCAAAGTAATTGATGTTGCAGCTAGGCGACAAGTGCGCCAGACCCCAGGAGCATAGTTGTACTATGTGACTGGGGCTGGTGTGCGCAGTCAACAACGCTGCGGCTTCAAGTACGAAGGCTTAAACCTGAAGATAATCCAATATCCCCTCAGCTGCCTTACGGCCCTGAGCTATGGCTGTCACTACTAAGTCAGAGCCTAATACCATATCGCCACCTGCAAAGATTTTTTGCTGGTTAGTCTGAAGTGGGTAAGTGCTTTTTTCGCTGGCGACTACGCGGCCTTTGTCATCAAGCTCTACACCCATATCTTTTAACCACTGTGGCGGGCTTGGCTGGAAACCAAAAGCGACAATCACTGCGTCTGCTTCTAATACCTGCTCTGAGCCTGGTACTGCTTCGGCATTACGACGGCCTTTGGCATCGGCTGCACCCATAGCAGTGGTCACCACTTCAACACCACAAGCATGGCCTTCGTTATTCAACTTGATGCCAAGTGGCTGCAGGTTAAACATAAATTCCACACCTTCTTCGCGGGCATTTTGCACTTCTTTGCGCGAGCCCGGCATGCTGGCTTCGTCGCGTCTATAGGCTAAGGTGACTTTGCTGGCACCCTGACGAATAGCAGTACGCACGCAGTCCATTGAGGTGTCACCACCGCCTAATACCACTACTTTTTTACCGGCAAGGTTCACATAGGGATGTTCTGTCTGCCAGCCCATCAGATTATTAATATTACCAATCAGATAAGGCAGGGCCTCAAAAACGCCAGGGGCTTTTTCGTTCACCAGACCACCTTGCATTGGGGTGTAAGTACCCAAGGCCAGAAAGACGGAATCGTATTCCTCAAGCAGGCTGTCAAAGCTGACATCGACGCCCACTGTGGTATTTAAGCGGAATTCAATACCCATAGCAGTGAAGATTTCGCGGCGTAATTTCAGTACATCTTTTTCCAGTTTAAAAGGCGGAATACCAAAGGTGAGTAAGCCACCAATTTCCGGATAACGGTCAAATACCACTGGGGTCACGCCGTTACGAATTAGCACGTCAGCACAAGCTAAACCAGCAGGGCCTGCGCCTATTACCGCGACTTTTAAACCGGTTTTGACCACTGCTGATAAATCCGGCCGCCAGCCCATTTCAAAGGCTTTGTCGTTAATGTACTTTTCAATAGAACCTATGGTGACTGCACCAAAACCTTCGTTTAAGGTACAGGCGCCTTCGCATAACCTGTCCTGTGGGCAAACCCGGCCACAGACTTCAGGTAAGCTATTGGTTTTATGCGACAATTCAGCCGCTTCAATAATCTTGCCTTCGTTCGCCAGCTTCAGCCACTGCGGAATATAGTTATGCACCGGGCATTTCCATTCGCAGTAAGGGTTACCACAGTCCAGACAACGGTCAGCCTGACCTGAAGCTTGTGTGTCTGTCATAGGCTGATAAATTTCTACGAACTCAATGGTCCGCTCACGGTGTGACTTCTTTGGTGGGTCAACCCGCTTTACGTCGATAAATTGATAAACATTCTGTGCCATAGTTGCCTCCCTTACATCGCCTGAACCCGCAGCTCATCGGAAGAGCGTGCGCGGTGACCAAGCAAGGTATTGACGTCACTTGTTTTGGGTTTAACCAGTTTGAACTTGCTTAAGTAGTTGTTGAAATCCGTCAGGATCCGGTGCGCTTTTTCGCTGCCGGTAGCCTCGACGTGTTGATGCAACAAGCTTCGTAAGTGTTCCTGCAGAATTGGTGTGCTGACATCCAGCGCTTCCACCAGTTCAGGGTTCACCCGCAGGCATAAGTCATCCTGTTCATCTAATAAATAAGCAAAACCGCCTGTCATACCGGCACCAAAGTTGACGCCGGTTTGACCTAATACCATCACTACACCACCTGTCATATATTCACAGCAGTTATCGCCTGTGCCTTCTACAACGACAATGGCGCCAGAGTTACGTACGGCAAAACGCTCACCGGCGCGGCCAGCAGCGTAGAAACGGCCGCCTGTTGCACCATATAAACAGGTGTTGCCTGCAATAGTGGCGTCGTCTTTGGCGTAGCTGACTCCCTTAGGCGGGAATATAGCAATTTGGCCACCAGTCATGCCTTTACCTACGTAGTCGTTGGCATCACCTTGCAGGGATAAATGCAAACCACCAGCGTTCCATACACCAAAACTCTGGCCTGCAGTACCTACGCAGTTGACCACTATAGGGTCGGTCGCCATGCCCTGATTACCATGATGACGGGCAATAAAACCAGACAAAGCAGCGCCCACAGAACGGTCGGTATTGCGGATAGGCACAGTTAAGCGGCCACCGGTTTTATGCACAACCATATCTTTGCAGCGTTTCACCAGTTCCTGGTTTAAATCGCCATTGTCAAACGGGTCATTGTTTTGTACACAGAACAAGGGTTTATCTGATTTGACACCTGAGGCCAATAAAATTGGGCTTAAGTCCAACTTCAATTGTTTTTGCGTCTCGGCGTCGCGCACAGAGAGTAAATCTGTACGACCAATCAGCTGCTCTAATGAAGTGACTCCCAGTTCTGCCATCAGCTCACGCACTTCATGCGATAAGAACTTAAAGTAGTTCATTACCATTTCTGGTAAGCCGTTAAAGTGATCGCGGCGTAAAGTCGCATCCTGAGTGGCTACACCTGTCGCGCAGTTGTTCAGGTGGCAAATCCGTAAGAATTTGCAGCCTAAAGCCACCATAGGGCCAGTACCAAAACCGAAACTTTCAGCACCTAAAATAGCGGCTTTCACTACGTCTAAACCAGTTTTTAAGCCACCGTCCACTTGCAGCCGAACCCGATCACGTAAACCGTTTTCAACCAAGGCCTGATGCACTTCAGCTAAACCCAGCTCCCATGGCGAGCCTGCGTATTTAACTGAGGTCAGCGGGCTTGCTCCTGTGCCACCGTCATAACCTGAGACGGTAATTAAATCGGCATAAGCTTTAGCCACACCAGTCGCAATAGTACCGACGCCTGGTTCTGATACCAGTTTCACGGAGATCAGAGCTTCAGGGTTAACTTGTTTTAAGTCAAAAATCAGCTGAGCCAAATCTTCAATCGAATAAATATCGTGATGCGGTGGTGGTGAAATCAGCGTCACACCAGGCACCGAATAACGTAAACGAGCAATTTCAGCTGTAACTTTTTCACCAGGTAACTGACCACCTTCACCCGGCTTAGCGCCTTGGGCTACTTTGATCTGAATTACTTCAGCGTTTACCAGATAATGAGGTGTCACACCAAAACGACCCGAAGCCACCTGTTTGATTTTGCTGTTTTTCTCAGTACCAAAACGGCGTGGATCTTCACCACCTTCCCCTGAGTTAGAACGGCCACCTAAACGGTTCATGGCTATAGCCAAAGCTTCATGCGCTTCAGGGCTTAACGCACCAATAGACATAGCTGCGCTGTCAAAACGCGGATACAGCTGCTCAGCAGCCTGCACTTGCTCCAAATCGACCGGAGTAGCATTGGCTTTGTTTAAGCTGAATAAGTCGCGTAAATGCGCTACAGGGCGCTGATTGACGAAGTCGGAATAGACTTTGTAATCGGCATATTTGCCACTGCGTACAGCTTTTTGCAGGCTTTGCACTACATCAGGGTTATAAGCGTGGTATTCGCCATCATGTACGTATTTGAGCTGGCCACCGTGATTCAGAGGTTTACGTTTTAACCAGGCACTGTTGGCGCGGATTTGCACGTCTTGCTGGAAGTCAGCAAAGTCAGCCCCCTGAATACGCGAAGGTAAATCAGGGAAACACAGCTTCATCACGTTCTGGTTAATACCCACAGCCTCAAACAGGTTCGAACAGCGATAGCTCGCTACAGTCGAAATCCCCATTTTTGACATGATTTTGTACAGGCCTTTGTTAATACCTTTACGATAATTCAGCACGGCCTGACGGGCGGTCATATTCAGACTGCCTTTCTCCACCAACTGCTCGATAGTCTCATAAGCCAGGAATGGATAAATACCTGTAGCGCCTAAACCGACCAGCACAGCAAAGTGATGTGGGTCACGGGTGGTTGCAGTTTCGATAATAATGTTTGAATCACAGCGCAGTTGGTTATCCACTAAAGCATGATGCACAGCGCCCACTGCCATAGCTGCAGGAATAGGGATCAGGCCTTGTTCGATACGGCGGTCAGTTAAGATCACCAGCACCACTTTGTCTTCACGCACCACACGCACAGCTTCAGCGCAAACACGGCGCACTGCGGTCTCCAGATCTTCGTCGTTAGGATCGAAGTTCAAAGAAATAATATGGTGTTTGTAGTATTTCTCGTCAGCCGCTTTTAACTGTTTTAAATCGCTGTACATCATCACAGGCGATTCAAATTGAATACGGCGGGCATAACCTGCAGTTTCACTAAAGACGTTGTGTTCGCGGCCTATGCTGGTTGCCAGTGACATCACATGAGCTTCACGTAATGGATCTATAGGTGGGTTGGTGACCTGCGCAAACAACTGACGGAAGTAGTCGTAGAAAGTCCGGGTTTTTTGCGACAATACTGCCATTGGCGTATCATCCCCCATAGAACCTACAGCTTCCTGACCGTCTTTTGCCAGTACAGTCACTACCTGTTCGATTTCTTCATAGCTGTAGTTAAACAGCTTATGGAACACCATCATCTGATCGTCAGTGAAAACCCGTTTGCCTATTAAGTCAGTTTCAAACTGCTCGTACGGCACCAAACGTTGTACGTTGGTCGACAACCATTTGCGGTAAGGGTGGCGAACCATTAAATCCTGGTCAATTTCTTCTGAGCGCCAGATTTTTCCTGTCTGCGTATCCACAGCCAGCATTTCGCCCGGGCCAACGCGGCCTTTTTCCTGCACTTCATCAGGTGTGTAATCCCAGATGCCAACTTCAGAAGCCAGCGTAATTAATTTATCTTTGGTAATAACAAAGCGGGCAGGGCGCAAGCCGTTGCGGTCTAAGTTACAGGCCACATGCTGACCATTGGTCATTACAATACCGGCAGGACCATCCCAGGGCTCCATATGCATGGAGTTAAACTCGTAGAAGGCCTTTAAGTTGTCGTCCATCACTTTGTTGCCTTGCCAAGCTGGCGGCACCAGCAAACGCATAGCACGGAATAAATCCATACCGCCTGCTAACAGCAATTCCAGCATATTATCTAACGAGCTGGAGTCTGAACCCGACTGGCTGACAAAAGGTGCAGCAGTGGGCAAATCTGGTAACAAAGGCGAGGCAAACTTGTACTGACGGGCTCTAGCCCACTGTCTGTTGCCAGTAATGGTATTAATTTCGCCGTTATGCGCTAAAAAGCGGAATGGCTGAGCCAAAGCCCAACGTGGCATAGTGTTAGTTGAGAAGCGTTGGTGGAATACGCAAATGGCGGTTTCCATCCGAACGTCTGCTAGGTCCAGATAAAAGCGCGGCAAGTCTGCCGGCATCATCAGGCCTTTAAATACGGTCACCAGACAAGAAAAGCTTGGGATATAAAAATCTGCATCGTCAGTCAGCTGCTTTTCGATACGGCGTCTGACCATATAAAGCCTGCGCTCTAAATCGTGTTCGCTCCAGCCTGGCTGGGCACTGACAAAGGCCTGTTTAATCTGAGGCATAGAAGAGAGTGCTAAATCACCCAGCACTGACGAGTCTGTTGGCATATCACGCCAGCCGACCAGGGTCAGTGTCTCACGGGTAATTTCTTGTTCAATAATAGCGCGAGCCAGTTCGGCTTTGACCGGATCCTGACTGAAGAAGAAGATGCCCACCCCATACTTTTTGCCCAAAACCCAGCCTTTTTCCTCTGCAATAGCACGGAAAAAACTATCGGGTTTTTGCATTAACAGGCCACAACCATCACCTGTTTTCCCATCCGCTGAAATTCCACCTCTGTGCTGCATGCGGTCTAAACCGCTGATAGCAGTGCGCACAATACGGTGGCTGGCGACGCCTTCTAAATGAGCGATCAGACCAAAGCCACAGTTCTCTCTTGCCTGACTGTGGTGATACAACGCCATGACTCTTCCTCCAACTTGTCCTGAAAAATATCCCTGCTCAGTTGAAGCCACAGCTATATAGTGTGCTGCAATCTCAATTTGAGTGGGTAAAAATGTTAATTTATTGAATTATTATTCTTTTATTTGGCGTTTTTATCCCTGAAAGAAAACAACAGCTCTGCTTTCAGTCAGTTAGGTGGTCCGCATAGTTGTTTTTATGGCGTTTAGACGTCTATCCATAAATAGACGATTAGATATACCCAGTTCGGACGGAAATTGCAAGACCAGTCTGACGCATTTAACGGACTATTTTGCCGAAGGCTGTTATGAAGTGGTTTTGTAATTAAATTACAGAAACAAGGCTTTTTTCTGGCTTTTAGAGGGCTGTTCAGAAAAAAAAGGCCGCATAAGCGGCCTTTTTTTGTAATTTAAACGATATTTTTATGCGAAACTTATGCGTGATAACCGTTCGCAATACCTTTGACTGTGACTGCGACTGCATCATGAGCATGTAGTGACTCATAATGGTTGACGCGCAACCAAAAATCGTCAAATTCAGACAACTGGTTCAGGCTGTGTTTTAAACGACGGGCTGCATCTTCACAGAACATCAGGTTTTGTCCGTTTAAGCGGGCAAACTCCTGCTCGTCGGCGCGTTTGACGGCGGCCTGCACCGGAGTTTGCAGCGCATCCTCAATTGCATCAATTAATGCAATCACCGGGAAGTCCGTGACTTTATGGTTCAGCTGTACTTTTATTTCAGCAATAGAACGCTGACTGTGCGGTGTAGCCACTATGCCCTGAGTGGTGCCTAACCAGTCTTTCACTTGTTCCGCATTGACCTGAGCGTGGCCTGCGAATTTAGCCACAAAAGCTTCCTGAATAAGCTGACGTGCTAGGGCGGCTGAACAAGGACAAGTGGAAGAGTAAGGCACGTCAACTTTCATTTCTACGCCTAACTTGCCATCTTTTAATTGGCCTGTGATAGTCACAGGGTAAGCTTTCCAGCCTTGTTTTTCAGTGATCAGTGCTTTGCGGCGCAAATGCAGTTCGAAATCAAACTTCACAAAAGCATGAGTACTTAATTCTTCATGGCTGCTGATAAAGCCGTGCAATAGTTCGCTTAAGCTGGCAAAACTTAAACTGGATTCGGTCGATAGCTGATCCAACAGCAGATAAAGCCGTGACATGTGAATGCCTTTAGCTTTTGGATCTTTTAAGTTTACAAAAGCTTCAACTTTGGCGCTGACCTGGCGTGGTGCTTCGCCTGCAACACTAAACATCAGTGGCAGTTCTATATTGCTCATGCCAACCCATTCCAACACACCTTCAGTGGTGGCGGATGAATGGTTAGCTACATCTGGCATAGTGGTCGGCATGAATACTCCAATGTCCATCAAATGCATAGATCATGCGCAGCATGATCTGGCTGAAAATTTGGCGCACTTTATACCATATTTTGCCGCCGGGGCCGGTATAAAATCTGTGCACTATAAGCTGATTTTTTTCGAACAGCTTAAACTAAAAAAGCGAATACCCGACTAAATCTGTCGGATATTCGCTAGATTGGGATGGTGGAACAGAAATTCAACTCTTTGTTTTTAAACCTACTGCTCAAAAGTGCCTTTAACTATGGCCTGACCGTTTTGAACTAATTGACGGCCTTTGGCAAAGACATCACGGATAGTTAAATCAGTTTTATGCAAAAGCACTAAGTCAGCATCCATTCCTGCGGCAACACGCCCCTTGTGTTTTAATCCAAGTACGGCGGCTGGTGCGGCCGTAATAGCAGTGATGGCAGCAGTTAAAGGCACTTTATATTCAAGTACAGCCTGACGTGCGACTTGATACAAGCTTTGTACCTTACCAACCTCAAGCCCAACCAGCTCTCCATTGTCGTTATAAATAGGCAAGCTGGCATTACCGTCAGAGCTTAATGTTAAGTTCATTGTCGGTACTCCGGCTTGTAAGGCGCGGGCTAAAGCTTCTGCTGCTGCAACTTCACCATGTTGTAGATCATAAGCCGTGGTGCTGGTGGTAAAATCAATAACACCACCGGCTTTGGCAAACTCAATACCAGCCTGGAACAGCGCCTCGTTGCGGTTCATATGAGTAGGGTAGAACTGAGATAATTTAAGTTCTGAGCCTGCTACTGCTTGCCACAACGGCTGTAGTAATGACTCACCACTGCCCACATGCACACTGACGACACCAGCTTTACCTGACAAAATGCCACCGACTTTAGCAGCAGCCGCCACTTTACGTATTTCTTCAACAGTCGGCTGAGAGGAGCGGAAATCACTGATAGCAATTTCGCCCACCCCAATAAACTTGTCGATCAGGATCAGGTCATCCGTGATACTGCCCATTAAAGTACGGCATGGAATTTGGTAAGAGCCTGTATGGCAATAGGTAGTAATGCCTTCGCTCTCCAGCGCATGTGCTTTAGCCAACAGATTGGTTAAAGTCCGGGTCGTTGCATCAGTGCCAAGCACACCAATAGCTGTAGTGACTCCGCCTAAAGTGGCATGGGTGAGTTGCATTTCTGGAGTGCGGCTGGCAAAACCACCTTCGCCACCACCGCCAATAAAATGCACTAACGAATCGACAAAACCCGGTACTAAATAACAGTCACTGGCGTCTATCACTTCAACAGGTAGGTTTGAATTGCCAATGTCTAATTTCTCACCCAAAGCCGCGATCTGCTGGCCAGCGACCAGCAGATCCAACACACCTGTATCTTGTGGGTTTAAAATATGGGCATTCTTAAAAAGTTTGATGTTGCTCATTGATAGTCCTTTGTAATTCTTATTGGTAGCCAATAGCAACTGCCACTAAAACAGCGAGACTTGCCAGGGCAAAAAGCCAAAGCTGTAGACGCCAGGCAAATTTTGCCCATAACATCCAGTCCACCCGCACTACACCTAAGCAACCAATCAGAGATGCTGAAGTTGGGACTATGCAGTTAGTTAAGCCATCCCCTAATTGGAAAGCTAAAACTGCAATTTGACGGGATACTCCAACCAAATCGGACAAAGGCGCGACTAAAGGCATAGTTAAAGCGGCCTGGCCTGAACCTGAGGTGACAAAGAAGTTAAACACCGACTGAAATATCAGCATAAACCAGGCTGATACATAAGTGGAAAAGCCATCAAAGCTACTGCCTGCATAATGCAATACGGTATTAAGCACTGATGGCTCTGTGGCTTTATCGCCGCCTAACAGCAGTACTATGCCTTTGGCCATACCCACTATCATGGCGGCTGGCAGCAACTCAGCTGCACCTTGTTTAAAGGCGTCCGCTGATTCATTCACCGTGATACGTTTTCCTGCAATCGCCAACATAGCAGTGGCTATACCTAAAGCGAAAAACTGTGTGGCAATCTCTGGTATGTAGTAACCACGAGCGACCACTCCCCAAATCACCCAAACAATACCGGCGACAAACAGCAATAAAATAGCGCCATCCAACTTGCCAAAAGAACTGCTTTGTTGTTCTTGCTGCTGGGCGCGTAGTTTTTGATCTGAAGTAAAACTGACAGAAAGCTGTGGGTTCTTTTTAATTTTCGCCGCATAACGCATGGTAAAAACAATACCAAATAAGGTGAACAGCAGCCAAAGCACAATACGGTAATCGGCTCCTGACATCAGAGGTAAACCCGCTATACCCTGAGCTATAGCCACACTAAAAGGGTTCATCCAGGAGGTCGCAAAACCAATCTGAGTGGCAATGTACGTCACCAGCACAGTAGTGATAGCGTCGTAGCCTAAGGCCAGCATTAATGGCAGCAGCACTATACAAAAGGCGATGGCTTCTTCACCCATGCCAAAAACGGCGCCGCCCAAAGAAAACAGCAGAAACATCAGCGGGATAAATAAAAAGTCGATGTCTTTGGTTTTAGCTATTAACGCCAGAATGCCGTTATTAACAGCACCTGTTTTCATAATGATGCCAAAGGCACCGCCTGTCAGCAGAATAAAGGCAATCACGCCAATGGCGGCACCCATTTTGTCGCCGGATACCATACCTTCAAAGGCATAGTTTAAAAAGCCAACCTGGCCGCCTTCACCAAACAAGGGCACCGCTTTATTTTGTTCCGTTGCGAGCTGAAAGCTGTTTGGATCAATACGGGCTTTGACTGTTTCGCCAGCGGCATTAACAGTTTCCGGTAACATCTGAAAATAACCGGCCGGAATAAGATGAGATGCAATAGCTGCAGCTATCATCACAAAAAAAAGTATGACAAAAGCATCCGGCATGCTGACCGGTTTTTTAGTTGTAACTTGCATGAGAATCTACCTGTTGAGTTGATATAACAGTGCCAACTTTGACTGGAAACCTGGGGTGTAACTCCGGTTTGTGCTGAAAAAGTTCGGCGTAAATAACCAGAACCAGCAATGAACTGGTGGTTTGGCTACTCGTTAAACCACTCCGAAAGGTAGTAAGGCGAGTAGTAATATGTAGTCAGCGACAACGCATTCTTTAGCATATTACAGGTCAGGTTTAAAAAGCTAAGGGGCTTTAGAATGAACCTTTTAGTTAATTACTGTCAATCGAAGTTGTATTAGATTTCGCCTTTGTGGTTGAAAAGTGAGCGCTTCACCTGGTTTCACGCTGATTTTGGTTGGCGGCTTACGAAAATTTACAGGACAAGCGCCAAGCGGATCTGGCAGACTTGATATTCTCTATTTAGTGTTTTTGCGCTCAGCTCTTTTAGCAGGCATTTAATGCAACAAAACGTTCATCCTTTAGTCAGGCGTCTGGCCGGGTTTTTAAAGCAATGGGGCTGGTTACAGTGTTTTTGCTTGTGTTTTATCCTGTTACAGGCTTTAACAGGGGTGATGACCGGCTTATACAGCTTGTTGCTGCATGATATGGTGCTTTGGTCCATGGTATTGGGCGCCTTATTGTTCTCCGCTTCTATCACACCGTTTTTTTTACTTTCTGGTTTTTACTTAGTTCGTCATTTAGATGAGGCCTTGTTTTATCTGCAGGATTCGATACGGCAAGAGAAGTTGCTGAATCAGAATATGCAGGAAACTATTCGCCAGCTGAACTTTGAAATTGAAGAGCGGAAAAAAGCCTTTCAGGCTAAACGCCGCGCTGTGGATGAATTACGTCGTGAAATTACTGAACGCCGTAAAACCCAGCAGGAGCTGGAAGAACAAAGTTTGTTAATCCGCTCTATAGTCGACAGTTCGCCTGACTTATTCTACTACCGTGATGAGACTGGCCGTTTTGTCAGTTGCAATAAAATGTTTGAAGTCATTATGGGTAAATCGGCGAAAGAGCTGATAGGACATTATCCGGCTGAGCTTTATGACGCTGAATCTACTCCTATTGCTATTCTGACCGATCAGGAAATCTCCGCCAGCCGTGAAGAACTCACCTTAGATGTGGATTATCAAACGCCGGATGGCCGCATGTTATGGTTTGAAATGCGTAAAGTGCCATTTTTCGATAAACAGGGCCGTTATATTGGTTTATTAGGTTTTGGTCGGGACATTACCTCGAGGAAACTGGCTGAGCAGGCACTGGAAAAAGCCTATCAGGACAAAGGTAAGTTTATTGCTACTTTAAGCCACGAACTGCGTACGCCGTTAAACGGTATTGTAGGTTTAACCCGTCGTTTGTTGGAAAGTCCTTTATCGGCTGAGCAGCGCAGTTGGAGCAATACTATTTTCAGCAGTGCTGAGACTTTAGGTAATATTTTTAACGATATTATCGACTTAGATAAAATCGACCGGCAGGATTTAGACATAGTTTATCAATCAGTCCAGCTCAGTGATTTTGTGCATGATATCTGCAACTTTGCCCACTTAATTTGCCAGCAAAAAGGTTTGAACTTTATTGAGCCTGAAGCTGTAGCAGGCCAGTTGTATGTGCGGTTGGATCCAACCCGGGTGCGACAGGTATTGTGGAACCTGATTAATAATGCGGTGAAATTCACCGCCCGAGGTTCAGTACAGCTTGCAGTGTCTTTAAGTGCAGATGATCCGGCCGAACTTTGTTTTAGTGTGACTGATACAGGCATAGGTATTGTCGAGTCTGAGCAGCAACGTATCTTTGATATGTACTATAAATCCAGTGATGGCAGGCGTTTAAGCATAGTTGGATCAGGTATTGGTTTGTCGGTATCACGGGCTTTAGTGGAGGCTATGTCTGGTCAGATCCGACTGGAAAGTACAGTAGGCAAGGGTAGTACTTTTATAGTTTCTTTACCCGCTGAACTTACATCAGCACCTGTAATAGTGCCACAGGCTCAATATCCGGCTTTAACTATCTTGTTGATAGAGGACGTACCGTTAAATGCTGAGATAGCGACCAACTTACTGGAGCAACGTGGCCATCAGGTGATTCTGGCGGAAACAGGTGAAGATGCTTTAGCTTTGCTGGAAACTGAAGATGACATCGATCTGGTGCTGTTGGATATGCAGTTGCCCGATATGTCGGGTGATCAGGTGGCGCGTTTTATTCGCGCTGAGCCTTCGTTAAGCAAGTTACCTGTAGTGGTATTAAGTGCCAATGTACGCAAAGCTGAGCAGCAGTTAAATGATGTGCGGGTCGATGGTGCTTTAGCAAAACCCATCAATACCAATAAGTTGGATCAGATTTTACATCAACTCTTTGGCGCTCCTGCGCCAAAAGAAATCAATGCCGGAACTGCTCAGGATCAGCAAATCCTGGATCAGCAAACATTGGATGATTACCTGCAGTCTTTAGGCAAAACCACTATGTTACGCAGTGTGCAATTATTTGTGCAGTTGCTACCGGGTTATATCAATAAGATGATGGAAACCGCGGTGCAGCAGGATGTGACTGAGTTTCAGGAAGCCGCACACAAGCTCAAAGGCGCAGCTGCTTCTGTAGGCTTGTTGTGGGTGCAGCATCAGGCGAAATTAATGGAGCAAAGTACTGAGCTGATGGGGATGGAAAAACAGCTGATTAATTTCCACATAACAATAGAGCGACACTTAGCAGCTCTGGAGGAATATATCGAAGCCTGGGTTTGACCCGTCGTGATTAAAGCTAAAGCTTGGTTGACTGCGCTAGCTGCTTGATAGCTGTTTAGATAAACAAAGGGCGGGTAAAGAACCCGCCCTTGTAGATTACTTCTCTAATTTACCAACGAAGCGATACCCTTCGCCGTGGATAGTGCTGATCAGCTCAGGGCTATCTACATCAGACTCAAAATGCTTACGGATACGGCGAATAGTGACATCCACAGTTCTATCATTGGCTCTGAGTTCACGGCCCGTCATATGACGGATCAGTTGTTCACGGGTGAATATTTTGCCCGGGCTGTCCAGCATTAAGCGTAAAGCACGGTATTCACCTTTAGGTAAACGGCGTGATACACCTTCTGGCGAGGTCAGGTTGCGGCTGTTTTCATCCAATACCCAACCATTAAATTTCACCACACTTTTATGCTCTTCCACTACAGGTTGAGACACAGTGCGGTTTAACAGGTTACGGGCACGAATAGTCAGTTCACGTGGGTTAAAAGGTTTAGTCAGGTAATCGTCAGCGCCAATTTCCAGACCTAAAATGCGATCGACTTCACTGTCACGTCCGGTCAGAAAAATCAGACCCACGTTTTCTTTCTGGCGTAATTCACGGGCCAGGATCAGGCCGTTTTTACCAGGCAGATTGATATCCATAACAATCAAATTGACTTTGTGTTCAGCCAGTTTCTGGTTCATTTCTTCGCCATTCACTGCTTCAACCACATCATAGCCTTCGCCTTCGAACAGGCTGACCAGATTCAGTCGTGTTACTTCTTCATCTTCAACAATCAGAATAACAGGGGTCTGCATTATGCTTAAACCTTATGTGAACGTAATTAAGTATTTGATTTATATATTTTTAGAATGAGAGTGACCCATGGTCAATGTCTGCTCAATTATATAGATGGCAGAATTTGTTAACAAGTGCATTTGTTAACAATTAGAACGGGTTAGTGCAAGCTATTGAAAAGTATCACTTTGTTCAGTTTTTATCTTATTTAGGGATCACAGGAAAGTCGATCTGAATGTCGATACCGTGGTCCAACGAACTTTCCAGCTGTATTTTACCGTTTAAAGCCTGAGTTACTAAGTTATAGACTAAATGCATACCTAAACCACTACCGCCTTCGCCTCTTTTGGTGGTGACAAAGGGATCAAAAATACGTTTTTTAATATTCTCAGGCACACCTGCACCATTGTCCTGATAACGAAGGTAACAGCGGCTATCTGACAAAGTCACGCTAATAGTCATAGTGCCTTGTTCTTTATGGTCAAAAGCATGGATAAGACTGTTCATAATCAGGTTGATTAAAATCTGGCTGATAGGGCCTGGTTTACTCTCCAGCTCAAGTGCTTCGTCACAATTGATGATCACCTGATGCTGCGTTTTTTTCAGGTTTGGACGTAGTGATAACAATACTTCATTCAGTAACTGGTACATATTGAAGTATCTTCTGTTGTCGTTGGATTGATCCACTGCCACTTGTTTAAAGCTACGGATCAGATTGGCTGCACGCTCGAGGTTACGATAAATAATTCCAAGGTTTTCAGCGCTGTCGCTGAGGAATTTTGCCAGCTGACTTGAAGTTAACTTCTTGTCATCAAAAGCTTTTTGTATGTCTGCCAGCTTGTCCTGCATTAAAGTTGAAGCCGTAACACCAAGACCTATAGGTGTATTTACTTCATGAGCAACCCCGGCCACCATCTGACCTAAGCTGGCCATTTTTTCAGTCTCAACAATCTGATTCTGATATTGGTGCAAAGTGGATAAAGTGTTCAATAAGTCTTGATTTGAGGTTTTCAGCGCCAGTGTTCTGTCGTTGATTTTTTGCTCTAAGTCCTGGTTTAGCTGACGTATTTCACTTTCTGCTCCGCGCAGTTTTGTGATTTGTTGTTCGGTTCTGTCCAGCATGGTATTGACCGCCCGGCCTAAATTATGAAACTCCGAGATTTCCATGGCAGGAACACGAATTTGATAGTCCTTTTCTTTTGATACTTTTTGCACCAGAGTCAGCAGGCTGTAAAGGGGCTGAGTAAAACGCCGTTGTAATCTGTTGGCGATAATAAAAGCACCAATGAGAGAGCAGAGCGCAATTAAAATATCGAACAAGACTCTGTTTTGCACATAACGACTCAGTTCATCAAGACTGGCACGTATGTATACATAACCTATTAATTTACCGTCAGATTCTATTTTCTGTGTCAGCTCCATTACGCCATCCCCTATGGTGGCATTCTGATACTGCTCAACTTTATTAAATTGGGTCGGATAGGGGCCAACATCTCGTCTGTTGTAACTGGCAAAAAAACTCAGCTCGCCGTTTTCCTGCAACTTATAAATATGGATATTGTGCAAACGTGATTCTGCGGCAAAAGAAGCCAGACGTCTGTCTTCTACTTCTGAATCATCTATTTCGATGGAGCCTACGGCATTAAAAGCGATAATGGCGGCATAAGAGTGCAGCTGTTCAGACAGGTTTTTCTTTTCAGCTTTAATGTCTTGCAAAGTGGCTATGGTGAGAGATACGCAAAGGGTGATGCTACAAATTAGCATGACCACCCAGATCAATGCGCCTTTGATGGAACTCGCTTTTAACGCTGGACCCATTAATACTTCCGCCATCCGTCAATCTGTTATCGAAGCTATAATATTGAAGTTACACGCATTTGCAAATTTTCACCAGTAAGCACACTGACAAAAAAATAAAACGGGTATATAGTTGTCGCACTTGTGGTCGTGAGGACAAACCATGGACTTATGGGATAACTACAAAACGAGTGTTTTTTTGTGCCATCAACCTCTTGGCGATCAAATTAACTTTGCAATTATCAGCGCTCAAAACCCTTGTGGTCATGTCCAAACCCCCTCCAGAAACTTATTACTCGATAACCACTTTGCCAATACCCTGGACAGGCTTAACGTACCTTATCGCGAAATCGTCGGTTGCTCACCGGATTTGAGATTTCAGGAAAAGAGCTGGGCTGTGCTTTGTGATAAATCTAAAGCCATAAAGCTGGCTATTATGTTTGAGCAACATGCGATTTATTGGGTAGAGCAGGGCAAGTTGTTTTTAGTACCTGCTTTATTGCAGCAAAAGGAAGAGTATTTAGGGGAATTTCACCCGCGCCAGATTGTAGTGGGTTGAGGGCATAGCAGTAGTTTAGTGCTTTAACACCTGCAATATAGGCTCAATTTTTTGACCTAAGGCGTATTCAAGCTTCAGGCGTTTCAATTTTTGTTTATGAGCTTCCTCTTCATCTGCGGGCACTATTAAAAATTCTTTAAAATCAGCAACGCAGATACATAACATGGCAGGTTTTGCCATGTTTTCCAATTGACCAAGCCGGTAGATCTGATGAGGACAGGCCTGAGTTCTCTCCGGCGACTGAATACAGTCAGCCACAGCTGAAGCACTGAAAATTAATCCAGCCAGCACAACCAAAACCAGTCTCATCAGCAGATCCTTTTATTTGCGGTCTTTTCTACAATAATAAACCACAAAACCGTCGCGACGACCAAGCTCTTTTACCTGACCAAAAATTTCAGTTAATTGAGCCACATAAGGCAAGTGCACGTTAGCCACTAAAGTTAAAGTGCCACCAGGCTTTAACTCATTAAAAGCATCACGGAAAAACTGTTCACTGATATTGTAGTCAGTTTTTAAACCTGTATGAAAAGGCGGATTGCTGACGATATGGTCATAAGCAGCGCTGCGGGACGGAATACCATCCGCTGCTATAGTTTCACCTGGCAGCTTATTCGCTTTTAAAGTGGCAGCTGTAGAGCTGACAGCTAAAGTGCTGATATCAGAGGCTGTTAGTTTAATTTCCGGATGTCTTTTTACTAAAAAGGCGCCGATAAAACCTGCACCACAAGCAAAATCCAATACTTTACCTTGCTGAATATGGCCTAGATGTTCCAGCAGTAAGTTAGTGCCTAAATCCAGTTTGCCATGGTTAAATACACCGGGCAGTGAACACAGCTTTAAGCTGATACCGGCTTTTTCGATACTAAACTGATGAAAGTCTGCGGTCTTTAACTCGCTTTGTAACAACCCATCCAGTTCAAACCACAAACAGTGTTTGGCATTGTCGTGTTTAAAGGCTTTTAACCCCAGTTTTTCAGCCTGGTTGCCAAGGCTTTTAATGCCACCTTTGTTATCGCCAACCAGATAGACTTCGGTTTTATCATTCAGTACTGTTTTAATTTGAGCTAAAGAGCTTTGCAGCTGGTCTTTGCTCTTCGGATAAAACAGCACCACTTTGTCGACTGTTAAATCGGCTGGCAAGGCATCTCCCAAATAACATGGGCTTTTGCTCTGCTGCTGCCAGTTGTTAGCAACAGCAATGTTTGAGGTTAAGCAAAACAGCTCCAGCTCTGGTGCTTGTTGTTTTAATTCAGCGGCCAGACGGTCGGCCATAGGTTCTACCAGCAGCACTTTGCCTGATAAAAAATCAATATTACGCAGCAGCAGCTGACTGGTATTGTCGAGCATCTTAGTTTTCCTTCCTGAACATCAGATCCCAAACACCATGGCCTAAATTCACACCACGGTTTTCGAATTTAGTTAAAGGCCGATGCTCAGGACGCGGTACATAGTCATTGGTTTGTGACAGGTTGCTGTAACCTTCGGCTACTTTCATCACTTCCAGCATATGTTCAGCGTAGTTTTCCCAGTCGGTGGCCATATGAAATACACCACCGATCTTTAACTTACGGCGTAATAACTGGGCAAACTCGGCCTGTACTATACGTCTTTTATGGTGACGCTTTTTATGCCATGGATCAGGGAAAAACAGCTGCACAGTGCTTAAGCTGTTATCGGCAATGGAGTCGTTTAAAATTTCGATGGCATCGTGCTCAAACACCCGCAGGTTTTTAACGCCTTCAGTTTCGGCTTCACCTAAACATGCGCCAACACCAGGTTTATGTACTTCGATGCCAATAAAGTCTTTTTCAGGCGCAGCTTTGGCCATTTGCACCAAAGATTTGCCCATACCAAAACCAATTTCCAGCACTAAGTCAGCTTCGCGGCCGAATACAGCTTGCATATCGTAAGGTGTGGTTTGGTATTCCAGGCCCATAGTAGGCCAGAATAAATCTAAGCTGCGCTGCTGGCCTTTGGTCAGACGACCTTCCCTTAAAACAAAGCTACGAATACGGCGCAGGTATTTGTTTTCCTGAAGCTCTTCGTTTTGAGGCTCTGTGTTTGGTTGTTCCGGGTGGGTCATCTTGGTCTCCAAAAAATGTGATGCAGCCTGTTGTTATACTGCTGCGAATGCGGCGCGTATTATCCTTGTTCTGCAGCTAATGCTCAACCGCTAATCTTGATTCAACAAAAACAGCAAAAATGCTAGGCTATGTATCGTTTTGAATTATTGAGCCTGAGTAGTGATAGCTGTGCTGACTTCTGAGTATTTAACCTGCCCTGAATTATTTGCCGATACAGTAGTCGACTGGCAAAAAACCGATGGCCGTAACGCCTTGCCATGGCAACAAGACCCAAGCCCTTACAGAGTGATGGTCAGCGAACTGATGTTGCAGCAAACTCAGGTCACGACAGTGATCCCTTATTTTCAGCGCTGGATGCAAAAGCTGCCTGATATTCATGCCTTGGCAACCGCAGATACCGACACTGTAATGGCGTTATGGCAGGGCTTAGGTTATTACGCCAGAGCCCGCAATTTACACAAAGCAGCTAAATACATAGTTCATGGTTTAGGTGAGTTTCCTTTTGAATTAAACGACTTATTAACTATTCCTGGTATAGGTCGTTATACAGCAGGGGCTATCCGCTCTTTTGCTTATGATGCTTATGGCCCGATAGTGGACGGCAACGTCAGACGTTTATTTTGCCGCTTATTTGGTATCGAAGGTGTGCCAACCAGTTCTGCTGTAGATAAAAAACTCTGGGCTTTGGCCGATTTGTTAACGCCAAAACAAAACAACAGACGTTTTGCGCAAGCCTTACTGGATTTAGGTGCTACGGTTTGCAAACCCAAGCAAGCGGACTGTTTAAGTTGTCCGCTTAAAACTCAGTGTGTAGCTTTTAATACAGGCCGGGTCGCAGAGTTACCCACAGCTAAACCTAAAAAAACTACTCCAACCAAAGCAGGGCATTTTTTATGGATAGAGCAGGGCGAGAAGCTTCTGCTGCAAAAAAGACCGGATTCTGGTATCTGGGCTGATTTATGGTCTTTGCCACAAGTGGATGAAAGCGAACAAGTACTGCAGCAAGCCAAACTACAAGGCCAGTTTCAGCATGTGTTTTCACATTACAAATTAGATGCTTCGGTTTGGCATCCGGTATCTGGAGTGGCAGAACCCGCTGGCAGCTGTTGGTATAGCAAAGAGCAAGTCATGGAAATTGGCTTACCTGCACCTATCCGTAGTTGGATTGAAAAAAACTGGCTGAATAAAAACTAACAGGCCGTGTTGAAGTCGTTTACAATATTGGCCTTTTTAAAAGCTAAGTGTTGAGGTGAAGCATGTCCCGTCAGGTATTTTGTGTGTATTTGCAAAAAGAAGCAGCAGGTTTAGATTTTCAGCTGTACCCGGGGGAGCTTGGCAAAAAAATCTTCGATAGCATCAGCAAAGAAGCCTGGGCTTTATGGCAAGCCAAACAAATTATGTTGATCAACGAAAAAAAGCTCAACATGATGAATCTGGAACACCGCAAATTGCTGGAAGAACAGATGCAGCAGTTTTTATTTGAAGGTAAAGAAGTTCAGATCGAAGGTTACGTACCTAAAGCCAATTAAATCTTCCAGATAGAGTGAACTGCTTCTGGTGCAGTTCACTGCCTTTCTTTATAATTCGCATTAGAAAAATTAATTCAATAACTGTCCTTTCTGAGGTTGCAGACTATGGCTCGGCGCTTACCCCCACTGAATGCGTTAAAGGCTTTTGAAACTGCTGCCCGTCATCTTAGTTTTACTAAAGCGGCTGAAGAGATGTTTGTCACTCAGGCTGCTATTAGTCACCAGATCAAAGCGCTGGAAGACCATCTAGGTTTAAAGCTGTTTATGCGGAAAAACCGCTCTTTGCTGTTAACGGAAGAAGGCCAGAGCTTCTTTTTAGATATTAAAGAAATTTTCCTGCAACTGCATGAAGCCACGGAAAAGTTATTAGCACGTGGCGCCAAAGGCTCTTTAACTGTCAGTTTACAGCCAAGTTTTGCTATTCAGTGGCTGGTGCCGCGTTTAAGTTTATTTAGTGAAGAGCATTCTGATATAGATGTGCGGATCAAAGCGGTCGACTCAGACGAAGGCTCGTTAACTGATGATGTCGATGTGGCTATTTATTATGGCCGTGGCAGCTGGCGTAATTTGCATGCAGATAAATTGCATACAGAATACTTGCTGCCGGTCTGTTCGCCTTTGTTATTAAACGGCATCAAGCCTTTAAAAGACGTCGCTGATTTACGGCATCACACCTTGTTGCATGACGGTTCGCGCCAGGCCTGGAAAGACTGGTTTGTCAGTCAGGGTATTAAAAACTTTAATGTGAACCAGGGGCCGATTTTTTCGCATACAGCTATGGTGTTGCAGGCCGCTATTCATGGGCAGGGTGTGGCGCTCGCGCACAATGTTATGGCCAGACCTGATATTAACTCTGGCCGCTTAATAGTGCCGTTTCACCATGTACTGCTGAGTAAAGACTCGCATTATCTGGTCTGTCGTGAAAATCAGACTGAACTTGGCAAAATTGTCGCCTTCAGGCAGTGGATGGCGAAACAAGTTGAGTTGGATCAGCAGGATTTTGCCGAGCAACACTTTAATAATTCGACACCGGATTAATGCATGCCAGAGCAGTTAGCCTTATATCTTCTTGTTGAAGCAGAAAAGCCTGTCGCCAGATTGCTGTTATCTCATGGCGCAGGAGCGCCAGTGCAATCAGAGTTTTGTCAGCTTTTGGCAGAGCAACTGGCAAAACAGCATATTGAAGTCTGGGGTTTTAATTTTGCTTATATGCAAAAGACGCTGGCAGGTTCCAGACAGCTACCGGCAAAAATGCCGGTGTTAATGGCTGAGCTGCTTGAACAGATACAGCAAATACCAACGGACTTACCTTTGGTTATTGCAGGTAAGTCGATGGGCGGACGGGTTGCCACTCTGCTTGCTGCGTCTGATTTGTTACCGGCAGTAGTAAGAGGGGTGATAGCTTTTGGTTATCCTTTTCATCCGCCGAAAAAAGATAACTGGCGGACCGAACATTTTATCGATTTAAAAAGATCTGTTTTGGTGTTGCAAGGTGAGCGGGATCCTTTTGGTAGCAGTGAAGAGCTGGCCGGTAAAAGCTGGCCTGCAATAGATCTAAAGTGGTTACAAAGTGGCGACCATGATTTTGTGCCGTTAAAAAAATCAGGTTTAACCCAACAACAGCTTATCAGGCAGGCTGCTGTGATAAGCCGGAGCTTTATTAATGAATGTATTCTGGAAAATTAACACCAGTCTTGCCGCTTTTTATGGTGCTGTGACTGTAGGTTCTGCTGCAGCTCTTATGCATTTATTGCGTGGCTCTATAGCTACAGAGCAACTGGCTGTGCTGTTAAGCGCGGGTTTTATTTTAGCTTTTCATGTTGTGGTTTTATTGGCTTTATCGGCCTTTGACAAGCTACAGCAACAAAGCCCATGGCTAAGCCGCATTTGTGCTTGCGCCATGCACATAGGGCTTTGGTTATTTGTTTATACTCTGGTAGCTGGTGTATTTAAGCTGCCTTTACATTTTTCAGCTCTGGCACCTTTAGGTGGGCAGTTGCTAATTTTAAGCTGGTTGGCCTTGGCTATCAGCCCTTGGATCAGGAAATAAGATGAAGATGAAAAATTGGCAGGATAGACAATTTTCACAGACGCAGGCTGCCCGTCAGGGTGCTGCACATGGAGGTGCCGTATGAAAAATTGGCAGGATAGACAATTTTCACAGCCGCATGCTGCCCGTCAGGGTGCGGCACATGGAGGTGCCTTATGAAAAATTGGCAGGATAGACAATTTTCACAGCCGCATGCTGCCCGTCAGGGTGCGGCACATGGAGGTGCCGTATGAACCAACTTTTGCTGTATTGCCGTTCAGGTTTTGAGAAAGAATGTGCCGGCGAAATTCAGGATAAAGCGTCGCAGCAAGGGGTATTTGGTTTTTGCAAACTGAGCAAAGACGCAGCTTTTGTCATTTTTGAAGCTTACGAAAGTGAAGCTTTAGCTACTTTTTACCGTGACTATGATTTCACCAACTTAATCTTTGCCCGTCAGTGGTTTTTACTGGTAGATGATTTGCTGCAGTTAAACCCGGCTGACCGCATCAGTACTGTAGTGGAAACTGCATTGGCAGCCGAGTTGTCGGCTTTTGGCGAGCTGCGGGTGGAATACCCTGAAACTAATGACGGCAAAACCTTGTCGACTTTAGCTCGTAAACTGACAGTGCCTTTGCGTCAGTCGTTACGTAAAGCTGGTGTATTGCTGCAAAAGGAAAACTCCCGCGCTGCTGTGCTGCACTTATTTATGTTATCCGGCAGCAGTGCTTATTTAGGTATTTCTTACCCTGAAAACAACAGCCCGCTGGAAAACGGCATTATGCGGCTGAAATTTCCAGCTGATGCGCCAAGCCGCAGTACTTTAAAACTGGAAGAAGCTTTCCTGCAGTTTATTCCAAAAGATGAATGGGACACCCGTTTAACTTCCGGTATGAGAGCTGTCGACTTAGGGGCTTGCCCTGGTGGCTGGACTTATCAGTTGGTGAAACGCAGCATGATGGTTACGGCGATAGACAACGGCATGATGGCGCAGTCTTTAATGGACACAGGCCAGGTGAAGCACTTTCAGGTCGATGGTTTTAAATTCAGCCCGGATAAGAAAAACGTGTATTGGCTGGTTTGCGACATGATTGAAAAACCACAAAGGGTAGGCCAGTTAGTCTGTGACTGGTTGATTAATGAGTGGTGTCAGGAAAGTATTTTTAACCTGAAATTACCTATGAAAAAACGCTACGAAACTGTGGTTGAAGTTCTGGACATGATGCGGCAAAAACTGGACGAAGCTGGGCTGGACGTTGAATTTCAGGCGAAACATTTGTATCACGACCGCGAGGAAGTGACAGTGCATGTGCGGAAGTTTTAATACTACAGATTGAAGTTCAAATCACAGAGAGCAGCGCTAACACTGCTCTCTGAGCTAGCTCAACCCCTTTTAAACATAAGGCTTTACTAAGCCATCATAATCCATCACTTTTTGCACCGCAGGGCGAGCCAATACCTTTTGTACCCAGAGTGCGATAAAAGGGTAATCCCGGGCTTTTTTGTCATCGAAGTGACGGGTCCAGCGGCATAACATCATGGCGTAAATATCTATTAGTGAAAACTCTTCGCCTAAAAACCATGGGCTGCAGTGGCTGGCTAAATGTTTGTCCATTTGCTCCAGCAGGCCTTGAGCTTTTTGCTGAGCGTGGCGTTTCACATCCGCTGCATTTTGCTCACCGCTTGCCCAGCGCTCAGGGTAAAAATACACCACTAAAGTGCTTTGCAAGGTGGCTGACAACCAAATTAGCCATTTGTAGGCTTCAGCCCGTTTCAGGCTGCCTGGCGCTGGGAATAAATTCTTTTCCGGATGACTGTCGACCAAATGCAGGCAAATAGCCGCCGTTTCAAAAATTACCTGACCACGGTCAAGCAGGGTTGGAATAGTGCCGTTAGGATTCAGCGCCAGATATTCAGCTTTTTTATGTGAGCCTGTGGCTGTGTCTGTAAGTACCAGCTCATAGGGCACGGCCAGTTCTTCCAGTAGAATATGCGGAGCCATACTGGCGGTGCTGGGTGAATAGTACAACTGATACATTGAATAACTCCCCTAAGTTTAAAAGTTTTAATCACAAAATTTAAGCTGAATACTCTGCGCTATTTTCTAAATTGAGCCAGTCGCAGCTATAAAAAAACCGCCCTGAGGCGGTTTTCAACGTGCTTATAAGCGTTCCAGCATGGCTGCAGTAAAGTCTGTAGTACCGTGGCTACCACCTAAATCGCGGGTAGTGCGGTCACCTGATGCAATCACATCAGTTAAAGCGGCCAGAATTTTTTCTGCTTTATCTTTCATGCCCAAATATTCCAGCATCTGGATAGAAGCTAAAATCACTGAGCTTGGGTTAGCCAGGTTTTTACCTGCGATATCCGGAGCACTGCCGTGTACTGCTTCAAAAATAGCACAGTCTTTACCGATATTGGCACCTGGTGCCATACCTAAACCACCAACTAAACCAGCACATAAGTCAGATAAAATGTCGCCAAACAGGTTGGTGGTAACAATGACATCAAACTGTTGTGGGTTCATCACCAGTTGCATACAAGCGTTATCAACGATCATCTCGCTGGCCTGAATATCCGGGTAACGTAATGCTACTTCACGGGCAGTTTTTAAGAACAGGCCAGAGGTAGATTTCAGGATATTCGCTTTGTGAACAATAGTTACTTTTTTGCGTTTTTCGCGACGAGCCAGTTCAAAGGCGAACTCAACAATACGTTCAGAACCTTCGCGGGTGACGACGCTCATCGCCTCAGCCAGCTCGCCCTCGTTTTTAACGATTTGGCCAGCGCCTGAGTACATACCTTCAGTGTTTTCACGCACTGTGATGATGTCGATATTTTCGTAGCGTGCTTTGGTGCCTTTAAACGAAATCACCGGACGTACGTTCGAGTACAAATTGAATTTCTTACGTAAAGTCACGTTAATTGAAGTGAAGCCTTCGCCTACTGGCGTAGTTAACGGGCCTTTTAAAGTGATTTTGTTGCGAGCAATAGCGTCCAGCGTGTTCTGCGGCAGCAATTCACCTGTAGTTTCTAAAGCAGTTAAACCTGCTTCAACATATTCATAGTTAAAGTTACAGCCTACTTTATCCAGAACCTGGATCGCGGCTTCTACTATGCTTGGACCTATGCCATCACCTTTGATGACCGTAATAGTTTGTGAACTCATAACGTTCCTTAAGTAACTGATTCTTATCGGGACTGGTTGTAATAAACACAAAGCTGGAGCTGGTTTATTTTTCTTATTGCTGCTGTTGTGTCAGAGCTTGCTGAAATTCGGCGAAAATATACCAGTTTTGGTGCTTATTTTCCAGTTTATGCCGACATCTGCGACAAATCTGTAGCTTCTTGCGGCGTAACTTTAAAAAATGGAGAAATAAAACTACAACTGGCGATAAGTTGGGTGACTGGCTGGCTTTGTTCCACCAGCAGCATTTGCCATTCTGCTGCGCTGCAAAGATGTGCTGCAAGCTGGTTTTCTACAAATTTATAACTATGCTTCAGCCTGTCGTTATCATCGCTGTCCGAAAACACCGAAGCGGTCAGATCAAAGGCAAAAGCTAAAACAAAAGCCATGGCATGGGAATGGCCTGAGGTAGGTAAAGCTCTGTAATGCAGGCAGGCATCCTGCCAGCTTTGATTAAACTGCAAATGTTTCAGAGTTTTAACTGCCAATTGTTGATAATGCTCACTTTGCCATAACTGCTGTTTTAACCAGTGGCTGATCAGGCTTCCAGCCTGAGTTGGATGAGATAAAGCCATAAAACGCAAGTCCGATTGTTGCCATAAAGGCCAGCATAAACACCAGGCCAGAAGCTCTGCCTGTTGTACTGTTAATGCATAAAACTTTATCGGTTGTGTCAGCAGATACAAAGCTTTAGCTAACACGCGCCTGAACTCCAGCAGCCAGTCATGCAAAGGCTGATGTTGTTGCTGGCAATGCTGTTCAAGCCAGGCCTGTTTTAACAACGGCAGCAATTGTTCCTGCCCCAGCATAGCAATAGCATGTTGGGTTGAGTGGATTTTTTGTTGTTGCCTGCTTTGTGCTGAGGCTTTTTGCTGTAGTTGCTGCATCAGCCATGGATGCTGTTCAATTAACTCTGCTTGCTGACTGACTTTCGCGGCCTGGCTCAGTTGCTGCAGCCAGCTTAACGCAGGTAGATTGGTTGGCTCAGGCCAGAGTGGCAAATACTTATTCTCTTGTTGCCAGCCACTTAACCAGTTGTCCTGACTGTATTGCCTTGGGTTTAACAAGTGCCAGTCCGTAGCTGGCAGTATTCGTTGTGGTAACAGTTGTTTAGTGCTTTTGTCATAAGGCTGGACTAACAGTTGGATTTGCTCTGAGCTATGCATTTCGCAAAGCAGCAACGCCAGGTTGGCCTCAGAGTCGCGAATAAAACGTCCAGTGCTGTAACTGCAGCTATGTAAACAAGACAGAGCCTGCCAGAACTGCAGCTCAATGACTGTGGCTTGCGGCACCAGTTGAACCGATATTTTCTCAAGTGCTATCAAGCTGCCGGCTCCCGGTAACATCAGCCGGGTTACTTGCCAACAAAAACTGATCAGTTGGCTGAAGTAGGGGCTTTGCCAGATGGCCAAACCTCTGTTTTTGCCATAACATTGGTGCAGCAGGTTCAGTACTCCGGCTTTTTCCACCAGTTCTTTATGCTGTTTAATAGTGAGTACCGCAGGAAACTTCAACTGCTGTTGCTCCAAAGCACTAAGTTCTTCTGCTTTTGCTGATTTTTCTATTAAGGAGCTGACCGCTAAAGGCTGTAATAAACAAGATTTTAGTAACTGAAACAGTAAGTCTTCAGGCCAGCGACTCGCCAGAGCGATCACTGTTAATAAAGCAGCCTGTTTAATAAATAGTTTGCTTGAAACCAACCCTGAGGCTGGGGTAAGAGAGAGCTGGGATATCAGCAGAAAAGGAGTATTCACCGCCAATTGCACTGTTTGCTGGCAGATCCTTTGCAGCAATTCCTGTTGCTGTGTCACGGATAACTGCTGTTTCTCCATGTAAAACACATCACAGTCCTGATAAAGCTCGGTCAAAGATCCCAAAGTTGCCATCTCAATCCAATTGGTTGTATTGCTCTACTGCGGTTTCACCTATAGCTATCAGTTGCTGATTCTTAAATAAAATAGCTGTGCATTCGTCACGTGTGGTAATGCCGTCAGTTTTAGTTCTGTGAGTGCGATAATACAGAACCTGATAAATCTGCTGCTGTTGGTTTTTAGCTTCAGTAATATCCGGTCCACCCAAATAATCAATCACCTGATCTCTGCTGATGGCTTTAGTTAAATCCAGTTTATAAATATATTTGGTGTTAAAAGCTTCTCTGTCCTGCCAGTTCATCTGATCAGGATCATCTTTGTAAAACAGCAAGGTAATACAGGTTAAACCTACATACAGCAATAGTCCTGCCAGTAGGAAGGCTATAGTTTTTACTTTCATCATCTGCCTCAGCATGCTGTAAAACGTACTTGCTGTAAATTCAGCCCCAACTGCAAATCAGTTTTCAGGCTTAAGATCTGCATAAATAACTGCAGTTCAGCACGAGACGCCATAATCTTATCTTTTAGTTTGGCCGGACAATCCGGATGCGCCAGCGCAGTTTTAATATCTGGCCCAAGTTTTAACAGTTCAGTCGCAGTTTTTGGTCCTATACCTGTCAGGCCACTAATGTTATTCGTTTTATCCCCGACCAGGCTCCAATATCGGACTAACTGCTCTGGTAATACGCCAAACTTCTGCTGCACCGTATTCTGGCTGTGTTGCTGGCGATTAAAATGGTCATACACTGCCACACCTTCAGCAAGCAAGGGCAGATAGCCTTTATCTGTCGAGACTATGGTGACTTGCTGCTGATGTTGGCGCATCGTCATCGCCAGGCTTGCTATCACATCATCAGCTTCCTGATCCGGCATTTGAAAGCTTTGGATACCTATGTCAGCTAGTTTTTGCTTTAGCACAGGCAAAGCGATTTGCAGATGCTCTGGCATAGGTAAACGATCTGCTTTATAAGCAGGGTAGAGTTTAGTGCGCCAGTTCAGATGAGTGACTTCAAATACTGCCACAGCATGACTGGGCTTAAATTGTCGGGTCAGTTTCACAGCAATTTGTTGCAGCTGCTCTGCTGTATTATGCAGCAGTTGCTGGCCTGTGGCGTCGCTGTAGGGGGCAGGGGAGTTATGGAATGGCCTTTCCTGTGCTGCGTATAAACGACGGACTAAATTTAGTCCGTCGAGTAATAACAAATGTGCCATATCAGTTCAGAATTTGATAACAGGGCTCATACTTCGAACCTGGTAACTTCATCCGGCCTTGGGCAACAAAAGCCTGCAGCAACGTATCCATCAGATTCATTAATACAGGTTCGCCCGATAGCTTAAATGGACCATGTTGTTTGATAGCTCTAATGCCTTCATCTTTGACATTACCAGCCACTATGCCGGAAAACGCACGGCGCAGGTGAGCGGCCAGTTTGGCTTTATCTTGCTCCAGATGCAGATCCAAAGAAGCCATATTCTGGTGAGTAGGAGCAAATGGATGCTGGAAATCCGGGTCTATGTGTAAGGTCCAGTTAAAGTGATAAGCGTCACCACAGCTCTTACGGTATTGACGTACTTCTGCACAACCTTGTTTCAGACGTCGCGCTACTTCGGCTGGATCATCGATAATGATTTCAATCAAATCCAGCGCTTCTTTTCCTAAAGTTTGTTCAATAAAACTGGCCAGTTCAGCAAAATAAGCCGCGCTTTGTTGTGGCCCGGTCAGGATCACTGGTAGTTTCTGATCTTTGTTTTTTTCGTGCAGCATAATGCCAAGTAAATACAGCAACTCCTCTGCCGTACCTGCGCCACCTGGGAAAATAATAATGCCATGAGCAACACGGATAAAAGCTTCCAGTCGTTTTTCGATATCAGGCAGAATCACCAGTTCGTTGACTATAGGGTTTGGTGGCTCTGCGGCGATAATACTTGGTTCTGTTAAGCCTAAATAACGGCCTTTGGTATTACGTTGTTTAGCATGACCAATAGTGGCGCCTTTCATTGGGCCTTTCATGGCGCCAGGGCCGCAGCCAGTACAGATATCCAGGCCACGTAAACCTAACTGATAACCTACTTCTTTAGTGTATTTGTATTCGGCTTCGTTAATCGAATGACCGCCCCAACAAACAATCATATTAGGTTCTACAGCCGAATCTATCACGCGGGCGTTACGTAAAATGTCGTACACCGTATGAGTGATGTGATCGCTGTTTTGTAAATCCAGACGGTTAGCGTGGGTCAGCTGAGTGTGGAAAAACAGAATGTCTCTAAGTACAGCAAATAAATGTTCATGAATACCACGGATGATCTGACCATCAACAAAAGCGCTCTCTGGTGGATTAAACAGCTCAATTTTAATGCCACGTTCGCGAGCTAATAAGTTTACATCGAAGTCTTTAAACTGATCGTAAATTTCGCTGGAGCTATCGGTGTGGCTGCCAACGTTTAATACTGCAAGGCAACAATTGCGAAACAAGGTAAAGGCATCTGAGCTGGTATTGTTTTTCAGGCGGTCAACTTCAAGTTGGGATAAAAGCGCCATAGCGCCTAGAGGATTCAGTTGTACATGCATAGATTACTTCCTTATGACCTGGCCTTATGGCCGAAGCTTAACCTGAACCAGGGCTGATGAGTGACAAACACTCTATATTTAACCCGATAAATCAGATAGATAAACCAATTTATTCAAGCTGCTTATTCCAATTTCAGGTCAGTTAGCTTTTCAGTACGACTAAATCCCTGCCTGCACGTTTAGCTTCGTATAAAGCTTCGTCTGCACGGTCAAAAGCTGCTCTGTTATTGTCAGTACTTTTGAGTTCTGTCGCACCAAAAGAAATTGAAATAGGAACATTTTTGTCTTTGAATTTGAAGGGGATTTTTTTGATCCTGTCTTTCAGATTGTTCAAGGGCAATTTAAGTTCAGATAAATGTGTTTCCGGGAACAAAATAATAAACTCTTCGCCACCATAACGGGCAATAAAGTCAGTTTCACGCAAGCTTTGTTTTAACGCCTGAGCTATCACCTTTAAAGTTTTATCACCTGCGCTGTGGCCATAGTTGTCGTTAATCTGCTTAAAGTGATCAACATCTGCCAGGGCGATAGAAAGAGGCTTGCCATAACGTTGGGAACGACGTATTTCCAGCTCAAAGCGCTCATCAAAAGCAGCTCTGTTTGGCAGTTCTGTTAAGGCATCCTGTAAGCTTCTGAATTTTTGCTCGGCCAGGCGTTTTTTAAATTGGGCGGCTTCCTGATCCAACTCTGCCAGACGGGATTCCATATGGCGTAAGGTGGTCAGCATCAGTTCACGCTCGTCTTTTTCTAACTGCTCTTTTTCCCGCAAAGAGCAGGTGATTGCACCAAGTTTGGTGCCAACCAAAGACTGCAATTGTTCCAGTGAGGTGGCTGATTTGGTATCCGCTGTTAGGTTAGAAATTTGCTGCTCTATCTGCTGATTTAACAGCAGCATTTTTTCTTTGATGTTGTTTGAGGTATTTAAAGAAGAAACAACAGCTTGCTGCACCCCAGTCAGAGCTTCGTTGAGTTTAAGCAGGAAATGTTGCGCCGACTGACGCTCGTCTGTTACCGAGGCAATAATAATTTCTATAGTGCGCAAACAAGATTGCAACAGGGCTTCAATGCTGACATCAGATAACAAAGTTAAACGGATTTTTTCTATATCCTGACCATATTTTCCTTCAAAGGCCAACTCACTGAGCAGGTTCGTCAGTTCAATAGATATTTGTTTACAAATGGCCTGATACTTGTCGTCATCCGCTGTATCACTTTGCTCATTCTGCTGTTTAGTCGCTAAAGCTGCCTGGTAGAGCTCTGTTAGATGAGTCAGATGAGGTAAAAACGCTTGTACTGTAGCTGATGGCTCTTCTACTTTGGTTAATAAGTCCCGCAGATCCCGTCTTAATTGGTCCGGTAAACCACGTTGCTTTTGGAGTAATTTCCCCGCATCAGTTAAGGTGTTTTGAGCTTTTTTCAGATCAGAGAGCTGGCGCGATTCAAGAGCTTTTAGTGCTTCGACAGCGCTTTCTACTAAAGGCAGGATTTTTTCCAGATCGGTACCTTTGGCAAATTCCTGACGCAGGCGGGCCAGCTTGTTATCCAGATCAATATCTATACCTTTGCAGGCTAAAGACAGTCGGGAAACAAATTGAGACAGGATTTTAAACTGACTTTCGTAGGTATCTTCCAGCTGTTTACGCGCTTTTACAGCGTTTGCCAGCTGCTGTTTTACATCATTTTGCTGTTCAGCCACCAGAATTAGTCCCCAGGAAAAAAACCGTTCGGTTTGAGCTAAGTATATCTGCAATAATGATAAAAGCGACAGCATAATCTGGTTGGAAATGAAAAAAGCGGACTAAAAAGTCCGCTTTAGATCAGCAATTATGTAGGGTATTTTTTTGTGGTTACTTTTTGGTTAAGTAGTAAGGTAACCAGCTTTGTTCTTCAGCAGAGGTCAGATAGTTCATCTTTGTTCACTTTAGGTCTGAAGTTAATAAGAGTGTCCCTGTCAGGACGCTATGCATTAGAACAGAATTTGATTTGAAAGTAAAAGTCAAAATGTAATAGTACGAAGTGGGTTACATAAATGTGGTCGCTTAAATTTAGCAGTTAGTAGAGTTTTATTCGCTATTTTATTGAATTTATGGTTGTTTTTGTTTTTTGTCTTTGGAGGTTATAGCGTGAGATTTCTGAAAGTTTTTTTTGCATTGATCATAATGATCAATTCTGCATCCAGTTGGGCACAAGTGAACTACCAGATTAGTATCACTGAACCTGCGCATCACGTGGCGCAAGTTCGTGCTGAGTTTGAGGTTACAGAGGCAAAAGCTTTGACTTTAATGTTGCCAGCCTGGCGCAGCGGTAAATATCAAATTCTGGATTTAGCCAAAGGCGTGACGGCTTTTAGTGCTGTGGATGCTCAGGGGAAAGCTGTGCAGTGGCAAAAAACTGAAAAAAGCAGCTGGACTTTAGAGCCTGCAGCATCGGGCAAAGTGACAGTGCAATACAGTGTCTATGCCAACGAGCTGGGAGAACGCACCCGTCATATTGATGAAACTCATGCTTATATCAACTCCAGCGCCTTTTTAATGTTTAGCAACGAGCAAAAATCTGAAGCAGTGTCTGTGCAGTTGAACGTGCCACAAGGCTGGCGTTCATTCTCCGGTATGGCAAAAGGTGATAACGAACATCAATTTGTTGCCCCAAACTACGATGTGCTGGCGGACTCACCGATCGAGACTGGTATCAATCAGCATTTAACTTTTAGCGCTGATGGCCGTGATTATGACTTGGTGATTTGGGGCGAAGGCAATTATAACGCCGCTCAGATGCAAAAAGACTTAGCAAAACTAGTACAACAAACAGATGCTATCTGGCAGGGCTATCCTTATCAGCGTTACGTCTTTATTGTGCACGCCACTGATGGCGCCCGCGGTGCGACTGAGCACTTAAATTCAACAGTGATCCAAAGAGACAGATTCACCTTCGGTAAAAGAGAAGATTATCTGGCGTTTTTAAGCACAGCCTCACACGAGCTGGTGCATACCTGGAACGTAAAAGCCTACCGTCCTGCCGAATTAGTGCCTTATGACTACCTGAACCCTAACTACAGTAAATTGTTATGGATTTCAGAAGGTTCCACCAGTTATTTTCAGAATCAGCTGTTGTTGCGTGCAGGCCTGATGACTAAAGAGGAGTTTTACGCTGATCTTGCAAAACGGTTGGATAAGTTTGTGCATACACCGGGCCGTTTGGTGCAGTCTGTGTCAGAGAGCAGTTTTGATAGCTGGATCAGTTTAGGCGGCGATCATGGGACTAATTTTGGTGTGAATATTTACTCAGAGGGCTATATCGCCAGTTGGCTGATGGACGAGCTGATATTAAAACAGTCAGGCCGCAAAGCCAGCTACCGTGAACTGCATAATCAGCTGTATCAGCGTTTTGGTAAAACTACAGCTTTTACTGCCAAAGACGTGATAGCTATAGCATCTGAGCTGACCGGTGAAGATCAGAACCCATGGTGGCAACAGCAAGTAGAAAAACCACTGAACTTTGAGATCGATAAGCTGTTGGCCAGTTTTGGTTTGCAGTGGCAACAAAATAAAGAACGTGAAATTTTCTCTGGTGTAACAGCTGAAAACAAAGCAGGTTTTGCGCTAGTGAAAAAGGTCGAACGCGACAGCCCAGCCTGGAAAGCAGGTTTTACTACCGAAGATTTGATAGTGTCAGTCAACGGCTTACAACTCAAAGCCGATTTGGCTGAGCGCTTAAAAGATTTCAAAGCAGGCAATAAAGTACAAATCAGCTACTTCCGGCAGGGCCGTTTACAGCATCAAGTATTGGTGCTGGCCGATCAACCCAAAGGCGCAGGTAAGGTGGTGCCATTGTCTAAACCAAGTCGGCAACAAAAGGCGATGCATCAGGCATGGTTGGGTGTAGAACTGTAGCTGTTGTTGTAAATCAGTTCTAACAGCGGACCTTAACTGTTTTGCCCTGATAAACAGTTGTCTTGGCAAAAGGACCCGGTCTAATCCCAGATGCTGTCACAGACTTTTTTATCGTCAGGTTTTTTAATTTCAGTAGTCCCTTGTACTTATCAAGCAATGAGGAAAACAAGGGACTTACGCAGATCCTTCCCTGCTGTAGTTAACCCCTTGGCTGCAGATTTTTGCTCGGTGAATAATTAAAAATCAAATAGTGAATCAAAGTCACAAAAATCTCTATTACCCAAAAGTCATGGATACAATGATTCTTGCACGAAGCGTCTTAGATTGGGCATTCCTAGCGCTGTTGAGTGAAAACGATAGAGTGTTTTCACTGGTGATGCTGAGTAAATCGATGGCTCATCACTTTTCTCTGATCTTTTGTCAGATATAACCGTACTAGCTAGCGTTTTAAATGCGAACTATTGGTGTTAATATCTCGAAAGTATTTTTTGGAGTTTTGTCGATGAGAATAAATGTTCGTTTAACAAAAATTGCGGTATCTGTGGCATTAATGACAACTGCCTCGACTGTTCTGGCAGAAGATGTCCGGATTGAACACATAGAAGTGAAAGGTGAAAAGCTGAATTATAAAGTTCAGACTACGACAACCGCGACTAAAACCAACACGTTACTACGAGATATCCCTCAGTCTATTACTGTTCTTACAGAACAACAGATCGCTGACCAAAGTATGCAAAGCATGGCAGACGTCGTTCGTTATGTACCTGGTGTACAAATGTCGCAGGGAGAGGGGCATCGTGATGCACCTATTTTCCGTGGAAATATCTCTACTGCAGATTTTTTTGTCAACGGTGTTCGTGACGATGTTCAGTATCTGCGTGATTTGTACAACGCAGAACGAATCGAAGTCCTGAAGGGGCCTTCAGGCATGATTTTCGGACGTGGTGGTGCTGGGGGGGTAATCAACAGGGTCAGTAAGCAAGCGAACTGGTTAGCTACAGGTGGACTTGATTTGTCTTATTCTGCGCAGCAACAAGGCCGTTTGGCTGCGGATTATAATCATGCAGTAAATGAAGACCTGGCTGTCCGTTTGACAGGCGTCTATGAAGACTCGGATAGTTTTCGCGATTATTTTTATGCGAAACGTAGTGGCCTAAATCCGACATTAACTTACAAACTAACTGAGCAAACAAGCTTAGCATTGAGTTATGAATATTTTGATGATGAGCGACTGACCGATCGAGGCGTGCCATCTGATCCGCGTACCAACAAACCACTTCAGACCAGACGCAGTTTGTATATAGGTAGTCCGGATAACAGTATTTCTACCGTAACAGTGGACGCATTTTCAGCTACATTAAGCCATGAATTTGATAACGGTGCCACGCTGATCAACCAGACGCGTTATGCCGACTATGATAAATACTACGATAACGTATTCGCAGGAGCCTACAACCCTGAGACAGACTTGGTTTCTATCTCGTCTTACAACAGTGCTACAGCACGTAAAAACCTGATTAATCAAACGGATTTAACATTCGAAATTAAAACGGGGAGTATCAACCACAAACTGTTGACTGGTGTTGAATACAGCGAGCAGGATACTGACAATAGACGTCTGACTGGCTATTTTAGCGATATTGGTGTGGGTACCAGCAACACCCTGGTTCCACTTAATAATCCGGTTTATAACGGTGTTATAACTTATCGTGCTGCAGGTAATGATGCAGACAACCATAGCGACGCTGTGGCAAAAGCAGTTTATGTACAAGATCAGATGGAATTGTCTGAACAATGGGTTGCTGTGATGGGCGTCCGTTATGATCAGTTCTCAGTTGATCTTTATAACAACAGAACAAACGTCGAGTTATCCAGTGATGATGATCTGTTATCTCCACGCGCTGGACTGATTTATAAACCTGTCACTGACGTCTCAGTTTACGTGAACTACAGTAAGTCCTACGTACCACGCGCAGGAGAACAACTGGCTGGTCTATCTGCAACTACCGCAGCTTTGGAGCCTGAGGCCTTTGTTAATCGTGAGTTAGGTTTGAAATGGGATCTCAATGATAATTTAGCTTTAACCACTGCTGTGTACAAGCTTGAGCGGACCAACGTTGCGGTCACAGATCCTGCTGACCCAACAGCCCTGCTATTGGTTGATGGACAGAATGTCAAAGGTGCTGAATTTGAGCTCAACGGTCAGTTTATGACAGGTTGGGATTACATATTTGGCTACTCTCATCAGGATAGCGAAATTGAAGCTCCGGCTGCGAGTCGCGGTAAGGTCTTGGCGCAAGTACCACGTAATAAAGTATCCATATGGAATAAATATCAGTTTAATGAAATGTGGGGAGTGGGTCTTGGTTTCGTTGCGCAATCTGATAGTTATATTGCAACCGACAATCTGGTGACCTTGCCGGGTTTTGGCCGCATTGACGCTGCTATTTTTGTCAACCCTGCAGATAAATTGCGGCTGCAATTAAATGTGGAAAACCTGACAGATAAGCGTTACTCAGCTTCAGCACATAACAATAACAATATTATGCCAGGTAGCCCGGTAAATGCCCGCCTGAGTATGAGTTATAAGTTCTGATCTAAGGTGCGTAGACTGTAAGTCTTAGCAGTGTTACGAGGAGATAAAGGGTTAAGTGGAAGTCATCCGCTTAACCCTGCTATTTTTTGGGCTCAGTTTATACATCTGAGTAAGCCTTACTGCCGAGTTAACCTTAAATTAGGCTGGTCGCAAGCTTCGCTGCTGCGCATTGGATTGATATCCAGGCCGCCTCTTCTGGTGTAGCGGGCGTAGACCATTAAAAACTCTGGTTCGCACAGCTTCCACAAATCCAGATAAATTCGCTCTACACATTGCTCGTGAAATTCATTGTGGCTTCTGAAACTGATCAAATACTTCAGCAAAGAGGCATGATCAATCGCCTTACCTTTGTAATGAATATACACACTGGCCCAGTCGGGCTGTGAGGTGATTAAGCAGTTGGATTTTAGTAAATGTGAATGCAGCTTTTCGTCTACCAAAGCCCCTGTTGGTTTTAATTGCAGCAGCTCAGGCTTGTAGTCGTAGTGCTCAACTTCAATATCCAAATCGTCAATACAGCGGCCAGGTAACCAGGTCGGCTGAAAAGCGGTCAGTTCATTGACGTTGTGCAAAGTCACTTGCACAGGGCCACCAGCACAGGCCGATAAATCAGCTTTCATAGTGCGATACAGCTGACTGATATCGGCAAATTTGCTCTGATTTAAGCTATTTAAATACAGCTTAAACGACTTGGACTCGATCAGGTTTGGTGTATCAAAAGGCACCACAAAAGTAGCAAGTGCTACCATAGGTTTACCTTTAGGTGTCAGCCATGACAGTTCGTATCCATGCCAGGTGTCCTGACCAACAAAAGGCAATTCAGCGCCTAAACCTATAGCCTGACGGCCCAAAGTGCGTGGCACAGCCTGCAATAATTCAGGGCTGTAGTGATCAATATAAGCGGTAGCCTGGCCTAATGTCAGCCCTGCTAATTGCTCTGTCTGTATTTTTGTCATAGAGCCTTCTTACGGGAAGCTATAGCGATATTGATTGCAGTTTGTCACGCCAACGGCTTGGGAATACAAGCGCAACCAAGTTAGAATGATGGCAATTTTAGCACAGAAGCGAAGTATCATGCCGGGCCAATTCCATCAACAATTTACACAATTTGTCACCTCCTATTACGAACAACAGCCAAAACTGATCAGTTGGGCTGATCCTGAAATGGCTTCACCTTGTCAGTATGGCGATGTAATGGATGGAGAAGTGCACTGGCGCCCGATCAAAGCTGAAGCTGTATTGGATTTATCTAAAACCCAGCAGGCATTGGAGCTGGAATTTCCAGCTGAGCTGATAACCTTTTACACCAGTTTTTTTGGTGGTGGTTTAAAGGTAAAACACGAAAAAGGGGAGCTGGAGCTGCTAATGAGCTGGCATCAGGCGGATTTTGAGCGGCTGCAGCAAAATATCATTGCGCATATTCTGATGAAAAGACGGTTAAAACAGTGCGAGACAGTCTTTATTGCCGCTACTGATCATGACGATTATTTGATTTCAGTGTTAGTGGCTACAGGTGAGGTTTACTTAGAGAAAGTGGGCATGGAGGTGAAGGATTTACTTGCCCCGGACTTAGCTACTTTTTTAACTCAGCTTAGTTTTTGACCTTAATTTAAGACTGACAATCAAAGGCGATATTCGACAGCAGCTGGCAAGGCTGACAGCAAAAATCAAACAGACCATGCCAGCTTTCAGCAAGTTTCCAGTCGGAGCCACAAGAGGGGCATTTTTTCTCGGTTTCCAAACGACAATCTGCGCTGCTGCCACTGTAAAGATAATAATAAACTGGCTTACTCAACTCTTTACTCAGTGTTTTGGCCTGTTGATAACCTTGCTGGTTTAACTCGCTGTAAAAGCCCTGCACACTTTGTTCGGCGCTTTTAAACAGCACTCTTTTTTCCTGCATCTGAATTTCATCCAGTGCCTGATATTGCAACTGCCAGCGCACCAAAGATTCAAAATCTTCACCACTTGTTCTTCCTACTTTATACAAAGGCACAGGAGCAAAGTGCTCAGCACAGTAAAGCACTGAGTTGGTAGCAGAAAAACTACAAAATAAAATAATGGCAGCATGACTGGGGCAGGGGTCGGTATGATTTGACATCAAATCATCACCCAGAATTGTAAGTTTTGGGTAACTTAAACCCACTAGCTGTAATTGCTCTAGCGCTTGAAGGCCTGCGCTGCTATGTGATTTTTTGTCCAGTGCGTCAGATTGCGGCAGAACCACTCGGCTGAAAAAACTATCTTTGGCCTGATAAGTCGGGAATTCGCGGCCTAAAATTTGCCCTTGGAAAATCAGCTTCTCCAGATAATGGCGAATACCTTGTTCCGCTTCAGCAAAGCTGGTGTCGGCAATAATTTTAAATTCCAGCTCTGCAACTAACATCAGATCCCCAGCTTTTTGATAATCAGATCAAGCTTGGCCTCAATACGAGCCAAATCAGCTTTGATGTCCTTGGGCAATTCGGCTTCAGTTTGCGCTTGTACTGCTGGTGCTGACTCTGGCAGCAGGGATACTGCTCCAGTGCGCCAAGCCTGATAAGCCTGCAATAAAGCCGGACTCATAGTGGCTGTGCCTAAACGAGCCTTAATCAAAGCCAGACTGGGTTCTTTACCTTCTTGCTGCAGTTGTGAGGCTATTTTTGCGATTTGCTGGCTGAGTTGTTCCATGGCTTTCACTAGTTTCACTAAAATGTAGTGAAATTTACCACTTAAGTTACTGGTGTCACTAGTGTGATTTCATAAGTTGTTGTTATTCAAAGGAATTAAAGTTGGCCCCGGTTTTGCTTTTGATAATCAACAAATTAAAACTAACAAGATAGAACGGTAAGGGAAAAATAATGAATTATTTAAAGGTATTAACAGTCGCAACAGCCATGATGGCGTTATCTGGTTGTGTAGTCGCTATAGGTGATAAAGGTGAAAGTGACAGCGGCAATAACTCGTCATGGAAAAAAGCGCAAAAGTTAAATAATCAGGTGATCAGCCAGTTAAATCTGGGCGCAGAATTAGCCTCGGTGCGCGGCCAGTTGGGGACACCGGATTTCAGTGAATCGTTTCGTGACGCAGGCAATGAAACCGTAGTGCTATTTTACCGCACCCATCATGAACACAGTGACGGCGAAACCAGTAAAGACGAATGTACTCCGTTGGTATTTAAAAACGGTGTATTAACTGGCTGGGGCGAAAAAGCCTATCGCCAGCTGTAACAATCCCCGGACCAGGGAAGTGCTACCTTTGGTGGCGCTTCCCTTTATTGCTGCTGTTTATCTCAACATGACATTTAATTGGTCGATCACTTCGCTCCAATCTGCATCCTGTTTTAAATTTTCTGCTAAAAAACTAGCCTGAGCATCGGTCCAGAAGGACGCCTGGGCTAACGACAAGTCTGCCGGAATTTTATGGCTGGCAATGAAGGCTTTAATCGCTGAAGGACTGTTATCCAAACCCAGCTGAGCAAATAAAGTGGGTATATCATGTGTGGTCATATCCATTTTAAGATCCCTTGATTACGAAGAGTGATGTCAAGTGTAGTCGTCTGAGAGGGCTGGTGCATTGGCAATCTGCCGCCCTGCTGCTATGTTGATAGTCAAACTACAATATAGAACAGGAACTTACCATGCCAAATCAACCCGCTCTTGATTTGAACCAGCTTAAAGCACAGTTGTTAACTCCTGATGAACTGAAATTAGCAGCGTCCTTGTTATACCAGTCTTATCATGATGATCCAGTGTTTATGGATATTTTCCAGTCTGAAAAAACAGATTATGAACAAAGGCTAAGGGCTGCAATACGGGAAGAGCTGAATGTGTTCTGGCAGGAAGAACAGCCTGTCATAGGAATTTTTATTGAGCAACAGCTGTTAGGTGTTGCTTGCGTTACCGAGCCAGGCTCTAAATTGAGTGGCGATAGATTCTGGCATTGGCGCTTAAAAATGTTACTGACCGCAGGTTATGTTTCTACAAAACAATTATTGGAAAAAGAGCAACGTATTCATGCGGCTATGCCGGTACAGCATTATCATATGTTGGCTTTTATCGCTATTTCGCCACAGTATCAACACTTGGGATTAGGGCATTATTTAATGCATGCGGTGGATTCAATTGTTGAACAAAGTCCTGCGTCTTTGGGCATTGGTGTTTTTGTGACACTGGAAAAAAATAAAGCTTTTTTTAGTGCCGATCATTATCAGCAAGTGACAGAGTTGAGTTTTAGCAAGGTCAAAGGTACGTTAATGTTCAGATCAAGACAAAGCAGTCCTTTAACCCTGGTGGAGTAACAGATGTCCGGCTTTCGCAGTTTTTCCGAGTTTTACCCTTATTACTTATCAGAGCATAAAGATCCTGTTTGTCGCCGCCTGCATTACATCGGCTCCACTTTGGTACTGGCTATTCTGGCCACTTTGGTTGTCACAGGTTTATGGAGTTACTGGTGGCTGATGTTAGTAGCAGGTTATGGTTTTGCCTGGGTAGGGCACTTTAAATTTGAACACAACAAACCTGCCACCTTTAAATATCCGTTTTATAGTCTGGCGGCAGATTGGGTGATGTACAAAGATTTTTTGACCGGACAGTTGGAGCCGAAATTACAAAAACTGCCTTAAATTCTATAGGGCGGTAACTGAAAGCTTAAATAACGCAGGCCGGATAAACGCAGTTCGGCCTGATAACGGCTCTCACCATCACCACTAAAATCGACCTGATAGCTGGTAAACCAGCGCCATCTGTTGTCCAGTTTAGCAAACTGATGTTTGCCTCTGGCACATTCCAAAAACTGCAATTGCTGCTGTTTACACAAATGTTTGGCCAGCTTAATGGCTGTTTCATCCTGCTTACGCTGTAATAAGAATGCATAAACAAATGCCATACCTAACAATAATAACCAGACAAAATCCATTACTTCTCCTTTGTTTTGAATAAGCATAATGGCGATGCACTAGTGTTTTTGCAAGGCAGCTAAGGCCCATGCTGTGATAAAATCTGTGCAAGAAAGGGGAGGAGCCAAACAAGCATGTACCTAAAAGTCACGGAGTTATTAAATCAGATTGAAAGCGAATTAAAAGTGGCAAAGCTCTGGACTGTAATAGCTCCAAGTGAAGAGGCGATGCAGAGTACGGCCCCTTTTTTTTGCGATACCATGCCTTTGGAAAATTGGCTGCAGTTTGTGTTTTTACCGCGCATGCGTGCTTTGGTGGAGGGCCGCTTGCCGTTACCGCAGCAAATTGCGGTGTGCCCTATAGCCGAAGAGGCGTTTAAGCATTTAGGAAGTCACACTTTGTTGCTGATTAATCGTATTGCGGATTTGGATGAATTATTAAGTGGTCAACGTGAGCAAAGTGTTGAACGAGCCTGAATTGAATGAAGCGCCGGTACTTGAGATTTTGTATCAGGACGAGTTTCTGGTGGCTATAGATAAACCTGCAGGCATGCTGGTGCATCGCTCCTTTTTAGACAGGCACGAAACTGTGTTTGTAATGCAAACCCTGCGTAACCAGCTTGGGCAACATGTGTTTCCGGTGCACAGACTCGACAGACCCACCTCTGGTGTCTTGTTATTTGCTTTATCTGCTGATGTTGCGCGCTTATTGACAGAGCAGTTAACAAGGCAGCACTGGCGTAAGTTTTATCTGGCGGTTTGTCGTGGTTTTGTTAAACACCCAGGTATTCTGGATTATCCGCTGAAAGAGCAACTGGATAAGATTGCCGACAAACAGGCAGGTCAGGACAAAGACAAGCAGGAAGCTATAACAGCCCTATGGCCTTTGGCACAGATCGAATTGCCACTTGCGGTAGGTAAATATCCGGTGGCCCGTTACTCGCTGGTGGCTTTACAGCCTTTAACGGGTCGTAAGCACCAGCTGCGCCGACACTTATCGCATTTACGTCATCCCATAGTGGGCGACACTACGCATGGCGAAGGTAAACATAACCGATTGTTTGCTGAGCATTTGAATAGCCATAGGTTGTTGTTAATCGCCAAACGACTCGAGTTAATACATCCGGTGAGTGGTGCAGACTTAGTGATCGAAGCACCACTTGGCGAAGTAAAAGAGTTGTTTAAAGTATTCAGCTGGCCCACAGACGAGAGCTGGTATAACAGTTTTTTTGAGCGCTCAGAGTTAGCAGGCCTAATCTCTTTATAAAACGATAGTTATAACGTAGGGGTTTTATGAAAAAAGTATCTATTCTGGTCGGCACTGTCTACGGCGGTGCGCAGTTTGTCGCCGAAGAGGCTGAAAAAATTTTGCAAGCCAAGGGCTATCTGACTCAGTTGAATCTGGAGCCAAAACTGAATGACGTATTAGCGTTCTCAGCGGATATCTGGTTGGTGATTACTTCCACTACAGGTCAGGGCGATATTCCGGACAACTTGCTGCCATTTTTTGTAGATGTAAAAGACCGATTCCCGCTGTTAACAGGTAAAAGTTACGCTGTGATTTCTCTCGGAGACAGTGGGTATGGCGATACCTTTTGTGGTGCTGGTAAACAGTTCTCTGAGTTACTCTCTGAATTACAAGGCACAGCTATGGCACCGACTTTAGAGATAGATGCAGGCGAGACCTTGCAAGCTGAAGATCTGGCTTTACCCTGGATAGAACAGCTGTTTTAATAGTTTCTTTGGTGTCCGTCCATGCAAATTCTAAGTAATTGGAGTTGCAGCAAGGCGACAAACGAGCGAGACCCCAGGAGCATAGCGTACTATGCGACTGGGGCGAGAATCTTTCCTTAAAATCACTCGGTCAACAAAGCTGCAGCTTCAAGTACGACGGATTTAGTCGATGCTACGCAGCAGAGCGTTAATACCCACTTTAGCGCGGGTCTGGGCATCTACTTTTTTGACGATAATAGCGGCGTACAAGCTATGTGTACCATCTTTAGATGGAATAGAACCTGGTACTACTACTGCACCTGAAGGTACACGGCCATAACTGATTTCGCCGGTTTCGCGGTCATAAATACGGGTTGACTGGCTGATATAGACACCCATAGAAAGCACTGCGCCTTCTTCGATGATGACACCTTCCACTACTTCAGAACGGGCGCCGATAAAGCAGTTGTCTTCAATAATAGTTGGGTTAGCCTGCAGCGGCTCTAATACACCACCAATGCCTACGCCACCGGATAAGTGGACGTTTTTACCAATTTGAGCACAGGAGCCCACAGTGGCCCAGGTGTCCACCATAGTGCCTTCACCGACATAAGCGCCGATATTGACGTAGGATGGCATCAGCACCACGTTTTTATCGATAAAACTGCCTTTACGCACTGCTGCAGGAGGCACAACACGCACACCTTCAGCGACAAAACGCTCGTGTGTGTAGTCAGCAAATTTCATCGGTACTTTATCGAAGAAACGGTTTTCAGCGCCGTCCATCACCTGATTGTCATTGATACGAAAAGACAATAACACCGCCTTTTTCAGCCATTGGTGAGTGACCCATTCGCCAGCGATTTTTTCCGCAACACGGGCTTTTCCGCTGTCCAGAAGTTCAATAGCGGCAGTGACGGCAGCTTTGACTTCAGCAGTTACAGTGGCTGGAGTAATGGACGCACGTTGTTCAAACGCGGCTTCGATAACGGATTTTAAATCTGACAAAACTTTATCCCTCTGTCACATGAGTTAATTGTTCGACAAGAACACGACGCAGCTGTGATTGTTGATCAGCATCCAGCGCCTGATCTTGTCTCGTAGAAATCATAAAAAAGTCTTCGGCTTTCTCGCCTATGGTGGTGATTTTTGCGGCGTGGATACTGATCTCGCATTGCTGGAATACCGAACCTATATCAGCCAGTAAACCCGGCATATCCAGCGCAGTAATTTCCACCATAGTGCGGTGTTTATTGGCGCCCGGAATAAACACTACTTTCGGCGCTATATTAAAGGGGCGCATCTGGCGGGATAAACGTTGTTTACCGCGCGACAGATCTGGTTTGCCGCTAATATAAGTTTCCAGCGCACGTTTCAGGCTCTGTAGACGGGAGGGCGAGGTGACTGGTTCGCCGTTTTGCTCCAATACTACAAAGGTATCCATGGCATAACCGTCTTTGTTGGTCATGATCTGGGCATCAAAAATATTGACCTTTTTGCTATCGAGCGCAGCCACCAAATGGGCAAATAAGTTGTCCTGATCTGGTGTATAGATAAAGACCTGAGTACTGCCGCGGTAAGGGGTTTTATCCACCAGCACCAAAGGCTCATTGGGGTCTTTGTGACGCAAAATATGTTCGCAGTGCCAGACGATTTGCTTTGGGTTGTAGCGGGCGAAATAATCTGCTTTGATCCGCCCCCACAACTGCAACACTTCGTGTTCGGTAAATCCTTGTTTTTGTAATAACTTCATGGCTTCGGCCTGATTTTCGCGAATGAGATCTCGTAGATCCATTGGCTTCTCAAGGCCACGGCGGAAGGCTTTTTGGGTGCCTAAATACAGCTCCCGTAATAACGAGCCTTTCCAGTCATTCCATAAATTGTCGTTGGTGGCGCGAATATCGGCCAGCGTCAGGCAATATAGGTAGTTGAGCCGGGTTTCGTCGCGCACTTTGTCAGCAAATTCAGCAATCACAGCCGGGTCGTGAATATCGCGACGCTGCGCCGTGACCGACATCAATAAATGACTTTCGACTAACCAGGCCAGCAATTTGCTGTCAAAGTCACTTAACTTATGCAGTTTGCCAAATTCACGTGCATCCAGCGAACCCAGCTCTGAGTGATCGCCACCTCTGCCTTTGGCGATGTCATGGAAAATACCGGCCAGATATAAAATCTCCGGTTTTTCCATACGTTTGACTATGTCAGTGCAAAGCGGAAACTCGTTCTCAAAACCTGCCTGTGAGTAGCGGTATAAGTTTTTCAGCACACGGTGAGTATGTTCATCCACAGTGTAAGCATGGAATAAGTCAAACTGCATCTGACCGACAATATTACGCCAGGCCGGCAGATAAGAGGCTAAGATGCCGTGGCGGTGCATTAACGTTATAGCTCTGTCCATACCGCGCGGGTGACGCATAATACTCATAAAAAGCTGACGGCAGGCTTCATAATCCTGCAAGTCGCCCATCAGACGACGCCGAACCAAACGTAATAGACGAATGGTGTCGGAGTGAATGCCAGTGATATTGGAATTATTGGCGATATGCCAGAACAGCCGCAGAATATTTTCACGTCGGGCAAAGACTGCATTATCGGTAGCGCGAATTAAATGACCGGTCAGTTCAAAAAAATCATCCAGCTTTTGCTGTTTCAGTTTGCTTTGGCTATTCAGAATACTGCCGTCAAAATGCTGCAGCAGCATATCGTTCAGCTCAGCCACCCGTTGCACCGTCTGGAAAAACCGTTTCATCATACGTTCAACGGACGCTTTGCCATCATCGCCAAAACCCAGTCGTTTGGCGACAGCAGGCTGATAGTCAAACAAAATACGGTTTTCGTTACGGCCAGATTCGACATGCAGGGCAAAACGCATTTGCCATAAATAAGCCTCACACTCCATCAGCTCCTGATATTCATCTTCCGTCAGGTACTGATAAGCCACCAGTTCACGCATAGTTCTGGTATTAAAGTGCTTTTTCGCCACCCAGCCTATGGTCTGAATATCCCGCAGACCACCGGGGTTGGCTTTTAAATTCGGCTCTAAGTTGTAGGCTGTGCCGTGATACTGGGCATGACGCTGTTGTTGTTCATCCCTTTTGGCCTGGAAAAATGCCTGAGAAGTCCAGAAGTTATCTTTACAGACCTGAGCCTGTAACTCATCAAACAACTCTTTGCTGCCAGTCAGCAAGCGCATTTCCATCAGGTTAGTGGCAATGGTGATGTCTTCTTTGCCGAGCGTGACAGACTCTTTGACGCTGCGCACACTGTGACCGACCTCTAAACGTAAATCCCACAGCAGGGTAATAAATTGACTGATTTGTTCTTTTTGCTGGGCGTCGAGTTTGCTGTCAGTTAATAACAATAAATCGATGTCGGAGCAGGGGTGTAATTCACCCCGGCCATAGCCACCGACCGCTATCAGACTGATTTTTTTGTGTGTATGCAGGTCAAAATGTTGCCATAAAGACACCAGCACTTCGTCAATAAAACGAGCGCGGGCTTTGACTAAATTGCCAACAGTTTGATGTTCAAAAGCATTTTTCAGCCAGTCATTAAACTCAGCAAAATATTTTTTGTAACTATCCAGAGTGCATAAACCAGGTAAAGACTTATTAAACGCCAGCGCCATGTTCATTTGCTTTACCTCAGGTCTTAGGCGGCCGCCTTCAGTCTGGTTTCGACTCAGTCGGCCGTGACTATTCGTTCTATGGTGTCGTCAGATCGTAACGTTAAAATTTCGCAGCCTGTGTCTGTCACAACAATAGTGTGTTCAAACTGCGCTGATAAACTACGATCTTTAGTCACAACCGTCCAGCCGTCTTTTAACAATTTACTGTGACGCTCTCCTGCGTTGATCATCGGTTCTATCGTCAAACACATACCGGTTTTTAAGGTATCGCCAGTGCCAGGGCGGCCATAATGCAAAACTTGCGGGTCTTCGTGGAAGACCTGGCCTATGCCATGACCACAGTATTCACGCACTACTGAGTAGCTGTGCTGCTCTGCGTATTGCTGGATCACAAAACCTATATCCCCTAAACGGGCACCGTTTTTCACTTTACGGATACCTTTGTACAGACATTCCTGAGTCACACGTATTAAACGCTCAGCCATAATGCTGGGTTTGCCAATGACAAACATTTTTGACGTATCGCCGTGAAAACCATCTTTAATCACAGTGATGTCGATATTGATAATGTCGCCGTCTTTGAGTTTTTTCTCCGCTGACGGAATACCATGGCAAATCACCTGATTGACTGATGTACAAATGGATTTTGGAAAGCCGTGGTAATTCAAAGGGGCAGGGATAGCCTGCTGCACATCGACAATATAATTATGGCAAATGGTATTGAGCTCTTCGGTGGTGACACCGGCTTTGACGTATGGCTCAATCATCTCTAATACTTCGGCAGCCAACTTACCTGCTACACGCATTTTTTCGATCTGATCTGCTGTTTTAATAATCGCGGCCATGCCATCTCTCTCTGCTGTAAAAATACACATTTCATTGTGTTTCAAGGGTGCTTATGGTATAAAGCGCGCCGCGATTTGGCAAATCAGATTCTGCTAAAAACGCAAAACGCAGATTAAAACTGCAATTAACTAAACAACACACATACATCGACACATAAGCCGGGGTGCTGCAACTCATTGAGTTACAGTCGGTTTTATGGGGTGTATGGAGGCCCAACCCCATTACTAAGGAATATTTATAATGGCAAAAGTTTCTATGCGCGATATGCTCCAGGCGGGCGTACATTTCGGTCACCAAACACGTTACTGGAACCCAAAAATGAAGCCATTCATTTTCGGCGCTCGTAACCGTGTTCATATCATCAACCTGGAACAAACTGTTCCAATGATGAACGATGCTTTAGCTTTCATTCAGTCTGTTGCTGCTAAAAAAGGCAAAATCCTGTTTGTTGGTACTAAGCGCGCTGCCTCTGAAGCAATCAAAGAAGCTGCTTTGCAAGTTGACCAGTACTATGTAAACCACCGTTGGTTAGGTGGCATGCTGACTAACTGGAAAACTGTTCGCCAGTCTATCAAGCGTTTAAAAGATCTGGAATCTCAAAGCCAGGACGGTACTTTCGACAAGCTGACTAAAAAAGAAGCTTTAGACCGTACCCGTGAAATGGACAAGCTGGAAAAAAGCTTAGGCGGTATCAAAGACATGGGCGGCTTGCCTGATGTTCTGTTTGTGATCGACGCCGACCACGAACACATTGCAATTAAAGAAGCCAACAACCTGGGTATCCCAGTTGTATCTATCGTTGATACTAACTCAGATCCTAAAGGTGTTGACTTTGTGATCCCTGGTAACGATGACGCTATCCGCGCTATCCAGTTATACCTGGGCGCAGTCAATCAGGCCATCACTGAAGGCCGCAGCAAAAACATCGAAGTTCAGGCTGAATCTGAAAACTTCGTCGCTGCTGAGTAATTGCATTGTCTCTGTAGCCTTGTAACCAAGGCTACATAAAGCAAGTTTAAACTTACAGGGGCAGTTTAATTGCCCCTGTTTGTCCACGAAAAAATTTTGCGAGGAACTCCCCATGGCTGTAACTGCTGGTATGGTAAAAGAATTACGCGAGCGCACTGGCGCTGGCATGATGGACTGCAAAAAAGCTTTAGAAGAAACTGCAGGTGACATCGAAGGCGCAATCGAATTAATGCGTAAAAATGGTCAGGCTAAAGCTGCTAAGAAAGCTGGCCGTATTGCTGCTGAAGGTACTGTGATCACTCGCGTTGGTAACGGTTACGCTGTTGCAATCGAATTTAACTGTGAAACAGATTTCGTAGGTCGTGACGCTAGCTTCCTGGCTTTCTCTAACGCTGCTGCTGACCTGGCTCATGCCAACAAGCTGTTCACTGTTGAAGAATTGTCTGCTGCCAAGCTGGGCGACGCTACAGTTGAAGAAGCCCGCGCCACACTGGTCACTAAAATCGGTGAAAATATCGCAATCCGTCGTATCTCTGTAGTACAGGGTGACGTGATTGGTCAGTACACTCACTCAGGCCGTATCGGTGTGTTAGTGGTACTGGAAGGCGGTAACGAAGATATCGCTAAAGACGTTGCTATGCACGTTGCTGCTAACAACCCTTCATTCCTGACTCCAGAGTCAGTGCCAGCTGAAGTTGTTGCTAAAGAGCAGGAAATCCAGATCGAAATCGCTATCAACAGCGGCAAGCCAAAAGAAATCGCTGAGAAAATGGTTGCTGGTCGTATGACCAAGTTCACTGGCGAAGTTTCTTTAACTGGCCAACCTTTCGTGAAAGATCCTTCAATCACGACTGGTGACTTCCTGAAACAAAACGGTGCTAAAGCTGTTAGCTTCATCCGTTTAGAAGTAGGTGAAGGCATCGAAAAAGCAGAAACTGATTTCGCTGCTGAAGTTGCTGCTCAAATCGCTGCTGCTAAGAAGTAATTTACGCTTTAGCAATGCTTTGAAACCAGCTAGAATAACCGCGACCTGACCTTCGTCTGTCGCGGTTTTTTTATGTGCAGGATGTACGGTACGTCGAAAATGCAGGAGCAACTTTTCGACGATGTACAAAATTAACCCACAGCAAGGTTATACCCAAAGTAATTGGAGTTGCAGCGCGGCGACAAGTGAGCGAGCCCCCTGGAGCATAGGTCACTATGTGACAGGGGCGAGTGAGCGTAGTCAACAAAGCTGCAGCTTCAAGTAAGAAGGGTATATAACTTCCAGATAAAAGAGGACCAAATGAGCAATCCAAAACTCGCCTACAGAAGAATTTTATTAAAACTCAGTGGTGAAGCCCTGATGGGTGAAGAAGGCTTTGGTATAGACCCCAAAGTGTTGGATCGGATGGCTCAGGAAATCAAAGAGCTGGTTGAATTAGGTATTCAGGTTGCGATTGTGATTGGTGGCGGCAATATTTTTCGTGGCGAAGGCTTAGCCAAAGCTGGTATGAACCGTGTGGTCGGTGACCATATGGGTATGTTAGCCACAGTGATGAATGGTCTGGCGATGCGTGACGCGCTGCACCGTGCTTTTGTCAATGCCCGCCTGATGTCCGCCATTCCATTAAACGGCGTCTGTGATAATTACAGCTGGGCAGAAGCTATTAGCCTGTTAAAATCTGGCCGTGTAGTGATTTTCTCTGCCGGTACTGGTAATCCATTTTTTACCACAGATTCAGCAGCCTGTTTACGTGGTATTGAAATTGAAGCCGATGCGGTACTAAAAGCCACTAAAGTAGATGGTGTCTATTCTGCCGATCCGGTCAAAGACCCAACAGCCACTCTGTACAGCAAATTAAGCTACACAGAAGTGCTGGAAAAAGAATTAAAAGTGATGGATTTAGCGGCCTTTACTTTGGCCCGTGATCATAATATGCAAATTCGTGTCTTTAATATGAATACGCCTGGTGCACTGAAACGTGTAGTGCTGGGTGAAGAAGAAGGCACATTGATCGACCACGCCGAAAAATTACAGTAAACTAACTGCCACTTTTTTGGTGTAGCAAAAAAAAGGAATAGCCAAAGTGATTAACGATATTCTTAAAGACAGTAAAACCCGGATGGAAAAGAGCGTTGAAGCGCTGAAAAGCCAATTGTCAAAAATCCGTACCGGCCGTGCTCACCCAAGTTTATTAGACGGTATTCAGGTGTCTTATTATGGTGCCAATACACCATTACGTCAGGTTGCCAACGTGTCGGTAGAAGATGCCCGCACTCTGACCATCAGCGTATTTGATAAAACTCTGATCCAGCCTGTAGAAAAAGCTATTTTGCAATCAGATTTGGGCTTAAACCCAATGAGCGCAGGTACTACTATTCGTGTGCCGTTACCTCCGCTAACTGAAGAACGTCGTCGTGATTTAGTAAAAGTTGTTCGTAACGAAGCTGAAGGTGCCCGTGTTGCTGTGCGTAACATACGTCGTGACGCAAACGCTGATCTGAAGACTTTATTAAAAGATAAAGAAATTGGTGAAGACGACGAGCGTAAAGCGGCAGACGAAGTTCAGAAGCTGACCGATGCCTTTGTAAAGAAGGTGGATGAGGTTTTAGCGGACAAAGAAAAAGAGTTGATGGAAGTCTAGGGCGTGTTCACGTTTCGAGATTGAATTTTGTCCGCTCTGGCGACGCTTTGATCGCGAAACGAGGAGCGAAGTTTAGTGAATCTAAATGAGCGACGAGAGACAAGGAGCAAGGCGCCGCCAGACGAACCCGAAGGGCAGCGTCTGGCCGGCCTTTCTGCCGCGTTAGAGCCTGCTGATGTAGAATAACTACACTACGCAGTCTCTGCCTTGCATAAAAACCGGCCAAACTGCTGCAAAAACAACCCTGAAACGTAAACACGCCCTAACACCCCAACCCTGATTAGGGAAATAGCGCCGTGTAGGGTATACTTCGCGGCGTTTTTTATTATTGTGACAAGGTCAGATTCAGATGACAGAAGTGCAAACCGCGTTACAAAACGCGTTGCCACAACATGTCGCCATTATCATGGACGGCAACGGACGCTGGGCTGAACGGCAGGGCAGACCTCGGGTATGGGGTCATAAAAAAGGTGTCGATGCAGTGCGTCGCGCCGTGAGCTTTTGCCGTAAATTAGGCATCCAGTCTCTTACCTTATTTGCCTTTAGCAGTGAAAACTGGCGTCGACCTGAAGACGAAGTCAGCGGTTTGATGCAGCTGTTTTTACTGGTATTACAGCAGGAAGTGAAAACCCTGCACAAAAACAATGTACGGCTGAATATTATCGGAGACTTGTCTCCTTTTAGCGACAAACTAAAACAACATATTAAAGAGGCGCAACAGCTTACAGCTCAGAATACAGCTTTGACCCTGAATGTGGCTGCTAATTATGGCGGACGCTGGGACATAGTGCAGGCAGCACAACAATTAGCGCAAAAAGTCGCTGATGGTGAGATGACTGCAGCACAAATTGACGAACAATTGTTATCAGGTTGCATGCAAATGCATGACCAGCCCGAGTTGGATCTAATGATCCGTACCGGTGGTGATGTACGCATCAGTAACTTTTTGTTGTGGCAAGCTGCTTATGCTGAGTTATGGTTTACCGAAACCTTATGGCCTGACTTTGATGATCAGGTGTTTTCGGAAGCTTTGGCAACCTACGCCAGTCGGGAGAGGCGTTTTGGTTGTACCGGAGCACAGATCCGTGAGCTGGCAATGCGTCCGATACAAGGATAACCAATTTGTTTAAGCAACGAGTAATTACAGCCCTGATCATGGCGCCTTTGGCGCTAGCCGCAGTTTTTTTCCTACCTCTACACTATTTTGCCATTTTTATCGCTGCCGCTTTTTTGATTGGGGCCTGGGAGTGGAGTTTATTCTGCGGCTACAGAACCAAACCCAGCCAATATAGTTTTATAGCCATTGTGGCCCTGAGTATGGCGCTGATTTATTGGCAATTGCCAGATACGGCCTATTGGCCTGTACAGCTGGATCATTTAAGCAACAGCTTATTAGCCATGGGTGTGGTGTGGTGGTTGATAGCAGTGCTGCTGGTATTAAGTTATCCGCGTAGCAGCCAAAGTTGGGCTCAGGGCCATTTACGCCGGGCTTTAATGGGCTGGTTCACCCTGGTGCCAGCCTGGACAGCTTTACTTTTGATCCGCTCTGTCGATTTTCATCAGTCCAGTTACACTGGAGCCTGGTTGATTTGTTTACTGTTAGGTATTGTTTGGGCTGCTGATATAGGCGGTTATTTTATTGGTAAGCCTTTTGGTAAACGCAAATTATTGCCAGCTGTCAGTCCGGGTAAAACGCTGGAAGGTATGCTCGGTGGTGTCGGTTTTGTGATGCTGCTGGTTACAGCTGTGGCTTATTACCAAGGCTTTCCGGAAGAAACCGTCACCTGGTATCTGGCCGCTTTAGTGCTGACTATTTTGTCGGTATTTGGTGATCTAAGCGAAAGTATGTTTAAACGTGTGGCTGGCTTAAAAGACAGTGGCAGCATTATCCCGGGTCATGGCGGTATTTTGGATCGTATCGACAGCCTGACGGCCACAGCACCGTTATATGCTGTGTTGGTTGCCTTGATCGGAGGCTTCGCGTAATGCGGACTTTAGTGATCCTGGGCGCTACAGGCTCTATAGGCTGCAATACACTGGATGTTGTGGCTATGCACCCCGATGACTATCAGGTGTTAGGGTTAACAGCTGCCACTCAGGTGGATAAGCTGTTTGTGCAAATTCAGCAGTTTAAGCCTCGTTATGCGGTGATGACAGACCCATTAGCCGCAGACCAATTACGTCAATTGGTGAAAGAGGCTAATCTTCCGACTGAAGTTTGGGCTGGTGCTGGGGCCCTTTGTGATTTAGCTGCTCATCCTGATGTCGACATAGTGATGGCCGCTATTGTTGGTGCAGCGGGTTTATTACCTACTTTAGCTGCTGTTGAACAAGGCAAAACTGTATTACTGGCTAATAAAGAAGCGCTGGTGATGAGTGGTGAGTTGTTTATCAATAAAGTGCAGCACTATGGTGCGACTTTATTGCCGATAGACAGCGAACACAACGCTATTTTTCAGTGTTTGCCTGCCGCTTTACAGCAAAATACCGCCACACAACAATTATCTGATTACGGTATCAGTAAACTGTTGCTGACTGGCAGTGGTGGCCCGTTTTTACGCAAAGACCTGCACGAATTCTCAAGCATTACGCCCGCTCAGGCTGTAGCTCATCCGAACTGGGTGATGGGGCAAAAAATCTCAGTCGACAGCGCCACCATGATGAATAAAGGCCTGGAATTTATTGAAGCGCGCTGGTTATTTAATTGTGCTGCCGACGACATTCAGGTGGTGATCCATCCACAAAGTATTATCCATTCGATGGTGCAATACACAGACGGCTCTGTGCTGGCACAATTGGGGCAGCCCGATATGCGTACTCCTATAGCTCATGCGCTGGCTTACCCAAAACGTATTCAGACTCATGTCAAACCGCTGAATTTTTTTGAATTAGCCGATTTCAGCTTCTCTAAACCAGAACCAGCGCGATACCCGAATTTATATCTGGCGATAGCTGCCTGTAGTTATGGTCAGGGCGCTACCACGGCGCTGAACGCTGCCAATGAGATGACAGTCGCGGCATTTTTAGCTGGTCAGATTCGCTTTACGGATATAGCGCAGCTGAATGAAAAAGCGTTGGAGCGTTTTGCCTCTATAAAAGCGCCTGATTTAGAAAGTATTCTGAGCCTTGACCAACAGGCCAGAATTTATGTGCACGATCAATTGAAAAAGGTGAGTTAATGTCGGGTTTTATCTGGAATTTAATCAGCTTTGTCATTGCTATTGGCCTGCTGGTGACTGTGCATGAGTTTGGTCATTTTTGGGTGGCTCGAAAAAATAATGTGCTGGTGAAACGTTTTTCTATAGGTTTTGGTAAAGCTATTTACCGTTGGCGCGACAAACAAGGCACTGAATTTGTAATTGCTATGATCCCATTGGGTGGTTATGTCCGGATGCTGGATGAGCGGGTAGACCCTGTATTACCGCAATTTAAAGACTTAAGCTTTAACAGCAAAACGGTTTGGCAACGTATGGCCATTATTGCCGCAGGTCCTGTGGCAAATTTTCTGTTCGCTATTGTGTTGCTGTGGGGCATGTATTTAATTGGTGTGCCGAATATCAAGCCTGTGATAGGGCAGGTAACAGCCGAATCTATTGCTGCTAAAGCAGGTGTGCCAGCCAATGCCCAAATCACGGCAATTAATGGTGAGTCTGTGGAAGACTGGCGCGCTATCAGCTTATTGCTGGTTGAGCAAGTCGGTAGTCGGGCTGTGGACATTACAGTGCAGCAACTTGAGGGCAGCGACCAAAGTTATCAGCTGGATTTAACAGATTGGGCCTTTGACCCGGACAAACAAAGCGTTTTTGGTAGTTTAGGCCTGGAGCCACTGCGACCAGAGGTTCTCAATGAGATCAGCCAGATCCAGCCAGGTTCAGCAGCTGAAACTGGGGGTTTGCAGTTGGGTGATAAACTGGTTTCTGTGGATGGAAAAGCTGTAGCTGACTGGAACTCCGTGGTCACTTTGGTGCAAAACAGCCCTGATAAGCCTCTGCTTTTTGGTATCGAACGTAACGGGCAGAGCATGGATATTCTGGTCACTCCTCAAAGCCGTGAAACCGCTGATGGTTTTCATCAGGGGTATTTGGGGGTCAGTCCAAAAGTTTTACCCTGGCCTGAACATTTATTGTTCACTCAGCAATATGGCCCTGTACAGGCGGTTGTTGTTGGGGTAGAAAAGACATGGCAATTGGTGCGGTTAAGCTTCTCAATGATTGGAAAATTCATTTTTGGTGATATTTCTGTCAAACATTTAAGTGGACCAATTTCGATAGCACAAGGCGCTGGAAGCAGCGCAGATATTGGCTTGATTGCCTTTATTTCCTTTTTAGCACTGATCAGTGTCAACCTTGGGGTGATAAATTTACTGCCCCTACCTATTTTGGATGGTGGCCATTTAATGTATCTTGTGCTGGAACTAATACGCGGCAAACCTGTCTCTGAGAAGGCGCAGGAGCTGGGTTTCCGGATCGGAGCTCTGTTGCTGCTGACATTAATGGGAATTGCGCTGCTCAACGATATTTCTCGTTTGTAATAAACTAATCAAAAGTAGTCCAAAACAATGACAATTAAACGATTAGTAGCCGCGATGTTACTTGCTGGTTTAAGTAACTCGGTGCTCGCTGAACAATCATTTACTGTGCAAGACATTCAGGTCGAAGGCTTGCAACGTGTTGCGCTTGGTGCAGCATTAAATAATCTGCCGTTTAACATTGGCGATACCATCACAGATACGACTTTATCCCGCAGTATCAAAAGTCTGTATGCTGCAGGGCACTTTGACGATATTCAGGTGTTTCGTGATGGCAGTACTGTTATTTATCGCTTAAAAGAGCGTCCAACCATCAATAACATTGAGTTTGATGGCAACAAAGACATCAAAGAAGAGCAGTTAAATGAAAGTTTAACAGGTCAAAAGATTATTGTTGGCGAGCCTTTAGATAAAACCGTGATCAAAGAAGTTGAAAACGGCTTAACAGAGTTCTACCACGGCGTAGGTAAATACAACGCCACGGTCAAGATGAAGGTCACGTACTTACCTCGTAACAGGGTCAACCTGAAGATTGAATTTGAAGAGGGGGATGCCGCTTCTGTCCGTCAGATCAACGTGGTAGGTAACGAGTTATTCAGTGACGAAGAGCTGCTGAAAAATATCGAATCTAAGTACGATTTGCCCTGGTGGCGCTTTTTGTCTTCAGACCGTTACCAAAAGCAAACCTTACAAGGTGACTTTGAGAAAATTCGTAGTTACTACCTAGACCGGGGTTACCTGCGTTTTAACATTGATGCGAATCAGGTTTCCGTCAGTACAGATAAAAACTCAGTGTATGTGACGCTGAACGTGACTGAAGGTGAGCAGTACACTATTACTGGTGTGGATTTTGTCGGTGACTTAATAGGTCAGGATGCTTTTATTAAGGCACTTTTGCCGCTGAAAGCAGGACAGTTATACAACGGCGCTCTGGTGACCTATACCGAAGAGAGTATTGCTAAGTTACTGGCCCGTTTTGGTTATGCTAATTCTAAAGTTCGTACCATCCCGACCATCAATGATGATACCAAAGAAGTGGCTTTAACCATCAGTGTGGAGCCAGGAAAGCGGGTGTATGTGCGTCGTCTGGAAGTCGCAGGTAATGCCTCAACCAAAGATGAAGTCATTCGTCGTGAAGTCCGTCAGATGGAAGGTGCCTGGTTATCCAACGATGCGCTGGAGTTGTCCAAAGAGCGTATTCAGCGTTTACCTTATATCGAAAAAGTCGAATTCGAAACCAAAGAAGTTGCTGGTGTAGATGACAAAGTTGATGTCAGCTACAAAATTAAAGAACAGCCGTCAGGTAACTTTAATGCCGGTATCTCTTATGGTGATTTCCAGGGCTTGTCCTTCCAAATTGGGGTTGAACAGCAAAACTTCTTTGGTACTGGTAACTCGGCTGGAATCAGCTTAAGCACTAACAGATACAACAAACAGATTTCGTTGTCTGTTACAGATCCCTACTTTACGCTGGATGGGGTGAGTCTGGGTGGGCAGATTTTCTATTCAGACACAGACTATTCCAGTTTGTCGTCTAACTTAGAAGCCTACAAACAAAAACGTTATGGTTTTGGCGCTTCTATTGGTTATCCGATTAACGAATACAACAGGTTAAACTTCGGCAGTAACTATGCTGTGAACGAAATTAACTCTTTGTCTGAATATGATCAGTTGCGTCATTTCAGAGCTGTACTGATGGATAAGAATGACCCGGATGGCGGCTACAAGTTTACTAACTATGAACTGGTTGCAAGTTGGATCCAAAGCACATTGAACCGTGGTTTATTCCCAACAGCTGGTCATGAAATGGTATTAAGTGGTCGTATTACGACACCTAATTCTGATTTGCAGTACTTCAAAACGACTTTTGAAGCCCGTAAGTACATTCCTTTAAGTAATGACCACCGCTGGTCGTTCTTAAGTAAGCTGGAACTTGGCTATGGTAATGGTTACGGTAGCAAAGATGGTTATGATTATACGCTGCCATTTACCGACAACTTCTATGCTGGTGGTCAGAATTTACGTGGTTTTGAAGCTCGTATTATCGGTCCTCATGCGATTTATCGTCAGATTAGTACAGTTCCTGGATTACCTAATCCAACAGGGCTGGCCGGGGCTTTCCCGACTGACCCAAGTTTTGACACTTATTTAGTGTCACCACGATCAACGGGTGGTAATGCCATGGCTATTGCTACCCTTGAGTTAATCACACCAACACCTTTTGTTGGTGAGGATTATGTGAACCAGATACGTACCAGCCTGTTTGTTGATGCAGGTAACGTCTGGGATACAGAGTTTGATTTAAGTCGTTACGACGGTCTAAGCCCAACGACAAGTCAGAATTTTAACAGTCCTGCGCTGTTAGACTATTCAGATCCAGGCTTAATACGTATTTCGACGGGTCTTTCTCTGCAATGGATTTCGCCTATGGGTCCATTGACATTTAGTTTGGCTAAAATCATCCAGAAAGAAGAGGGTGATGATCAAGAAAACTTTAGTTTCAATATTGGTACTACATTCTAAATTTATGGGAAATGGAAAACATGTTTAAGCAAAGCTTAGCAAAAACTGCATTAGTGTTGATGGCTGGTCTGTTCATGGCTGGTACTGTTGCAGCAAAAGAAATGAAAATTGGTTTGGTGGATGTGCAAGCTATTGTCGCTCAATTGCCTCAAACGACCTCTATTCAAAATACATTAAAAGCTGAGTTCGAAGGCCGTATCGCTGAAGTACAAAAGCTGGAAAAAGACATTGCTTTTAATCAGGAAAAATTAAAGCGTGATGGCGCAACCATGAACGACCAGCAGAAAAAAACTCTGCAAGGCGAGATGGAAAAACAAATGCGCAGTTACGAGCAGTTAGCTCGTCCATTGGATGAAGACTACCGTAAGCGTCAGGCTGAAGAGCGTAATAAGCTGATGGGCTTAGTGAAAACTGCCATCGATGCTATTGCGAAAAAAGACAACTATGACCTGATCTTAAATGCTCAGGCTGGTGTGTTCGTTAAACCTGAATATGACATCTCTAATGCTGTTGTAGCTCAGGTGAGCAAAGCCAAATAATGGCTAAGCTTACTCTGGCTTTTATAGCTGAGCAGCTCGATGCTCAGCTAGTTGGAGACGCCACGGCACTGATCAGTGCCGTTGGCACATTAGAAGACGCCACAGGATCTCAGTTAAGCTTCTTATCCAACAGCAAGTACCGTAAATTCTTACAATCGACTCAAGCCGGTGCTGTGCTGATCAAAGCTGAGGACCAGAGCTATTGTCCGGTCAATGCACTGATCGTAAAAGACCCTTATGTGGCATTTGCGAAAATAGCTCAATTATTAGATTCCACACCTGCTGCCGCTTATGGGCGGGGGCAGAATATAGTGATAGACCCTTCTGCTTCCGTAGCGGATTCTGCCGTTATTGGCCCCAACGTGGTGATATCCGCTGGAGCTGTGATAGGTGAGAATGTACAGATTGGCGCCGGTTGTTTTGTTGGTGAACAGGCTCATATAGCCGATGGCTGTAAAGTTTGGCCTAATGTGACCCTCTACCACGGCGTACGGCTTGGAAAAAACTGTCTGGTGCACAGCGGCGCAGTGATAGGTGCAGATGGTTTTGGTTTTGCCAATGAACGTGGCCGCTGGCTAAAAATTCCTCAGGTCGGTACTGTCATCATAGGTGACGATACTGAAATTGGCGCTAATACCACCATAGATCGTGGTGCATTAGGCGATACAGTGATTGGCAATAACGTTATTCTGGACAATCAGGTACAAATTGCTCACAACGTGCAGATTGGCGATCATACCGCCATTGCGGGTTGCACAGTGGTCGCGGGCAGCACTAAAATTGGCCGTTACTGCATTATTGGTGGTGCTTGTGCTATCAATGGTCATATGGAGATTTGTGATGGCGTGCAAATCACCGGCATGTCGATGATTATTAAGTCTATTACCGAAAAAGGTATCTATTCATCCGGTACTCCGGCCAGCACTAATCTGGAATGGCGGAAAAATAGCGTCCGGTTTCGTCAACTGGATCAGATGTATCAAAAATTACGGGAACTTGAACAGCAAATGGCTGTTTTATCCCAACCGCCTTCAAAAGACGAATAAAATAAAAGAGGTTCACTTTGGCTAACCAATTGAATATCCTTGAAATACAGGAAATCATGGCCCTGTTGCCGCATCGCTATCCATTTTTAATGATCGACCGGGTTTTGGATTTCACTCCAGGCGAATCTTTGACTGCTATTAAAAACGTGACTATTAACGAACCTATATTCACTGGTCATTTCCCTACTATGCCAATTTTCCCAGGCGTGTTAATTCTGGAAGCGCTCGCCCAGGCCACGGGTATTTTGGGCTTTAAAACAGTAACAGAACGTGCTGAAAACGAGCTGTACTTATTTGCTGCTATAGACGAAGCTCGTTTTAAGAAACCAGTAGTTCCTGGTGATCAGCTGGTATTAGAAGTGAAGTTCTTAAAAGAACGCCGTAATTTGTGGAAGTTTTATGGTGAAGCCAAAGTGGATGGCCAGGTCGTTTGTAGTGCTGAATTGATGTGTGCCAGAAGAGAGCTTTAATATGATCCATCCTACCTCTGTGATTGAAACAGGTGCTGTACTTGGCCAGAACGTCAAAGTTGGACCATTTTGTTATATCGCTGCCAATGTGGTGATCGGTGATAACACTGTGCTTGAATCTCATGTGGTGCTCAAAGGCCCGACCGTTATAGGTAAAGGCAATCACTTTTACCAGTTCACCAGCATAGGTGAAGATTGTCAGGACAAAAAATACAACGGCGAGCCAACGGAACTTATTATTGGTGACAACAATGTATTCCGTGAAAATTGCACTGTGCATCGTGGCACTATTCAGGACAAAGGGGTCACCCGTATAGGGTCGAATAACCTCTTTATGAATAACACTCATGTGGCGCATGACTGCGTGATTGGTGATAACGTGATTTTTGCCAGCGGTGCTCAGTCTGCCGGCCATGTGCACATTGGTGACTGGGCTATTTTAGGCGGTATGAGTGGTATTCATCAGTTCTGTCATATAGGTGCTCATGCCTTTATCGGTGGAGGCTCTATTGTAGTCAAAGATGTTCCTCCTTACCTGATGGCACACGGCTCCCATGCTGTTCCGGCTGGTTTAAATGTTGAAGGTTTAAAACGTCGTGGCTTCAGCGCCGATGCGATTTTAGAAGTACGCCGCGCTTATAAAGAAGTCTATCGCAAAGGTTTAACAGTGCAGGAAGCTCTGGATGCTCTGGCAGAGAAATCTGCCGAATTCCCGGAAGTCAAAGCCTTCACTGATTTTATCGCCAACTCCAGCCGTGGCATTATCCGCTGATGGGTGAATTGCAATCCAAGATAGCTCCTTATTCAGTGAAAGTCGCCTTAGTCGCCGGAGAACATTCCGGCGATATTTTAGGTGCTGATTTAATTCGCGCTTTGAAGCTTTTGTACCCGCAGGCTGAATTTTATGGCATAGGCGGTGAGCGGATGAAAGCCGAAGGCTTTAGCGCTTTGTTTGATATGGAAGAGCTGGCGGTGATGGGCATAGTGGAGGTGTTAGGCCGCTTGCCACGTTTGCTGCTGGTGCGCAAAGAGCTGCTGGGGCATCTTACTGCCACACAGCCTGATGTCTTTATCGGTATAGACGCACCGGATTTTAATATTCCGGTGGAGCTCAAACTCAAAGCCGCTGGTATTAAAACTGTACATTATGTCAGCCCGTCGGTCTGGGCCTGGCGGCAAAAACGTATTTTTAAAATAGCCAAAGCCACCAATATGGTGCTGGCGTTATTGCCTTTTGAAAAAGCCTTTTACGATAGATTTGATGTGCCATGCAGTTTTGTGGGGCATACGCTGGCCGATCAAATGCCTTTGCAGCCTGATAAAGCCGCAGCCAAAACTGAACTGGGTTTAAACCCCGAAGCACCAGTGCTGGCTATTATGCCGGGTAGCAGAACCAATGAAATCAAATTATTAGCTGCAGATTATCTGCTTGCTGCACAGGAACTAAAACGTCAGCAACCTGATTTGCAGCTGATTTGTAATATGGTGACAGAACAAAAAGCGCAGTTGTTCAAGCAAATCAAACAACAGGTCGCGCCGGATTTAGTGGTGCAACTGGAAATTGGTAAAGCCCGCACTACTTTAACGGCGGCTGATGCTGTGTTTATCGCCTCAGGTACTGCCACCTTAGAAGCCATGCTGGCCAAAACCGCTATGGTGGTGGGCTACAAGATGAACTGGCTGACGCATCAAATTGCCAAATGGTTAGTGAAATTGAAGTTCTTTAGCCTGCCGAATTTATTGGCTGATAAAGCCTTAGTGACTGAACTGCTGCAAGAGCAGGTAACGGTAGAGAATTTAGTCAAAGCTATGGCACCTTTATTACAAGATCAAAAAGCGCAGCAAGCATGCGTTGGCTCTTTTACAGAGCTGCATCAATTGATCCGCTGTAACGCCAGCGAACAAGCTGCTGCGGCAATAGCAAAAGTGATGGAAAACCCTGTATGAGTGTTAAAGCTCTGAATGCTGAAACGTACCAAAGACCAGCAGTCGCATTGATTTGTGGTGTAGACGAAGTAGGACGGGGCCCGCTTGTTGGCGCTGTAGTGACAGCTGCTGTAATACTGGATCCGAATAACCCTATTATTGGCTTAAACGATTCGAAAAAACTGTCAGAAAGAAAACGCCTGCAGCTTGCTGAAGAAATTAAAGCTAAAGCTTTAAGCTGGAGCTTAGGCCGTGCTGAAGTACATGAAATTGACAGTTTAAATATTCTCCACGCCACTATGCTGGCGATGACCCGTGCTGTACAGGGCTTACATATCAAGCCGGAATGGGCCTTAATAGACGGCAACCGTGTGCCGAAAGATATAGGTGTTCAGGCCAGTGCTGTGGTGAAAGGGGATGCTTTAGTGCCGGAAATCAGTGCTGCTTCTATTTTGGCCAAAGTGGCGCGGGATGAAGAAATGCAGCAGCTGGATGCCACTTATCCGCACTATGGTTTTGCTGGTCATAAAGGTTATCCGACTGCTGAGCATTTAGCTGCCATTAAAACCCATGGTGTGATCGCAGAGCACAGACGCAGTTTTAAGCCAGTCCGGGATGTATTGGAGCAGATGCATGGCTGATCCGGCTTTTATTCATTTACGAGTGCACAGCGACTTTTCGATGGTCGATGGCATCAAAAAAATAAAGCCTATAGTCAAAGCGGCGAAAGAGCTGAATATGCCTGCGCTTGCTTTAACAGACCAGATGAACATGTGTGGTCTGGTGCGTTTTTACAGTACTGCGCACGAAGCTGGTATTAAGCCGATAGTAGGTGCTGATTTATGGGTGCAGCATCCGCTGTTTCCGGGCGAGGCTTGTCGTTTATTGATTTTGGCCTCTGATAATACCGGCTACCAGAACCTGACCATGTTGCTGTCCAAGGCCTATTTACGTGGCCATGTGCATCATAAACCACAGATTGATCACGACTGGCTGGTGGAATACAAAGAAGGCCTGATTGTCTTATCAGGTGCTAAAGACGGCCCTTTAGGCAAAGCCTTAATTAAAGGTAATGCACCCAGCGCTTTGGCCTTAGTGCAGTTTTATCGTGAACATTTCCCAAACCGGTTTTTTATTGAACTGACCCGAACTGGTCGTCCTGACGAAGAAACTTATATTCAGGCTGCAGTAGAGCTGGCAGAGCGCGAACAGTTGCCTGTGGTTGCCACTAATGAAGTGGTGATGTTAAGCCCTGACGATTTTCCTGCTCATGAAATCCGTGTTGCCATTCATGATGGTTACACTTTAGAAGATAAAAGACGGCCAAAAAATTACAGCGAGCAGCAGTATCTGCGATCAAGCGACGAAATGCTGGAGCTGTTCTCCGATATTCCTGAAGCCTTACAAAACTCAGTTGAAATCGCCAAACGCTGTAATGTCACCATACGTTTAGGGGAATACTTCCTGCCGGCTTTCCCGACTGGTGGTTTATCCGACGCTGATTTTTTGGTTTTAAAATCAAAAGAAGGTCTGGAAAAACGTCTGCTACAGTTATTTCCTGATCCACAAGTGCGTGAAGTTAAACGGGTTGAATACGACGAACGTTTAGATATTGAACTTGGCGTTATTAACCAGATGGGTTTCCCTGGTTACTTCCTGGTCGTGATGGAATTTATCCAGTGGAGTAAAGACAACGATATTCCGGTAGGCCCTGGCCGGGGGTCGGGTGCTGGTTCCCTGGTGGCTTATGCACTGAGCATTACCGACCTTGACCCGCTGGAATTTGACTTACTGTTTGAACGTTTCTTAAACCCAGAACGGGTATCAATGCCTGACTTTGACGTCGACTTCTGTATGGACAGGCGCGACGAGGTGATAGAACACGTCTCCGACATGTATGGCCGTGAGGCGGTATCTCAGATTATCACCTTCGGTACTATGGCGGCTAAAGCTGTGATCCGTGATGTAGGACGTGTCTTAGGCCATCCTTATGGTTTTGTTGACCGAATCTCTAAGCTTATTCCACCCACGCCTGGCATGACACTGGAACAGGCTTTTAAAGAAGAGCCACGTTTACCTGAGCTTTATGAGGCCGATCAGGAAGTGAAAGACCTGATAGACATGGCACGTCAGCTCGAAGGTGTCACCCGAAACGCCGGTAAACACGCTGGTGGTGTGGTGATAGCGCCGACTAAAATTACCGACTTTGCACCTGTCTATTGCGATGAAGAGGGCAATAACCCCGTCACTCAGTTTGATAAAAACGACGTGGAATATGCAGGTCTGGTCAAGTTCGACTTCCTGGGTTTGCGTACCCTGACTATCTTGCAGTGGGCTGTGAATATGACCAACGAGCGTCTGGCCCGTGAAGGCAAGCCGCTGGTCGATATCAATACGATACCGCTGACCGACCGTAAAAGTTTTGACGTGCTGATGAAGGCGGATACCACAGCGGTATTCCAGCTTGAATCCCGTGGTATGAAAGACTTAATACGCCGTCTGCAACCCGACTGCTTCGAGGATATGATAGCGCTAGTGGCGCTGTTTCGGCCTGGTCCTTTGCAGTCCGGCATGGTGGATAACTTTATCGACCGTAAACGCGGCCGCGAAGAGATTTCCTATCCGGACTCGACCTGGCAGCATGAGTCACTCAAACCTATTCTGGAGCCGACCTACGGTATTATCCTGTACCAAGAACAGGTCATGCAAATCGCGCAGGTGTTGTCTGGTTATTCACTGGGCGGCGCTGACTTATTACGCCGTGCTATGGGTAAAAAGAAACCAGAAGAGATGGCTAAGCAGCGCGATACCTTCCGTGATGGTGCTGTGGCGAATGGCGTCGATGCCGAACTATCGATGAAAATCTTCGACCTGGTAGAGAAGTTCGCAGGCTACGGTTTTAACAAATCTCACTCCGCTGCTTATGCGCTGGTGTCCTACCAGACGCTGTGGATGAAGGCGCATTATCCGGCTGAGTTTATGGCCGCCGTCATGTCTGCCGATATGGATAACACCGATAAAATCGTTATTCTGGTGGATGAATGTGAGCACATGAAGCTCAAATTGATCCCGCCTGATGTGAATTCTGGTGAATATAAATTTACAGTAAACCGCCAGGGCCATATCGTCTATGGCATAGGCGCGATAAAAGGTGTGGGTGAAGGTCCGGTTGAAGCTATTTTAGCGGCGCGCGCTAAACACGGAAGCTTCACAGACTTGTTCGACTTCTGTAATAAAGTTGATTTAAAACAGCTGAATCGTCGCGTCATTGAAAAGCTGATTTTATCCGGTGCTATGGACCAGTTAGGCCCACACCGTGCGGCGATGATGGCGACTTTAGAAGAAGCGATGAAAGGCGCAGAGCAGCAGGCCAAAGCCGAAGCCATGGGCCAGTCAGATTTATTTGGTCTAATGGCGCCCGAGCCTGAACATGCCGCCAGTGCCTTTAAACAAGTGCCAATCTGGCCGGATGAAGTCTGGTTGGAAGGTGAAAGGGAAACCTTGGGTTTATACCTGACAGGCCACCCGATCAACCGTTATCTGGAAGAGTTACCGCATTACAGTACTGGCCGTTTAGTCGATATGCAGCCAGGTCGACGCGATCAGGTGGTGCATGCAGCAGGTTTAGTCTTGTCTGTACGCACAATGATCAATAAAAAAGGCAGACGCTGGGCTATTGTCACTTTAGATGACAAATCTGCCCGCTTAGATGTACGTTTTTTCCCCGAACAGTTCGAAAACTTCGAGCATTTGCTGCAAAAAGACAAAATTTTGGTGGTGTCGGGACAGGTCAGCTTTGATGATTTCAGTGGTGGCCTTACAATGTCCGGCCGCGAAGTAGTGGACATCATAGCTGCACGGGAAAAATGCTTAAAATCTTTGACCTTAACTGTACATCAACAGCAAATGGGACTGGATTATCTGCAAAAACTGCAGCAAGCTATGCACGAATTTAAATTAGGCACAGTGCCTGTAAAGCTGGTGTACCAGCGTGACGAAGGTCAAATCACTGTGGCTCTGGGCACCGAATGGTGGGTGACCCCAACAGACGCTTTGTTGCATCAATTGCGACAATTAGCAACAATACAACTGGATTTTCATTAATTAGGTAGTGACAGTCGATGATGCTGAATTATTTAGAGTTTGAGCAACCGATTGCGGAACTTGAAGCCAAAATAGAAGAACTTCGCAAAGTAAGCCGCAATGGCGAGTTTGATCTCGGCCTTGAAGAAGAAGTAAACAAGCTAAAGGAAAAAAGCTTAACTCTGACCAAAAAGATTTTCGCAGAGTTAGGTGCCTGGCAGGTTGCTCAGTTAGCCCGTCATCCGTTGCGTCCTTACACGCTGGATTATATTAAACATATTTTCACTGACTTTGACGAGTTTGCCGGTGATCGTACTTTTGCTAACGATCCTGCCATTGTCTGCGGTACAGCCCGTTTAGGTGATAAAACTGTGATGGTGATTGGTCATCAAAAAGGCCGTGACACTTCAGAGAAAATCAAACGTAACTTTGGTATGCCAAAACCTGAAGGCTACCGCAAAGCCTTGCGTATGATGGAAATGGCGGAGCGTTTTAATTTGCCCATTATCACCTTTATCGACACGCCTGGTGCATACCCAGGTGTGGGCGCTGAAGAACGTGGTCAAAGTGAAGCTATAGCCCGTAACCTGAAAGTGATGGCTGGCCTGAAAGTGCCGGTGCTCTGTACTGTGATAGGCGAGGGTGGTTCTGGTGGTGCTTTAGCCATTGGCGTCGGCGATCAGGTCAATATGCTGCAATACAGCACCTATTCGGTGATTTCACCTGAAGGTTGTGCTTCTATTTTGTGGAAAAGCGCTGATAAAGCCCCTATTGCTGCCGATGCCATGGGCATTACTGCACCGCGTTTAAAAGAACTGAACCTGATTGACGACATCGTCAGTGAGCCTTTAGGTGGAGCACACCGCAATCACGAGCAAATGGCGCAAAGTTTAAAGCAGGCGTTATTGCGTGATTTGGCCAAGCTGGAAAAACTCAGCCTTGAAGAATTGCTGGACAGACGGTATAAGCGTTTAATGTCTTTTGGCTACTGCTAATAGAGCCGTTGTGCCTGAAGCTGTATAAAATCAGCGGGCATAGTGGGAAAGGGCGGGGATAAAAACCGCCCTGCAAGCCGCCGTAAGGCGGTTTTTGTATTTAGGATCATTGTTTTTGAATAGTTCTGAGTTACTGGCACCACTGCGCTTGAACATCCAACAGCTTGGTTTAAACCTGCTGGTGCTTGGCTTATCCGGTGGGCTGGACTCTATGGTGTTGCTGGAACTTTGCCATCAGTTGACTCAAAGTTCAGCTGTCAAGCTCAAAGCTGTGTATATCCATCATGGTTTAAGTGCCAATGCCGATCAGTGGGCTGCTTTTTGTCAGCAGCAATGCCTTAAGCGTAACGTTCCCTTTGAAGTACAAAAAGTACAGCTGAACCCTACTGCCAATATTGAAGCTCAGGCCCGTGCCGCCCGTTATTCGGCTTTAGCTGCTTTTGTTACCACTCCCCAAACTGCATTATTAACGGCTCACCATGCCGATGATCAACTGGAAACTTTGTTGCTGGCACTAAAACGTGGCGCAGGTCCGGCCGGTTTATCCGGTATTGCCGCTTTGCAGCCTTTTGCTGCAGGTTGGTTAGTGCGGCCTTTATTAGATTTTAGCCGTGAGCAACTGGAAGTCTTTGCACAAGGGCAGCAGCTTAAGTGGATCGAAGATGAAAGTAATAACGACAATAGATTTGACCGTAACTTTTTGCGTTTAGAGGTCATTCCGTTACTGCAACAGCGCTGGCCGGCGTTCCGACAAAATGCGCTACGTTCTGTTGCCCATATTCAGCAGCAACAGCAGTTTGTTGAGAAACAGCTTGATCAGCTATTACCTGCTGTAATGCATGAGGCTGAATTAGATTTAAAACTACTAACGTTGCAAGACTTAATCACACAAAAGCTGTTAGTGCGCCGCTGGTTGGCTTTAACTGGGCTTAATCCATCCACCGACTGGCTGGAGCGATTCTTTTCTGAGTTGATTCAGGCTAAAGCCGACGCTCAGCCTCTGCTGGAACTGGATGGGTATCAAATCCGCCGGTTTGCCAACAAGGCTTATATCACGCAAGTTACAGAGGTTCCGCAGCCTGGGGTTTGGCTCGAATTAAAACCAGGACAACAGTTAAACACTGTGGTAGGTCAATTTATCCTGAACGTGGAAAACAAAGGTACAGCTTTGTTACTCACAGGTGATCCTGTGTATCTGGTATTTGGGCTTTTTAGCTTGCCGTTTAAACCTGCAGGACAGCGGCATAATAAAGAGTTAAAACAGTGGCTGAAGTTGTGGGCTATACCGCCCTGGCAACGCTTGCTGTTGCCTGTGCTGGTGCAAAACAATCAGGTAGTTGCGGTTATAGGACTTGCCTCTAACTCGACTAAAGAACAAGCCACTGCTTTTATCGACTGGCAAAAACCTTAAACTAAAACTGCGCCAAATCGCGGGTAAAAAAAAGGGCTGTTGGATCTTCTGTCCTTTAGCCCCAAGGTTCGACGACTAAAACCTATACTGATCCGCATCAGGCCTGATTCAACAACGCCACCTTCACTGCATTTTTACCCGCTAATTTAGCTTGTGATAAAGCTTCATCAGCACGGCTGAATAACAGTTCTGATTTTTGATTGGGTGCCAGATGTGCTAAACCTGCGCTCGCTGTGACTGCAAACTGATTACAGACATGATGCTGGTTGATCGCCTTCACCAGACGATGAGCGACCAATTCAGCCGACAAGGCATCGTCTGCTGTCAGTAAGATAGCAAATTCATCACCACCAAAACGGAATAAACAATCGCTGGCTCTTAAGGTTTGACGCATAGCATCAGCCACTGCAATCAGCACATCATCACCAGCAGGGTGACCAAAGTTGTCGTTGGTTTGTTTAAAGTTATCCAAATCCAACAGAATTAATGCACAGGCTTCTTTGCGTCTGTGTGCCAACTGCACTGCACGCTCAAACTGATCGTCAAAATGACGTCTGTTTCCCAAGTCGGTTAAGCTGTCTTTTAACGCTAACTGTTGTAAACGCACAACCACCAGCGTATTGCGAAGTGGATACAGCCATTGACGTTCCAACTGCCATAACTGATGCTGGATCAACGGAGTAAACGCCTGATCAGACTGATAATTCAGCTCCGCCAGGCACTGCTCATTGAGCATCAACACACTGCGATGCTCAAAATGGCCATCTTCAGAGCCCGGTGCCAGGTATTTGCCTACAGCGGTTTGCAATTGGATAGAGCGCAAAGGCAAAACTTTGCCAGCGGCCATTGAATAAATCTGGAGTTGATCTGCAAGATCCAGACTGGTTTGTAACTGCTCTGGCAGAGTCGCCGGATCTGTCGATAAACCAGACCAATGCGGCTGACTGGTGACGCCAGCGTAGCTGGTTCCACTTAAAGTCATATCTTGTAAACCATATAATTCCACTGCCGATACTCCGGAGCATATCAAGGATATCTGGAATTTGCAGGTATTGTGCCACTTTAATAAGTGAATGATCTTATTGATTTTTTCAATTATGCATTTAGTAATGACGACTTTTTGACGGCAAAGGCTGGCTAAAATTTGCCTCTGATAGCACCTTCATGAACGCAAGAAATCTAACAGTTCAGGCATTTGTTGTATGGCATCCTGATAACCAATTTCAATCAGGCGTTTGGTATAAGACTTCTCAAACAACAGGTAGCTGGTCAAGCTCGATTCTGAATGCTGGGTGATGCCTGTTAACCGCAATAAACTTCGAACGGCCATCGGCAGCTGCAAAAAGTGCTGGCTGGCAATTTCATTAAAGTTCACGCTGGGATTGATTAAAAAGCTTTCTACTTTCTTCAGATCAGTCGGAATATTGTGTGCGTTTAAGGTATCTACGGTTTTATTGATCCTGTTCATGCGTTCTAAATCGGCATTCAGCGTATCCGAAAAAATCGTATCCAACAAATGACCAGCCACAGTAGCTAAACCAGGATGATGCGGCATAGCGTTCGCCAAGTCGCGGGTTCTGGGTTGCTCTAAACCTATGATCAGTATTTTTTCGGCTCCTAAATGAATAGGAGCACTCAGTGGTGATAACTGATTGACTGAACCATCGCCATAATAATGTTGGTGAATACGCACAGAAGGAAACACCAGAGGGATAGCAGCTGAAGCTAATAAATGATGAATACCCAGTAAAGTTTTTTGGCCACAGCGTTTGGCTCTGCGCCACTCGCTGGCTTCATTGCCTTGAAAAAAAGTAATGGAGTCTCCCGTGTTGTAACTGGACGCTGTGACAGAAACGCTGGATAAATAACCGCCCTGAATGTTACGGTCTATGCGCTGTAAATCAACAATGTTATGCAGCAACAAACGCAGAGGTTTATTGTCCAGTAAGCTGACAGGCCTCTTATTGGCATAACCAGCTTGAAAGGCGCTTAAAAAACCACGTAACAAATGCCAGCCCAGACGTAAATAATCAGAGTAGTACACTTGATGGGTATGAAAATTGCGCCAGACCCACTCAATTTTTTTTACGCCTAAATGAAAGCACGACGCATAGCAGGCAATACCAGTGGCATTGATGGCCCCTGCAGAGGTGCCACAAATAATCTCAAACGGAATTTTACTATTGCGTGGGTAATGCTGAGCCAGTGCTTTAAGCACGCCGACCTGATAAGCGGCTCTTGCTCCGCCCCCTGTCAGCAGCAAAGCAACTTTTTTATTAGTGTTTTCACCTTTTTTATTATCAGTCACTGAAACTTCTTAACTCTTTACAGACTCTCTGTTTATATATTGCTGAAAAGCAAAATAAATGCAACGCTATAGCTAGTTTTTCAATGGCTTAATATCACTGTCCCGAATAAGTGAAAGGAAAAAACAGAAATGACCGAGAAGGCTCCTGGCACAGGCCAGCAACAATATTACATAGGTTTAGCAGTGGTCGCTGTGACCCTTATTGCGATTGCCTGGTTTTTCTTCCGGGCTGAGGATACTTTGGTTGCAGAGCCTGAACCTACGCCAGTTCCGACCGTGCAACAGCCAGCACCTGCTGATGTACTGACTGCAGATAAAGAACCTGTCGATAGTTTGACAGTACAGGCTCAGGATGAAACTCCTTTGCAGGAGACACCACTGGACGATGCTGTGGCGGTTGAACCTACAGTGAAGTTACCCAGTCTGGATAACTCAGATGCAGAAGTGAAAAGTGGTTTATTAGGTTTACGCTGGAAGGCCGGTTTAGCCTCGTTGTTTGTGACAGAAGACATGATCCGCCGTTTTGTGGTCAATGTGGATAATATCGCTCAAGGCACATTGCCAAAAAATCAGCCACTGTTTCAACCCATGACAGTGAAGTTTGCCACCTTACCTGCTGATGGCGGAGCAGTGCAGCTGGACCCGGCTAACTTTGAGCGTTATGAGCCTTACCTGCAATTGCTGGAAAGCGTTTCAGTGACTGAAGTGAAACGTTTATTTGAATACTATTATCCGCTGATGCAGCAGGCTTATGCTGAGTTAGGCTACCCCAATGCTCAGTTTCGTGTACGTTTGCAGGAAGCGATTAAAGTACTGTTAGCAACTCCTGAAGTGGCCCCCCCTATGGTATTAGCCCGTCCTAACGTCTATTACACTTATGCCGACCCGGAGATTGAAGCTTTGCCTTTAGCGCAACGTCAAATGATCCGTTTAGGGCCTGACAATCAAAAACGCTTAAAACGCGTGTTAGAAGCACATCAGCTGGTGCTGGCTCAGCCTTAATGCCGGCTTTACCTGCTATTCCGGCAAGTTTGCCACGCCGTCACAGTAACCTTGGCCAGAAACTTGGCCTCTGGTTGCTGAAGCTGCTGGGGGGCTGGAGTATTCAGGGCGAAGTTCCTGCCCACAAAAAGATGGTCATTGCTGTTGCCCCTCATACCTCGAATCAGGATTTTTTTGTTGGTATAGCCGCAGCTTTGGCTCTGGATCTTAACATTCGTTTTTTAGGCAAACACAGTATCTTTGTCTGGCCAGTGAAAGGTCTGTTGACTGCTTTGGGAGGCATCCCGGTCGATCGCAGTCATGCTCATGGCGTAGTAGGACAGGTGGTTGCTGAGTTCGAACAAAGCGATGCGTTGCTCTTGGGGTTATCGCCTGAGGGCAGTCGAAAGAAAGTAGCACAATGGCGTTCCGGATTTTGGCATATCGCCAAACAAGCCGATGTACCTATTTGTTTGGTCGGGCTGGATTATCAAAGCAAACAGTTTGTATTTGGTCCTTGTCTAACCCCTGGTGAAAATTTCGCCGATGATTTGCAGCAAATGCGCGCATTTTTTCAGCAAATGACCGCAAAATATCCAGAAAATGCTTAAGTTCTTGCACAGCCAAAAGCTTTTAAGCATAATGCGCGCACCAGTTTTACTGGTACCTTCAATGGTGGCCTCATCGGTCCTCCCGCAATACTAATTCGTTCACCTGGTCAGGTCCGGAAGGAAGCAGCCAAAGCGGATAACGTATGTGCCGGGATGTCGGCTGGTGAGGTCGCCACCCAACTGTTCTCTGTAACTACCTGCTGTAGTTATGTGTTGCCTAACAGTCAGGCTTGACTGCATCTGTATCAATCATCATCTACTGTCGAGTTTTTACCTGAGTGTTGAATGCGGTCTATGACAATCACTGCTGCCAGCAACTGGGCTGTTAATTTAGGCTCGTAAATATCCACACCGTAAGTATCTGACCAGCTAAACCAGGACTTCGACACTTCTGCCAGTACCTTGCCGTTTTGGCTGATTTTGTATTCGTGTTGCCATAAATTACCGTGCATCTCAAGTTCGCCTGCTGGGCCTGTTATCGTAAAACGACTGGTCCAGAACGGCCAAAAACATTTGCGGATCAGCCACTCACTGCCATCAGCGCAGATCAATCGGCAAGCCGGCATGATGGTCAGATACTTACGTTTGATTTTTAAAAGCTCCACGCCGCGGCTGTCAAACAGGGTTTGGCTGCTGGAGATACTGAAAAACTTGCCTTTGGCGCTAAAAGCCGCGTTGCCGTTTTCATCTTCAATAGTAAAGCTGTCGGTCAGGCTGAATATCTTTTGTTTGATTTTATATTTCATGGGGGCAGCTCCTGCTTTAACATCAGCCTTATGCTGCCTGAGTTTTACGCTGGAGCAAAGTCATAACATAATGATTTACAAAAAAGTCGGGGAGGAGAGTGGATCTATTGTCTTGCGAATAACGCAGGTCAGAGCAGCAAATAACGCCGATAACCTGCTTGTAAGAAAAAGTGGTAGCTTAGTTTTTGTTCTGATGCCGTTGTCGCAATACCTCAAGTACATCATGAAGCGCCAAATCCTGGCTTTTCAGCAATACCAATAGGTGATAAATCAAATCTGCAGCTTCGTTTTTTAGCTCTTCACGATCGCCTACTGTGGCTGCCAAAGCGGTTTCCACACCTTCTTCACCGACTTTTTGCGCGATGCGTTTGACGCCTTTGGCAAATAAAGAGGCGGTGTAGCTGGAGCTTGGATCTGCGCCGAAGCGGCTGTGGATCACTTGTTCTAACTGGTCCAAAAAGGCTAAGTCGGGCTGATTGGCATCGCTTTCATGCCAGCAACTTTCGGTACCGACATGGCAGGTCGGGCCAATTGGTAGTGCTAAAGCCAGAATACTGTCCTGGTCGCAATCGGCGGCCATGCTTTGCAATTTCAGCGTGTGGCCTGAGCTTTCGCCTTTGGTCCATAAGCGGTTTTTACTACGGCTGAAAAAGGTAACATCACCGGTTTCCAGACTTTTTTGCAGCGCTTCTTTGTTAGCAAAACCCTGCATCAACACTTTGCCGGAGCGGGCGTGCTGGACTATGACCGGCAATAAGCCATCGCCTTTGCTGAAATCCAGCTGGTCCAGATTGGTTAGATTTAATTTCATGGCCTGATCTCCAGCTTACGTTCTAATAAAAAGGTTTTTAGCTCTGGGATTGGAATAATGCCTTTGTGAAACACTGAAGCGGCCAAAGCGCCGTCTACATCGGCTTGTTCAAATACATCGGCAAAGTGCTGCATAGCTCCTGCGCCACCACTGGCAATCAGCGGCACTTTGCAGGCATTTCGCATCAGTTGCAGTTGTGTGAGGTCATACCCCTGACGCACACCATCCTGATTCATACAGTTCAGTACTATTTCACCAGCGCCAAGCTCCTGCACCCGCTTTAACCAGTCCAGCGTTTGCCAGCGGGTTTTCTGAGTGCGGCTTTCATCACCTGTGAACTGATAGACCTGATATTGGCCTGTTTCTTTATCAAAAAAACTGTCGATACCTATCACCACACATTGCTGACCGAAACTGTGTTCCAGCTCGCTAATCAGTTCAGGTCGCGCCAGGGCAGGGCTATTGACAGAGATTTTATCTGCACCCATTTCCAGAATAAGGCCAGCATCAGCCACAGATTTAATACCACCGGCGACACAAAACGGAATGTCGATGACTTCAGCAATACGGCGTACCCAGCTTTTATCCACCACACGGCCATCGCTTGAGGCGGTGATATCGTAAAACACCAGCTCGTCGGCGCCTTGTTCGGCGTAGGCTTTAGCCAGCGGCACTATATCGCCAATGATTTCATGGTTACGAAACTGCACGCCTTTGACCACCTTGCCATCGCGCACATCTAAACAAGGAATTATGCGTCTTGCCAGCATTGCATTGCCTCCTCTGCAGTAAACTTACCTTCCAGCAAGGCCCGGCCTAAAATCACCCCTGCTACGCCTGTGGGTTTTAAGGCTTTGATATCAGCTAAAGAGCCCACACCACCCGAGGCTTGCCACTGAATTTGTGGGTACTTTTGTACCAGCTCGGCGTACAGCGCCACATTTGGCCCCTGCAAAGTACCGTCTTTACTGATGTCGGTGCAAAGCACATGTTTGGCACCTGCTGCAATAAAACCATCCAGCACTTGTTCAAGGGTAATAGTCGACTCTTCAATCCAGCCGTGGCTTGGCAGAGTTTTATCGCCTTTGGCATTAATAGAGACATCAAGCGCCAACACTATTTTGTCGCCGCCATAACTGCGTAACCAGCCTTGCACTGTCTCTGGCTCACGAATAGCGACACTACCTACGACTACGCGGCTGGCGCCAGCTGCTAATAACTGTTCTACATCAGCTGCGGTGCGCACACCACCACCCACTTGTACTGGCAGAGGTGCATTTTTCATTAAGCTGGTTAATAGCTCAAGTTGACGATCCGCGGCGTTTTTTGCTCCTGTTAAATCCACCAGATGCAAAATACCTGCGCCAGCTTTGGCGTATAAGTCGCGCAGCTGCAATGGAGTTTGCTGATATTCAGTGGTTTTATCGTAGCTGCCCTGATAGAGCCGCACTGTTTTACCTTGTATTAAATCTATAGCTGGAATAATCACGTTCAATCCTGTAACGGCAAGGCCGGATGAGAAAAATTAACCACTAAAAGCCAAAAAATTCTGTAATAAACGCGCGCCGACAGCACCTGAACGTTCAGGGTGAAACTGTGCGCCCAGCTTATTGCCTTTGCCTATCACAGCGGCAAAATCACTGCCGTAGTTGCAGCGGGCTAGCGTAGTATCAGACGGCGCTACTGCAAAACTATGGACAAAATATACATAGTCTTTTTCGCCTATGCCTTTAAGTAGCGGGTGATTTTGCGCACTCTGTTCCACCTGCAACGTATTCCAGCCCATATGAGGCAAACGTAGATCATCGACTTGCATGCGTTTGACCTGGCCTGGTATTAAACCTAAACAGTCGACATCACCTTCTTCGCTGCGGTCTGTTAAAAGCTGCATACCTAAGCAGATACCCAATAACGGCTGTTCTGCTTGCTGCAAGGTGGTGATTAAATCGCGTTCACGTAAATTCGCCATCGCCTGACGGGCAGCGCCTACTCCGGGCACCAATAAACGGCTGGCCTTTTTAATCACGCCTAAATCACGGCTGACTTTAGCATCCACACCCAGGCGCTGAAAGGCACAATAGACAGAGCTGATATTGGCGCAGCCAGTATCTACAATCACCAAAGACATTAAAGCACTCCTTTACTGCTTGGCAGGGCTTCGCCTGATACTTTAATCGCCTGACCCAATGCACGGCCAAAGGCTTTAAATAAACCTTCCACCATATGGTGTTTATTGCCCGGGCTGACCGATAAGTGCAGCGTCATCAGCATGGCATCACTTAAAGATCGGAAGAAGTGATGTACCATTTCCAGGTTCATAGTACCAACAGCACCCTGGCCTAAATCGGCATCAAACTTCAGCAGTGGACGGCCGGATAAATCCAGCACACATTCAGCGCGGCATTCATCCATTGGCAAGACAAAACCAAAGCGGGTAATGCCTTTTTTATTGCCTAGCGCTTGTTTGAGTGCCTGACCTAACGCCAGCGCTGTATCTTCCACACTGTGGTGATCGTCGATGTGCAAGTCGCCTTTGACTTTTAACTGCAGGCTAAAACCACCGTGGGTGGCGATTTGATCCAGCATATGGTCAAAAAAGCCAACGCCGGTTTCAATCACATTGCCACCTTGCTGGTCTAAATCGACATTCACCTGAATATCAGTTTCGCGGGTCACACGATTGACGCTGCCTTTACGGCCTTTGCTTAACAGCTGTTTAGTGATTTCTTTCCAGCCTAAGGTTTCGCGGTCGTAACGGAACGAAGGCAAGCCCATATTTTCCGCCAGTTGCACGTCGGTTAACCGATCGCCAATGACAAAAGAGTTGGTGAAATCCACTTTGCCTTGCTGCAGATAGTCTTTCACTAAACCCAGCTTCGGCTTACGGCAGCTGCAGTTGTCTTTATCAAAGTGCGGGCAAATCAGAATATCGTCAAAACGAATGCCCTGAGAATTGAGCAACTGCATCATTTTTTCCTGCGGCGCATCAAAGCTATCACGCGGGAAACTGCTGGTGCCCAGGCCATCCTGATTGGTCACCATCACTAAGGAGTAACCCGCGGCCTGTAATTTCAGTAATGAAGGCACCAGATCCGGCTCGTAGGATAGTTTTTCCAATGAATCCAGTTGTTTATCTACAGGAGGCTCTTCCACCATAGTGCCGTCACGGTCGATAAATAAAATAGCTTTGGCACTCATAAAGACTCCTGTTTTTGTAAAGAAGAATAAGACGACATAATCTGCTGTAACTGCGCCATTTCAGCTGGCGAGCCAATGGAGACCCGCACCACCTGGCCTAAACCCAGTTGACTGGATTGGTTACGAATAAGCACCCCTTGCTCTGCTATAAAGCTAACCAGCGCCGCGGCATCAGGTACAGACAGCAACACATAGTTGGCCTTGGACGGATACACACGGCTGACATAAGCTAAAGTTTTGGCAAAAGTACTAAAGCTTTCGCGTAAGCTATTAATTTGCTCAACCGTCGCACGCATTTTTTGCTGGCCCTGGCTTGATAACGCCTGCACTGCAATTTCAGCCACAGGGGCTGGCACAGGGTAGGGCGCAATCATCTGGCGAAGTGCCGCAATCACAGAAGGCTCTGCCAAAGTAAAACCACAGCGCAGGCCTGCCAAAGCAAAAGCTTTGGATAAAGTACGCAGCACCACTAAGTTATTGTACTGGCTTAATAAACCAGCCACTGAAGCTTCAGGGGCAAATTCAATATAAGCTTCATCAACCACTACCAAAGCTTTGTCTTTATAAAACTCCAGCACCTCGATAATTTGCTCGCGAGGTATTAAATCCCCTGTTGGGTTATTTGGACTACAAATAAACACCAGTTTTACATTGGCTTTTTGCGCAAATAAGGTTGGCAGATCCAAAGTTAAATCTTGGGTTAAAGGTACTATATTGACATCCACCAGCTGACTTTCGGCGCTGATTTTATACATGCCATAAGTCGGCGGGCAAATGCTGATGGCATCTTGGCCTGGTTCACAGAAACTACGAATAAGAAGCTCAATGCCTTCATCAGCGCCACGGCTGGTCAGCACCTGATTGCTTTCCACGCCTGCGTAAGATGCATAAGCGCTGATCAGCTCTTTTGGCTGACAATCCGGGTATCTGTTGTACTGGCCTGACAGTGTATAGTCTGTTGCCATCGAGTTTTCGTTGGCATTCAGCCAAACTGAGCCGCCACTCATGCTCAAACGGGCTGAAGCATAAGGCACCAGTTGTTGCACTTTTTGCCGGGCTAAACTGCTGATACGGCTCATGATGGATTTCCCTCTGAAATTTGTGCTGCAAGTTCTAACTCTGCTAATCGGAACGACACCGCATTGGCGTGCGCATCTAATCCTTCGGCTTTGGCCAATTTGACAATAGTTGGGCCTAAATCGCGCATGCCAGCTGCTGTTAAAGTCTGCACTGTGTAACGACGATAAAAGTCGGCCAAACTTAAACTGCTGTGATTACGGCTGTAGCCATAAGTGGGCAATACGTGGTTAGTACCACTGGCATAATCACCAGCTGATTCCGGCGTATAAGGACCAACAAAAATACTGGCGGCGTTGGTCAGCTTGTTAAGCAAGCCTTGGTCGTCAGAAGTTTGAATAATTAAGTGTTCAGGCGCGTATTGATTGCTCACTTGTGCCGCTGTGGCTAAATCCGGCGTTAAAATCAGTCTGCTGTTAGCAAGAGCTTTTTGAGCAATTTCAGCGCGCGGTAATAAAGTGGTCTGACGTTTTAGCTCACTGATGGTATTGACCAGCAAAGCTTCGCTTGGGCTGACCAACACCACTTGGGAATCCGGGCCATGTTCGGCCTGAGATAATAAATCTGCCGCTACAAAGACCGGATTGGCGTTATCATCGGCAATCACCAGCACTTCAGAAGGGCCGGCAGGCATATCAATAGCAGCGCCACGTGCATCCTGGCTGACTTGCTGTTTGGCTTCAGTAACAAAACGGTTACCAGGGCCAAAAATCTTATCCACTTTGCCAATGGTTTCGGTGCCATAGGCCAAAGCCGCCACGGCCTGAGCTCCACCTAAGGTGTAAATCTCCGTGATGCCACACAGTGATGCGGCATACACAATTTCAGCGGCAATATCACCAGCTGAAGGCTGACCAGGAGGTGTGACTAACACCACACGGCGACACCCAGCCAGTTGAGCTGGCACTCCCAGCATCAGTACAGTCGATGGCAAAGGCGCACTGCCACCGGGCACATACAAACCGACCTGATCCAAGGCGCTGTAATTCAGTTCACAAACTACACCTGGCTGAGTTTCAATGCGGATGTTTTGCGGCAACTGAGCCGCGTGAAAGCTGTGGATATTGCGATATGCAATCTGAATAGCAGTTTTTAGCTCATCGGATAATCCCGCTATTAAGCTTTGTTGCAGCTGATCAGCCAAGCGCAAAGGGTTGCTTTGCAGCTTGTCGAATTCACGGCTAAAACGTTGTAAAGCGGCATCGCCTTCAGTGCGCACAGCACGGATAATGTCCTTCACTGTCTGTTTTAAACTGTCGGATTCCTGCTGCAGCGGGCGCTCTAATAGAGCCTGCTGCGCAGTTTTATCCAGTTGTTGCCAGTTACTGATCTGAAACTGCATCTTTTACTCCATCATCTTTTCAATGGGTAATACGAGAATAGAGCTGGCTCCTAAGCCTTTGAGTTGCTCCATGGTTTCCCAGAACAACGTCTCGCTGCTGACCACATGCAAAGCCACTAAATCCTCATTGCCCGCCAGTGGCAATAACGTTGGATTTTCGGCACCTGGCAGCAGAGCTATCACCTCCTGCAAGCGAGCTCGTGGCGCGTGCAACATAATGTATTTGCTTTCATTGGCTTGCATCACACCCTGAATACGTGGCATTAGCTTTTTGATCAGTTTCAGTTGTTTTTCATCGGCTAAATCGCGGCGCTGAATAAGCACAGCTTTGGAGCGGTAAATCACTTCCACTTCTTTTAAGCCATTGGCTTCTAAAGTCGCACCAGTGGAGACTAAATCACAGATTGCATCGGCTAACCCAGCACGCGGCGCCACTTCAACTGAGCCTTTTAAGTTGACGATACGGCAATTGACGCCGTTTTGTTTTAAATAGCGATTCAGTAAACGTGGGTAGGTGGTCGCAATGGTGCGGCCTTCTAAATCTTTAACAGACTTATAATCTTCTTCCTGTGGTACTGCGATGGATAAGCGGCAGCCACCAAAATCTAAACGGGCCAGCACAGTGTAATCGTAGGTTTCGTTATCCAACTGGCGCTGTAAGGACACTTCTTCCAGCACGTTTTCGCCAACAAAACCTAAATCACAAACACCGTCCATCACCAGGCCAGGGATGTCATCATCCCGCACCCGCAGTAAGTCGATATCCATGTTTTCGACATGGGCAATCAGGCGTTGTTCGCGTAAGTTGATTTTTAAACCGCAGCTGGTTAAAAGTGCCTGAGAGTCTTGCGACAGGCGACCTGACTTCTGAATGGCGATACGTAATCTGTTGGTTGTAACTGTCATAATGTAAGTACCTTTTAAAATCGTAAAACAAAAACCCCGGGATTTTAGCCCCGGGGTTCAGTTGGAATTGGTTTACACTTTCTCCACCGTAGGCTAGTTATGACCTAGCCTGCAATGTCAACAAAGACCGGCTAGTCGGATAAATGATGGTGATGATGCCAGTGAATGTTGATAATCATGAAAGTAACTCCTCGTTAAGATGTATACAAGCTAGCGGCTTTTTATCGTTCAGGCAACAGAATTTTTTGTTTCAACTGTATTTCGTTTTGAGGCTGATTTTTGCTATCTGTTTGTTTTTATTTGTTTATATGGTTTTTTTTGTTGTTTTTTATAGTCTGAACTGAATAAGTTATAAAAAAATAACTCTAAAGAGGAGATTGAAAAACAATCAGGTTGTATAGATAAAGTTATTTGTGTTACTGCCGATAACAGAGCAAAGGAGGGGTTTATGGACGCTTTATTTCCCTATTTGTATAGAACACCAGGCACGCCAGCTGAACAGTCTGGACCTATGATCGCGCCTGTGTACAAAGATGCCAAGATCAGTGCTTATGAAAAAGAGGAAAAGCGTTTCCTGATTTTACTGAAAGATCAGCCAAAGAAACGCCAGGACAGGCGTCGTCGTGACGACTATCCACCTGCGCCTCAGACCACTCCTGAGGAAGAGCAGCGTGTGGATGACGAAGGACATTTAGATATTTTTATCTAGCCAAGGCATAATAGCGCAAATTCTTGCCGGGCCTTGTTTATGTTGTTGTCTGTTCTTCTCCCCATCAACTCTGTGTTCTTTTACTGCTTATGTTAAAAAAAGTGCAGCAGGCTTTTGCCGAACAAGGAGCTTTATCTAAAGCTATCGAAGGTTTTAAAGCCCGTGAGCCACAAAAGCTGATGGCGGCTTCTGTGACCAAATCCATTGAAAACGGCAACGCGTTATTAGTGGAAGCGGGCACAGGTACTGGCAAGACTTACGCTTATTTAGTACCTGCTTTGTTATCCGGCAAAAAAGTGATTTTATCCACTGGTACCAAGAACCTGCAGGAGCAGCTGTATTTCCGCGATTTACCTACAGTATTAAAAGCTCTGGCTTTGCCGGTCGATACTTCTTTATTAAAAGGCCGTTCCAACTATTTATGTTTATTCCGTTTAGATCAGCATTACCAGCATGTGCCAACCGCAGATGCGGCTGTGATCAATGATTTAAGCCTGATCAAAAAGTGGTCCAACGAAACTCAAAGCGGCGATATAGGCGAGCTGACTTATATAGCCGAAGACTCCAAGGCTTTGCCACTTGTCACCAGTACAGCAGACAACTGCCTGGGTAAAGACTGCCCATCCTATGAAGACTGCTATTTGCTGCGTGCCCGCAAAAAGGCGATGCAGGCTGATTTAGTGGTGGTGAATCACCATTTGTTTTTTGCCGATATGGCGCTGAAAGACACGGGTTTTGGTGAGTTGTTACCGAATATGGATGTGGTGATCTTTGATGAAGCCCACCAAATTCCGGATATCGCCAGTGAGTATTTTGGCGAAACCTTATCCAGCCGTACTTTGCTGGAGCTCTGTAAAGAGCTGGAGCTGATTTGTAAAACTGAATTACGTGATCATCCGCAATTGAGTAAAACAGCAGACAAGCTGGCAACTTTAGTGCGGGACTGGCGGTTACTTTGGTCGGATGAACCTGAACGCGGCAACTGGCGTGACAGCAGTAAAAGACCTGATGTGCAAGTGGCGCTGACCCGTGTCTCTGAAGCCATGGGTATGTTGTATCAGGTGCTTAAAGGCAGCTTGGGTCGCAACGAAGTGGTGGATCACTGTTTTGAGCGGCTGGCTTTGGCTAAAACTCAGCTGGAAAAACTACAGGATGTCAGCAAAACTGGTGTGAGTTTTTGGTATGAAACCACCAGACAGCATATCAGCTTGCATTTAACGCCTTTAAGCATTGCCGATAAATTCCGCGAGCTGGTGTTTGCCGAAAAACGCAGCTGGATTTTTACTTCAGCAACCTTGTCGGTGGATCAGGGGTTTGCCCACTATATTGAACAAATGGGCTTGCAGCAGGCAGATACTCTGCTACTCGACAGCCCTTTTGATTACGAACAACAAGCCATGTTGCTGGTGCCGCGTTATTTACCTGAACCCAATGATGCCCGTATGGGCAAAGCGCTGCTAAAATTGGCGGTGCCTTTAATTGAAGCCAATCAGGGCCGCTGCTTTTTCCTCTTTACCAGCCACAGAATGCTGCAGTGGATGGCCAACGAACTGCCACAGCATTTGTCTTTGCCTGTGCTGGTGCAAGGGACAACCAGTAAACGCTTATTGCTGGAACAGTTTGTTGAAACCAAACATGCTGTGCTGCTTGGCACCGGCAGTTTCTGGGAAGGTGTGGATGTGCGCGGAGACACCCTAAGCTGCGTTATTATCGACAAGCTGCCTTTTGCATCGCCTGATGATCCTTTATTACAAGCTCGTAATGAAGATTGTCAGATGAAGGGCCTCGACCCATTTGCTTTAGTGCAATTGCCACAAGCAGTGATCACCTTAAAGCAGGGCGTTGGGCGTTTAATCCGTGACGTGTCAGACCGTGGTGTGCTGGTGATTTGTGATAACAGATTAGTGACCCGGCCTTATGGTTCAGTATTTTTAAAAAGCCTACCGCCAATGCGCCGTAGCCGGGATCTGGGCGCTGCGATAAAGTTTTTAGAAGATTTACCCAAATAAAATGAATTGTAGAAAAGGAGCCACCTGTTGAAATTACTGGCATTAGATACCTCAACCGAAGCTTGTTCAGTGGCTTTAACTGTTGATGGCAAAATTTGGACTTTGGATGAAGTTTGTCCGCAGCAACACAGTAAACGTATTTTGCCTATGGTGCAGCAGTTGTTGTCTGAAGCGGGCTTAACCCTGCAACAACTGGATGGTCTGGTGTTTGGCAAAGGCCCTGGTAGTTTTACCGGTGTGCGTATTGGTGTGGGTGTATGTCAGGGTTTGGCTTTTGGCGCTGAAATTCCGGTTTATGGTGTATCAACCCTGGCTGCTATGGCACAAGCTGCATACAGACTGCATCAGGCTCATCAGGTGGTGGCTGCTATAGATGCACGCATGAATGAAGTTTATCTGGCCAGTTTTCAGTTAGATGAGCTGGGGCTGATGCAAGCGTTAAGCACTGAAGTCGCGGCTAAACCAATTGATTTATCTGGTCCTGTGTTAAAAGGTCATATTTGTGCTGTGGGAACTGGCTGGAAAACTTATGCGCAGCAACTGGAAGACTGGCATAAAACTGGCAACAGCGGATCCGAGGATCTGGCGCAAGTTCATCATAGCCCTGTGATTCTGTATCCTTCAGCGCAGGATATGTTGAGTCTGGCGGCAACTCCGTTCCGGCAGGGGCAGTTTATTGCCGCCGAACTGGCAGAACCGACTTATGTGAGGGACGAAGTGACCTGGCAAAAGCTCCCTAACAGATCATAAAAGTGACTTGGCGAATTTTTTTGCTAAGTTATACTGGCAGCAAATAAAGGCGAACTTTGAGCAGTTATGACAATAGCCGTCAGTCGTGATGTACCCAAAAGCCCCAGTGTCGGGCTGGTATTTCAGGGCAATAAAACTAAAGCCGTTGAGGCTGAACAGCAAAGTAAAACCATACTGGTACCTTCAGGTTCCGGTGTGCGTGCTGATGCTCAGGTTTTGTCTATGCTGGATCAGCAGGAAGCCCAAAAACGTACCACCTACGATCAACCCAAGCAGCGTAACCAGCAGGCCTTAAACGCTTACGAAATGCTGGCTAATCAGGAAAAACGCGACAAAATACAACAGATGTTTAGTCTGGATTTATACGCTTAGGTCGCCTCAAGCAACGCTGTTTTTTAAAGCTGGGATCCACCTGACGAGAATACACGTATAAACCGTACTATTAGTTTTGAGTGTATGTTTATGTCCCGTTACTGTTTAATCACTGGTGCAAGTTCAGGTTTAGGTCGTGAGCTTGCCATTCAATACGCCGAACAAGGCTGGCAAGTGATCGCCGTTGCACGTTCCGTCAACGCGCTGAATGAACTACACAACCAATACAAAAACATCCATGCTTTTCCTTTGGATTTGACCAATACAGAACTATTCTCTGCCGCTGTCGTGCAGTTGAGTCAACAGATCCCTGCGTTGGATCTGGTTATTCTCAATGCTGGCAGCTGTGATTATGTCGATGTGACCCAGCTGCCTTTGGATATTTTTGACCGCACTATGGCGCTGAACTTTCAAGCTCAGGTTGCTGCAGTGAAATTGTTATTACCTCTGCTACAAAAATCAGCAGACGCAACCCTGGCTATCGTCAGCAGTCTGGCTCACTTGTTCCCTTTTACCAAAGCTCAGGCTTATGGTGCCAGCAAAGCCGCTTTAAGTTATTTCGCCGACAGCTTGCGAGTTGATTTGACAGGCAGTGGTGTAGGTGTTTGTTTGATTGAACCCGGTTTTGTCGACACTCCTTTGACTCAGAAAAATGATTTTAAGATGCCTTTTTTGCTACAGGTCGAAGATGCAGCAGGGCGGATCCGTCGCGGACTTGATGCACAGCAACAAAGGATACGTTTTCCAAAACGTTTGGTGTGGAGCCTGCATCTGCTGAATTGTTTGCCCTATTCGTTGCGTTGCAAAGTCGCTGCCGGGATGCGTCAGTCATGACTAAGATGAATTGGCCCGTACTGATTGGCTTCAAACTGAGCTGGTTTGCCCTTGTCTTGTTGCAAAATATGCTGCTTATTCCGGTATTACTTTTTGTATTCTGGGCCTTGTGGCGTTGTAACAGGGCTGAACGTTTGGCGTGGTTGGCTCTGGCTGCGGTGGGCATAGCTCTGGATTCGGTGTTGCAATACAACGGTGTATTAAGTTTCACTTCTTCTGAGTGGCTCCCCTTGTGGATGCTGGCATTGTGGTTGGTGTTCAGTTTAGTGGTGGTGCAGGTATTTTCAGCGTATCTACAAAATTACTGGCTGGCGGCACTTATTGCGGCTGTGTCTGGTCCAATGGCATATCTGGGCGGCGCAGCATTAAGTGGTCAGATGCAGGTGAGCAACACCACAGAAGCTTATATAGCATTAGCTTTATGTTGGGGCTGCTTTGGTGTGTTAGCAGGATGGAGCAGACGATTTTATGCGTAACATTTTAGTGATCTTAGCTTTTGCCTGGAGCTTTAGTTCCCAGGCTATGCCAGATAATATCAAGCTCGTTGGGCAAGGCCAGTTTAGTTATTTATTCTGGGACTTGTATCAGGCTCAACTGTACACCGCAGATGGTCAATGGAGTAACTACCAGCAAAGTGCACCGCTGGTGTTGAAGCTCACTTATCAGCGTGATATCAGTAAAGCTGATTTTATTGAAGCGACAGTGGATCAATGGAAACATCTGCAGGGTAAGGTGTCTACTCAGCATCAGGAGTGGGCCAAACAATTGGATCAGCTTTGGACAGATGTCAAAAAAGGCGACCAGTTGAGTTGTGTTTTATTAGCTGATGGTACAGTGCAGTTTTACTTCAATGATAAGCTACTTGGCGATGTAACAGACCCTGCTTTCGGTCCGGCATTTTTAGATATCTGGCTGTCGGAGAAAACATCTGCGCCAAAGCTGAGAAAACAATTGCTTAAAACTTCAGCATAAAAAGTGAGGCGCGACTTGGGGTGATGCTGGCTTTCTGTACTGCATCCAAACAAAATCTGCGCTTCCTGTTCCTTCTGACTGTATTTCTAATTTAGTTTGTCGTGTTTTTCATCTCATTTACTTTCAATTTTGTTACAAAACAAAAGCGGCTCCGCATTTGTTTATTTATTCATCTTTCCTCAAAAGGCCGTAAATAAGGCTGATTTCATTATTTTTGTTAATAAACAGCTAGATAGCTCGATTGCGCCGTTTTTGGTTGTTTAATTCTAGTACAGCTATGTTGTTTATTTTGTGTTCGCTTTCATATGTTGTTGATTCTTATCATTAATTTAACACCTGTGTTATTTGCGGCAGATGCCAATTAACGTGACTATTTAAGCCTCAAAAGCGGTTGACCCCGACAAAAAATTACCTTTATTATCCGCCGCCGTTTTGGGTTGTCCCAATGCAGGCGTGTTGTAACTTCAATCGGCGCCCATGTCGATTGCCGTAAAAATAAAGCCACTACTCGGTGGTCCAGGGAGACAAAATGTTTGTAAGTAGTAAGTTGTCAAAAGCTGTAAGTTTGGCTGTTGCTTTTGGCGCTGTATCAGGCGTCACTTTTTCTGGTTCAGTACATGCTCAGGAAACTGATAATGTTGAACGTATTCAGGTTACTGGTTCAAGTATCAAACGTACTGACATTGAAGGTGCTTTGCCGGTTCAGGTTCTTGACCGTGCTGCTATCGACCGTTCAGGTCTGGCAACTGCTGGTGACTTAATCCAGTCTATTCCTTCTATGCAGGGTTTCACTACTGATGGTGATTCTGTAGGTGGCGGCGGTGGTGGTATTAAAACTGCTTCTTTACGTGGTTTAGGTTCTGACTACACTCTGGTTCTGATCAACGGTCGCCGTATGGCACCACGTGGCTCAGGTTCTACCATTGACCTGAACTCTATCCCATTAGCAGCTATTGAGCGTGTTGAAGTACTGACGGACGGCGCATCTGCTTTGTACGGTTCTGACGCTATCGCTGGTGTAGTTAACTTCATCACTAAGGATGACGCCCAGGGTGTGAACCTTTCTGCTCGTTACAACAAGCCACAAGAGAAGAATGGTACCAGCGATAACTTCTCTATCACTGGCGGTTTAGGCGATTTTGATGCAGATGGTTACAACGTGCTGGTGTCTTACAGCCGTGATTCACAGGAACAGTTAAAAGCGACTGACCGTGAGTTTTCCAAGACAGGTATTATCCCGTTCAATTTAAATAACAAACAATATTACTACGTTGCAGGCTCGCCAAATGCCATCCCTGCTAACGCTCGTTATGTATACACTGGCGCTGATGGTAAACCGGTTAACTCAGCTGTATTTAACCCTTACGCGAACCAAAATGGTGGCTGTGCTACTGATAACTTTGAAGCTTCAGGCTTATGTCAGTTTGACTACACTACGACAGTAGAAATTCTGCCAGAAAGTGAGCGTGATTCTTTAATGCTGGGCGCGGACGTTGCGCTGACTGATGACGTGAAGCTTTTTGCTGATGTAATGTACTCTGATTTCTCTCAGACTACCCGTATCGCTCCTAACGCAACAGGTTTCTTCCCATTAGCTGCAGATTCTGCCTTAGCACAGCAATACGTGATGCCTTATGTTGATCCTGCTCACCTGGGTTCAGTTACGTCTGTACAGGCACAATGGCGTGCATTACCTCTGGGTGGCCGTGCTACAGAGTGGAACACTAAATCAACGCATATCGTGACTGGTGTTGAAGGTGTGTTTGACACTATCGACTACTCAGCTGCTTTCACTTACTCAAAGAACGATACTGACGAAAACATTGCTGGTGGTTACCCGATCTTTGATAAATTCATGACAGCTGTAAGTTCTGGCTTAGTCAACGTCTTTGATACTCCGGATAAAATCAGTGCTGAAGGTCTGCAGGCTCTGCAAGATTCTCAGTACTATGGCAACTGGAGCAACGATACCACTGAAGTAAAAGGCGTTGATATCAAAGCCTCTACTCCAGTGTATGAATTGCCTGCCGGTGATGTTTATATTGGTACAGGTGTTGAATTCCGTAACACTCACTATGTCAGCTCATTGTCTGATGCAAACAAACAGGATCTGCTGTTAGGTGCAAACATCGGTTCAGAGTATGACTTAAGCCGTGACAACTACGGTGGTTTTGTTGAAGTGATAGTTCCGGCTCTTGAGAATCTGGAACTGACTGGTGCTGTGCGTTATGACAACATTGGTGAAGTGACCTCTGACTTCGTGTACAGCGAAGATGGTATCGCAGGTCCAGGCAGCTACAAAGTCAACGATTCAATGAACGACACGACTTATAAGTTGGCATTACGTTACAACGTGACTGATGATTTATTAGTACGTGCGTCAACAGGTACTGGTTTCAAAGCACCTTCTATGTTGGATTTAGGCCAGCCTAAAGTTGAATTCGGTGTGACAAGCAGCCCGTACTCTTGCCCATTTGCTGGTACTTCAGACCCGCTGGCTGCAGTATGTAGCCCGTCTCCACAACAGTTTGAAGCTTTCAGTCAGGGTAACCCGAACTTAAAACCAGAAGAGTCTGAACAGTACACTTTAGGTTTTGTTTATGCGCCTGATAACAACTTCAGCTTCAGCATGGATTACTGGAACATTGAGCTGACCAACCTGGTGACTTCTGTGACTGAGTCTCAGATCGTCAACAACCCGGGACGTTACCGTGATCTGTTCACTACCAAGACCAACAAGGCAACAGGTCAGGAAGAACTGGCTATCATTTTCGCCAGCGTCAACGTAGGTCAGTCTATCAACAAAGGTATTGACTGGGACTTAACTGTAGGTAATGACTTATCTTTTGGTCGTTTAACTACGACGCTTGCTGGTACTTATGTATTAGATAGCAAATATACCCGTCCTGGTACTACGGATGACTGGATCAGCAGCTTAGGTCGTTTTGGTGATGACAATGAAGTTGTATTCAGAACTTTAGCTAAGTTCAGCAACACCTTAACGCACGGTGATTTCACTCACAGTGCAATCCTGAACTACCGCAGTGGTTATGAAGATCAGGCTCAATATGCCGCTTCACGCACAGTGCGTTTAGGTTCAGTAACAGGAGCCGGTGCAGACGTTCAACTGAGCGTGCCGTCTTACGCTACTATTAACTACCAGACCAAGTACCAGGCGATGGAAGCTCTGGGCGTAACTTTTGGTATTAATAACTTAGCTGACCGTGCTCCTCCGCTGTCATTACGTACTGGCGGTGCTGGTCACCAGGTTGGTTTCGACCCACGTTACACTGACGTATACGGTCGTACTTTCTACTTAGGCCTGGACTACAAGTTCATGTAATCTGAAAAGCTAAGGGCGTTTCTGTACTAAGCAGAAGCTTCCCTTGAGCAAATAAAAAACCCCACTGCATGCAGTGGGGTTTGTTTTTTCAATAACTAAATATTACTTTTGCTGTTGGATAAACTGGATCAGCTTTCCGGCAATTTCAGTATTGTCCTGAAAACCTGCGAATAGGTGTTTATCTGCACCGTAAGCCAGAACTGGTACATCAGCTGCCGTATGGCCACCGCTGGTCCAGCCTGTTGTCGAATGGTGATCAATACGTTGTTTGACTGCAGTCGCCAGAGTCTTTTGCCCTTGGCTGCGGGCTTTACTGAGTAACGCTTGTTCATCCGAGCTCAGCTCAAGACCAGTCAGCCCTAACCATGCCTGATACATCACTTTTTCATCTTTCAGAGCTAACAACTGGCCAGCGATGTAGTCACCGGAATGTTTTACTTTTTTAATGACATCGCGTTTCCAGCTGTATTGACCGCCGGCACCCAAAGATAAACCACCGGTTTCATGATCAGCTGTTACTACTAAAATAGTATCAGGATGATTATCCACATAAGCCTTGGCCACTTTAATAGCTTCAGCAAAATCGTGCATTTCAGCCATAGCGCAGGCTATATCATTAGCATGACCACACCAATCAATCTGGCTGCCTTCAATCATCACCACAAAACCTTTTTCGGCCGGCGACAACAGCTCCAGTGCTTTTTCTGTCATCTGTTTCAGTGGCAAAGGTTGTGGGTTGTCTAAGGCACTCTCAAACCCCTTAGGTGCAAACAACCCTAAAGCAGGCAGCTTGTTCAGGGTTTTTAAGCCAGTCCAGCTGTCTGTATACTGAAAACCCGCCTGTTTAAATTCCTCGACCAGATTACGGTCTTTGCGGATGAAATAACTGGTACCGCCGCCAAGCATTAAATCGGCAACGATCTGGCCATTTACTTTGTTGTCTATGTAATCATCTGCGATCTGATCATAGTTTTGACGGCTTTGGTCATGCGCCAGAAAACCAGCAGGAGTGGCGTGGTTAATTTGCGCCGTGACGACCACACCTGTCTGCATACCTTGAGCTTTGGCAATTTCCAGCATAGTGGTTAAAGGTTTATGGTCGTGATCAACCGCGATAGCACCGTTGTAGGTTTTATGAGTGCTGGACAGTGCTGTTGCAGCTGCAGCAGAATCTGTGACTACGGTGTCGTCATCCGGATAGGTGCTGGCATTACCAATCCATAACTCATCAAATACAGTACGCTCTACGACTTTGGTATGCGGGTTATCCATGTAATACCGGTAAGCTGCTAAATACGCAGGGCCCATGCCATCGCCAATCATATAAATAATATTTTTTGGGGCTGCAGTCACAGCAAAAGATGTAGAAGCAAGGCAAGCAAGACTGATCAAACTTAATTTTCTTAACATAAGAATACTCTGTGGGTAACTAAAAATCTGGTGCGACCAGAGCCGGTATGGTGAGGTTATCTTACGTCAGTGACCAAAATATGACAAAACTGTAAAGAGTCCAAACGCGACCAATAGACGTAAAAGCAGGACTGAACCAGGTAAGAGTAAAACTTCAGATATAAGTGTTGCGGAGCCGATCACGCTTGGCTTAGAGTAGTGACGGAACTAAAGCCGCTACACCTTATCTAAAAGGCCGTGTAGTTAATGAGGTTAAAAAGTCATGAGTAAGAAGTTTGTCGTTGTTGCTTTGAGTCTGATGGCGTTGGCTGGCTGTGCCAGTTATCCGGAACCAGTGCGTATTGCTGATAACGTAGCCTTAACCAGTTATGAAAATGCCACTCAACAGAATATAGATTTTGGTACAGCACGGTGGAGTGGTGTGATTGCAGAGATCAGTAATCAAGCCAATCAAACCCGTCTGGAGGTTGTGTATTTCCCGTCAGGCTCTAATGGTCGTCCGTCTGTGTCTGATCAAACTCAGGGCCGTTTTGTGACTTACATCAAAGGCTTTTTAGACCCTATGGTGTACCAGCGAGGTAAGTCGGTTACAGTGCTTGGAGAGTTGACTCGTGCTGAAGTTGGCAAAGTGGATGAGTATGAATACCGTTATCCGGTGATTAAAGATGCGAGGGTGTATTTATGGCCAAAACAGGAAGAACGAATTGAGGTCATTGATACCTGGCCTATGATGCGTCCTTATCCTTATTACTGGGGCTACAGTCCTGGTATACGCGTCCGCACTATTACAAAACAACATTCGACAATACAAGGCCCAGTACATGTTGACAATAATAAACAAAATAAAGTGCAACCTTAATTTAGTTATAGTTTCAGCTGCGCTTTGTAGCGCAGCTGCCTTAGCTGAAACTCCTTCTGCACCCGATCTGGCTGCGCTAGCGGATCATTCATTTCGAAGCGCAGAAGATAAAGCCCGAAACCAATACCGTCACCCGGTTGAGACTTTGACGTTTTTTGGCATTCAACCGAATATGTCTGTGCTTGAGATATGGCCTGCCCGCGGTTGGTATACAGATATTCTGGCGCCTTATTTAAAAGATCAAGGCAAGTTAAGCATCGCTAACTTCCGTGTAGATGACGGTACTATGCAAGATGACAGGAAAATCTTCTGGAGTCGCATCAGTGAAAAACTCAGCCAGCGTATTCTGCAACATAAAGATCACTTTGGAACTGTGTCGCAGACTGAATTTGATCCACCTGCTTACATGTATCTCGGGGCTGCCCAACAATACGATTTAGTACTTAGTTTCCGTAACGCACATATCTGGAACGAACAAGGTTATTTGCTGGATGTATTTCGCGCTGTATTTGATGTACTCAAACCTGGTGGGGTCTTTGGTATAGTCGAACACAGAGCGAGTCGCGTCTCCGAAATCTCCAGTTCGGCTGTAGAAGGTTATCTTGACGAGTCTTATGTGATTGCAGTCGCGGAGCAAGCCGGTTTCACTTTGCAAGCCAAATCAGAAATCAACGCGAATCCAAAAGATACCAAAGATTATCCAAAAGGTGTGTATGCCTTACCACCAACTTTGGCTATGGGCGCTGTAGACAGAGCTAAATATCTGGCTATAGGCGAGAGTGACCGTATGACTTTAAAATTTGTCAAAACCGTCAGTCACTAATGCAGGCAGTGAAGTTTTCGCTGCCCACTCTATCATTAGCGGGATGGCAACAAGGTCCGGAGACACAACAGGTCACTTTATGTCTGCATGGCTGGCTGGACAACGCTGATAGTTTTTTACCTCTTTGCGCTCACCTTACAGAATTGAATTTAGTTTCGATTGACCTGCCTGGGCATGGTCAATCCGATCATCGCAGTCCTGACGCCCATTATCATTTCTTAGATTGGATTTATGATCTGGCTACACTGATTAAAAGTGCGGGTTGGAAACAGGTCGATATTATCGGTCATTCAATGGGTGGCATGATTGGTTCTGTGTTAGCCGCTGTTATGCCGCAGATGGTACGCAAATTAGTATTGATCGACAGTCTGGGTCTGGTGGCAGGAGACGCAGCTAAAATCACTGAACAAGTTCGCACTGCAATTCATCACAGATGGCAAAGTCCACAGAAGCAAAAACCAGTTTACCCCGATCTGCATAGCGCTGCATTGGCCAGACAAAACCAAAGTGATTTTGACCTTGCAGCGGCACTGATTTTAACTCAAAGGGGCTCCATAACTTGCACTGAAGGAATCACCTGGTCAGCAGATATGCGTTTGCGGGAGTCCTCAATCTATCGATTGTTGCCACCACAAGTGACACAGCTGCTGCAGGATATTCAATGCCCAGTGCTTGCTATTTTGGCCACTGATGGTCTGGACATGATGCAACAAGCGCGACAACAGTATCAGTATTGTTATTCACAGCTAGAACTGGTGGAGTTAAGTGGTGGGCATCATTGCCATATGACTCAGCCGGAAAAAACGGCCAACGCAATCCGTCAATTTTTACTGTCCTGACGATTTTTTATGCTCTGCAATCCTGCAGAGCACCCTTGCGGGCCAGCTAGAGCTGTTAAAAATCGTTCCTGACGATTTTTTATGCTCTTCAATCCTGCAGAGCACCCTTGCGGGCCAGCTAAAGCTGTTAAAAATCGTTCCTGACGATTTTTTATGCTCTGCAATCCTGCAGAGCCCCCTTGCGGGCCAGCTAGAGCTGTTAAAAATCGTTCCTGACGATTTTTTATGCTCTTCAATCCTGCAGAGCACCCTTGCGGGCCAGCTAAAGCTGTTAAAAATCGTTCCTGACGATTTTTTATGCTGTTATAGTCGGGGTCAGAACTGCTGATTCCGCAGACAATTGTGAAATGAAAGCAATTGTGGGATGATGCAGGATTAGAGTAAAAACTCAGTGCCATTTTGTAGCAGATATCACCGAGGTCTGTACAAAGGGCCAACGTACTAACTATAACTACTATAACTAAAAAATAATAAATACCACGAGGAGAGGACAGTGGATCGAGTCTGGTCAAAAAATTACCCTGAAGGCGTTCCGGCTGATATCAATGCCGATCACTACGCATCGTTATTAGAAGTTTTTGATGAAAGCATCAAAGATTATGCAGGCAGAACTGCCTACATTAATATGGGGAAAAGCATCACCTACGCTGAATTAGATCAATTAAGCTTAAAGTTTGCCGCTTATTTGCAGCATCAATTAGGTTTGAAAAAAGGTGATGCAGTGGCTGTCATGATGCCTAATCTGCTGCAGTACCCTGTCTGTATTTTAGGTATTTTACGTGCAGGTTGTGTGGTGGTGAACGTTAATCCACTGTACACGCCCCGCGAATTGCAGCATCAGCTGCTGGACTCACAAGCCAAAGCCATTATCATTGTAGAGAACTTTGCTCACACCTTGTCTGAGGTTCAGGACAAGGTGAAGCTTGATCATGTGATCTTGACGCATATGGGCGATATGTTAGGTCTGGTGAAAGGCACTATAGTCAACCTGGTGGTCAAGCACGTTAAAAAACTGATCCCTGCGCACAACTTGAAAAAGTACGTCACTTATAAACAGGTGATAGCGGCCGGTAGTGCTGCAGCTTACAAAAAGCCTGTTGTGGTTGGTGAAGACCTGGCCTTTTTACAGTACACAGGGGGCACCACTGGCGTATCCAAAGGCGCTATGTTGACGCACCGTAATATGATAGCCAACCTGGAACAAGCAGCGGGCTGCTTAGACCCACTGCTGAGCAAAGGCAGTGAATTTATTGTCACAGCCTTACCTCTGTACCATATCTTTGCTTTAACAGCTAACTTCCTGGTTTTTATGAAGTATGGCGGTACTAATCTTTTGATTACTAACCCGCGAGACATGCCTAACTTCGTTAAGGAGCTGGCGAAATATCCGTTTACAGCATTAACCGGAGTTAATACATTATTTAATGGTTTACTCAATACTCCGGGCTTCGCTCAGCTTGATTTTAGTAAGTTAAAGCTTGCTCTGGGTGGAGGTATGGCTGTACAGCGTCCTGTGGCTGAGCGTTGGCAGAAAGTCACCTCAACCCGTCTGGTTGAGGGATATGGTTTAACTGAATGTGCGCCTTTAGTCACAGTAAGCCCCTACAATTTGCCCGCTTATAACGGCAGTATAGGTTTTCCTGCGCCTTCGACTGACATTAAACTGGTGAACGATGCAGGCGTTGAAGTGGCTGCTGGTGAAGCCGGTGAAATGTGGGTGAAAGGCCCCCAAGTGATGAAAGGTTATTACAACAGACCAGACGAAACAGCTAAAGTGTTAAATGCTGAAGGCTGGTTAGCCACTGGTGATATAGCTCGTGTTGATGACGATGGTTTCTTCTACATAGTCGATCGCAAAAAAGATATGATTTTAGTCTCAGGTTTTAATGTCTATCCAAATGAGATAGAAGAAGTCGTGGCAATGAACGATAAAGTATTGGAAGTTGCTGCCATTGGCGTGCCGAACGAATCTACAGGCGAAGCCGTGAAGATTTTTGTCGTGAAAAAAGATCAAAGCTTAACTGATATTGAACTCATACAACATTGTAAGGAACGTTTGACGGGCTATAAAGTGCCGAAGCTGGTAGAATTTCGCACCGAACTGCCAAAAACTAACGTAGGTAAAATCTTAAGGCGAGAGCTGAAAGGTTAAACCTGAAAAAAACCGGCTTTTGCCGGTTTTTTTACGACGAAAAATTGGTTAAAGAAATAGAAAGAGACAATCAAGGATTTAAAATGATGTATCAACTTATAACCTCCTCCTCTGCTTTAGCTGCGTTTTGTGCGCAAGCCGCCACCGCTGAGGTATTAGCTGTTGATACTGAATTTGTTCGGCAGACGACATTAAGTCCAAAGCTTGGCTTGATCCAGTTGTTTGATGGCAAACAACTGGTGCTGGTCGACCCGTTAGCTATTGATGATTGGAGTTCTTTGCAACAGCTGTTTGCTGATCCGGCAGTCTGTAAAGTGGTGCATTCCTGCAACGAAGATTTAGAAGCTTTAGCCACTAAAGATCTGTTACCCGTATTGCCTCTGATTGATACTCAACTGGCTGCCGAACTGGCAGGTTGGGGCGGAAGTCAGGGCTATGCCAAATTGGTACAACGAGTTTGTGCTATTGAGCTGGATAAAAGTGAATCCCGCACTGACTGGATAGCACGACCCTTATCTGCATTACAGCTGGATTACGCAGCCAAAGATGTAGAGCATTTGCTTGATGTATATCAGGCGCTGAAAACTGAGCTGGTGGCAAAAGGCCAATACGAACTGCTGCTTGCTGAAGGCGAACATTTAATAGCACGTCGCTCTTTTGGCTTGCCTCTATCATTTCGTCATCTGGAACTGAAAAACAGCAATCTGCTGACGCCACGTGAGCTTGCCATTTTGCGTGAATTAGTGATTTGGCGTCAGGAGTATGCGCAGCAGCATGATATGGCGCTGGGTTTTATCTTCAAAGATCATCATTTATTGGATATCGCTAAACGCCGTCCCGGTAGCCTCGAGTCAATGTTTAATATCCCTGAATTGCCTGGCCGTGAAGTGCGCCGTCATGGTAAAGCTGTATTGGCTTTGATTGAAAAAGCCAAAGCGTTGCCGCTTGAAGAATGTCCTGCTCCTTTTTATCACACTGATGTATTTCAGGGCTTTAAAGAAGAAATGCAAAAAATCACAGATGCTATTAAAGCCGCAGCGAGAGAGTCTGGTATTCCTGCTGAATTTATCGCTGTTCGTCGCCAAAGCACTGAGTTTTTCAATTGGTGCTGGCGGGTCAGTGATAAAGACAGGGGGCTGTTGCCTTTACCTGAGTTTTTGCGAGGCTGGCGCCGCGAGATACTGCGTAAGCATCTGCCTGTGCCTGCACATGCCGCTGAATTGATCTGATCAAGCTTTTACTGCGTAAATACGAGCCTTTCTGAATATGGTTTAATGCATTTTTTTAGAAAAATCATCCGGTTTTTTGCAAAAAAAGCCGTTGATCTAGTCAAAATTTGTCGTCGTAACCCTTTTGCAACATAAACAATCAAAAGGGTATTTATGATGAGATGGACAAATAAACTATGTGTCGTAGGTTTCGCGCTGCTTGCTATCGCAGGTTGTAACGATTCTGACTCTCCACCAGAAATAATAGCTCCGCCACCTGTTAACGCGACAGTTAAAGTTGTGCACGCAGTTTCTGATGCACCAGATGTCGCGATCACCGCTAATGGTAGTGTAGCCGTTGAAAATCTGGCTTTTGGTGATGCCGCAGGACCAGTTTCCGTCGCACCTGGTAATTTCAGTACTTCTGTTGGTGCCAAATTACCTGGTGGCACCCAAGCCACAGTGATCCCACAAACCAGCATTTCTTTAGCAGAAGCAACTGATTATGTAATTTTTGCTGTTGGTAAAGCAGCTGACAGTAGCATCGAACCTTTGGTTGTTAACTTTCCTCAAACAGCAGTAAGTAGCGGTAATGTACGTCTGCGCGTGGTACACGCTGCGGCATCTGCTCCAACAGTTGACGTGCATTTGACAGCTCCTGCTGCTGAATTATCCGCAGGTACTGTGGCCGCGACTCTTGAATTTAGCGCCAATACAGGCGATGTCACTGTTCCTGCTGGCGACTACAGAGTGCGTATCACTCCAGCTGGTGATTTGAGCACTGTAGTGTATGACTCAGGCACTGTCGCTTTGACTTCCGGTCTGGACTTAACCATAGCTGCGTTGGACAGCAAGTTTGCTGGTGATTCGCCCGTCTCTTTATTAGCTTTAGTACAAGGCGGCGATACCAGTCTTGAGCTGTTGGACCAGGGCTCTGTCTCTGCGGTCCGTGTGGTGCATGATGTATCTGATGCGCCAGCTGTTGACGTGTTAGTTAACAATGCTGAAGCTATCAATGCCTTAGCTTTCCCTAACTTTACTGATTACGCTGAATTGGCTCCAGACACATATAACGTCAAAGTAGCTGCGGATGCGGATAATTCAGTTGTCGTAATTAACGCTGACCTGGAGCTGGAGGCTGGTGTTTATTACACTGTGCATGCAGTAGGTTCGTTAACTGAAAACAGTATTGAGCCTCTGGTAGTAGAAGATAAGCCACGTCGTATTGCCACCGCCGCACAAATTCGTGTGATCCACGGTTCTAGTCTGGCAGGCCCTGTCGATGTGTATTTAACTGCAACTTCTGATATTTCAGCGGCTACAGCAGCACTGAGCAACGTACCTTTCAAAGCGGACTCTGGCTATATCCAGGTACCTGCAGGTGATTATTTTGTCACTGTAACACCAACAGGCAGCAAAACAGCAGCTATTGGTCCTGTCGCTGTGACCTTAGATACCAATAAGATCTACACTGCAGTAGCGCGGGATGGTCAGGGTTTGACCGCTGATCTGGGATTGATCCTGTTGGACGACTTTAATAACGTACAGTAAAACTTAATAAAAAAAGAGGCAGGATCACAGATCCTGCCTCTTTTTAGTTTTTTAATTATTATTTTTTGTCGTCAGGGAAGGTGACGTTTAACTCCAGCACTGACAACTCGTCTGAACTTTTTTCCAGAGAGACAGACACCTGATCATCCGCTATATCGACATATTTGCGGATCACGGCCAAAATATCGCGTTCCAGCTGTGGCAAATAATCCGGGCTGTTGCGTCTGTTGCGCTCATGGGCGACGATGATTTGTAACCGCTCTTTGGCAGTTGAAGCGGTATTTTTTTTCGTTGAACGGAAATAATCCAATAACGACATTCGCTTAGCCTCCAAATATACGTTTGAGCAAGCCTTTTTTCTCCACATTCAGGAAACGGAAAGGCACGTCTTCGCCAAGCAAACGGGCGACTGTATCTAAATAGGCCTGACCTGCGTCACTTTCTTCATCCAGAATAACCGGAGTACCGGAGTTGGATGCATTTAACACAGCCTGAGATTCAGGAATGACACCTAAAAGTTTAATCGCCAGAATTTCGCCGACATCTTCTACACTCAGCATCTCGCCTTTGACGACGCGCTCAGGATTGTAGCGGGTTAACAGCAAGTGTTCTTTGATACCAGGTAAGCCTTGTTCAGCACGACGTGATTTGCTGCTGAGCATACCTAGAATACGGTCTGAGTCACGGACTGACGACACTTCAGGGTTAGTCACAACTATTGCTTCATCGGCAAAATACAACGCCATCATAGCGCCTGATTCAATACCGGCAGGCGAGTCACAGATGATGTAGTCAAATTCTTCTGCCAGCTCGTTCAGAATGCGCTCTACGCCTTCTTTGCTCAGAGCGTCTTTATCTCGGGTTTGGGAAGCAGGCAGAATAAACAGGGTGTCGATACGTTTATCTTTGATCATCGCCTGTTTTAAATTCGCTTCACCGTTAATCACATTAACGAAATCGTAAACCACACGACGTTCACAGCCCATGATTAAGTCCAGATTTCTCAAACCTATATCGAAATCGATAATCACGGTTTTAAAACCGCGCATCGCGATACCTGTGCCAATAGCTGCGCTTGACGTAGTTTTGCCTACGCCACCTTTACCTGATGTAACAACAATGATTTTTGCCATCGCAAAATATCCTTAAAGCAAATCTGCTAAAACCAACTTATCGTCCTGCAACCCAATGCAAGCCGACTTACCCCAATATTCGCCTTGCAGACTGTCACTGAGCCAGTAACTTCCGGCTATGGAGATCAGTTCAGCTTCCAGCTTGTGACAAAACACGCGTTTTTGACTATCTCCGGCAGCGCCTGCTATGGCTTTACCACGCAAGGTACCGTAAATATGTATATTGCCATCGGCAATGACTTCAGCGCCGGCACCTACAGTACCACGGATCACTAAATCTGCACCTTTGGCATAAATTTGTTGGCCGGAGCGAATGTTTTGCTCCACCACTTTGGTCTCCATCACAGGAGCAGCAACGGCGGCTTCTGTTTTTGTTTCTTTTTCTTTGCTTTCTTTGGCCGGAGTTTTACTTTTGCTCAATTGCAATGAAGCCAAACCAGCGGCCTGAGCCACTTTTTTTAGTTCAGCAGATGCACCACATACACCGACCAAGACCAGCTCGAGTTCCTTGAAAACTTCAGCAATAGCTGCGAAATCAGGAGCTTGAGTTACAGACTCGACATTAATCACCACAGGTGCGCGGTAAAAAAAGGCTGGAGCTTGCGCCAATTTTTGTTGCAACTGAGTTTTTACTGCAGCGGCAGACAAGTCCTGACAATACAACACAGACAGTGGAAATAAACTGCCTTTTAATTCAAAGGAATGATCAGACATAGCTCAAAATGCGCACTTTATTATTTGTTTAATGACGGCAAAAAATCGTGTCAGCCTTTATTTGCTTGGTACGCAAGGCTGGTGCTTCATGTTATAGTTTGCGCCCCTGTTAGGCAAGTTAGTCAGAGTAGTTTTTGTCCTATGTTATGTGTCATTTATAAAAGTCCGAAGCTGGACCAAACCTATTTGTACGTATTGCGCCGTGATGACTTTAGCGCTGTACCTGAAGCCTTACTGAAAACCTTTGGCAAACCCCAACTGGTGACGCTGGTGAATCTGGCCACCAAAAGCAAACTAGCCCACGCAGATATTGATAAAGTCAGAGCACAACTGACAGAACAGGGCTTTTATTTACAATTGCCTCCGCCGCCTGAAGATTTACTTAAAGCGCATAAAGAGAGCTTGCAAAACAAGGAGTAACAGATGAAGTTGACTCAAATCGCAGTCATTGTGGTCAGTAGTTTATTGTTATCTTGTACCAGCACTGTGTCTGGCAATGCCCAAACTAAAACACAAACGGTAAAAACTGCGCCTGTCGCTAAAGTACCTGCCCTGCAAAAAGCCCAAACAGCCTCTGTGTCTGCATTACCTGCGCAAGATGCTTTGAATAAAGGTAGTTTTGAACAATACGCAGCTTCTTTAAAACAGCAGGCCTTAGACAAAGGCTATTCCAAAACTCTGGTCAATGAGGTATTCGCCAGCTTAAAGCACTACAAATCTGCAGTAGTGGCAGATAAAAAGCAGCCTGAATTTACTGAAACCTTAGATACCTATTTACCGAAGCGTGTGAGTAAACAACGCATTGCGCTGGCGCGTAAATATTACAAGGAGCATCAGCAAGAGCTGGAAAGCATAGGCCAGAAATATGGGGTACAACCGCGTTTTATTGTGGCTTTATGGGGGCTTGAGAGTAGCTTTGGTAAGTTTATGGGCAACTATTCAGTACCTTCTGCTTTAGCCACTATGGCCTATGATGGCCGCCGGGAGTCCTTTTTTAAATCTGAATTCTTTCTGGCACTGGATATTCTGCAGCAAGGCCATGTCAGCTTGGCAGATATGAAAGGCTCATGGGCTGGTGCTATGGGCCAAAGCCAGTTTATGCCCAGTGCATTTATGTCCTATGCTCAGGATGGTGACGGTGATGGTCACATCAACATTTGGCAAAGCCGTACTGATGCTTTCGCCTCTATTGCCAATTATTTAAAAACCCGTGGTTGGGACAATAGCCAAACCTGGGGCAGAGAAGTAAAAGTACCGAATAACTTCGATTTCTCTTATGTGATCCCAAAAGGCAGTAAAGACAGAACTCAGTGGCTGCAGTGGTGGGCTAAATCTGAACGTTCTTTAGCGGCCTGGCAAAGCTTAGGGGTTCGCACCACTGAAGGCAAAGCTTTGCCAAAGCGTGATATCAAAGCTGCATTGGTGATGCCGGATGACGAACAAGGTCGGGTCTATCTGGCGTACAGCAACTATCAAACGCTGATGCACTGGAACCGGTCTTATTATTTTGTCACCAGCGTAGGTTATCTGGCGGATTTAATAGTAGCTGAGGATAAAGCATGAGTTATCAGCATAAAGATCTGCAAGGGCAGGCGATCCATCTGCCGGTAGGCAAAGCACTGTGTATTGGTCAGAATTATCAGGACCATATCGCTGAAATGAACAGCAAAACGGCACCGGAAGCACTGTTCTTTATCAAGCCCAGTACAGCTGTCGTTGATATCCATCAGTCTTTTCCTATCCCAGACCAGTTAGGTGCTGTGCATAATGAAACTGAGCTGGCCGTGCTGATTAAAGCCCCCTTAACCAAAGTGACTCCAGAGCAAGTGCTGGACGCTGTTTGGGGTTATGGTCTGGCGCTGGATTTAACACTACGGGATCAGCAAAAGAAACTAAAAGAGCTCGGACGGCCCTGGGAAATTGCCAAAGGTTTTGATGGCGCTTGCCCTGTCTCTGGTTTTATTGCGGCTGATGAACTGGGTGATGTGCAACAGTTAGAGTTTGGCCTGAAGGTGAATGGTGAGACGCGTCAGCAAGGCGATACCCGTATGATGATCCGTTCTGTGACTCAAATCATCAGCGAAATGTCACAGTTTTTTACTTTGCTACCTGGTGATCTGGTACTGACAGGCACACCAGCTGGAGTGGGGCCACTTTATAGTGGCGATCAGTTAGAATTAACTCTGGCCAACAAGCTACATATTAAGACGTCAGTACGCTGACAGAGAGGTTGAAGTGTTAACAGCAAAATTCTGGGAAACAAAAAGCCTGGAACAAATGACAACAGAAGAATGGGAAGCAGTCTGTGATGGCTGCGCCAAATGTTGTCTGAATAAATTTATCGATGATGAAGACGAAGAAGCCGAAGGCCCAACGGATTACATCAAACCAGATGAGCAAATCCATTTCACCAACATAGCGTGTCGTTATCTGGACAGCCATAAATGTGCCTGTACTGTGTACGAGCAGCGTACAGTGCTGGTGCCGGATTGCGTCAAGCTGACGCAGGATAATTTAAAAGACATCTTTTTTATGCCCAATAGCTGCAGCTATCGTCGTTTGCACGAAGGCCGTGGTTTACCGTCCTGGCACCCGCTTCTGAATAATGGCAAAAAAAGCCTGATGCATAAAAAGCAAATGTCAGTGCGCAACAAAACCATTTCTGAAGATGCGGTCGATATGGAAAAGTTTGAAGATTATATTGTGACCTGGGCTATTAACGATCTGGACTAACCATTTTCAGTATCGGTTCAGTTGGGCAAGCAAAAATAGCGTTTTTTGATTTTGAGGGTGATGGTTGTGCAAGAAGCCATGCAGATTTTGCATCAGTTAAAACAGTTAATGGCCACTTTTAGTCCGGCCATAGTGCAGATGGTGATCAGTGCAATCATCATTTTGATTTATATCATTTTGAGCCGTCGTATTGCGCCTTTTGTTTATCGCACTATAGCGGCCAGTGTATTAAAAGATGAAATGAATCGCCGCGCTTTAGTGGTGTTTCATATACTGCTGTTTTTACTGCTGGTTGTTGTCCTAAGTGTAGTCTGGGGCATCGACATCAAAGGGTTGCTGGTTCTTGCGTCTTCAATGATTGCAGTGATAGGTGTGGCATTATTTGCCGCCTGGTCGCTGTTGAGTAATATCACTGCCTTTTTTATCATGTTAGGCCAACGTAATTTTGCACCAGGTGCTGAAGTGAAAATTATTGATGGTGCGAACCATGTTGAAGGCAAGGTGGTGGAAATCAATTTGTTCAGCACAGTACTGCTGACAAAAAACAACGAACAAATTGTCTATCCGAATAACCTGATCGTGTCCCGTCCAGTGGTAGTGCAACATCAGTTCAAAGCAGATAAAAGCAAAACGGCACACAGATGGCGGCGCAGACACCCGGATCACCGCTAACCTGAAATTGGGGTCAGATCACATTGTTAACTGTTAACAATGTGATCTGACCCCATTTTTATTAATCTGGCAGGCGCAGTGCTTCTCTGAATTTATCCACCCACATAGCAGTTGCGCCACAAACAGCTACCGGCATAATCAGTAAGTTAATCAAGGGTACTAAGCTCAGCAGATACACACTGATGCCAAACCCATAACTGTGTTTCCATTGCAGTTTGAGCGCCTTTCTCATGGTGCTAAAAGGCACTTTGTGGTTATCAAACGGATAGTCACAGTACTGAATAGCCAGCATCCAGCTGCAGAATAAAAACCACAACAACTGACCTATGCCCGGCAGGATAAAAAACAGCAGTAAAAAGCCGATGGCGCGCGGCAAACAATAAACAAACTTTTGCCATTCACGGCCCAGCATACGCGGTACATCTTTTAAAAATGCGGCCAGGCCTTGATCTGGCAGCGGCTGACCCGTTAAATGCAGCTCAGTTTTTTCCGCCAGTAAGGCGTTAAAAGGGGCTGCGATAAAATTAGCCACCATGGTGAAGGTTAAAGCTAAACCCATCACAATAGAAAACAGCGCCAAAGGCCAGACTAAAAAGCCGATAAAACTCAGCCAGTCCGGCAAGGTTGCTACGACCTGATCGACCCAGCCACCTAACTGACTGAATAAATAACCAAAAGCCAGCGCAAACAGCACCAGGTTGATACAAAGTGGCACCACCACATAACGTTTTAAGCCCTTAACCCGGATCAGGTTCAAACCTTTCATCAAATAATGCATAACTTTTATACCTCAACAGGGATCCAGGTCCAGGGCGAGCATATAGGCCATGTATCTGAGTCGCAACATAAAATCCGTAAGCAACTTTTTCAGCGCAGGAATACAAAGCGGCCGTGACAGCAGCACTGCTGTTCTGTTACATTCACTTTTGTTAACAAAACCTCGGCCTTATTGTTCAGGGACAGATGCGTCTTAAGCAAATTAAATTAGCGGGTTTTAAATCCTTCGTTGATCCTACCCAGGTGGCTTTTCCTGCTGCAATGACTGCTGTAGTGGGACCAAACGGCTGCGGAAAATCTAACGTTATTGACGCTGTACGCTGGGTGCTGGGCGAAAGCTCGGCAAAAAACCTGCGTGGTGATGCGATGACAGACGTTATTTTTAACGGCTCCACGCAGCGTAAACCCGTGTCTCAGGCTTCTGTTGAACTGATGTTCGAAAACACTCAGGGCCGTTTGCAAGGCACGCTGGCTGATCGTAGTGAAATAGCCATCAAACGTTTAGTAACGCGGGATGGCCAGTCGAATTACTTCCTTAATGGTACTAAATGTCGCCGCCGTGATATCACAGATATCTTCCTCGGCACAGGTTTAGGCCCACGCAGTTACGCCATTATTGAACAAGGCATGATTTCACGGCTGATTGAATCCAAACCTGCGGACTTGCGTATTTTTATCGAAGAAGCGGCCGGTATTTCGAAATACAAAGAACGCCGGCGCGAAACTGAAAACCGTATTAAACATACCCGCGAAAACCTGGACCGTTTATCTGATGTGCGCGAAGAGCTGGGTAAAAACCTCGATAAGTTAAAACGCCAGGCTGCAGCTGCGGCACGTTTTAAAGAACTGAAAGCGCAGGAGCGTAAGCTCAAAGCGGAATTGGCCTGTGTGAAATGGTTACACTTTCATGGCCTGCTGCAGAAAACAGAGTTGGATATAGAGCACAAGCTGACCGAAATAGAACAATTTCAGGCGGCTCAATCCGGTGATCAATTGCTGGTGTTGCAACTCAAAGAGCAGCAACAGGATTTACGCGCTGAGCAGCAACAAGTGCAGCAGCAGTATTATCAGGTCGGTAATCAGATCACGCGCTTAGAGCAACAGCAACTGCACCAACGTCAGCGTCGCCAAAGCCTGACCGATGAGCTGCGGTCCTTGCAACTGACTTTGCAGGAAGCTGACTCTTATATGGCGCAGCAGCGAGAGCAACTGGCAGAACTTGAATTCCAGCTCGAACATGCAGCACCAGATAGCGAACTGAAACAAGAGCAATTTGAAAGCCTGACCGAACAAGCGGAGCAAGCTCAAGAACAACTGCTGCAGGCTCAGAGCGCACTGCAGCAATGGCAGCAACAGTTTTTTGCCTTGCAGCAACAGCAGCAACAGAATCAGCTCAAAGCGCAGCACAGCCAACAGCAACAGCAGCAGTTACTCAACCGTATCAGCCAGTTACAACAAGAGTTAGCGCAACTGGATGCGGTGGCCGACTCGAAAGCTGCAGAGCCATTACTTACCAAACAGCACGAAACACAGCAGCAACTAGAGCTACTGCAACAGCAAAGTTCTGAAGCTGAGCAAGGTTATCAGGATTTACAGCACGCACAGCAGCAATACAAACAGCAGCAACTGGTACGGCAAAGCGAATTAAAGCAGCTAAAAAACCAGCAGGACAAACTCAGTCAAATTCAGCGGCAGGTGAATCAGCAGCAACAGCAGCTGTTAAAGCAGCTGGAGATTGAACCGCAATGGGCCAGGGCTGTTAGTCTGGTGCTGGGCGAATTACAGCATGCAGTGATGGAGCAGGGGACAGAGCAAAGTTATGTCGCGCCAACTCAACTGACTGCCAAAGCCGGTACTTTAGCTGCGGTGATCCGTTCAGGCCTGTATCCGGATCCCTTTCATAGTGTGTTGCTGGCCGACAGCATCGAACAAGCGCGGGCATTGCAACAGCAGCTAGAACCACAGCAATCTGTGATTTGCCCGCAAGGCATTTGGCTTGGCAGCAACTGGCAGTTAGTACCGGGACAAGCGGCTTCTGACAACTACTTAACCCGGCAACAGCAATTGCTGGAACTGGCGGAACAGATCCAGCAGCTTGAACAACAGATAGCGGAACAGCAGCAGCTCGAAGTGCGCTTCGACACAGAAGTCGCAACGAGCAGGCAGCAGTGGCAACACAGCCAACAGCAATTGCAGCAAACCAAAGAGCAGCTGCAAAAAATCAGCACCGACCTTTTATTACTGCAACAACAGCAGCAATTACAACAACAAAGACGCTTACAGGCATCTACAGAGCTGACGGCTCAGCAGCAGGATTTTGAGTTATTAAGCCTGCAGCTGGATGAGCTGGAGCAACAATCCGAAGCGTTGGACGAGCAGTATCAGGCACAAAAAGCCAAAGAATGGCAGTTGCAGCAACAACAAACACAAAGCCAGCAGCAGTATCAACAACTTAAACAACAGCAAGATGCTGTGCGTCAGCAACTGCAGCAACTGCAGCTGGAGCAACAAAGTGCGCAAAAGCAGCTAAGTTTCAGCCAGCAGAATTTGCAACGTAGCCAGCAACAACAGCAGCAATTGCAGCAGCGCTTCCAATTGGTGCAGGAGCAATTGGCTGAAGTGTCAGAGCCGGATGCTGAGCAACATGAAAGCTTGCAACTATTACTGGAACAACGGGCTGAAGTTGAACTTTTAGTGCAGCAAAAAGCCGAAGCTTTGCATCAACTGGATGATAAGCTGCGTCAGGCCGAGCAAGGTCATCAGGGCGTTGCGCATTTACTGACGCAAAAGCAAAAAGAATTAGCCGATTTGCAGCTGGGTGCCGAAGGATATCGGGTGCGCGCCAATAATATGCTGGAGCAACTGACAGAGCTGCAGGTCAATTTTAAAGAACTGAGTGAAACTTTGCCCGCCGAAGCCAACGAGCAGGAATGGCAACAACAACTGGAAAAAACGCAGGATGCAGTAGGGCGTTTAGGGCCTATTAATCTGGCGGCTATTGAAGAATTTGAACAGCAGGACGAGCGTAAACAGTATCTGGATGCGCAGCATCAGGATTTAGTCTCAGCGCTTGAGACTCTGGAAACTGCGATTCGTAAAATTGATCGGGAAACCCGGCAAAAATTTAAAGAAACCTTTGAGCAGGTGAACGATGGTCTGCAAACTTTGTTTCCAAAAGTTTTTGGTGGAGGTAGTGCCTATCTTGATTTAACTGAAGAAGATCTGTTAGAAACAGGTGTAACTATCATGGCGAGACCGCCAGGGAAAAAAAACAGTACAATTCACTTACTCTCGGGTGGTGAAAAAGCGCTAACCGCTTTATCATTGGTGTTTTCGATTTTTCGATTAAATCCGGCACCTTTTTGCATGTTGGATGAAGTTGATGCACCTTTGGATGATGCAAACGTAGGCAGATTTTGTAATCTGGTACGGGAAATGTCTGAAACTGTGCAATTTATTTATATCAGTCACAATAAAATTGCCATGGAAATGGCGGCACAATTAATGGGGGTGACCATGCAGGAACCCGGTGTGTCCAGAGTTGTGGCTGTAGATGTGGAAGATGCTGTGAAAATGGCACAAGCCTAAAAACTAAAAGGTAAAAGAGATGGCTGAGGAATTACGTTTAGTCTTGATTGTTTTGGGTGTATTGGGTATCAGCGCTTTAGCTTTACACGGCTGGTGGACAGTCCGGAAAAATAATAAGGACATTGGCAAATACGAAGTGGATGCCTCGGCAAATGCCGGTCCAAAGGCTGATGGATTTGATGAATTGGGTATTGGTCGCAAGCGTGTATTGCAACCGGGCGAAAAACCGCAACCTAAACCAGCACCAACAGTAGCTCCAAAAGCCAATAAATTACGTGAACCAGTGAAGGTGCGTCGTGAGCCAGAATTAAACGAGCCGTCGCTGGATATGGGCAGCTTTTCTGCCACAGACGAGCCTTATGCTGAAGCTGTAGCCGAAGAGCAACAGGCCGCTTACGAAGCTGAAAAAGATCAAGGCGCTCAGGCACCAGCGAACGAAGTGTTGATCCTGTACGTATTGCTGCCGGAAGGTGAAGAAATTAACGGTTCCTTGTTATTGCCTTCGTTACTGACCTTAGGTTTTAAATACGGTGAGATGAATATTTTCCACCGTTTCCAGGACAACGCAGGTTCAGGCGAAGTACTGTTTTCTTTGGCCAATATGTTTAATCCAGGCACCTTCGATTTAGAAGACATGGATAAAATGAATACCCGTGGTTTAAGTCTGTTTATGACCTTGCCAGGGCCTGGCGAAGCCTTACAGAACTTCAACCTGATGCACAGTGCCGCTAAAAAACTGGCCGATGAATTTGGTGGTCAGGTACTGGATGGTCAGCGTTCAGTGCTGACAGTACAAACAGTGCGGCATTATGTGGAAAAAATCCGCGAGTTTCAGCGTCAACGCCTGATCCACGGTTAATACAGAACAGCTATTAAACAGGCCCCGTTATCGGGGCCTCGTTATTTTAGAATCGAAGATTTCAGAATTTAAGTGTCCGGGTACCTCAAATGAACCAAGCTATCCAACAACGCCTGCAGCAGCTCAAAGACCAACTGGCTTATCACAATCACCAGTATTACGTGCTGGATAACCCCAGTATTCCGGATGCTGATTATGATCAGCTGTTTTTGGAATTAAAGCAGATTGAGCAACAGTACCCAGAACTTATCACACCTGATTCCCCGACCCAACGAGTGGGGGCTGCCCCTTTAAGCAAATTTGGTCAAATCAGCCATCAGGTCGCTATGCTGTCGCTGGATAACGCTTTTGATGCCGACGACTTCGCTGCTTTTTACAAACGTATGGCTGATCGTATCGATGCAAGTAAAGACTTTGAGTTTTGTGCAGAGCCTAAGCTGGATGGTTTAGCCGTCAGTATTCGGTACGAGCACGGCCTGTTGGTGCAGGCTGCCACCCGAGGTGATGGCTTTACCGGCGAAGATATTACTGCCAATGTCAAAACCATCAGAGCTATACCACTAAAGTTACAAGGCGAAGTGCCAGCAGTGTTGGAAGTTCGGGGTGAAGTTTTTATGCCGCTGGCGGGTTTTGAGGCAATGAACGAAAAAGCCAGAGCTTCAGGCGATAAAGTGTTTGCCAACCCTCGTAATGCCGCAGCGGGTAGCTTACGGCAGCTGGATCCAAAGATCACGGCCACTCGTCCTTTGATGTTTTATGCCTATGCGGTAGGAGCAGTGGAAGACACAACTCAGCTCTTAAACGGCAAAAGCCATCATGCCCGTTTGCAACAACTCAAAGCCTGGGGCTTACCAGTGTGTCCGGAAATCCGCCATGTCACTGGTTTGCAAGCCGCTTTGGATTATCAGCAAAGCATTTTAACTAAACGCGCCATTTTGCCTTATGAAATAGACGGTGTAGTGCTGAAGGTCGATGATTTAGCCCAGCAGCAAGCTTTAGGTTTTGTTGCCCGTGCGCCTCGTTGGGCCATAGCTTTTAAATTTCCGGCTCAGGAAAAAACCACCACTTTACTGGATGTCGAGTTTCAGGTCGGTCGTACTGGCTCAATTACGCCTGTTGCCCGTTTAGAGCCTGTAGTGGTTGGCGGCGTGACAGTCAGTAATGCAACTTTGCATAATCAGGATGAAATTAACCGCTTGGGCGTCAAAATAGGCGATACCGTGATAGTGCGCAGGGCAGGAGACGTGATCCCACAAATTGTTTCTGTGGTACAAGAGCAGCGGCCTGAAAGCGCACGTGACATCCTGTTTCCAACCCTTTGCCCTGTCTGTCAGTCCAGCATTGAACGGGTTGAAGGTGAAGCTGTAGCGCGTTGTACGGGCGGCTTATTTTGTGGAGCTCAACAAAAAGAAGCGCTGAAACATTTTGTCTCTCGTAAAGCTATGGATATTGAAGGTTTAGGTGACAAAATTATCGAGCAGCTGGTCGATCAGCAACTGGTGAAAACTCCGGCGGACATTTTCCGCCTGGATATGCCAGCTTTGGTGGGGCTTGAGCGAATGGGCGAAAAGCTGGCGCTTAAATTACTGAAATCTATCGAGGATTCAAAACAAACCACTTTGCCACGTTTTATTTACTCCTTAGGTATTCGTGAAGTAGGGGAAGCGACCGCGCTGAATTTAGCCAGTCATTTTGCTGCTTTGGATGCACTGCAGCAGGCAAGTATTGAACAGCTGTTAGACGTGCCGGATGTTGGAGCTGTAGTGGCAGGTAACATCCAGCATTTTATGGCCGAAGAGCATAACGCAGCCGTCATAGCTCAATTGATTGACGCTGGTATCCACTGGCCTGTGATTGAAAAACAGCAACAAGGCGAACAGCCACTGGCCGGTTTAACACTGGTACTGACCGGAACTTTAGTCAGCATGGGCCGTGATGATGCCAAGGAAAAACTACAACGTTTAGGCGCCAAAGTATCAGGCTCTGTCTCTGCTAAAACTTATGCGGTGATAGCAGGGGACAATGCAGGCTCTAAACTGGCTAAAGCGACAGAGTTGTCTGTCCCCGTCTGGACTGAGCAGCAGATGCTGGATTTGTTTGCACAGCATGGGCTGAACTGAAATGTCACAGTTTTATCCGCTTTTGGATAAGTATGGCCTGACCCGGATACCACTGCGGTTCTACGCCGTGTTGCTGTTATCACTCAGGCCTTACATTCTGTGGATTTTAGTGCTGACTATGCCAGAAGGTGGCGATAAATTACTGGCTGCTGTGTATCCTAAAAGTAATGATTTTTTAACCGCTTGCCTTATCTGTGCACCTCTACTTTTAGTGGTCACAGCCTTGAGTCAGCGTAAAGAGAAAGGGAGTCAGGGCTGGTTTAAAGTATGGCGTCAAAGCCGTTGGATCATGTTAGTTATTGTTGCCACAGATCTGGTGCATAGTTTGACGCACTTACCCAACTATGTGATGCTCAAAGCGCCCTGGCTGCTAATCTCACCCATGTTGTTAGTGCTTAGCTTATGGTGGTTGCTGAAAAATCCTGTGATGAAGCAGGTGGTGACTGAGTGGCCTTAGTGCAGCCTTAAATCGCTATTTTTTGCTGGCTTTGCAGTTGTTGCCAGCGTTTTTGCTGCGCTTCACTCAGTTTGGTTTTGGAAAGCATCACCTCACACTGCAACCTGAGTTGTTCAGTTTGAATGGCAGGATTGATGTTCTCTGTTGAACTTAGTGATTGCAGCAAATTCAGAGCAATACCGACATTACCCGGCATAATATGAAAGGCTTGGATAAAGGCGTCTAACGCCTGATGCCATTGGCCTTTTTCGTACAGTAGTACAGCGTTGTTGTTGAATTCTCTTGGCCCCATAGGCAAGGTTTCACGCTCTTGCAGTTCTTGTTTGAGATAGCTCAGAAATACCGAGTCGACATTTTTCAGCTTATTTTCGTCCTGAGTCAGCTGCCTCAGTAATTCTCTGGAACGGCTTAATAAGCCCACTTCATGCAAAGCTTTGGCTTTATCCAGAATATCTTCGGGACCCAGCTCTCCTTGGGTTTTATCCAGAGTGAGCAACATTTGCTTCGCTTTATCTATTTGATCTTTCAAATAATAAATCCGAGCCTGCACTACGGCTTGTTGTTGTTCTTTCTGTGGCTCAGGGAAGAGTTGGCGCATATTATTTAAGGTCTCATTGGCGACCTTGGATAAGCGGATGATGTGTTCCTCTTCATCGATACTTAAAGCGTAATCAATAGAGGCTCGTGCCAGGTTCAGATACAAATCAGGCTGTTCGTAGATAGAGAAACGGGCAAATCTAAGCAAATCTCTGGCAGCTTTAAATTGTTGCTCGTAGTCATGGGTTAAACGCGACAGGTTCATTAGTTTTTGTTGCCGTAATAAATTACGTGGTGCCATATCTGCCGCTTGTAACAGCTCTGCCTGAGCTTTTTTATACAGATGCTGGCGCAGATGGATCTCAGCTAATAAATCCAGCGCAGCCAGTTTTAAATCAACCTTGTTCAGTAAAGGTTGTAACAAGGCTATCGCTTCAGAAAAGCCTTCCCGCTGAATTAAGCAGCGGGCTAAACCAAGTTTTACCCATTGCAGACTGTCGTGCTGGATCAGGTTGCTGTAAAACTGTTCGCTTTCAGTCCAGCGGCCTGCTTGTTGCAACAGCTCGCCTTTGATTTTCAGCAGCATGTTGTGGTATTTGAGCTGATAACCCTGTTCCAGCCATTGCTCCAGCATTTTCAGTGCCTGCCCGGTTTTGTTTAGATCCATCAAGGTATACAAAGGGCGGAATAATTTTTTACGTTGGACAGTACGATCTATACGGGCTTGTAAGTCTTTAATGGCGTAAGGCTTCACCATAAATTCGTCAGGCTGCAATTCTAAAACGCTATGCACCAGGCTTGGGTTTGTTTCTGCGCTGATAAAAATAAAGCCTGTACTGTGACTAAATAAATTACGAGCTTTTAACTCCTGATACAGCTGATAACCATCTTTGCCATTCAAATTAAAAGAGCAAATAATCAAATCAAAGGTTTTGTCACGGCACTGAGTTAAAGCCACAGCAGAATTTTCAGCATAAATAAAACTGCTATAGCCCAGACTCTCCAGCGCATAACGCAGATAATTCTGAGTTAAAGGCTGTTCATCTACAACCAGTATCCGGACGTCTTTGTTAAGTTTTACTGTCATAGATGAATTAGGTGTTTTTATCATTTGTATCAAATATAGCCATTAAATTGATGAAAATCTCGACTTTTTTCAAATGAATTCAACAGCTAAGGTTTTTCTGATTTAGGAAATTTATAGATAAGTGAAAAAATGGTAAAAACAAAACGTGTGGATTGAATAAAATCAAAGAGTTAACTGGATTCTGTTTTGTAAATAAAGTGCGGTGCTTTCCGAAAGGTTTTTGGTGGATGCTACTGGGTTCGAATCAGTCTGCCTTGGTCTTTTGTGAAGAGTGCGATGTTTTCCGAAAGGTTTTTGGTGGATGCTACTGGGTTCGAACCAGTCTGCCTTGGTCTTTTGTGAAGAGTGCGATGTTTTCCGAAAGGTTTTTGGTGGATGCTACTGGGCTCGAACCAGTGACCCCCGCCTTGTAAGGGCGGTGCTCTCCCAGCTGAGCTAAGCATCCTGGGACTATTCTTTGTTACGCGAAGACATCTGATAAGATGGTGGACGCTACTGGGTTCGAACCAGTGACCCCCGCCTTGTAAGGGCGATGCTCTCCCAGCTGAGCTAAGCGTCCTGGGCATTGTTACTTTTATTCACATTGAAATGTGATGGTGGATGCTACTGGGTTCGAACCAGTGACCCCCGCCTTGTAAGGGCGATGCTCTCCCAGCTGAGCTAAGCATCCTGGGCATAACAACTGACTACAACGATACATCTTAAAGTTTTGATAAAAGATGGTGGATGCTACTGGGATCGAACCAGTGACCCCCGCCTTGTAAGGGCGATGCTCTCCCGGCTGAGCTAAGCATCCATCGTGTGGTCGGCCGTCATTATAGGGGGCACGGTTTTTGTGTCAATAATATTTTTAGCTTTGTGAACCGTATGCTTTAAAAGTAAGCAGTTAAATCTTTTGTCGCATCATAGCTTCTCCCGTGCAATCACGGCTTTGCATTGGTACAATAGCGCCCAATTTTTTGGCCTTCAGTGGATTTTTTATGTCTATAGTTACTCGTTTCGCGCCAAGCCCTACAGGTTATCTGCACGTTGGTGGCGCCCGTACAGCCTTATACAGCTGGCTGCATGCTCGTAAAACCGGCGGTACTTTTATTCTTCGTATTGAAGATACTGATTTAGAGCGTTCAACGCAGGAATCTGTTGATGCCATTTTAGAAGGTATGGAATGGTTAGGTCTGGATTATGACGACGGCCCGTACTACCAAACCAAACGCTTTGATTTATATAAAGAAGTCGTTGCTCAGTTGTTAGCTGAAGGCAAAGCCTACAAATGCTTCTGTACTGTGGAAGAAGTGGACGCCATGCGCGAAGCGCAAATGGCTGCTGGCGAAAAACCGAAATACAACGGTATGTGGCGTGATCGTACCGACCACCCAACAGATAAACCTTATGTCATTCGCTTCAAAAACCCTCAGGATGGGGTGGTGGTGATTGACGATTTAATCAAGGGCCGGATTGAAATTGCGAATGCTGAGCTGGACGATTTAATCATAGCCCGCAGCGACGGTACGCCCACTTATAACCTGACCGTAGTGGTCGACGACTGGAAAATGGGTATTACGCACGTCATTCGTGGTGACGACCATGTCAACAACACTCCACGTCAGATGAATATTCTGGCCGCTTTGGGTGCCGACATTCCTAAGTATGCTCATGTACCTATGATTTTAGGTGACGATGGCAAACGCTTATCCAAACGTCATGGCGCAGTAGGTGTAATGCAATACCGCGAGAACGGTTTCCTGCCAGAAGCTTTGATCAATTATTTAGTGCGTTTAGGCTGGTCTCATGGCGATCAGGAAATTTTCAGCAAAGAAGAATTGGTCCAGCTGTTTGATTTAAGCAACTGTAACCGCGCTCCTTCAGCTTTTAACACCGATAAGCTGATTTGGTTAAACCAGCATTATATGAAAACGCTGGCACCAGACTATGTAGCCAAACATTTAGCCTGGCATGTGGCTGAGCAGAAGCTGGATATCAGCACTGGCCCGGCTTTAGCCGAACTGGTGAAAGTGCAGGCTGAACGGGTGAAAACCTTAAAAGAGCTGGTCGAAGTCAGTCGGTATTTCTACGAAGACTTTAGCGAGTTTGAAGAAAACGCAGCGAAAAAACACTTACGCCCAGTGGCTGCAGAACCTCTGGTTGCTGTTCAGACTAAACTTGCTGAACTGAGCGACTGGTCGGTAGAGGCTTTACATCAAGCTATTAACGATGCAGCTGAGAGCCTGGGTTTAGGCATGGGCAAAGTAGGTATGCCTTTACGTGTAGCTGTCACAGGCGGTGGTAACTCACCAGCTTTGGATGCAACTTTGGCACTGATTGGCAAAGAGCGGGTGTTAAAACGCATCAGCATGGCACTTGAGTACATCAGCAACAGAGCTTCTGAGTCATAAATCGTAGCGGCGACCTTTATGGTCGCCCGTCTTGCGTCAAAATCTGCTTCAGCAAGGCTGCATTCATTTGCAGCTGTCAAAATCGTTTTTATTTTTTAACAAGGGTTATACAAGATGCGTTTAGTAGTCGCATTGTCGGCGGTACTACTGTGTTCAGTAGTCTCTGTGCAAGCACAAGAATTTCAGAAAACACATGGTGAAGAGCAAAGCACTATTCCGCCTTGGGGTGGAGATGTTGAAGTCGGTGTCGTGTTAAGTCGCGGTAATACCGAAGCCACAGCTGTGCGCACCAATGCGGAGTTAAAACATGAGCTGGAGGATTTTCGGAACAAATACTACATCCAGACCTTGTTGCAACGTAACACTCAAACCAACAGTGCTACTGGTGAAAAAGAAGACAACACCACAGGCCAACGGGTTGGTTTGACTGCACAAAGTAACTATAAATTTTTCCGTTCAGACAGCAGTTTATTCGGCCGGGCTGCCTACTTAAACGACCGTTTTGGTGCTTTCCGCGAGCAATCCTCAGTAGCCGTCGGTTATGCCAACAGGTTATACGAAGAAGGTCAGAACTACTTAGACTTCGAAACCGGTCCCGGTATCGCATATGACAGACCGTCCGAAGGTGAAAGTAACTCAGGTATGATTTGGTACGCTGCCGGTAACTTTGAGTATCACTTCTCAGAAACCAGTAAGTTCAAACAAACGCTGGAATACGCTATTTCGTTAGACGGTCATAACACCAGCTATACCAGCCGTAGTGCTATCACAGCACAAATTAATAACGAGCTGGCGCTGCGTTTAAGCCTGAATATTAAATACGATTCAGATGTAGGTGTGGATAAGAAAAGCACAGACTCAGAAACCGCAGCTTCTATCGTCTATTCGTTCTAAAAATAAAATTGGGGTCAGATCACATTGTTAACTGTTAACAATGTGATCTGACCCCAATTTAGTTAGTGCAGGACGCGGGCGCGCAACGTCCCTGGGATCGCCTTTAACTCATTTAAAGCCAGATCGCGATCCTGAGAATCTATATCGATCACCACATAACCAATCTCAGCGTTGGTTTGCAGATACTGACCCGAAATGTTGATGCCGTGTTTAGCGAAGGCTTCGTTGATTTTGGTCAGCATACCAGGCTGGTTTTTGTGGATATGCAGTAAACGTGAACGGCCTTTGTGCTCAGGCAGTGAAACTTCAGGGAAATTCACTGCAGACAAAGTCGAACCGTTGTCGCTGTATTTCACCATCTTGCCTGCTACTTCAAAACCTATATTCTCCTGCGCTTCCTGGGTAGAACCGCCAATATGTGGCGTCAGGATCACATTGTCGAATTCGCGCAGCGGGCTGATAAATTCTTCATCATTGCTGGTCGGTTCTACAGGGAATACGTCTATCGCCGCACCGGCCAGTTTTTTTGCTTTCATCACGGCCGCTAAAGCGTCAATATCGACCACAGTGCCGCGTGAAGCGTTGATCAAAATGCTGCCTTGTTTCATCAGATCTAATTCAGCTTCGCCGATCATATTTTTGGTCTGAGCGGTTTCAGGCACGTGCAAAGTCACTACGTCTGAGGTTTTCAGCAAAGTACCAAAATCGACTTGTGTGGCATTACCTAACACCAGCTTGTCTTCGATATCGTAAAACTGCACACGCATACCAATGTTTTCCGCCATGATGCTCAGCTGAGTACCAATATGGCCGTAACCTATAATGCCTAAGGTTTTACCACGGGCTTCAAAGGACTGAGTTGCAGTTTTTTGCCATTCACCACGGTGGGCTGCCGCATTACGCTCCGGAATACCACGCAGCAACATAATGATTTGACCTAATACCAGCTCAGCTACAGAGCGGGTGTTAGAGAAAGGCGCGTTGAATACCGGAATACCACGCATTAAAGCCGCGTCTAAATCGACCTGATTAGTACCGATACAGAAGCAACCCACAGCGGCCAGTTTCGTAGCCGCATCCAGCACTTTTTCGGTCAGTTGGGTGCGTGAGCGAATACCAATAAAATGCACATCACGGATTTTTTCAATCAGTTCAGCTTCATCCAAAGAGGTTTTTAAATACTCAATGTTGCTGTAGCCCTGATTCTTAAAGCTTTGCACCGCACTTTGGTGCAAACCTTCCAGTAACAGGATCTTGATCTTGTCTTTGGGCAGCGAAAATTTTTCCATTTTACTTCTCTTTAAAGTGTTGCAATTTAAATTCAGTTTAAGACCTGTGTGCCTTCGGCCGTACCGACCAGAACTATATCTGCCGCACGACGGGCAAAAATACCGTTGGTGACTACGCCGACCAGGTTGTTTATTTGTTGTTCTAATTCTTCTGGCTCTGTAATGCTAAGGCCATGCACATCTAAAATGATATTACCGTTGTCAGTCACTACGTTTTGACGCCACACCGGGCGACCACCCAATTTTTCCAGCTCGCGCGCTACATAAGCGCGAGCCATAGGAATGACTTCTACAGGTAAAGGGAATTTGCCGAGTACATCCACTTGTTTGGTTTGATCGACAATACAGACAAACTTTTCAGCCACAGCTGCGACAATTTTTTCACGGGTAAGCGCAGCGCCACCGCCTTTAATCATATGCTTTCGCGGATTAATTTCGTCTGCGCCATCGACGTACACAGCAAAACTTTCCACTTCGTTTAAATCCAGCACGGTAATGCCTAAAGCACGCATTTTTTCAGTCGATTGCACTGAACTGGAAACCGCCCCTTTGATCTGATCTTTGATGGTAGCGAGCGCGTCAATAAAGTGATTAACGGTAGAACCTGTGCCTACACCGACAATAGTGCCAGCTGTTACGTAATCTAAAGCTGCCCAGGCAGCGGCTTTTTTCATCTGATCTTGAGTCATTGGGGTACCGTTTTTGTTTTACTGCGTTTAGCCATACAGACGGATAGTAGCCGAAAAGGGGGATCGGGCAAAAGGGGCAAAAGGCAAAAGAGCTGAAAGAATTTTAGTATTTACTTATCGTTCACTAAAAGTACGAAAACGGCTGGGAGTGCAAATGAAGGGTAGAGGAATATCCCAAGCTTCGACGGGTACTGATTCCACTTGCTGGCAATCATGGGCTAAGCCAATCAGCTGTGGTTTTGTGGCAGCAGAATCTAACTGACTTAAGGTTCTGTCATAAAAGCCGCCACCCATGCCCAAACGTTGGCCTTGCAGATCAAAAGCTACTAAAGGTGTAAAGATTAGATCCAACTGGCTGACAGGGCAAAGCAGACTGCAATTCAGCTCTGGCTCGCCAATACCGAACTGATTGGGTTGTAACAAAGTCGTTGGGGTATAAAGCTGAAACACCAGATAACCAGGCACGACAGGATGCAATAACGGCAGGTACAAGTTTTTGCCTTGCTGCCACAAGGCCTGAATAAGAGGCATGGTATCCAGCTCACCATCATTGGTCAGGTATAAAGCTATGTGCTGAGCTTGCTGTACTTCAGGGCGAGGCAGTAACTGCTTTACTAAATCCAGACTGGCCTGGTGCTGCTGCTCTGCAGATAAAGAACGGCGCAAATGACGAACATGGCTGCGAAGCTGTTGGCGTGAAGTCAAAACACTAAACCTGAGATTTTAAAAATAAACCGGACTATAAAACAGAAAGGGTGAGCTGCAAAGCTGCAGTTTTAAGACTGTCTCTATGATTGAGCTGAGGGAGTGAAGCCATCAAAGCTGCGGCTTCAAGAACGAGGGATAAAATTGTCTCCGAATTGCCGTGTCAAGTATCAGCCCTTGAACCTAAGGTTCAAGGCGGGAGTCAGTTTGTCACCGTAGGCTTCTCGGTACGAGCCGAGCCTGCACAAAAGCAACAAGAAGGAGCCCCTAAAGTAAAACAATTATCGGCTCAGGGACATCTACCTAATCACTGACAACTCAGAGAACGAACTCAGTATAACACCAGCTTTTTGATTATTCCGCCTTCTTTTTCACTTCGACGAGCTCATTGCATAAATTTAGAGCAATCATCAGCAAAACGTCCTCATTCATATGCACGCCTGGTTTGAATTTTGTACTGGCGACTCGTTGTTCCAGTTCATCAATGGCCGCTTGCAGCCGTTGTTCTTCACCTAAAGGACAGGAAACTTTCAGCACACGGCCTAAAACTGAAATCGTCAGTTGCTTAGGTTTTGCACTGGCGGCAGGTTTTACTACAGGTTTTTTCACTACAGCTTCAGCCGGAGGTGGGTCAACGGGACGAAATTTACGTAAATGCATGATAGTTCCCTTAGGCCTGCGATTGGGGCGTCCATCTGTTGGCGGGTAGAACCAGCAAATGGTAGGATAGCTGCCTTGAAAAGTCGCTTGGGCCGAAAAATTATGACGACAGAAATTTTTAAATCTTACGATCACTGGACCAGTTTGCTGGATCAATCTTACCTGATGGCGTCGGCCGCCGAAGTACATGGCTTGATCGCAGGTTTGCTAAGTGGTGGTGTGAGCGCAGAACCGGCGAAGATTTTACCAGTTCTGCATGACTTCTTAAATGATGGACAAGCCTTATCTGCCCCTGTTAAAGCAGATATTTCTGATTTAATTATGCAAACGTCTGAATCTTTGGCACAGACCGACTATTCCTTCGCGTTATTGCTGCCGGGCGACGACGATTCCTTGCCGGAACGTCTCGAAGCTATGGTCGAATGGACCCAGTCTTTTTTGGTCGGTTTTGCTATTCAACAGAACGATTTATCCATTTGTTCGGCTGAAGTAAAAGATGCGATAGAAGAGCTGACCGAAATTACCAAAATTGACGTATTTGCCATAGATGACAACAGCGCCGAGAGTAACGAAGAGTCGTACTTTTTAGTGCTGGAGCATATTCGTTTGCTGGTGCTGACTTGCTTTAACGAAGTAGGGCTGAAATTCAGCAAAAACGAAGTTCAGAATAAAACTTTGCATTAAGAGCCTTTCGCAATGAATTTGAGTCTCCATCAAAACAGACGTGAGCGCTTGCTTACATTTATCTCAAACAACAGCGTAGTGTTGGTGCCAGCTGCAGTGGAATTAACCCGCAGCCGCGACACCGAATATCCTTTTCGTCAGGACAGCGACTTCTTTTATCTGACAGGTTTTAACGAACCCGATGCGCTTTTGATCTTAAGCAAAGACAATTCTGGACAGACTGCTAGTCTGTTGCTGTGCCGCCCTAAGGACCAGTTGGCTGAAATCTGGCAAGGCCGCCGTTTAGGGCCAGAGCAAGCCAAAGCTGTATTGGGTTTGGATGCTTTGCCTGTTGCAGAGCTGGATACAGAGCTTTTAAAAGCACTGAATCAAAAAACTACGCTTTATTATGCGCAGGGCACTTACGCAGAATTTGACGCTAAAGTAGCAGCTACCTTAGCCACCTTAAGGCGTTACCCTAAACGGGGCTACGTGGCACCGACAGTGCAGCAGGATTTACGGCCTGTCACAGCCGAAATGCGTTTGTTTAAAGATCAAGACGAAATTCATCAGATGCGCCAGGCCGGTTATATCAGTGCCAAAGCGCATAAAAGAGCGATGCAAGCTGCCAAAGCTGGTGTGTGGGAGTATCAGCTTGAAGCCCATATCCTGCATGAGTTTGCTATGCATGGTGCACGTTTCGCTGGCTACAACACCATTGTGGGTGCTGGTGAAAACGGCTGTATTTTGCATTACACCGACAATAGCTGTCAGCTCAAAGACGGTGATTTAGTGTTGATTGACGCTGGCGCTGAGTATCAGGGCTATACGGCCGATATTACCCGTACTTTCCCGGTTAGCGGTAAGTTCAGCCCGGAACAGGCTGCGTTATATCAGGTGGTACTGAATGCTCAGTACGCTGCTTGTGCAAAGGTAAAACCTGGCAATAAGTTTAAAGATGCGCTCGACGCAGCTTGTTTAGAGCTAACTAAAGGCTTATTGGAGTTAGGCATTTTACAAGGCGATCTGGAGCAGCTAGTAAAAGACAACGCCTGCAAAACCTATTTTATCCATGGCTTAGGCCACTGGTTAGGTTTGGATGTACATGATGTTGGTGCTTACAAAGTTGCTGGTGAAGAGCGGCCTTTTGCACCGGGCATGATCTTAACCATAGAGCCGGGTTTATATATCCCCACAGGGTCGCCTTGTGATCCGAAGTGGTGGGGCCTGGCTGTACGGATTGAAGATGATTTGCTGGTCACAGCACAAGGGCACGACAACTTAACAGACTTAGTGCCGAAAGAAATCGCCGAAATCGAAGCCTTAATGGCGCAGGGCCACAGCTAACAACAGGATTGATGGATGTCAGACACTCACAGTGCAGAACAAGCTTTGGATCTGGTGATCGCAGGCGGTGGTATGGCCGGATCACTGCTGGCTTATGTGCTGCTGAGTCAAAACCCTGCATTAAAGCTGGCTATTGTTGAACAAAGTCCTGTGCTTGGTAATGACGAGCAGCCCTCCAAAGTCAGCTTCGATAGCCGTAGCATAGCGCTGGCCCATGGCAGTGTGGAGCTACTGCAGCAATGGGGCTTATGGCAGGATTTAAAGCAAAGCGGCTGCGCTATTGAGCATATTCAGATTTCCGACCGTGGTCATTTTGGTAAAACCTACTTAAATGCTACCGATCATCAGTTATCCGCTTTAGGCCAGGTGATTGAAGTCGAAGCCATAGGCGAAGTGCTCTGGCAAAAACTTAAGCACTTCACAACACAAGGCCGTTTAAGCTGGTTTTACAAGGACGCTATTAGCGCCTTAAATCCAACCACAGAGTTACAGCACATCAGCCTGAAAAGTGGTGCGCAACTGCAAAGCAAGTTACTGGTGATAGCTGAGGGCGGTTTATCTCCAAGCCGCACTTTAGCGGGTTTTGAGCTGAAGTCGGATGATTATCAGCAGCATGCGCTGATTGCCAATATAGGCTTAGCCGACTCGCATCAACACAAAGCTTTTGAGCGTTTTACCCCAACAGGGCCACTGGCTTTATTGCCGTTAACCAGGCAGCGGTATTCGCTGGTCTGGACTTTAACGCCAGAACAAGCAGCACAGCATTTAAACCAAAGCGACGCAGAGTTTTTAGCCGCTTTGCAGCAAGCCGCAGGCCACAGGGCAGGGGTATTTAAATCTGTCGGTCAGCGGGTGGTTTATCCGTTGAGTTTAAAACGGGCCACTGAAGCGGCGCGCCATCGCACTCTGTTACTCGGTAATAGTTTGCATAATCTGCACCCTATAGCAGGCCAGGGTTTTAATCTGGCCATTCGGGATATTTTTAGTTTAAGTCTGCTTTTGCAAAAACATCAGACGGATGTGGGTTGTTATCAATTAACCAAAGCTTATCAGCAGGCGCGTTTACCTGATATGCAACAAGTGATTTTGTATACCGACTCCTTGGTTCGGCTATTTTCCAATTCATCCCGCCTGATGGCGCTTGGCCGTAACACAGGCTTGTTTGGGTTAAACCTTTGTCCTGATTTAAAACAAGTTGTGGCTAACCAGGCCATGGGACTGAATTCTATTCGCCAGTTAAAGGCGCTTTTGACTTAAAAAAAGAACCTTCGCCTAAAAAAGAGATCACCAATGGTCGAAAATGATATTTGTATAGTAGGTGCAGGCAGTGCAGGTTTAACCCTGGCGCTGTTGCTGGCCGACTCACCGCTTAAAATTGCTGTGCTGGATAAAGACCCGGCGCCAGAGCTGGTCGCTCCCAGCTTAAAGCGGGTGAGCGCACTGAATCAGGCATCAAAACGCTTATTGAGTCAGTTGGGCGTTTGGCAGGATTTAACCTCAGCTGCGCCATATACCGATATGAAAGTATGGGAAGCCGATAGTTTTGGCCGTATCGAGTTTTCTGCGCTGGAACAAGGCTGTGATGAGCTCGGCTGGATGGTCGACAACGAACAGCTGCGTGCCGTGCTTTACCGCAAACTAAAAAGCAAAGCCAATGTCAGTTGCTTGTTTCAAAGCCGCATTCTAACTATCAGCAATAGCGAACAACAAAACCTGCTGACGCTTGAAGGCCAAAGCCCAATCCTCTGCAAACTGCTGGTGGCAGCCGATGGCGCTAACTCCTTTGTCCGTCAGCAACTACAGATGCCTATCGCCTTTTGGGATTACCAGCATCAGGCCTTAGTAGCACAAGTTCGTACCACACAACCGCATCAAAGCTGCGCCCGTCAGGTATTTTTACCCACAGGCCCGCTGGCCTTATTGCCATTGGCCGACCCGAATCTGGTTTCTATTGTCTGGAGTACCAGCCCGGAGCAGGCCGCTGAATTACAAGCCATGCCCGCCGATCAGTTTAATAAAGCTTTAACAGCAGCCAGTAATTCTGTGCTGGGTTTGTTGCAGCTTGAATCGGACATCAACAGCTACCCGCTAAAAATGCGTTATGCCAGCGAATGGGTATTGAATAAAACCGTGCTGGTGGCCGACGCTGCTCACACCATTCACCCGCTGGCGGGGCAGGGCATGAACCTAGGTTTAATGGACGTTGCCGCATTAGCAGAACTAATAGGTCAGCAAATTAACGCGCAAAAACCTATTAACGAGCAACGTATGCTGCGAAATTACGAGCGCTGGCGCAAAGCCGAAGCTCAAACTCTGATCGCCGCTATGGAAGCCTTTAAACAAGGCTTTGGCCGCCAAAACCCGCTGCTGAAATTAGTGCGCGGTGTGGGAATGTCGCTGACCGACAAACTACCTTTCGTAAAACAAAAAATAATGGCAGCGGCTTTGGGTGATTCTGGCGATCTTCCTTTAAAAGCAAGACCTGCAGCCAAGTGACAGGCTGTTAAAAGATCTAAAATTGCAGGGTTGTTGGCTACAACTCTGCTATTCGCATTATTAAATCTAATCCAAAAGGGGCTGTTGGCCTCTGGTGCCATCGGTTATAATCCACTTCATCTTAAAAATGTCATCCGGTTATAAGCAGATTTCTGTGACCAACTGATGACAGCAAGTCTGAGTGTTTGAAGTTGCATAACGCGGCCTGAAAGCTCCAGCGGCACAGGCCAGAATTTAACGTCTGCTTTGGCAGCGGTACCTAAGTAGTTTGAAGTTACAGCGAGATTGCAAAGTCAATAAAGCTGTAGCCTCAAATACGACGGTAAAAACTGGGAAAAATACAGATGGCCCAAAAAACAGTATTATTCGCAAAGCATGTAGAATGTGGCGCAAAGATGGTGGACTTTCACGGCTGGGATATGCCGCTGAACTACGGTTCACAACTTGAAGAACACCACAATGTCCGCCAGGACGCTGGTATGTTCGACGTCTCTCACATGACTATCGTTGACCTGCAAGGGCCAAACACCCGTAACTTCCTGCGTTATTTACTTGCCAACGACGTCAACAAACTGACTGTGTCAGGCAAAGCCTTATACAGCGGCATGTTAAACGAAGCCGGTGGCGTGATTGACGACTTAATAGTGTATTTCCTTGCAGAAGACTTCTTCCGTTTAGTCGTCAACTCAGCCACCCGCGAAAAAGACTTAGCCTGGATCAACCAGCAAGCCGCAGCTTATAACGTCACTGTAACCGAACGCCCAGAGTTCGCCATGATTGCAGTGCAAGGCCCACAAGCCAAAGCCAAAGTAGCCACCTTATTAACAGAAGAGCAAAAAGCAGCTGTTGCTGGTATGAAGCCATTTTTTGGTGTTCAGGCCGGTTCTTTGTTTATTGCAACCACTGGCTACACAGGCGAAGACGGTTATGAAATCTCTTTACCTAACGAAGAAGCCGCTGACTTCTGGCAAAAACTGCTGGACGCTGGTGTAAAACCAGCTGGTTTAGGCGCTCGTGACACCTTACGTTTAGAAGCAGGTATGAACCTGTATGGTCAGGATATGGACGAAACTGTATCTCCGCTGGCAGCCAACATGGGCTGGACTATTGCGTGGGAACCAAGCGACCGTAACTTTATTGGCCGTGCTGCTTTAGAACAGCAAAAAGCCGCCGGCACTATGAAGCTGGTAGGTTTAGTGATGGAACAAAAAGGCGTATTACGTCACGGCCAAAAAGTTGTGACTGAAGGCGGCGAAGGCGAAATCACTTCTGGTACTTTCTCTCCTACTTTAGGTTTCAGTATCGCAATGGCCCGTGTACCAGCTTCGACTGGCGACACAGCTGAAGTGGATATCCGCGGCAAACTGGTTCAGGTGAAAGTCGTAAAACCTAACTTTGTTCGTATGGGTAAAAAAGTAATTTAATACACCGGTCGTACTTGAAGCTGCGGCTTTGTGGACTGCGCCATGTCGCCGCCCCGCAACTTCAAGGTACTAGGGTATAAATACAGCGGCTTGTTTTGTCTGAAGCTTTAGTGGCTAAAAAATAAACAAACAAGGCGAGCCGTCATAAGCTTGCGGCAAAAGCATAGCTTCGCTATGTTGTTTGCCAGAGTCAGTTTGTAGACTGGCTGCAATTAAACAGCACATAAGCACAACAGCACCAAGGAATATAACAATGAGCAACATCCCTAACGAATTAAAGTACGCCCCGTCACACGAGTGGGTTCGTGACGAAGGCAACGGCGTTTTCACCGTAGGTATTTCTGAGCACGCTCAGGACCTGTTAGGTGACATGGTATTTGTTGAATTACCAGAGGTGGGTGACACTGTTGCTCAGGGTGACGACGTCGCTGTAGCTGAGTCTGTAAAAGCAGCATCAGACATCTACGCTCCGGTATCTGGCGAAATCGTTGCAGTCAACGATGCATTAAACGACTCACCAGAGCTGGTGAACAGCGCGCCATACGGTGACGGCTGGATGTTCAAAATCAAGATTTCTGACGAATCTGAACTGGCAGGCTTATTAGACGCCGCTGGTTATCAGAACGTTGTTGATTCTGAATAAGTAGATTCAAAACAACTATAAAAGCCCTGTCTGCACAGGGCTTTTAATTACCCGTAGTATTTGAAGTTGCAGCCTGAAGGATTGCACTGAAAATACTAAGGGTACGTAAACCAAGGTTAGGCGGGGTTTCATACCCCCAACAGGGATTTTACTTACAGCTGGGCCAAAACCCGCTGCTGTGCGTAAAGATCCAGCATATTGTTAAGACCATTTAGGAACTTCAAGGTATGACCACTTCAGCTGTGAAAACCCTGTCGCAACTTGCGAACAACCAGGAATTTATACAACGCCACATAGGCCCGGACGCTAACGAAACAGCAGCTATGCTGGCTGAATTAGGCGTAAGCAGCATGGAAGAGCTGATCGCACAAACTGTGCCTGCTTCCATTCGCCTGCCAAAGCCATTGGCGACTGGTGAAGCCACAACTGAAGCGGACGCTCTGGCGTACTTAAAAGCGGCTGCGAATAAAAACAAAATGTTCAAAAGCTACATTGGTATGGGCTACCACCCAACGCTGACACCAAACGTTATTTTACGTAACGTGTTAGAAAACCCGGGTTGGTACACTGCCTACACGCCATACCAGCCGGAAATTGCTCAGGGCCGTTTAGAAGCTCTGCTGAACTTCCAACAAATTTCTTTAGATTTAACAGGCATGGAGCTGGCATCAGCTTCATTACTGGACGAAGCCACTGCAGCTGCTGAAGCTATGGCGCTGGCTAAACGTGTAGCAAAAAGCAAAGCCAATACCTATTTCATTGCTGACGACGTACACCCACAAACCATTGACGTAGTGCGTACCCGTGCGGAAATGTTTGGTTTTGACGTGATCATTGGTAAAGCCACTGACGCAGTGAACCACGACGTATTTGGTGCTTTATTACAGTACCCTTCTACGACGGGTGAAGTGCGTAACGACAGCGGCTTAATTGCTGCGCTGCAGGCGAAAAAAGCCGTAGTAGCGGTAGCAGCCGACATGATGAGCTTATTGTTATTAAAATCGCCAGGCGAATTAGGCGCAGATGTAGTATTAGGTTCTGCCCAGCGTTTTGGTGTGCCTATGGCTTTTGGTGGCCCACACTCAGCCTTTTTCGCGACTCGTGACGATTACAAACGTTCTATGCCAGGCCGTATCATAGGTGTGTCGAAAGACCGCCGTGGTAATCAGGCGCTGCGTATGGCAATGCAAACCCGTGAACAACATATCCGTCGTGAAAAAGCCAACTCCAACATCTGTACTGCACAGGTGTTACTGGCAAACATGGCGTCTTTCTTTGCTGTGTACCACGGCCCGGAAGGACTGAAAAACATTGCTGAACGTATTCACCGTTCTGCTGACGTATTTGCAGCTGGCCTGCAAGCCAAAGGCGTTTCATTAGTACACAACACCTGGTTCGACACTGTTACTTTTAAAGTTACAGATCGCGCCGCTGTTGTAGCACGCGCTATCGCCGCTGAAGTGAACTTACGTACTGATATCGCAGACAGCTTAAGCGTAAGCTTTAACGAACTGACCTCTGCTGCTGATATCGCTCAGCTGTTTGACATCGTATTAGGCGCTGGCCATGGCTTAGACGTCACTAAGTTAGACGCTGACATCGTAGCTAAAGGCTCAAACTCTATTCCTGCTGATTTGGTTCGTACTTCCAAGTACTTAACGCACCCGGTATTTAACCAATACCACAGTGAAACTGAAATGCTGCGTTATATCAAAAAGCTGGAAAACAAAGACTTAGCACTGAACCACTCAATGATTTCTTTAGGTTCGTGCACCATGAAGTTAAACGCCACAGCCGAAATGATCCCGGTCACATGGCCAGAATTTGGTTCCTTGCACCCGTTCGTGCCACGCGACCAGGCTGAAGGTTACTACGACATGATTGGCGAGCTGGCCAACTGGTTAGTAGAGATCACAGGCTACGACGCCGTGTCTATGCAACCAAACTCAGGCGCTCAGGGCGAATACGCCGGTATGATCGCCATTCGTAAATACCACGAAAGCCGCGGCGATTCACACCGTAACGTGTGTTTAATTCCTGTGTCTGCGCACGGTACTAACCCTGCAACAGCAGCTATGGCTTGCTTTGAAGTAGTACTGGTAGACTGCGACAAGAGCGGTAACATCGACATGGCTGACTTAAAAGCCAAAGCCGAAGCTGTATCCGACAAGTTAGCCGCCATTATGGTGACTTACCCATCCACACACGGTGTGTTTGAAGAGTCTATCCGTGAGCTATGTGACATAGTGCACGCGCACGGTGGCCAGGTGTATATGGACGGCGCCAACATGAACGCTCAGGTAGGTATTACTTCTCCTGGCTTTATCGGTGCTGACGTATCGCATTTAAACCTGCACAAAACCTTCTGTATTCCTCACGGCGGTGGCGGCCCGGGTATGGGTCCTATAGGTGTTAAGAAACAATTGGCTCCGTTTATGCCAAACCACGCTGTCGTTAAAATTGAAGGCACTGGCGCAAATAACGGCGCAGTATCTGCAGCTCCATTTGGTAGCGCAGGCATTCTGCCAATCAGCTGGATGTACATCAAAATGATGGGCGGCGACGGTTTACGTCAAGCCACTGAAATGGCGATTTTAAGTGCTAACTACATGGCGAAAAAACTGGGTGACTTGTTCCCAGTGCTGTACGTAGGTACTAATGGCCGCGTAGCGCACGAATGTATTATCGACATGCGTCCATTAAAAGAAAAAACCGGCGTCACCGAAATGGACATCGCCAAACGTTTAATGGACTACGGCTTCCACGCCCCAACTATGTCATTCCCGGTAGCCGGCACGCTGATGATCGAGCCTACTGAGTCTGAGAGCAAAGTAGAGCTGGACAAATTTATCACCGCCATGACCTCTATCCGCAATGAAATTGCCAGGGTAGAAGCAGGGGAGTGGACTGCAGACAACAACCCACTGCATTTTGCGCCTCACACCATGGAAGATATTTTCGACCCAAGCTGGGACCGCCCATACGAGCGTCAGTACGCAGCATTCCCTGCACAGTACGTGGCAGAAAACAAATTCTGGCCAACAGTCACCCGTATCGACGACGTATACGGCGACCGCAACCTGATGTGTGCATGCCCTAGCCCGGAAGATTATAGGTAATTGAAAGGGGTCAGATCCAACACCGCGCAGCGGTTTGGCTTTGACCCCAGTTTGCCAACTGCGGTCGGATTTATCTGAGTGCAGATGGTAGATGGCTAGTGATTGATTTACTTTGAAACCCGCCCTTTGAAGCGGGTTTTTTGTTTTGAGGATTCATAGCAACAATGTTAACTGTCATATTGCCAATACAAATCGTCTGTTTACACCTAAACCAAAATTAATAGCTGCGTATCGCTTAACATTTAACTTGGTAAAGTTGTCTAGAAATCAGTTACTTATTGGAATGGGTTCTAATATCTACAAGTTGAGTAATCTCGTTGTCAAAATTGGTAATTTGTTTTAGTCTGAGTCCAAAGTTATCTAACGTCCAAGCATGCTTTAAAAAGCAAAATAATCTGCTGCGCTAGTTCATTGACTCACTGACTAAGTTTATAGATGAATTATGATTCGATGAGCAACGGCCTGTTGATGACGTAAAGTGGTGTTAAAACGCATAGTTGCCGGAAGGGGATTTTTGTATCAATGCAGAAAAATCTGAGAGATAACGAAATGGCTGAAATAGCTAAGATCGTTAAAGAAACAATATTCATTCCTAGAAATCAAAAAAAAGTAACGGTATTCCTTTGCGGTGCAGATATAAAAGATGAAAGTACATCACGATCTAAAATGGCAGCTGTTTTCAGTGACTATCCTAGATACGAAATCTTATATCCTGAAGACTTATTTGATGATTTATTAGCTGGTCAGGGCCAGCACAGTTTGCTTAAGCTCGAAAATATTTTAGCTGACAGTGTAGATGCAATCGTTCTATTTCCTGAAAGTCCAGGCTCGTTTGCTGAATTGGGGGCATTTTCTAACAATGAAAATCTAGCAAGAAAAATGATTGTGCTATCCAATAAGAAGTATAAAAGTAACAAGAGTTTTATTAACTATGGCCCCAATAGGCTTATTCGCTTATCTAAAACTGGCAAAGTTATAAATATTAGTTATGACGATTTAGATGATTCTGTAGAAAAGCATAAGATTTATAGAAAAGTAAATGATTACATATCTAAGATAAAGAAAACGCACCCAGTTAAAGCTGATGTTACTAATATTCTAGAAGTTGAAAATTTTATTTTACCCTGTATATACCTCATTGATGAAGTTAATAATATAGCCTTATATCAATTGATTGAATGTGCGACATCTCATGACAAAGTGCTGTGCGAAATTGCAACGAAGTCGTCTCTTGGGAGATTGACTGCGCAGAGATTAATTATGCGAACTCCTTTGGGGTATAGGGTAACGACTTCAGGCGCTGAATATGTGCGTAATACTTTTAAAGCTCAATGTTTAGATAAAGCTCGAATCGAGCTTCTTAATTCTCAAAATCGTAGAAATGCGCGGGTTAAGTATGATAGAGTCAAATGAGGCGCACACCTTTAGCGAGTGGGTCAAGTACTCACTGGGTAGTGTTTCGCTATCCTGCACTAAATCCAGAAGCATGCCGTATATAAATATGCTGCACAATCATCGCTCGATGATTGCACCGCATTTTTATATCCGATTCTTTAGACGTAAAGGTGTTGCGCCTAATGTCCAATAAATCATATATATACCGGCTAAAAAATCTTGGTTTGCCTGCCATTGAATCAATAGATGATTTGGCTGATGCATGTAGACTATCGCTAGGAAAGGTGAAGTATTTATCTTACCGTACAGAATATCTGTATAAAGTTTTTTGTATTCCAAAAAAAACTGGTAAAACAAGAACAATTTCTCAGCCTAATAGAGAATTAAAAGCTCTGCAAGCTTGGGTTTTAAGAAATATACTAGACAAACTTTCATCTTCTGAACATTCAAAAGGGTTCGATAAAGGAGCATCTATTTTAGATAATGCGTCTCCACATGTTGGTGCTAACTATATATTGACGATAGATTTAGAAGACTTTTTTTCGAACGTTAAAGCATCACATGTGTACAAAATTTTTCATTCAATAGGCTATAACGATAAGATTAGTGCGATATTGACCAATATTTGCACTTTCAAAGGCGCACTTCCTCAGGGCGCACCCACTTCTCCTAAGTTAGCTAATTTGGTTTGTGCCAAGTTGGATTCAAGACTCCACGGCTACGCTGGACCAAAAGGAATCGTTTATACACGATATGCTGATGACTTAACTCTATCAGGGCAAACTCCACAAAAAATTTATAAGGCTAGTCAGTTTATAGGTACGGTTATATCTGATGAGGGCTTTTCTGTTAATAAAGCAAAGACTAATATTTGTGGTACACAAAAGCAAAAGAAGGTAACAGGTTTAGTTGTTTCGGAGCATCATGCAGGTATTGGCCGACAAAAATATCGCGAAATTAGGAGTAAAATTCATTATCTTTTTGAGGGGAAGAGCAACGATTTTCATCAAGTAAATGGGCTGCTAGCTTTTACATATTCTGTAGACAGAAAATCTTATAAAAGAATTTATAGTTACGTAAACAAATTAAAATTGAGATATTCCGGTTCAGAAGCATCAAAAAAAATAGCCGCAGAAATAGGTATAAAAGCATGATTGTATGGTCTGGCTTAGTTTTTAGCTGTACTTTGAAAAAGTCTACTTGATTTTTCACAACCAAAGAGTAATTATCGGAACGCTCAGTTTGTAGAAACTGAGGTGTATCACAAGCTGTCAAGTGCTATCTGAACCAGTAACTGGAAGATAAGCTGCTTGAAGCTATGGCAGGTGCTTACTAGACTCATGTCGAACACTCCTGACACAACGATATTGTAAATCATATCTGACATTCGTGGCCCAGTGTTTTCAGCACTGCGAATGCGTATTTAATACGTGTGTTAAGCCCGGATAGGGAACTGGAAGGCCACAATCCTTTACCTTTCCGGGTTTTGCAACTACCAGCAAGGATCGCTGATGCCCACCGAAAATAACTGGTATAGGAATCGAGGATATATTCATTTCGACGCCCCGGTTAACCTGAAAAAAGCTATTAAAATTGTTACATCACCTGAAACTATATCAACACATGCATTTTATCCGTTGATTCACTACACAATCGATAGCTTTAAAGTATTCAAAAACGAGCATGGAAAAATTGAAAAGAAAGGAAAGCAGCGGCCAATAGCTTATGCTTCCCATGTAGACTCCCATATTTATGCATATTACGCCCAGTTGCTTGCTGAGAAATACGAGGGCGCTCTTAAGGCAGAAGGTTTAGGCGGAAATATTATTGCTTTTAGATCACTGGGGAAAAGTAATATTCATTTTGCGAATGATGCTTTTGAGGAAATTGTGCGACGTCGTTCGTGTTCTGCCATAGCAATTGATATAACAGGATTTTTTGACAACCTCGATCATCAACTACTCAAGCAACAGTGGAGTAACGTACTCGGAGTTGAAAAGTTACCCACTGATCACTTTAACGTTTTTCGCTCTGTTACCCGTTATTCAAAAGTTAACCGCGACACTCTGTATACCCGTTTGAAGATCTCTAAAAATAATCCCAAATATGATCGGATGAGAGTCTGCACAGCAGATGTATTTAGAAACGTTGTTCGAGCTGGGAAATTGATTCAAGTCCATCAGGATACTAAGGGAATTCCACAAGGATCTCCTATCAGTGCTTTGCTATCAAATCTTTATATGCTGAGTTTTGATGTTGCCGCAAAGCAGATTTCTGAAAAATATGAGGGGACTTACTACCGTTATTGTGACGATATGTTGTTTATTGTTCCTACGGCGTATAAAGACCTGATTCAACAAGAAATTACAGAAGAAATTGTTAAGGTTAAGCTCGAAATTAATCCTAAGAAAACTGAGGTAAGAGATTTCTGGCCGAGTGGCGCTCACTTGAAGGCCAATAAGCCTCTTCAGTATCTTGGTTTTATTTTTGATGGAACACACAAACTTCTTCGCTCCGCTGCGCTTGCCAAATTTTCAAGCCGAATGAAAGCAGGTGTCAGGTTAGCCAAAAAGACTAGAAACAAAGCCAATCAGCAAGAGCGAGAAGCAGGATCTAAAGAAACCCCATTGTTTAAACGGAAGCTTTACGAGCGATATTCACATCTGAGTAAACGTAATTTCATTACATATGGCTACAGAGCCTCAGGAATTATGAATTCAAATGCCATCCGAAAGCAGCTCAAGCCTCTATGGGGGCGCTTGCGAGCAGAGTTTGAAGACGAGAATTCATGATCTCTAGACTTCAGGAAACTGCTGTCGTACGTCCTAAAACTTTTGCCTCGTAAGTTGATATTAAGGTAACAAAAGGGATTTTATGCATATCGAATGTCCACATTGTAAAGAAAGCAATGAGTTAGCTTTTGGTGAAAATATTCACTGCCATAAGTGTGAGAAAAACTTTCAAGGCTTCTCCTTCCGGCAATATAAAAAGCCATTGATCGGCACAGGCACAGCCTTAATCATTGGTATTGTTGGCGCGCTGAAAGTAGACGCAAACTTCTTTGAACCCAAGCGCTACTCAACTGGCGCTATTTACCAGATCATTAGTTCATGCGCTAACCCAGATAGTTCTTTGTTAACCAGTGACAGACGCGATAGCCTGGCTGCCGCCTGTATTTGTGCCTTGGACAAAACTATGCAAAAAATTGATGCTCAGGACTTGTCTGCAAAAGCTAAAGAATTTAAAGAACTATTCAGCGCAAATATTGGGTCATGCCGACAAACAGAAAGCTGGTAAAAACCAGCTTTCTAATTATTACGAGGGTTAGCGTTTACTTGGTGGGTTGTTGCCTCTGCCGCCGCCAGAAGGATTACCTGTTTTGCTCGGGCCATTTGGTGGTGGAGTTTTGCCGCTGGCATTTCTCACTCCTGCTTTGGTGGCTCGGGACGAAAAGGACGACTTTTCTACCTGGCCGCCGCCTTTTTTGGCTTGAGCAGATTGAATACGAGAAGCGTCTGTTTGAGTCATTGGTTTAGTCATAGTGACCTTTCCTTTTTAGTGAGGCCTCCGCTGAGGCCGAAGTTTAAAGTTAATATTTCATTGTTGTCAGCTTTGCAGAGCTTGGCTGACGGAGCTAAGTTACTAACCCTTCAGGGACAAACGGGGACAAATGACAAAAGTTTTGGATGTTCAGGAAAAAATTAAGCAAGCACTTGACCGCATGGGCTGGTCTCAAAGGCGCTTTGCCGAAGTATTGTTTTACGAGATAACAGATGATGAAGCAGATGATTCCGAAGAACAGATTGATAAGTTTTACCAAAAAGTGAAAAAGTCCCTGCAAAGACCGACAACATCTACCGAGCTTCTGGAATCATATTTTGTAATTCTTACCAAACAAGCAGACTACAAAAAAGCGCATCTGGTTCATGAAACCAGTGCCAGGTTGGACTTTGTCGATCAAAGTATTCTGAAAGCTGTTTCTTCAGCAGGGAAAGATTTACTTGAACAAATGGATCTGGCCGAGCGGGAAGCTGAGGAGCTTTGAATATACTCAGTTATTTTGTTTCACGGTAGTCGCTATTTTGCTTTGTTTGTTCACTTGATGGATTAAGGATGATGATTTTATGGCAAAACGTTATTACCGAAGAAAATCAAACACTTCGATTATTTCGGACACTGTATTTATCGGGGCCAGATTACCATGGTGGGGCGCATTAGTGTTGGGCGCAGTGCTCTTCGTCATATTCTATTTTGCTATCCCAGCGTGGATTGAAAGCAAAATACTTGTTCATGGCGATAGTCCGCTTCTTTTCGCCGTTTCAGAAGTGATGAGCAGAAGAATGCATTGGTCTCAATATATTGGAATTGCTTGCGGTTTGGTTGGCGTGTACTTTGCGATACGTAATTTCTTAGTGGCAAAGTCAGCATTTTATCCAGAGCGAGGCATCATCGGGTTTGTTGCACGTATGCTTGGGCGTGAGATTAATTGAGAGGCTTCAACTTATGGAAGTGGCATATCAAAAAAGAATTTGCCTGTTTCTCGACATTTTGGGCTTTTCTGCGCTGGTAAAAAGCCAGAGTTGTGAAGTTGTTCACAAAATCGTTCAAGACATCAAAGGTGAACTGAAATCGAATAAGATTGCAATTGGTCAAATATATAGCGAGCCAATTGCGACAACCTTTAGTGATTGCATTGTGTTGTCTATCGAAGCTGATGAATCAGATGTTGAGCAAGCATCAAATATATTGGTAAGTGCTACCGTAAAAATGCTGCAAGAGACTTATCTTAATCAGCGAATTGCTCTCAGAGGAGGAATGGCATACGGCGAACTATTCCACCACAGAACTGATGGCGTCTTTGGTCCAGCAATGATCAAAGCCTACGAACTTGAAAGCCAATTTGCCGACTGGCCAAGGGTAATTTTCGATCAAACTTTGATAAAACATTTCAAAGACAAAGCTCGCCTACCCAGTATAGGTTTTACCAATTACGGTGATGGTTTCTGGGGCGTTGATTGCTTAAATCGAATTGAGGACGTTCTGGATCAAGAACGTATTTATGACTTTGAGACGGCAACCGGCAAAGAGTTCTTAGAGATGCTGCAGTGCATAAATAAGATTACTGAAGAAAAGCTTGAAGATCACTATGGTAACCCTAAGGTCTACGCCAAATACCTAAAACTTCGTGATCGTATTTATTCGCTGTTAAAGAGATTTAATCAATCGCCGCCTTACTTTGCCAGAGATTGATATGAATACTTCCAACAAGTTTAGCTACTATGCAGATCTCAACATTCCTGTTTACGGGATTGAGTCTGCCTTGATGAATGATTCTGCTGTGGTAAAAAATGTTGGATATGGCACTTGTCTCTGGTTATCTGAGGATGGTGATTTCTTAGAGATTGAGTGTTTATTCCCTGTTTCTACTGAGCCTTATTTGTCAGGTTGGAATGGCAGAGTTGAAGATCATTGCCCTCGTTTTGTGCTCGGTCCGTCAGTACCTTCTAATGATACTCCCGTGACTGTGGTTGATTTTGACGTGGCCTTTATCCTGAAGTGGGGCAATGGCAGCGTATATAAGTACGGTATGAATGGTCTTGTACTGATAGATAATGGTCATCTCATGGGTGTTGGAGTTTTGAAAACTCTTGATTTATAAAATTATCTGAAGTTTATCGGATGGTTCAACTTAGGCAGTAGAGAAAAATACTTCTACCCACCAGCCGTTTACAGAGCACGAAAAGGAATTGATAGTGCAAGACCAAGTAAAGCAAGCAGAGCCAACGCCAAGTTTGAAGAAGCTGAAAATTTTTACGTTCGTGTTTACCACGGCTTTTTGTATCTGGGTGCTGTTTTATCCACGTTATGACTCTATGGAGCTGATTGCCGGGTTGCTGTTTTTCCCGGTTGCTGCGGTGCTTGCCTTTGCAAAACCGGAGGTTTTTGCACTCGATAAGCTTGAGCGAGCAACCACAGGGGTGAACCTGATCCCTTATGTTATGTGGGTAGTAGGCTGTGTCACCTTAAGTCTGGTACTCCGTATCAGGTTCTCAAACGAAGTCTTTTTTCTGCCGTTTTTTGTGCCTATGGTTTTGCTTTCGTCCTACATCGTCTGGGTACTGGCGTATCGGTTAAGTTGGGCTTCTGTTGTTGTTTTAGGTGTGTTTTACACGCACAGTCTGATTATTTTGAGTAACGAGCTAAGCCCGGCTGAAACTGAAGTTGTGATCAGCGGCCCTGTAGTAAGAAAGTATATAAGTAAAAAGCCTAAAGCCTATATGTTGGTGATGCAGTATAAAAAGGAAAAACGACATATTCAGGTAGGCGAGGGTACTTACGAACGCACCGAAAAAGGTGATTTAATATGTATTAAAGATAGAACAGGCTGGATTGGCCTAACCTCTGTTTGGTATGTGAAATGCCCTTCCTGAATCGTTTATTCACTGGGGTAATGCTCGATTGAAGTTATTGTTGATAAGGCTGGGGGCTTGGTTAAAAGTCCCTGATTGCCCTGAGATCGCACTTTTACCACTTTCCCGAAAACCCTACTAAGCTTAACTGATTGTTTTTTGTACCAAAGGTAACAGTTATGCTTGCATCAAAAGATCAGATCAAAGCCGACAGGCTACGAATGAATAACCCTTATGCTCATATGGATGAGGATGGCGGCTTTAGTGCTTTGCTGCCTGTTTATGAAGATAACGGGCATCAGGACCCTTATTTATCGCTCAACAACGGTGATAACTCGGATGAGGTTTGGGCAAAAGTGGATATGTCGGCTCAGCCTGAAGCTGTGCTATCAAAGCCAGAAGCTGACGCTATTCACCCATTACAGCGTGGGCACCAGAACCCTTGTGCGCATAATCAGCATGATGAACAACCACCAGTTCTGCAGTTTCCGGACATGCCAGCAGATAAACAGGGGCATATTGCTTTACAGCAAATAGCCAAAGCAGCCCGTCAGTTGGCGCATTCAACTTACATTGAGCGTGATAGCCTATGGCCTGAAGGTGTGCCAGAGGAACCGGTGCAGTTACTGAACCCGGAAAAAGCGTTTTATTTATTGGGTTACGCCTACCACGAAGTAGATACCTTGGGCGAAATAGAACCTGGTGTTGATGTGGCCGGTATTATCGATAAAGACAGGAAAGAAGTGTTTATCTCCAGGCGTTACCCAGTTGCGGTGCGTAACTTTACCGCTGCTCATGAGCTTGGTCATGCCATCATGCATCAACAATCTGGCCTGCATCGTGACAAGCCTATTGATGGCAGTACCGGAGGCCAAAGAGACTCTATCGAAAAAGAAGCCGACTATTTTGCTGCCTGTTTTTTAATGCCGGAAAAACTGGTATGTAGCGTTTTTAAACAGCGTTTTCCTGAGGAAGTGTTAAACCATGAGGTGTTGCGTGACTTGCTCAATCGTAAGAACGACAAGAAAACAGAAAAGCAGTTAAAAACGTCGCGTGGCTTGGCGCGGGCCTTAGCGGGTTTGGATAGCATCAACGGCCATGCCGTGCCGTCTTTGGCTGAGTACTTTAAAGTGTCGGTGGGCGCTATGGCATTTCGGCTGGAACAGTTGGAGTTAGTGCCGGAGTATTAGGTGTAGGTGCAAAGCTTTGTCGTATATTTGGTGAGATACAGCAAAGCTCTGGCTTAAACCGAAAATAAAACCTAAAATAAGACCTATATTAAAGTCGACTCAAAGGTGGATCTCCCATGGCAACTGTACACAGCATTCTGGCGGAACGAACCAGTAGTATTACAGAACTGAAAAAGAACCCTATGGCGGTAGTAGCGCAGGGTGAGGGTTTTCCTGTCGCTGTTCTTAGTCATAATCAGCCTGCTTTTTACTGCGTACCAGCCGCAGCTTATGAAGCGTTAATGGAGCGCCTGGAGGATTTAGAGCTGGCGGCTTTGGTTGCGGCAAGAGCTGATCAGCCGGAGGTTGAGGTCGATATTAATGACCTATAAGCTGGTTTTTAAAGAAGAAGCTTTGAAAGAATGGAAAAAGCTGGAACCTTTGATCCGGGAACAATTTAAGAAAAAGTTGATAGAGCGCCTTGAGGCTCCTCATATTGAATCCGCTAAGCTTAGAGGCATGAAAGACTGTTACAAAATCAAGTTACAGAGCGCCGGTTACCGCCTTGTGTATCAGGTTCGGGATCTGGAGATTGTGGTCTCTGTTGTGGCTGTAGGGAAAAGAGATCGCAATCAGGTATACAAAGCTGCGTTATCCAGATTGTGAAGTTGTAGTTTTTTTAGCTTGCTGCTGTGTTGGAATTTTGGAGCTTGCTATCACTGGTATAGGGGCACTGCGAAAGGCCTGAGCTTATTCATGCTTTATTTAATAAGAGCAGGAGTTAACCTTAGGCTATTCGCTACTCATAACATGAATAAAAGATGCGGGCACAACTCCTTGATTTTCCAAACTTATCTCATTTGGGCCTGGATCTTAGGAGTATGGGAAGTACAGCTGATTGGCCACTCAACTGGCAATAAAAAACCCCTAAGCAGTTCAGTCACCGAAGTGGCGTCACCGATAGGGGCCGTGTTGCCGGGAACTGTAGTTCCGGCTGTTTCGTTAGTCAATAAAATAGTTTTAGCTTGTGTTCATTCAAACCACTGCTTGAGTTTGACTTCGTGTTTCTACTTACCGTAATGGTAACTTCGCTGTTTTCAGCAACCATTCCAGCATTTGCTCTCAACAAAACGGGGCAGGTGATTTTAGTGGTATCAAGTCACCCATCAGGTAGCTAAAAAGGAGAGTTGTATGCAAGGTAAAGATCTTTGCCCTTTATGTGGCGAAGGATATTTAGCACATCAGCGTGGCTCTTTGCTTGTTGACTATAAAGGGCAAACTGCAGCTATCGTCAGCCATTTCTCTGTGTGTGATCACTGTGGTTCAGAGCAGGCAGACGCTGCTCAGTTGCGTGATAACAAGCGCGCTATGGTTGCTTTTAAAAAGCAAGTGGACGGTTTTTTAACTGGCGCTGAGGTAAAAGCAATTCGCGAGCAACTTGGTATTACTCAGGCGCAGGCTGCCAGAGTCTTTGGTGGCGGCCCGGTCGCTTTTGCGAAGTATGAAGCCGATGATGTAACCCAATCTGAGGCAATGGATAAATTGATACGGCTTTCAGCCAGTTCAGTGGATGCTTTTCATATTCTGGCTGAACAGGTTTGCTTAGTTCAAACTTCTGAAATTTAACTTTGTTTTGTTGATGTATCACAATGAAGGTCAGTTATTTAGTCTTCAAATCTGCCAACATCCTTCTTCATCACTCATAAACAGAGTGACCTTCTCCCTGAAATGCATTAAAACCTATAAATGGCACGATGCGAAAACCTATGGATGATAAAACACTAAAACCCGGTGATTAATCCTTAGAACTGTTGCCCTAAGGTTGACTGCGTGCAGTAGTTGCTTTTTGTATTTTATTTTGTGCACTAATAGCTTAATGCACAAAATATTGGTCATAAACTTGAGTTGTTAACTGCCGCATTCAACCAATTACTACCTCGCCGCCAGCTCCCTGCGCACTATCTCTGCTCCTGCTGCTAAGGCATTGAGTTTGCCTCGTGCTATATGGCGCGGTAAGGGGGCCATGCCGCAGTTGGTGCATGGGTAGAGGTGATGCGCGTCGACAAACTTTAGTGCCTGGCGCAGCGTGGCTGCCACTTCGTCCGGGGTTTCAATGTTGTGGCTGGCGACATCTATAGCGCCGACCATGACTTTTTTGCCGCGGATCAGTTCCAACAGCTCCATAGGCACCCGTGAGTTGTGGCATTCCAAGGACACAATATCGATGCTGGATTGTCGCAGCTTCGGAAATACCGCTTCGTACTGACGCCACTCGCTGCCCAGCGTTTGTTTCCAATCGGTATTGGCTTTAATGCCATAGCCGTAGCAAATATGCACTGCGGTTTCGCATTTAAGCTGTTTCAGGCCGTCGGCGGCTTGTTCTAAAGCGGCAATACCCCAGTCGTTTACTTCGTCAAAAAACACATTAAAAGCGGGCTCATCAAACTGGATAATGTCGACACCGGCTTCCACCAGCTCTTTGGCTTCCTGATTCAGAATTTTGGCAAACTCAAAGGCCAGCTTTTCGCGGCTTTTGTAATGCGCGTCGTACAGGGTGTCAATCATGGTCATAGGGCCTGGCAGCGCCCATTTAATTGGCTGTGTGGTTTGCTGACGTAAAAATTTGGCGTCTTCGACAAAGACTGGTTTTTGTCGGCTGACAGGGCCAACCACTGTTGGTACGCTGGCGTCGTATCTGTTGCGAATACGCACTGTTTCACGTTTTTGAAAATCTACGCCGTCCAGATGCTCGATAAAAGTGGTGACAAAGTGTTGGCGCGATTGTTCGCCGTCACTGACGATATCAATGCCAGCCTGTTGTTGTTCCTGCAGCGATAAACGCAAAGCATCCTGTTTGCCGTCTGTTAATTCCTCGCCCTGCAATTTCCACGGCGACCATAAAGTTTCAGGTTGGGCCAGCCATGAAGGTTTAGGTAAGCTGCCTGCTGTTGACGTTGGAAGTAATTTGTTCATGAATGTATTGCTCGCTCGTTCAATGAAAGATGGTATTTATCGCTGCGCTGCCTTTAACGCTGCGCTGCCTTTAACGCTGCGCTGTTTTTAAAGCTGAGCCTTGCTCCAGCACTCGGCTTAACAGCGCTTGGTGCGGCTTTATAAAATGCTCTTGGGCAAACTTGCCTTGTTCTACTGCTAAGCGGCTGCGCTCTGCTCTGTCGTAGACAATGTCTGTTAAGGCGTGATCAGGATTCTTTAAGTTTGGCTGATAACGCTCACCGGCCGCGTTATAGGCGTTGTAAATTTCTGGCCGGTAGATTTTTTGGAAGCTTTCCATGGTGCTGATGGTGCTCGCCAACTCCAGGTTGCTGTAGTCGTTCAGTAAATCGCCAAAGAAGTAAAAAGCCAAAGGCGCAGCACTGCCAGCAGGCATAAAGTAACGCACCTCTAAGCCCATTTTTTTGAAGTATTGCTCTGTTAATGAGGTTTCATTTGGCTGGTATTCCACCCCTAACACCGGGTGTTGATTGCTGGTGCGCTGGTAGGTTTTGTTGTCGGATACGCTCAGGCAAATCACAGGTTTTTTGTGAAAGTGCTGCTGATAAGTTTCTGAATTGACAAATAATTGGAAGAGTTTGCCATGCAAATCACCAAACTGCTCCGGAATACTAAAAGCTGGCTGGTTTTTGTTATGTTCCAGCAGCACCACGCTAAAATCATAATCCCGCACATAAGAAGAAAAGTTATTACCGACTATGCCTTCAATGCGCTGGTTAGTTTTGTGGTCGAGAATAGTGGTTTTTAATACTTCGATGGCCGGAAACTGCTGATCATGGTTCGTGCTGGCGCCCTCTATTTGAATAGTCACAGAGATAATATCCAGTTGTAGCGAATAGCGGTTTGAGTCTGGGTTATCCCAAAACACCAGGCTATTAAAACGCTGGTTGATCATCGCCAGAGTGTTACGCAAATTCTGCTGACGGCGCTCACCACGAGCCAGGTTGGCAAAGTTGGTGGTGATACGGGTGTTGTTGGCTGGTTGATAATTTTCATCAAAACCAATGCTGTGAATGCTGAATTTGAAGTTGCTCATCGTCTTTGCTCTCTCATGCGCTGTTTTGTGTCACAAATATCCATTAAGAAGTCTGGACGTCTAAAGTTTGTGTGTCAGTTATACGCTGATAACAGCACAAAGAACAGTGGTTTTATTTCATCTGCACTATGAAAGATCTTCATGTTGGGCTGAGGCGCTTGATGAGGAGGCCAACTTGAACCAGGGGAATTCTTACTGTTTGCCCTTGCTGCAAAACTTTTTAGTACTGTTTTTCTCGCAAGATTGATTCAATGTCACAGAAACAGCGTAGATTAAAACCTGTTTAAAGAGGGTGTAGCTAAGGTATGTCGGGCAAGATGGTTCAATCTGACGCAAGTTCCAGTGATGACAGTACAGTGTTAGCGGGTGTTTCTGCCTGTAACAGCGCCTTTTATCAAACTCAGCCAGACCAGGCTTATGTGGTTCTGTTTACCTTAAATCCAGTGGAGCAAGTACCGATCTGGTTAGCGGCGCTTGCCGACTGGTTTGGGCGATATTCTATTAGTCTGGTGTATCGGCATCCATTGCAGTCGCTGCCATTGGAGTTTTTTCAGCGAAGTTTGGGTACTTTATTGTGGAGTGGTTCAGTACCAGAGTTTGAGCCTTTAAAACGATTTTTACAGGCCAATGCTTTGAAGTTTAGCTTTGTGGAATGTGGCTTTTTCCCTCAAACGCAGCATGTATATTTTGACAGACAGGGGATTAACGTCGATTCCAGTCTGGCGATGGATCCGCTGAACTGGTTGCCAAAGGACATCGGGCCAATTCTGCGGAGCAAACGTCATGAGTTTTTCCGGAACGTACCGACTTATTCTGAGCAGCAAGACTATATTTTTGTGCCTTTGCAGTTAGCTCAGGATTCAAATGTGCAGTTGAATTCAAGGTTTGTGAATGGCATGCAAGAGTTTATTCACTACGTCGAGTCTTTGTATCCGCATGACACTTTGGTATTCAAACGCCATCCACGTGACAGCAGCAGGTATCAGCTCCGTTCCAGAGGTAGCCACTGGTCTGCGGATTGTTCACGAGCTCTGATCAAAGGAGCTAAAAAGGTGCATGGCATCAACTCTACCGTATTGTTTGAAGCTGAGCTGTATGGCACACAAACCATCATTGAAGGTGATTGTTTGTTAACCCGCCATGCGGATAAAAAATCTGAATTACTCAGTGCGCTGATGTTGTGGCAATTTGATGTGCAGCAACAGGATTTTTGTGTGAGAAAGATTGCCCAGCGCAGTTACCTGGCGCTGGAGCCTTACCTTTGAGTATTACAACAAGCCAAAGATTGTTTGGCACTAATACTGAATGACTTTAGCCACACCACGGGAACGCGGATCGGCGGCTGCTTTGACTGTTGTGGCTGTGACTTGTATCGCTTGCACATCACCTAAATTCCAGCCTTGGGTATGCAGCTTGTAACCTTTTTTCTTCAGCTGTTGTTGCACTTCTGCTGATAGTGGGCTGTATGGCTCCATGGTGATCTGATCTTTGGGCAATAACTGGTGATGAAAACGTGCGGCGGCCACGGCCTGTTGCAACGGCATATCGAAGTCGAACAGGTTGGTGATCACCTGGAAAATAGAGGTGATGATGGTGGAGCCTCCTGGCGTGCCAACCACCAGTTCGACCTGATTGTCTTTGACCAACAGGCTGGGCGTCATGGAAGATAACATGCGTTTACCCGGGGCTATGGCATTGGCATCGTTGCCTACTACGCCAAATACATTGGGCACACCGGGTTTGGCAGAAAAGTCGTCCATTTCGTTATTCAGTAAAAAACCTGCACCTTGCACAACCACGCCGCTGCCAAAATCCAGGTTCAGCGTGTAGGTGTTGGAGACCGCATTGCCGTGCTTATCCAGAATAGAAAAGTGCGTGGTGTGATAACCCTCCAGGCCGGGTTTAATGGCTTTGGTGGCCGAGATGTTAAGTGGGTTGATCTCTTTAGCGCGTTGGTCGAGGTAGTTGCTGTCGAGCAATTGCTGTTGCGGCACTTTGACAAAACCAGGGTCGCCTAAATACTCTGCCCGGTCAGCATAAACCCGTTTTTCCAGCTCTGCGATTAAGTGCACATACTGACTACTGTTGTGCGTTACTCCGTGAAAGTCGCTGCTGCGGCGCTGCTTTAAGCCTAATAATTGTGCCAGCGCTATGCCACCAGAACTTGGCGGCGGGGCGCTGATGAGTTGTTTATCCTGCCATGGTGTGACTAAGGCCTCACGCCAGCCGGCGCGATAGGCGGCTAAATCTTCCATAGTGATAAGGCCTTTGCCCCGCTGCATTTCTGCCACCAGAAGCTGTGCGGTTTTGCCTTGGTAAAAATCATTTGGGCCTTGTGCGGCTATGCGTTTTAAGGTGTCAGCCAGTTCGGGTTGTTTAAAGTTTTCGCCCGCTTTCATTGCGCCAAAATACTGCGCAAAGTTAGTTTTACCCTCCAGTTGCTGCAGTAAATCAGCGCGGTACTGGTACTGATTTTCCGCTACGATAAAACCTGTTTCAGCGTAATGAATAGCCGGAGCTACGTAACCGTTCATTCTACGCCGTCTTCCAGCCCTAATTCCCGCGCGATAATCTGAACTCCTGAATTTACAGGAGAACGATCATGGCAAGAATTCATCGCAGCGCCGCGCAGTGGCAACATTTTATT
>NZ_BMLH01000002.1 GCF_014645135.1 Rheinheimera tangshanensis
CAATAAAACCATATAAGGTAGTAATACGGCTGATACCTAGCAGAAAAAACCGTATAAGGTAGTATTGCCAGCGTTCTTTACACGAAAGTCATCGTTGTTGGTGAACGTTTGCTCTATTTTTGTAGATATTGAGGTTATTGGCGAGGCGCAAGTGCTGGCTTTGTGATTAATTGCATTTAATTTACCACCTTATTGCAATCTGTCCGTACCACATGCTGTAAATTAATCGCACCACCACTTTGATGGAAAGTACCACTTCGTCGAATCTCGGCTTTGTGCCAAAAGCGGAAATTCACTGAGATTCGATTAAATCGGCGCTTTTCACTGAAAGCGGAGATTTCAGGACATTAGATGTACCTCTCGAATACTTAGAGGCAACAGCGCATTACCAATAAAAGTTAACAATGCGAGGACTATTCATCGTACCTTTTAAGATATCACCGGTTTTTAGACTGAATCTAATTATATACGTTAATCAATGTTAACGTGCCGTCCTTAAAAAGGTGCGTTTCTATAGAATTATGCGTTAACTTGCTTTTTTAACTAGCATCCATTCCGCAACTGGTCTGCTGGCATCGGTCTGCCAAGTAAATAGCCCTGAAATGACTGGCAACCAGATTTAATTAAGAATTCCAGTTGCTCCTCTGTTTCAACACCTTCAGCGACGACTTCTAACTTCAAAGTTGAAGCCAGTGATAATATCGTAGCGACTACTGCAGCATCTTCCTGAGAGTTGATCATGTTCTCAACAAATGAGCGGTCAATTTTCAGCGTATCTATAGGCAGTTTAGTCAGATAGTTGAGTGATGAATAACCAGTACCAAAATCATCAAGTGAGAAGCGAATTCCTAGTGTACGCAGTTCTTTCATGGCTTTAATGGTTTCATCTACATTCACCTGCAACATACTTTCCGTTATTTCCAGCTTTAATCGGTATGGATTAGCCCCATGTTCTTTCAACGTCATTTTTACTGTTTCAACGAAGTTTGGCTGTTGCAATTGTCTTGCGCTTACGTTGACTGCGACAGTCCAGGCTGAGCGGCATTCATCTAGCGACCACCTAAAAAGCTGCTTACATGCAGTGTGCAATACCCAATTTCCAATATCTAAAATGAGATTGGATTGTTCAGCCAAAGGTATAAACTGTGCAGGAGATACCATTCCTAATGTCTTACTGTTCCAACGGATTAATGCCTCACTACCTACAGTGGTTTTATTCTTGTTATAAATAGGCTGATAGAAGAGCATAAACTCGTGTTGATGAGTTGCAAGGCTCAGTTCTCGAAGCATTTCATTGCGTTTGTTTAGTTCAGCTTGTAATTCAGGGTCGAAGAAACTGACCTGATTTTTACCGTGAGCTTTTGACTGATACATAGCAATATCAGCTTGTTTTAAAAATTCAGAAGCGTCATGTTCAGAGCAATCGAATAAGGCGACACCTATACTTGGGGTAATATTCAGGCTTTGACCATCGAGAAGATAAGGTTCAGATAACGCAGCTCGAATTTGTTCTGCTTGTGCTGCTACTTTGATTGAGGCGTTTGATTTAGTCTGTTCAACACCAGTCATTAAAAGAACAAATTCATCACCACCTAGCCTCGCTGCTGTCTGAGTTAATCCTGTTTGTTGTTGCAGTCGTGAACCAACCTGTTTTAACAACTCGTCACCGGCAGTATGACCTAACGAATCATTTATATCTTTGAAGTTATCAAGGTCGATGAGCAGTAATGCATTTATAGCAGGAGTAAGGCTACTAGCATTACTAAATATTTTCTCCAGTTTTTCTTTTAATAAGCGCCTGTTTGGTAACGAAGTCAACTCGTCGTAATACGCGAGTCGTTGCGCTTCCTGCTCGGCAAATTTACGTTCCGTGATATCAGCTCTGATCGCGATATAGTGAGTTGGCTTCCCGTTTTTATCTACATACGGGACTATAGTCGTGTTCACCCAATACAATGAACCGTCTTTTGCTTTATTGCATATTTCGCCATGCCAAATTTTTCCTGTGGCTATAGTTTTCCACATTTGCTTAAAAAAGCACGGAGGATGCACTTTTGAGTTAATTAACTGGTGCGTATTACCAACCAGTTCATCTCTTGAATATTGAGAAATCTCACAAAACTTACTATTAACTGACGTAATAACGCCTTTAGCATCGGTAAACGCAACAATGGCATGTTCATCCAGTGCTTTACGGAGTTTTTCAGTTTCCTGCAACGCTGCCAATTTTATTCGTTCAGCAGTTTCCTTCTCTGTTGTATCAACAACTAAGCAAAGTAAAGTTTCTATTTTATCTTCAGTATTTTTTTCGGGCACCATAATCACTTGGCGGTGGACTGTGGTGCCATTTGAGTAGGTGTATTCGAATTGAAACTCAACTTTATGGCCTGATAGCGTTTGCTCAAGGTGTGTCAGCATCAGCTCTAACACTTCTTTAGGTAACGAATCTCGAATGTTTCGCCCTATTTGAGGTGTATCAAAGATGTGTGACATACTCTGCATATATGGATTGATATATAGATAGTTGAATGAACTATCAAACCGCATAATCCCCAAAGGAATATTGGATAAAATAGCATTCAGTTCTGCATCTTTTTTATGGATTTTTGCTTCGGCCAATCTTGCTAACTGATAGGGACGCTTGAGCTCAGTCCAGTAAATTGCTCTGTAAATGAATACAGCTGAAAGTATTTTAAATAAGTGCCCGATAAGAAGACTGTAGTCTGATGGGGTAGCATAGTTTGTGAGTGTTAATGCGCAAAGCGCCATTGCGTAACATGAGCCAGCGAAATATAAATACTGCCCACGATGACTATGCTTGTATTGCTGAAGAAAAATTAATGCCAACACTGAATTGCCAATAAAAAGGACATATTCAAAGTTTGTCTTAAACTGAGTAACTCCAGTTCCTGGTATAAAAGTGGCTGGAAAACTATCTAAGTGATAAAGCCCTACGTAGCAGATAACAGCGGCAAGTAGCATTGCAGCCGATAGCCATATTAATTTATGACCATGCAGCTTGAAGTGAAAGGAGATTGCTACCATTGCCATTAATTCTAGTGTCCTTGATGACAGCCAGAAAAAAATCGCTTTTTCGGTGGAGCTTTCTGTTATGAATATCGGCATACCTTGGTATGACAGCGAATGGATGTAATCAAGCAATGCAATCGTTGTGAAACTAAAGACAATAGTATTGGTAAAGCGACTTTTGGTTTCGTCCACCCGTTGAAACAAGATGGCGACAATTGAGACCGACACAAAAATGGAGGCAAGCTCCAATGTCAGATGAGTCAGCCATAAATGATCAGTATCTAAACGGCCAAAATGGTCGGGCCAAGCAGAGACTGATACAAGCGCAAGGCTTAAGGTCACTAGCAAAAAAAGTGGCAATGGCACACTGCTGAACAGCCCCGATCTCATCAAATGACCTCTATCTCGAATGCTCCGATTAAATGATTTTTTGGTTTTGCTAAGCTGCTAGCGTTTAAAACGCACCACCAGTTCGTGCAATTCATCCGCTGTGGTTTTTAGCAAAGTAATAGAGTCAGAAGTATGATTGGCACTGTCTGAGCTTGTGCTTGCTAAATCAGAGATGTTCACCACTTGTCTATTAATATCATCAGCCACATGAGCCTGCTCCTCCACTGCGGCAGCCATTTGGGTCGACATGTGTGCTATTTGTTCTACTGCGTCCGAGATACCATTAAGCATCTTGCCACTCTCTAACACCTTTAACAGGCCTTCATCTGCTGCTTGCGTACCTAAGTTTGCAGTATCTACTGCATTTTGAGCCTTAGACGTTAGTTGCTGTACAATAGAGTAGATTTCACGAGTGGATTCCTGAGTTCGTTTAGCAAGGTTACGTACTTCATCGGCGACTACGGCAAACCCTCGGCCTTGCTCACCAGCTCTTGCGGCCTCTATGGCTGCATTAAGCGCTAGTAAGTTGGTTTGATCTGCAATTTGTTCGATGATTTGAGCCGCTTGGGCAATTAGACTGGTTTGCTCTGATACTTCCGCTACTGATGTACTGATATCCGATACCGTATCTCTGAGCTTTTGAATGGATTGGCGCGTGACTTCGGCCACTTCATTGCCTTTGACAGCCAAATCATTGGCAATATCTGCGTGACTGGCAGTGTCAGACACATGCTTAGATACCTCCGCTATGGTCGTGGTCATTTCATTCATCGCTGTTGCTACTTGAAATGTTTCTGCTTGTTGCCTTTCTATCTCGCTGCAGGTTTTCAGCGTGAGTTGATAGCCTTGTTCTGACTCTTTTGCCACATTAAGCGCCGCATTTTCGATACGGGTAATTATTGTTCCTAGATGTGCAGCCTGGCTTAACATTGCAACTTTTAGCATGCCCAGTGTGCCAAGAGAGTCTGTATATGTTTGTGCTGCTAGTTCATGTGAAAAGCTACTTGCCAACATTTCATTTAGCGATTGGAGCGTGCGTTGATTTTTTAGCGATACCAACACGGCATAAATTAAAACAGAAGGCACAAGTAGTAATTCAGATAACGTTTGAAAGCCCACTAAAAATAGAATCAAGCACAGCACCAGTGCACTGATAAGTACCCAGTTCGTTTTCGATATCAAAGGAGCTTTGGCTAATGGTTTTCCGGCATTAATCTTTGCATAAAGCGCTTCTGCTCTGACAACGTCTTCGCGCTTAGGGCAAGAGCGTACCGATTCATAACCTACAACCCTGCCTTTTTCAGTGACCGGTGTGACATAAGCATCTACCCAATAATAATCACCATTTTTACAACGATTCTTGACCAAGCCCATCCATGGTTTTCCGGCTTTGAGGTGAGTCCACATCACTTCAAATGCCGCCGCTGGCATTTCTGGGTGCCGGACAAGATTATGTGGTTTACCAATCAGCTCATTTTTTTCATAACCGCTGACCTCAACAAACGCATCATTGCATTCCACAATAGTGCCTTTTGTGTCAGTCACAGAAATTAATTTCGTCGAAATAGGAAAGGTTCTTTCGTTTCTGGTGATAGGCTGGTTATTTCGCATAGATACTCCTTGTATGACACTGCGCTGAATAACCATAGTCTAATATTGATTAGGTAGGTGCTGCTAATTAAATTTGAGTATTTTTAAGCCAAAAATGAAGATTTACAAATACTGTTTCATGTAGAGGTAATTTGTTGTTTTTTATGTACTTTAAAAGTGAAATCAGTGTGTCAGAAAAGCAGTTTACTAATGAGTGACTCTAAGTAGACTGAATATTCCTCGTAATTAAAAGGTGAATTCGCGATGCCCATTATTGGAACGAGGCCGTTAATTATGCTCGTGATTGTCAACAAGGCATAAATAGTTTGAGATTGCTTTTCAGTTCCTTCGTTGCCTGAGAGCCGAAGATGCACCTCTACAGGCATTTTATAGAGCTGTGCGAGGTGCATTGCTATATTCGTGTTTCCTAATGCATTGCTCCATATAAAAATCATGATTTTAACGAGTTTAGGGCTTCGAGCGTCCTCTAGCAGAAATCTCAGGAATTTTTTCGAGATCAGCTCTCCTTTGTTTTTTCCCGATTCAAAGTCGAAGTTTGAAGTAGATGTGTATCTAAGGATCAGTCGTTCAACGACTGACTCCACCAAATCCTCACGTTTTGGATAGTAATAAGTGACATTACCCTGTGATATCCCCAATGCTTTGGCGACCTTAGCCACCGAGAAATGCAAAGGGTCTCCGGTCTCAATCAGATTTATCGCAGCGTCAATAATACGCTCTTTCATTTAGAAGCAGTCCATCAGCAGATAAAACATTTTCAGTTGACAAGTTTAGCATTCTAGAGGCTGTTGATCTTTGAGCAAAAAACAAGCGGCATAGCAACAAGGTATAATGGTTTCGCCAAAAATCAAAAATACCACCGAGAACGGACGTTGCTATGCCACGAACAATGTTAACAGATAAAGCTTGGGAAACCCTAAAGCAAATCCTTAAAGAAACAGGACGTGTTTACAATAAATATGAACACCGAGATACGTTAGAAGGCATACTTTATCGAATGCGAACCGGTATTCAATGGCGCGATTTACCTGAAAAATTTGGTCGTTGGAACTCTGTATTTCGGCGATTTAATCTTTGGTCAAAAAAAGGGGTGTTAAGAGAACTGTTTCAACGCATATCTTCCGATAATGACCCTGAATGGTTGTTTATTGATGGGAGCATTGTAAAAGCGCATCAAGACAGTAGCGGGGCAGCCAGTCGTTCAGATGAAGCGATAGGAAAAAGTCGCGGAGGCAGTTCTACAAAAATCCATCTCGCAGTAGATAGCGGTGGACTTCCTGTTTATTTTGAAATATCAGGTGGACAGGTAAATGACATAATTCATGCTCAAAGCCTGATATCTGAGGCACCAAAGTCATACTACGTTACTGCTGATAAAGGCTATGACAGTAATCAACTAAGAACCTTTATTAAGACAAATGGCGGCGTTGCGAATATTCCCAGAAGAGAGAACAGTAAAATAGGGAATGTTCATATGGATTGGTGCCTCTATAAGTATCGCCACTTGGTTGAGAACGCTTTTTTAAAAATCAAGAGATTCAGAGGTATAGCTACACGCTACGACAAATTGGCTAGAAACTATGCCAGCAATGTTGCGTTAGCCTTTGTGATGATGTGGTTGCCAATGCATTGCTGAGGAAAAGATTGTGGGAGCCTCAACAGTGCTTGGCTCTAAAAAGAGAAAAACACTGTTATTCGCTTTTTTATACGCTCCCAAACACCCCAAAAACAAAAAATTGGTCATCCACGGATGACGAGATTTGGACACTTTAAAATGACTACCGTTATAACTGTAATATATACCAAGGTAGGATTTTCGACCTTTTTCAAAATGACTACCGTTACAAAGGGTACTTTATCTTAGGCCACCAAAAAATAGTCATCAGACATGCCGATGAGAATGTGTGCAAAATATATACAAAGATCAACAGGCTCTAGACTTTTTAGTTCATTTTTTTACTGATCTCAGTCAATACGTCTCGTATTCATTAATGTGGTCTGAATGGCTCGGTAAAGTGAGAGGACTAAAAAGTGAAGATACCCCACCAAGACAAAAATATGGTCACAGAGGCTTCGGCTATAAAGTGTGCGCCGGATTTAAGAAAGTAATAGCATAGACATGGATTTCGAAGAAGCGCCTCTTATCTTTGTATTTCTAGGTTCCTGCTAAATCGAACGTCTGTAATTAAGGCAAAGCAGAGATTCGTTTTTCACGAGCGGCCTGATCTGAATAGCTGCTTTTCGCTCATAGCTGACGGTCAATTCATTGGATCATTGCTGAAACTGGTGGTTATGTGAAAAAGCAACTGGCGGTAAATAGCCAGTGATCTTAGTGGTAAATTAGGGGGTGTTTTGCAGCTATGGCTTATCAGATAACACTTTCCACATTTACTTGAGAGCCTACTTGTGTCGGTGGTTTATTTGAATTGCACTATTCAAACCATTTTATTCGGAGAACTGCACCACGTTAGATGGCTGTATTCGTGTTGCTGTTTTATGGCGATGCAGCTCCCATGTTAGCTGTGCCACTGATGTTGCCATAACAGACAACTCCTTTTTCAGTTGTTCATTTTCGTCCTGCAAGCGCTTATTACGGTCTATAAGTTCGTCGTATTTATTCCTCTCTACCTGTTTTTTATCTGTACGTGCCGCAGACTTCTTTGCTAGCTCAGGGTTGGGGTGGTATCGCTCTTTCTCTAACATCACCATTTCGAGTATGGCTGGGTGATTTTTACACGACCCATTGCCCACACCAGCTCTTTTTTCAACTGCAAACGGACTGATTTTTTTACCTTCTCTTTTAAGTTCTTCGAAGGCGTTAAGCAGCTTGGTTCTCACATCTGTCATTACAATGCTCCCAAGTTGAACCGTTCAAATGCTATGTTATGGTCACGCATGACCTTCTCCGCAGATCGGATGTCTGTAAGCTCTCTAGCTAGAGTGTTTTGGTTATAAAACCCCATCTCTTTCATTTGCTGAATTTTATGACCGATACGCTTGTGCCTTTCTTGCCAACGAAGGGCTTCGTCATGGTTGATATTGAGGTTTTCACAATCTCGCCCTACGCAACTGGAAGGCTCAAATAAATGATTCATACTGCACTTAAAGCCAGCAAAGCATCGGCCAAAGCCCGTTGATTTATTTGCCCCTTTGGTTTCCTTGACAAGCTGTTCGAATTGTCTGTCGGTTAATACCTTTGGGTTGCCCTCGAACGCCTTCATAAACCCACCAGATTGCGCTTCTGGATGGTCGAACATATCTCGCAAATACGTTTTGTGGCTTTCCATTTCAGCATCTTCCACTAATTTTTTCACATTAGCTGGATTCACTATCCCTAATAGCGTCAACACCTCAGCATGACTGGAATAAATCGCAGTCATGGCGAGGCTGATATGCTTAAACTGATGCTTCAACGCAGCGAGCGTTACCAATCCATTTCCTACCACAAAGTGAGCGAAGGTGCGTCTCAATGAATGCGCTGAAAAATGCCAATAAAACGAGCCATCTGCTCGTGATTTAACAGGACTGTATCGATCAGATATAACAGGATTAAGCAAACGGTACACTTCATCCATCTCATCGGGTACATAGGTAATATCAAGGTGTTTTGAATAGTTAGTAAAAACGCCCCTAATATTGCATAAATTAAGAACAATATCGGCAGTTTGGCTACTAATGTTCTCTCCATGCCTGCCAGCATCGAAGCTAAAACGCGGTGAGCTGTGAATATCGCCCTTGACGGAGCGATAGTCATCATTTAACTCGGTTAAGATGGCGAGCGCCTTTTTACAGATAGGAGCGCAAGCCCACACATCTTCTCGGGGCAATTTTTCTAACTTACGAGTCCATGATCGCAGTGTACATAACGTAACGCCATCAAGGTTAACCTCTTTGTAAGAGGTCGAGTCGATTTGTGTTAACTCGCTGATGCGCATCCCTGTAAAGGCCGATAATGTGAAAAAGCAAGAGCCCTCTATCGTTTTGAATTCATGAAAAGCTTGCCACTCAGTCATTTGATATTTTTTAGCATAAGTCTTTACGTCGCGCAGGTCTTTGAGCTTGCTGTAAGCCTCATCAACGTCCTTCACCAAGCGCCCCATTAATTGTTCGTAAATTACGGGAATAACAGTTGGGTAGTGGCCAATACTTGAGCTGGAAAACTGCTTTGCGAATTGCTTTAAGGTTTTTCCTTCGGGAATGCCAAGCCAAAAGTGCCGCTTTTCTGGAAAGTGCTGGTTGACATGAGTGAGAGCGCTCAGGGATTTCAACAGAGACCATATTGTTCCTTCAGGGCTCGCTTTTTGCTCATGAAATAATTGACTCAAAACCAGCTCATTACGGAGTAAAGCCAAAGAACTTACTGATGTACCTTTAAGTGCCCTCAACGCATAATTTGCTGATTTTGCTACATCTACACAATAGCTTAATTTTCGGAAAGTATTGCCTTCCATATGAAGTAAATCGCCCTTTGCACCCCAAATTAAAAAGTAAACGCGCTGCTTAAGTTCAATCAGCAATTCAGGTTGGTGCTTTTCAGGATGGAAATTTATCTGATATCTTGATTTGATCTCTCTCGTGACGTTAAAAAACGCATTGAAATCCCATGTATCATCACGGAAATAGGAAACAGGCTTGCCGACTTTATCGACACTAACTACCGTATTGTCATCAGGCATGACGAACTCGCCCGATGCACTTGATGGAGGTAGTGCGTGCTGTGAAAACTTTTGGGTATCGTGGCTAACATTGAACATCGCTTACCCTCTGAATATATCTATGATTGAGCTTTCATCCCATAGCGGGTGACACTCTCGCTCCAAAAGCTTCATTGCCGCACTCAAGTGAGATTTATTGAAGCGAGCCTTAAGTGCATTCAACTGGGCTTTAGTTTCACCAAAGTTGGTGATGAAGTGCTCTATATTCTTATGCGCGAGCATCGCTTCATTCAGCCGTTTCTCGAATGAGAGCAGCCGCCAGATGTCATGTGGGTCATCGACTACCCCAAAGTTCTTGCAAATAAAGCATTTCACAACAAAACCGCACCCTAAGTCACCCTTATCCTCATCAGAAAGAACACTACTTTTCTCGACGCATTTTTGGAATTCTTGTTTCTGCGGAGTCTCTGCGCCCTTACAAAAACCACCGTTTAAGTTCTTCACAACGCGATGTTCAGGGTCGCTTTCTTGTAAAGCTTTCCATTCTTCCTGTGAAATGACAGCACCTACTGCTAATTTAGCCTTGGCCACTGCGACAACCGTTCCGCCAGTTGGATTTTGACCTACATGGTGTAAAGCACTTAAACCAAGCGCCAGTTGACTTCTCGCCTCGTCCACAGAGACTTTTCCATACTTGGCGCTGTCATACGTCCCTGGTGCATTACGAGTATTAGTTGCGGCATTGCTTCGTCCTAACCTCTGCTCCGCATACTGCTTAATGGAGGACTTTAAAAGATTACTACTCAGACGAAAATCAGGATTCTGGCTAATCAGGTCTTGAATCCGTTTTGAGTTTTTCGGCAGATAGCTTTTAGCATAAGCGTGCAGGTTAATATTTGATGGAACACAGCCATCTGCCTTTCTAAACAGAAAATGCTTATCCAGACCCAGCGAGAGAGAGTGCGCTTTTGAGAACGCAAGATGTGATTCAAAAAAGCTCTTGCAGGAGGCTCTTGGTGTAAATGAGCGTAGCTCAACGCTGTTTACTCGGGTTTTGAACCCTTCGATGCTGATACGACCTGCACCAGACTTTTTACAGACCCACTCATCGTCCAAGAACATGCTCAGTGTTTCGGTTTCCCCTGCCCCTAGATAGTAGATGGTCAAATACACGGCATTAAAAACCAGTCTATCAAACGCAAGCCTTCTTTGAGTTAACGACATTGACTCATCGAGATAACGTTTTAATAAGGCTTTTCGGTCAGCCAGCAAAGCAAAGGCGAGTGAGCGTAGTTGCGTTGCTGTGTAGTTATCAGAGCCTAGTATGGCTGAGCAGGTTGCAAGATTGCGAACAGGTCTTGGGATTGCGCCAAAGCCAAATTTGCTACAGATGGAGGATAAGTTCGAACCAAGGTAGCCTAACGTTTTTGCCTTCACAGGTTTGCCGTTTAACCCCTTACCCGTGCTAGCCATCAATAAATAAATCGCGCGGATATACTGAGTACAAGTATCAGTGGAAAATTCAACCTTTTGCTTGCTTCCTTGGGCATTAAACGCATGTCGCAACACACTTCGGATATGACTAAATTGGCCATACTTTGTAGGTTCGCGCCACCCCGACTGCTCAAATTTAGAAATTAGCAAACGAATATGTTCATCTGTGGAGTATGCCTTCAATTCTTTAAAGTCAACTGCATTCATCTCACCATTGCTATTTTTCCAAACATACTTCCACTTGGTAATTGTCGTAAGTGTATTATCCGTAACCATTTCAGCTGTAGGTGTTGAGCGGTATACACGAACGCTTTCCTTGCTCTTAGTGGTAAAGGTATCTGTCACGATAGTGTTTCATCCTCTAGCAAGCTCATGGTAAGTTCAGGCACCTGATTTTTTTCAGGATTGCCCTCGTAGTGCTTTAGATACAACATTGTTGTATCTAAGTCCTTATGCCCCATTTCGTTCTTGAGCATTGTTAACGCTTGCATCATCGACAGTTCTTTAATTGTTACTAACGACTCAAGCTTGTAAGCCCCAAACGTGGCTCTGCAGTCATGCTCTTTATGCTTAAAGTGCGGATTACTGTTTTCCTGTATGGCTGATCTCAGCTTAGCCCACTGCGTATTGATGCTTTGCGTGGTGAACATGTTACCATCTTTATTGATAAAAGCTGGAGCGTCCAAGTTACCTGTATTCATGAAGTACAACTGTTTTCTTTTCAGATAGCGAGCGCTCTGATGGTACTCATTCATCTGTTGCATCAGCCAAATAGGCATGGATATTTGACGGTTAATATCGTATTTAGTCTTACATTCATGAGCTGGTCCAATCCAAATGCCAGTGAGAACCCTGCCAGTAAATCCTTTTGGAATAACGAAATGTTTTGGCTTTATATCGGTTATTTCAATAGAGCGCAGACCTGAGCAAAGGGCAACGGATATCATTAAACGAAACTCCAGGGACAAACCATTGCAGTACCAATTGTCTCGAACATGCTTTAGGTCGAGGTCGTTTAATGGTTGTAAATTTGTGTCTCTTGACTCACTGCGGATAGAGCAATCGGTAAGGACTTGGCCGTACTTTGTTCTGCCAGTCACCGTAAAAGGCAAAGTTGAAATGTAGCCATGCCTAAAGCAGAAAAGGTAAAACCGTCTTACAACTGACATAGCAGCGACAGCCACAGAACGCTTTAAGTTTCCTTTTTCTATTTCACGATTTAAAAAGGCACGATAAAGAAAGATTGGGTAGCGCTGTAATTCTTTGGATTGGTCATACCAAGATAGATGATTGGCTTGCAGGAATCGGTAATAACGTAACAGATGAAAGCATGTGGGTTTTATATCCTTAGTGCCTTCTACAATACGGCGGCTCATTATATAGGCGTTAGGCTCATAAACAGGCTTTCCTTCACTGGTAAACAGCATGAGAACACCTTTAAATGACATTGGTTTGTTCACACTGAACGAGATTGGCTCTTGCTCGGTATCAATATAAACAGAACCGATGTCGATAGTGTCTTCTGTCTCAATGAGGTGATAGAAATGTTCCATTCCAAAAAGGCCTGTAGTAATCTAATTTTTAATATAGATGTCAATCTAATAATGTCAAATAAGTAAGTTTTAGTGTCAATCTAATTATAACTAATAAGTCTTTTAGTAGAATGTAAACAAAGGAGTGTGTGATGGAATTCACTTTAAGTCAGTTGCGGCAAAGTTTTGAACAAAGAACAAACCGCTCTATGTCGATGCCGCTGGCGGGCACTGTATTCTGGTCTGTGGTGCTGGGGCTGAGTTTTGTTTTACCTTTTAACAGCGCTTTGCTGGTGATGTTATTTGGTTCTGGCTGTATTTTTCCGCTGGCGTTGTTATTTGCCAAATGGCGCAATGAAGACTTTTTTATGAAAGGTCATGCTTTGGGCAAGTTGATGCTGACGGGTGTGATTATGGCCAACTCACTCTGGGTTTTGCATATCATTCTGCTGTTTGTTCAGCCGAAACTGGTGCCTTACAGTCTGGCTCTGGGTTTAGCTATTCACTGGCCTTTATACGGCTGGATTATTCAACACAGCTTAGGTTTGCAGCATTTATTGATGCGTGCTTTTGGCCTTTTTGCCGCTTTTATGTGGCTACCACTGAATTCTATTGCGGCCGCAGCTTTAGTCACTGTGATTTGTTATCTGATCACCTTGATACAAATGCAGCGCCGTGTGGTGGACGCCGGAAGTCCTGCCTTGTAATTTGTGCGGGCGACCATCAAGGTCGCCGTTGCAATTTTAATCAGCAATTTCCACTGCAACAGGCACCAACTGATACAAAGTGATGGCTTCAGTCACGTTGGCTGGGTCAAAAGCTTCGCCTTGCTCTTCGGCTTTATGCGCCAGATACTCACGGGTTGATTCTAAATCCATCTCAATCGGATCCAGCCTGCCACTGGCATAAGCCGTTTTGCCCTTGGCGCTGACTGGAAACACCATATCGCCGTCCTTCACTTTGATACGAAAAGTCGGTTGATTGGCATCAGCGGCGAATTGCATCCAGCAACCTTTTTTCTGACAGACGGCTTCTACAGTGCCTTTAACCGTCACTTGCTGCTGCAGATAACTTTGTGGTTTTGCCAGAATGTCAGCAACCTCGACCAGTTTAGTTTTATCGACAGTACCACCAAAAGTGCTGGCGGAAGTACTAAAGATAAGCAGTGTCAGTGTGGTGCTCAAAAACAGCTTTTGTAGTAATTTCATCATTCACCTTGTTAAGCTTATTTATTGAATAACCTGATAATTTTTCAGGATTAGCTGTTGAAACTCGGCCGAAATATCATGCCAGTCCACCAGATCGACCTTAAAAGGTAAGTCGGATTCCTCCAGCGCATCCTGCAGTTTAAATAGTTGTTGTGGCGGCAAAATCTGCTTCGCTACGAGGGCTAAGTCTAAATCAGACCATGCTTTGGCCGTACCTTTGACTCTGGAACCAAAAGCCCAAACCTTAACATCAGGTACATGGCTGCTGAGCAGGTGCCGCAACAAAGACAACTGATCATCCGACAGATTAAGCATTACGTTGCTGCAACCTCTGTAGTACAGATAAAGCCTGAGCCTCAAAATTCAAAGCGGCTTGATACACAACTGATGCTTTGTCCTGATCATAAGTGTGAGACGTGATATTGCGTTGCCGCCTGAATTCAAACCAGAGTTCAGGGTCGTCCAACAAACCTTTTTCCATGGCGGTACGAATCAAATCCCGAAAAGAATACTGGTCTATATCACTTAAAGCCGCTGCGTCCTGCTCCAGTTGGCGTTTGATCATTTTGACGCACAGCTCATAACAAAACTCAAAATTCTGGATCACACCAGCCACTACCAGACGTTTTTGGCTGTCAGATAAGCCAGCAATAAAACTCTGATTTTTGCTGTCCTGCACTGCTTCAGACAAGGACTTGCAAGCCAAAGCTAAAGCGGATAAATCCAGAATTTCCATAACAGTCTCGCCTGAGTCAATATAAAAGCATTACAGCAGCTGCACCCTGTTTTGGCAATATTGCTGATAATAGGTGTCTCAGTCTCTGAGTTCAACCTAAGTACTTAACACCTGCTGCCAGAACCATTTGGCTAAATCGCCTGTGATATCCGCTTCCGCATTGGTCAGCAGTACTAAACCTATGTCCTGCTCTGGTGAATAAGCGATATAAGGCCGGAACCCGTCCACCACACCACCGTGATAAAACAGTTTGTGCTCATCGTATTGGATCACCCGCCAGCCGCGGCCATACCAATTCGATACCTGTTTGTACTGTTGCCAGACCGGCCAACGGGATTTGCCGCGTAATTTCACCATAGGCTGTTGCAACTGAGCCAAAGCTTCTGCGCTGAATACACCAGGCTTATGACCCAACATGGCTATCAGGTATTTGGCCATATCATTAGCGCTGGCATTCACGCCAGCGGCCGGATTGACCCAATAAAAGTTCGGGTCAATTTTGACCGGACGCCAGCCTTTGCCCCCTCTTTTATGCGGCATAGCTTTGTTTTCAGTGGCTAAAAAGGGTGCATAACCGACAGAAGCTGTGCTCATCTGCAAAGGTTTAAAAATACGCTCTGGCAGTAATTCTTCGTAGCTTTGGCCTGTGCCGCGGCTTAATACCTGATCCAGCAACGCAAACACAATATTCTGATAGCTGTAGCAGGTGCCGGGTTTACAGCCCGGCGAGAGCTGTTGAAATTTTGGCAGAATTTGTTCTGGTGTTTGTTTATCTTCCAGCAGGTTTTCATAAGCATGGGGCATTAACCCTGTGCTTTGGCTAAGTACCTGATCGACTTTAATTTGCCTGGTGGCAGTGGCTGTTTTTAATTTAAATTCAGGCACATAGTTAATCAGTGGCAAATCTAAGTTCACTTTGCCCTGCTGTGCGGCCAAGACGCTAATGCCTCCGGTAAAAGTTTTGGAGACTGAGGCGAGGCGAAATACGGTGTCTGCATCAATTTTTTCCGGCTTGCCCATAGCACGTACACCATAACTGCCAGTGGCAATAATCTGGTTACCTCGCACTACGGCATAAGCACCGCCTGGCACTTTGGCTTTGTTTAGCTGCACCCTAAACTGCAAATCCAGCCCTTGCAGCAGTTCGCTTTGTTGAATTTGCGCTGAGGTTGAGAGCGCGCAGAGCAACAGGCTGCATAAGGTGGTTTTTATCAATAATTTCATTCGCTTGCCTTTACAACTTTAAAAAAGGGGCTGGGTCTTGCTGTTTGCCGTCGATCAGCAATTCAAAATGTAAATGAGGTCCTGTCACCCGGCCCGTTGAACCCACTTTGCCTATAGGCTGGCCCGGCTCAACGGTCTGACCTGCTTCGACATAAAAACCGTCCAGATGGGCATACAGGGTTTGATAGCCATGGCCATGGTCAATCAACACGGCTTTGCCATATCTGTCGTTCAGGCTTTTGGCGTCAGCTATCAGCACTTTGCCTTTTTGCGCTGCTTTGACCGTAGCGCCTCGTTTGGCACCAAAATCCAGCCCCTGGTGTGGACGGTTTTTGCGAAACGGGTGTTTTTCACCATAAAAAGAGTTGATAGGCACTTTGCCAACAGGTAATTGCCATTCTTGCGGCGGCGAGCTGAAGCTAAGCTGAGCACAACCCACATTCAGCAGCAAAGCCGTGCTGCATAACAGTGTTGTGGCGCGCCATTTTTGCCAGTACGACAACGCTGGCGTGGGCTGAAATAACTGCTGTAATCGTTGCTGATAAAAGCTTTGGCTGGCATTGCTTTGGATAAAACCCGGCATCAGAGCAGGCATTTGCTCTGCCTGACTTTGTTTCAGGCTGCAGAGCAAGGTTTGGCCATACAGCAGCGCTTGGTCTGGCTGCTGTTGCAGCACGGCTTTGTCCACCGCCAATTCCATACTGCGAATAAAAGCCTGTTCAATCCGCCGCAATACAGGGTTAAACCAGCATAAAGCCACCAGAATGCGAATCAGCAATAGCTGTTGTGGGTCCCGTCTTTGCAGATGCACCAGTTCATGTTCGATCAATAACTGACGCTGCTGTTCTGACATCGCTGATATGTAAGCAGGCAAGATTAAAACCATGCGGCTCCAGCCGGCAACAAAAGGCGAAATAGCGGCCTGAGTCAGACGAATTTCAAACTCTGCTGGTACAAGTTGGAGTTGGGTATTATTCAGCAGCAACGCCTTGTCTAAGGGCTGTGATTGCTGGATCAACCGCTGTACCTGCTGCCATTGTTTCACCACACGCCACAGCGATAGCAGGCTGATGATGGCTATCAGCCCCAAAGTCAGACGCCAGTAAAAAGCTGGATCTGTGGGCGGCTCTGTTAACGACGGATGCAGCGGCTGCGCTGTTAATGCCTGCACTGAGGTGACAGTATCAAGCAGCAACACCGAAGGTACAGTCCAGTACTGATACAGCTGTGGCATAGGCAATAAAGGTAAAAAACTCAACGCCAGTAAACACCAATACAAAGCAGGCCAATGCTGCAAGGCGCTGAATTTATTCAGCAAAAACTGACTAAAAACCCAAAGTAAGCCAGACCAAAGACTACAAAGCAGCAAGGATAACAGCAACTGTTCAGCCATCTTAAGCCTCCCCGTTGTTGATTGGCTTCTTGTGCTGCTGCGCTAAATCCGCCAGTAGCTTTTCCAAATCAGCCATTTCATCGGCGTTCACCAGTTTGCTGTTGGCAAACATGGCGACAGGCAAAGGGCCATTCAGTTCAAACACCCGGCGGGCAAAATCCTGCGCAAAAGCCGCTAGCGTTGGCATTTTGTCCAACAGCGCTTTGTAGCTGTTTTTATTGCCCAAAGTTTCGCAAGCGACAAAACCTTTTTCTCCCATCCGCTCCAGAGTTTTACGGGTAGAGGAATAACCCCAGCCCAACACAGGCTCCAGCTCGTCATGCAACTCGCGCGCAGTAAGAGGTTGTTTTAACCACAATAATTTAAGAATTTCCAGCTCAGGAGCCGTAGGTTGGTGCATAAAATTGAGTCTGTGATTTCACTATGCTTTTAGAGTGCGACAAATGTCACACCAAGGTCAAGCAAAATCTGCGACATTTGTCGCGGAGGCGAGGTGTTTGTTTGGGATTGTGCTGTAGGGTGTGACTTTTATGGTCGCCCGTGTAGCAATTAAAAATTTGAAAAAATCGGTAATCCTTTAACTGGGTTGCATTGCTTTTAGAAACAGCCGTTGCTATGTTGGTTCTGACATAACAAAAAGCTAATACACCAGCAGTTCGAGTGTGTTGATAACACGAGGATATCGAGATGGATTTTGTCGAACGTTTACAAGTTTTATCCAGAAAAATAGGCCAAATCTCCGGAAATCTGATTACGGAAGAAGCCACTAAAACAGCACTAGTCCTGCCTTTTCTCAATTCAGTTCTTGGTTATGATGTATTTGACCCAACTGAAGTTGTACCAGAGTTCACGGCTGATACTGGTATCAAAAAAGGTGAAAAAGTTGACTATGCCCTGATGAAAGATGGCGAAGTCCAGATACTGATTGAATGTAAAAAGTATGGTGACAATCTTAATACCAAACACTCAGGTCAATTATTTCGCTATTTCTCTGTAACAAAAGCCAGAGTGGCTATTTTGACTAATGGTTCTGTCTATCAGTTTTATACCGATCTGGATGCACCCAATAAGATGGATGAAAAGCCATTTTTAACGCTTGATCTGGAAGATATCGACGAGCATATAGTGCCAGAAGTAAAGAAACTGACAAAATCGTCTTTTGATGTGGAGTCTATAGTCGGAGCTGCTGGCGAGCTAAAATATCTTAATCAGATCAAAAAGTTGTTAGCCGAACAATTTCTAGCTCCTGAAGAAGAGTTTGTTAAATTTTTTGCATCACGAGTCTATGACGGTGTTTTGACTCCAAAAGTTAAAGCGCAGTTTATGGAGATCACCCCTAAAGCCATCAAGCAATTTTTAAATGACAGTATCAATGCGAGGCTAAAGTCAGCTATTGGTGGTGAAGTTAAGGCTCCTCTTACCGAAGATAAAGCAGACACATCTGTTACGTCAGAAACTCAGACTGACAGTGAAAAATCAAAAGTGGTGACTACGGCCGAAGAATTGGAAGGTTACAACATTATCAAAGCTATTCTGCGTCAAAGAGTTGCAGTCAGTCGTATCGTTGCCCGTGATACTCAAAGCTACTTTGGTATTTTGTTGGATGATAATAACCGCAAGCCAATAGCTCGCCTGCACTTTAATGCAAAGCAAAAATACATCGGCTTATTCGACGCAGATAAAAATGAAACCCGGCATCCAATAGAGTCTGTAGATGATATTTTTGGGTTTAGTGAGCAGCTCCAAGCTGCTATTAATTTTTATCTTTAGACCTAGCCAGAGGCGCCATTACGCCGGAAATAGCGTTGCGTTTGGAACTGGTTTTTAGCAAACCTTCGGCTGAGCATTGGCTGCGGTTACAAAACGCCTACGATCTGTGGCTGGTGCGTGAGCAACAAGCACAGTTACAGGTTTTGCCTTATCAGTTGGAATTTGCCTGACACCAGACATAGCAGCGGGTGGCCATAAAGGTCACCCCTACAATTTTTAGCATTGAGAAAGGACAACTCTATGTTACCCAATGTGCTTTTTATTCATCCTTTGCGCCAGATGGCGATGCTGTTGCAAAAGATTCAGCGGCATGATGCTGCTTTGCTGGAGTCAGCTTTAACAGCTGAACAATTTCCGTTATGGCAACAGGCGCAAACTGCCATAGGCTTTTCGTTACGTGCTTGTTGTCCGTTGTGTGATCAGGTAAAACCAGAGTTTGGTCAACCCAAACCAGGCTGGGCTGATTTGGAGCAGCAAATCCATTTATCCATTGAGTTCTTGCAGTCACTAAAAGCAGAGGGTTTTGCAGGTTGGCAACAAAAACGTATTGAAACTACGGCTGGTTTTGCACAACTGGAACTGACAGGGGAGCAGTTTTTGTATCTCTATGCGTTGCCGAATTTTTACTTTCACTACGGCATGGTGTACGCCATAGCCCGTGCTCAGCAAGTGCCTTTAACTAAAGGCGATTTTGATGGCTGGCATCAGTATCCGGAAGGGTTTTCTTTTCTGCGTTAGCTCTGGCATAAAAAAAGGGCAAACTGACTTGCCCTTTTCAGTGCTGTGAGTGACCCGTCAGCTTATTGCACTTTGACTACCAGTATAGATTTAGCTGGTAAGTCGAGGCTGAGCTTGCCGTTTTTACCTGTGGCGCTGAAGGCTGTTGGCTTGATGGTGTCTGGCTTGGCGAAGGTATTGTGAGTATCCATTGCATCGGCAGTCAGTAACTGGCCTGAGACACTATTGATCTGAATACCGTCCAGATTGATCTGCGTTGTTTCGGCTTTATTTGGGTTAGCATTCACCAGCGCCAGATAGACAGAGCCATCTTTAGCTTTGGCTGCTGTGGCGCTGACTGCAGGTATCGCAAACTCACCCAGTTTATATTGCGGCACATTACTTAGCTTCAGTGGTAAGGCTGTCGCATCCTGAAACGGCACATACATTTTAAAGGCATGATAGGTTGGGGTCAGGATCATTTTTTCCTTGTCTGTCAGTATCATGGCCTGTAATACGTTCACCATCTGGGCAATATTGGTCATATGTACCCGGTCAGCATGCTTATGGAAAATATTAAAGTTCAGTGCCGCCACTATGGCGTCTCTTAAGCTGTTTTGCTGATATAAAAAGCCAGGGTTTTCGCCTTTTTCCACGTCGAACCAGGTGCCCCACTCATCGACATAAAAGCCGACTTTTTTCTCAGGATCATGTTTATCCATCACCTTTTTGTTATTGGTGATAAACGTATCCATGGCCAGCGTGCGCTGCATGGTGCTGATCCACTCGCTTTCCGGGAATTGCAGCGCCGCACCTTTCACATCCCATTGGCCTGTTGGCAGGGTGTAGTAGTGGAAACTGACGGCATCCATTTTTTGTTTGATGTTGGCTGTCATGTAGTCAGCCCATGAGGTGTCATCGCCGTGGCTGCCGCTGGCAATCCATTTGGGTGTATTGTTGGCCGGAGTTTTCAGAAAGGTGGTGTAATGCTTATACAAATTGGTGTAGTACTCCACCGACATATTGCCGCCACAGCCCCAGGCTTCGTTGCCTACAGCAAAATAATGCACTTTAAACGGCTTATCGCGGCCATTTTTGCGGCGTAATTCGGCTAGTGTCGACTTTCCTTCGGCCGTCATATATTCCAGCCACTCGGCCATCTCCTGTGGTGTGCCTGTCCCCAGGTTGCCATTGACGTAAGCCTCGGCGCCCAGTAACTCCACCAGATCAAAAAACTCATGGGTGCCGACCGCATTATCTTCTTCTACGCCGCCCCAGTTGGTATTTACTTTCACTGGTCTTTTATCGCGTGGACCTATGCCATCACGCCAGTGGTATTCGTCGGCAAAACAGCCGCCCGGCCAGCGGATCAAAGGGACATGTAAGTCTTTTAACGCGGCCAATACGTCGTTTCGAAAACCTTTGGTATTGGCAATTTTAGAATCCGGACCTACCCAAAGGCCTTCATAAATGCCACGGCCTAAATGTTCGGCAAACTGACCGTAGATATTTTTATTGATCACAGCGCCTTTGGCACTGCTATCAAGCTGAATTTGTGTGGCAGCCAGAGCTGTAGCGCTCAGGCTAAAACCAAGGGCCAGCAATAGTGGTTTTATAACTCGCATCGAGTTCTCCCATTCATAGGTGAAGAGTTTGATTTGTGCTGTCGGTTGGGTGGTGCGGGTTTTTTATACATCCTATTGTAGGACAAAACAACCCTTATGCGCATTGAGAGAAAAAAGATGAAGTGATGCTGTGAAAAAACATAACGAGGTTTTTACCTCAGACTACTGTGAGTGCATCACAGACTTAGGTTGATTCGTTATGTAAAGAGTGGGCGAATAGTGGTGACGCAGAATAAAGAACGGGCCATAGAGGCCCGCCTTAGTTAAATGCTATTACACCGCAGCTTCGGCGGCTTTTATCATCATGTATAAGTCATCTTTTAAGTGCAGGCGTTGCACTTTCTGCTGCTCCAGATAGTCGTCACTGCATACCTCCGCACCTTGCTCAATGCGATGTATTTCGTGATCAATTTCGTGGTAGCGGTTAAACAGCACCGCAAAGTGGTTGTTGTGCTGCTTTAAATGATGGATCTGTTCTTTGTATTCTGGAAATTCGGCATGTAAATCGTGTTTATCTGGCATAGTTTTTCCCCGTTGGTTTTTCGTACGCTGTACCGGTAAAACATGCTCCGGTGTAGACAATACAGCGTTATGCTGATTTGTTACCGTTGTGCTGTCTGTGTGCTGATTTTCATAGTACGCCTTTGCATGGTGCTGTCTTTGATCCAGCACAAGCGGATAGCAGATTAGGATAAGACCAGCGTCGTGATTGTCGCGTTTGACGAGCTGGTCTTAACTGGCTGCAGTACGGCACTATGAAGTCATCATTATTTGTTGTGAGTTTGTGATGAAATTAATCCGTCTTTCTCTGATTGCCACAGCCGCTCTGGCGTTATTCAGCTGTACCCCTAAAGCTACGGCTCCTTTACTGGTGCTGCACAATATTCAATGGGTGGATGTCACCACAGGTCAGTTGGTGCAGGATCAACTGCTGGTGATCCAACAAGATCGTATTCAGGCGATTTTGCCTGAAGCAAAGCTGACTGATTACCCACAAGCACAGCAACTGGATGGCGGTGGCCGCTATTTAATTCCGGGTTTATGGGATATGCATGTGCATTTTGAAGGCCGCGATTTAGTGGAAGACAACAAGCTGTTGTTGCCTGTGTATCTGGCTTACGGTATTACCGGCGTGCGTGAAGCGGCCAGCAATCTGGCACCTGTGGTGCTGAACTGGCGTGAGCTGGTGAACCAGCAAAAGTTACTTGGGCCTAAAATATTTACTGCTGGTCAGAAGTTTGAAGGCATTAACTCCTTATGGGATGGCGACTTAGAAATTGGCAGTGAAGCCGACATGCTCGCAGGTATGGATAAGTTGCAGCAGATGCAGGTCGACTTTATCAAGATCACTGAAAATACCCTGCAACCTGACTTGTATCTCGCGACTATTAAAGAAGCAAAAAAACGCAGCCTGCTAGTGTCCAGCCATGTGCCTTATGGCACCAGTATTGAGCAATTGGCCGAAGCGGGTTTGTCCAGTATTGAACATGCTTCTTATCTGCTGCGCTTGGGTTTTGCTGACGAAGCTGCAGTGGCCGCGCAAGTGCGGGCCGGAACCCTGACTAATCAACAGGCAGCAGAGCACTACAAAACAGGTTTTGATCAGCAGCAGGCGCTGCAAGGTTACCGCATGTTAAAACAGCTGAATGTGGCTGTGACCCCTACTTTAATTGGTGGTCGACAACTGGCGCATTTGCATGACACCGACCATAGCCATGATGAATTTTTAAAGTACCTGACCAAAGATTTTACTTCGAACTATCAATGGCGTATCGATCGTATGGCTAACGAAACGCCAGAGCAGCAGCAACAGCGTAAAGACAAAGAACAATTGATTGCCAGCCAACTGCCTTATCTGCAACAAGCCGGAATAACCTTGTTAGCAGGCAGCGACTCGGCGGCGCTGAATACTTATGTCTATCCGGCTCAGGCCTTACACGACGAACTGGAACTGTTTCAGCAGGCAGGTTTAACTCCGGCGCAAATTTTACAAACGGCCACCATCAATGGTGCGCGGTTTATGCATCAGGACAAAGACTACGGCAGCATAGCTGTCGGGAAAAAAGCTGATTTAGTGTTATTGAATCAAAACCCGCTGCTGGATATTAAAGCCAGCCGCAGTATTGATACCTTGCTGTATCAGGGCAAAGTCTATAACCGTGCAACCTTGGATCAACTATTACAGCAAGCCGAACAACGTAAGCTGGAGCTGGAGCAAAAAACCGGTTCATGATCGGTTGCCGGGATATAGAGGCCGGAGTTATCCGGCCTCATTTCAGTGTTCCATCAGCAGGCTATTGAGCCGCATTTTTATACTCAAGCTGCAGTTTTTCCAGCTCGCCTTTTAGCAATTCCGTATTGCTGTTGGGGCTTTTTAACTGTTGCTCAACAAATTTGATCTGCTCTTTAATGTCGGACTGAGTAGGTTTTCGGTTTTCCAGCGCTTTGGTTATTTCTACCATGCCGACCATAAAGGAGCATTGTTGGTGGTAATAATCTATGTCGTACAGCATTTGGTATGCGCTGTAGCTGCTTTGCGTGGTCGCTGCCAGGCCATTGTAAATCTGCTTTTTGACTTCACTTCTTTTTAGCTCAATAGAGCGCAGTATGGTGGTTGCCAAAGCATTGGCATAAATTTGCTCATTAACTAAAGAGCGGCTGGAGTTTGATAAGGCTGCACCTGCGGATAATGCCGCTTTGGCACTTTCGCCACCCACTACAGTTCCCAATCCGGCCAGTACATTGGTGACTGTGCCTGTACTGATATTCCAGGTATTGGCATTAGAAATAATCAGTGACTTGTGCCGCTCACAACTTTCATCAGACAAGCTCAACAGTTCAAACGCCAAAGCTTCTTTCTTTTCTTTGGTGTTTGCTGCCGCCAAAACCTGCTGAAAACTCTGAGTATTGATTTCGGCATAAGCCTCACCCGTATCAGGGTTAAATTTGATGTAAGGTTTGAGGGTGCCGACAGGTTTAAACACTGGATCAACCCGATAATTTGCCGCTATCTGGCTACAACCGCTGAGGAGTAACAGAGTAATGAAAGCAATTAAAGAATAATGATTCATGCTGCGGTTCCTTTATCTGTTTTTTTGACAGTTGCTGTCGATAGTAAAGATCAAATCAATGCTAGTCCCCTTTCTGGATAAATCCAGTGTTGACGAAAAATTCAGACTGGTTGCTGCATCTGCAGTCTTTTACGCCCTTTTCACTTTTGTTTTGTCACCCTGCAAGCGAACCCTGAACATGGAGTAACAAAAGATGATCTCAACTTTCTTTAAAAAAACCGGGATTGCGCTGCTGGCTGCTTTGTCGCTTTTTGGCGTAGCACAAGCCGAAGAAGCGGCTAAACCCAAAGTGTTACTTGTTGCCAGCAGTTATGGTGTGGCTGGAGATCCGAAAAAGCCGGGCATGGAGTTTGATGAATATGCCATGGCGTATCATTTGTTGAGCCCACAGCTTCAGCTTGAATTAGCCAGCCCCAAAGGCGGCAAAGTGGAAGTGGGTGAATACAACAAAACCAAGTCGTATAACGCTGCTGTTTTAACCCATCCTGACGCTATGGCTTTACTGACCAATAGTAAAAAACTCAGTGACGTCAAAGCCCAGGATTATCAGGCGGTGCTGGTGCTGGGTGGCAAAGGCGCTATGTTTGATTTGGCTGAGCACTTACCTTTACAGCGACTGCTCTCTGAGATGGCGGCTCAGCAGAAAGTTATCGCTGCGGTCTGTCATGGTCCTGCGGCATTGCTGCATGTGAAAAACGCCGACGGTTCTTTATTGCTGCAGGGCAAAAAAGTAGCGGGTTTTAGCAATCAGGAAGAAACTATGTTTGCCAAGGAGATGCTGCCGTTGTATCCGTTTTTATTGCAGGATGCTGTAACCAAAGCGGGCGCTTTGTATCAACAGACCGGCCCTATGCTGCCTTTGGTGGTGCAGGATGGCACACTGATCACGGGCCAAAACCCCTATTCAACTCCGGCTTTGGTTGATGCGATATTAGCTCAGTTGCAACTGAGCACAGCCCCACGTCAGCCTTATCCGGATGAACAGGCTGTGAGCATCATTCAGCAGTTTTTAGCAGGTCAGCCGATACCAGCACAGTTGGATGAAAAGCTGGTAGATATTCCGCTACTGGCGATTTGGGGTTATTACTACCTGCAATTTGCCAAAGCAGACTCAGATCGTCAGCACGCTGTCCAGGTGATGGAGTTAGTCAGTGGCAGCTTTACCGATCCACAGTTTTTAATGGCTCTGGCACAAGGCCAATTACAACTGGGTAATACAAGCCGTGCTGTTGAACTGGCAAAAGCTGTGTTAAAACAACAACCAGACTCCAAAGCAGCACAAGAGTTGCTGAGTAAAGTGAAGGCATAAGTTGAAGCATCAAAGCCAACCTGGCCTACGTATTCTGCTGGTGGAAGACCAGCAGGCGTTGGCTTGTAATATCATCGATTACTTAACAGCTGCCGGGCATCAGCTGGATTATGCGGCTACTGGTACCTTAGCTTTGCAGCTGGCAAAACAGCATAGCTATGACTTAGTGCTGCTGGATTTGATGCTGCCTGATACAGATGGCAGGCAGCTTTGTTCCCAGCTGCGCCAGCTCTGGCTCAAAGCTGTGCCTGTACTGATGTTAACGGCTTTGGATAGTCTGGATGATAAGTTGCAGGGTTTTGCTGCTGGTGCTGATGATTACCTGACCAAGCCTTTTGAACTGGCTGAATTGGCAGTGCGTTGTCTGGCTTTAAGCCGTCGTCATTTACTGAGTATCGATCCGTTATTGCAGCTTGGGCCTTTGCAGATCGACAGGTCGCAGCAGCAAGCCAGCCGTTCTGAACAGATGCTGGATTTACATCCGCTTGGTTATCGAATTTTAGTGGTGCTTGCCGAAGCTTACCCGGCTTTGGTGAGCCGTTCTGATTTAAGTTATCAGCTGTGGGGTGACGAGCCGCCGGATTCCGATGCGTTGCGGGCTCATATTTACCTGCTGCGCCAGCAACTGGATAAACCCTTTAAAGACGCTATGTTGCAAACTGTCTACGGCATAGGTTTTAAGCTGGTATTGCCACAGGAGCAAGCCAATGCATAAACCCGCCCGCAGTTTAGGCCAACGAATTGTCTGGGCTTGTGTCATTTTGGCGCTGTTGTGTGCTTCCTTGTTCAGCTTTTTTAACGTGATTTTTGTCTACACAGTGGAAGACCAGTTCTTTCGTCATCAGTTAATGGATGAAGAAAAACGCCAGTTGCAACAGCCAGAGCTCGTTGTACCTTTATCTGCAGCTATGCAGATTTTGCTAAGCCCTCAGGATTTCCCTGCTGATTTACAGCAGCAGTTTGAACCCAATACAAGGCGCACGGAATACAGTGGTCTGGAAGGGCGGCATTATCATATCCGCTCTTTTATTCACCCCTCAGCCAAAGAGCCGGTCTGGTTAGTGGCCGAAGTCAGTTCGCAGCTGGTGGTGCGGCCGATTCGGGATGAAATGTTTTTATTGTATGGCATCAGCACTTTAATGATGGTGTTGCTGGCTGCTGCTTTGGGTTTTGCTTTAGCCCGTCGTGCGACACGGCCTTTAACTCAATTGGCAGAGCTGGTGCAAAACAATGAATTTAGTCCGGGTTTTGCGTCCGTATTTCCGGCCAATGAAATTGGTGTACTGGCTGACGCTTTAGAGCAAAACTGGTTAAGAGTGCAGGCTTTTATTGCACGAGAACAAGCTTTTAGCCGCGATGCCAGCCACGAGCTGCGCACACCTCTGGCGGTGATCCAAAGCAGCTGTGAGCTGTTATTGGCTCAGCAATGGCCTGCTGAGCAACACCAGCGTTTAGAGCAAATCCAGCATAGCAGCAGGCAAATGAATCAGTTGATCAGCACTTTATTGGCGATGTCGCGTGAGCAGCATTTGGGCCAGACTGAAACCATCAAATTGGCGGTCTTGCTGGAGCAATTGGTGCTGGACCTATCGCCTTTACTGGAGGGAAAAAACATCGAGTTGGAGCTGCAGGTCTCGCCGGATGTGCAGCTACAGCTTAACCCTGTCTTGCTGCAGATGGTGCTGACGAATTTGCTGCAGAATGCTTTTTTGCATAGCGCCCCCGGTACTATTTTTATCAGTGCAGACTCGCAGCAGTTACAGATCCAAAACCCGTTGCACGACGAAGACCAACCGACAGAGCTGACAGCTTTATTTGCCAAAGGCCGGCAAAGCAGTGGTTATGGTTTGGGGCTGGGTATAGTGCAACGGCTCTGTCAGCAAACCAGGCTGGATCTGCAGCTCCACCGCGTTGAACAACGACTGACCGTCAGCTTGATTTGGCCGCAACTTTGACGCTTTTTTCACATCTTCTCCACTATTCTGATGATGATTTATCAGATGGAGCTTCTTATGTATCGGCTATTTTCTCTGTTAAAACAAAGCACACTGACTTTATTGGTTGCGTTGCTGATGTGTTTTGTTGTGCTGGTTGGGTGTGTCAACTGGCCTTTACCTGATGCACCAGGTCCAGCCAGCACAGCTCCTTTGCTGCTGGATAACGTCAGTATTGTCGATGTGGAGACAGGGCAAATTCATCCGCATCAGGCAGTATGGATTGAGCATGGCCGGATTAGCAAAATTGCTGCTTCTGATCTGGTCGCTATGGATAAAAGCACAACAATGCGCACTGAAGTGATGGCCGATGGCCGCTTAAAAGTGCATGCAGGCGGGCGTTTTTTAATGCCGGGTTTGAGTGATATGCACACACATTCGTTACAACTTTCCCCTCAGTTGCATCATCCGCTCTGGATAGCTGCTGGTGTCACTGCAGTGCGGGATTTATCGGGTTGTATGCTGGAACCTGATAGTTTTCAGGCCTGTACGGCAGATAGAAAAGGCTGGCAGCAGGAACAGCAGGCAGGCCAAAGAACCAGCCCAAATTATTGGTTACACAGCAGTTATCAGTTAAATGGCGGGCCTGAAGTACCAGCGAGTTATCCTGCCTTTTTTAAGTTGCAATCGGTTGCTGACGCTAAAGCTTTGGTTGCGCATTATCAGGCGCAAGGCACTGATTTTATTAAAGTCTATGAAAAGCTTAGTCTGCAGCAATACCAGTGGTTAGTGGCAGCAGCTGATGAGGCTGATCTGACTTTGGCCGGACATCAACCCTGGCTGGTGTCTTTTACTCAGATGCTGGAAGCGAGTCAGCGTAGTGTGGAACATGGACGGGTCTTTATTTTTGAATGTGCCGATGCGATCAAAACCTATAAACAACAGCCACTTAGCCGGAGTTTTCAGCCAGAACAATGGCGTGAACTGCTGCAAAGTCAAAATCCGGAGTTGTGTCAGCAATTAATGCAACAAATGGCGTTATCCAACACTTGGTGGAGCCCAACTTTATTAACGCTGCAGCTGGGGGCAAAAGCCGGTGATCCAAGATTCCGGCAGGATGAACGCCTGAAGTTTGTGCCTTATCTGCTGCAGTTGCTTTGGCTGGGTGATGCTGACAGCATGTTGGAAGCAGCTTACGACACCAATGGCCTGAATGTGCATGCCGAATTGCTGCAGTTAGCGCAGCGGCAACTGAAACAAGCTCAGCAAGCTGGTGTGAAAATTTTGGCGGGCACAGATACCCCCGACTCTTTTGTGTTTGCAGGCTCGGGTTTACACGACGAGCTGGCGTTATATCAGCAAGCAGGTTTAACTCCTTTAGAAGTGATCCAGACTGCCACTCTCAACCCTGCTGTTTTTACAGGTATGGCAGCAGAAACGGGTTCAGTGGCTGTGGGTAAAACTGCTGATTTATTACTGCTAAATCAGAACCCCTTGCAGCGTTTAGCCACCATGCGCCAGCCTGAAGCTGTGGTGCTGGCGGGATTTTGGTATCCAAAAGCTTCTTTGCAACAGTTGGAGGCTTTTGCAGAAGACCAGGCTAACAGTATCCAACTAAACCTGCGTTTATTGTGGAATGCTCTAATGAGCGCGCCGGTGCGCCAGCAGTTTGCTGACTAACACTACCCGTCGTACCTGCAGCCACAGCTTTGTTGTTTAACCAATCACATAACTCGCTTGCCCTGCTTCGCCTGAGCTGAAAACTCCCTTCAGGCCCAGCAGTTCCGCATGAGTCGAACTACTGATAATGACAAACTGGCTTTTGGCGACGCCCCGTTCAAAAGTACCACTATGTTGCAGCGTAAGTTGACACAGCGTATCACCAAGGCTGCCGGTGATAAATTCGAAGCCATTAAAGTTGGCCTCTCCGCTGCTTTCATAGCTCAGTTGGTAGTGCACTTCGCTGCTGCCGTTGATATCACCGCTGTAGCTTTGGCTGACCAGGGCTTTGCTAAGTTTGGCTCCAGAGTCAAAAGAGTGGATGACTGTTTCTTGCCAGTTGGTAATTTGAAATGTGCCTTTAAGTTGCATTAGTTTTTCTGCCTTGCCTGATTAATTGTACTGATTTAACAGTATCATGCGGTTAACGCTTGGTATTGTAAAAACACGTCATTCTGACGGTTTGCTGTGGAGTAGGATTTTGCAAAGCAATCACAATCCAATCACCGGGGTGCTGCACCACCATCAAAGCGCCGAGCTGTATCAGCTACGCCGCTATTTCCCCGATGCTGCTCTGGCTGAACTGATTGAGCAATTTTGGCTGGTTGATTGGGATTTGAGTGGTAAGCCCGCTCATACCCAGCAGAACTTGCCCGACCCAAATTTTCACGTCCTGATCAGCCAGGGCACTGTGACTCTGCTTGGGCCTGTCAGCAAAAATTATAGTTATGAAATGCAAGGCAAAGGCCAGATTATTGGAGTGAAGTTTGCGTTGGGCGCATTGGCGGAACTATTGAATTTCAAGCCAGCTGACTTTATCGATCAGCAGATGGATGCGCAGCAGCTGTTTGACATTGATTGCAGTCAACTGCTGGCTGAATTGTCGTTAGCACATAGCGATCAGCAAATCATTGCTATTCTGCATGCCTGTTTTCTGCCTTTTGCAGTGCGCCCCTCATGGCAATGTACCAGAGTGCGGCAACTGGTTGGCCTGATTAAACAACAGTCTGATATCACCAGTGTTGAGCTGTTGGCAGAGCGCAGTGGTGTATCTGTGCAGACTATTCAACGCTGTTTCCGTCAGTATCTGGGCCTCAATCCAAAATGGCTGATCCGCAAGTATCGGTTGCATCAGGTCTTACTGCTGTTGGAACAGCAATCCGTAGAGAGTGCTGATCTGGTGGAAGCCTTGGGTTATAGCGATCAGTCGCATTTGATTCGCGACTTTAAAGAGTTTTTGGGCGTGACTCCAACAGCCTATAGTCTTCATCCGCGAAGCTGAAGGCAAAACGGCTAAAATCCTTTACCATAACGGCAGTTTTTAGCGGATGAGACAACACAGTGATTGGATTAGGGGATCAAAACGCCAGCTTTCGGGTTTATGTGGAGAACAGACCCAAAATGCCACAGTACCAGCAGCTATTTGACTGCGAAGCGATGCAAAAAGGTGATATCGACCTGATTTACCAACACTGTGGTAATGGCTGGCGCAAGTTGTTTAATGTCTACGCCAAATTGCTCTGCGTTTTGGATCCAACGCGCTTTCCCTTCCCGACTCAGGCCAGCAGCTGGCAGCAGTATCGTGATCAGTTTTTATTACAAAAAGCTTCAGACACAGCTTTGTTATTTGATATGCCGCAGCTAAAACCTGCCGATACCACTATCCATTTAATTGCTGGCCGCACCCACGCTAAGCAACTGATTGAGCGGGGTTTAGCTTGTCAGCTGCATTGGCTGAACGAAGAGTTTGCGATAGACCCCAGCAACAAAGTGCTGGTGACACCTTACTTTGATTACCGGCAGTTGAGTAATGAAAAGATCGCCTTTAGTGCGGGGTTATTAAAAACTTTAACCTGCTCCCTTTGTACATAAACGATTAGCTCGACAGGTACTCAGACCAATAGCGCTGATTCGTCAAGAAGTGCCTTAGTGCAGTAAAGATTTTGTAATCTGCAATCAAGCAGCTTTTGAAAAAACAAAACTCAGCTAAAAGGAGGCCGTTAAACAAAAGGCCTCCTTTTTCAACGTGCAGTGATCAAGACGTTCTGAATTGTTTAACGTTGAGTTCCAGTGTTTTTGCCAGCTGCTCCAACTGTTGGCTAGCCGCAGTAATTTTAGAGGCTTCCAACTCAGCTTGAGTCGCTGCGCTGGTGATTTGGTTAAAGTTACGATTAATTTCTGCGGCAACAACGGATTGCTGTTCCGCTGCAGTCGCGATCTGAGTGTTCATATCGCTGATCAACGTCACTGACTGGTTAATAGCGCTAAGTGAATCCCCGGCTCGTGTCGCTTGGTCCACACTCAATTCAGCCTGAGTTTTGCCTTCATTCATTACGTTTACTGCTTTGAGTGAGCTGCCCTGCATTTTTTCGATCACCGTTTGGATTTGGCGGGTCGACTCCTGAGTGCGGCTGGCAAGGTTACGTACTTCATCGGCAACAACAGCAAAACCACGGCCTTGTTCGCCTGCGCGGGCTGCTTCTATGGCCGCGTTTAAGGCCAGCAAGTTAGTTTGTTCAGCTATGCCTTGAATGACGTCTAATACTGAACCAATCTGACGGCCATCTTCTGATAAATGGTTAATCACATCGGCTGCTTCAGCTACTTTATCCGCCAGTAACTTAATGCTGGCCTGAGTTTTTCGTACTTCGTTTTGGCCTGCGTTAAACTCATTCATCGCGTTATGAGCAATACCTGCAGCTTCGCTGGTGTGATTCGCAACCTCACTTACAGTGGCAGACATTTGTTGAATAGCACTGGCACCTTGTTCTGTTGCTCGTTTTTGATTGCCGATCAGATCTTCGTTGTGATGGGCGGTCTGCAATAGATTTTTTGACGCTGTGAGTAACTGCTCTGCTGCCCGCATTGAGTTTTTGGTCATTTCAGACATATGCACTGTTAAATCGCGCACTGCGCTTAAGATACTGTCAGGTGCACCTACCTGTACTTGTTTGGTCAGATCGCCTGAAGCAATGTATTTCAGCACTTGTGTCGCATACTCAGGCTCACCACCTATCAAGGTTTTTAATCTATTTACTGCTCTTATCGCTACAAAGCTGCCAATCATCATGGCGAACGCTGTTACGCTCAGCATAATCCATTGAAAGCTGTTGGTTTGTTCGCGAGCTGCGGTGACTTGTTGTTGCACCAGCGTTTCCTGGTAATCGATCAGCTTATTGATGCGTTTTAACCATTCGCTGTAGGACGGTGACACAGTCGTTAGCAAATAACTGGTGGCTTCGTCGTGGCGTTCGCTATTGATCATCTCTAATAATGTTGCGGTCAGGGCTAAAGTAGCAGTCTCAATTTGCTTGATCGATTGCAACAATGCCGTTTCTTCACTGCTGTGCTTCTCTTTTCGATACATTTCATCAAGAGGTGCTGCCGCTTTCTGGTAGAAATCATTCAGCCGGATAATGTCGTTTTGATGAATTTGTGAATTGGCTTTATTTTGTACCAGCACCGCATCACGTATAGAGATGGCTCTGTCGTGCACGCTGCCCCTAAAGTTAATGGCGTAACGCTGCTCTACGGCAGTCTGCTCAGAGAGTTGGGTTAAGTTATTGTCTGCAATGCTTATTTTCACTAACCCAAGTAGGGTAATACCTAGCATGATGATCAATAAAATTGCGAAGCCTGCGTATAAGCGTTTAATGACGTTCATTTATTACACCTTGCTTTTTTTATCATGGAGCAAATTATCTATGCAGTCCCAGTGTAGCAGTTGCCCTTACCTTCAACTCTGTTTATTGCCGGATAGTGAGTGCTTTAAGTTATTTATTGATGATTTGGTAAGAAAGTCATCTATCGAGCTATTGGGTACGAGCTTTTTCTGAGAGTAGACTTAGTGGGCAGTTGTTATTTGGCAAAAACCTCAGTGAGTCTAGCCGCGACATAGGTTGAGCTATGCTGCTTGGTGGTGACCGATTTAAATAACTGATGGGCGTTGGCTAATAACGCCCATCAGTGTCTTGGTTTACATCCCCAACAGCGGCTTTAAATAATGCCCTGTGTAGGATTTCTCATAAGCTGCCACTTGTTCTGGTGTGCCTGCGATCAGGATTTCACCGCCGCCGCTGCCGCCTTCAGGGCCTAAATCGACTACCCAGTCTGCGGTTTTGATCACGTCGAGGTTGTGCTCAATGACGACTATGGTGTTGCCAGCATCACGCAGTTTATGCAGGACGTTCAGCAGTTGCTGGATATCAAAGAAGTGCAGGCCTGTGGTCGGCTCATCAAGGATATACAGGGTTTTGCCTGTATCGCGTTTACTCAGCTCACGCGCCAGCTTCACCCGCTGCGCTTCACCACCGGACAAGGTCGTTGCCGACTGGCCGAGGCGGATATAGGTTAAACCTACATCCATCAGAGTTTTCAGTTTACGGGCTATGGCCGGAATGCTTTCGAAAAACTCGTGGGCGTCTTCTACTGTCATTTCCAGCACTTCGTGAATATTTTTGCCTTTGTATTTCACTTCCAGTGTTTCGCGGTTGTAGCGTTTGCCTTTACAGACGTCGCATGGCACATAGACATCCGGCAGGAAGTGCATTTCTACCTTGATCATGCCATCGCCCTGACAAGCTTCACAGCGGCCACCTTTGACGTTAAAACTAAAACGGCCTACCTGATAACCCCTTGAGCGTGCTTCCTGAGTACCGGCGAATAAATCCCGCACCGCAGTAAAAATGCCGGTGTAAGTGGCCGGGTTAGAACGTGGTGTGCGGCCTATAGGGCTTTGGTCGATGTCGACACATTTATCAAAATGTTCCATGCCTTCAATGGCTTTGTGTGGTGCAGGCTCTTCGCCTTCACCTTTGTTCAGTACACGGTGCGCGACACGAAACAAGGTGTCGTTAATTAAGGTGGATTTACCTGAGCCCGACACCCCTGTGATACAGGTCATGACGCCAAATGGAATCTCTAAATCAACGTTTTTCAGGTTGTTGCCGCTAGCGCCCAACACCCGTAATTCTTTGCCTTTTTTACCAACATGACGTTTTTCAGGCACCGCAATTTTACGTACGCCGGATAAATACTGGCCTGTTAAGGAGTCGGGCGTATTTTTAATATCCTCCAGACTGCCTTGCGCCACAACGGAGCCACCATGCACGCCAGCGCCCGGGCCTATGTCGATAATATGATCGGCGGCGCGCACTGCGTCTTCGTCGTGTTCTACTACGATGACGGTGTTACCTAAGTCGCGTAAATGCGTCAGGGTGCCAAGTAATCTGTCGTTGTCGCGTTGGTGTAAACCTATTGAGGGTTCATCCAGCACATACATCACGCCGACTAAACCTGCACCAATCTGACTGGCTAAACGAATACGCTGGGCTTCGCCACCGGATAAGGTTTCGGCGCTGCGTGACAGGTTCAGGTAATTCAGGCCTACATTGACTAAAAACATCAGTCGGTCCTGAATTTCTTTTAACACCTTTTCAGCGATTTGCGCTTTTTGGCCTTGCAAGGTCAGTTGGCGGAAAAACTCTAAACAGTCACCAATCGACAGTTCCACTACTTCAGGCAAAGTGGTTTTACCAATAAACACATGGCGGGCTTCTTCACGTAACCGTGAGCCGTTGCAGGTGGGGCAAGACTGCGAAGCTAAATACTTGGCCAGTTCTTCCCGCACTGCGTTGGATTCAGTTTCGTGATAACGCCGCTCCATATTCGGCAAAATGCCTTCAAACGGATGCTTACGTTTGATGATATCGCCTCTGTCGTTCAGGTATTTAAATTCGATATCGGTTTTGCCTGTGCCGTTTAAGATCACTTGTTGATGCTGTTTGCTCAGGCTGGCAAAAGGCACTTCCAGCTCAAAACCATAATGGTCGGCTAAGGATTTCAGCATCTGGAAATAATAGAAGTTACGTTTATCCCAGCCACGAATAGCACCACCGGATAAACTCAGCTCGTCGCTGACTATCACTTTATTGGCATCAAAATACTGTTTTACGCCTAAGCCATCACAGCTTTGGCAGGCACCAGCCGGGTTGTTAAAGGAAAACAAACGTGGCTCCAGCTCGGCCATCGAATAACCACAAGTCGGGCAGGCAAAGTTGGCAGAAAAAATCAGCTCCGGCGCTTTGTCATCGTCCATTGATGCGACTTTGGCGATACCACCAGACAGTTCCAGCGCGGTTTCAAAACTTTCGGCTAAACGTTGTTTAATATCGTCGCGCACTTTAATCCGGTCAATCACCACTTCAATGGTGTGTTTTTTGTGTAAATCCAGCTTTGGCGGGTCGGACAAGTCACAAATTTCGCCATTAATACGGGCGCGGATATAACCCTGGGCCGCTAAGGTTTCCAGCGTTTTGACGTGTTCACCTTTACGCTCCTGCACCACTGGCGCGAGCACCATCAGCTTGGTGCCTTCAGGGAAAGCCACTACTTTATCGACCATCTCACTGATGGTTTGTGCGGCTAAAGGCAAATCGTGAGTAGGGCAACGCGGCTCACCGACCCGGGCAAACAATAAACGCAGGTAGTCGTAAATTTCAGTGATAGTGCCTACAGTCGAACGCGGGTTATGCGAGGTGGACTTTTGTTCGATAGAAATAGCAGGTGATAAACCTTCGATATGATCGACATCGGGTTTTTCCATCAGGCTTAAAAACTGCCGGGCATAGGCCGACAAAGACTCAACATAACGGCGCTGACCTTCAGCGTATAGGGTATCAAAGGCTAAAGAGGATTTACCTGAACCTGATAAACCCGTGATCACCACCAGTTTGTCGCGGGGAATTTGCAGCGAAATATTTTTCAGGTTGTGGGTGCGGGCACCCCGAATATCTATTTTATCCATAGGATTGAGTCTCTTGCCTGTTGAGTCGGCTTGGGGAAAACGAATTATCGCAAAAATTGCTATGAGGCAGTCAGTTTGATTTTGGTTGAAGCTTTATGCGGCAAAGCTTTAACCGGATCAGTAAAGCAATAATTCAATTGGAGATACTGTATATAAATACATGCTTTATAGCAAGTCGGTCGCTTAGAAAAACAGCAAAGAAACAGGCCTCCCTGCTGCCTTTTATTAACAAGATAGCGCTTGTATTCAATAGATGCGATGTAACCCAATCCTTACTGGCTGCGCTCTGGTTTTTTATTGTAGTTACTGTAACAGCGGGCGGATGTCGACAATGCTTAAGTCGCTGCTGACGCCCAGATAACGCTCGTAATAGGCCTTGTGTGATGAACCCACAATGGCCAATACTTTACTGCCAGAGCCTATAGTTTCGCGAATATTAGCGACCATTCTCATATTACGGGTTTCCCAGTAAGCCAGATATTTGCGCCCTGTATTCCCTGGCACTTGTGCGCCCGCTGCAGCAGCAAAGTCACCTGCGACGGCCCGACGAGCCTCCTCTACCGAATTGGTAGAGCTGTACCACTCCAACACGCTGGCTTCTTTATTTTCAACGAAATGTTTGTGCTGCTGCTCAAGCAAGGCTGCACGTTGTTTAGTCCACTCGTTATTCCAAATTTGCCTGATTTCCTGCTCAAAGACTTTTTCATCCATCTGGCCAATAGCCGCATCTCCGGTATGATCATCTACCGGATACACCTGTTCATGGCCTAGTTGCACCGCCAATGCCGCGGCAATACTGACATTTTCATTCATCTGTAAGCTGCGTTTTTCCAGTTGAGCCACCAGCTCTGCAGTCAGGCCATCGGCGCTGATCCGTTCTGTTTTTGGTAATCGTAACCACTGCACTACTGCTGAGACCGGATTACCTGCCGCCATAAATAACGCAGACAACCGACGACGCTCTGAGTGCGGACGATTGTTGGTTGGGATAGCTAAGAGCCTGGCTATCTGTTGACTGGCTTCGGCACCGGATAGCTTAAGTGCTTGTCTGGCCACCGTTGGATCGTAACAATACTGCTCTGCCGTGTCGGGGTAAGCAAACTGATAATCCCGCAGAAAATCGCACTGTGCACCAGAAAGTGCTTCAATCAGAATTTTGTCAGGGGCAAAAGTAACCAACCGGTTCAACAAGGGGGTCAGCCTGCTCTTATCAAAATCAGTCGGCAGGGAAGATAAATGTGAAGTGCCCAGCACGGCGATTTGGCTAAGCCCACCGCGTTCTGCTGCAGCTTTATCGGCCAGATAAACTGCCTGAGCGAATTCAGTGTCTGGTTTTGGATTTGTTACTGCAGCTGGTGCTTCGGCTGAGCTGAGTAAAGCAGCCACTAATAACGTAGTAAGCATAAAATCTCCAAAGCTGTGGAATGTAATCAGGGGAACTGTTACTACTCTAGTTGGGCCGCAGTGCAGCGCCAACCAGCGAACTGTAACGCCTTCATGCTTTTTGTAACAAAGTTCTTGCTCGAAAAAAAATGCTTCAGAGTCAGACCCTGAGCCCGACTCCGAATCCAAACTTTGTGCTACAATCGCCGCCCGCTTTAACCCGGAGAATTGTCGCGGATGTCCCATCTGAATCCACTGGAAAAACGTGCCGCCTGGTCTTTGGCACTGGTATTTGCTTTCCGGATGCTTGGTTTATTTATGCTGATCCCCGTCTTTGCCATTTTTGGTAAGGACCTGATCGGCTTTTCGCCTTTGTGGATAGGTTTAGCTATAGGTGCTTATGGCTTAACTCAGGCGCTGTTACAAATTCCTATGGGTTGGCTGTCCGATAAATGGGGCAGAAAGCCGGTGATGCTATTGGGGCTTAGCTTTTTTGTGCTGGGTTCTGTGGTCGCGGCTTTAGCAGATTCTGTCTATATGGTGACTTTTGGTCGCGTGCTGCAGGGCATGGGTGCTATTTCCGGCGCTGTGATGGCGCTCGCTTCTGACCTGACCCGTGAAGAACAACGACCCAAAGTCATGGCTGTGATTGGCATGACCATAGGTTTGTCTTTCACTATAGCTATGGTAGCAGGGCCTGCTATAGCAGCGGCCAGCGGGTTAAGTGGTATTTTCTGGTGCACTGCTTTGATGGCCATTACCGGTTTGTTGTTGGTCTGGAAAGTCGTGCCTGTAGCCGTCAGTAAAGCGCCAGCTTCTGAAACTCTGGCCACTAAAGGCCAAATCGCAGCGCTGTTTCGTCACCCGGAATTATTGCGACTGAACTTTGGTGTATTGGTTCTGCACCTGTTATTAACAGCTATTTTTGTGGTGTTACCCACTTTGCTGCTGCAGCAAAATTTCCTGTCAGAACAACACTGGCAACTCTATCTGCCTGTTTTAATTGCGGCTTTTATTCTGATGGTGCCGCTGATGATTTTGGCCAGCCGCAAGCAACAGGAAAAAGGCTATTTATTACTGGCAATAAGCCTGCTTATTGTTAGTTTTGTGTTAATTTTAATCAATCAGCAGTTGTGGTCGATCACCCTGGCGCTGTTGTTGTTTTTTGTTGGTTTTAATTATTTAGAAGCCAGCATGCCTGCTTTGTTGTCGCGTATTGCCCCTGCTGGATTAAAAGGTACTGCTATGGGTACTTATGCCAGTGCGCAGTTTTTTGGCGCCTTTGCTGGCGGTATTTTAGGCGGTGCTGTGGCAAGTTTCAGCAGCGGTGAATCCTTGTTTGCCGTGGCTGCCCTGATTGGTTTACTATGGTTAGCTTATGCCAGCCGCATGACAGTGCCTGCGCGATCGCAACGACTGTCATTGCCTGTCAAAGTGGCCGATGAAGCCGCCGCAGCCCAATTGGCGCAGCGCCTGACCCAACTCAACGGAGTGTTGGAAGTCACAGTGGTGGTTGCGGAACAACGTTTGTATTTAAAAGTCGGCCAGCAACAGTTTGATTTGGCAGAGGCACAGTCTTTGGTTGAGAGCAGCCAAAAAAGTTAAGGAGAAGTCGCATGGCTCGTGGAATTAATAAAGTAATACTCATTGGTAACCTGGGGACAGATCCTGAAGTCCGTTATATGCCGACAGGTGGTGCAGTGGCCAACCTGACGATCGCGACCAGCGAAAGCTGGACGGACAAAACCACCAATGAGAAGAAAGAAAATACCGAATGGCACCGTGTCGTGATTTATCAGCGTTTGGCTGAAATTGCCGGTGAATATCTGCGTAAAGGCAGCAAGGTGTATATCGAAGGTCGTTTGCGTACCCGTAAGTGGCAGGATCAGCAAGGTGTTGAGCGTTACACCACCGAAATCATTGCCAATGAGCTACAAATGTTAGATGGCCGTGGTGAAGGTCAAGGCGCTGGCATGGGTCAGGCTCCGGCTATGGGTGGCGGTGCTCCTATGGGTCAGCAAGGCGGTTATCAACAACCTGCCGCTGCACCACAACAACGTATGCCACAAGCAGCTCCGGCTCAGGGCGGTTATGCCCCGCAAGCTCCGGCTGCTGCAGCACCGGCACAAGGCGGTTACCAGCAACGTCCAGCTCAGGGCGGCTTCCAGAGTCAGGGCAATTTTAACCAGCCACAAGGCGGTTTTAATCAGGCAGCACCACAACAACGTGGCCCAATGGAACCCCCAATCGACTTTGACGACGATATTCCGTTCTGACTCACCGCTTTTGAAAGTGTAAAGTCAAACTGAATAGAACAGTAAAAAAGCCTCTAAAATCAGAGGCTTTCGTTCAAAATTCAGATCGTATACCTTTTGGGTACTTGCTCTCTGGTATTTGGGATTTCTAACACTTTAAAATGTAAAGACAAATGTAAAGTCGTCGATATTAATCGACATCTTATTGTTTTTGATTACCCTTTTGTCATTTTATACTTCAATAAAACCAAGCATTTAGCAAAGATTGCTACTTGATTTTGCGGTGCTATACTCGGTCTCGTCGTACAGTCGAAGTGGGGTAGTAACATGGCCTATTCAGTTCAGATGATGAGAGTAGAATCACACGGTGACAGAGAAGTCATTGTGCGTGATCAGAACGGTCTTCCTCCGATCGACATCAACATGTACGTCATTCGTTTTCGTAGTCGCTCTGAGTCTTACAGGAAGAGCATTGCGTATGCCATTACAAAACTTTATCTATGGGCTGAGCAGCGAGAACTGGATATCACCGAACGAATGCGAAGCGGTGAGTTTCTAACCTTTATCGAAATTGAATCGTTAAGAGAGTTTATGCGATTGCGCTTCAATGCAAAATCAAATGCGCCTCAGACGATTGAGCTTGCTAAACATACCTTTGTAAGTGCAGACACCTACCGCAGACGCTGTGAGCGTGTGATTAACTATTTACGCTTTCTTGGGCATGTATTTGCTGGGCAACGAAAGCGTTCCGACCCTTATGTCAAGAACATGAACACCTTCATCACTCAGTGTGGGCAGATCCTGAAAGAACCAAAGGGACTCAAGTATGCTCGACAGCGTTATGGTTTATCAGAAGCAGCTGTTAAAAAACTACTGTGGTGGCTCGATCCAGAGAATCCATCCAACCCATTTCAAAAACGGATCCGTTTAAGAAATCAACTCATTGTTCATATGCTCTTATTGACTGGGATCCGGGATGGTGAGCTCCTCTCTTTACGTCCTGATGCTTTAATAAGGAAACCTTATGGGTATGCGTTGAAGGTGACACAAAATACAACCTTGGATCTTGATCCCAGGCTTGAGCCTCCACAGGTGAAAACCTATTCGCGTGATATCCCGGTGAGTGATAAAACGGCCGAGCTCATTGATACGTACATCCGAGGAGAGCGTAAACAAAGAGGAAAGTCGGCAGCGAAAGCAGCTCCCTATCTTTTTTTGAATTCAAACTTAACTCCTAAGCCAATGACAATAAGAGTCTTAACTCATATTTGTGATCGGATTAAAAAGGTCGATCCAGAGACGTTTAAAGAGCTACACCCGTATTTGTTTCGTCATACATTCAACGACTTGCTCGTACTCACATCTGACCTTAGCGTGGACAGTGAAGAGTTCAAAAACTTACAACGTGAGTTGTGTGGTTGGGCTCGGAATAGCGAGCAAGGGAAAATCTATACAAAACGATCGCGAGAAATTTTAGCTTCTGAATGCTTGAAAAAAATGGAAAGCCAGTTTATTGTTTAAATGTTACCTCTGACAGGAGAAAGAGGTTTCGCATAGAGCCGACACACGAGGAGTGAAGGCTGCACACTTGAGTACTTCTTAGAAGTACTGTCCGTTTAACACAAACGGTCACTTTTACCTTACTTAGCCATATTAATCGAAATACATCCATACACCCTATGTTTTAGGGAGGGGTATTTCATGGCCAATGAGGTAAGAGCTGATGAAAAAGAAAGCCCGCACGCGTTTAAAGTCCAACTTTGCCATCCAAGCGTTAGAACGTCCCATTTTTAACAAACCCCATGTGCTCAGTCGCTCCAGACAAATTGACACATCAGGTGATGTATGGGAAATCGGTGAGAGTCATCCCGTATCATTAAATTGGTCTGCTTTTTCAGAGCTACCCACTGAGCTTGTCAGTCAGATTAAGTATGCTTTTGAATGCATTCTTGTGACCCTTGCGCCTGATACTGTGCGAGGATGTTTTGATTCACTAAAACTTTTCTTCAGCTCTGTAGATGATTGGGGGCATGATGAAAGTGTCAGCGAACAACTCACTGAATACCTTTTTGATTACATCATAACGCACAGAAGCTCCAATAATGAGGCCGTACTCAACACACTCCGGTTGTGGTACATCCGTTCCTATTATCTGGCGTTATCCCTTTTCAAACGAAGCACATGTCAGATGCTCTCCAGGTTTACCTTCAAAGGCAACATGAAGGGTATAGATGTGTTGACCTACATGGAGGGACGCTCGCCACTGCGTAGCGATGAGCTCGATAGGTTACGCAAGGCCCTGAGTGCATTGCGAGCCAGCATAACTCCTTACGACGCTCTGTTTCCTAAATTAGTTGTAGTCTGGTTGTACGTCGTCCTTGGCGTCAGACCACGGCAGTTATTGTTGCTAATGACATGTGACTTTGCGGTCCATATTGATCAAAGCAATGGTCAAAAAACTTACATGCTGAATGTTCCGTCGGTCAAAAAGCGCTACAGCTTGCCACGTCAGCAATTCAAAACGCGTGTATTGCCCGTGTTTCTGGGGGAGTTGTTAGAGCAGTTAATCACTGTGCAGTATAAAGATCTCTTCTCTGACGATGGCCTCCCATCCAGTGACTCACAACCAATATTTAGGGCGAAAACAGCAGAAGTTGGCCGTCGCGAGCGGCGCGCAACATTCGAGCGGTTTGAGGGTAGCAAAGATTTCGTTTTTTTTAACGGTGCACCGGCCGCCATTATTGACTACATCGACACCAAAAGAGTCTCTCAGGGTCATGCACCGCTCAATATAAAGCTAACACCGAGGCGGTTACGGAAAACCTTTGCCACCCACGCCGCCTCTATGGGGACACCGAGTTACGCCTTAATGGAATTGCTCGACCATGACGATTTACAGCATGTGATGGTGTATTACCAACTGGGTGTGGCTTTCGCCCTCAAGGTCGATGCGGTTTACCAAAAGCAGTTCAGCAGCCACCTGGAGTATTTCGAGGGGAAGATCACGCTTGCGGAGTTGGTTGACCGAAATAACTTACGTGTGGTTTTTGGGCCTGATTCCTTGAAAAAGCTGGTAGGGATCGGCCTGTGCGCGAAGCAGGAGCCTTGTTCTTTGCAGCCTCCATATTCGTGCTACAGCTGCAATAAATTTGAAGCATCTGACAATATTTCTGTTCACCAGGAAGTTCTCGATGCGATGCGAGAGGAGATCAGACAAAAGTTTGGAGATGACGCTCCACCCGGGTTTTATGCAGCGCCTCACATGAAAGCATGTAGTGAATTAGTTGAACAGTTGGAGGTGAGATCATGAGTTACTCGAATGCTGTACGCCAATTAAGCCTTGTCGATCAACTGTCCGAACAAGAACAGAATGTCAAACTTGCTCAGGTGTTGCGCCTGTGGAAACCGACAGACAACTGCGAAGAGAACTTTGCTGACCTTATCGATTTAGGGGCTCGCCTCTGCCAGATCGTGTTCAAAGGGCAGGTCTCTTGGCACGATGCGTCATGGAATATTAGTGGTTTCGAGTCCACGGTGAGTGTGAGGAGCGTTGCTCACAAGAGCAACATACTTTTTACCCAGCGATCGGGTTTGCAAAAGTTTCAGAAGCAAAAGAAGTCCGATGAACGGCCTTTTGCGGAACCATTTGCATCATTTGCAAAGGCATTAGTCGTCGTCGCGCATGCCCACAAACCTACAAGTCATAACGTGCACATGGTGATGATGCGGGCCATGCGATATCTCTATGAGGTTGCAGAACTTCATGGGTGTTCACATATTCATGATTTGTCTCCTGGCTTGTTTGATGAAGCCTTAAAGCTCGCCGTTGCCCAGAAGGAACAAGAGACGACCTTGTATGTCACAGGAGAAAAGCTCAGTTACATTGCCGATAAAATCATGGAATTTGGCTTATCAGTGATGCCGTTAAACTGGGAAAATCCTATTCCTAGAGATTACAAACATGGGGGGAGGCTTCAAACAAGGAATGGACCTGCTCAGGCAAAACAACGGGCCGAAAAGCTACCGAAAACTGCAGTCTTAGTGTTTATTTCTGCGCTATGGACTCACTATGAAGAACTTGAAGAACGTGACAAAGCACTGACCTGTATGGCCATGATCCTCATGGTTTGCGGCTTTCGGATGGATGAGTTTGTCAGTCTGGACGTCAACTGCATTCCTACACGGGAAGAGTTTTATACATTTGAACCGGAGTTAGATCCACAGACTGGCCGTTACTGCCGATTGCTTAAGATACGAGTACTTGCCCGTAAGCGTTATGTTTGGGACAGCAAAATAGTCCCCCCAAGCATGACCGAGTTGATTTTTCAGGCGATTGATCGGCTCAAGGAATTATCAAAAGAGCATCGCGAAGTCTGCAGAACAATGCTTGAGCATGGAAAGTGGACGAAATTCATGCAGTTTGGTGATGATGATCTCCTCACATCCAGACAAGTTATGGATGTTATTGGTGCGTCTTCAACCAGTAACACGATAACTACCCTCAAGCGATATGGTGTAGAGCCGTGGCCCGGCTCAAAACACAAGAGCACATTTTTTAGGGTCGGTGATATTCATTCTGCCTTTTGCAACGCTTACAAAGAACGCATAAAGCCGATCCTTGAAGGGATTGGAATGAACACGATTAAAGTTCCCGTTTGGGAGCTCATTACACTGCGATTCAAAGATCAGTACACGCCAAAAGAAATGCTAAATGTGTTTGCTGAACCACTGACGGGGACGCAAATCAATGACTTCTTTATGGGGCGTGATTATGTATCACGGATCTCTGGCAACGACGCTCGTATGGCCAATGTATTTGAGCGTTATGAGTTTCCTGAACTCAATGATCTTGAAGAGACTCCGGAGGTGCGTACTCACCAGTTCAGGCATTTACTCAATACGATCATGCAGGAATCTGACGCATTCTCTCAGGAAGATATTGCCAAGAATTTCCTGCGGGCAGGAACACGCGATAACGAGGCATACAATCATAGAAAATCGACATCATCTACCCGGGATCTGATTGAAAACGTTCAGCATGCGATTTTTCACCCTGGTGAAGATATTCCGATTGAGCGGGCCGCTACTCTTGCCAGGCAGTTCCCATTGTTATCCCCAGATGAGCTAAAACAGGATTTAGAGACCCTTGGCAGCTCTCACATTATGGATATCGGACGTTGTCGTCATGATTACGTCCAGAGTCCTTGTGGTTTGCACTATGCGTGCCTGCACAATTGCAAACATTATCGAAGAACCAAGGGAAACTCTGTGGAGGTAGCACGCCTTACTGAGCGAAAAAATATTGCCTTGGAACAGATGGAACGCGCGCAAATAGATGCCAGCGAAGGATTTACAGGTGCCAATGAATGGTACCGGCATCATGCTGAACTGGTAAAAGGATGCGATACCGCACTTGCGATCGAAGATGATCCAAATGTGCGTCTCGGCGAAATTGTTCAAATATTTCCGAACGGTCGTGATTCATGTGAGGTGTAAAGATGTTCACAAGATACATTTCTGAATCTTTGGAGCAGCAAATTATCGCTTTGCTAGACGAGTGGGCAACAGGAGAGCTGGGAACAGCTCTTTCCTGGGCAAAACTTGAAAAATCATTTGGTTATAGCCGGCAAGCATTAAGTGGTAATCGCGCCATTAAAAATAAGTTTGATGAAGCGAAATTCGCACTGAGAAACCGGAAGAAATCTGTTGCCGTTCAAAACGCGAGGCTAGATGAGCTGGAGGCTCTGAAAAATGAGAATTTGAAGTTATCTATCCAGGTTCAGGAGTTCGAAAAACGATTTATGAGATGGATGCATAACTGCCATTTAAAAGCGATTAATCCGTTAGAACTGGATGCGCCTATGGGGGTTAGTTTTAAAACAGCGATGCGAGCAAGAGATAGAACCTAAAAAAATTTTGAAAATAATGTAGATTATAGTTGATATATGTCGATTATAATCTACATTTGGTGGTGAGCACTGAAAATGGCTAAGTAAGGGCTTAAGTTCAGGATCACAAAATACCTGCCATGGATGGTCAACGATACATACCGGAGGTAAGTGATGACCATCATTTCAACAAATGTTTTTTTACAGAAAATGGACGAGCAAAAATTAAGACGCAGGCGACTAAAAAGCCTCCGCGATTTTTTGCTTTCCTCACTCCAAATAAGCCCCCATAGCCAAAACCTTGTCGTTGTCGTGGGTAATGGCAATGAAAGGAATAACTCTGAAGCTCTATTAAATTGGCTTGGCGAAGAAACCTTAGACGATAAGCCATTAGCTGAGTTACCTGCACATCAGGTTGAAGGGCATTTACTGCGTTACTTAGAGCGGCGCTTCGATTGCTGGCCTGATTAAAAACAACGCGGTACTAGTTATCTGGAATGTGCTCAATAACCTGATCGACCGGCACACCAAAATAGGAGCAAAGTCGATCAATCACATCCAGGGTAACGTTAGAGCCTGGTTTATTCAGGATTTTAGAGAGGGTGGCTCTGTGTATACCTGTGGCATCTGAAATGTCATTAATTGTGATCCGTTTACGATCATCGAATGACTTTTTTTCTATCAACGCCATTAAGTGATACTTGATCATCATCCCTCCAAACTTAAGTGGAAGTAATCATAACTGCTTTTTAGAAAAAAGAGCATATTTTCATCAGCAATTGAGGTGATAAATGAGAGCGATTATCAGAGATTCGTCTGGACACTTGATTCTCCGTTTTAAAGTCCTTGGTCAGCATTTTTCCGAACAAACACAGTACGTTGATACATATAAAAACAGGAAGCACTTAAGTGCACTTCATAAGAGAATAAGGGAAGACATCAACAATGGTGTTTTCGAATACCGCGAGCATTTTCCCCACAGTAAAAACGTAAATATTATAAGCGCTATCAGGGCTAAGTTCATATCACCAGACTGGCGCGCACTGCCAACAGTGAGGCACTTTTTGGTACACGAATACCAAGGGATCGTAAGCCACCCTTTACCAAAAATGATGCTGCACATCATGTCCTGCATAGGAGAGGTAAGAGTCAATGAGGTTACAGGGTTACACATCGTAACTTTGGCTGACTCGTTGAAAGCTATGGTCGGCATCAGTAAGTCCCAACTCTTTCTGACGATGTCGTTTGTTCTAGACATACTTGATAAAGCGGCTCTCTCTTACAAGTTTGAAAGACCTTTCCGTCTAATGGATGTTACAAAACTCGAAGATCCTGTAAAGCCTTTAAGTCTTCAGGACATCTCATATATTGCTCGATTCATCCCGGTAAAATACTACGACTTATTTATGTGTCAGTTTCACCTAGGGATCCCATCATGGGAGATCGTTGAACTTGAGTGGAGTCAGTACAACTCAAGAAAATCATCCTTCAGCTTCGCAGACCGGGTCATCCATGTCGCCCCTTACTCACGAAAATTTCTATTTCATCTATTGAAGAAGACAGGGAACTCACGCTATGTGTTTTGCGATGATGAAGGACAAAAACTAAAACTGAATCACTCATGGATAAACAACTATTGTTGGGTAAACGCCGATAAGGAAGCTGGAACCAAACGAAAGCGGATCAATGGATTAAGGCATGCCTCTATACCCTACCTGTTTGAGAGTGGCTTAAGTGTCTCGCAAATAAGTCAACAGACACAGACACTCTATCGCCCCACTATTAATCGTATTTTGTCAGAATATATTTTGATGTGAAGAGGTAACCGATGAACATTCTTTTTGGCGGAGAACTCTTAGAGTATTTTTTGGTTAAAGATCCAAAATTACCATTTCATTATGCAATAGGCATACGTTTTTCAAATAGCTATGGAGCACATCTTATACAGACAGCTCGTATTAATTCTATAGACACTAACATCGGGGTTCTTTATACCATCCATCGGTTTTATAGACTGCATCATCTTGTTACGGATGATATATATATCCATAATGTCCACTCCGTTTTTAAAAATAAGATCATTCCGATTTTTGATGACGAAATAGTAGAATCTTCAATAAGCCTGACGTTGCAGTAGATCTTACGTGTATTAATTCTTGAGAACTGGAGAGGTCAAAAGTCACGGTATGAGGTAATTCCCATAATGTTACATAAGATCCAGCAGTCTCCTAAAATCGCCTTTGTGGGAAAGTTTTTTAATTTTCTCAATGTTGTCATGTAGATATACTTCAACTGCAAAAAGGGGGATCGGCTTAAAATTTTTAGCTAACAAGTAAAACTCATACACAAGGATCAAATAGTAATCTTCGTTAATTCGTTTACCAGATAATTGACCAAACAGTGACTGGACTACCCTAACTGCTGGCGAGCAGTTGAAACTGGAAAGAAGCTTTACCCAGCTTCTTTCCGATGATAGATGTACAGACTGAGGTCAAGGTTAATTGAGTTGTTTTTGCAAGGTAAAAGCACCACGTAGTTCACCCGGAGTAAAACCTGTGGCTAAATCTGCAGGGTATAAAGTAGATATTTTTGTTTTTACTTCTTCTGCAATAGTTTGACCATGGCAGGCAACACACATCGTGTCCATAGGTATAGCTTTGATGAAACGAAAGGTCTTTTTGCCTTGGTCCTCAATGATTTCAGCTTTGGCCATTGTGGCTAGGGGCTCACCTTTTTGTGACGCAGATAACATCCAGTCCAGATTTTGCTTCTCCCACTGGTCCGGCTTATTGGCTGGATTTCGGTATTTCAGAGCTGTTCTCGCTACTGTCCAGCCATCTGATGCCAACTTCTTTTGAATTTCGGGGGCGATAACACTACATACCTGAACACCATTCGGATGGCCGCCTTGCTTTACGGCTTGCATCAAATTCGTTTTCAATTCTGTAGAGAATAGTTTAATACGTGCCTGAGCTTCAGTAGTTAAACTCTCGGTTGTCTCCGCAGCTAAAGGTTGAAAGGAGGAGAGGGCCAAAATTACGATGAGTTTTTTATACATGGATATTACCTCAATTAGATTTATCTAATAAATTACTCCGATTTAAAAGTTCAGCAAGCAGAAATTTTGCACCAAGTCACTTTATACTGCTCGGGGCAACCCGAAAAAGAGAGCTACCAACTGTAATTTGAACACCCTATAAATGCTGCAGAGCCCATAGTTGATAACGTTTGAACAATACTTCCGGAAGTAGGCATTGTGTTGTCAAAATCCAGTGTGACATTTTGTCGCAGTTCTCGCGTGACAATGACTTTACTGTTTTCATATACATGATTTATCAACTTAGAGTGCAACCTATGCCTTATTTCTTTCTCCAAACCAAAATGAGTATGCTCTCCAATTCATTCTGGCAACTGGTCATATTTCGGTTTGTGGTCATCATTATCCTCTCTACATTGTCGATTGCAGGCTGGATGCTGGATTATCCCGTGAGCTCTTGGGATACAGTAGTGTTTGTTCTGCTTGTTTTGCTGACTACCAATCTGGTTCTGTTTTTTTTACCTGATCGTCTGCAAACTTCGCAGGGAATGTTAGCACTCGGCTGTACTCTGGATTTTCTGGCAATTTTTGGCTTGTTGTGGCTATCAGGCGGCGTAAGTAATGGTTTTATTGCTTTACTTTTATTACCTGTTGCAGTTACCGCTGTTTTGCTGCCTGCATGGGTAAGTTATATTAACTCTCTGGCGGCGATTGGCTGCTATGGACTGTTACTTTGGCAGGGTGATCTGAGTGCTATATTACAGTTTAATAAGGACTTAGGTGCTCATAGTTTACATGACCATGTGCTGAAGCCTTTTTCGCAACATATGTGGCAAATGTGGTGTGCTTTTATCATTTCTGCGTTGTTGATGAGTTGGTTTATAAGTAGGCAAACTCGTCTGATAAGACTGAAATCACTCCAGTTAAATAATCTGCAACAAAATCAGCTACGTCAGGAGAAAGCGCTTGCCATCGCTATTTATGCGGCGAATGCCGCTCATGATCTTGCGTCACCTATTCAAAATCTGTTGCTGTTAACAGATGAGATTGCTTCCGAGTTGAAGGACAATGCAATATTGTCAGATATTCAACAGCAACTGGAACGCTGTCAGTACATTATTGACGGTCTGAGAAAACGAGCGGGGGATTGGCGTAATCTTAGTTCCGCTGAGCTCTATCCAGTGTTATTGATCGGTTTACAATCCTGGATTGTCACTCGTCCTGAATTAAGTGTAACCTTGGATGAGCAAAATGATCAAAGTCATTGCCGTATACCTGAAGCTACAACTGTAGCTTCTGCAGTATTTCAGATCCTGGATAACGCTGCTGATGCCAGTATTAAAAGTCAGCAGCCAAGGTTAATTTTAGAACTGAAGCTTAAAAAGCAGATGCTTAGCTTGCGGATTATTGATTTTGGCGAGGGGTTATCTGAAGAGCGACTGGCAGAGCTTGGGCACTTGCCGCAGTACAGTGAAAAAGGGCTTGGTTGGGGGCAATTCTTAGCCAACATATCGATTGAACGCTTAGGGGGAAAAGTGCAGCGCTGCAATCGGCCACAAGGCGGTCTGGAGACACTGATTACTTTTAAAGATCAAAGTTGATGAAAAAGTTTGTGATTGTAGATGATGACGTAACGCTTGTTAACACTTTGCAGCGCCGATTAAGTCAGCCCGGCTGGCAGTTAGTTTGTTTTTCTGATCCGGTCAGCGCTGTGCAACTGGCTTCGCAGCAGGCAGAGCTGTATTTGCTGGATTTACGCTTTGCCCAACAATCCGGGTTGGAGTTTATTCCTGTCCTGCGCCAGCAGTTGCCGAAATGCCGCATTGTAGTGCTGACCGGTTATGCCAGTATTCAGACTGCGGTACATGCGATCAAACTCGGTGCAGACGATTATCTGACCAAACCTGTGGATTTTCAGCTTCTGAAACAAAGTTTATTTGGCCATAGTGAAGCCGATTCAGTCGCTGGTACGACGAATGAGCATGGCTTTTTGTCGGCTGAGCAAATTGAGTGGGAACATATTCAGCGGGTGCTGGCTGAGCATCAGGGAAATATTTCCCATACTGCCACAAGTCTAGGAATGCACAGGCGAACTTTGCAGCGTAAATTGCTAAAACACAGACCGAGCTAATCCGCTACAGTTTCAATGCGACAATTTGCCGCATTAATTTATCTCTTTGAACTTACTACCATATCGATCTTTGAGATGATTACTGTAAGGCCCACCTATGTCGTTACAATCCAGTCTGCACTTTGCTACTTTTGCTATTTCATCCTGCACTTTAGCTTTTTATCTTGTCTGCCAGCCGGTCTTTGCGACTACAGATATTGAGCATATTGAAATTGAAGGCAAGGCCGCAGGTGCTAAGTCATGGTCTGTTACTGCAGAACAGCTACAAAACCAAATCGCAGCCACCAGCGATACGGCTGCGCTATTAAGTCGTTTTGCTGGTGTTACGGTGAAGCAAGCGGGGGCTGTGTCGGGGTTGCCCAGTATCCGAGGTTTGGCTGATGACCGAATTCGGATCCAGGTTGATGGTATGGATCAAGTCGCCGCCTGTCCTAATCATATGAATCCGCCTCTGTCTTATCTGGCGCCTTCGGCTGTGGGAAAAATCCGGGTATTTGCGGGTGTGACACCAGTCAGTGTTGGCGGTGACAGTATTGGCGGCAGCATTATCAGCGAGTCTTTAGCTCCAGAGTTTTCCGCAATGCCAAAATCCAGTGGTGCCTTAGGCGGCTTTTATCGCAGTAATAATCAGGCCCGGGGCACAGATGTGAAACTTAGTTACAGTGCACAGCAGAATTTTGCACAGTACAGCGGCAACTGGAGCAAGGGCAACAATTACCATGCGGCGGCTGATTTTAAAACCCAAAGCTCCAGTGGGAGGCCCGGACACAGTATTGCTTTGGATGAAGTGGCATCGACAGGTTTTGAAACGCAGAATCATCAGCTGCGGCTGGCGCATCAGCAAGGCGCTGATCAGGTGGAATTACAGCTTGGTTATCAGCAGATGCCTTATCAGGGTTTTGCCAATCAGCGCATGGATTTACTGCAGAATCAGCAGCAGAGGGTGAATCTGAGTTGGCAACGCGATACTGAGTTTGGGCAGCTGAAAAGCCGGCTGTATCGGGAAAATGTAGAGCATAAAATGGACTTTGGTCCGGACAGACAGTTTTGGTACGGCAGTTTGGCTGTGATGGGTAAAGCCTGTGAGCCTGTGCGGTTTCATGGCGATCCTGCCGGGACTTGTGCCGCCGGTATGCCGATGCATTCTGAGTCGGCCAATAGCGGTTTTCATTTCAGTGGTGATGTGGATTTGAGCCGCGACTCGCTGTTGCGCCTTGGCACAGACTGGCAGCAACTAAAACTGGACGATTACTGGACTGCGTCTGGCGGTGCCATGGGCCCCGGTACTTTTCTCAATATAAATCAGGGTGAGCGCAGCCGTATTGCGGTTTTTGCAGAGCATGAGCTCGCTATTAACGAGGACTGGCTGGTGCAATACGGTGTGCGTCATGAGCGGGTCGAGCGTAATGCCGGACCAGTGAGTGGCTACTCCACTAGCAGCACTGCGATGGGCATGCAGGCTTTGCAAGCGGCACAGTTTAATCAGGCAGAGCGCAAGCTCAGTGATGATAATCTGGACTTAAGCCTAGTTAGTCGTTATCAGCTTCACCCACAGCTTGAGCTGGAACTGGCGGCTGCCCAAAAAAATCGGTCAGCAAATTTATATGAAACCTATGTCTGGTCGGGTTGGGCTATGGCCGCCTCGATGAATAACCTGGTGGGGGATGGTAATGGCTATGTTGGTAACCTGCAGCTACGTCCTGAGCGTGCCCGTTTGTTGGCTGCCAGCCTGAACTGGCATAGTCTCGATCAGAAGCACCAGTTATCAGTCAGACCTTATCTGACTCGGGTGGATAACTATATAGATGCCGTCGCGGCGAACAGCAGCTGGCAAGCCGGGCAGTTTAATATTCTGCGTTATCAAAACCAGCAGGTTGAACTGAAAGGCGTGGACCTGAGTCTGCAAACAGAGTTGGCGCAAAATCAGAATGGGCGTTGGCAATTCAGTGCTATTGGCAGCTATCTGGATGCGCGTAATACGGATACCGGAGATGGCCTGTATCAAACCCCACCTTTACATGGCCGACTGACCTTGAGCCACGCAACAGGCGGTTGGGATAACAGCCTGGAATGGCAAATAAGTAAAAGCAAAACCAGGCTGTCTTCTATTCGCGGTGAGCAAGCTACTCCGGGTTATGGCATAGTGGCACTGCGACTGAGTCATAGCTGGTCACAGCTTCGGCTGGATGCGGGCATCGAAAACCTGTTTGATACCCTCTACTACCTGCCACAAGGTGGTACCTATACGGGGCAGGGGATGACGATGTCACTCAATGGTATTCCTTTTGGTATCAGAATGCCTGGCATGGGACGCTCGTTTTATGCCGGATTTAACTACAGATTTTAATGAAAAACTGGATTTTGAAACCCACCCAGAGCTTTGTGAAGCAAAGCTCTTTCACCTAGCATTACCTCTGGATCTGGCATACTTTCTCACTATTGCGGTCTATAACTGAATAGAAGCTAATATTTAACCACCCTAGATAAGACGTATTGGTGGCGAAAGTACTTGGTCGTTAAAAGTTTAGGGTGATTGTTTCAGTTTGCTGACCTATTTTTACAAGGAAGAGTGTCAGGTTCTTTGTTGCTATTTTAGTATGAGAAAGTTGAAATTGATAAAATTAGTAACTCATGTTAGTTTTTAAATTAGGCAACAAGACGTTGTCAAAAAGAGGGAAAATTTGTATTTTCTCTCGATGTCTCCCTTAAAAGCTTTAGAGTTTTATCTGTTAAGACACTAATCTTAGTTAAAAAGAGAATTTTTATGAGCTCTACACGTAGTTCGTTGTCTTTGGGTAAGAAAATTGGATTGAGTTTCATTGGTTTAATCTCATTTATCTTGTTAGTCGGTGTGATTTTTGTTTACTCACAAAGCGCAACATCTGAAGCAAGGGAGCAGGCTAATGAGCGTCGAAGTCTCGCCATTTTGCAGTTAGAAAAAGAAATAGATCACTTAAACTGGACTAATCAGCTTGCTAATAGTTTACTTTTTAATCAGCCATTTACCGGAGAGTTGCAGCCAACACAATGCAAATTTGGGCAGTGGTATCAGCAGTTGAAATCTTCCGATGCTTACCAGTTTTCTTCCCCTGAACTCCGCCAGGCTTTTGATGCGCTTGATAGTCACCACAAAGCTTTGCATGCTAGTGCTGCTAAGTTAGGCTCTATGGCTGAACAGGATCGTCACCAGATCTATAAAGAAGAAACACTGGTTCATCTGGCTAAACTAAGAGCTGGACTAAATGAGACCACGACATTGCTTGCTAAGCAGCGGGAACAAATAGTAAAGGCTGCGCAAGAGACCGAACAATCAGCAGTTATTGCAATCTGGTCTGCCATTTTTCTGGCTATAGTCGCTGCGATAGTGATGACCGTCGTGTTGCAAAGATTGGTATCACATCCAGCTAAACGTTTGAGAGACCAAGCTGAAGCTATAGCATCCGGCCAACTGAACAGACCTCAACTTGATACTGGTTCGGATGATGAGCTCGGGCAGGTTGCTCAGGCATTTAATCGGATGCAGATATCACTCAGACAAATGATGAGTCACCTCTTACAAACCTCACAATCCATAGCAGAGCAATCAGCAAGGGTTTCTGATGTCACCAAAAGAACAGATTTGGATCTTCAACAACAGGCCCTCGAAATAGACCAGCTAGCCACTGCAATGAATGAAATGGCTGCAACCATTACAGAGGTTGCCAAACATGCTCAGAATACATCTGACGCTACCGAGGTCTCAGAGAAGAATGCGTTAGATGGCCAGGACAAAGTTCATCAGGTTATTCGTGCAATAAATTCCATTGCAGATGAAGTGACCCGGGCGTCAGAGACCATCGGAATGGTGCGGCAAGAGAGTCTGAACATTGGGACTATTCTTGACACTATTCAGGCTATAGCTGAACAGACTAACTTACTTGCTCTTAACGCAGCTATCGAAGCGGCGCGCGCCGGAGAGCAAGGGCGTGGTTTTGCGGTCGTAGCAGATGAAGTACGCAGTCTTGCTGGAAGAACTCAAGCATCAACAGCGGAGATCAAATCTAAAATTGATGCGTTACAACGCACTGCTCAATTATCGGTTGAAGTGATGACTTCCGGAGTAGACAAAGCAAAAGAAGGTGTACTGCTTGTCGATGATGCTAAAGAATCTTTGTTAAGAATTATGGACTCAGTGAGTCAAATTAGTGATATGACGCTGCAAATAGCTAGTGCAACTGAGCAGCAAAGTATTGTAGTTCAGGAAATGGATAAGAATTTGACCCGTGTGAATCAGTTCAGTGATCAAACGAAGACTAGGTCGAAAGAGGCTGATATGGTTTCTGCGCAACTAGAGGTCACTGCACAACAAATGTTAGAGCTAAGCAGTCGTTTTGATATCGGCCCAACGCGTTGATAACATAATGCGGCAGTCATTCGATTGCCGCATTATTTAGATTTTGCGAGCCATAGATTAAAAATCTGCTGATATTTTTAGCTAATGTACGATATATATTCTTAATCTAAATTTTTCCAAAGATTTGCGAGTTTATTCATTATTTAATGCGCTAGTTTCAACTGACTTTACAGGTCTTAATACCCAATAAAGAGTACAGTGGGCAAACACTGAATAATCCCGTCAGCAAAGGAACGATACCAATCCATCCCCACATGCCTACAGTTCCAGTTGCAGCCAGAGCAATTAAAACCACTCCAGCTGTGATACGAAGAGCCTTGTCCAAACCACCTACGTTAGCTTTCATGCTATTTCCTTGTTAATTAGAGAGTTCTTATTAATAATAATCCTATAACATGCTGTTAGCGATAACTTTAAGCTGTAAAGTTCGTTACTGCGGCAATATGCCGCACTTGTTTATAAGAAATGTTTAATATAGCTTAAGTACAATGTACCAGTTTTTTCAAAATTAACTCTTCGGGAGTCGTTATGGAGCTTGATCCGCTCGTCCTTTCACGCATACAGTTCGCGTTTGTCGTATGCTTTCATGCAATCTTCCCTGTGTTCACCATAGGTTTAGCCAGCTTTATCGCTGTTCTTGAAGCTCTGTCTTTCAAGACGGGCAATCCAGTTTGGCAAAAGTTATCCAAATTCTGGATACAGGTGTTTGCCGTTGTTTTTGGCATGGGCGTTGTATCCGGTATAGTGATGTCTTTCCAGTTTGGAACAAATTGGAGTAATTTCGCCTACGCTACAGCCAACTTCCTTGGTCCGGTATTAAGCTACGAGGTGATTACTGCATTTTTCCTTGAAGCAGCGTTCTTAGGTGTGTTGCTATTTGGACGGGACAAGGTTCCACAAGGCGTACATCTTTTCGCTGCTATCATGGTTGCTACAGGAACCTTTATTTCCTCTTTCTGGATTTTGTCAGCGAACTCTTTAATGCAGACTCCAGATGGTCTTGAACTAAGAAACGGCATGTACCATGTGGTTTCATGGGCCGACGCTTTGTTTACTGCTTCTTTTGCCTACCGATTTGCTCACATGGCGTTGGCTTCATTTCTGACTGCTGCTCTCGTAGTCGCTGGTGTCAGTGCATGGTTTATTTTGCAAAAGCGCGAATTTGAAACGAACCGTAAGGCCTTATCTATAGCGCTTTGGATGCTTCTAATCTTAGCGCCGTTGCAAGTATTTATTGGTGACTTGCACGGTTTGAATACACTTAAGCATCAACCTATGAAAGTCGCTGCAATGGAGGGTAACTGGCAAACCAGTAATGGGGTACCGTTGCTGCTTTTCGCTATTCCAGATCAGGATGCGCAGACCAATCATTTTGAAGTGAAAGTTCCGAACATGGCGAGTTACGTACTGACTCATGACTGGAATGGCGAAGTTCCTGGGTTAAATGAAGTCGCTCCCGAGATGCAACCACCTGTATTCATAGTTTTTTGGGCATTTCGAGTTATGGTCGCGATGGGATTATTGATGGTGTTATTTTCGATCTGGGGTTTGGTACTACGGGTTAAAGGAAAATATTACCAATCAACCAGCTTTCTGCAAGGCTTGAGATTGATGAGTTTAAGTCCGTTTTTTGCTGTACTGGCGGGATGGGTTGTGACAGAAACTGGCCGGGCACCTTGGTTGATTTACGGACAGATGACCCACGCTCAGGGCGTTACCCCTTCTTTGACTGGTGGAATGGCTCTGTTCACACTAATTGGATATATCGTTGTGTACGCGTTGGTGTTTAGTGCGGGCGTTTACTATTTGCTCAAAGTATTTCGTGGAGGTATCGAAAAAGCAAACCGACCACATGAGCAAGATGAAGTTGAACGTGCGAAAAGACCGTTTTCTGCCGCGCATGCCAGTTTGGAAGGAGATAACTAATGGAACAACCATTTGATTTAACGCTGATTTGGGCTGGTATCATTGCATTTGGCGTCATGATGTATGTGTTGATGGATGGGTTTGATTTGGGGCAGGGGATTCTTTTTCCGTTTGCCCCTGATGAGCATCACAGAGATGTCATGATGAATTCAGTCGCTCCAGTGTGGGATGGTAATGAGACCTGGCTTGTTTTGGGAGGGGCAGGTCTATTAGCTGCATTTCCTCTAGTCTATGCTGTGTTTTTACCTGCCTTGTACATAGGTGTTTTTCTTTTGCTTGCTGGATTAATTTTCCGGGGAGTTGCTTTTGAGTTCAGATTCAAAGCGAAGACATCTAAATACTTATGGAATTGGGCTTTTGCGGGCGGTTCAACAGTCGCTGCATTTGCCCAAGGCGCGGTTGTAGGTGCATACATTCAAGGCTTTAAAACAGAGAATTTTCGCTATGTAGGCGGAGCTTTAGATTGGCTAACTCCTTTTACTGTAATTACAGGCTTAGGTCTGGTGGCTGGATATGCTTTGCTCGGTGCTACGTGGCTGATTATGAAATCTGAAGGCTCAGTCCAGCAGTGGGCTTACAAACTGGCACCGCGGCTTTTGTTAATGGTTCTGGTCGTTTTTGCTGTGATTAGTGTTTATACGCCATTCGTAGATCCATTAGTAAAAGAACGTTGGTTTAGTGGTTTCAGTGCAATATGGATACTGCCTTTGCTGGCATTGTATTGTGCTTATATAGTTTTTAGCTCGCTTAGAAAACAGCAAGAAGGTATGCCATTTGTGGCAACAATGGGCCTGTTCTTGTTCACCTACCTTGGATTATTAGCCAGTAAATGGCCTTATATGGTCCCACCTAATTACACCCTTTATGACGCGGCATCAGCCTTTGAGTCGCAGCTGTTCTTGTTATTAGGCTTCCTGTTCGTGATACCTATAGTGCTTACTTATACAGCATGGACCTATTGGGTATTTCGCGGCAAGGTGAAAGCTGGCGGATATCATTAACAGTGAGTTCTAACCACAAGACTGTCATTTCTGATACCAGAGTAGGGAGTGCGTCACATTTTAGTGACGCACAGCATCTCCTGAAAGTCGTAAGTAAAAAGCAATCCTCGAAGCTATTTCTTGCAGTAGGTTGTGCTGTACTAGCGACTTTCTGTTTAACTGCTCAGTGGTATAGTTTGTGTTATGCACTGTACTTGGGGGTCGTCATAGCACCAGAGTCGGGACTACCAGTAAACTGGCTCTGTTCAGTAGCTGGTTTTATGGTAGCCCGAGTTTGTCTGTTAAGAGCTCAAGAGCAAATTTCTGGCGCCGCCAGTGCGGCTGGGCGTGATTCAGTTCGATTGGCACTTCTGCAAAGCTGGCAACGACAGCCCGTCTCATTGATACAACAATATTCTCCCGCTGCGTGTGCTGGCCAGTGGTTGGAGGATACAGAAGCTTTTGATGGTTTTTTGGCCAGATATTGGCCGCAGCAATACATCAGTGTATTTTCAACTCTGATCATTCTGATAGCTGTCTATATTCATGATTGGCTCGCTGCTCTTTTGCTGCTACTTAGCGCTCCTTTAATACCGCTATTTATGGTTCTGGTAGGAAAAGGTGCTGAACAGCTCAATAAAAATCATTTTGTGTCGCGCCAGAGACTTGCTGGACATTTTTTAGACAGAATTAAAAATCTCACGACGATAAAGCGATTAAATGCCGAAACACAAACTCTTGATGAAGTTGCACAGAGGAGTGACAGGTACCGAGATGTTGTGATGAAAACACTAAAAATTGCGTTCTTGTCTTCTGCGGTCTTAGAGTTTTTTAGCAGTGTTGCAATTGCAAGCATAGCTCTTTACATAGGGTTCTCTCTATTAGGTGCGATCAGTTGGGGACCTTCTGCTGAGCTAACCTTGTTGTCTGGGTTATTTATTTTGTTATTAGCTCCCGAGTTTTTCCAGCCGCTTCGCACCTTTGCTCAGTTTTATCACGATAAAGCAGCTGCTTTGGCTTCGGCAGGGCAACTAATTTTACAACTAATCCCTGATGATTTTAATAAGGTAAGTTCAGAGAGCGAACTTACCTCTATCCGAGCTTCAGCTTCTCAATTAGACATCCAACGATTAACAATAGGTCACTCCAACCACTACCCTTTATATAAAAATCTTTCAGCCAGATTGAGGACAGGGCAATGTCTTCTTGTTAGTGGGAGGTCCGGATCAGGCAAAAGTACTTTACTGCAAAGTATTGCAGGCTTGCTCCCTCCCTTGTCAGGAGATGTTTTGTTTAATGGTCAACCCTTACAGCAACATGCGGTTGCTTATCTGCCACAGCAGCCTTGGATCATCAATGGAAGTTGGGGGGATAACCTAAAAGTGTTGTCTCCTGATGTGTCGGAGCAAGATATGCTTGAGGCTCTGGCTTTACTTGGTCTGGATAGTTACGTGCGAGGCCATCCGAATGGATTTGGTCGTCTTATCGATGAACAGGGAGGAGGTATATCCGGTGGTCAGATGCAGCGATTGGCTTTGGCTCGCACGCTATTGATTGGTAGTGAAATAATGCTGCTGGATGAACCAACTGCAAGTCTAGATCCGCAAAGTCGCGACCTTGTGCTGAGCGTTTTGCAGAAATTAAAACCATCTGTGGTTCTAATACTTGTCAGTCATGATCCGGCATTATTGACACTAGCAGATGAACACTGGGATTTATCTTCATTGGAGTCTTTAACCATTGAAAAATAAAAGCCTAAATGAAGTCAACTCTTTGCGCTACTGGAGCATTATACTTTTATGGCGACATCGTAATCGAGTAATGATTGGTGCCCTATTAGTGTTTCTAACTGCTGCATTTGCAATGGCGCTTTTAGCATTATCTGGTTGGTTTATTACTGCAACTGCACTGGCTGGCATCAGTGTTGCAGCTGGTGCAATGCTGGCTCTGGATATCTATTTACCGGGGAGTGGAATTCGTTTTTTCGCTCTTGGGCGAACAGTAAGTCGTTACATGGAACGATTGTATAACCATGATTCTGTGTTAAGGCAGTTATCACTTATTCGCCAGCAATTATTTAAAGGACTCTCCACTTTTCGAACTTCAGAGTTAAAGAAACAAACGAATGCTGACTGGTTAAGTCGTCTGACTGCAGACTTGGATAGTATGGATAGTCTGCTACTGCGTTTGTTATTGCCCCCATTTGCTGCTGTATTGGGTTTACTATTGTTGAGCCTGTTAGTTAGTTTTTGGTCTTATACCGCTGCACTTTTTTTATTCACTTCGACCTTATTCTTGAGCTGTATGATTTTTATCCTGTTTCTTCGATTACAGGAAAACGATAGCAAGGCTCTGGTGACGCTTTTTAATAGTGCCAGAGAAGAGTTCATCAATCATATGAATGGTTTGCCTGAATTACGTTGCGCTAAAATGCAGGAGCACCATCAGCAAAGTTTATTAATATTTACTAATAAATTTAATAAGTTACAGTGCCGATTAGTGCGTTTGCAAGCAAATGCGCAGTTAGCAATTAACACTCTGCATAGCATCATGGTTTTAGTTGCAGCAATTTGTTCGATCAAAGGAGCACAAGAAGGGCTGTTTGATGCGCCGGTAGCCGTTTTATTAGTGCTCGCCGTTTTTGCCTTTGGTGAGCTACTCCAGTTGTTACCTGGTCAGCTTGGAGTGTTGGGAAGAACTCGTTATGCAGCCGAGCGATTGTATCCGCTTGCGAACCCTGCAGAGGAAACGAAGGATACTTCTTTGTTGCCGCAGAAACTGTGGAATAAATTAGACATTCATTTAAGTGGCCACCCTTATATCCCCGCAAGTTTGAAGCAGATGTTGACGTTGGAGTTCAGTGCTGCAAAGCCTTATTTACTCGTGACTGGGCGCTCAGGAAGCGGTAAATCAACGTTGGCTGAATTAATTCTTGGTGAAGCTCATGAGCAATCTGAACATTTAGGGACCATAGCTTGTTTTAAACTCGATGGACAGAATGTGAGTTCAGAGCAGTATAGTTTGTCATTACAGGAAGGCACTGCTTATTTAAGCCAGCGAAATAGTATTTTAGCTGACACCCTATTTATCAACGTGACACTTGGATTGCCAGATATTTCAGACGAAAAAGTTTGGCAAGTATTACGTTTGGTTGAACTTGATGAGTGGGCGAAGTCTTTACCTGCTGATCTTGATAGTTGGTTGGGAGACACTGGGCAAGAGTTATCAGGCGGCCAAGCCAGACGTATATGTCTGGCAAGGTTATTGCTGCGCGCTCCTCATCTGGTAGTGCTTGACGAGCCATTTAATGGATTAGATGAGAGTATGGCTGAGCGTATATGGAGGAACATAGCTCCGTGGCTAGCTGACAAGTACGTCATGCTGTTAGTGCACAAATCCCCGGATTTTGTTTCGTCAGACTTACTCCCCCAACAACATTGGCAGCACCTGCAATTTTCCAGTGAAGATGAATAGTCAAGTTGTTGATCTACCAATGTTCTCTACTAAGCTAACGTTGTATATTAGATTTATCTGCATAAGGTTCATGAAATGAAACGTACAATTGTTGTTGGTGCAGGGTTGGGCGGAATGTCCGTGGTATATGAATTACGCCAAAAGTTAGACAAAAACCATGAGGTAATGCTAATTGGGGAGGGGACTGAGTTTCAGTTTGTGCCTTCAAATCCCTGGGTTGCTTTGGGGGAGCGTACCCGTGAGCAGGTTGTTTTGGATTTAACACCCTACGCAGAAAAGTACAAAATTCCATTCAATACTACTGGGGTTGCATCCATTGATGCAGAGAATTGCACGGTAACTACTGGTGACGGTCAGGCTTTTCACTATGATTATCTGGTACTTTGTACTGGACCTCGTTTGGCTTTTGATGCTGTAGCGGGGGCAGGTCCTGAGCATGGTTTTACTCAATCTATCTGTACTGTTGATCATGCTGTGAGGGCTTATCAGGCTTATTGTCAATTAGTTGAGTCGCCGGGGCCCGTCCTTGTTGGAGCTATGCAAGGTGCAAGTTGCTTTGGTCCCGCGTATGAGTATGTATTAACTCTTGAACACTTACTGCGTAAAAAGAAAATCCGTGATCGAATTCCAATTACGTTTGTAACGAGCGAGCCTTACATTGGTCATATGGGCTTAGGTGGCGTGGGTGATTCCAAATCTATGATGGAACATGAATTTCGTCAGCGAGATATCAAGTGGATATGTAACGCAAAGGTAGATCATTTCGACTCTGGTCTTGCTCATATCCATGAGATTAACCGTAAGGGCGAAATTGAATTTAGCCATCAACTCCCTTTTAACATGGCGATGTTTTTGCCCTCTTTCAGGGGCTCAGAAGCCATAGCTCAAGTTCCAGGGTTGTGTAATGAAAAAGGTTTTGTCCTGACAGATGAATTTCAACGAAGCACCTGTTATCCAAAAATATTTGCGGCTGGGGTTTGTGTAGCTATTCCCCCCTTGGAACAAACACCTGTCCCAGTAGGAGCCCCTAAAACTGGTTTTATGATTGAGTCGATGACAACCAGTATTGTCGAAAATATCCTGAGTCTAGAGCGCGGACAGGACATGGAAACAAAACCAACTCTTAATGCCATATGTCTTGCTGATATGGGAGATAAAGGCGCCGCATTTGTAGCATTACCACAAAATCCGCCTCGTAATACGAGTTGGACCTCGATGGGGAAATGGGTTCACGTCGCTAAAATCGCTTTTGAAAAGTACTTTATGTACAAAGTCAAACATGGCACTAGTGAACCAATTTACGAAAAATACATGTTGGGTGCTATTGGGATCCATCGGACAAAAGACAAAGAATAGGCAATGAACTAATCCGTTATTGTGAGAGAGTCAATGAAACTACAAGTCAAATTATTAATGACGGTTTTTTTCTGTATAACGAATGCATATGCAACCGACAATTCAGAATTTACTAAACTGAGCTCCATTGATTATCCGCGCTGGGTAAGACTACCAGTGACAGTGGAGGCCACATCTGCCTCCACTGTCTCGGCGCAGATCAGTGGTCGCATAGTTGAGCTCCCGTTTGACGTTAATGACTTAGTTCCTCAGGGAGCTGTTATTGTCAAATTTAGTGATATAGAGCAACAAGCCGGTTTGCAGCAGGCAAAAGCTGCTTTGGCGGAAGCTTTGAGCCGGCAAACTGAGATGGAAAAAGAGTGGCGCAGAGCTAAAGAGATCCGGGAGCAAGGATTGATTTCTAAATCTGCATTTGATCAGGCCACAGCAAATTTCGATGCAGCAAAAGCCAGAGTTGCTCAAGCAACAGCATCTGTAGCCCGAGCAAACGAGCTCTTGGAGCAAACGTCAGTTAAAGCTCCATATAGCGGTATAGTTCAGGAACGATTTGTTGAATTGGGCGAACTAGCCACTCCTGGTAAACCACTGATCCGCGGTTTGAGTCTGCAGCACATGCGAGTTAGTGGACAGTTGCCACAACAGCATGTATCTGCCGTACAGCAAGCGGATCGGGCTCAGATTGAGTTATCTGATGGTCAACTTCTTAATTTCGATAACCCAAAACTTACTATTGCGCCCGAGGCTCGTGATGGGGGACATAGTTTTCTTCTGCGTATGGTATTGCCGCCAGATGACTACATGAAATACTCGTTGTATCCCGGAAGCTGGCAGGTGCTCAAGCTTCAGGTTGCTATGGACCCTGTGTTGATTCTGCCAAAATCTGCTGTCTTTTGGCGTGGTGAGATAAGCGCTGTGTGGCAAAAAACGCCAGAGGGGGCTGTGTTGCAGCCTGTTCGGATACAAGACGTAGGGAACAATCAAGTACAAGTTCTCTCTGGACTAGATGCCGGGACCGAAGTCATTACAGATGCATTGGCTTATTTAAGCCGACTTAGCCATTAAGTGAATTCAGAGTGATTTGGGAGTTGTTGGCAAATGAATGAAAAACTTGGATTGGCTGGGCGTCTTGCTGAGATTTTTAAAGTAAGCCAAATCACGCCTCTGTTAGCGTTGGTTGGTTTTTTGCTAGGAATTTTTGCTGTTTTTGTGACCCCGCGAGAGGAAGAGCCACAAATAGAGGTAACCTTTGCCAACGTATTTATCCCATATCAAGGTGCTACGGCATCCATGGTCGAGAAACAGGTGGCAATACCTGCAGAGAAAATTGTCGCTGAAATTGCTGGGATAGAACATGTCTATTCGGTCTCTGAAGCGGGAATGGCTGTTCTAACTGTACAATTTAAAGTTGGTGAACCACGGACAGAAGCATTGGTTCGTTTATATAACGCATTCTATGCAAATGCAGACTGGCAACCTGAGGATAGTTTGATTGGCCCAGTCTTAATCAAACCTAAAGGAATTGATGATGTTCCCGTATTCGCAGTTACATTATGGAGTGATAAACCTGATGTTACTCGCGCAGAACTGAGTGCCGCCGCAAAAGGACTGGAAGAGCAGTTGCAACAAGTGTCCGGTAGTCGCGATGTTTACAGTATTGGAGAAGCTCCAGAGAGAGTCCTTCTTCGATTTGACCCCGCGAGGTTAGCTGCTTATAACCTGGACTTATCCCGTATTCAGGCCGCGCTGCAGCAAAGCAGTGGAATGAATCAACAGATGGCTATGTTAGAGCCACAAAAGGAAATTGTACTTGAGTCTGGTCTGGCTTTACGTACGGAAAAAGATATAGCCAACCTGATTGTTACTGTGAGACAAACAGAACAGGGAGCATTGCCAGTTTATATATCGGATGTGGCTGAGATCAGTTTTCAAAGTGCTGAGCCTGAAAATTACGTGCAGCATTTTCAGCGGTTTAATCCATCCAGTGAAGACGTAGTCCAAAGTTCTGCTGTTACAATTTATGTAGCTAAACAACCGGGTTATAACGCTGTCACGTTAACGCAGGACATCGAACGTAAACTTGAACACCTTTCTAAAGTCTACTTGAGCAAAGATATTCAACTGACAACCAGCAGAAATTATGGAGATACAGCGAAGGACAAAGCTGACACTCTGATTAAAAAACTCTTGTTCGCCACGTTGTCTGTCGTTTTATTGGTCGGTTTTGCATTGGGGTGGCGTGAGGCTTTTGTTGTGGGTATGGCCGTGATTATTACTTTAGCCATTACACTATTTGCCTCATGGGCTTACGGCTTTACTTTAAACCGAGTGTCATTGTTCGCACTGATTTTCTCAATCGGCATTTTAGTTGATGATGCAATAGTTGTTGTCGAAAACCTTCATCGACATTGGCTCGATGGTGAAAAAAGCTTGATAGACGCTATCCCACTCGCAGTTGAGGAAGTAGGAGCTCCAACTATTCTCGCAACGTTTACTGTAGTTGCAGCATTACTACCCATGGCTTTTGTTAGCGGATTAATGGGGCCCTATATGAGCCCAATTCCAATCAATGCCAGTATGGGGATGATGATCTCTTTGCTGATAGCGTTCATTCTGACACCTTGGTTATTTTATGTTGTTTTTGCAAATAAAAAACCAACCGCTCATCACGAATCTAATCATGGCGGTAAGACAGAGGCGTTTTTTGGTCGGCTGATGTTACCTTTTCTTCGAGGTACCGCAGGTCGCAGTAAACGTGTTTGGCTATTGGTAGGATTGTTAGTGGCTATAGCTGCTTCCGTGTTACTTGTAGTCAATCGCACCGTTATACTGAAAATGCTGCCTTTTGATAATAAGTCAGAGTTTCAGGTCGTTGTTGATTTACCTGAAGGGAGCACGCTGGAAAATACTCAGGCGGTTCTGAATAGAATTAGTCTGGTTTTAATACGCCAACCTGAAGTAACGCATGTGCAAACTTATGCGGGAGCTGCCTCACCTATTAATTTCAATGGGTTAATCAGACAATACTATTTAAGGAACTACCCTTGGCAAGGCGATGTTCAGGTTAATCTTGTATCCAGACTTCAACGTGATGAGCAAAGTCATGCCATAGCGCTTCGCGTCAGACCACTGTTGTTACAGCTAGCGAAGGAGACGGGCGCGACCATTAAATTAGTTGAAGTTCCTCCGGGGCCTCCTGTCATGGCACCTTTGGTTGCTGAAGTGTATGGTCCAGACTACCCAGCCCAGCTCAAAAAAGCCAATGAGATAATGGCTATATTTAATCAGATTGATGATGTAACCGATGTTGATACCACTGCAGAGGCAGCGCAGCAGCGCTGGGTATTGTCTGTTGATCAAAACAAAGCGGCTCTTTACGGTGTGTCTGTCGCTGCGGTAAATCAGGCTTTAACAATTGCGATATCGGGCGGGAATGCTGGTTACTTGCATGACGAGCAGCGTTACAGGCTAACTCCTATTGATTTAAGGCTTAGTCAAGGAGCCTTGGCTGATTGGGATCAATTGAAGCAACTCCCTGTAGCGAGAACTAATGGTGGGACAGTCCCACTATCAGAGGTTGTGACCAGAACTCTGACACAAAGACAAAACGCGATATACAGAAAAGATTTGAGACCAGTGGTCTTTGTTACAGCAGACCTGGCAGGTGGTTATGATAGTCCCCTTTATGGCATGTTGGAGATTAAGCGACAACTCAATCAGCTTTATCCTCAAATGCCACAATTGATGATCAATGCGCCTGAAAATACCGATGTTGTTGGAATAAAATGGGACGGCGAGTGGCAAATAACCTATGAAACATTTCGAGATATGGGATTGGCTTATGGGGTTGGTCTAATTCTGATCTATTTGCTGGTAGTTGCTCAGTTCAAGTCTTACAGCGTTCCGTTAATTATCATGGCGCCAATCCCACTTACATTGATAGGTATCTTGCCTGGGCATTGGTTTATGCAAGCGCAGTTTACAGCGACATCAATGATAGGAATGATTGCTCTTGCTGGGATTATTGTTCGAAACTCAATACTCCTGGTGGATTACATACAGCAGCAAGTGGCTAAAGGCGTGATGTTACAAACTGCTGTTGTTCACGCATCTGCGGTAAGAGCTCGGCCTATTATTCTTACAGGGTTAGCTGCAATGCTTGGTGCGTTTTTTATTCTTGATGATCCGATTTTTGGTGGTTTAGCTGTTGCACTTATATTTGGTATTTTGATTTCTACGCTACTGACTCTGATTGTTATACCCGTTGTTTATTACGCTTATAACTATGCCAAAACAGAGGTTGGTTAATCCGAAGTTACTGTTAATATATTCGAATGAACTTTTTTTGTTTCAAGCTCTGCAGCTAGATTACATTCTTAACGCTGCAGAGCTGTGTTTCGAATCGAACTCTAATTCACTTCAGGCGGGATCAAAATTACAGCTTGGTTTAGCGTGCCTATCTGTTGGTAAATCATCGCGGTATATCGGTGTTGCCATCCATTCATGGCCTTTTAACATGGCATACCAGTAGAGTGGTGGAAGCATTTTTTCTTTTAAAAACCATGATAAAGAAGATGGTTTTGTTCCATCGATAAGCCATTTCGGAAAGCTAGGATCTATTTTTCCTCCATAGATAAATTCCGCCAATACAATTTTTCCTCGCTCGACAGTAAGGGGGCATGAGCCATACCCGTCATACACTGCGCGTAACTTTTGGTCAGTTAACATGCTAATTAAATTTTCAGCCACTACAGGAGCCTGCTTGCGCACTGCAGCTGCAGTTTTTGAGTTTGGCGAGTTTGCGCAGTCACCAAGAGCAAATACATTGGCGTATTTTTTATGTTGCATCGTATCGGGGTACACGTCGATCCAACCAGCGGCATCAGCTAGGGGGCTTTTACGTATAACATCTGGAGCCACCTGATATGGAGTAACGTGCAACACATCAAAGCTCTTTTCAATGATTTCAGTACTGCTATCTGCGTTGGTTTTTTTGAAGGTTGCTGTTTTTGAGTCGGCATCTATAGCAATCAGATTAGTCTGTAGATTTAATGTGATGCCATATTTTTCAACATAACTCATGAGCGCAGGTAGATATTCAGCAACACCAAACAGCGCTGCTCCAGCTGAGCAAAATTCAACATTAATATTTTGAAGTCTTTTGTCACGTAACCAGTGATCACATGACAAATACATAGCTTTTTGAGGAGCACCTGCACATTTTATGGGCATGGGAGGTTGAGTGAAAATGGCATTGCCATGTTCGAGTTTCTGTACTAACTCCCAAGTATAAGGTGCCATACCTGGTTGGTAGTTTGACGTTATACCATTTCGTCCCAGGTTGTCTTCTAATCCAGGAATTGCGCTCCAATCTAGTTTAAGGCCTGTAGCCACAACAAGGCTGCGATAGCTTAACTTAGTATCATCACTTAGAAAAACGGAGTTTTGGTGTGGGGAGAAATCTAATGCTGCATTTTTAAACCAGCTAACACATTTTGGAATTAAATCAGCCATATTCTTGACTGTACTACTTTGCTCAAAAACTCCACCACCAACCAAAGTCCATCCAGGTTGATAATAATGCTTGTCACTCGGCTCCACGAGCGCGATGTTCAAATCCGGGTGTCTTTTTAACAGGCTGGCTATCGTCGCTAAGCCAGCAGCTCCACCACCTACAACAACTACATCATAATCTATTGTATTTAATGGCTTATTTGTAATCATAAAGTCTCCGAAGGCAGTGAGGATACTGCCTAAAAACTATTAATTAACTTCATATTCCATTGTGGAATATCATATATTAATAATGAATAATGTAAGCTACTGTAGGTTGAGTTGCTTTTTTGTGCAAGGTGGAACGATGAAATTTCGATACTGGTGATGTTGCGAATGACTTCGTCTTTTAGTTGATTTTATTAAAGTTGCAAGCAAAAACCAGATAACAAGTTGCGTGTTCTATTCTGATTAATCAATTGATTAATCAAGTATTAATCGTTTTATGGGTATAGAGCCGAAGTTAATCTATGGTTGTATTTTAAGGTCTGGATGAGTGCTTCAATGCGACAATATGTCGCATCAGAGTAGAGTAGGTTGAAGGGTGAAATCCCTATTGAGTCGCATACTTTAGAGTACGGTATTCAGCGATGGGTGATAGAAATGACTATTCTGCAGGGCCAGAGAGAGTCGTTCGACTCGTTTTAACCTAAAAAGCTCAGACAAAAATAGAAACGAGGTCAGTTAGCGTTGGCCCACTTGATTATTCTCTTCGTTAACTCCCGGACAAATGGTAAAACTAGTAAAAGAGTCGGAAATGCAATGATCCATGAAATTCCCCAAGCAGAAATCCAACGAAGTAGCGTAAATTCGCTCATGCCAAGGCTTATGGCTGATGTCACTAACGAGATCACAAATGTCATCACAATGGATAGAATTAATGGCATGATCCAATCTGCAGATTTTTCACTCAGTTTCATAGGGCTCCCTCAGAAAATGTAAAAAATTTTTAAAACAATGATTTACTGCTATTCCTATCTCGAAAAGTACAGCCTATAAGGCTGCTGTCTGCTACCACTTAGCTTTGCTAATTCTTTTAGTCCTATGCCGTTCCAAGGAATAATTGAACGCGTTTTGCATTAGATTTATCTAATCTTTGTTGAATGTTAGCGAAGTCATACCTAGTGTTCAATCTCTAGTTACACATGCTTGTGTGTTTTTAGTCTTATGCCAGTGGTGTACTCACGGAGAGTTTTATTTTATGTCGTCAAAAGATTTTTGGGACCAGCGTTACAATACAGATGAATTTGTGTACGGAATTCATCCTAATGATTTCCTTATGTCTATCATGCCAAAACTCAAAGGTAAGAAACGAGTTCTCTGTTTGGCCGAGGGAGAAGGGCGTAATGCTGTATTTTTAGCAGAGCAAGGTTTTGATGTGACAGCGTTAGATATTTCTCAGGTAGCAGTTGAAAAAGGTCAGCGTTTAGCCAAACAACGTGGTGTCGAGGTAAATTGGCTGGTAACCGATTTAGCTGATTATTCGTTTGAGAGATCAGGTTGGGATCTGATTGTCGCAGTATTTATGCATTTACCCTCAGAACTCAGGCAGCAAGTATTTCATAAGATCCCGGCTAGCTTAAGCTCAGGAGGTGCTTTTATCGGAGAGTTTTATCGTAAAGAGCAGCTACAATTAAATACAGGGGGACCAAAAGATTTAGACATGTTGTACTGCCCTGAGCTGCTTCAAAAGGAAATTCAGCCGTTGGAGTGCTGTCACCTTAACGTGATAAATAGAGAAGTCATTGAGGGGATCGGACATACGGGCATGGCAGCAGTTGTTCAGATTATGGCTATCAAAAGTGACAAGTAACTACTATGAATCAAACTTATCCTTCTTTACCTGATTTTGACGAGCTGATGCATCTAGCTCAGGCCGATCCTGAACGATTAAATGAGCTTCAACGTCAAATAAATGAGCAGTGCATATCTCAGGCATCGCATCCGAGGTCGGCATGGAAGTTACAAAAATTGATAATGCAGATTTCTAAAATAAAAAAAAGTTATCGGCACCCGATTTTAGTATGCGATCAGTTATACATCCTGATGCAAGATGTTATTTTATTATAGAAATATGTGCAGGTATCTAATCTTGGTGGAAAAAGTGCAGATCAATTGGTATGCACAACAAGCAACGTAATTTCAATAAAGTGATTTTTCTGGTTGGTTTTGACCTACTCAATCAAGCTTCTTAAGCGATTAATAAATATTTTGAGAAAAATAACCCGTCTTAAATTAATCAAATCTATCATCCGATAGCTGGACGATAGCGAAACAACTGGCCGGATAAACCTAAGTATGTTTGCCTGCGGCGTTATGTCGCATGGATAAGTAATTTTGCATCTTTTACATTAGATACCCCTAAATAAAGGAGATGTTATGTATAAACATATTTTGTCATTGAGCGCAGTGTTATGGCTTGCAGCTTGTTCACCTAAATCGATGGTAGTAGATGAGCGTTTAAGTCCTTTTGATCTTACTGAAACCATCTCTACGATACAGAAAAATGCGCAGGATTCAGGATGGGTGACGCCTAAAGTCATTAATATGAATGATAACGTTGTCAAAAATGGTGGCGAGCCGCTTGTAAAACAGGTCCGGATCCTTGAGCTTTGTAATGCGAAGCACGCTGCTACCATTTTAAACGACGAAGAAAGCAGATATGCGGCAGTCTTCATGCCCTGTTCAATTGCTGTTTATACAAAAGCGGATGGCAAAACATACGTTTCCAACATTCACGCTGCTCAAATGGGAAATCTGATGGGTGGTGTAGTTGGTGACGTTATGAGCGCAGTGGACGCTGAACAGCAGCATATTCTGAGGTTTTTAAATAACAGTCCAGCAAGTTAATTTAAAAGTTTTAGCCAGGTTTCAGAGCCTCATCATGTTGATGATTGAGGCTATTATCAATACTAGAGTGGAGTCTATTTCATAGTATTTAAGAAGTTTGGACTTTGACTTCTGAGGCGAAGGTCAGTCAGCCATCATACTTCTGAGCATCCACGCTGTTTTCTCATGTATGTTTAGTCGCTGAGTAAGGATATCCGCACTTGGTTGATCGTTCGCTTCATTGACAAGTTCAAACAGACTTCGTGCTGTTCTAGCCGTCGCCTCTTGTGCATTAACAAGATAAGCTAACATCTCGGTTGCTGATGGAACACCTTCAATCTCTTCGATTGAACTTAGCTTAGAAAATTCCTTGTAAGTTCCCGGCGCTGGAAATCCTAAAGCCCTAATTCTCTCGGCAATCTGATCCAGCGCAGTCCACTGCTCGGTATATTGATCCATAAACATGTTATGTAATCCATTAAACTGAGGACCAGTGACATTCCAATGAAAATTATGGGTCATCAGATAAAGTGTATAACTGTCTGCAAGTAGTTTAGATAATCCTTGAGCAATTTTTTTTCTATTCTTTTCGTCGATGCCGATATTGATATCCATTTTTTTATCTTTTTTCATCATTGCCTCGTGTGTTGCCGAAAAATCTACTGGTAGTATGCACGCTTTTATAGTTGTTTACCCAGCTCAACTTTCTCCGGTTGGGTTATTTTTGCAGGTTGGATTACCTGAACCGGCTCATTTTTGGGCTCTTGAGCCTGTAAAGGGCAGTCTGTGCTGGCGATAACAAGTTGAAATGTCAGCAAAGTTTTGTTCATCACAACTCACCTCAATCTCTATTTTTCTCTTTAACTATAGACCAGGTCTCATCTAGGGTATTGATATACATCAATAAAATCTAATGTTTGATTTCTTCATCGATTTATTGAATTAGATCAATCTAATCTATTTATTTCCTTTAGTTATATGCTTATACTAAATTGGAATACGAAAGTTAGACCCAACCAAACAACTGAGGTATTCGAGATGACTGAATCAACTGTAACTTTTCCACAATTAAATCAACCGGCTCCAGACTTTACTGCAAAGACTACGCACGGTATGAAATCGCTTGCCGACTATAAAGGTAAGTGGTTGGTACTGTTTTCACACCCTGCTGACTTCACACCTGTGTGTACAACCGAATTTATCGGTTTTGCGACTCGGGCAGAAAAATTTGCGGCATTGAATTGTGAGCTGTTGGGCTTGTCTATTGACAGTGTGCACTCTCACATTGCCTGGGCTCGTAGTATTGAGCAAAACTTTGGTATCACCATTCCATTTCCAATCATTGCCGACCTGTCTATGGCGGTAGCAAAGTCTTACGGCATGATCCAACCCGGTGCTAGTGATACAGCGGCAGTTCGTGCGACGTTCTTCATTGACCCTAACGGCATTATGAGAGCTATGGTGTATTACCCGATGAGCAACGGTCGTAGCATTGACGAGTTTGTTCGTATGCTTGAAGCCATGCAAACCAGCGATGCAAATAAGATCGCAACCCCAGAAAACTGGCATGTAGGCGAACCAGTTATCGTTCCTCCACCAGCAACAATGGCGGATGCAGCTGTGCGAAAAGATCAGGGTCATAACTACGTGGATTGGTACTACTGCACTAAAACACTGTAAATCTGTTTATTTGTTAATACAAAAGGGAGCGCTTTGCGCTCCCTCAGGAGCAAAAGATGAGTGATATTCATGTAGAAGCATTTTTGGATAAAGATAGCGAGACATTCAGTTATGTCGTCACTGATCTTGCCTCAAAGCATGCTGTTGTGATCGATCCTGTGCTGGATTTTGATTACAAATCAGGCCGCACTTCGACACAAAGTGCAGAACTCATGCTGGCTTATATTCAGCAAAATGAGCTGATACTGGACTGGGTGCTGGAAACCCATGCTCATGCCGATCATTTATCCGCAGCACCGTTTTTCAAAGAGCATCTGGGAGCTAAGGTCGGCATAGGCGCCCATATCAAGCAGGTACAAACTATTTTCAAAGAAGTGTTTAATCTTGAAAAAGAGTTTTTACCCAATGGCGCTCAATTTGACCGTTTATTCCATGATGGCGAAATACTGCACGTAGGCGCGATGTCTATTCGTGTGATCCACACTCCAGGTCATACACCCGCTGATCTTGCCTACCTGATTAATGATGAAGCTGCATTTGTAGGCGACACCTTATTTATGCCTGATGTCGGAACTTCTCGCTGCGATTTCCCTGGTGGCAGTGCTTCGACTTTGTTCCAGTCCATCTCAAAGTTACTGGCTCTACCAGAAGAGACAAAAATTTATGTCTGTCACGATTATCCAACAAAAGGACGTGAACATGAATATGTGACCACAGTGGGTGAACAACGTGAGCACAATATTCACGTGCATGATGGCGTTACAGAAGCACAATTTGTGGAAAAACGTGAAGCGCGGGATGCAACTCTGGCGATGCCACGGCTTATTTTACCTTCAATACAGGTCAATATCCGTGCTGGGCATATGCCTCCTGCGGATGAGCAAGGTAAGGTGTATTTAAAGCTCCCGATTAACATGCTGTAACTATGTTTATCTATTCAGGCTTCACTGGCAAAGAGAAGAAATTATGATCCATGCAATATTGGGGGCAATCTTAATAGGATTAAGCCTTGGCATCTTTGGTTCAGGCGGCTCTATCCTGACTGTTCCAGTACTAATGTATTTAGTCGATATGCCGGCGAATCTGGCGATTGCTTCCTCTTTACTTATAGTTGCCGGTATCAGCTTATTTGGCAGTATCCCTAACATTTGGCACAAAAGAGTGTCCTGGCCTCATGTACTACTGTTTGGTATTCCTGGCATGGTGGGGACTTATGGCGGTGCCTGGCTGGGAACTCTGGTTGACAGCGTTATTCAGCTATCTGTATTCGTTCTGTTGATGGTTGTCGCTGCAGTGATGATGTGGCGCAGCAAAAAAAGTTCTGAAGCCACGCCCAAGGTGAACTTTCTTAAGGTCGCTTTGGATGGGGTAGTCGTTGGAGTCATCACAGGATTTGTCGGTGTAGGCGGTGGTTTTTTGATAGTCCCCGCGCTAGTTCTGCTTGGTGGTGTTCCCATGATAATGGCAATAGGCACCAGCTTACTGATTATCGCACTGAAATCTGTGGTGGGTTTTGCTAAGTACTACGAAGTCTTGACCGCCCAGAACTTTTCTTTCGACTGGACTGTCATCGGAATTATGGTGGTTGGCGGTGTCGCTGGTAGTTTCTTTGGTGCCTGGATAGGGCATAAATTACCGAAAGAAAAACTGCAAAAAGCCTTTTCAATCTTCCTGATTATCATGGCAACTGTGGTCCTTACTCAATCCGTTTTAAATTAGTGAAAGAGGTAATATATGAAGAGTTCGCAACAAATAGTGAATGAAGCTAAGGCCAGAATCGTTGAAGTTTCTGTTCAGGAATTAGCCTCAGCCCTGCAGGATCATCATGCCATACTCATTGATGTGCGTGAGCCTGATGAATATATTCAGGGTTACGTCGACCGCTCGGTAAATTATCCTCGAGGTGTGCTTGAGATGCGTATTCACCAACATCCGAGTGTTGGTTCGAATTGTGACAGTATGGCAGCGCTTGAGCAGTTATCTGCCAAGCCCATTTATCTGATGTGTCGTTCCGGTGCACGTTCTGCCCTGGCCGCAGATTCGCTGAAAAACATGGGCTTTACTCAAGTCTTATCGGTTGCTGGCGGATTCCAAGCCTGGTTGGATGCAGGTTACCCAGTCGAACGTTAATTCATATCCAAAATGGCCTCCGCTGCGCAGGCCAGATAAAAGTTCTCACTGTCATTAGGTGCAGGCTAATGACAGTTTTTCAACAGATAGTTAGTTTGATACGCCTCAAAATTAGCCTGCTCTCTGCTACACGAGAGTTGTTTATTCATAAGACTTTACTATCTTAAACATCAGTTTCATTTTTTCTTCAACACAAAAGGATGATTTCAATGGACAATACGACGAATAGTTCGGCCGGAAAATGCCCTGTAGTGCATGGGGGTAATACATCTGCTGCTAAATCTGTAATGGATTGGTGGCCTAATGCGTTGAACTTAGACATCCTGCATCAACATGATACTAAGACTAACCCCTTGGGAGATGATTTTAATTACGCTGAAGAGTTTAACAAACTTGATTTAGAAGCGGTCAAACATGATTTAAAAGCTCTAATGACACAGAGTCAGAGCTGGTGGCCTGCTGATTGGGGGCATTATGGTGGATTGATGATCCGCATGGCCTGGCACAGTGCAGGCAGTTACCGTATTGCTGATGGTCGCGGCGGTGGTGGTACAGGCAATCAACGTTTTGCGCCTATTAATAGCTGGCCGGATAACGCCAACTTGGATAAAGCTCGCCGCTTACTCTGGCCTATTAAGAAAAAATACGGCAACAAATTATCTTGGGCTGATTTAATTATTCTGGCCGGTAATATGGCGTATGAGTCTATGGGCTTTAAAACCTTCGGCTTTGCCGGTGGTCGTCAGGATATATGGCATCCCGAAAAAGACACCTACTGGGGCAGTGAAAAAGAGTGGTTAGCCAAATCGGACAGTGAAGGCAGTCGCTACTCTGGTGAGCGAGACTTAGATAATCCGCTGGCTGCTGTGATGATGGGATTGATTTATGTGAACCCGGAAGGCGTGGATGGCAAGCCTGATCCTCTGAAAACAGCACATGATGTTCGTGTAACTTTTGCACGTATGGCGATGAATGATGAGGAAACTGTTGCTCTTACTGCTGGTGGACATACGGTAGGTAAATGTCATGGTAATGGTCGTGCAGAGAATTTAGGTCCTGAACCTGAGGCTGCTGGCATCGAAGAGCAAGGTTTAGGCTGGAATAATCACAAAACCCGAGGGATAGGCCGTGATACAGTCACCAGCGGTATTGAAGGTGCCTGGACCACAAACCCTACTCAGTGGGATAACGGCTACTTTTATCTGTTATTAAACTATGACTGGGAGTTAAAAAAGAGCCCTGCCGGTGCCTGGCAGTGGGAGCCAATTAATATTAAAGAAGAGGATAAACCAGTCGACGTAGAAGACCCGTCTATCCGCTACAATCCGATCATGACAGATGCAGACATGGCGATGAAAGTCGATCCTGAATACCGCAAGATTTCAGAGCGCTTTTATAACGATCAGGCGTACTTTGAAGAGGTGTTTGCCCGTGCCTGGTTTAAGTTAACCCATCGTGATTTAGGCCCTAAAAGTCGTTACTTAGGACCTGATGTTCCGCAAGAAGATTTAATTTGGCAAGATCCAATCCCAGCTGTTGACTATACACTTACAGCTGCAGAAATCAGTGAGCTCAAAGCGAAGATCCTGGCAAGTGGCTTATCTATAAGTGAGTTGGTATCGACCGCATGGGATAGCGCTCGAACTTTCCGTGGTTCGGACTACCGTGGCGGCGCCAACGGGGCTCGTATTCGTTTAGCGCCTCAAAAAGACTGGGAAGCCAATGAGCCTGCACGCTTACATAAAGTGTTATCAACGTTGGAGAATATCCAGGCAGGTTTGAGTAAAAAAGTCAGTCTGGCCGATTTGATCGTCCTTGGTGGCTCAGCGGCTATTGAGCAGGCAGCAAAAGCAGCTGGTGTGATGATTACCGTGCCGTTTACACCGGGGCGAGGCGATGCGACGCAGGAGCAAACAGACGTTGAGTCGTTTGAAGTATTAGAGCCACTGCATGACGCTTACCGTAACTACCTTAAAAAAGACTATGTAGTCCAGCCTGAAGAAATGATGTTGGATAAAACTCAATTACTGGGTTTAACAGCACCAGAGATGACAGCGTTGATTGGCGGTATGCGTGTACTGGATACCAACTATGGAGGTGTAAAACACGGTGTCTTTACTGGTAAGCCAGGTGCACTAACCAATGATTTCTTTGTCAATCTGACCGATATGAACTACAGCTGGCAGCCCACAGGCCGCAATAGCTATAACATCGTTGAGCGCAGCAGTGGCAGAGTAAAATGGACTGCGACCCGGGTTGATCTGGTGTTTGGGTCAAACTCGATTCTGCGCTCCTACGCTGAAGTCTATGCTCAGGACGATAACAAAGAGAAGTTTGTGAGAGACTTTGTTAAAGCCTGGTGCAAGGTGATGAATGCAGATCGTTTTGACTGCTGAACTGATGTTGACGTTAAAATTATAGTAAATATCAGTGCTCATTCTTGAAAGAGGATGGGCACTTATTATTATTGACCTCCGAGGAGCCTATTAAAGTAAGGTCTTGCTTGGATAGCCTTTGCAGCCCACGTATTGCTCTTCAACTATTCATCACCTCCAGTTATATGTTGGAATGAAGCCTAAATCTGCTTAGGTCTTGAAATCAAACAAGCGGTAATCATCCATATACAGAGTTGATGTTAACTCAGTAAGGACATGCGCAATGAATAGCACTGTCTAAATATGGGCTGGATGTTGGTAAAGTTTTCACAGGTGTAATGAAGGAAATCAGAATGTCTGAATCTAACAGTTTTAGTGTTCAAATGCGGTTATTAGAAGGCTTTAAGTTTGAAATTGATTTTGGCAGTGCAGGCCAAGTCTTGACTGATGAACCTCCTCCGTTAGGCGATGGGGAAGGTCCGAACCCATCACGTTTACTTGCTGCAGCTGTTGCTAATTGTTTAGCAGCGAGTTTGTTATTTGCTATTCGCAAGTTTAAAGAAGACCCTGGACAGGTTAGCGCTCAAGTACGTGGAGATTTAGAACGTCAGGAAGGTCGTTGGCGTATTAGTAAGTTAAGTGTTGAACTTAACCTTGGGACAGAGGCGATGACAATACCTCATCTGGAGAGAGCATTGAGCCAGTTTGAAAATTTCTGTGTTGTGACACAGAGCGTAAGACAGGGGATAGAGGTATCAGTAAGTGTTCGCGACAGTAATGGTGATTTACTCCATCAAGGATAAAGCAGCCTCAATGAATGAGTGCTAAAGCGAAATAAGATGTATACAAATTTATAACAGGCTAGATGAGTATTAGGAATCTGCCCACAGTAAAATAATTCTATTGAACTATTAGTGGAAAATGGGTAGTTGAGATTTTTCTAATATTAGTTAAGATAGTAATAGATTACTTTCTTTTTGGGGCGGACGTGTAACGGAAAAATCTTACTGCAGATGAACGCAAGGCAGCGACCGTTAGTGCTGTTCTGATGTTGGCTGCAGAGCAAAACCCAAGCGATATAACGACCTCTGCGATTGCGCAGAAAATGGGATTAACACAGGGGGCTCTATTCAGACATTTCGATAGTAAGGATTCCATTATGGAAGCCGTCATGAGCTGGGTCGCTGACAGCATTCTGAACCGAATTGAAACGGCCGCGCAAAACGAATCGTCGCCTTTAGCCGCATTACGTGCGGTTTTCATGACGCATATACAGTTTGTATTTGAGAACCCCGGAGTACCGAGACTGCTTTTGAGTGAGTTGCAACGCCCAGGCATTACCAAGCCTAAAGAGCAGACAAAAAGCATGCTCACTGGTTACAAAACCAAACTCATACAAATTTTGGAAACTGCCATTGCTCGCAAAGAACTGCCACCGGAACTAGATATTAAAATTGCTGTTGTGATGTTTATTGGCTCCATACAAGGGCTGGTTATGCAAGCGCTAATTGCCGGTGACGTCAGTCTTATTCGTCGTGATGCCGCTGGTGTTTTTGCAATTTATCTTCGTGGCATTGGAAACAACAAATGAAATTAACTCCGAAGCAACGCCAAAGTATTCCGTTAATAGTCTTCGTGCTCCTGTTACTTACAATATTTATATTTGTTGCTGTGCGATCTGGGCCGCTTGCGCCGATTTCTGTGACTTTAAGTACAGTTGAATCCAGAACGATCTCGCCGGACCTTTCAGGGGTAGGCACAGTGCAAGCCCGTTATACCTACAAAATAGGTCCAGTCATCACCGGAAAAATTGCAAGCCTGAATGTAAACGTTGGTGAAAGAGTTGAGGCAGGGCAATTACTGGGTGAAATGGATGCTGTAGATATCGCTCAAAGGCTCCAGGCTCAGGAAGCTGCTATTAGAAGTTCTGAGGCTGTTGTTTTACAAGCAACAGCAAAAGAGGATTATGCCAAAAGTCAGGCCCGGCGCTATGAGCAACTTATTTTAACCCGTGGTACCAGCGAAGAAACACTCCTCTCAAAACGTCAAGAGCTGGCAATAGCCAGTGCAACCCTCAGTGCGAGTATCTCGGAAATGGCTCGACTGCGCGCAGAGCGGGACGCGTTGTTATCCCAACTTAAAAATCTGAATTTGATCGCCTTTGCCGATGGTTTGGTTGCAGCCAGAAATGCCGAGCCAGGGTCTACAGTGACTGCCGGGCAAACGGTCATCGAAATTATTGACCCCGATAGTTTGTGGATAAACGCCCGATTTGACCAGCATAGTGCAGAGGGGTTAGCGGCAGGGCTTCCTGCAGAAATCACGTTGCGTTCCCGCCAATCTCAAACTCTGGCAGGCTCTGTACTTTGGGTCGAACCCAAAGCTGATGCAGTTACCGAAGAAATGTTAGCCAAAATTGTTTTTGCCACTACGCCAACACCACTCCCATCTATTGGAGAATTGGCACAAATCAGATTACGACTACCGGCTCTAGCTGAAACACCTACAGTGCTAAATGCTGCTATTCGCACACTGAACGGGCAACGCGGTGTCTGGAAACTAACCCAGGATGGTATTCTCTTTGTTCCAGTTGTACTTGGACGAACGGATCTTGACGGTTATGTACAAGTACTTGAAGGTTTGCAAGTGGGTGATCAGGTCGTGTTATACAGCGATAAAACTCTCAAAGCGGACAGCCGGATTCACATTACGGGGTCTTTGACAGGAACGTCACGTTGATTAGCCTGGCTGGTAGGGACATTCTTCATTCCTGGGGTAAATTCATTTTTACCGGTATAGGTCTAGGGCTTTTGATAGGTGTGACGCTCATTATGGCCGGCGTCTATCGTGGCATGGTCGACGATGGCAGGGTGTTGTTAGATAACAGTGGTGCGGACCTTTGGGTTGTTCAAAAAGATACTTTAGGTCCTTATGCCGAATCATCGAGCCTACCAGATGACTGGTGGCGGTCCTTCGCCAGCTTGCCAGGTGTCATGGGTGCTTCAAATGTTACTTACTTAACTATGCAGGTAAAAAAGGGCGAACGGGATGTTCGTGCCATGGTGGTAGGTATTGCACAAGACGGACCCACTGCAGCTGGCTGGCCACCGCAACTTGTCGCAGGCAGGCATATTACACGGAGCCACTACGAAGCTGTGGCTGATGTTGCTTCAGGCTTTGTGTTGGGGGATGAATTAAAAATCCGTCGTAATTTCTACAAAGTAGTAGGACTCACGCGCCGGATGGTATCTTCAGGCGGTGATCCGATGATATTCATCCCGCTCAAGGATGCACAAGAAGCTCAGTTTCTCAAAGACAACGATGCCATTTTAATGCAACGCAGACGGACCGAGGAAAATCCAATCTTTAACCGTCCAAATGTACCCGGATTGCTGGAAGCGGTAATAGAATCGCAGATCGTTAATCATTCAGTGAATGCGGTGTTAGTCAGAATTAAACCCGGCTACTCGGCCGAAGAAATCGCTACTTCGGTCCGTCGCTGGAACCGCCTCACCGTCTACACCCGTCAACAAATGGAACAAATCCTTATCGGCAAGTTGATTGCCACCTCTGCCAGGCAAATTGCTATGTTTCTGGTGATTTTGGCGGTCGTCAGTGCTGCGATAGTTGCATTTATTATTTACACACTGACGATGGATAAAATCCGAGAAATCGCGGTGCTTAAGCTTATCGGGACCCGTAACTGGACTATCTCCTGGATGATACTGCAGCAAGCGCTTGTGCTCGGATGTCTGGGATTTGTTGTAGGCAAAATCACAGCTACTTTTGCTGCTCCTTATTTCCCCAAATACGTGCTTTTGATGCCATTTGATTCAGTTATTGGATTTTTTGCGGTTGTCGTGATCTGCATTTTATCCAGTATTGTTGCTATCAGAATGGCTCTGAAGGTAGATCCGGCAGAGGCGATTGGGGGGTAATATGGCCAAGCAAGGCATTATTATTGAAGGACTGAGCAAACAATATGGTTATGGTGATACGGCGTTTTTGGCACTAAAAAACGTAAATATGCATGTAGCTCCAGGTGAGGTCGTTGGGCTAATTGGACCGTCTGGCTCAGGGAAAAGTACCTTATTGAAATGTTTGGGGGCCGTCATCGACCCTACTGCCGGGCGAATGACACTGGGAGATGAAGTCATCTTTGATGGGGCGTGGCATGTCAAAGATCTCAGAGCATTACGCAGAGATAAAATAGGTTTTGTATTCCAAGCACCCTACCTCATCCCATTTCTCGATGTTCTGGATAATGTCGCACTATTACCAATGCTTGCAGGTGTAGATAACACAACAGCCAGAAAACAAGCACTTGAATTGTTGACTGCACTGGATGTTCAGCATCGTGCATCTGCGATGCCTTCGCAGTTATCTGGTGGAGAGCAACAGCGTGTTGCGATTGCCCGAGGCCTGGTTAATAGACCGCCGGTTATTTTAGCCGATGAGCCAACGGCACCGTTAGACTCAGTTCGAGCACTTGCGGTGATACGGATGTTAAACGATATGGCAAAACGTTTCGAAACAGCTGTAATTGTTGTCACACATGACGAAAAAATTATTCCTACTTTTAAAAGGATTTACCATATTCGTGACGGCGAAACCCACGAGGAAGTTGGAGAAGGAAGAGCTCTTGGTTAAAGTGTAGTGGCTAACTGAATTTGGTCAGTTGAGAAGAGTTGATGTAGCCCTTTGGGTTCACGAAGAAATGAATGTCCGCAAATAAGGCAAAGCAGAGATTCATTTTTTCGAGAGTCCTGGTTTTAAGCAACCGCAATTCGCTCAAAGCGCAGATCGGTTCTGTGCCAAAAGCTGACTTTGCAGCTTCTTCAATTTGAACATCCACTTTCGATAAAAACGGCAACGCCAGCAGAATTATTCAGATTTAACCCAGTGGTTTATACCGCTTAAGTGTAAACTATAAAAAGTTCGGCGCTGAATGTTAACGTATGAAACTCAAGCCGCCAGACTATTGAGTAAGTTCCTGCTATGCATTGAGGTTAAATTATGAAAAATCTGTTTGTAATACCTGTAATCGCTTTTGTCTATTTATGGACTGCGCTCGCCTCACCAGTGCAGGCTGATCCAGCAAACAAAGCAGAGAAAGAGACATATAAAAAGCACAACGAAGCCAACAGGGAAGCTGCAAAACGTGAACTAGAACTGCACAAAGAGGTTAAGAAAGAACACCGCGAAGCGCAAAAAGAAGCAGATAAGGTAGATCGGGAATATCGCAAAGATGTAGCTGAAGCACAACGCGAAGCCGAGAAAGATCGGGATGAATATCAGCGTGAGCGCAGTAAAGATGTTGAGGAAGCGCAGCGCGAAGCGGAGAAAGATCGAGATGAATATCAGCGCGAACGCATGAAAAAGGCTGAAGAAGCCCAGCGTGAGTCACAAAAAAAGGCTAACAAAGACGCTCAGAAAAAAAATAAAAAGGATGACGATTTTTGAGTAAGTAGTTGAAGTTATAATGTAACAATTGTACTCGATGGTCAGTTTCATTCTGTGTTGAACATGAAAAGTATTTTTGCTTGATGCTTCCTATGAGATGACCTTCGATGGTCGTCTCATATTCAAGATACAAGGCTCACGAAAAAACGAATGTCCTTCACTAATAATGTAAGACAGATATTCTAATTATTCATGAAGGACTTTTCTGAACGACCGCAATTCGCTCAAAGCGCAGATCGGTTCTGTGCCAAAAGCGGACATTTACCCATGAAAACTGTAATAACCGCTTCACGCTCATAGTGAAGATCGCCCCTGCGCCATTAACCAAAATTCGTGCCATTTAGCTTTTACTGAGCCACAAAAGATTAATAGTGCAGAACTTTACTTAGGTATTGACGTTCAGGACGCCCTTGCAGCATCAGAAAATTTGGATATTTTAAGTGCAATAGGTGCCTTCCTAGTAAAACACTTGCGATATCAACGTTATTTAACTACGTTTAATATAAATAGCGTTCCTTGCTGAGTTTGTTATGGATATCCGGTTTGTCAATGAGTCGTAGTTCAACCAGCAGCTGTTAAGATGGCGCGATGCTGGTCCTTCACTACTATCGTTACCAAGAGTTGGTCGAGTGGGTCAGCAATATCGAATTTCTATCGTGGATATTAATAACGATGGAGAGTATGCACTTGAGCAATCTTTTTCATGTTATCAACAACTACTAGCCTGGTATGGTGCTATGCTAGATGAAATTTCTTAGGCTAGCTGCAATAGTGATCAGAGCTTAAAAACTTTGTTTTATTTCACAATGGATATTTAACCGAGGATTACCCCGTGTTGTTCGAAATCCTTATATCACTGGTATTTGCAGCAGTAATTCTTTATCTATTTCGTACCTTTAATACATGGGGAACTGACCGGCAGTTCTACGAGAATTTGAAATCTCAATCATACAAGTTTTTGAGTGAAGAGGCGTTAGCCCAAGCTCTGCGTGAAGCGGACAAGGTAGGATTGGGTAAGAGTTTTCGGGATTACATAGTCGGTATACTTGAGCATACCGATGAGGAAAAAATAAGAGTTGGTCATCTACTTTGGATTTTTGATCAATTAGAGGCAGGGATTGTGTTTGCTGATTGTGGCGTGATTCCGAAATTTACCGTGCATGATAACGTTTCATTTAAATAAAGTGTGCCATCAGGCTAGCGACTTATGTCAGACGCATTAGACGGACCTCTCTACACAATATTATTTCACACTCACTTTTCGACATATTCAAGCGTTTCCAGTATGATTAATCTCTGAATTTGTTATTTTTTTTAACCTTAATATCAAAATTATAGACAATCAAGAGAGTAACCGATGATTTGAAAAGCGTTGAGTGTCCATAACAGTGTCAAAAACATACTTTTGCTCTAATAATCAAAACCATTTATACTTAAGGCCTTGATTATATAAGCTGTTCATGTAAGTGTTTCGTTTTCAGCGGAATAGAAAAACTCGATGGGAAGTTCTGAACTTAGCTTGCTGCAAATGGCTGTCATGCAGTCTTGGAATGCGGTGGTGATTACCAGTGCCGACAGAGCAGCAGGATATCCTGTAAAAATTGCGAATCCTGCTTTTTGTAAGATGACAGGTTATGCAATTGATGAGTTGTATGGTCAGTCCTTGAAGATGTTACAAGGTCCTGCTACAGATCAGGAGGTGATTAACCGGCTTAGACATTGTCTTACCAGTGGTGAATACTTCGAGGGTATGACGACTAATTACCGCAAAGATGGTTCGCCATATTTGGTGCGCTGGAATATCTCACCGGTACGAGATGAAGAGGGCGACATCACGCACTTTGTTTCAGTGCAGCAAGATATGACTGCGTATGCCAAGGTTGAAGAGACCAGTAAAATTCTTGGTCAGGCATTGGATGCCGCAGCACAGCCGATACTCGTTACCGATGCGCAAGCTAAGATAATCTTTGCTAATCAAGCGTTTTGCCAGGTAAGCGATTATGAAGAATCAGAATTAATCGGCAATACACCATCACTTTTCAAGTCAGGCTTACACGACGATGACTTTTACAAGAACGTAAAAGCATCTTTAATGACAGCAAAGACGTTCCAGGCAATTTTCATTAATAAACGTAAAGACGGTACCTTGTATCATTCTGAGCAGAGTATCTCCGCTATCAAAGACCAAGCTGGTAACATTACTAACTATGTTAGTGTTGGAAAAGATGTCACTGAGCGACTTCGTGAAGAGCAAGCGCTACGAGAATCGGCAACAGTGGATCAACTAACTGGTTTGTTTAACCGCAATCATGGTAAGGCGTTGTTAAGCGAGGCTTATAGCTTTACTCTTAGCCGGGAAGAGCCCATGAGTCTCATTCTTTGCGATATTGATCACTTTAAGCAGATTAATGATAGCTTTGGGCATCCTGTTGGTGATCAGATCTTAGCTCAAGTATCGGGTCTACTTCGAAAGTCGGTTCGGGGTAATAATCGGGTAATTCGTTGGGGCGGCGAGGAGTTTTTGATCCTGCTTGAAAATTGCACTGATATGGTAGCGGCAGAATTAGCTGAACGCTTGCGATTGAGAATTGCTTCAGAGCAGTTTCAGAATGTAGGCAAGGTCACCGTGTCACTGGGAGTTGCATCATTATTTCAGAAAGAAAGTTTAGAGCAGCTGATCAGCCGTTGCGATGAAGCCTTGTATAAGTCAAAACGTAATGGTCGAAACCAACTAACGTTAGCTACCATGAACGAGTTTCCAAAAAATTGAACGACATATCACCTGCACGTGAAATACCATCAAGTAAAACGATATGTGGTCTGAGATTTGGAACATGTCTAGCATGAATGTATTAGGGAAGTCGAGCCATGCCATCCAGTTTCTATTGGCTGTAGTGGTTTTTGTTCTTGGGCTGGGCTCCACTGCCGTGATATATCAAATTATTGTCAATTCTGTTCACGAACGTGAGCAAGTCTATTTCGAGTTTCGAGCCCGGGAAGCTGTTGAGCGAATTAAGAGCCGTATGGCAGCCTACCAACAGGTACTTCGTGGCACGGCAGGTATTTTTAATATTTACAAAATTGTCGACCGACATCAATTTAGAGATTATTACGAGCGTCAGGCTCTTGAACGCTATTTACCTGGCATCCAAGGCATTGGATTTGCCAAGGCAATTCATCCATTAGAACTTCAGGTACATATTGAAAAAATTCGTGCTGAAGGGTTTCCATCCTACAGCGTACTCCCTGAAGGCCAAAGAGATCTTTATTCCTCGATAATCTATCTTGAGCCATTCTCGGGGCGTAACTTGAGGGCGTTTGGCTATGATATGTACTCTGAGCCGGTGAGACGCTTCGCCATGCAACGGTCAATGGACACTGGTGAAATGATGCTCTCCGGTTGGGTTCGACTGCAGCAGGAAGTCGGAGTTCATGAGCAAACAGGGTTTCTGATATATCAAGCCGTGTATGATAAAGACCTACCGGCTGCTACGGTGGCAGAGCGCCGGGCAAGTTTGCTAGGTTGGGTTTATGCACCGTTTCGCATGACTGACTTCCTGGAAGGACTTATGGGAGAGCAAGAACGCGATCTGGTTATAGACATTTTCGATGGCAAAGAATTGCGTGCCGCGGCGCAAACTCACTTTGGTAGTTTAAATAGAGATGATGTTTGGCCAGAGTTTGAGTCAGTCCATCAGTTAGATTTGCTGGGGCAAACCTGGACATTACGCATTCAAGCAAGTAAGAGCCTTTTGCAACGAGTCGAGACCGGGTTGCCGAGAGTTATTGTTTTAACTGGTGTCATGTTGAGTGGTATGTTGTCTGTTTTAGTTTTTATACTAATTTCAGGCCGGTCGAGAGCAGAAGCTCTGGCGAGGGAGATGACAGAGGACCTTTCAATGGAAAGGGCTAGATTGAATGCTTTTCTGGAAGGTACCCGTGTTGGCACCTGGGAGTGGCATATTCAAACTGGTGAAACTGTATTTAACCATAAATGGGCAAAGATTATTGGCTACAAGCTTGAAGAGCTTGAGCCAATCTCCATAGAAACTTGGATCAAACTCACACACCCGGACGATTTTAAAAAGTCAGAACAGTTGCTCAAGCAACACTTTTTGGGTGAGACACCTTTTTATGAGTGCGAGGCTCGCATGCGTCATAAGGACGGACACTGGGTGTGGGTTCTTGACCGTGGCAAGGTTGGGAAGTGGGATGATGAAGGTAAGCCCATCATTATGTATGGCACCCATCAGGATATCACCCGCAGTAAACTTCAACTGGAAACTTACCACCGAGGGGCCTATCACGACGTTTTGACTGACCTCCCTAACCGACAATTGTTTAATGAACGCATTTCGCAGGCACTTGCCCTGGCAGAGCGCGAAAAAACGCATCTGGCTGTGTTCTTCATGGATCTGGATGGGTTTAAGACAGTCAACGATATCTATGGTCATGAAGCCGGCGATGTTGTGCTTAAAACGGTAGCTAATCGTATTGAACAGTGCATACGCGCATCGGATACGCTTGCCAGATTAGGAGGAGATGAGTTTGTAGTGCTGCTACAAGATATCGTTGACGAACAAGAGGCTATCGATAAGGCGACTAAGTTCCTCGCCGAAGTTAAGTCCCCCATATCTCTGCCTGCTGGTAGTGAAGCAAACATTTCAATGAGTGTTGGTATCGCGCTGTACCCACAGCATGGGATAACAAGCGAACAACTTTGTAAGCGGGCTGACCAAGCAATGTATCAGGTGAAAAAAGGCTCAAAAAATGGTGCGTTAGTTTATCAGAACGATGATTGTTGATTTGCAGGCAAAACTGATCCACTGTTTGCATCGAATTTTGATCCGCTTTACTCAGCCATTATGGGCATGAGATTTGGGTTTTCGCAAGCATCACCTCCTCGCTGTTTTAGCCTTTCTGCTTGATTCTTTAAACCGATAACTATTGTTGCCTGTTTCGATGATATGGCAGTGATGGGTCAGGCGGTCTAATAGCGCTGTCGTCATCTTTGCATCTCCAAACACTTTGGGCCATTCGCTGAAGCTTAGGTTTGTTGTGATGATGACACTGGTTTTTTCATACAGCTTGGCCAGCAGATGGAACAACAGCGCTCCACCATGTTGACTAAAGGGCACATACCCCAGTTCATCCAGAATGACCACATCCACACTGCTCAGTCGTGCGGCTATCCTGCCGGTTTGGTCTTTGCGTTTTTCCAGCTCCAGTGCATTCACCAGCTCTAACGTCGAGATAAACCGAACCCGCAACTGATGATGTTGAATGGCTTGGACGCCCAGTGCTGTTGCTAGATGGGTTTTACCAGTACCGGGACCACCCACCAGCACGATATTCTGGCTACTTTGGATAAAGTCACAGCGGTGTAAGTCCTGTACCAATCGTTCATCTACTTCGCTTTCCTGGAAGTTAAAACCGTACAAGTCGCGGTACGCCGGGAAGCGGGCAGCACTCATTTGATAAGCGACGGAGCGAACTTCCCGATCAGCCACTTCGGCTTTGAGCAAGATATCCAGTATGGGCAGTGCTTGTTGCCAGGCCGGAGCGTTTTGTAAGCTTAGGTCCTGCACACTTTGGCGCATTCCATAGAGTTTCAACTGTTTAAGCAGCGCTTGCAGGGCTTCAATGTGCATAACCACCTCCTAATTGTTCGTAGCGGCTGATATCGCTGATGGGTTCAATGCTCAGTTGCAGATGTGCTGCCACAGGGACTGGCTCGGGTGGCGGTGTCTCCATCAATCGGTGCAGGCAGTTGATGACATGGTCTTTGGAGGCGCAGCCACTTTGCAGAGCTTCCGTAATAGCTTGCTCCACCAGTTCAGCTTCATGATGCAGCACCAGAGCCAGCACATCGACCATCTGTCGGTCACCACCGATTTTACGCAGCAGCACCTGCTGCAATTGCTTAAAGCTCTCAGGCAAGGTTTGGAAGGGGGCACCGTTTCGCAGTGAACCCGGTTTACGCTGTGCCACCAGTAAGTAATGCCGCCAGTTGTAGAGCACCTGACCCGGCGCATTGTGGTCTCGCGTAAACACACGCAGATGCTCTGTCACCTTCCTGCCTTCGGCAATGATATGGAGCACGGTCGGATAGACCCGAAGGCTGACTCTGCGGTTAGCAAAGCTTGCAGGCACACTGTATTTGTTGTTCTCGAAGGTGATGAGGCAGGTCGAGGAGACCTGTTTGCTGTGTTCGATAAAACCGTCAAAGCCACTGCTGATGTGCATCAGGTGCAAACGCTCTTCCTGCAAGCACTGCCAGAGCGTGTGAGGTTTAAACTCCGGGTGCTGTTGTTGTTGCCACACCGCTTGGCATTCTTGTTCCAGCCAGTCATTGAGCGCTTCAAGCGAGTTAAATCCAGGTGCTTTATGCCACAGTGCATACCGACCATCCTGCACCGCTTTTTCCACCTGACCTTTTTCCCAACCGGCTGCCGGATTACAGAAATCAGCTTCAAACAGATAATGACTGGCCATCGCCTGGAAGCGTTTGTTCACCACCCGCTCTTTGCCACGACCAATTTTATCGACAGCCGTTTTCATGTTGTCGTAAATACCGCGCTCAGGAACTCCACCAAACACCCGGAAGGCCTGCGTGTGCGCATCAAACAGCATCTCGTGGGTTTGCGTCCAGTAGGCCCGTTGGTAACTGACTTTACTGTGACAGAGCTTAAAGTGCGCGACTTGTACTTTCACCTTCTTGCCACCAATGGACACCCAGTTCTCGCCCCAGTCAAACTGAAACGCTTCACCTGGCGCAAACTGTAGCGGCACATACACTTGTTTGCTGACCGTCTGCTGCTGACGCCACAACCGGGCAAAGGCTGCCACCCTGTCGTACGAACCGGTGTAGCCTTGTGGCACCAACTCGTGATACAGCTGCTTGACCGTTTTACGTTGTTTGCGCGGCTTTTTTACCTCTCGCTCAAGCGCTTCTGTGAGCAGAGTTTCAAACGCATCCAGCTTGCTGACACAAGCTCGCTGGGGATACGCAGGCTCGACCTGCTCTTGGCTTAAGTACTTCTTCAGGGTATTTCTGGATAAACCAGTACGTCTGGCAATCTCCCGCTTAGACAGTCCTTCACGGAAATACCATCGTCTTATTACGCTTAAAAGGGCCACATCTAACACTCCACATTCTCCTGCCAGAACCGGACAGGATTGATTAAAAATGTGGATCAGTTTTCGATGCAAATCTGTGGGGTCAGTGGATCACTTCTGGGTGCAATTCAACAAGTTAGTTGTTACCAAGGAACTGCCGGAAACTTCCTCCCTTGACGATATTGCTGGCCCAGATACAGATTCTAATGGGGTTCGGGATGATGTTGATGGGTATATTCTGTCGTTACCGGTTACACCTTCACAAGTAGCAAGATTGCAGGAGCTGGCTAAATACTTACAGTTGGCTATAACCGTTGAGCCATCTACTCGACAAGATTCGAATGAGTTTGCCCAAAAAAAAGCACTTGCTCAATTCTGCGCAACCACCTCATTCACAGATAGAAAGTTGGCGAGACAGTATCTTCAAAAGATACAGGCCTACACCGCGAATACACACGAACGGGCCTTGAGATACAATGGTTATAATCATTCTAGAAACGGTTCTGTTTTGACATTGCCGTCGCCTTCAGATTGTAATTGATGGCTTCTGTTTGTACAGATAAACGTTTGTGCGACACGATTAATTCGAATATTAAAAGGCCTATGAGGTGCGTGTCGTAAACTACTTGACCTTTTACTGTTATCCGGGCTCCAGAGAAACCTACCAATGTCTTTGCGTAAGTCGCTTCACCTGGTTGGGGGTTATTGTACTGCATAGCTAGCTCTGTCACAGCACAAACACACGACCGAACTATTGACACATTCTCAGTTCATTGACGCGCCAAGTTCATTTGGTAATGAGTTGCAGAAAGGATGCAGAAAGAAAAAACTTCCTCTTGAGAATCGCTATGAAGAACAACACTATGTATTTATGCATCAAGCTCGTTTCATATGATTATGCAGAAAGGATTTGTGGGGTTTGCAGAAAGGACCCGTAGACCCTGAGATTTAACTCTACGCCCAAAAGACAATTAGCAATAAATGGAGTCAAATTGATATGACCAAAACAGTTCCTCAAATGGCTTTACCCAGCACCTGCAGGGCCGGCAGTTTTTCATCTCAAGGGGAAATTATGCGAACTGTCACCATGTCCTCTGTGATCTCTCGAATGGAGAGAGCTGCAGCCAGGAAAGCAGCTAAAGCCAAGAGTTCAGGTTAACATAGATATTCAGCGTAGATGCGATTAACTCGTCAATAAACCAGTCAATGACTAGCTTTTACATCATTTTGAAATAGACCTCAAATCTATCTTGGTCTTCAAAAGCCTTGTAAAAAATCAGATTTGAGCTGAAATTCTTGTTCTGCTTACACATTTTGATCGCTTCACTGATCTGCTGATCCGGCACTCTACAGCCGAAATAAATAGCTCTGATAGCATCAGGTTTAACCCGCTTAAAAAGCATAAGTTGCCCATTAGAAGATATAGAATCATCATATCTGACTTTTTGGACATTTCTAAAAGGACAATTTAAGTCTTCATTTTCAAAAGTATAAACATCAGGCCCGCCTTTGAACTGAATTTCTCGTTGCTTAAGATGTATATCGAAATCAGATTTAGAAAGGTGTTGATAGTCCGCCTTCAAGATAGCAACATCGGCTTCAGACAAAGGCAGTAGAAATCGATGCTCTTTTTCATACATCCAATCATCACTTTTTACGAAAGCAATATGGCGAAAAAAAATCATCTTCATATATGGAATGTATACACTCATGAGGCATATGCAGACCAGGTCGTCTACTATCATACATTACGCGCACTGGCTTTCTCTCAACAATTCTTGAATCCTCCACCCCACTATTTGAAAAATGGAATATTTCATCACTGTTGAATAGTTCAACAACAATCCCCTTGTGTTCATTGGCATAGTGCGACCACATTAATAAGCTGTGTGGGTTTTCTGTAAGGGAGATAATCCCGAATTTCTCCAACTCTCCCTCTAATTCTTCTTTAATGCTTCCATGTTTATGGTTAATTTCATCATCAGAAATATAGCCAGCGCCCTCTCCATAATCATCAGTTAAAAAAGCAATTTTCTTTCTTATTGCTTCTTTTGTTGGCTTAGAGTCAAACGGATCGTTTAAGCTTGATGGCTGCGTCAACCTAAATAATGGTTGCTCAAAGAAATCCATCCGTAGCGGCATATACTTATATAATGTTTTCAATTTTATGCCTCAGTAGAACAATTTAGCATCAATTGGGTCATATTGGTCCAACGGAGACTTGGCCTCCCTTCTGCCCCAGAGAAATCAGTATCGCCTGCAGAACTAGGCTCGACTTAATCCAAAGCCCGTATTGCAAGCCGTGCTTGCAATACGATTGACTTACCGTCCATACCAGCTACAAGATCCCATTCAAGCAACCTAGCTTAGACGCTTGCTCGGAGAACCCTGAAAGATTTACGACGAATGTGTTTGGTACATTCTTATAGTCAGTACCACGGACAACCAGCCGTTTTGAATCTTTAATCTGCTTAATAACAACTGCACTATCTTCATTGCGAAGAAAGCGAGAATCTCCACCTGTGCCACTTTCGGCCTGCAGAACTTTTACCTCACCCTGATCAAAACGAAGGGCAATGTTATTGCTTTTATTTCCTAAGTAGTCATCGAAATTAAAATAGACATCATAACCATCTTTTCCATCACATCTCACAACGACAGCGCCACGCGGCTCACCCAGCGCTATAACTACGCTTGTGTCGCGATCAGTCATTAAATCTACATCCTTATCATAAATCCACTCCGCTGCAGCACTGAATGATGTTGCAAGAGCAGCTGCTAACATTAGCATTTTCATAAGCTTATTCCTTTTATATTATAGAAAACTCTAATGTAGCAGACAGGAGCTCTCTATAGCCCTAAAAAGGCAACTTACATCTACGCAACAAACATTCCGATTACTTATGACTCTTTTCCTGGGTGAAAACTTAAAGTAGACACTCGGAGGACCTTTGCTAACACAAAGAGCTGGCACAATCCTTGATAAGTAAACTCAGTTGTCATTTAGTGAAATAGGGAGCTCCTATGATCGATAAAAGCTTTTTAAGATACGCATCGTTGGCTATTTTTTTAACGTTAACCGGGTGTGCTGGCCAGGGAGGGTTATTTGGTGTTGGTGAATTTGAGATTATCGAAACCGACAATCGTTTTAATCCAACCGGTGAATCACTTATCATAAGCAAGAACAATCGTATCTCTACCAAGTCAATCGCAGGAGGGGTTCACATAGATAGTAATGGAGTGTACGTAAACCCTTCTGTTACGAAATCCAAAGACGGTGGCGAAATTAGCGTGTCGTTATTGATTGTCAACCATACAAGCCACGACACAGCATTTGGTTCACCTAATGTACTTGGTAAGCCAGAGAGAATATCTTTTCTTATAGATAACGGAAAACTAATTGAACTTAAAATTTTCGATGCTGAACACGAATGGGCTGACACTCGTTACTACAACTCAGGCACAAGGTCTGTCTATACTCAGATAATGGAATCTGGAGTTGCACCACTTACGAAATCGCAGTATAGAGAAATCATGCAGGCGAAAAACCTCGTTGTTAAACTCGTGGGAACCAAACGAAGCGTAACTTATGAGGCCAGTGAGATTTCACAATCATTTCAAGAGAATTTGTCTCTTTTCTATCAAAACAATATGTAACTGTAGCTAGGAAAAATGCTTACTAAGCTACCCGGGACCACATCGATTGATGCCTCTTGCGCCTTATTTAGGTAAATGTAAAGTCATTACCTCGTTTTGTTAATGGCTTTACATTTTGTAACGATAAGAACTGCGGCTTAACCTATCTCATTGTTTTTTAAGTTAGTTTGTCTTTACATTTTTAGAAGTGTAATAGCCCCGTTCTAAGCAACAGAATATGTTCGAACTAAATTTAAGCCTCTGACATCAGAGGCTTTTTTATGTCATTTATTCTTGTACAACATCTGAACTACCGCTTCTCTTCCTAAACTGTGCCGCTTTATATCTGTTGCCGCATATAGCCATGCTGCACCAGCGGCGTTTGTGGGCTTTGGTGCGGTCGTAGAACCACAAAATACAGTCGGGGTGTTCACATCGTTTCACCAAATCAACTTTGTCTTCGACCAGTAGTTCAGCGATAGCTTGTGCGACCGGGCCTAATAAAGTTCCAATGCCGTTGCTGTGTGAAATACGGCTCAACTTGAGCTTGCCTTCTGCATCCCTTGCCAGATGAGGCGCAGTATCAAAAGCGCGTAGATACTGATTTAACTCGCCGATCTCCAGTGGTCTTTCTTCTTTAAATGCGCTGATGAGTTGCCGCGCCAGTGACCGTAGGGCTTTGGCCTGAGTCAGCAGTTCACCGGCGGCAAAAGTCTTACCCTCTGCTGCCAGGGTAATGTCGTAACGTGCCAGCCACTGCAACACATCATCATCACTGTTCCAGAATTCAATAGCTTTACCATCATTACGGGCTTCTGTATTGAGCAAGTCCATTGCTAAATGATCGCCCAGCATAGGTGCGCCAGTTAAAGTTTCTTCATGCAGAATTTCTGAAACAACCATAAGTAACCTCTAAAAATACATTTGACAGGTTACTTTGTTTAAGCCAGACTGATCTTAAGTAACCAATTAATTTAAATTATACGGGTTACTAAGTGATATTGCCAACTTTAACTTTACGGAGTCACTATGAACACGAAACAACTGTTACTGGCAGCTGCCGCTTTAACTGCCTCTCTTTCTGCCACAGCGGCAGAAGATAAGGCGCAAGTGCGTTATCAAAGCCTGGATGTGCAGGGTGTGAATGTTTTTTACCGCGAGGCGGGCTCGCCACAAGCACCAACCCTGTTGTTGTTGCATGGTTTTGGCGCTTCGTCTTATATGTTTCGGGATTTAATGCCAAAACTGGCAGAAAAATATCATGTGATAGCACCGGATTTGCCTGGTTTTGGTCAAACCACCATCAAGCCTGGCGTAGCATTTACCTATAGCTTCGATAATCTGGCCTCAGTGATTGATGCGTTTACCCTGGCTAAAAAGCTGGAACGTTACGCGCTGTATGTGTTTGATTATGGTGCTCCGGTGGGTTGGCGTCTGGCGGTGAAGAACCCGGACAAGATCACAGCTATTGTCAGCCAAAATGGTAATGGCTACGAAGAGGGCCTGAGTGAAGGTTGGGCTGATATGCGCAAAGCCTGGGCTAACCCAACAGCGGAAAACCGCGAAGCTCTGCGTAAGTTCAACACGGCAGAGATGCTGAAATGGCAATATACGGAAGGGGTTGAAGATAGCTCAGTGATAGCGCCTGAAGCTTACCAGTTGGCTCACGCAGCTATTGAACGCCATGGTGTGGATGCACAGATGGACTTATTGGTGGATTACGGCAGTAACGTGAAACAATACAGCCAGTTGCATCAGTTCTTCCGCGCCAAGCAGCCACCTTTATTGGCGATTTGGGGTGAAAAAGATCCGTTCTTTCTTCCTGCTGGCGCCAAAGCATTCCAGCGTGATAATCCAAAAGCTGAAGTACAGTTTTTGAATAGTGGTCACTTTGCTATTGAAACCCACGGCAAGGAAATAGCTGCAGCTATGCTGGAGTTTCTGGACCGTAGCATCAAGCCTTAAAGTTCATCAGCATCACAACGGCGGGCTTAAGGCCCGCTTTGATGATTTTAATCTGCAGTTTTTGCCTTGCCCGTCATTTTCTCCACCAGATAATCAACAAAGACTCTGACTCTGGCAGGCATAGTGTGACCCCCAATAAAAACCGCATGAATGGCTTCGCGGTCTTGCGGATTGTAGTCTTCAAGTAAAGCCACCAGTTGGCCTGTGGCCAGTGCCTGCTGTACATGAAAACAACCAACACGGGTAATACCTATGCCCTGCAGCGCCAGTTCGACCAGGGTCTCTCCATTGTTCGCTATCACATTGCCGCTGACGGCGAGCATATAGTCCTGATTATTTTCACGAAAAGGCCAGCCAGGCTCTAAGCGCCTGAAACTGAAATCCAGACAATTGTGATGGGCTAAATCAGCTGGTGTTTGTGGGGCTCCGGCTTTGGCCAGATAGTCGGGGGAAGCAAGCACAACACGGCCCGTTTCACCCAAACGACGGGCATGCAGGCCGCTATCTGGCAACTGGCCAAAACGAATTGCCACATCGACATGGCCTGCCTGAACATCGCGGATTTGGTCTGATACATCGATTTCAATACGAATATCCGGGTAGCGCTGCAAAAACTCTTTCAGCAGCGGCACTATAGTCAGGCGGCTATGGGCCGTTGCCGTCGTCACTTTAATACTGCCACTTGGACTGCCCCTGCTGGCAATGCTGCTTTCTGTATCTGCTAAATCTTTTAAAATTCGCCGGGCGGCCAGCGCATAAGACTCGCCTTCACTGGTTAAACGCAATTTGCGGGTGCTGCGCACTATCAGCCTGACTCCCAGACGTTTTTCCAGACGGGTCATAATACGGCTGACGGCGGATGGCGTCAGATCGAGTTCACGGGCTGCCGCACTTAAACTGCCGGTGCAGGCAACGGACAAAAAGGTCTCCATTTCTGCTGTTCGGTCTGTCTTTCCTGTCTTTTCAGCGCTCATTTGTGACTCCACGGCAAAACTGAATGTATCCTGCGCTACTTTTTCTCAGTGTTGTGATTATTTATATTCCTTCGCGTCACAAATTAGCGAGACTTTGCATGAAAATCAATATTCCTTTACTGGCCCTTGCTTTGGGGGCTTTTGGTATAGGTGTCACCGAGTTTTCCCCTATGGGGATGTTACCTGTGATTGCCAATGACCTGGCAGTTTCTATTCCAACTGCTGGTATGTTAATCAGCGCCTATGCCTTTGGTGTGCTGATTGGCGCACCTTTAATGACTTTAGTTTTTGCCAATATGAGCCGTCGCAACCTGCTGCTGTTGTCTATGGGCATTTTTACTCTGGGTAATCTGATCTCTGCTATGGCGGATAGCTATAACCTGTTGTTATTTGGCCGTATTGTCACCTCATTTAATCACGGCGCTTTTTTTGGTGTGGGCTCAGTGGTTGCTATGAGTATTGTGCCGCCAGAAAAGCGAGCTGGCGCTGTAGCTGCTATGTTCTCTGGTTTGACCATCGCCACTATTGGCGGGGTACCTTTGGCTACTTACATTGGTGAAGTGATTGGCTGGCGTCCTGCCTTTTTTGCTATGGCTGTGATAGGGGTAGTGACTATGCTGGCGCTGCGTTTGTCATTACCGCCACTGGCGAATGAAAGCAAAGCCAATGTGCGTAATGAGCTCAGAGTACTGAGCAAAGGCTCTGTGTTAGCGGCCTTACTGTTAACCGTAGTCAGCTCAAGCTCAATGTTTACTGTCTTTACCTACATAGTGCCTATATTGCAGGATGAGACTCATGCCTCGACGGCTTTTGTTACCTCCATGCTGGTGTTGTACGGTACAGGTTTGGCGCTAGGCAATTATCTGGGCGGCCGTTTTGCCGACCGCTCGCTGGATTTAACTCTGATCGCCTCTTTGGTGGCTGTCACTCTGTTATTAGCGCTGCTCTCCGTCACAGTGTCATCGCCGATGATAGTTGCGCCTTTAATCTTTTTATGGGGCATCGCCAGTTTTGCCTTGGTGCCGCCACTGCAATCTTTGGTGGTACAGGAAGCCAAAGCAGCGCCTAATTTAGCTGCAGCTATGAACATCGGAGCTTTTAATCTGGGGAATGCTTTGGGCGCTGTGCTGGGTGCTGCCATTATCAAAGCAGGTTTAGGCTTAAGTTATGTGCCTTTGGCTGGTGCTGGTACCGCCTTGCTTGGGCTTGTGATGGTGTTGTGGTTCAGGCGTGGCCGTCAGCAAGGCAGCCAACAAAGTCCGGTTACGGCTAATTAAACAGAAGAGTCTAAAGCAGCCTGAATGTTCAGGCTGCTTTGTTGTATCAAGGTTTTGGAATGGGCTGAGAAAAAGCAGCCAGCATATAGACTAGCGGCGCATTCCAGTTGATAGCTATTTCGTTGCTGGCATAGCTGCAGTAATCATCAGCATAAGATTTAGCGGGTAACTTGCTACTGTACTGGCATTTATCCTGCTGCCCTGGTTGTGCACCACCAGCTAACCAACCTGGTACAGGAGCCTGAATTCCGTCCGCTTCAGAAGGGCGATGATGGATATGTTGTGGGCTTTTTATGCCAAAACCTGTGACATAAGACAAATCGAGCGGATTACGGCCCAGCACATAATCGACCAGGCCTTGCATCGCCTGCAGATAAGCGGCTTTTGGCGTAATTTGATTGGCTTTGTATAGCAGAATGGCTTTATTCATCGCCACCGCATTACTGCCCCAGACAAAATCTTCCGCGACCATTGCCACTTTATAAGCTGAAGCCTGATGTTGGGCGACAAACTGATCGGCTACTTTGGCGATAGCGCTGAATACCAACTGGCGTTGCTCTGGTGTCAGCTGGTTTGCTTGTTTTGCCAAAGAGAAATAACCCAAAGCGGCGACCGAAGCCCATGAGGCGGTTTGTGCTGGCTGAGCTAATTGAAAAAACTGCTGCAGGTAAGGCTGTTCCCCTGTCAGTAAATAAAGCTCTGCTGCAGCCCAGGAGAATTCATCGGCCAGATGTTGATCGCCGTAAGGGCCTGTGCTGACATCTTTTGGTTGTTGATAATAAATAGCCTGATTCTTACTGGCCCATTGCCATGCCTGAATGGCCTGTTGTCTGAACAGAGCCGCCTTACCAGGCTGCTGCGCTTCAAATTCGCTGAGTACTCTGCTGGCTTTAGCCATGACAGCGGCAAAGTTTAAACTGGCTGCTGTGGTTTTTTGCACCAGATAACGTTCTGCTACTGCCTGGTGTGGCATAACAGTGCCATCAAAATTCAGATTAGTCAGTTTATGATAAACCCCACCGTCGGCTGGGTCCTGCATAGTGCTGAGCCAGTCCAGATTCCATAGCACTTCATCCAGCAAGTCGGGCATATTGTTGCCGGACTCAGGAATAGTCCATTGTCGCTCGCGGTAAAAGTCTTTGAAATCAGTCCAGGCATCTAACAAGGTGTAGGTGGTGATGCCTGAATTCACCACGTATTTATTGTAATCACCGGCGTCATACCAGCCTTTGGGCGACTGAACTACAGTGCCTGTAGGGCGGCTGGCTGAAGCGGCTGAGGCATGTATTTTTATCTGATTATCCGGATGTCCGGCAGGCCTGGCCCATACACCTGCATAAGCCGGTTCCAGCTGCTGTGAAGCTCTGTTGAAGTAATAAGCTTTAATAGCTGCATCATGCAATTGGGCATAAGGTTGGGCGGCAATCTGCAGTTCAACCGGGGCATAGCCTGCAACTTCCAAGCGATAACGGCCATTAGTTTGTACCTGACTAAAATCAGCAATACTGACGGTTTCGCCTGCAGGTGCCCAAAGCTGAGCCTCTGAACTTCGGCCTTTAAAGACCATCTTGCCTGATGGTAAAGCGACTAACTGAAAAGTGTGTTGGTTTTTCCCTGGGATCACGGCCAGTTTTTGGCCCTGGCTCTGATAGCCACTTTGATTCACTTTCAGCAAAGCGGGTGGCTCTGCTGCGCCGCAAGTGGCAACAAAGGCAAAACAAAACACAGGAAAAGCCAGACGCATAACAAAATCCTTGTTCAGGGAGTCAGACTTCAACCTTGCTGTGTTGATAAGGCTGAAGTCTTTGTTTTCAGATTTATGAAGTCAGGCCAGAATCTTAGCTGCTATGACCTCTGCGTTAAAGCCAAAATATTCCAGCAAGGCAGGGCCAGGTGCTGATTCACCAAAACTGTTGATACCAATAATCAGGCCTTTTTTACCGACGTATTTGTACCAGAAATCCGGGTGAGCTGCTTCTATCGCAACAAGTTTCGCCTGATCAGGTAGCACCGAATCCCGGTAAAACTCAGATTGCTGGTCAAACAAAGTAGTGCTTGGCATAGACACCACATTGACTTTTTTACCTGCTGCGCTCAGCTGTTCGGCAGTATCACAGGCCAGTTGCAGTTCAGAGCCAGTGGCTATCAGCACTATATCTGGCGCGCCGCCGCAGTCTTTTAAAATATAACCGCCTTTGCTGATCAGGCTGATTTGCTCTGGGTTGCGCTGGAATTGACGCAGATTTTGTCGGCTAAAGACTAAAGCTGAAGGCGAACTTGTGCTGGTTAAAGCCGATTTCCAGGCTACTGCGGTTTCAGTTAAATCAGCAGGCCGCCAGGTCACCAGATTGGGCGTAGTGCGTAAGTTGGTCAGCTGTTCTATCGGTTGGTGAGTTGGGCCGTCTTCACCCTGTCCAATAGAGTCATGGGTAAAGACATAAATAGTCGGCAGTTTCATTAAAGCGGACATCCGCACTGCATTACGGGCGTATTCCATAAACATCAGGAAAGTGGCGCCATAACAGCGGAAACCACTGTGGGCTGTGATGCCGTTCATTATGGACGCCATACCAAATTCGCGTACGCCGTAATAAATATAATTACCGGAACTATCGTCTTTCGTCAGGCCTTTGCTGCCAGACCATAAGGTCAGGTTAGAACCTGCCAAATCGGCTGAGCCACCTAAAACTTCGGGCAACAGTGCCGCAAAGTGCGCGATACAAAGCTGAGAGGCTTTGCGACTGGCGATATCCTGTTGTTGGTTTTGGCAATTCTCAATAAAACTTTGAGTGGCCGCTTCAAAATTAGCGGGTAACACTCTGTCTATCACCCGGCGTTGGTATTCTGCGGCCAGTTCAGGGTATTGGTTTTTATAAGCGGCAAATAGCTCTGTCCATTGTTGTTCAATAGCGGCGCCTTTGGGTTTGCAGTCCCAGGCGGCATAAACTTCGGCCGGAATTTCAAAAGGTGGATAAGACCATTGCAGAAATTCGCGTGCTTTGGCGATTTCATTGTCGCCCAGTGGAGAGCCGTGGCAGTCATGTGAGCCGGATTTATTCGGGCTGCCAAAGCCGATAACGGTTTTGCAGCAAATCAACGTAGGCCTGGCCGTTTCTGCCTGAGCTTGTCTGATGGCATCAGCAATTTGCGCAGGGGTATGGCCATCTACCTGAATGACATGCCAGCCATACGCATGAAAACGCGCTGGCGTATCGTCAGTAAACCAGCCTTCAACATGACCATCAATAGAAATGCCATTGTCATCCCAAAAGGCAATCAGTTTGCCAAGGCCTAAAGTACCAGCCAAAGAGCAAGCTTCGTGTGATACGCCTTCCATCAGGCAGCCATCACCTAAAAAGCAGTAGGTAAAATGATCCACAACCGGGTAATCAGGCCGGTTAAATTGCGCCGCCAGCGTTTTTTCGGCGATGGCCATCCCCACCGCATTGGCGATACCTGCACCTAAAGGACCCGTCGTGGTTTCGACACCTGGGGTGTAACCCAATTCAGGGTGGCCCGGGGTTTTCGAGTGTAGCTGACGAAAGGACTTCAAGTCCTCAATAGATAATTCATAACCTGTTAAATGCAGCAATGAATACAACAACATAGAGCCATGGCCATTACTCAGCACAAAACGGTCTCTGTTGCTAAAGGACGGATTCGCCGGGTTATGTTTTAAAAATTGCAGCCAGAGTACTTCGGCAATATCCGCCATACCCATAGGCGCACCCGGGTGGCCTGAATTGGCTTTTTGTACTGCATCCATAGTTAAAGCGCGGATGGCGTTGGCGCGGGTTTGGTGATCAGTATGCTTAGAAGTTTGCATAAGAGGTCCTAACGGCTTTGAGCTAAGTGATGTAACAGTTGTTCCAGCTTGCGCTGATCCACGGCAAATTTACGAATACCCTCGGCCAGTTTCTCTGTAGCCATAGCGTCTTCATTCAGTTGCCATAAAAATTCGGCCTGACTCAGGGCTTTGGCTGTGGCAGGGCTTTGAGTGCTCTGCGGCTGTAAAGCCGCAGGCAAAGGCTCGGTCGAGTCTTTTAATTGCAGTAACAAGTTTGGGGCTATGGTCAGCAGATCACAGCCTGCCAACTGGCGAATTTGATCGACATTACGGAAACTGGCGCCCATGACGACAGTAGGGATACCATGGTTCTTATAATGGTTATAAATAGTTTTAACTGATATAACGCCAGGGTCTTTATCTCCGGAAAAATCCTGCTCTGGCTGGTTTTGTTTGTACCAGTCAAGAATACGGCCAACAAAAGGCGAGATTAAAGTTACACCAGCGTCAGCACAGGCTTTGGCTTGAGCCAGACTAAAAATCAACGTCAGATTGCAATGAATACCTAATTTTTCCAGTCGGGCTGCGGCCTGAATGCCTTGCCAGGTGGCAGCCAGTTTAATTAGTACTCTGTTTGAGTCCACTCCTGCTGCGCGGTAACGCTCAATAATACTCAACGCTTTGGCCACACTGGCTTCGGTATCAAAAGACAAGCGGGCGTCAATTTCAGTCGATACCCGGCCCGGTATATGCCGCAAAATTTCACAGCCAAAATTCACTGTGACCTGCTCACAGGCTGCGGTTATATCCTGTTCATTGCCTTTGAGTGCACTGACTAATAAATGCTGATAATCCGCCTGCTGGCTGGCCTGCAAAATAAGCGATGGATTGGTAGTGGCTTCGGTGGGTTGCAGCTGCTCTATAGCAGCAATATCACCGCTGTCTGCCACTACCACCGTTACTTTGCTGAGTTGTTCTAGCTGATTCATTTAAATTCCTTTCCCCTGCGTTCGTATTACTTTGGGGTCTAATTTGCTTCAGTTATTTATCCGTGTTCACGATTCTTTTACTTTGCTCTGGCCCTAAATAACTTGGCTTCAAGCCGCCTGTATCAATGATCAGTTTTTGTAGCACTAAGGCAGGGTCGACCAGATAAATCCGTAATTTGTGTTCGCCCGGCTTGGGCACCTTTATTTGGCTTTTGATGATTCTGACGCCATCCAATACGGCCTTATCCCAAACCGCCGGACTTTTATCCGCCAGACTGTCGATCAATTCGGGCTTGTCATTATTTAGCGCCACAGCAAAACGCAAACCACGGCCAGGCACCAGATCCAAAGTCGGGGCTATCACGCTATGTAAAATGAACTCGCCAGTGGAATGGAAATACAGCGGGTATTCCAGATAAGGGGCGTTACTAATATCTTTGGTTTGATAATCCAGTTCCGTCATGGCTGCCATTGAGGCTTCACCACGGCCATGGCCAGGTATTAGTTGCCACCAGCTTTGAGCGTTATTGCCCTGCACTTTGGCACTGGCGGCGTCCAGCGCTATGTAGCCGTCTGCTTCAACAAAACCTGAAGTCGGCTCTGTGTCAGGTTTCACAGCCGACACTTTAATTTTTGCGCCGCCCCAGCCCGTACCCTGCACATGCACTTCACCGACATTCAGCCCGGTTTTCACTTTGCTCCAGTCAATGCTGACCTGAACCGTCTGAGCCACTTCAATCTGGCCTTTGGTTTGGCTCAACTGGATCCAGTCGGCTGATGCTTTAGCACTGAACTCAAAAGGCAAACTGCCTTTATTAAAGACTTCAATGCTGCGCTTTTTCTGGCCATGCGGATAAAAAGGGTCCAGCTCTAAGGGCTGGCCTTTGTATTCGCTGATGGGCCATGAAAAGGCTGAACCTTCAGGCGCCACGCCCATATCGGCCACTGCCATAGGTTCTGCCACTGACACCACAGGCATTAAGTTTGCCGGTGGATTACGCCAGTAAGTAAAACCTATATGAGGTTGCGACATCATATGGTTCCAGCGGCCATTGCCGAGGTTGTGATAAATGTTGGTCAGCTCTGCATCCTGTTTAAACCAGTAACGCACCTGCTCTGCCCAATAGGTAGTAGTGACCCGGCCTTGTTCGCCATGTAATTTATTCATCGCCACAGCACGGTTTAATTCATACACGGCCTGACTGGCTTTCAGTGGATGTGATACCAGCTGGATATACGCATCCCTTTGTTCAGTCGGCAGTTGAGAGTACAACTCATCGGATTTTTTCACTAAAGCAGCAAGTTCAGCACTGACGAGTTCCGCTTCCTGATAATGCAAAATGCTGTAGGTATCAGGTTCCACGGCTTCGGGTTTACGACGGCCGTTGTGCCTGGTGTAACCCTGAATAAGTTCAGCTACGGTTGCGGCATGCTCTGCACTGAATTGTTGTGTGGCCCAACTGACGGCAAATTGCTCTAAGTTATCTGCTTTAAAAGCAGGTGGGTTCCAGGCCATCCGCAGGAAAAAGTCGATGGGAAATTCCATCGGCTTTAAATCGCCAACATTGACTATCCAGATGCGATCCGCCTGAAATTGCCAGGCTAAATTCATCTGCTCCCAGATTTTTGCCATGGGCACTGTATTGATCCAGCGATACGAGCGGGGACTGCCGACATAATCAAAGTGATAATACACACCTGCACCACCGGCCCGGCCGCGTTCTTCGGCTGTTGGCAGGCGGCGGATATTGCCATAGTTATCATCAGCCCAGAGCAAAGTGACATCGTCCGGTACCCGCATGCCACGTTCGTAAAAGCCTTGTACCTCTTTGTACAAAGCCCAGACTTGTGGCACTTCAGTGATCGGCCTGTCTTCAAAGGTGTCCGTTAAGATCTGGCGTTGGTCGGCAACTATTTGCTCCAGCAAGCCGATGTTTTCACCTTCACTCATTGGCTCGTCTTCCTGACCCCGCATACCAAGGGTAAAAATGCTTTCCAGGTTTTTATGCCGCTTCGCGCCTTCTTGCCAGAATTTGTAGATGTTGGCTCTGTTGCTAGAGTATTCCCACGGTCCTTTGCCGTATCTGTTCCATTCTTTGTCGGCGCGCATCATGGGTTCGTGGTGACTGTTACTCATCACTATGCCCATTTCATCAGCCAGAATAGCGTTTTGTGGGTCGTCATCGGCAAAGGCGTTATTCCACATCGCAGGCCAAAGAAAATTCGACTTCAGCCGCAGCAACAGCTCAAACACATGCTGATAAAACTTGCTGTTGTAGCCGCCAAATTTTTCGCTGCTCCAATTGGTTAAAGCCGGGTGCTCGTCATTTAAAAAGATGCCACGGTATTTTACTTTGGGTGCATCGGTCAGGCGGGTGCCTGCTTTGATATAAAGCTCTGACTGCTTTTTCACCGGCACATCGGCCCACCAGTGCCAGGGCGATACCCCTATAGTTTCGGCCAGGTCATAAACACCAAAAATAGCGCCACGTTTATCGCTGCCCGCTATCACCAAGGCTTGTTCTACACCCGGTAACGGCTGCTCTACCAGCTGAATTAAATAGGCTTCCCAGCGGCCCTGAATGGCGCTTACATCCAGCTTGCCTGCTGCTATCAGTTGGTCTAACAGAGTGTTGTTGCCCAGACTGCCGATAATCAGCAGCTGTTTGGCTTGTGTGGTGGCACTGATGCTTAAGCTTTTACCACTGACCTTTTGGATATCCTGTTGCAGACTTTGTACGGCGCGTTTTAAGCCTTTATGGTCTTTGTCATCCAGTTGAATTTGGGCCACAGAACTTTTTCCCACCAAAGCAAAGTCGCCTTTGGTTGGTTGTTGCGCCAGATAATCGGCGGGTAACGCTGTGACTGCGGCGCTGAATAAAGCTAAAGCTAAGCTGAAGGCAAAACGGATCTTCATGGCGCGGCCTCTTGTTCCTGTCGGGCATGCACACCCAAGGTCGTGCCGACAAAACCACCTGCAACCTGAGTACTTAAGATTTTGGCATCCTGCACTTCACCCAATTGCTGCCAGTCGCCTTGTGGGTTCGCATAGAAAAAGCTGATTTCTCCGGCTTTACCCTGAATTCTGAGTTGAAGTTGCTCTGCAGTTGCGGCTAAAACCTGACTGGCGATAACAACAGCTTTACCGCCTTTGGCTTGCTCTAAAAAGACAGTCGTGTTGTCTGCCACGGTTTTTACGCCCAGATAGTAGTGATACTGCTCATTCTGAAACGCCACTAAACCCGCTGAAATCTTGCCTTTGGGCACCACCAGGCTGGTGCTGGTTTCAAAGCTGGTATGTTGCTGGCGACGCGCTATAAAGGCTGGTTGTGCTAACGAATCCATACCGACAGCTTTGGCATTGATATTGAGGTTTTGTCCATCCAGTGTGAACCAGCTTTGGTCAAACTCACGCAGCAGGTTCCAGTCCAGTTTTAAGCTCGAACTATCAAATTCATCACGCCAGTGAAAATTGCCGGTCTGACTCAAAGCTTTGGTACTGCTGACAAGGCCTGTTGGCGCAGTAAGGCGATAAGGAATAGCCTGGCCTTTGGGCAAAATAGTGGGCCATTCGTCCTGCCAGCTGACCGGCAGTAAAAAGCTTTCGCGGCCAGTATTAAAAAAAGTTTGGTCATAAGTGCGGGTGGCCAGAAATACAGCCCACCACTGACCGTCCGGTAGCTGCACTAAATCGGCATGACCCGCTGTGGTAATAGGGTTAGCTCTGTCAGCTGGTAAATCGCGTTGCGTCAGAATAGGGTTGTTGCCATAAGGCACAAAAGGTTGTGTCAGGCTGCGGGTTCTGAATACCACGGCTGAATGTTGATCGGCTGTGCCACCTTCGGCACAGACCAGATAATACCAGCCGTTGTGCTTGTAAATATGCGGTGCTTCAATCCAAATCGGTTTGGTGCTTAAGTCGACACCACCATTGACCAGCAGTTGTTTTGACTCTGGCAACACAGCTTTTTTCAGCGGGTCGTATTGCCACAGCCAAATAGCTCTGTGGCCTTCATACAAAGCCTCGCCCGGCGCCTCGCCGTTATGGCTGATGTAGACTTTGCCGTCGTCATCAAAAAAGATATCCGGGTCTATGCCTTCCACTTCAGGCAACCAGATGGGATCAGACCAGGGCCCGGCCGGGTCTGTGGCGGTCAGAATAAAGTTGCCGCCTTTATCCACGACTGTGGTGATGATGTAAAACGTGCCGTCGTGATAGCGAATAGTAGGGGCAAAAATGCCACGGGAGACTTGCATACCCGACATATCCACTTGCGAGGCACGGCTCAGTGCATGGCCTATCAGCTGCCAGTTCACCAGATCGGTGCTGTGTAAAATAGGTAAACCCGGCGTGTAGGAGAAAGACGAGGTCACCATGTAATAGTCATCACCACGGCGGGTAATACTTGGATCCGGAAAAAAGCCTGCAACAACCGGATTCTGGTAGCTGCCTTTGGCTACAGGGTCGGCAAATATCGCGTCCTGGCCCTGATAATCAAACCAGTGAAAAGTAGCTGTAGTGCTTTGTGGCTGAGCCGGTGGTTCCGGCTGACATCCGCTGAGTAACAGGCCAAGGCCTAGGAGCGCAGAAGCGTAGATTGTGTGCATTTTTCGTTGTTCCTTTGACTGCTTGTGTCAGGTTTAAACAGAAAAATACCATGATCATCAAAGGCTTCGGCTTTATGAAAATACGTCAGCTTAGTGCGTTTTTTCGGTGGCAGGAGTTCAATAGTGGCAGGGCGCGAACCACAGATACGCCCTGCAAATCAGTGAGTGATCAGTCATTTACCGCCAGATGATTCATCGCTTCGCCACGGCTTTCCCGGTATTCTTTCGGGGTCTGGCAAAAATGGCGTTTAAACACCGCATACATGTATTGCAGTGACGGATAGCCGCAGATATTGGCTATTTCAATAGGGTTCACCTGAGTGTCGAGCAGCATTTTGCAGGCTTTGACCAGCTTCTGGTTATGCAACTCAGTGTGAATCGAATGTCCCCGTTCTGCTCTGAAGCGTTGTTCCAGATTGGATCGGGAAATACCGACAAAGTCTGTGACTTGCTCCACTTTAGCCCCACGGGTTGCATGGCGGCGAATATAGTGCATGGCCTGAATTACATAAGGATCGCGCAGCGCTTTAAAGTCTGTAGACTGGCGAGACGCCACGCCCACGGGCGGCACCAGAATACGTTTATTACCTACATCTATATTATTCAGTTGGGTGTGCAGCAGTTTGGCTGCTTTATAACCCATTTCAAAACACCCCTGAGTCACAGAACTCAAACTAATGCGGTTCAGAAAGCGGGCTATGTCGTCGTCATCTATGCCAATGATGGAAATGTTATCCGGCACCACTATGCCCAAATGTTCACAGGCTTGCAGCAGATGGCGGGCGCGGGAATCGGTGACGGCAATAATGCCAATGGGTTTGGGTAAACTTTGGATCCAATCGGTCAGACGATTCATGGCGTATTGCCAGGTTTCAGGCCTGGTGCAATGGCCTTGATAAATCTGACAATCGTAACCGTCCTGCGCTGTTAATTTTTTAATCGCATTCTCGCGTTCAGTAGCCCAGCGGTGCTGATCGTCGGTTGGCACACTGTAAAAGGCGAAACGGTCTAAACCTTTGCGTTTCAGGTGTTCGTAAGCCGCGCTGACCAGCGCGAAGTTGTCGGTGGCGACATAAGGCACAGCAGGATAATCGGAAGCTTTGCTGTAAGAGCCGCCTACACCCACTATAGGTTTACTGGTTCCGGCCAAAGCGCGTTCAATATTCATATCGTCGAAGTCGGCGATAATACCGTCGCCACCCCATTCGTGAATGTGTTCGAGACGACAGAGAAAGTCTTCCTCCAAATACACGTCCCAGTCCACTTTTGATGATTGCAGATAATGACCTATGCCTTCGATCACTTGCCTGTCGAATACCTTGTTGGCATTAAACAACAAGGTAATGCTGTGTTTAGCTTTAAACATATAACCTGTCCCCGTCTTGTCATTTTTTATACTCTTCGTACCTGAAGTCGTAGCTTCAGTTTTTTTGAGTATTTATCGTTATCTTTTTTTGTTTTTGTATTTAAGCGGGTTAAATATTAGCCAGCCGGGCTTTTTTGGCAAACGATAAATCATAATTCAGCAGCGAATTATGAATTTTCGTAATTGCTGCTCAGCAATCCCTCGCCAAGTATTAGCTCACCAAAAGTCAGAACAGATTTCAGAGTATGTATATAGGCATAGATTTAGGTACTTCGGGCATCAAAGTAATTTTGCTGGGCGAAAACGGCAAAGTCATTGATAGCGCCAGTGCTGAGTTGTCCGTTAGCAGGCCTTTGCCTTTATGGTCAGAGCAAAACCCAGAGCATTGGTGGCTTGGGTTGCAGTCTTGTCTGGACCAGCTAAGAGGGCGTCAGTCGTTAGCAGCGGTGAAAGCCATAGGTTTAGCGGGCCAGATGCATGGCGCAACCTTACTGGACGCGCAAAATCAGATTATTCGCCCGGCGATTTTATGGAACGATGGCCGCTCTTTTGCCGAGTGCAAGCAGTTGGAGCTGAAGGTTAGCGATTTGCCGCAGATCACCGGCAATCTGGCGATGCCGGGTTTTACTGCACCTAAATTGTTGTGGTTACGTCAGCAGGAGCCAGAAGCTTTTGCCCGCGTTGCTAAAGTGTTATTGCCCAAAGATTATCTGCGTTTTTGTTTAAGTGGTGATTTTGCCTCCGATATGTCGGACAGTGCCGGTACTTTATGGCTGGATGTGGCCAAGCGGGACTGGAACGACGAGCTGCTCTGTGCTTGCGGTTTAAGCCGCAATCAAATGCCCGCATTGTATGAAGGTAATCAGATCACCGGAACCTTGTTGCCTGAGTTAGCGAAGCGTTGGGGTATGCAGGCTGTGCCTTTAATTGCAGGTGGTGGTGATAATGCAGCTGGTGCTGTCGGCGCTGGCATAGTGCATCCGGGCCAGGCCATGTTATCGCTAGGCACTTCGGGTGTGTATTTTGCCGTTAGTGATGGTTTTCTGGCCAATCCACAGTCTGCGGTACACAGCTTTTGTCATGCGTTGCCAAATACCTGGCATTTAATGTCTGTCACCTTAAGTGCGGCCAGTTGTTTGCAATGGTACGCCGAACACATAGTGAAAACTCCGGTGGCGACTTTGCTGGCTGATTTGGATCAAGGGCCTGAAAATAGTGAACAGCTGCCGCTGTTTTTACCTTACCTGTCGGGCGAGCGCACGCCGCATAACAACCCCAATGCCAAAGGTGTCTGGTTTGGTCTGGACTATAACACAGACCAAAAAGCCCTGACCTATTCAGTGCTTGAAGGTGTCAGTTTTGCCTTGTTTCAGGGCGCAGAAGCTTTGCATGCCAGCGGTTTGAAGCCGACAGAAATTAATCTGATAGGTGGTGGCGCCAGAAGTCCTTACTGGCGGCAATTGCTGGCTGATCTAATGAACCAGCCACTGACCTTCAGAGAAGGTGGTGAAGTAGGACCCGCCTTAGGTGCAGCCCGTCTGGCCCATTTAGCTCTGGAACCAGAGACAGCACTGGATTTGCTTTGCCCACCGCCGCCACTGGTCAGCCAGCATCAACCTAATGCTCAACGTCATGCCGCTCTGGCCAAACGCTACAACAAATTTAAAGCCTTGTATCAGTCCTTGGCTGAGCATTTTTAAACTTGCAACTATTTCCCCGCGTCATTGCAATTGGAGCCAACAAAGCTGCATCTGGGATATTCCCTATGGATTTACAGTTGTGGCTAGGCGGCAAGTAAGCGAGACCCCAGGAGCATAGTTTACCTATGTGACTGGGGGGAGTGTCGAGCCAACAACGCCATGGCAGCAAAGACGACGGGAATAAAGCAAAAGCACAAGGTGGCTTTGAAAAAACATAATTGTGATTGATGCCAGCTATGCCCACCATTAGCAGCATTGGAATTGATGTAACACAGGAGAGCAACATGGCTCAGTATTTCGACCAGATTAACAAAATAGAGTATGAAGGTGCCGATAGCACCAACCCTTTGGCCTTTAAGCATTACAACGCTAATGAAAAAATCCTTGGTAAAACCATGGCAGAGCATTTGCGTATGGCAGCTTGCTACTGGCACAACTTCTGCTGGAATGGTCAGGACGTGTTCGGTCAGGGCACTTTTGGCCGTCCATGGTTAGAAGCCGGTGACGCTATGGCGCAGGCCAAAGCTAAAGCCGATGTGGCTTTTGAATTCTTCAGCAAGCTGAGCATTCCTTATTACTGCTTCCACGACATTGACGTTGCACCTGAAGGCAACAGTATTAAAGAATATATCAACAACTTCGCCGCTATGGTGGATGTGCTTGAGCAAAAGCAAGCTGAAACCGGCGTGAAACTGTTATGGGGCACAGCCAACTTATTCAGTAACCCACGTTACGCTGCAGGTGCTGCTACCAATCCAAATCCGGAAATCTTCAGCTACGGCGCCACTCAGGTGTTTCATGCAATGAACGCCACTCAGCGTTTAGGCGGCGAAAACTACGTATTGTGGGGCGGTCGTGAAGGCTACGAGACTCTGCTGAACACCGACCTGCGTCAGGAGCGTGAGCAACTGGGCCGCTTTATGCAAATGGTGGTGGAGCACAAGCATAAAATCGGTTTTAAAGGCACTTTACTGATCGAACCTAAGCCACAGGAACCTACTAAGCACCAGTACGATTACGACTCTGCGACTGTGTATGGTTTCCTGAAGCAATTTGGCCTGGAAAAAGAATTCGCGATGAATATTGAAGCCAACCACGCCACGCTGGCTGGTCATTCGTTCCATCATGAAGTAGCGACTGCTATTTCGCTTGGAATTTTTGGCAGCATAGATGCGAACCGCGGTGATGCACAAAATGGCTGGGATACAGACCAATTCCCGAACAGCGTAGAAGAGCTGAGCCTGGTGATGTACGAAATTCTGAAGGCAGGTGGTTTCACTACGGGTGGTTTCAACTTTGACGCCAAATTACGCCGTCAGAGTATGGACCGCGCCGACATGTTCCATGGTCATATTGGTGGTATGGATCACCTGGCTATGGCATTAAAACGTGCAGCTGCTCTGATTGAAAAAGACTTTTTAGGTAAGGCTGTAGCCGAACGTTACGCCGGCTGGAGCGGTTCTTTAGGTAAAGCCATTCAGAGCAGCGAGCATTCACTGCAATCTCTGGCTGCTATGGTTGAGCGCGAACAGTTAAGCCCGAAAGCCGTCAGCGGCCGTCAGGAATTGCTGGAAAATCAAGTGAATCTGGTGTTGTTCAGATAAGGGATCCCGAACCCTGTCGTTGCCCGGCTTGCCGGGTATTTTATCCGGGCGCAGAGAAGCTACTGCGCCCTATTTTCTTATTAAAATTTACCTGATACCTGAGCTGGCGTCTTCGTGAGAACGCAGAGGCTGTTCTTTTGTCAGTTTTGCGTTACTAATTGATCACGCCAGTTCCACTCAGTAAAAGCGAGCCCACCAACAAATACTGCTTCGCCACCCAGATGTATGTAGCCAGGTAACGTCATGCTTCCAGAAAACTGTGCGACTAAACCAAGACAAACGAAAGCCCAGATTGCATTGGCTACTATTAGCATTTTTATAAAAAATCCGGAGCGCTTGCTATTAATGGCAAGAGAGAACGAATAACAGGCATAGAGTAGGTTGATCGCACCCATCACCAGTAGCAGTTGTTGTGGCACAGAGTACAGATCACTGAGCCATGCTGACGCCAGGACCACTATTACCCCGGCAGTTGCACCAGCAAAACAGTCTATCCATAAAAGATTTTTGATAAGTTGCATGGGTGTAACAGAGCCCTCAGGGTTAGGTCTACTTTGATAAAGGAATTTCAATGTCAGGTCTAAGTGATGATCTCATTGGCATACCCTTACGCAACACAGTGCTACCAGCTAAAAATGGTTGAGGAGTCGATCCAGCAATTCAAAAAAATTTCCGGTCAGAAATGAACCTATGGCTAAGCCAACCAATATGCCAACAACGATACCAATACCATAGAATAATCTGGATGATTTCATCTCTAGTCCTTTTTAAAAACCTTTGTCCTTGGTGTCAGGTCTACCTTTGGTCTGTTAGGCTGCACTGCGAATACCGTCAGAGCACATCCAGTTTATTAAATGGAATAGGGTTGTAAACTAGCAAAGCTAACAGGTTTTCGAAAAAAGCTTTGGTGTCAGGTCTAAAGTGATGATCCCGTTGGGAGTTAAATCGGTAAAAACAGACAGGCTGGGAAACCCCAGCCTTTGGGTGATTATTTGGAGTTATTTACCAGCTTTCTCTGCCAGTTTAATCAGCTGTGGCACCACTTCCTTTGGCTGATTCTTGCGGTCAAACAATAAGGGGTAGTCTGTTCTGCCTTTCATTGGCCAGTTGTTGCGCCAGGTTTGGTTGTCGTTCACGCCCCATAAAGTCACTCGTTCAATGGCGTCGCTGTGGCGCAAAAATAACTCAAACAATTGCAGGTATTTTTCTGTCAGCTGATCGCTGACTGCTTTTGGTAAGCCATCAGCGTAGGGGTTAAATTCTTGCTTTAACTGCATATTCAGTGAGATATCCGCGCCAATTTTTTCCGGCTCAGGGAAGGGTAAAACCGAGATATCCAATTCGGTAATCACTACTTTCAGGCCGGTGTTTTTAAACGCCACAATAGAGTCTTCCACTTGCTGCAGTTCCGGGTAATCCAGACTGTAATGGCCTTGTTCACCTATGCCGTGGATAGGCACATTTTTCGCTTTTAACGCCGCCACCAGCTTTAACACGCCGGCGCGTTTTTCTGGTTTAAATAAATTAAAGTCGTTGTAATAGAGTTCGGCTTTCGGGTCGACCTGATGCGCCAGCTCAAAGACTGTGGCTATATAATCGTCACCCAAAGCTTTATACCAGTTGGATTGGCGCAGGGTGCCGTCTTCGTTTAAGGCTTCGTTCACCGCATCCCAACCATGAATACGGCCTTTGTAGCGGCCCATCACGGCGTTGATATGGTTTTTCAGTCGGGATAACACCAACTCTTTGGAGGCCGGTTGGCCTTTAGCGTCCTGAAACACCCAGGCTGGCGTTTGCTCGTGCCATAACAACACATGACCTATCACCTTGATATTGTTGGATTCGGCGAATTCAATCATGGCATCGGCGGCGGCAAAGTTGAACTGGCCTTCCACAGGTTCAATGATTTCCCATTTCATTACGTTTTCTGCGGTCACCGCATTAAACTGTTGCTTGACCAAGCCCAGCGTGCCCGGCTCTTTGCCTTCTATTTGCGCTGCGCTTAACGCAGTGCCAATACTGAAGTGTTTGCTGTACGTATCTTTTAAAGAGGTGCTTTGCTCTTGTGCGTAAGCACTGCCTATCAACAGGCTGCTTAATAAGATACAAAATGGCATAGATCGCATGTGATGACTCCAAAAGTAATGAATAAGTAGAACTGCTGCTGTTAACCGGCTTTATCCAGTTGATAACGGATATGTGCCTTAAAAGGCTGGCCGGGACGGGTAAAGTGAAAGGGAAAACCTTTTTGGTTCGGTGAATCCGGGAAAAACTGTGGCTCAAGGCAAATACCCTGACGTGATTTAAAGGGGCCGGCTAAATGCTCTCCGGTATACACCTGCAGGCCCGGATAGTCGGAATACACACTCAGCCGCACTAAACCATCCGGGCTTATCAGTTCAGCCGCGGCCTGATGCAGATCGCCATTGACCACAAAGTTATAGTCCATCTGCACACCCTTTAAGGTTTTGGCTGTGCTGAAATCCAGCGAGCTACCCTGCACTTTGGGCAGTTCACCTGTTGGAATGCACTGCGCATCTACACTAGTGTAATGGGCGGCATGCAGGCAAAGTTTATGCTCGTCTATTGGGGCTTGATCTGGCGCCAGATTAAAATACGGATGCAAAGTTGGCCCCACTAGCGTAGTGACGCTGCTGCTGGCTTCCAGCTCTATATCCAAAGCGCTTTGTTCGGACAATTGATAAGTGACACGAAAAGACACTGGGCCAGGATAGCCACCCTGACCATCGGCCATTTCACAGCCCAGCACCAGTCTGGATTGCTGCTGCTCCAGTAGGTGCCAGTTCATTTGATGTAAACCTGCGGCGCCACCATGCAGCTGATTTTGTCCTTCATTTTGTTGCAGTTGATACCACTGCTGACCAATCCGCAAACGGCCTTTACTGATCCTGTTGGCGTAAGGCCCTACTAAAGCGCCGAGATAAAAAGGGTCCTGTGCATAACAGTCCGGATCGGCATAACTGAGGATCAATTCACGATGACTGTCACCCACAGCAGTAGACCAGCGCTGCATAGCCGCACCGCGCTCCAGTATGCTTAGCTGGTCGCCCGCTTTATTGGTAAGATGAAAGACGTTCATAAATGTATTCACTCCCGAAAATTCAACCCAAAGTAATTGGAGTTGCAACTAGGCGACAAGCGAGCTAGACCCCAGGAGCATAGTTACCTAGGTGACTGGGACGCCTCTTCGTTTTAAGATCAGGCGGTCAACAACGTTGCAGCTTCAATTAAGAAGGGTTTTTAGCCTTGCATATCTTCCAATTCAGTCCCCTTGGTCTCATGCACCATCCTGATCACAAAGAGGATAGAAAGCGCAGCGCCCAGGGTATAAAGGCCATAAGTTCCAGCCAGACCAATACCTGCCAGCAACAAAGGGAAAGTCATAGTGATCAGGAAGTTACAGCTCCACTGGGCTAAGCCACTGACGGCAAGGCCCAAACCACGAATTTGATTCGGGAACATTTCGCCCAACATCACCCACATCACAGGGCCCCATGACAGATTAAAAAAGAATACATAAGCGTTAGCGCTGATCAGAGCGACTTTTCCCCAGTCGCCTAACAGCAGATTGCCGTTTTCGTCCTGACCTGCGTTGGCAAAACAAAGCACCATTAAACCCAAAGTCAAAGCCATGCCGACTGAACCCCATTGCAGCAAAGGCTTGCGGCCCACTTTGTCGATAATCAGTAGGGTAATAACACAAGCAGCAATACTTAAACCGCCGCTAATGACGTTAATCAGTAAGGCGTCAGATTCAGAAAAACCAACAGCTTGCCAGAGCACTGCGCCGTAATAAAACACCACGTTAATACCGACCAATTGCTGGAAGCTGGCAAGGCCAATACCCACCCAAACAATTTTGCGCACTTTACCGGTTTGGCTGCTTAATAAATCAGTGAGTCGGGGTTGATGATCTGCAGATAAAGACTGTTGAATTTCAGTCAGTTTGCGGCTTGCGGCATCGCTGCCATACAAGCGGGTCAATACTGCAGAGGCCGCATCGTTGTTACCTTTGAGCACCAGAAAACGTGGGCTCTCAGGGATAAAAAACAACATCAGCAGAAACAGGAACGCCGGGAACAGTTCCATCCAGAACATCCAGCGCCAGGCGGCGAAATCAAGCCAAAGCGCCGCAGTAGAAGCGCCTGCATATTCAGCCAGCAGGTAATTGCTGACAAACGCCATAAACAAACCAAAGATGATGGCGATTTGCTGCAAGGTAGTGAGCATGCCACGGTAGCGGGCCGGCGCCACTTCACATATATAAGCAGGCGTAATCACAGAGGCGGCACCAACAGCCAAACCACCTAAAATGCGGTAAATAACAAACTCAAAGGAGCCTTCAGCAACACCTGAACCCCAGGCGCTGACAATAAAAAATACGGCTGAGATCAGTAAGATGGTTTTACGGCCACTGATATCAGCCAGCCGTCCGGCAAAAAATGCACCTACAGCGCAGCCCAACAACATACTGGCGACATTAAAACCAGTGCCGACGCTTGCGGAATTAAAGGCTTGTTGCAGGCCGTCGACAGTACCGTTGATCACGCCGCTGTCAAAACCAAATAAAAAGCCGCCTATGGTGGCGACTAAGCTGATAAACAGAATAAAAACTTTGTTGTCTGCTGAAACTGCCGGCTCGTTGCTGTGCTGCAAAATTATAACTCCTTTAGGTAAGCGCATAGCCTGAGCATAAGTTCTGTTTGACTGAAATACAGCCAGCTTGTTAAAAATCATAATTCTTTCAGTACATTCCGTTAGTCCGCTTTGGTAACTGTCGATGTATGTTAAGGTCAGAAAATACCTGTCGTCCTTGAAGCTGCAGCTTTGTTGACTACGCCACCTCGCCCGGTCACATAGGTTAACTATGCTCCCGGGATTTCACTGGCTTGTCGCAGCGCCGCAACTTCAAATGACTTGGGTAGATAACATAAAAACAGCCGGCATGCAGCGGGCGTAAAACAGCAACAGGCGAATTGATATGCAAACAGCAGTACAAAAATTATCTGTGACCGAAAAAATCGGTTATAGCCTCGGGGACCTGGCGGCCAATTTAATTTTCCAGACCCTGATGACCTTTTTGGCTTTTTTCTACACAGATGTGTACCAGATCCCGGCTGCAGCCGCTGCCACTATTATTTTTATCGGTGGCTTAATTGGCGCTTGTTTTAACCCTATTATGGGCATTATTGCCGACCGCACTCAAACCCGTTGGGGCAAGTTCAGGCCCTGGCTCCTCTGGACTTCAGTGCCTTTTGGCGTCATTGCTTTATTAGCCTTCAGCACACCGGATTTCAGCCCGGAAGGCAAAATTGCCTACGCCTTTATTACCTATGTAGTGCTGGTGCTGGTGTACTCCGCCAATAACCTGCCGTATTCAGCCTTAAGTGGGGTTCTGACCGGCAATATGGCTGACCGTAACAGCTTGTCGGCTTACCGCTTTGTTGCTGTGATGGTGGCGCAGTTTATTATTCAGGCCTTGTTATTACCGCTGGTACTGATTCTGGGAGACGGCGATAAAGCCGTAGGTTTTGAAAACACCATGACGCTGTTTGCCTGCGTTGGTATTGTGTTTTTCCTTATTACTTTTATTACCACCAAAGAGCGGGTGATGACCTGCAGCGCACAAAGCTCAACTATTCGTCAGGACATTGGTGATCTGCTGAAAAACCGTCCCTGGGCCATTATGCTGGTGCTGACAGTGTTGGTATTTATTACGCTGGCGCTGAAAGGTGGTATGTATATTTTTTACTTCGAAAACTACCTGAATGAACAACAAGTTGCTTTATTTCTGGAAGATATTGGTTTTAACGCCTTTATTGCCGGTTTAAACGCCATGCTGACCGGCATGGGCCTGACTGAATTCCTTTGGCCTAAAGATGCGGCCACTTCAGGTTTTAGTTTGTTTAATGCAGGTGGCATTATTTGCATGATTTTCGGTATAGGCTTTTCCAAGCCGCTGGCGGATCGTTTTGGCAAAAGAGATGTGTTTGCTGTGGCGCTTTTTATCTCCACTTTGTTTGTGATGGCGTTTTATCTGTTCCCTGCCGACGCTATAGGCCTGGTGTTTAGTTCGCAGCTTTTGCATGGCTTTTTTTATGGCATCACTATTCCGCTGTTGTGGGCCATGATCGCTGATGTGGCAGATTATTCCGAATGGAAAAACCATCGTCGTGCCACAGCTATTATTTTCTCTGCGATGATTTTTGGTCTGAAACTGGGCCTGAGTATAGGCGGCGCTTTGGTGGCCGGTATTCTGGCGCATTATGGTTATGACGCCCAGCTGGCGGTTCAGTCGCCAGAGACTATTCATGGTATCCAATTATCTGTCAGCCTTTATGCCTCAGCGCCTTTCCTGCTTGGTGTGGCTTGCATCTGTCTGTATGAAATTAACAAACACAAAGAAACCCAGATTGAGCAGGAGATGAATGAACGTCGCGCTGCTGCTGGTTTAGCTCAAACGGAGTAAGACAATGTCTGAGGATTTAAAAGTTCTAAAAGCTAAGGCTATTTCTCAACCTTTGGTGGAACACATATATACAGCCGACCCTTCGGCCCATGTGTTTGACGGCCGTATTTATATTTATCCGTCGCACGATATTGAAGCGGGTATCCCTTTTAACGACAACGGCGATCACTTTGGTATGCAGGATTACCATGTGTTGTCGCTGGATAATCCGCAAAGCCCTGCCGTGGATCATGGCGTGGCTTTACATATCAAGGATGTGCCCTGGGCCGAACGCCAGATGTGGGCGCCGGATGCCGCGAGAAAAAACGGCAGATATTACTTTTATTTTCCGGCGAAAAAACCAGATGGCATTTTTCAGATTGGTGTGGCTGTAGCAGATTCGCCTGTGGGGCCTTTTCAAGCTCAGCCAGAGCCAATAGCAGGTAGCTATTCGATAGACCCGGCGGTGTTTGAAGACGACGACGGTAGTTTTTATATGTATTTCGGTGGTATTTGGGGCGGGCAGTTACAAAACTACCGTAACAACCAGTACAGCGCTGATTATGCCGAACCTGCAGCTAAGGAACCGGCTTTAGGGCCAAAAGTGGCCAAATTACGCGACGATATGCTGGAGTTTGCCGAAGCGCCGCGTGAAGTGCAGATCCTGGACGAACAAGGTAAACCGCTGTTCGCAGGTGATACAGACAGACGCTTTTTTGAAGCCTCCTGGCTGCATAAATATCAGGGCAAATACTACTTCTCTTACTCCACAGGTGATACACACTTTTTATGTTATGCCACAGGCGATAACCCGTACGGACCTTTTACTTATCAGGGCCGGATTTTAGAACCTGTGGTCGGCTGGACCACTCACCATTCGATCTGTGAATTTGACGGCAAGTGGTACCTGTTTTACCACGACTCTATTTTGTCCGAAGGCGTCACCCATTTACGTTCAGTCAAGATGGCGGAAATTCAGTATGACGCGGCTGGCAAGATTCAAACCTTAAAGCCCTACCGGGATTAATCAGGTATTTCACAGGAGGTTCGAGTGGGTAAACAACTTCTCTCTGCGGTGCTGGGTTTAGGCGTCGCTTTTGCGGCTTCGGCAGAGCATCCCTATCAAAACGCCAGTTTAGCCACAGAACAGCGGGTAGAGGATTTGTTGTCCCGCATGACGCTGGAAGAAAAAGTGGCTCAGCTGCAAACCGTCTGGCAACAACGCCGCACTTTGGAAGATAAAAATCTGCAGTTTCTGCCGGAAAAAGCCAAAGAATTAATACCTCTGGGTATTGGCCATATAGGCCGTCCCAGCGAGTTTAAAACCCCAGAGCAAACCGCAGAATTTAACAATGCCTTGCAGCGCTGGTTAAAGGAACATACCAGACTGGGTATTCCGGCTCTGATGCATGAAGAAGCCTTGCATGGGTATGCCGCTTTTGATGCCAGCAGTTTTCCACAGGCCATAGCTTTGGCCAGTAGTTGGTCACCGCAGGATATGCATGACTTGTATGCGCTGACTGCCCGCGAAATGCGTGCGACTGGCTCGCACTGGGCTTTAACTCCGGTGTTAGACATAGCCCGAGACCCACGCTGGGGCCGGATTGAAGAAACCATGGGGGAAGATCCGTATCTGATGTCGGCTATGGGCGTGGCTGCAGTGGAAGGTTTTCAGGGCAAAACCGGTAAACATGGTCCTTTTGCTGCAGATAAAGTGGTGGCAACTTTAAAACATCTGACAGGTCATGGTCAGCCAGTGGCCGGCGTTAATATAGCACCGGCTTTTATTGGTGAACGTGAACTGCATGAAGTGTTTTTGCCGCCTTTTGAAGCAGCGGTCAAGCTGGCCCATGCCGGTAGTATTATGGCGTCCTACAACGAAATTGACGGTATACCTTCTCATGTCAATAAGCCTTTGCTGGAAGATGTAGTGCGCCAGCAATGGGGCTTTGGCGGTGTGATTGTCAGTGACTATTTTGCCATTGAAGAATTGAGTAGCCGGCATGGTTTGTACGACAGCGAGGCTGCTGCTGCCAAAGCTGCTTTATTAGCTGGCGTGGACATGGAAACTCCGGATCCAAAAACCTTCCCGCATTTAACGGCTTTAGTGAAATCGGGGCAACTGGATGAAGCGGCAATAGACAAAGCTGTCAGTCGGGTTTTGGCGCTGAAGTTCAGATTAGGTTTGTTTGAACAGCCTTATGTTGATGCCAGTAAAGCGGATGCCTTAGTGGGCGCAGCCTCAGACCGGACTTTTATCCGTCAGGTGGCTGAAAAGTCTATGGTACTGCTGAAAAATGACGGTACTTTGCCGCTAAAAGCCGACAAAATCAAACAGCTGGCAGTGATTGGCCCTCATGCGGATGAAGTGTTATTAGGCGGCTACAGCAGTATTCCGCGCCAGACCGTTAGTATTGTTGATGGCTTGCGGCAGAAGCTTAAAGGCAAAGCCAAAGTCGAATTTGCTCCGGGCACTAAGCTGATTCAGTATTTAACCAAAACTCCGGCTAAACAAGCGGCTTTTGTCACCAGCGATATAGCAGAGCGCAGCAAAGCAGCCGGTACTTATTCGATGCAGCGCTGGAACTACGACGATATTCGTTTGGCCAGTGAACAGGATCGCAAAGGTTTATTGCAACAAGCTGTGGCTTTGGCGAAAAACTCTGATGCTGTGGTGCTGGTATTGGGTGAAAACGAAGGTTTATCGCGTGAAGCCTGGGCCGACAGCCATTTGGGCGATCGCAGCAGTTTAGATTTAGTCGGCAATCAAGTCGAGTTAGCCAAAGCTATTCTGGCGACGGGTAAACCGCTGGTGCTGGTATTAACCAATGGTCGTCCTTTGGCTTTGGGTGCGCTGGCCTTGTCTATGCCGGCTATTATCGAAGCCTGGTATCTGGGACAGGAAACCGGCAGTGCACTTGCGAATGTATTGTTTGGCGATGTCAGTCCTTCCGGCAAATTACCTCTGACTTTCCCGCGTAGCGCCGGTCATATTCCAAGTTATTACAACCATAAAATTTCTGCCAAACGAGGTTATCTGTTTGATGACATCAGCCCACTTTATCCTTTTGGCCATGGTTTGAGTTACAGCCGCTTTGATTACAGCGCTTTAAAGATTGATGACAGCAAAGCCACAGCCAATGGCGAAGTGACAGTCAGCATGACCCTGCGTAACGGCGGTCAGTTTGATGCGACCGAAGTGGTGCAGCTGTATATTCAGGATCCTGCGGCCAGTGTGACCCGTCCGGTAAAACAGTTAAAAGGCTTTTTACGAGTGCCACTCAAAGCAGGCGAGCAGAAGAATGTTGAATTTAAACTGCCGGTGAACCTGCTGGCGTTTTTTGATCAACAAATGAACTGGGTCGTCGAGCCCGGTGAAATCAAACTGATGATTGGCAGCTCTTCGGCAGATATCCGGTTAAACAGCAGCTTTCAGATCACAGGTAAAATCACAGAGGTCAGTGCCAACAAAGCGTATTTAAGTCAGGCACGTATTTATTAACAGGCAGGCGGGAGCAAAGGCGATGGCGAAGGTAAAGAAGCGGAAAGAACTCAGCACTGGTTTGCTGATGCTGGCTGGTGGTTTGGCGTTAACGGGCTGTGGTCAACCTGCGGTGCAGACAGCCGAAGCTGTGCCTGAGCAGGCCGCCAGTCAAAGCTCAGCTGAAAAACCTGTGATTGTTCCTGCCAACTGGCCTTTGCAGCCGCAGCCTATAGCCCGCACTGAGGCGATAGAAAACAAAATCAAAACTTTGTTGGCCCAGATGAGTCTGGAACAAAAGGTGGGGCAGATTATTCAGGCCGATATAGCCTCTGTCACACCACAACAAGTGCGGGATTATTATCTGGGATCTGTGCTCAATGGCGGTAACTCAGCACCAGGACGGGACAACAGAGCTGGTGCTGCCGCCTGGCTACAACTGGCCGATGCCTTTTGGCTGGCCAGCACAGACACCAGCGATGGCCGGCCTTATATCCCTGTAATGTGGGGCACAGACGCTGTGCATGGCCATAGCAATGTGAAAGGCGCCACTATTTTCCCGCACAATATAGGGTTGGGCGCTATGCGTGAACCAGAGTTGATGCGCGAGATAGGCCGGGTGACTGCAGCTGAAATGCAGGTCACAGGCCTGGACTGGACTTTTGCGCCCACTATTGCGGTAGTACGAGATGACCGCTGGGGCCGCACTTATGAGTCTTATGGTGAAGACCCACAACTGGTGGCCTCTTATGCGCCTCATATTCTGCAGGGCATTCAGGGTGTACCGGGCAGTGCTGACTTTTTAAAAGGCCAACATATGCTGGCGACGGTGAAACATTTTCTCGGGGATGGCGGCACTGTAGATGGCAAAGATCAGGGAGATAACCAACATACCGAAGCCCAGTTGCGCGATATCCATGGTACGCCTTATTACAGCGCTATAGCAGCGGGAGCTCGTGTGGTGATGGCATCGTACAACAGCTGGTTTGGCGAAAAAATGCATGGGTACCGGCCTATGTTGAATGATGTGCTGGTGGAGCGTATGGGCTTTGACGGTTTTGTGGTAGGTGACTGGAATGGTCATGGTCAGGTCAAGGGCTGTACCCCCACAGATTGCGCCAATTCACTGTTGGGTGGACTGGATATGTTTATGGCGCCGGACAGCTGGGAAAAGTTGTATCAGAACACTTTAGCCCAGGCCAAAGATGGCCGAATTCCAATGCAGCGGCTGGATGAAGCCGTAGCCCGGGTATTGCGAATTAAAGCCGAAATGGGCTTGTTTGAGCAGGTAAAGCCTTCAGAGCGGCCTTTGGCGGGGCGTTATGAATTACTTGGCAGTCCGGAGCACAGAGCTGTTGCTCGTCAGGCTGCGCGTAAGTCTTTGGTGTTATTGAAAAATAACCAGCAGCTTCTGCCACTTAAAGCCAGCAGCAAGGTATTAGTGGCAGGGGATGGTGCAGATCATATCGGCAAACAAAGTGGTGGCTGGACTTTAAGCTGGCAGGGTTCAGGTAATAAAAACTCTGACTTCCCGAACGGTGAATCTATTTATGCCGGTATTAAAAAAGCGGTAGAAGCTGGGGGCGGCAGCACAGAGCTGAGCGAAAATGGTCGTTTTACTGACAAACCTGATGTGGCCGTTGTGGTCTTTGGTGAAGAACCTTATGCCGAATTTGTTGGTGATCGCAGCCATTTGGCTTTTGATGATAGCCGGGCTTTACAAATTCTGACTGAATTAAAAGCTAAGGGTATTCCAACAGTGTCGGTGTTTTTATCGGGCCGGCCTTTGTGGGTTAATCCTGAATTAAATCAGTCCGATGCTTTTGTCGCCGCTTTTTTACCAGGCAGCGAAGGGGGCGCTGTGGCGGATCTGCTGATCCGTTCGGCTGAAGGTGAAATCCGCCATGATTTTCAGGGCAAATTATCCTTCTCCTGGCCTGCCAAAGCGACGGGTGAGTTGCTGAATCTGGGTGACACAAATTATCAACCGCAGTTTGCTTATGGCTATGGCCTGACTTACAGCGACAAAACTGAACTGGCGAAGCTCAGCGAAGAGTCGGGTATCAGTGCCGATCAGGTGCTGAACTTCAGCCGTTATCTGCATGCCGGTAAAGCGGTGAATCCATGGCAGCTGCAATTACTGGACAAGGGACAGCTGACAGTAGTGACTGAACCGCTGCAAAAATCTGCTGGCGACGCTTTGGAAGCTGTGGCCACAGACAGATTGCAACAGGAGGATTCAGTGTTGCTGACTTTCCATCAGGACGCAGCTGTAGCTTTAAATCATGCGCAGGGTGTGGCTTTGGATCTAAGCCGTCAGGCCAATGGCGATATGACGCTGGAACTGGAATATCAGGTTGTGGCTGCGACTCCTGGTAAAGTTAGTGTGGCGATGCAGTGTGGCGAGAACTGTATATCTGCTCTGGATTTCAGCAGCTATTTCAGTCGCATGAATGGTAAAGGCTGGCAGAGCCTGAAGATCCCATTACGCTGCTTCACTGCAGCCAATAGCGCTTTTGATTTGAGCAAAATCAGTCAGCCTTTAGTGCTGACAGCTACAGCAGGCTTCCAGCTGCAATTGGCTAAAGTGCGTTTGGCCGAAAATGAAGGCCAGGGCCAATGTGGTAACTAACAAGGATGTTTTTATGTTCAGAATTTTACTCACTGCCGCTTTACTGCTGAGCCCTTTAGCTCAAGCTGATATTCGTCTGCCTAAGTTGATTAGTGATGGCATGGTGTTACAGCGTGACACTGTTATTCCGCTCTGGGGTTGGGCTGCTGCCGATGAAGCCATTGAAGTTCGCTTTAATGGCCAGTTAGTGGGCCAGGTCAAAACCAAACAGGGTCGCTGGCTACTGCAATTACCAGCTCAGCAGGCGGGTGGGCCACACCAGTTAAGTTTTAAAGGCCGTAACCAGATTGAGCTCAGGGATATTTATTTTGGTGATGTCTGGGTGGCGTCCGGTCAGTCCAATATGGAAATGGAAATGGCGCGGGTGGCTGAGGCTTATCCAGAGGACTTAACCAGCGCCAACTATCCTTTGGTCCGTCAGTTTAAGGTGCCACAAGAGTACAACTTTAAAGCGCCACAACAGGATTTCAGTGGCGGTGAGTGGGTGTCCGCCAGTCCACAAACCATAGCGAACTTCTCGGCTTTGGCTTTTTATTTTGGCCGCGACTTATTCCGTCATAACAGCGTGCCGATCGGTATTTTAAATAATGCCCTGGGCGGCTCGCCTGTCGAAGCCTGGATGAGCGAGGAAGCATTGCGGCCTTTTCCTGACGCTTTGGCTGAAGGGATCCGGTTTCGTGATGACAAATTAATTCAGTCCATTACCGCGGCTGACAAAAACAAAAATGACAGCTGGTATGGTGATTTGCAGCGCCGTGATCCGGGTTTAACCAGCAAAACACCCTGGTTCAGTGAAACTCTGGATGACAGTAATTGGCAAAGTTTCACAGTGCCGGGCTTCAGAGCAGAGCCTTTTACCGGTGTCTGGTGGCTGCGTAAAACCATAGAGCTGACAGCGGCACAAGCAGAGGAAGCCAGTATTTTACGCCTGGGCTCAATAGTGGATGCCGACGAGGTCTATATCAATGGCAAGCAAGTGGGTCATACCACGTATATGTACCCGCCACGTCGTTATGAATTACCTGCCGGAGTGTTAAAAGCCGGGACTAACCTGATTGCAGTGCGGGTAACAGCGACCAATGGCAAAACAGGTTTTCTGCCAGACAAGCCCTATTGGTTGGGCACTGACGCCAATCCATTACCTTTGACTGGTGAATGGAAAATGCAAACCGCAGCGACGGCAAACAATTTACCAGGTGATACCTTTATCCGCTGGAAACCTCTGGGTTTATACAATGGTTTATTGGCGCCTTTAACTGCTTTACCGATCAAAGGGGTGATTTGGTATCAGGGGGAATCTAATGTCGGTGCTTATAAAGACTATCAGCCACGATTCACCAGCATGATCCGCGATTGGCGCGCCAAGTGGGCCCAAGGCACAGGCCAGTACAACCCATTCCCGTTTTTATTTGTGCAACTGGCCAATTACCTGGAAAAAACAGCAGAACCTGTCGACAGCGCCTGGGCTGGTTTACGTGAAGCTCAGCGGCAAAGCCTGGCTGAAGCTAACACTGCTATGGTGGTAGCTATCGACACAGGCGAATGGAACGATATTCATCCGGTCGATAAAAAAACTTTAGGCCAGCGGCTGGCCTTAGCAGCCCGTGCCGTGGCTTTGGGCGAAAAGGTTGATTATCAGGGGCCTGAACTGACTTCTGTTCGTGCAGAAGGTGCAAAGCTGAAACTCAAATTCAGTCACAGCGGCAAGGGATTAGTGCTAAAAGGCACTGGCAACAGCTTCGCTATAGCAGGTGCTGATGGTCTGTATCGCTGGGCACAGGTTCAGCTAAAAGGTGAACACTTAGTGTTGTCGCACCCTGAGATCAAAACACCAGTCAAAGTGCGTTATGGCTGGGCCGATAATCCGGAGGCTGTGCTTTTCAACAGCGAAGGCTTACCTGCCGGGCCTTTTGAAGCAAAAATAACGAAATGAATCGGTAGGGGCGGGTCTTGTATCCGCCCGTCTACTGATACCGCGTACAGATGGACAGAGCCGGGACAAGCCACGGCCCCTACAAGTTACGACAGGTCAATAAAACTGCTGATGGTTAACCGGCCTAACCTCGGGTCAGCTGACAAGTTAGTGTCTTGGGTAATGACGCCGCTGTGTAAGGCATGGCGGCGATACACAATCAAGCGGTTAAAGACTCCGGGCTGCACTGCAATTTGTTCGAACAGCGGCGTATCGCCCTGAATATAACCATCGCTGACTTTTGGCAAATGGGGGCCGTTATTTTCAGCTTCCAGAGCACGGTAATAGTCCAGCGTGCGGTTTGCATCTATGCATTCAAATCCAGTTTTGCGATGCCGGTAGAAGGCTGTGCCGCCCTGATCACCCTGAAATAAATAATGTACAGCGGCCAGCGCATGTTGTTCTGTGGTATCAAAATGTGGAATACGTTGCAGTAGTTTTAATTGCTCTGGTGGCGTGGTCACCAGAGACAAATGACAGACTGAAAATCCAAGTGTTGTTGCTGGCAGCTGAAAAAACTCTATTAAAGTGTCTTGCAGGCTATGCAGCATAAATTGCCGATAGGCCGCAGGAGCTGCGGCTCTTATGCCGGGGTAATAAGGTGAATTGGCCAAAAATGTCTGGCTGGCTGCATAGTCGATCAGGCTTTGCGGTGCAGGCACAAAGTTATCCACCACCAACAGTGGCGATTGTTCGTGCCCAATTTTTAACCGGCTGATCTGCATGACTGTGATCAGCTGATAGTTGATGGACAATACTGTCGCAGGAAGTCGCGGTGTGACGGCAATCTGTCTACTGCTGCGTTAATAGTTTCTCTGATACTGTGCAGATGACGGCTTAATTCGCCCTGATTTAAAGCCGCTACCAACTGATGGTAACTGTTCGGCCTCAGCCGTTGCCCCAGCATGACATGGCTCCAGGATTCCAGCCGGAACATTTCGTCACCGGTCTGAAAGGCATGAGCGCTCTCTTTAAATAATTCAATCCGGTGCGCCAGTGTGTCTGGGATAGACATGGTGCGGCAATAATCCCAAAACGGGCTGTCGCTGCGTTCTGTCTGGTGGTAATGCAAAATAATAAAGTCGCGGATTTTTTCCACTTCGGTAATAGACTGCTGATTGTACTCATCCATCAAAGCAGGGGTGACGCCATTAAAGGGGAATAGTCGTAATAAACGGATAATGCCACTCATAAAGAGGAAAATACTGGTTGATTCCAGCGGTTCGATAAAACCGCTGGATAAACCAATAGCCACACAGTTTTTATTCCAGAATTTTTTCCGCCGCCCTGTCTGGTAACTCAAGACCCGGGGTTCAAACAAGGCTGGAGCTTCCAGTCCATCCAGCAGACGTTGCTTCGCCTTTTCGTCCGATAAATAGTCGCTGGCATAGACCAGACCATTGCCTCCTCTGTGTTGCAGTGGGATTTTCCACTGCCAGCCACTGTCATGGGCTATAGCTCTGGTGTACGGATGTATGTTTGGGCCAGGTTCTGTTTGCACAACCACAGCTTTATTGCAGGGTAACCAGTGATCCCAGTGATCGTAACCAGTCTTTAAGGTTTGCTCTATCAGCAAGGCTCTAAAACCGGTGCAATCGATAAACAAATCCCCTGTTATTTCCTGGCCTGACTCCAGCACTAAAGAGCGGATGTCGCCATTAACATGCTGCTGCACCTGAGCAATTTTACCTTCAATACGCACGGCCCCTAAATCTTCACTGAACTTGCGTAAGAAGCGGGCGTAACGGCCGGCATCCAGATGATACGCATAGTTAATGTTGGATTTGTCGGTTTTGCCAAATTTGTGTTGTTTAGCGGCCTGCAATTCGTAGCAATAATCGCCAAAGGGCGCGTCCACGCCCAAAGTTAAACCATGCAGATAATAATGCTGGAAGTCGGTTAAAAAACTACCTTTGCCTGTGACACCAAAAGGGTGGAAATACTGATCGCCAGTCTGCCCCCAGTTTTCAAAGGAAATGGCCAGTTTAAAGGTCGCATCCGTGGCTTTCATAAACTCCTGTTCGTCTATGCCAAGCAGATTATGAAACAGCTGTACAGGGGGGATTGTTGATTCACCAACACCTACAGTGCCAATTTCTTCAGATTCTATCAGCACCACTTCAATCAGGCCTTGCAGGCGTTTGGATAAAGCCGCAGCTGCTACCCAACCTGCTGTACCACCACCTGCGACCACTACTTTTTTAACCTGTTGCATTGTCTATCCCCTGTGATTTTTATAATAAGTTTATATCGATCAGCGGTTTAATCTGTTGAGCAGCATGGCGCGCAGCTGTCTGGCCTGCATCTCGTCCAGCTCACCCAGCACACCACGGGCTTGTTCTGGCAGGTGTTGTCCAGCCTTTTTTGGATCGTCAAAAATGTAATGATTCAGTACAGCTTGCCAGGCTTTGCGTTCGTGTTCAGGTTTATCGCGCAGGCATAACAGGGCGTGATACAACAAATTCATACCTGAACCTGTATAGCGGGGTGCAGTGCTCCACCAGTAATTGATCAGAATATTAAAGCAGCTTAAGCCTTCCACCTGATGCCACCACATACTGGGTAAATACAGCGCATCGCCTGGTTCCAGCTCAGCAATTTGGCCTGCCGCTATTGCTTTGGGGAAGTCGGGAAAACGCTCTAAATCCGGCTTATCAAAATCCACCATACTAATGACCTGACCACCAGGTGTTGGTTCTAATGGGCCCGGATATAAATGACTGATGTGCTCCGGTGGAAACAAAGTAAAGCGCCTTTTGCCGAGTACACAACAGGCCAGATTTTCTGAGGAGTCGTAATGGCAAGCGGACAGCGACTTGTTGCCCAGCCAGATACTGACTCTATCCGGCTCAGTCTCGTAATTCACTGCCGGTTTGGGCAACTGAATATCATTGTGTTGCCGCAACGATGGAAAATGGCTACTGAGCAAATTAGAGGCGATGTAGACAGAAGGGGGCTGTTCCAGCTCCTGCCACTGCAGGATTTGCTGCAGTACCTGATCGACCTGCCCCAATCGGGTTTCATAATTGAAAGCGCGGCAGCTTTCATCGTAAAAATAGCGGCCATTCAGCGTCGGAGCGCCATAAAAAACCTGTGTGGTTTTACCGTTGTAATGACTGCAAAGATAATCTGCTACAGCAGCAGAACTTTGCTGACCCAGTTGCACTAAAGGCCAATGACTCACCAGCCCTTTGAGGATCACAGGCTCTGCGGCTGACAGCACTTCAGCTGGGATCTCGCCGCCTGGGCATTGAATTGCTGTGGTGGTACGACTGACTTTTAACATAGCCTTTGATGTTACTCCGGGCTCTATTGGCGCAAGCTGTTGTTTTTGCGATCAATTAAATGACGGATATTGCTCATCGAAAATACCATGGCATAAACCAGCGGCAAAAAGCCGGACTGCTGTAGCTGTACTAACGCCTCGGCAGGCAAAGTGGCCAGTCGTTGCTCGTTGATACAATAGTTGCCTGTTAAGCGCACCTTTTCACTGGTGCAGAGGGTAAATTCGATAGTGACGGCTTCAACCAGCTCCAGTTGTTCCAGCGCTTTATAAAACACAGGTGCTAACACCGAGCCTTGATGGATAGTATCCAGTCGCGCTGAGATATGCTCCAGATAAGGACTGTTGCCGCCCTGAGCTAAAAATAATTGCTGGCCTTGTGCTGAGCTGACTTTGGGATGGGCCATGTCAATATGGACAACGGCGTCCGGCTTTTCATCCTGCAGAGCGCCAGAGCGCTGAAAACCAATTAAAAAAGGACCCTTTTCAATACTGGCCGGAATATAAAGGGCATCCCAACCTGTGGCATGTTGGTTGTTCAGATACAAATTTTCAGCTGCGGCAAAACCTAACAAAGCGATGGCCTGATAAGCGCCTTGTGGATCATCTTTACGCAGCAGGATCGGATATTCTTTTTGCAGTTCAGTAAATTCAGTGGGAAACACCAGAGCACTGTGCAGATTGTCGCCAAACTCCGGTCCAAAGTAGTGGATAACGCGGGTATCTTGATGGTCGATATTATTGAGTAACACATGCTTGGTCATAGTGCTGTACTTCCTGTGACTCTTCACACAAATCAGAGCAGGGAGAAGCTGCAAAAGCAACTTCTCCCAATAGTCTATAGATCACAACATCCAGATTTAGAACTGGTAACGCATACCTACCTGATAACGTGCATCCAGGTCTGTCAGATACCACAACATGGATTCGTTGCGGGCATGAGAACGACTGTCTTCACCTGTCAGGTTCAGCGCTTCAATAAACACCGTCAGTTGATCGTTTACATCGTAGCTGAGGTTGGTATCCAGTTGCCAGTAGGCTTCCTCAAAGCGTGGGTTGTTCGAGCCGCCTTTGTTGACCTCTGCCAGATACTCATCACGCCAGTTCCAGGCCACCCGCGCTGTCCAGCCATCTTTTTCGTAAATACCGATCAAGTTGGCGGTGTCGCTCAGGCCTAATAATGCAAACTGAGACTCAGCCGGGTTGGCATTTACATCAAAGCCAATGTCGCCCCTGACTATGGTGTAGTTCGCCTGCAGACCAAAACCTGTCTCACCAAAGAAATGCTGAATTGCAAATTCGGCACCGTGGATTTTAGCGGCTCTGTTGTTATCCGGTGTGCTGGTACGGAATACCATTTCCGGATCGTCAGGATTTGCAACTAAGTCAAAACCTGGATTGCTCGCCAGGAAGTCAATTTGATCTGAAGTACCAGTAAACTGTGGATTAGCACCATACTTGGCAATCATATCCGGATGGTTGCGGTACTCAGTAAAGACCATCATCGCATACAGATAAGTATCATCCAGCGGGAAACCTGCATCTTGTACAGCTTGTGCCGCAGCAATAGCACGAGGACCACCTGTGACGTCAAGAATACCTAACAAGGGCTGGTCTACCTGACGACTACCGATAAAGTTCACTACGTCTTTCTGGAATAAACCAGCTGACATATAGCTGCCATTGTCGTAGTACCATTCTAACGATAAATCGTAGTTGGATGATTCCAGTGGCAACAGAGCAGGGTTTGATGCGTTGGCTGTTGGTTGAGCGCCTAACAGTGTTGAGCCGCCACCGCCACCAAAGTTAGACGCAGATACACCTAAGCTACCTAAACCTGCACGGGCAATAGTTTTGCTAAAGGAGAAACGGCTGATCAAGTCGTCACTCAGATGCAAGGTAAAATCTAAGCTTGGTAACAAGTAGTCGTACTTGTTTTCTGCAGTAAAAGGTTGTGCCGGTACAGTACTATCCACATAAGAGACGATGTCGTTATTGTCTTCCCAGCGGAAATAGTTTCTGCTGACCAGTGAGCTGGATTCAGATTCAGTCTCTTCGTAACGTAAGCCAGTGAGCACATCAAATGGCATTTTGCCGATTTCACCACCCAAAGATATCTGGAAGTAAGCAGCCATCGTATCTTCTTTGACTATATTGTCAGTAGACAAAGACGCTTCAGAAGCTGTTGGAATGCCTGGATACAGATCTAAAGCTGCGGTGTATAAAGCGCGTGGGTCAGCAATAAAACCATAACCACCAGGTAAAGCGGTGAAATCGTCGAACTCTCCCGGTAAATCAAATGGTTGGATCAGATCGCCAAACTCGCCAGGATTACCTACGTTCCAGTTACCCAAAGCAATGTTATTACCTGCGGTTTGAATGGTACGGGATTCCATATTGCGCATTTCGATACCAAAGTCGAACCGGCCGTTGTCCACCATGTAAATGGCATCCAGTTTAAACTGCTGAATATCGCTTTCCTGAGCAGCGTTACGGATACGTGCAATAGATGAACCTACGTCGCCGGCATCGACCATGCCGTTGGCATTGGCACCTTTGCCTGGCGCTGCGTCGTTATAGACGTTCAGGTAAGTGGGTAAATCCGCGCCCCAGAACCATTCACGGGATTCGACTATAGGAGCACCTAAACCTACTGCTAATTCACCTGAATTCCGTGGGCCTGTACCACGGCTGTGCATCTTGGAATCGTGAGCATCAAAAACAAACGTCAGATCATCGTTGTAGTCGTACTCTAAGTTTAAGCCTACAGACTTCAGCGTATTGGTTTGTTCACGCCATTGTTGCTCGTAGCCTTCATCCACGGCACTTGCATACTCTTCCTTGATATAAGTTGGAGTTTTGACAATATTGTTATCAAATTCAATTTCTTTGGTGTTACTACCGGTTTGCACCCAGTTAGTGATTTCACCTCTGTGCTCAACAATATTATTTTCAGCATAGGTGTAATCCCCTGTTGCTGTAAATTTTTCTGTTGGTTTAAATTGTAGCGTCAGTTGGGCATTATCACGTTCACGTTGTGAATCGGAAAATGCGTAACGAATATCGTTAGGGCGGGCGTAGAGCTGGCCTTGTTCCGGACCATTGGTGACAAGTGTGTCCGCATTGTTCCATAAGCGGTCGGCGTCGGCCAAATCATCCCAATACCCTACCTGCCAATCGTTGACTGTCGCGCCTGTATAACCAGAATCACGTCGTTGATGGCTGGCAGATACGCTGACACCAAATTTACCATCGTCATCAGCGTGGCTGAAAATACCTGAAATTTCAGGCGTCACATCATCACCAGCTCTGTTGGTGGTGTCATGTGCAGCTTTTACACCTATGCTGGCGATATCTTCAGAGTTTTCTAGTGGACGGTTGGTTTTGATATTTAAAGTCGCGCCTATACCACCAGTTGCGACGTTGGCTTTGCTGGTTTTGTAGACTTCAACACCACTGATACTTTCAGACGCCAGATTAGAAAAGTCAAAAGCGCGGGCACTACCGCCACGGCTTGAACCATCTGCACCTGAACCTGCCGCGTAGGTATTGGCGGCTGGCATGGTACGGCCGTTCAGTGTGACCATGTTATTGTCACCACCAAAACCCCGTACTGTGACTTCTGTACCTTCACCGTTAGTGCGGCTGATAGATACGCCTGAGATACGTTGCAGAGATTCCGCCAGGTTGGTATCAGGGAACTTACCTATATCTTCAGCAGAGATGGCGTCGACCACCCCCATCGAATTCCGTTTAATTTCTGCAGCTTGTTGCAAACTGGAGCGAACACCGTAAACCGCAATAATTTCAACTGGTGCGGTTTCTGCTGCTTTGGTTTCCTGTGCTTGCTGAGTTTCCTGCGCATAAAGTGGCAGTACTGCAGTGCCACTCAGTAGCAGGGTGACAGCCCTTGCCACTGCGGTTCTGGTAAATATCTTATTATTCTTCATTCTATCCATACCCTCTTGATTTGTAATAGTCACCTGGATCAAACAACTAACCAGCGAGACGCACTGCATCCGCTGAATGCCGTTATGTTGTTTGTTTTTTTAAGGTGCTGAACTTACCGGCTTCCTCCACTTCCACGCCGAATTGCCAACTCCCCAAGCTGAATTGTAGTGACAGTGAAGAAAATTTAACGTTGCCAAAATGCGTTAGTCTTTTGCTTTTTTTTATATTTTTAGTTGGTGAAAAACCAAACAAAGACTTTAGCGGTTAAAAGTGTAGGCTAGTGTGGAGGGATAGCTAAATCATCATCTGTCGCAAGAGGGATAAAGAGCGGTAGTGCAGGAGTCATTGTGGTTGCAAAGACAGAAGTGCAGATCTGATGTGTCTTTTCGGTCGGTTTTTAGTCGCTACTTTAGCGATGAACCAAGGCCTCAGCTCGGTAAATACGCCAAGCTGAGTTCTGCCGGAGAACTTATTCCTGAGCTAAGTTACTGTTTGGCTTAGGCGCGGTGTTTTTGCCACTGCTGTAAATGAAATACAGTGCTACACCCAGACATAAAATAGCGCCGAGCCGCTGCTCTGAAAGTGGCATGGCGCTGTTACCCAGCCAGCCAAAATGATCGATCAACATACTCATAGTCAACTGACCAAAAATTACCGCGACTGTTGCTATAGCAGTGCCTATACGTTGCACTGCCAGTACCATAATCACTATATAAGGCACGCCCATGAGTGCGCCGAGTAATTGCCATTTAGGTACATCCAACAGCGTGACACTGTATTTAGGTTCGAAGAAAAAGATCAATAAAGCTGTGATTAATGCACCTAACGCAAAAGTTAAAAAAGCACAGCGAAACACACCCACCTGAGCGCCCAAACGGCCATTAATAGCAGCCTGAATACTTAAAACTGCACCAGCCATCACCGCCAGAATAATCATTAAAATCGTCATAGGTTTTCCTTAACTGTTGGCCATTAATATCAATGCAATCACTATAAAAAATAATGCGATCAGACGTTTGGTATCCATTCTGCGGTGTTGCACCCCAAACCAGCCATAGTGATCAATGATTAAGCTTTTAAACACCTGACCGGCCAAAATGCCGACCATAGTCATGGCTATGCCAATAATGGGTGTGGCCAGAGTCAGAATCACCACATAAACAGGTCCTAATACGCCACCGAGCAGTTGCCATGACGGCTGACTGAAAAAAGACGGACTGTTACGTGGGCTAAAAAACAGCATCAGCAGAAAAGTGATAGCTGCACCCACAGCAAAAATACTGAAAGTGGCCCATAACTTACCCACTTCAAGCCCCAATGGCCCTAGTAAACCCGCTTCCACCGACAATCCCATGCCACCTGCTACCACCAGTAGCAATAACAACATCTGCATAACTTTCTCCGCTGCTGATTCAAGCGGCGCAGCATATAGCAGTGCCTGGTTGCGAAAAACGCTATAATCCAGAAATTACCTTTGCAGGATTTGCACGAATGAATGACTTAAATGCAATTAGCATCAGAAATTTGCTGTTTTTTATCAGCGTGTTTGATGCACAGAGTTTTTCCATAGTGGCGCGAAGAGAAGGGGTGTCAGCTTCTATGGTGTCGCGTTCTGTGCAGCAGTTAGAAGATGCACTGGGCCAACAATTGTTTTATCGCAATACAAGGGCGGTGATCCCAACAGAAGCGGGGCGGATTTTTGCGGACTATGCGCGAACCATGGCTGAGCAGTTGAGCGAAGCGCAAAAAGAGTTACAGGACAAAACACTGCAGCCAGCCGGTGTGGTTCGGGTTAATGCGCCGGTATTTTTTGGCCAAAAACATATAGCGCCCTGGCTGGCGGCATTAAGTAACAGATACCCCAGGTTACAGATAGAGCTCAGCTTAACCGATGATTTTATTGACCCTCACCGTGAAGCGGCCGACCTAATTTTCCGTATTGGTGCTTTGGCTGACTCTTCTTTTCATGCACGGGTTATCGGGCAGCAAACTTATTATCTGGCGGCTTCTCCTGACTATATAAACAAACACGGTGAACCAAAAGCACCAGCCGATCTTCTTCAGCATCAGGCTTTGGTGTATCGCGGATCTTCAGGACCAAATCGCTGGCTCTTCCGGGAAAAACAACAGGGTGAAAAACAAACCAATTGGGTGCATGCGCCAGTCAAGGCTATTTTAACCTCCAACAATGCGGACAGCTTATATACAGCAGCGCTGACAGGTATGGGCCTGGTGCTGTTTCCCGACTGGCTGATTGGCGACAGCCTGAAGCAAGAAAAACTGGTTCGGTTGTTGCCCGGCTATGAAGCCGCTATTAAAACCGAACCGCAGTGTATAGCTGCTATTTACCCTCATGTGCGTCATCCGCCGCTGAATGTGCGTGTGCTGATTGATTATTTTATTGAAGTTTATGGCTCGCCGCTGTATTGGCAGTTGGAATAAATCTGCTGTTGGGTCCATAAAGGCAAAACATAAAGATACAACAATTCATAATTCCATCCTGATTGTCGTTGCCAAAGCTTTGGCCTACTGCCACGTCTGGCCATTTTTCCGAAGCGCAGATTGGCATTATTTCCACCTCCGACACTATTTTTTCGTTATTTAATCTGGTGCAGGGGTAATTATTAATCTGGAATTTAGTTTTGCCTGAGTGACGCCGCCTGACATCGAGACCTGAATTCGTCTTTATAGCGTCTGGATAAATTCAGCCGCTCGCCGCTGTTTAATAAAATTTCACCATCACCACTGGGGTCATAACTGATGCTGTGGATCGCATGATGATTCACCGCCAGACTGCGGTGAATTCGGCTGAAGCCTTTGTGTTGCAGTATATTCACTGTGCTGGCAAGCGTGGCTCGTAGCGGGTAAATCCGGCCTTTGCTATGCAAGTTGACATAGTTACCGGACGATTCCAGCCAATCGATATCCTCCACTTTGACCAAAAATTCTTTATCCAGTTTACGTACCAGAAAATGTTCAGGAGCAGTGTTGTTTTGGCTTGCTGAGGCGCTGTCTTCGGTATGGTCCGAGCCAATCAGCATGGCATCACCTTTTAAGCGGCGATAAACAAAAAGTCCTAGCTGAAACAACGTAAATAAAAACAGATAACCCCAGACATCTTTGCGGTATTCATAGAAAAATTCACGGGCTAAAGGGCCGAAATCATAACCCTGACCCAATAGCCCATACACTAGCTTGCGCAGGACGACCATCAGGCTGATATGACCAATACAAAAGACGAAACTGGCGAGCAGATGCAGTGCTAATTGCAGGCGTATCGCCTCAAAACGGGGTGGCATTTTATTAAAAAACCAGACTAAAAAAGGCGCTAGCAGCAAGGTGCTGATGGCGCTGCTGTATTCCCAGACTAAAGGCTCCCACCATTGCAGGGTAGAAAGAGGATCCCTCTGGTGCTCCATCCAGACAGAGCTGGCATTAATGCTGTTGTTGATCAGCAAATACAAAGCAAAGGCTACATAGCTATACAGCACCTTGTGTTGCTCAAATTTTTCAAACCAGTTTTTAGCCACAGCGTTCGTCCCCACCAACCACCTTTTATCCCTCAATTCCACCACCAACCTATTCAACCCTGTGCGGTTGGGTTCACAACAGACAGAATCAAATCCAGTATTACACCACAATAGGATGAGTAGAATGACACGATCACTAACCGCGCGTCGATACGAACTCGACTGGCTCCGAACCTTGGCTTTTGCACTGCTGATTTTGTACCACATTGGTATGTATTATGTGGCCGACTGGGGCTGGCATATTAAAAGCACCCAGACCTTTACCGGTCTGCAGGACTTAATGATCCTGACCAATCCATGGCGTATGTCTTTATTGTTTCTGCTCTCTGGTATGGCACTGAGTTTAGTTTTGCCGCGTATCAGCAGGTTGAAACTGTTAGGGTTACGCTCCAAAAGGTTATTGATCCCTTTGTTGTTCACCATGTTTGTTGTCGTAGTGCCACAAGTTTATTACGAGGCTTTAAGCCAGCAACTGATCCAGCCGGGTTATCTGCAGTTCTGGTGGCAGTACATCAATCCTGTCACCGACTTATTGCCGGATCATCATAGTCCTATTAGCTTACTGACCTGGAACCACGCTTGGTTTATCCCGTATTTATGGTGTTACAGTCTGCTGGTATTGATGTTTTATCCGTTGCTGAACGCTATGTCGCAAGCCGGCTGGTTGCAGCAGTTACAAGGCCGTTATGCCCTGGTGCTGGTGTTAGGCCTGATGTTTTGGGCCTGGTGGACTTTAAGGGCCGATTTTCCCAGTACTCACGCTTTGGTGGATGACTGGTATAACCATGCTAAATATTTTCTGGTGTTTATCGCGGGGTTTTTATTAGCCCGGCAGGACCTGTGGTGGCAACAGCTGGTTTTGAACAGAAGGTTATGGTTGCTGACAGCGCTGTGTTGCTATTGCCTGATTATCGCTGAACGCAATGACTGGTTTGACTATTATTCAGGCCCGACCCAGAGCGAAACTCTGCATAACACTGTGTTTGGTTCTGTATTGGTCCTGAACCACTGGCTGTGGTTACTGGCCGTTTTAGGTTATGCCGGCGCTTATCTGACAACAATCAATAACCCGCTGTTGAGGTATTGTAATGACGCGATATTGCCCTGGTATATTTTGCATCAGACCTTAATTATTTTATTTGCCAGCTGGCTTAAACCCTTGGCTATACCCGTCATGGCAGAGTTTCCGTTAGTCTTGCTATTGACTGTGGCAGGATGCTGGCTGGGTTATGAAGTGATACGTCGTTCAGCAGTATTAAGCTGGTGTTTTGGCCTCAAACCGCCTGTTCGCGGCGTTGGGGTGCAAAGGCAAGCTCAAGCCGCTTAGCCTAATGGCATATCCGGGTAGCTGGTTTTGTTGTCCATACCCAACAGGTTTTGCATCAGTTGGCGCTGGTGCGCCAGCAGTTCACCGTTTTTCTGGTTGAGTTGCTGGCAAAGTTCGGTATGACGCTGCACTTTGTCCAGCAGTTGCTGGCTGGCCTCGCGGATTTTTTCCGGCAAAGAAGATAACAGGCGTTCGAAACCTTGTTGTGTCGGTTGAAGCCGTAATACGCTCATGGCCTGATAACGCTCAGTCGCATTACGGTGTAACTGCTCCAGCAGCATGGCCGCTTTTTGATTGAGCAGCTCCAATTCATTGCTTTGACGCATGCTCATCAACACATACTGTTTTTGCAGCATGGGACTTAGCTGCTGCAGCAAATCCGCATCATGCTGCAGGCCGGCAATGATATGCTTCAGAGCGGTCTGATTCATTTTTTATGAAAATCCAGCATAGCTTGCACTAACTGGTCATCATCCAGCTGCAGTGAACCCTCAGACAAGGCCAGTTTAATTTTGGCTACTTTGTCCATATCCACTTCGCTTTGTTGCTGCAACTGCTCAAAGGCCTGTTGCACCGCTTGAGTGGTGCTGCTAATTGAAGCTTGCGCTTCAGCAGGCTGAGCCGCTGCGGCTGCACTTTTTGTCTGGCTACTCTGGCCTTGCTGGTCAGTTTTGATCAGGGGTTGCACCTGACTGTAATGGTCAATTTTTACCATAATAGATACCTGATTCGCCGGATCCTGATCCGAAATTTTGCTGCTATCTGTGTTAAGCGACAGCTGGATACGGAAACTTTAATATTATTTAAAAATACTTTGTACTATGGCTTCAGCCACAACATCGGCCTCGAGCACAGTGCCTGAGCTTAAATTCTGCACCTTAATCCGCTGGCCTAATTGACCGTTTTCCAATGCCACTCCTTTGGTGCTGGCTTCAAAGCCCTGAGTTTGCACCCGAATAAGCACATGGCTGCCTTTTTCCACTAAGAGTTTATGTTCCAGCAGATGACGGCTGATCACTTGCCCGGCCTGGATCCGGCGTTTGGTTTGCATACCCACTAAAGCTTGAGGTTGTAATTCGATACTGAGTTTGGACTGAGTCAGTTCGGTCAGGCGGGTGCCCAGCATGGCTTCAGTTAAGACTTGGTTTTTTTGAATCGCCTGATTCGCGACCACTACAGGCAACCAGACTCTGACTTTGGCCGTGGCCCTACTTTGCCAGCTGTTGTTGTCTTTGCAATTTAAACTGTAACTAACCCTGCCCCATGGGGCTTTCTGGTTATTGCTGCGACTGATCTCCAGTCTGCTGCAACGGCCTTGTTTGTCTAATCCCGCTGGTAAAGTGAGTTCCAGTTCCTGCTTAATTGGGCCTTTTGCACCTAGTTGGCGGGCAAAAGTTTGTACTTCAGCACTGATATGGGATCGGATCTGTTGCTCCAGCTGTGCATTCGCAAAAGCGGCCAGCGGAAAACACAACAGGAGGAAAAATAACCACTTCCGTAGCGGAAGCTGCACTTCCGCCCTGAGAGCTGATTCTACGATAGTTTTAGTGTAAGTCATTAAATTATATGGCCTTTTAATGATGGCATAAAGCTTGTACCTCCCAACCCCACTACTGCTGCATTCACAGAGTACTCAGATGGAATTTTTTAACAAAGCTTTAGGTGTACATCCGTTTTCACTGCAACTTCGCCTCGACAGAGCCGAGATTATCTCAGGCAATCTGGCCAATGTCGACACGCCGGGTTTTAAGGCCCGTGATCTGGATTATCAAAGCATTTTGCAAACTATCGAATCAGATTTAACCAGTCCTTATGGCGCCAGCATGAATGCCTCTGATGTGCGAGACGAGCTGAAATACCGCACACCTTTCCAGCCGTCGGCCGATGGTAATACGGCAGAGCTGAGTGTGGAGCAAGCGAATTTCGCTGCCAACAGCATGGACTTTCAAACCAGTCTGACCTTTCTGAATATGAAAATTAACGGCTTGCACAAAGCCATTAAGGGAGAATAAGCATGTCTTTTTCCGCTATTTATGACATAGGCGGCAGCGCTATGCGTGCTCAGGTGATGCGTCTGGATACAGTGGCTTCGAATTTAGCCAATGCAGACACAGCGGCCTCCAGCGAGGCTGAAGCTTATCGTGCCACTAAGCCAGTGTTCTCCGCATTATATACTCAGGATTTTGATAACAGATCCATGTCTGCTCAGGTGCAAACCTTAGGCGTAGTCAAATCTGACCGTACTGTCGAACAACGTTTTGAACCCAACAGTCCGCTGGCAGATGCCAATGGCATGGTGTTTTATTCCAACGTCAATCCAGTCGCTGAAATGGCTGACATGATGTCTGCTTCCCGTGCTTTCCAGACCTCTGTGGAAGTAATGAACCGAGTCTCCAGCATGCAGCAAAGTTTGCTGAAGCTGGGCCAATAAGGATTGAACCATGTCTGCTGTGGATAACAACTCACCTGTGCGCACGACCACATCCAGCGATCAAATCGCCAGCAATGGTAAAACCGATGCGGCTGGATTATCCAGCATGTTTCTGGAGCTTTTGGTGGCACAAATCAGTAACCAAAACCCGCTGAATCCTATGGATGGCACAGAGTACGTCAGCCAGCTGGCGGAATTCAGCAGCGTGGAAAGTTTAGAAAACCTCAATATCCAGTCCGGCCAGCAAATCAAATACATGCAAAGTATGCAGGCGATGGAAGCAACCAGTCTGGTTGGCCAGAAGGTGGATGTCAAAGCCGACACTCTGTCACTGGAACAGGATGACACAGTCGAGGGCGCCATTAACCTCGGTGCCAAAGTCGACAGCCTCGTGCTGCGTTTGTATGACAGCAAAGGTGTGCTGGCAGATGAAATGACGCTGGACAACCCAGCCATAGGCACAGTGCGTTTTGCCTTCCCTGAGCAACAAGCCGGTGCTTACAGCATTCAGGCCGAAGTCCAGCTCAATAACAGTAAACAACAAGTACCGACTTATCTGACCAATGAAGTGGAGCGGGTCTCTGTAGGCACTGGCCCGGATGACATCATTCTGCAGGTCAACGGCTTAGGTAACCATTACCTTTTTGATATCAACCAGTTGTCTAAAACAACTCAGAGTTAAGGAACCGCATAATGTCGATGTTTAGTATTGGCCTGAGTGGCTTAAGTTCGACCCAAAAAGCACTGGAAGTGACATCAAACAATATCGCCAACGCCGGTACTGCAGGTTATAAAACCACCAGCACTGAATTTTCTGCTTTGTACAGCGGCGGTCAGCGCAACGGTGTCAATGTCTCAGCCACCAGCGAAAACTTTGAAAAAGCCGGCAATCTGGTCGGTACTGGCCAAAGCCTGGATTTAGCCATCACAGGCAAAGGGTTTTTTATTATCTCCGAAAATGGTCGTCTGGCTTACACCCAGGCCGGTCAGTTTAAAATGGATGGCAGTGACCGCAGCATTGTCACTAATAATGGCGATAAATTGCAGGGCTATGGCATTGATGATCAGGGCAATTTAGTCCCGGGTTTGCTCACCGATCTGAAAGTTGAGGCGGGTAATATCCCGGCGAAAGCTTCTACCAATATTAACTTTTCACTGAATTTGAATTCGGGTAGTGATGTCATCACATTGGCGACTTACACGGCCCCTGCTACATCGGCTACAACGGATTTTGATCCTACCGATGGCTCATCCTTTAACTACTCGCAATCCAGTGAAGTGTATGACTCACTGGGTAACAGTCATACTCTTACTCAATACTTTATGAATGCTGGCGGCAATGAGTGGGATGTTGTCTATTACATGGATGGTAAACCACTGACGGCCTCTGAATTGGGCTGGACGGGTAAGTCCCCAACTCCAACTATGACATCAGCACTTGATGACAAAGGCACCTCAGTAGATGGTGTCGGCGTGGTGCGGATGAGTTTTGGTACAGACGGGCAGTTGTTACCGCTTAATACGCCTACCGTAGCTCCGGTCACAGACAACAATGTGACGGATCCGGATGGACTGCGTGAAGTTACAATCAACTTTAGTCCGGCAGGAGCTGATGCAATGTCCATCAAACTGGATCTGGTGAAAAGCACTCAGTTTGGCTCTGCTTTTGGTTTATATGAAAACGATCCCGATGGCTATACCTCAGGTGAGTTTAGTGGTGTGGCTGTAGCTGAAAATGGTGAAGTCTATGCCACCTTCTCCAACGGCGAAGTGAAACTACAAGGCCAGATAGCGCTGGCCAACTTTGCCAATCCTCAGGGTTTAGAAACCGCCAATAATACCACCTGGTATGCCAGCCAAAAATCCGGTGAAGCTTTAGTAGGTGTGCCATCTGAAGGTAGTTTCGGCGGCATTCTGGCTGGCTCTTATATGGGCTCAAACGTTGATATCAGTAAGCAATTGGTCGACTTAATGTCGTTCCAGCAAAGTTATCAGGCCAACGCCAAAACCATCAGTACTGCAGATGAAATGATGCAAGTGCTGTTTAACGCTGTGTAAGGCTTCAGAGGATTAGGTTATGGAACGTTTGATCCACACCGCAGTGTCCGGGGCTGAGCTGGCCCAAACCGCACTTCGAATCACGGCGAATAATTTGGCGAACGTCAATACCGTTGGTTTTAAAGCCGATATGGAACAAGCCAAGTCGCTGCAAATCACAGGTGAAGGCTACCGCACCCGTTTTCAGGCGCAGCTGATGCCGGTGGCAACTGATTTACAAGCCGGTGCCATGATGGAAACCGGCCGCGATCTGGATGTTGCCGTCAGCGATAAAGGTTTTATTGCAGTGCAGGATGCTAATGGCAATGAAGCTTATACCCGCTCTGGCGAGTTACAGGTAGGAGCAAATGGCCAACTCACCGTCAATGGTTTTGCTGTAATGGGGGGCGCTGCCGCTATTCAGTTACCTGAGTTTGGAGATATTGATATCAGCCCGGACGGTACCTTAAACCTGTTGCCTGTCGGCGGCGGTGTCATTGAACAGCAGGAACGTATCAAGCTGGTCGACTCGGACAATAGGGTCATGGTCAAAGGGGCCGATGGCTTATTCCGCGCTGTTGACGGCGAGCCTTTGGATCAGGCGGAAAATATCACTTTACGCTCCGGCGTATTGGAAGGGTCTAACGTCAATGCCGTCGAAGAGATGGTCAGTACCATGAATATCAGCCGTCAGTTTGAGCTCAATCTGAAAATGATGAAAACAGCAGATGAACTGGCCGTATCTGGCAACAAACTGATTAGCGGTTAAGAGGAACACAGCAATGAATTCAGCTTTATGGGTCAGTAAAACAGGTTTAGCAGCGCAGGATATGCGCATGACCACCATTTCTAACAACCTGGCGAACGTCAACACAGTAGGTTTTAAAAAAGACCGGGTGGTATTTGAAGATTTGTTTTATCAGGTGCAACGTCAACCCGGCACCCAAGCCGATGAATTAAACCAGGTGCCGTCCGGTATTCAGGTGGGTACTGGTGTTCGGGTCAACGGCACTCAAAAGATTTTTACCGATGGCAGCGCTGAAACCACAGGCAATCAAATGGATGTCGCCATTGATGGTCAGGGTTTTTTCCAGATTGAAAATACAGATGGCGAATTGCTGTATTCGCGCAACGGCCAGTTTCATCTGAATTCAGACGGGCTAATCACCAATGGCAATGGTTTGCCACTGGCGCAAAATATTGTGATCCCACCGGATGCCACCAAAGTCACTATTGGCACAGACGGCACTGTCACAGCCAAAGTGGCTGGTCAGGATGAATTAGTCGATTTGGGACAGATATTAACGGTGAACTTCGTCAATCCGGCAGGTCTTGAAGTGCTGGGCGGTAATTTGTACCGCGCTACTGCAGCTTCAGGTGAAGCGGTGGAAGGTATACCAGGCGAAGAAGCTTTAGGTAAGTTGCAGCAGTACACGCTGGAAGGTTCCAACGTCAGTGTGGTGGACGAAATGGTCAATATGATTGCAGTGCAACGGGCTTATGAAATGAATGCCAAAGTGGTGACTGCGGCTGACGATATGCTGAACTTTATCAGTCAGAGCATGTAAGGGGTTGACTATGCTACGTTTTCTTCTGGTGTTTGTGTTGTTTAGCCTGACGGCCTGCAGCTCAAAGCCTGACAGTCCACTGGCCGATGATGCCGATTGGGAACGTGGCGCTGCCAATCCTCTGGTTAGTCAGCAGGCAGAGCCTGCCAGTGACGGCAGCTTGTATGCTGAGTCTTACATGTTCACCTTATTTGAAGACAAAAGAGCCTACAGAGTGGGTGACATTCTGACCGTGGAGCTGAACGAACGCACTCAATCCAGTAAAAGCGCTGATAGTGCTGTGGATCGCAGCACAGATATCTCTATGGGAGTGCCTTTATTGGGTAATGCCAACGTATCAGATTTAGCTATGCAACTACGCAACGGGCAGAACTTTGAAGGCGAAAGCAGTGCCAGTCAGCAGAACTTTTTACGTGGTGCTATCACGGTCCGGGTCACTGAAGTGTTGCCGAATGGCTCTTTAACTATTCGCGGTGAAAAGTGGATCAAACTGAATCAGGGCGATGAATATATCCGGCTGCAAGGCATAGTCCGCCCCGATGATATTGACGTCACCAACCGTATTTCTTCCCAGCGTATCGCCGATGCCCGTATTACCTACGCCGGTAAAGGCAGCATGGCGGATGCGGCTGAACCCGGCTGGATCACCAAGCTGTTTTCTTCTTACCTGAATTTATTTTAACGGGTGGCTTTATGCGTTTGTTTTGTTTGATCCTCCCTGTGGTTTTGCTGTTGTTAAGTCAGCAAACTCAGGCTGCCACAAGACCCTTATTAGATATTGTTGATATTCAGGGTGTGCGGGATAACCAACTGGTCGGATACGGGTTAGTGGTGGGTTTATCCGGTTCAGGCGATAAAGCCCAGATTAAATTTGCCGCTCAGTCACTGAATAATATGCTGAAGCAATTTGGTGTGCAGCTGGACGAGGCTTCATTACCTAAATCTAAAAACGTTGCCGCTGTGGCTGTTCAGGCCACTTTACCTCCTATGGCAAGCCCGGGCCAGGCGATAGATGTCACCATTATGTCGTTGGGCGATGCCAAAAGTTTGCACGGCGGTAGTTTGATGTTAACTCCGCTGCGGGGTGTAGACGGTAAAGTTTATGCATTAGCACAGGGCAATTTAGTGGTCGGTGGTATTAAAGCTGAAGGTTTAAATGGTTCCTCTGTGACGGTCAATGTGCCTACAGCCGGTATTATTCCTGGCGGTGCCATTATTGAACGCAGCATTGAAAATTTGCAGCAGGACGGCGATTTAGTGCTGAACCTGAAAAAGCCGAATTACAAGACAGCCCGCAATGTGGTGACTGCAATCAACGAGATGTTTGGTCCTAAAGTGGCGCGGGCAGAAAACTGGTCAAAGCTGGTGATCAGTGCACCACGGGATGCCGACAATCGCACTACTTTTATGGCGATGCTGCAGGACTTAACAGTGGAAGAAGGCTCGCAACGTCCTCGGGTCGTCTTTAACAGCAGAACCGGCACTGTGGTGATTAGCGATGAAGTGCGGGTGAAACGTGCAGCTGTCAGTCATGGCAATTTAACTATCACTATCAGTGAGCAGGAAGGCGCCAGCCAGCCTTTACCATTCAGCCAGGGCGAAACAGTGCCTTTGCAAAACAGCAGTGTGGATGTGACTCAACAAAACGCCAATATGATGGTGTGGCCAGAGGGCACCTCGCTCGACACCATAGTGCAAGCAGTCAACAGCCTGGGAGCAACACCTACAGAACTGATGTCTATTTTATTAGCCTTGGACAAAGCGGGCGCTCTGGATGCCGATGTGGTGGTGATCTGAGTATGAAACTTGATGCCATGAGCCAGAAGCTGGCGTTTGACCCCCAGTTTAGTCAACAGATCAGTAAAAACCAGTCGGAGAGCGAGTCTTTGCAGCAGGTAGCAGAACAGTTTGAGACCTTATTTTTGCAAATGGTGCTGAAAAATATGCGTTCTGCCAGCGATGCGCTGACAGGCGACGAAGGCATGTTCAGCAGTGATCAGCAAGTGATGTTCCGCGATATGTACGACAGCCAAATGGCGCAGTCGATGGCCAGCAACAGTAAAACCGGTCTGGCTGAGCAAATAGTGCAGCAATTTTCGCCGGCGACGGAAAATACTGAAAATAAATTTAAGCCAGAGGCCAAAGCTGTCGCTGAGTCTATGTATCAGGATTATGGTGCCGCGGCTTTAACTCAGCCTTTGCAGGTGCCGGTTCGTCAGAGTGAGCGCACTGAATGAGTATGTTATCGAACGGAGTCTCCGGACTTAACGCTGCCAATGCCGGGCTGAATGCGGTCAGTCAAAACGTATCCAATGCGGCAGTCAAAGGCTATAGCCGTCAAACTGTGGTATTACAAACCAACGATGGTCCGCTTAATGGCGTCAAAGTCACTAAGTTTGAGCGGGTGGTGGATAACTTCCTCAATGCCGACATCTGGCGTACTCAATCCGATTTAAATTATTACGAAAGTTATCAGGATTATCTGGGCTATCTGGAAGAAGTGTTAGGCACTGACTCACTGAATCTGAATGATGCGGTCGCAGAGCTGAACGCTGCTTTTAATGCTGCATTGTCTGCGCCTGAATCCCCGGCTTATCGGCAACAGGTGATTTCGTCGGCTAATGCGATGGTGCAGGATTTACAGCAGTTAGACGGTGCTTTAACAGGTCAGGTCCGCAAGCTGGAGTTTGAGCTCAAAGCAGTCACAGAAAATGTCAATTCAGTGCTGCAGGAACTGGCTGATTTAAACCAGAACATCAGTAAAGAAATTGCGTTAGGGCGCGATGCCTCCACTTTGCTGGACACCCGAGAACAGGCCATTAACAGACTGTCTGCTTATGTGCAGGTTGAGGTGATGCAGGAAGATAATGGTTCTATGACTATTTCTGCCCTCAATGGTGCACCACTGGTGATGTCAGGTAAGGCGGCTGTATTGTCTGTAGCCGGGACTGAGGTGACTTCAACTTTTAATATTCAGGAGTTTCCAATTTCAGGGTTGGCCGGGGGTAGTTTAGGTGGCTTGTTGCGGGTTAAATCTGAAGTACTGGACCCGGCCCGCGCTGAATTAAGTAACCTGGTGACCACTATTGCCACTCAGGTCAACGATGCGCTGGCCGAGGGTTTTGATTTAAATGGCAACGTGGGTGAGCCTTTATTCACCTTTAATCCTGCCGATCCTTTAGGTTCTATTTTAGTGAATGCGGATTTGAGTCCGGATGAGCTGGCGTTTCGTGGCCGGGTATCGGATGGCGCCGGTGGCTGGCTACCTGCTGGCGGAAAAGGTGACAACAGCAATCTGGTGAATGTCATTGACTCGATGAAAGGCGTGGCCACAGGTTATGACGGCCTGATCGGTAAGCTGGCTATTCAAAGTAAACAGGTACAAGCCAGTGTCAAAACCTCACAGGTGCTGAATGATAAAGCTGTAGCTTCACGCGAAAGCATCAGTGGTGTTAATAGAGATGAAGAAGCTGCTAATTTGTTGTATTACCAGCAGTTGTATGAGGCTAATGCCAAAGTGATTAGTACCGCCGGGCAAATGTTTGACACCCTGATGATGATGTTCTGAGGAAAATAAGATGCGTATAAGCAGCAGCCAATACCATGAAACAGCAATACGGAACATTCAGACCAGCAGTGCCAAATACAGCCAACTGTCAGTACAAATGGCCACCAACGAGCGGATCACTAAGCCATCAGACGACCCGCTGGGCAGCGTGTTGGTATTGCGGCTGGACTCAGAGCTGACGTCGCTGGAGCAGTATGGCAAAAATATGGAACTGGTGACTTACACCTTAAGTCAGCAGGAAACTCAGTTAAGTAGCATTAATAATTTACTTTTGTCTGTGCAGTCTTTAGTGACAGCAGCGGCTGATGCTTCTTATGGTGAAGATGAACTGAAAGCTATGGCCAACGAGCTGGCTGTATTAATGCCAGGTATCGCCGATTTATTAAACGCCAAAGATGGTAATGGTAATCATCTTTTTGCCGGCAGTGAAATTGATCAGCAACCTTTTATAAAAGATGTAACAGGTCAGTATATTTATCAAGGCGACTCGCTGGTACGTAAAGTGGCTGTGTCATCCAATACACTGGTCGACGCCAACATTGTTGGCAGTGACTTAGTACCAGGTGCGACATTTCTGAATGATTTACAGGATTATGTGGCTTTGCTGCAGGCCCCTCCGGCTGCTGGTGTGGGTACAGAATCCCGCGCTATGCTGGATAAACTCAGTGCGACTTTGGGCAATACCACTGCGGCTATCACCAAAATAGGTGGTATCGTCAGTTCACTGGAATCTCTGGAGTTTACCAACACGGATATAGCGCTGTTCACTGAAAATCTGCGGGATGATTTAACAGCTGTGCATTATCCGTCCGCTTATATTGAGATGAATAATGCGCTGGCGTCTTACGAATCTACTTTAAAAGTCTACAGTTCAGTGTCACAGCTGAGTTTGTTTAGTCAGCTTTAAGTTGAGAATCGCGCCATGCTGATAGATAGCCTGAAACAACTAACCAGTAGCACAGCCTCGCTGAATTCAGCGGGCAAAGCGGTTAAAACCCAGGCTGTCGAAACAGAACAAACCAAATCGGCTTCAAGCCGCACTGGGGCATTGCAGCAGCAACTGGATACTTTAAGTCGCTGGAGTGTCAGTGCCGATGTGTCTCGCCAGTTGGCAAAAAACCAGCAGGCGGAACAACAAATTCGTCAGGTATATCAGCAGTTAGAGCAGCTGAAAAAACAGCTGGAGCTGCCGCAAAGTATCGGCCAGAAGCAGCAGATCAGTCAGCAACTGCAACAGTTGGAAAATCAGCTAAAGCAAAAAAACACTGCTTTGACGCCAGCCTTGCAGTTAAGTAGCCAGCCCACAGGCCAAAGTCAGTGGCAACTAAACAGCAAAATTGATTTATTAAGCCCACGTAAGCAACCTGAGTTAGTGACTATTGGCTTGTCCGATGGGAAAAAAATTCAATTGAGTTTCCCGGCAGGGCAGTCAGCCGATGCTGCTCTTGCGATGATGCAACAAGAGTTCGCTAAACATCAGATTGAACTGAAACAACAAGGCCCTGTGCTGTTGTTTAGTACTTCAGCTGGCCACAGTCATCTGTTAAGTCAGCCCTGGCAAATGCAAGGCGAAGGTATTCGTATTGCTGCTGGCAACCCTGTGCAGCTAAGACTACAAAAACCTGAAGGCCAGTTGAGTGTGCTGGCACAACAGGCGCAGCAGATGGAAAATCAGCAGGCTTATCAGGCTGAACTGGCTCAGGTGCAGCAAAAATTACAACAGATGTTACGGCAGGTTCAAGCCGAGCGTCAGGTGCTGGTGGCTAAACTCAATGCATTGCGTATGGCCGGCAGTCAGCAGAGCGAACAACAGGTTTCTGCGGTTAGCCAGGAGCTGAAAGTACAAATGCAACAAGGTGCTGCTTCCTCTTTATCCGCCATTATGGCGCAAGGTAACGTTACGCGCAGTTTAGTGGAATTCGCCTTAGCTGATTGAAATGATCTTTCCTGTAGTTTGGCGCTGCACTGGTCACCAGTTCAGCGCCGTTTTTTTATCTGAGCCGTTTAAAAAATTATTGAAAAAAAATTTCAGTTCCTGCGTTGAGGTGTCGCTTTATAGTTTTGAGCAACATGCATAGGAGCAAACTCAAATGGCTTTATCAATTCAATCAAACGCAGCTGCAACTACAATCCGTAACCAGTTAAACCGTACTAACGATGGTTTATCTGTGGCTTTAGAACGTTTAGGTACTGGCTACCGTATCAACTCAGCAAAAGATGATGCTGCAGGCTTACAAATCGCCAGTCGTCTGAGCGCTCAGTTAGTAGGTCAGGAGACTGCAATCAACAACGCTAACAACGCAAACTCTATGCTGCAAACTGCTGAAGGCGCGTTTGATGAGATGACCAACATTGTTTTCCGTATGAAAGAGCTGGCAACACAAGGTGCTAACGGCACGAACTCTGCTACTGAATACACGGCTTTAGGTGGTGAATATACAGCTCTGGCAGCTGAGTTAACCAACATTCTGGGTAACACCTCTTTCGGTTCAGGTACTAACCTGTTAGGCGCTGGTGGTAAATTCTCAGCTGCTGTTACTTTCCAGATCGGTGCATCAACTGCAGAAACTTTAGCTGTTGATATCACTGCAGAACTGACAGCTTTAACTGCTGCTATCGGTGCTCCTGGCGCTTTAACTGACCAGACTACTTCTTCTGCTGCGATCACTACTTTAGATGGTTTGCTGACTAACGTTGGTGCAGCCCGTTCTAAGCTGGGTGCCAGCATGAACCGTTTAGATCACACTATCAATAACTTATCCAACATGACTGAAAACACTGGTGCTGCCCGTGACCAGTTGATGGATGCAGATTTTGCCAAAGAAACTTCTAACATGACTAAACAGCAGTTGTTACTGAACTCAGGTATTTCTGTACTGAGTACTGCCAACTCTACCACTCAAATGGTAAGCCAGCTGTTACGTTAATCGAGCCCGGGGCTATGGATAGCTCCAACCGCGCCCCACTAAGTTTCGGCTTAGTGGGGTTTTCATTCAAGCGTTTTGCAGGAAGACGACATGGCATTCTCCAGTATCGACCCGGCTTATCTGGCGCAGCAGTACACTCAGATTGAGCGCTCAAGTAAAGATGGTGTGCTGAAGGCACAACAGACCCGTTTTACCACTTTACTGTCGTCTTACCAGAAGTTGGAGACCTCTTTGGGATCTATGCAAGACTTGCTGGAAAGCTTTACCAAAGACAAAGAATTATTGAGCAATACGGCCAGTACCAGTGCAGACACCGTATTGTCAGTGACAGCCGGCAGTGATGCTGTAGCTGGTAACTATGAAATTTTCGTCCAACAACTGGCACAAAATCATCAGATGTCGCTGTCCTTTAACAGCACCGACACTTTACCTGCTGACGGACAATTTGAGCTCACAGTAGCGGGCGAATCTTTTGCTGTGGATTTATCTGCATTACCAGCCAATGCTGGCCTGACCGATTTAGCTTCTGCTATTAACAATGCAGCAGACAATAGCGGTGTGCAGGCGACTGTGATGCGCAGCGGCACTCAGTCTTATCTGGTGTTAACCAGTAAAGAGTCGGGTGCAGCCAATGCCATCAGTATGAATTTTGTGCCTGGTGCTGACACTTCAGGTGCAGACATAGGTGCTGCAGTCACAGCAGCAACAGAATTAAAAGCTGCCCAGGATGCCATAGTCAAAGTGGGCGCGCAGAATCCTATTACTGTGACATCGGCCAGTAACAAACTCGAAGACGTTATTGCAGGCGTGACTATCGACTTAAAGAAGATGCAGGCCGGAACCGATCAGCCGGTACAAATTTCAGTACAACAGGATCCAAAAGCGGTAGAGGATAAACTGAAAAAGTTTGTCGACAGTTACAATGCATTGGTGAAACAAATCAATGCCGACCCTTCGCTGAAATCGGACACTATGGCTCGTAGCATCAGCAGTCAGATGCGCCAGTCTTTTCAAAAACTTTATCAGGGTGCCACTTTAAGCAGTGTAGGGATCGAGTTTGACCGTAATGGCGTGTTATCAGTCAACAGTGAAAAGATGACCCAAGCTTTAGCGGAGAATCCGGCCAAAGTGGAACAAATGCTGGTTGCTGATAACAGTTTGTTCAGTGGCATACAGGATTCACTTGAGCCTTACACAAAAAGATTTGGCTTAATGAAAGACAAGCAACAAACCTTGCAAGCCAGCCTTGATATGGTGACGGAAAAACAAAAACGGCACGATTATTCCATGGACTTAGTGTACAAGCGCTATCTGTCGCAGTTCACCCAAATGCAGGTGACCATAGCACAGTTAGAAAGCTCAATGTCGCAGTTTGGTTAACAGAGGTTCAGTGATGTTAGATTTTGCTCAGGGTTATCAGGCCTATCAACATACCAGTGTCAATGTAAAAGCCTCAGGTGCAGATATTCATAGTCTGGTGTTGATGCTGTTTGAAGGTTTTTTGGATGAACTGGCTCGCGTAGAAGGCCATATTCAGGCCAAACGATTCGATAAAAAAGCCGCTGGTGTCGAGAAGTTACTCAAAATTCTCGGTGGCCTGGATGCTTCGTTGGATCAGGAGAAAGGCGGCGAAGTTGCGCTGAATATGCACAACTTGTATCAGCATTGTGGCCACAGTATTTTACGTGCCAGCATGAAAAATAATGTTGCTGAACTGGAGCATGTCCGGGAAGTCATGACCAACTTACAAGAAGGCTGGCAAGGTTTACTGAACAAGGCCTAGTATCTTTTTGATCAGGTTCGGGTTAGAGGCAAGTTAAACTGCGGTTTAATGTGCTTCTAACCCGAATTTGCATTTCATAGAGGAACTATTTTTTTACCCAGTTCCGCCCTGCGGAAGTTTTACTTCCTCCTCCTAAGTTTAATTCTTATTAATCCCTTATAAATCATATAGATATTTTGTGGCGTGCTTTTTGCTGAATCAGTTGGTGATTCGGTAATTTGGTGAACCTGATGTCTGTGTATGTAGCGAAGTCTAACCCTGCCTTGATGCAGATCCAACACCTGTTGTTGCAGATGCAACAAGCTATGGTTGCGGGTAAATGGCTGCAGGTACAGGACTGCGATCGTCAAATCAGCACTTTGGTGCAACAGATCAAACAAGCTGCGGAATATCACGAGTTGAAAGTGGAATTACAGCTGGTTAAACAACGTTATAAGGCCTTGCTGCAACTGGCTAAACGCCAGCAGCAAATGTTAGAGCAAAAGATGCAACGTTTTCAGGACAATAAAACCGCTGTGGTGGCTTACCAACAGACGACTGAAGCACTGATGGAGATGAAAAGCTGATGACAATGCCGGTATTTGCTTTGTTGACTCCGGTTGCTTTGCCTCAGGGCGGCATCGGCGGACAGTCCGCGCTGACGGATTATTCCGAAGGTCAGCAGCAGTCTTATTCTGAGGATTTAGCAGCTTTGCTGACCGGTATGGAAACTGCGCTGAGCCAGCTGGACAGCGAAGTGCAGCAATTATCAGAGGCTACAGCAGCAGAGTTGCTTGACCAGGGTCAAGTGCAAAGTCTGAGTCAAAGCCTGGTACCAGCACCTTTGTTGGTTGAATTCGATGCTATGTTGGTAAATACGACAACGCTACCTTCTCTGATGACGAGCGATTTGAGCTCTGCACAAGCGGAAGGATCCGCAGAATGGCTTCCGCTCTCTTTATCAGCTTTATCTTCATCTGCCGGCGCTGTTTCCAGCCAGAACCCTTTGCCAGCAGCTGGGCTTCTCCAATCACAGCAGTCTTCGGCTCTGGTTGCACCTTTGATCATGCCAGGCCTATTGCCGCAACAGTCTGCCTCTGATGCTGCTGCAATTCAGGCTGTGTTACCACAGGATTTGACTGAATCGCAGGATCTTTGGCCTGCACTGAAGCCGTTACAACAGAACTCTCAAAATGCAGCAGTGAGTGCCGGGTTATTTAATTTCAGCCAAAACAGCCTGCTGAATGCAAATCAGAATAAGACCGCAGCTTTGCATCAGACAACGAACATCACTGATCTGCTTGCCCCTACTGCTGCTGTCGCTTCGGCTGCTGGTACTGCGGTGTCTGCTTTACCTGTCTGGCAAGCCGATCCTATACCTGCTCAAAGTCAGCACTTCGGCCAACGCCTGCTACAGATGCTTGCCGACAAAGTCGATCTGCAACTGGGTTTAAACGTGAACAAAGCCATGATCCGGCTCGACCCTCCTTCATTAGGCAGTATCGAATTGTCAGTGCAGCTGGACGGGGATCGCCTGACAGTACAGATGCACAGCAGCAATACGCAATTACGCGATGCGATGGGGCAAGGTCTGGAGTTATTAAGAGCCAGCTTGCAACAAAAATTAGGCGCTGATGTACAGATTGAACTGCGGATGGGGTCTGACAGCTCTTCGCAACAGCAACAGCAAAAAACACCGCAACACCTGGTGCAACAGCTTGAGTCAAATTTTCATGCAGAGCCTGAAATAGCACTGACTGAAGCCACACAACCCAACAAACTGAATTTAGTCAATCAACTGGTTTAACAAGGATAAAAGGGAAAAACCAATGAATAAGATGGTGGTATTACTTGGAGTTTTATTGGTTGGGGCCTTGGGCACCGCAGGTTTTTATTGGTTTCAGGCAGAACAAGCGAAAACAGTAGTTCAGGAAATCAGTGTAAAACCACTGTTCTTCCCGATGGAGAAATTCGTGATGAGCGTTAACAGCGATCCGAATTCCCGTTATCTGGTGTTGGAGCTGACGCTGGTCACCCATAAGCCAGATACTGTTACTGCTTTAAAAGAAGCCACTCCTTTATTACGTAACGCTATGGTGGAGCATTTTGCCAAAAGTAGTCATCTGGAAGTGAAACTGGCAATGCAGCAAATTGAAGAAGTGCAAAAGCTGTTACTCAACCGCTTTAACCAAACACTTGCTGACAACAAGTTTGAAGATCAGCTGGATAACGTGCTGATCACTAACATTTTTATTCAGTAGGTACTGCGATGCTGGCGGAAAGTCTCTGGTCAGATACTGCAACACAAAGCTCATCGGCTCTGGCTGTCAGCAATGAAAACCAGCTGCTGGGCCACTATAGCTTTCTGGTGAAACGAGCCGCAGGTCATTTGCGTTCTTTATTAGGGCCAGTGGTGGATTCCGATGATTTACAGCAAATAGGTTTGCTGGGGTTGTTGTCCGCGTTACGACGCTACGGCAAAGCCCCGGATGAGTTTTTTGAAGCATACGCCTTTAAGCGTATTCGTGGCGCCATGCTGGATGAGTTTCGTCGGACCGACTGGCGTCCGCGGCAATTACGCCAGCAAGCCCATCAGTTTCGTGACGCCAGCCGTGAGCTGACTAAAACACTGGGCCGGGTTCCAAGCCATGACGAGTTAGGCAAACATTTAAAGATTGATGCGGCTCAGTTGTCCGAGTTGATGTATTTGACTCAGGCTGAATCGATGGAAAGTCTGGATCAATTACTGGAACAGCAGCAACACGAACAGTTAGGTGCAACCAGTCTGTCGGCACTGGAACTGAAGTTGTCGTTAAAAAAAGCTATGGAGTCACTGCCGGAGCGCTGCCGTTTGTTGCTGCATCTGTATTACAGCCATGAGCTGAATATGAAAGAAATCGCGCTGGTGTTGGAGCTGACCGAGTCCAGAGTTTGCCAGCTGCATAAGCACGCTATTGATTTACTGAATAAAAAACTGGCCCAGTGGTAAAAGGACGGAATAAAAACAATGCAAAGACTAATAGGTTTTCTGGTTGTGCTGGCTACTGTAGTGGGTGGCTTTATGATGGCTGGCGGTAATGTCGCCATGCTATGGCAACCTGCTGAGTTTGTTATTATTTTAGGCGCTGGTATTGGTGCTTTGATTATAGGTAACAGCAGCTATGTACTCAAAGATCTGCTGGGGCAACTGAAAGCTCAGTTTGTTAAACAGCCGGATCAAAGCCAGTTGTATAAAGAGCTGCTGATGTTGATGTATCAGTTGCTGGAAACCATTCGTAGCAAAGGTTTTCGTGAGCTGGAAGATCATGTCGAAAATCCACAGGTCAGCTCTATTTTCATTTCATACCCTGCCGTATTGGAAAACCCTGAATTACTGGTGTTTGTCTGCGACAACGTGCGTTTACTCAGCATGGGTAAAATTAACGCCTATGACCTGGATGCATTGCTGGAACAGGAAATTCAGACCATAGAGCAACAAAAGCTCAAACCTTCTACGGCATTACACGGTATAGCTGAAGCCATGCCGGGCTTTGGTATTTTGGCTGCTGTAGGCGGCATTATTATCACTATGCAGCATCTGGATGGGCCTTTGAGTGAAATTGGTTATCACGTTGCCGCTGCTCTGGTCGGTACTTTTATTGGCATTTTTGCCTGTTATTGCCTGTTTGAACCCTTAAGTTCGGCCATGGAAGCTTATATCAAAAAACAGACTGCCGTTTTTGAATGCGTGCGTGCTGTGCTGGTGGCCCACGCCAAAGGTCATGTCGCTGTAGTGGCTACAGATTCAGGCCGCAAACTGATCACCGAAGATTTGAAACCTTCTTTCACCGAAATGGAAGATTGGATCAATAACAAGGCGGCCTGATGAACGATACAGCTCCAGTCATAATACGGCGGGTCAGTCGCGCTAAAGCCGGACGTAAAAGTAACGGTGCATGGAAAGTGGCTTTTGCTGACTTTACGCTGGCGATGATGGCATTTTTTATGGTGTTGTGGATTTTAGAAGTCTCCACTGTGAAGGAACGCACCAAGGTAGCGTCTTATATGCGTACTCAGTCGATTTTAGGGGGGAACAGTCATCCTTTTGATGCGATGAACAGTCCTTATCCGGTGGATTTAGGCGGCACTCCTTCCCCTGTTGAAATGGCGGTTTCTGTGCATGAACCTCAGCAGACTTTTGTTGCTGGTATGTCAGCGCATTTGCAAATCCCTGAAGGTAAACGTGAACCTTCTGCAGGTGTGGGTGAAAAGCTGAACTCTTTGATCAGCGGTCAATATGATTCACCACCGGATTTAAGTTTGTTGGCACAGGCCTTTCAGAATTTTGCAGAGGTCAATCAGGCCGAAGCTAATCTGGTGATTGAAGCTATGCCTGCAGGTTTACGTGTGATTATCCGCGATAGTGAAAACCGCCAGATGTTTCAGCGGGGTCAGGTCGAAATGACACCTTATTTCGAGGATTTGTTATTAAAACTGGCACCAGTATTTTCCCGCATTCACAACAGACTGCTGATATCAGGTCATACCGACGGTACGGCCTTTAACAGCAGCCAATACAGCAACTGGGAGTTATCCGGTGACCGGGCTTTACAGGCACGTCAGGTGTTAGCCGCAGGCGGTATGCCGGTGCAGCGAGTAGCTCAGGTCAGTGCTTTTGCTGAAACCATGCTGTTGAACAAAGCTCAGCCTGGCGCCAGTGAAAACCGCCGTATCGAGATTTTAATCCTGACCAGTAAAGCTGAGCAGCAGCTCAAAGACATGTTCTCCAGCGAGAACAAAAGTAATGAGCTGAACAAGGCTGCGGATGCGGCCCGTCAGAATCAGCCCGTTTTGCGCACAGATTATCAGGATTGATATGCCGTATTTACGTCAGCAACCAGGCCGCAGTTATTACCGTTGGTATTTTTATGACCCAGAGCAGTCGTTGCAAACTCAAACCAAAGGCATAGCGGTGAAATTAAAGCGCCTGGGCTGGTTTGGTAACGAGATTGGCAGCGCTGTCGTCAAAGATATGAGTATGGGGGGAGCCGGATTACTGGCTCCGCTGAAAGATAAAGTGCCGGATGAATTTTGGGTGCTGTACGACAAGACCACCAAAGTGAAAGCCAGAGTCTGTTATCGCAAAACTGTTAACGACAAGCTGGAATTTTTAGGTCTGGAGTGGCAAGGCAAAGACAGTTCAGTACGACTGAAGTTATTACGCAAACTCAGACGGCGCGCTTTTGTATTAAAGCAGGATAACTTTCGACTGGTTGAAGTGAACCAGCAGCAGAATTTAGGGTAGCGGATGATTCTTACAGAGACACAGCAGAAGTTGTTAAGCGGGGATTTAGCATTAGCCGCTACGCCTTATGCCTTAACCCGGCAACAACGCAGTTTTGAAGTTGCCAGCCAAAGATGCAAGAGCCGCCTGGCGGATCTAAGTAAAGCTTTGCAGGCTGAATTGGGTCGGATGTTGACCGATGTAGTCTTTGAGCTGGACCTGAATTTATGCAGTGGTGTAGGCCTGGAAAATTGGTTGGCAGAACCCGGAATTTTATTATTGGACGCCGCTTTGCCGCTGGACAAAGAACGGCTGTGTTATATGTCGATTGACCATCAGGCTGTGCACAATATGGCTGACTTATGCCTGGGTGGGCAGCTGACAGACAAGACGCAAATCCAGGAAAAAGTTGAATTCAGTAGCTCTGAAAACCGTATTTGCTGTCGTTTATTACAAAAACAAGTCCAGGCTCTGATGCAATTGCTGTTTAACCAGCATTTACCTCTGACTGCACATTTGTATAAGCAAAAACTGCAGCTGGACGCTTTTAGTTATTTGCCACTCAAGGTACGGCTGATTTTAGAGAAAGAAGCAGTCAGCTGGTTTTTATGGCTACCTATTGAGCTGTTATTGCAGGAGAACGATGAGTTATTTAGTGCTGATAGTTCTCAAGGTGAAGCTTTGTTCGTCGATTGGCAGCAGGTACCGGTGCGCTGCACTGTCGAAATGGCCCGTAAGCAAGTCACAGTCAAACAGTTGCAAGACTGGTTACAGGGAGAAGTATTGGCCATAGAGCTGTTTAGCTCTATGCGGTTCCAATTAGGTAAACAAGTGCTGTTTCATGGCACTGTGGCCGAAGAAGGTCAGGTATTAATGTTCCAGGTGACGGAAAAACAGGAGAAATAATGATGAGTAATGTGCAAACAAATGCAGACAGCATGATGGATGACATCAGTATGCTGGATATGGGGGAGTTATTTGGTGAGGACAAAACTGAAAAACCGGCCGGAGCATTGGGTATGGACATGTTCCGTGATGTGCCTCTGACCGTGACCTTAGAAGTGTCCAGCACCGAAGTTACCTTAGGTGAGTTGAGTGGGGCTGAAGCTGGTGATGTATTGCCACTGGATAAGCCTATTGGTGAACCTCTTGATGTCAAAGTGAACGGGGTGTTATTTGCTAAAGCTGAAGTGGTGATGGTCAACGGTAAATACGGCTTGAAGTTTGTCTCTACTCAAAACAGCCCGACCCGTCATGCCTAAGATCTTACTGACTCTGGCCGCACTGCTGCTGCCTTTGGGGCTGTCAGCTCAGGATCTGACCTTGTTGTCTGTGACGGACAGCGCAACAGGACAAGATTACAGCGTGAAACTGCAAATTTTGCTGTTGATGACGGTGTTGAGTCTGATCCCCGGCATAGTGCTGATGATGACCTCTTTTACCCGCATTATTATAGTGCTGGCTATTTTGCGTCAGGCGCTGGGGTTAGCCCAAAGCCCGCCAAACCGGATTTTAATTGGCATAGCTTTGATGTTGAGTCTGCTGATTATGAAGCCTGTCTGGCAGGATATTTACCAGAATGCCTTCAAACCTTATCAGGCTGAAACCCTATCTTTGGAGCAGGCGATAGCCCGGGCTGAACAGCCGGTACGGCAATTTATGCTGGCACAAATTCGTGAGAACGAACTACATCAGGTGTTAAAAATTGCCAATGAGCCGACCACCAGAGCAGCGGCAGATTTAACTTTTGATGTCTTGTTACCGGCTTTTGTATTAAGTGAACTGACCACAGCTTTTCAGATAGGTTTTATGTTGTTTATCCCCTTTTTGATCATCGATCTGGTGGTCGCCAGCGTGCTGATGTCTATGGGTATGATGATGTTGTCGCCTTTGATTATTAGTTTGCCCTTTAAGCTGATGATTTTTGTGCTGGCGGATGGCTGGTCTATGGTGGCAGGCACTTTAGCTGCCAGCTTTGGAGCTGCGCCATGAATCCGGGTATGGCGACACAGCTGATCAGCGACGCCATTTTTACTATTATCGAAATGTTACTGGTGCTGATAGTGCCAGGTTTGATCCTGGGTATTCTGGTGGCCGTGTTCCAGGCGGCTACGTCGATTCAGGAACAAACCTTAACCTTTTTACCTCGTATGTTGCTGACACTGTTAATGGTGGTGTTTGCCGGGCATTGGCTGATCCAGAAGTTACTGGACTGGTTTGCTAATTTAAGTCAAATGATCCCGGCCATCTTGGGGTGAGCAACTCATGAGCTCGTTACTAAGCCTGACAACAGATCAATTGATGGTGTGGTTTGGCACCTTATGGTGGCCTTTTGTCCGGTTGGCGGCTTTTTTCTGGGCCTTGCCTGTATTTGATAATCCTGCTGTGGTCCCCAGAGCCCGTATTATTCTGGCGCTGTTTCTAAGCTTTTTACTGGCGCCTTCTGTTGAGGTCAAAGCCATAGATCCTTTTTCTCTGGAAGGGGCTGTAGTGACGCTGGAGCAGGTGATTTTTGCGGTCATTATGGCCGGTGCAGTGCGGATGTTATTTGAAGTGCTGGCGCTGGTGGGCCTGATGATTTCGATGCAAATGGGTTTGTCTATGGCCATGATGATGGACCCGGCCAGTGGAGACTCAGTCTCGGTATTAAGTCAGTTATTCTGGGTAATGACAGCGCTGCTGTTTTTCGCTTTAAATGGTCATTTGATCAGCCTGCAAATTATGGTCGACAGTTTTAGTCTCTGGCCTGTTGGTGTCAGTTTGTATCAGTTGGATCTGATGCTACTGATAAATTTATTTGGCTGGATGTTTGGTGCCGCTTTACTGGTTGCTCTGCCCGCTATTATTGCCATGCTGCTGGTGAACTTAACCTTTGGTATTGCCAGTCGCTCTGCTCCGAGTATGAATTTGTTTTCTTTAGGTTTTCCGATGACCCTGTTGTTGGGTTTTGTCTGTGTGTTTTTGACTTTAAGCCAGATGGGTAATCACTTTTCTGTTTTAGCCGAGCATGTGCTGGGCGTGATGCAACTGGTGATGAGCTGAGGGGCTAAGTCGTTATGTCAGAAAATACCGGTCAGAACAAAACCGAACAACCCACAGAGCAGCGACTCAGGAAATCCCGTGAGGAAGGGCAGGTTGCCCGCTCCAAAGAGCTGAATACGGCGCTGCTGTTGCTGCTCGGCAGTGCGGCGTTATTGTGGTTTGCCGATATGTTTATGCAGCTGTTTTATCAGTTGGTGCAAAGCAGCTGGCAACTGGATAAAGATGCGCTAAAACAAGGTGATTTAATGACAGGGGCTATCGCTGATGCCTTGCTTGCTATGCTGGGTGCAAGCCTGCCTTTTCTGCTGACTTTGTTTATTGCCAGTTGGGTCGCAGGTATTTTGCCGGGAGGCGCGATTTTTTCCAGTAAATTGCTTGGGCCTAAATTCAGCAACATGAATCCTATTGCCGGTTTAGGCCGGATGTTTGGCAGCGAAAGTCTGGTTGAACTTGGCAAATCTATTTTAAAAGTCTTATTGCTGGGGTTCTGTTTATGGGGCCTGATGAGTCATCTGGCGACCCGCTTATTGTTTTTACAGCGGATGGATCTGGCAACAGCAGCCAAAGATGGCCTGGAAGTGTTGTCCTTCAGTCTGATGGTGCTGGCTTTGGTGCTGTTAATAGTGGCAGTCATTGATGTGCCATTTCAGCAATTTAAAGTGGCTAATAAGCTGAAAATGACCAAACAGGAAGTGAAAGACGAGCGTAAATCCACAGATGGCAACCCGGAAATTAAAGGCCGCATTCGACAAATTCAGTACCAGATTGCGAGCAGACGTATTGAAGACAGAGTACCGACTGCTGATGTGATTATTACCAACCCGACTCACTACGCCGTCGCGCTGAAATACTCAGAGAAGAAAGCCAAAGCCCCTTATGTGGTGGCCAAAGGCGTCGATCAAATGGCGCTGCGCATCCGTGAACTGGCGGCTACTCATCAGCTGGAAATTATTGAATTACCGCCGCTGGCCCGGGCAATTTATTTCTCCACCCGGGTTGATCAGGAAGTGCCTAAAGGTTTGTACACAGCTGTAGCTTATGTACTGACTTATGTGATGCAACTCAAAGCTTATAAACAGGGGCGAGGCCAAAAACCTGCGCCTATTCCCGATATTTTTATTCCGTCCAGCCTGCAGAAACAGGCCAATGAGCGAGGAAGTACATTGTGAACTGGCGTTCTTTAACTCAACCGTACACCGCAATTCCTGTGTTATTGCTGGCCATTTTGGCCATGGTGGTGTTGCCTTTACCGGCCTGGCTGCTGGATGCGTTATTCACTTTTAACATAGTGCTGTCGATCATCGTGCTGTTGGTGGCGGTCTCCAGCCAAAAACCGCTGGATTTCTCTGTGTTTCCGACTGTGTTGCTGGTTGCGACCTTAATGCGCCTGACGCTGAACGTGGCGTCTACCCGGGTGGTGTTGTTACACGGCCATGAGGGCACTCATGTGGCTGGTAATGTGATCCAGTCTTTTGGTGAAGTGGTGATAGGCGGCAACTATGTGGTCGGTATGGTGGTTTTTATCATTCTGATGATCATCAACTTTGTGGTTATTACCAAAGGTGGCGAGCGTATTTCTGAAGTGGCAGCCCGTTTTACCCTGGACGCCATGCCGGGTAAACAAATGGCGATAGACGCCGATTTAAACGCTGGTTTAATAGCACCGGAACAAGCCAAAGAACGTCGTCAGACCATAGCCAAAGAAGCCGACTTTTATGGTTCTATGGATGGTGCCTCTAAGTTTGTCCGTGGTGATGCCATTGCTGGTTTAGTGATCTTAGTCATTAACCTTTTAGGTGGTGTGGCCATTGGTGTCTTTATGCATGGCCTGGGTTTGGGTGAGTCATTCCAGCGTTTTGCTTTATTGACCATAGGTGATGGTTTAGTCGCTCAGGTGCCATCCTTACTGATGTCGGTCGCTGCCGCTATTATTGTCACCCGGATGAATGACGAAGGTGAAATGTCGGACGAAGTGGGCCGACAGTTATTGGCCTCCCCCCGGGTTTTGCTGACCGCGGCTTTGATTATGACAGTGCTGGGTTTAGTGCCAGGTATGCCAACAGCCGCCTTTTTAATTTTTGCTGCGCCTTTATATTTTGCCGCCTGGCGCCTGCAGCAAAAAGCGGATGGTCGCAGTTACACTGAAGTTGAAGCACTGACCGAAAAAATCAGTCAGGAACCTGCGGCTCTGGTCTGGGAAGATTTGCCTTTTATCGATCGGGTCTCCGTCGAGCTGGGCTTCCGCCTGGTCTATCTGGCCGATAAAGAGCAGGGCGAAACTTTATTACAAACCTTAAGAGGGGTACGTAAAACCCTATCAGAGCAATCCGGCTTTTTATTGCCTGAAGTGCGGGTGCGCGACAGCTTAAAACAAAATCCTCAGGAGTATCGGATTAAACTGGCGGGAGTGCCGCTGGTATCGGGAAAATTGCAACCGCAAAAGCTGCTGGCTCTGAATACAGGTGATATTTATGGTCAGATGGACGGGGAGTTAACTGTTGATCCGGCCTATGGCTTAGAAGCGGTTTGGATTGAACCAGAGCAAAAAGCCAAAGCGTTAAATTTAGGCTATTCAGTGGTGGATGCCGCTACCGTCATTGCTACTCATGTTGGCAAAGTGATCAAAGAGAATCTGGCCGATCTATTTTTATTTGAGGATATTAAACAATTTAACAAACGCCTGGCGCAGGTGGCCCCAACTTTGGCTGAGAGTTTAGAAAAGGCTTTAACCCCTAATCTGCAACTGAAAGTCTATCGTTTGTTACTCAAAGAGCAGGTCAGTTTAGGCGATGTAGTGACCATAGCCACAGCTTTGGTGGATAGTGCTGAAGTGACCAAAGATCCGATCTTACTGACCAGTGATGTGCGCTGTGCGCTGCAACGCGTGCTGGTAAAACAAGTGTTGGGAGAGAGGGAAGAGCTGGCGGCTTATAGTCTGGATGAGAAGCTGGAGCAAACCTTACAAAGTGCGTTAAATCAGGCGATGCAGGCAGGTAAGGTGGCGCTGGATAGTTTCCCTGTGGCGCCTAATTTACTCAGCCAATTTCAGCGTGCTATGCCGCAGGTGAAAGAGCAAATGCAGCAACAGGGTTATCAGCCAGTGTTGGTAGTTTTACCACAATTGCGGCCTTTACTGGCGCGTTATGCCCGTACTTTTACCCAAGGCTCGCTGGTAGTGTTGTCTTATAACGAAATTCCAGAGCAAATTCGGGTCAATGTATTAGGAACTTTAGGTTAAAAGGCGACTAAATAACAACAAAAAAGATCTGGCCTCGAGCCTTTTGTCGCTTAAAAGGATAGTTTTGTCGCAATTCAGCCTGAATTCAGGTTAAGGCCTGGCTTTGTAACCAAAAGGTCATGTGTTATAGTTAGAATTCGCATGTTATTGAACTGTAAATGTTTTTTAAACATGCTTTCGCAATAAACCAGATTATAGTTCTATGGCTGTTTTTTGACTAAATGATTGAAGGTCATGAAAATAAAGCTTGCAGCCAGTTTTTTTTTGTTTATTGTAGAGTATTAAGTGAGAGTTCATTTTTGTTCAGAACCTCATTTTTCTAACAAGCTTAGAAATTAAAAGGCAAACTGGCCTAAAGGTCAGGACGCAAAGCCTCCGGTCTAAGGATCCAAAAGGATCTACGATAGCGGGGTTGCATTAGCAAGCGGTCACCCAAAAGGTGAACCTGTAGGTTGATCAATACTGGTCAAGCCTCGGTTTTGCCTGTTCAGGTGGATACACCACAGATCCGTCCAGGATTTGGCTGTATGCCTGTCTGCTTTTTTTGCCTTTTAATACTGTTTGTGGTTGACGTTTTTGTCGATTGCGGTTGGGCGGTTTAAAAGGATGAACCTGTGATTATTTCTTTGTTAGGTCTTTGGCTAACATCGGCTGTAGCTACTGCTCCGCAGTACACGCCCGCTATGGATCAATCAGAGTGGCGTATCAGCGGAGATCAGTTTCAGTGCCGGATGGAGCAGGATCTGGGCGCTATGGGTACTCTGGCTTTTAGTAAAGAGCCTGCCCGTGCTATTGAAATGCAACTGACTATGCATGCCGCGCATCTCGAGTTACAGGATGTGCAGGGCCATGTAGTCACTGCTGGCTGGCAACCTGAGCAGGTTGCGCCTGCGGTACAATTTTCCCCCACTTTTATTAATGCCAAAGTAGCCCGTTTTATTGAGCAGGTGCCTGTTGTGATGCAGCAGTTACAGCAGGGGTATTGGCTACAACTGATGCTGGATCTGCCAGGTCAGGAAATCACCCTGACAGTGCCTAATATCAAATCCACTTCAGCGCTCGCGCAATTCCAAAGTTGTATTGACGCTTTATTACCTTTGTCCTGGGCTCAGGCCCGCGAATTCCAACTGTTTTATCCACTGAATGAACGCCAGCCTTCAGCCGATGACACGGCTTACCTGAAAACCCTGGCACTTTATATTCAGCAAGACAAAGCAGTAAAAAAAGTACTGATAGACGGATATACCGACGATATGGGAAGCAGCATCGCCAACAGAGTGATGTCCGAAGAACGCGCCGATGAAGTCGCGTCACGTTTAATTGAATTTGGTGTCAGCAAAAACAAACTGGAAATCCGTGCCCACGGCAACAGATATCCCGCGGCTGCTGGTAACAAAACACAATCGCACAACAGGAGAGTACTGGTCCGTTTGATCCGTACTCAAAGCTGAAAGACAAGAGTGAACCCATGAACATGAAACATTTACTTTGGATTGAACAATGCCGGCCGGGACAGGACCTGATGCTTTGTGTCAAAGCTGAAGGTTTTCAGTTAAATCACGCCGCCGATCTGAGTGCCGTGCTGAACTCTTGCTCTTTGCATCAACCGGATATCGTAGTGATGGCTGCGGAACTGGCCGAGATTCGTACAAAAGACTTAATGCTTCTGTTGAAGAAGCAGCACCCCTCTTGCCAAATCATAGTGCTGGTGGAAAAAGATCAACATGCAGTGGCAGCAGAAAGCCTGAACTATGGCGCTATTGATTATCTGCTGAAGCCTTTTAATCAGCAGCAGTTACAAAACACTATCCGCAATGCGTCTTCGATCAGCCGCGGCTTAAAAGACTTAGTGGCCGTATCGCTGGGCAGTCGGCAGGTGTTGCAACTGGCCAATCGCGCTGCGCAAACTGATGCCACAGTACTGTTGCATGGTGAGTCGGGCACAGGTAAAGAGCGTTTGGCCCGTTATATCCACAATGTCTCTGCGCGTCGTGATCAGGCCTATGTCGCAGTGAACTGTGCTGCAATTCCCGACAATATGCTCGAAGCCATGTTGTTTGGTTACAACAAAGGTGCCTTTACCGGTGCCGTCAGTCAGCAAATTGGTAAGTTTGAATCCGCCAATGGCGGCACTTTACTACTGGATGAGATTTCTGAATTACCACTTCCATTACAGGCCAAATTACTGCGGGTATTGCAGGAGCGTGAATTAGAACGTTTAGGCAGCAACAGTAAAATTAAGCTGGATGTGCGTGTGATAGCGGCCAGTAACAAAGACTTGCGTCAGTTGGTAGACCAGGGGTTGTTCCGTCAGGACTTATTTTATCGGCTGGACGTATTACCACTGAGCTGGCCTGCGTTACGCGAACGCAAAGACGACATTATTCCGCTGGCTGAATTTTTTGTACAGAAGTATGCCGATGGCAAATATGTGCTGAGCAAAGAAGCCAAAGCAGCTTTGTGCCAATACAGCTGGCCAGGCAATGTGCGGGAGCTGGAAAACGTGGTGCAGCGTGCTTTGGTGATGGCACGTGGTATTGAAGTCCAGGCCATTGACCTGAACTTGCCTCTGCCAGCAGTGACAGCTCCAGAATCAGCCAGCATTAACCATCTGAAACTCAACAAGAAGAATGCCGAATTTGATTACATCCTGGGTGTACTGAACCAATTTAATGGTCACAGAACCCGGGCTGCAGAGGCTTTGGGTGTAAGCACCAGAGCCTTACGTTACAAACTGGCCGCTATGCGTGAGCATGGTGTCGATATTGATGCAATAGCTTAAGCAGCAGGAAGGATTAGCTATGATTTCCCCGTTAAATACCCAAAATGTGTTACTCAGCCAGTTTGACCAATTGCAGCAAATTGCCAGCAATGAGCAGGTGATGCCTGCACAAAACGACAGTTCGGTGTCCGGTGATTTTGCTTCAGCGTTACGCTCTATCAATGCGCAGCAAAATCTGTCGTCAGAAATGATGGCGGCGGTCGATGCGGGCCGTAGTGATGATGTGGTAGGCGCTATGGTTGCCAGCCAAAAAGCAGATTTAAGTTTTTCGATGTTGTTGCAAATCCGCAACAAAGTGATGAATGGTGTCGATGACATCATGCGTATGTCTCTGTAAGGCGGGTTTTAAATGAAAACTGAATTGGCAAAAGCTCTGCCTGTGGCGGCTTCAGACAACAGGCTACGGGAAAAAGTTATTAACTTATCCAGTAAAATAAACTGGTTACCTAATGGCGATAAAAGCCTGGCATCCATTGCTTTGCTGGCGACTTTAGTTGCCGCCACTATAGTGGTGATCCTCTGGACTTCAGCAAAGAATTTTGTGCCTTTGTATGGTAATCAGGAGCATTACGATAAAGCCGGGATAGTGGAAATTCTGGATAAAGAGCAGTTTCCATTTCGTATCGATACCGACAGCGGCAATATTATGGTGCCACAGGAACGCTTAGCCGATGCCCGCATTACGCTGGCAGCCCGTGGTATTAAAGCGGCTATGCCTGAAGGTTTGTCTGCAATGCAGGACAAAGTCACCATGGGCACTAGTCAGTTTATGGAGTCGATGCAGTACCAGCATGCTTTAGAAGGTGAACTGGCCCGCACCATTATTACTATGGATGGGGTGCGTAATGCCCGGGTGCATTTAGCTATTCCGAAACGGAATTTGTTTGTTGGCCGGCAGGAAGAAAAATCTGCGGCTTCTGTGATGGTGGATTTAGCTCCCGGTTATAACCTCAAATCTGAACAAGTCGAAGCTATTGTCAGCCTGGTTGCCGGCAGCATTCCAGGTTTGGATAGCCGCAATATTTCTGTTGTGGATCAACGCGGTAAGTTAGTCAGCGGCGATCTGTATGATGAAACTCCGGTTGGTAAAGAAACCGACAAAAAACTCGCCTTTATTGAAAAAGTGGAACGTTCCGTCGAAGAGCGGGCTTCTATTATGTTGTTGCCTATTTTAGGCGACGGCAATTACCGTATTCAGGTGTCGGCTGATGTCGACTTTAACGTGGTGGAAGAAACCCGTGAAGCGCTAGATAAAGAAGGCGTGTTAAAAAGTGAAAACAGCAAAACCGACTCTATGTTGGACCAGCTGGCGATGGGCATTCCTGGTTCTTTGGCCAATCAGCCGCCTGTGCCAGCCCAGCCAGGCGCAGCTGCTCCTGCAGACAACAATGAACGTACCTCACAACGTAATGAAATGCGCCGTGAATTTGATACCGGCAAAGCCATTACCCATACCCGTTATGAAATAGGCCGGGTGCGCAGTCAAAGTGTATCCGTGCTGGTGAATGAAGCTGCTGCAGGTGCAACCCCCTGGACTCCAGAGCGTTTAGCTCAGTTAGGCGAAATGATCAAAACCGCGACCGGCCATCAGGCTGAACGGGGTGATCAGTTCAATATCACCAGTTTCAGTTTTGTCCCCAGCGATGCTGCAACTCAAATGGAAGGCATGGCCTGGTGGCAGATGCCTGAAATGAAAGAATATTTGCGTTATCTGATCGGCGCCATTATTGGTCTGGCACTGGTGATTTTTGGTGTAAGGCCTTTGGTTAATCATCTGGTCAGCCGTAAAAATAAAGAACAACACTCAGCCGCTGGGTTTCAGGGTATGGCTGGCGCACAGAATCCGGCCCAGATGCAAAATGCAGATCTGGCGACAGGGCCAGCCGTACTGGATGCCAAAGCCGATCCTGCTTTACCAAATAATCAGGCAACAGGCCCACAACACAGTATTCATTTGCCTGAAGTGGGCTCTGAATTTGCTCAGCAAATCAACCACCTGCAATTATTGGCTAACCGCGAGTCGGACCGGGTGACCGCAGTGATCAAATACTGGATAGAACGAGGAGTCAGCATTGAATCCGTTAAGAGCTGAGCAAAGCAAACAGATCTCGGATCTGGACAGAGCCGCTATCCTGCTGTTGAGCATGGGTGAAGAAAACGCAGCCTGTATTATCAAGAAGTTAGGCCGTAATGAAGTACGGGCTTTGTCGGAGCGTATGGCCAAGATTGCCAATGTGACGCAGGACGATGTGGCTACTATTCTGACTGACTTCTTTGATCAGTACCGCACCGAAAGTGGCGTTAGCGGCGCTTCACGTGTGTATCTGGAAAGGGCTTTGGATAAAGCTGTAGGCCGCAAATTAGCCCGTGGCATGCTGGATGATATTTACGGCGGCGCTTTGGCCGATGATGTACGTCGTCTGGAATGGGTACCTGCTGAGCTTTTGGTGCGTTTTATGGAGCAGGAACATATTCAGATGCAGGCGCTTATTTTGGCCTTTTTACCAGCCGAACAGGCCAGCACTATTTTAGGTTTATTTCCGGCGCAAAAACACGACGATATTTTGTTCCGCATTGCCAATATGCGTGAAGTCAGCGAGCACGTGATCGAAGATTTACGGTACACGCTGGAACGTTGTATTGAGTATGTTGGCGAACAGGTTGGTGCCCGTATTAACGGCGTGCAGCAAGTGGCCGACATTATGAACAGATACAGCGGCAATAAAGCTGAGGTAATGGATTTATTAAAAATGCACGACCTGGCAATGGCCGGAGCTATTGAAGACAAAATGTATGACTTCTACAGCTTAAGTCGCCAAAGCGAAGATGTGTTGAATCAGTTGCTGACCGATATACCGGACGAGCTTTGGGTCACCGCACTCAAAGGCGCCGATGTGGCGTTGACCGAAAGTATTCTGGCTGTGTTGCCCAAACGTCTGGCGCAGGTCTACCGTCAGCAAATTGAGACGATGAAACCTCAGCCTGTGCGTAAAGTCGAAGCGGCCCGTGCTGAGATCATGACTATCGTCAAACAAATGATGGCTGCAGGGCGACTGGAATATCGCCTCTATCCTGAAGAGACGGTAGGTTGATATGAGCGCTGTGCTGCAGCAGGACCAACAATTTCGCTTTCCCGTGTTGCAACGCAAGGATGGCAGCGCTACAGCGCAGCAACTCAGCGAGCAGTTTTATCAGCAAGGCTTCCAGGCTGGTGTGGCTGCGACTGAGCAAGAAGCATATCAGCGTGGTGTGGCTGAGGGTCAGCAGCAACTAGAGCAGTTCTGGCAAAAAGAGCTGGAAAAACAGCAAAACGAACTGAAGCAAAAGCAACAGCGGGCTTTGGATTTTCTCACCGAACAATTTAATCAGCAGCTCCAACATAAAGAGCAACAGTTGGGGCAGGAATTGTTATTGCTGGTACAGCAACTGGCCAGCACAGTGTTGCAGACTGAACTGGTGTTGCAGCCGTCTCTGTTACAACTGGCGATTGATCAGTTGTTGCCACAACTGGGCGCAACGGATCCTTTAGTCTCTATCCAGTTGTCTCAGGCCGATGCGTCGCTTTTTAACGGTATCCGCCATATTCAGCAGATCCCGTTACAGTTTGATGCCGCCTTGCCCTCAGGCCGGGTGCAGTTTAATGGTCGTCAGCAATTGCATCAGCTGGATTTTCAGCAGCGTTTAGAACAAGCCATGGTACCAGTGCGTCGGCAGTTGTTGGGCGAAGATGCGTAAGTCATTCAGCGACAGCCTGAGTCTGGCCAGAGCGCAAATTCAGCCACCGGACTGGGTGCATAGTTACGGCCGTTTGTTGCGCGTCAACGGCATGATTTTATCCGCCGCAGGTCACAGTTTTACCTTAGGTCAGCGCTGTCAGATTGAAAGCGAAGATGGTCAGTGGTTTGACGCTGAAGTGGTAGGTTTTGATACCGATCAGGCGTTTCTAATGCCATTAACTGCAGTAGATGGCTTAAGGGCTGGCGCCCGGGTCCGCACTGTCGCAACGGCCAGTCAGTTGCTGGTTTCCACCGAATTATTAGGTCGGGTACTGGACGGTTTAATGTGTCCACTCGATGGCAAAGCCGCCATTAAAACCGGCGATCGCATCAGCGCGGCATTACCAGCGGTGAACCCATTACAAAAGAAAGGCGTCAGCGCCCCTTTGGATGTAGGCATTCGCGCTATTAACTCACTGTTTACTGTGGGCCAGGGCCAGCGCATGGGTTTATTTGCCGGTTCAGGCGTGGGTAAAAGTAAGTTGCTGGGCATGATGACCCGTTATACCCAGGCCGATGTGGTAATAGTGGGCCTGATTGGCGAACGTGGCTGGGAAGTGAAAGACTTTATCGAACACAGCCTGGGACCTGAAGGATTAAAAAAAGCCATAGTCATAGCAGCACCAGCCGATCAGTCGCCTTTGCTGCGGTTAAAAGCGGCAGAGTTGAGTCACAGACTGGCGGCTTATTACCGCGACTTAGGTTTTAACGTCTTGCTGCTGGTCGATTCACTGACCCGGTATGCTCAGGCGCAACGTGAAATTGCCTTGTCTGTCGGTGAACCTCCAGCGACCAAAGGTTATCCTCCGTCAGTTTTTAGCAAACTGACACAACTGGTGGAAAAAGCGGGCAACAGTGCCGATAGCAAAGGCAGTATGACGGCTATTTATACCGTATTGGCAGAAGGCGATGACCAGCAGGACCCGATAGCAGACGCAGCGCGCGCTATTTTGGATGGTCATGTGGTATTAAGCCGGACTTTAGCCGAACGTGGACATTATCCAGCCATTGATATTGGCGCTTCTATTAGCCGCGTGATGCCACAAATAGTGCCGGATCAACAGCTGAAACATGCTTATGCCCTGAAACGATTGTATTCACGTTATTTACAGGTGCAGGAATTAATCCCTTTAGGGGCTTATCAGATGGGCAAAGATCAGGAGCTCGACAGAGCTGTGCAACTGTATCCGGCCATCGAACATTTTTTATGTCAGGGCTTACAGCAAAGCTCTGATTTCCAGCAATCCCAAGCCGATTTAACTAAATTGTTGAGTTAAGCCTATGTTGAAAAAATACCTGGAACAACAGCAAGCCAATTTAAAGCAAATGGGACAACGCCAGCAGCAGCTGAATCAGCAGGCCGCTAATGAAGAGCGGCGTCTGCAACTGCTGACTGAGCATATTTCCGGGATGGAACGCAGTTATCAGATGAAATCGGCTTTGGGTTTACAGAATCTGGCGTCGATGAAAACTGTGTTGCATGACATGCAACAACAGCAACAGCATAAAACTCAGGCAGCTTACGCTGAATTACAGCAACAGCAGCAAGTTTGCCAAAAACAAGTGGCGTACAGCAAAGGCATAGAAGCGGTGATCCATAACCGTGAATTTACCGCTCAGCAAAAACAGCAAAAAGCCGAGCAACAGCAAGCCGATGAAATTGCGATGCAGCTGTTTCAGTTGAAGCTAAGAAAGCCAGCCTGAACCTAGCATAGCTTAAGTCACTCTTTTCTATATCAAAATTTTCGGACTACACTGGTAGAGGGCTGTGTTTAGCCTTTATCACCAGAAGAGAGTCCTTATGAAACTTATAAAAATAATACTGATTGGTTTTTTGCTGGCTGTGGCGCTGGTGTTGCTGGCCGCTTTGGTGTTGCCTTCGTCTTATCAGGTGGAACGTAGCGTCAGTATCAATAAAGCCAAAGAGCAGGTGTTCAGTTACCTGGTGCTGCTAAAAAATCAGGACAATTTCAGTGTCTGGATGGCTTTGGATCCAAATGTGAAAAAAACCTATCAGGGTGAAGATGGCACTGTAGGTTTTGTGTCGGCCTGGCACAGTGAAAAGCAGGAAGTAGGCGCAGGCGAGCAGGAAATCAAAGCGATCAAAGCCGGTGAACGTATTGAGTACGAACTGAGGTTTTTACAACCTTTTGCATCAGTAGCACAGGCTTATATGCAACTTGAAGCACCGCAGGCCGATCAAACCACAGTTCGTTGGGGCTTTCAGGGTCATATGCCATATCCGATGAACCTGTTGCTGCTGGTGATGGATATGGAAGGACTGATAGGTAATGACCTACAACAAGGCCTGGATAAACTGAAACTGGTGCTGGAACAACCCGATGCAGGTTAAATCAAGGGGAACTAGTCCCCTTGTCGATTAGGCTAATGCAGTAATCAGTGCCGATACTTCAGTGATTTTTTGTTGCAGTAACTCACGATCCGCTCTGGTTTCAATATTGAGCCGCAGTAAAGGTTCGGTATTGGAGCTGCGTAAACTCAGCCGCCAGTCGTTAAACACCAAATCCAGACCATCGAGCAGGTCGATACTCTGCAATTCGGCCTGATAATGCTGTCGAATCGACAGCATGACCGCATCTGCGTCTCTCACCTTGAAGTTGATTTCATCGCTGCATGGAAATTGCTGTTGCAGTTGTTTCACCAGTGCCGAGAGTGGTACCGACTGCTGTGACAGCAACTGTGCCACCAGTAACCAGGGAATAGTGCCGTTGTCGCAGTAGGCAAAGTCGCGGAAATAGTGATGAGCACTGATTTCACCGCCATAAAGTGCATTTTCAGCGCGCATTTTTTCTTTCATAAACACATGACCGGTCTGACTTGGCACGGCGATGCCACCACTTTCGGCGACACTTTGTTGGGTGGCCCAATACAAACGAGGGTCATGTACAATTTTTTGCTTTGGGTTGGCGCTGAGTAAAGACTGCGCCAACAAACTTACGACATAATAACCATCAATAAACTGACCCTGTTCATCAAAGAAAAAACAGCGGTCAAAGTCGCCATCCCAGGCCACACCAAAATCCGCTTTGTGCTCAAGCACCGCCTGACTGGTCACAGCCCGGTTTTCGACCAATAAAGGATTAGGTACGCCAGTTGGAAAAGTACCATCAGGCTCAAATTCTAACGCTATGATCTGCAACGGCAGTTTTGGTGCTAAGGCATTAACGACCAATCCTGCGCCACCATGGCCAGCATTCATTACTACTTTGAGTGGCTTGAATTTGTCGGGCTGAATGTAAGTCAGCACGTGTTCGATGTAAGCTGGCAAGGTGGAGAGCTGCTGATGGTCCCCCTGTTGCACGGCGCTCTGACTAAAGTCAGCCGCAGCGACTAAGTGTTTGATCTGCTCCAGTTCAGTGTGCGCATTCAAAGGCACGGCGTTTTTTCCAACCAGTTTCATACCATTGTAATGGGCCGGATTATGGCTGGCGGTGATACAAATACCGGCATCTGCATTGAGGTGAAACACCGAAAAATACACTTGTTCTGTGCCACAAAGGCCAATATCTATGACTTTTGCACCGCCTTCAGTGAGGCCCTGCGCTAACGCTGCGCTTAAGGTCGGACTGGACAGGCGGATATCATGCCCAATCACCACAGTTTTTGCTGCTAACACCTGACATAAAGCCCGGCCTATCCGCCAGGCTAATTCTTCATTCAGCTGTTCTGGCACAGTGCCACGAATATCATAGGTTTTAAAACAGGAGACTGGCCACATAAGTTCGATTTTTCTGACGTAAATAATACCAGAGTATACCGCCTTTTTATTTCCACCGACATCTGAGGCTGACACCAAACTGACGCTGTTCTGAGACTGACCTTTTGTCTGCATCGGATAAGCTCTCTGTACCCAAAACTATCCACTATCAAGGTGGGAAGTGAATGGGGCAACAGCAACTCAGTTAATTATTTATTTCACTATGAAAAAGGAATGATCATGGCTCTTATCAATATTCTTGTTGCAGTGAATGCCTCTGAACTGGCATCACGTTTAGCTGATGGTTCTATGAAGCCTGGTTCTGTCAGCAGTCCAACCAATCTGGGGGCCTGGGGAGGCTCTGATGTCTTTGTCTCTATGATTGCTCAAAACAGCTATGTTGCCAGTGATCAGGGGGGGTCTGAGCTGGATATCAAAGCGAACTCAGGTGATACAGTACGCTGGACTGTCAGTACTTTTGACGGAGACACAGATTACACAGCGTTTTTATACAATGGCAGTTTTAACCCGTCTGCCAGCATTACGGCTTTGAATTACTTTAATATGCATACCAGTGTTTATCTGCCAAGTGGCTCAGATCCGGTCAATGGTACTTTACAGCTGTTCCACAACAATGCTTATGCGACCCAAGGTACTGTGATTGAAGCTGGTCAGAAAATTCAATACACCCTGAGCTTTAAACTGGTCAACAACAGCACCGGAGCCATTATTGGCTACTTCACCTGGGATCCATTTATCAGTATTTCGAACTAAATTGTTGTTGCAGACAAGGCCTGAGATTTCAGGCCTTTTTTCAGTCTGCTGCAAAGCCACACTACTTAACGCTCCGCTGGTCTATCAGGATTAAGCCTCGTTGTTGCATAACAGTTTAGGGGGCAATGTCGTATCAGTTTGGTCTCAGGTTAATCATATGTAAATTTTGAGCTGGACTAAAAGTAGTGTCAGGTTCATAATTTTGTCTCTTTTTTGAAAACAAAATCATGCAGACTTAACTACCGCCATGCTGTTTTCCAATTCATGGAGTGAAGGCCTTATGCAAGAAGCTCTGGTGTTAAAAGTGGAGTTGCTTAAATCACTGCGGCAGCAACGTTTTCTTAGTCAGGAAGATCTATTTAATGCCTGCCAGCAGCGTTCGTTGCGGGTCTCATTGGCGACCATTAAAAGGGCGGAGACAGGCAAAAAAGTCAGTTACCGCACAGTACGGGAATTGTCCGCATTTTACGCTGTGCCAGCTTTGTCTTTGGTACTGCAGGAATCAGCTGACTCCGGCCAGGTTTAGCTGGATTCTGAGCGTTACTTTTCAGGAAAACGTTGCTTTTCAGCCATACATTTTGCTTTGGTCAATACAAATAGTTGTCCTGATTTATTGTGTTTCAACTGGCACTGTCCCTGCTCAATTTGTAGGATAAACAAGTTAGCTAAATCCATATGACGGCCATCCAAAGGACGACCTTTATCATCCCGTAGCACCGCAGACTCGACCCAGATCTGGCTTTCAAATAAATAAACATTGTCGGCCAACTTTACCAAAGGGCCGCCTACGGCTTTTTGGATCTGTTGCTGTAGTTCCAGCTTCACTTCTGGTGAGCTTTCTGTCAGTACTGCAGGTTCTGCTACGGCCTGAACTTGCTGACAGGCGCTGACTATCAGCAACATGCTGCCTAAAGTGGCATATTTTAAAAATAAGGTTGTCTTCACTACTGCTGGTCTCTGATGGGTTGACGAATACTATTATTGAATACGTTGTCTGTTGGATTTTTGACTGCGAAGCCATCTGCTACAGCGGCGCCTGATAAAGCAGTAGCCAGAGTGGTTTTGGCTCCAAACTTATTCGTCGCAGCAGAAGCTGGCAGAGTCGGGCAACTATTATTTTCCATATAATACAATGCAGCTTCTAACATATCTTCCTGCTGGTCGCCTAAGGCTTTAGAGAAATCATCGGCCACAGGGCAGCCTTTCACATCAGCACTAAAGACAGGGTTGTTGGTTGGATTAAACCCATCTGCGTAGTCGCCAAATCCTTTGAAATTAATACCACTGAATTGGATGCTAAAGTAGGTTGTGCCGCAGTTGTCCTGTGGATAAAAACCATAAGGTTTGCCACAGGTTTTGCCCCCTATCTGAATGATTTCGACATCAACTCCCCTCAGTCCATTGATAAAAGCCTCACTGGCGGAGCAAGTATTGTCTGTGGTTAATACATAAATACGGCTTAAATTTAAACTGGGCAAGGTGGTATTGGTTAAAGTCCCTGCTTCGTAGTTTATTTCACGGCTGTAAAAAGGTGTGGGGTTTAAGCTGTCACCTGTGATTGGGTCTGTATTAGGATATTTATCGTTAAACCGTAAACGTTCAAAATATCTGCCCTGAATAATATCCGGACCCGTGACCATGTAACCCAATTGTGAGGCCAGGGCCAACAAACCGCCGCCGTTATAGCGTAAATCCACCACCAGCTCAGAAATAGCAGCTTCACGGAACAACTCAACAGCGTCAATCAGTTGTTGCTGCGCTGGCACTATATAGCTGTTAAATTGAAAGTAGCCCACAGCGCCGGAGTCGGTATTGATCACTTTTGCATTCTGTACCGCGCTGGATGCGACATCCGCTGATCTGAGCTGATAACTGACGTCGGTATTTTCGACGGTCCTGAATTTAAAACTATGTGTTTCGCCTGCACTGTCGGGAAACAAGCCGGCATTTAAGCTATTGACGCCGCTTCTGCTGTTTTCATTCACAAAATCTATGCCATCAACTTCAAGTAAAAAGTCACCTCTTTTGACCCCGGCCTGAGCAGCGGGAGAGCCGGGTTCGGTATAGGCTACAGTGAAAGAGCGTGGTGCACTGGTCGATACAACTGACCATTTAATGCCATAACCAGAGCTGACACCGGATTGAGATTGCTGTTGGTATTCAGCGGTATTTTCAGTGTAATGAAATTGATCTTTAGCTACGCCGGAATCTGTGACTGCTGTTGTTTTTAACAAGTCAAAATAAGCCGTGATGCTGTAGCTCGCGGGATCCACATCGGCAACTTCGCGATACCAAAGGTAGGTTCTGTTATTCCAGGAGCGTAGCCACATTTTCTCGTGCATGGCTGTGCCTGCTTTATCCGGGTAGGCACCTCCATTAAAAGGATCTGTGCCTGAACGCGGCGCTACACAAAAGTTTTTAAACTGAGATTCATCATTAAATTGACCTGCAGTCCAGATGGGAGCCGCCGGAATGGTGCTGCCAGTGCCACCATTACCCCCCGTATTTCCCGTGCCGCCGGTATTACCAGTCCCAGCAGTATTACCGGTACTGCCGCTCTCAGAACCGCCACCGCCACATGCAATTAAGGTTGTCAGAGCAAAGAAAAAGGATAAGGTGAATTTAACATTCTTTGACATTCTATCTCTCCATTTGACTGCACCACAAGGCTGGCGCTGCACGCCTTATGCCTCAACGGATCTTCTGTCAGTGTATGCCAGCTTTATGATTTTGGTTTGTTCAGATAGTAAAGCTTCCGGAGCTTGTTGTGTCAGTATATTTACATCAGACGGCAGGGCCTGAATAAGCCGTCTTAGCGCTCTGTGCCGGGATACTTTCGTTTTGCCGCACAGACAAAAGCAAAATTTCCGGGCATCACTAAATCTGGATGGCGAATTTTATTAAACAAAGCCCAGCCTCCTTTGTAGCGTCCGGGTTCAATACGATGCATATACTGGCCACCTTTTTGCCCATCCAGCATGGCGATCACTCTGTTACCTTCGACGACAAAACCATCTCCCGACGGATCGACAAAATGTCCCTTGGTCAGCAGGACTCTGTCGTTGCAAAGCTGAGCAGTAAACTGCAATCTGCGTTGCTGATCCCTGATTTTCAGAGTATTGACTTCATAGCTGTACTCCCAGTGTTCGGGGCTTTGTTTGAGTTCACCCTTTTCCACGTCGATCAGCACCTGACCTGCAGCATCTGACATCATAAAAGAAAAACATAACCAGCCGGATTCTGAATACAGAGTAAAAAACTCTTGCCCGTTCACCCAAATACAATACTGTTCAGTTTCCGTAGCAGCAAAGTCAGCATATACAGTATTCATCCCGACAGAGACCTGCACCCTGCGATGTGGATCAAAACTAAAACCAGGTTTATTGATACGTTGTTGGTTAAAAGGCTGATTAACACGTTCCGCCAGAGTGGAACGGCTCAGTAAGGTGCTGTTGAGTTGTTTTGCATGCAAGGGGCAAATCAGCACAGCAGACTGATGATTGGGCTGCTGGTAGTAACGAAATACAGGGGAGCCACAGAAAACGCAGCCATAAAAACACTGCTGGCGAGTTTGTAATTTTTGTTGTTGTGTCAGATCTGCTGCCAGAATTAATGCTGACTGATGTTCCTCAACTGGCTGCATATCGATAAAACCTGCACAAATTTGCTGTAAAATTTAAGTCTCTAAAGTAACTGAGTCACTCAGACTTTCACAATGGCTGAAAGCGGAAAAAGTTAAAAAAGCCTGACCAGTGTTGCTGCCGATCATTGTTTTTGTGTTCAAACCGCTTTATTTGGAAAAACTGCAATCCCAGACGTTATAGCGCTCTGGCCATACAACTATTGAATGCAGTTATGACACTACTTCTGTTACAGGTTTTTTCCCTGCAGTCAGACTACTGCCCAATGAGGCCGCGATAACAGAAAAGATCGCCAGCCACTGCAACAGACTTAACTGTTCGGCCAGAATAATCAGACCAGCTAAAGCGGCTATAGCGGGTTCCATACTCATTAAGATACTAAAACTCTGCGCTGGTAAACGTTTGAGTGCCACCATCTCCAGACTGTACGGAATCGCACTGGATAGCAGCGCGACGGCAAAAGCAAAAGGCAAGACACTCCAGCTAAAAAGTGTACTTCCGGCAGAGACCAAGCCGATAGGAAATAAAAACAAAGCCGCCACAGCCATACCCAAAGCCACAGCTGTACCGCCATGCAGAGCACCACCGGTTTTCTGACCAAAGATAATATAACCCGCCCAACAGGCGCCTGCGCCTAAAGCCAGAGCAACACCCAGTGGGTCTAGTGCTGTGGCTTCGGTTTGCCAGGGCAACAACAGGCCTATACCTGCCATAGCTAAGGCCACCCACAGCAAATCCAGCTTACGTTTGGATGACAGTAAAGCGACAGCTAAAGGACCGGTGAACTCTAATGCGACTGCTATTCCTAAAGGAATTCGTTCAATCGCCAGATAAAACATCAGGTTCATCCCCCCTAAGCTTATGCCGTAAAACCACAGAGCTTTTTGATCCTGTTTGGCGGGCCACTTTTTCCAGGGCTGAAACACTAAGGACAAGATCAAAGCGGCAAAACCCACCCTTAATGCTGTGGTGCCCTCTGGCCCAATCACAGGAAATAGGGTTTTAGCTAAAGAGGCACCAGATTGGATCACCACCATAGCCACTAAGACACTGGCGATAGCCCACCAAAATGACGCATTACGGCTGTGTGGCATAACATTCTCGGAATCACTGGGAAAAGCAGATTTTACCACTCAAAGCCGCTGTCGGGCGACAGAAAATATCAGATCTTTCAAAGTCTTTGACTGGTGGGCTGATGCAGTTTGCGCTAGTCTGCTGCATTGTTTTTTTGTTTGTCAGGATAGTTATGAAGTTATTCCGTATTCCGCTCTGGCTGTGGTTGTTATTTGTAGTTGCAGGCCTGGGTTATGCTTTTCATCCTTATCTGTTAGCACAAATGATGCAGATGGAACAAAAACGTCTGTTGGCTCAGCCTGAACCTATGGTTGAGCAGATGCCAGAACGGCTGGACTTTGGGCGGCAGATGGCAGATTTGCGTTATCTGGCGTCCGATGAATTGGCGGGCCGTGGCACAGGACAACCCGGTGGAGCTAAAGCTCAGCAATGGCTGGCGGCAGAGTTCACTCACATAGGTTTGGTTGCAGCTGGCACAGCAGGTTATTTACAGCCTTATCAGCCTACTACAGGCAAAGCTCAACTGATGAAGGGCGCCGCCAATGTGTTAGGTCGGATTGAAGGTTCAGACCCGGCTTTACCTATGTTGGTACTGACAGCGCATTATGATCACTTGGGTGTACATCAGGGCAAGATTTATTTTGGTGCAGATGACAATGCATCCGGGGTTGCTGCCTTATTGGCGCTGGCGCGTTATTTTAAGCAATATCCACCTCGTCATACCCTGTTATTTGCTGCTTTGGACAACGAAGAAACTGGCATGTGGGGCGCCCGTATGTTGTTTGAGCAAGAGCTGCTCAAACCAGAACAGATCAAGCTGAACATCAATATGGATATGTTAAGTCAGAATACCCAACAGCAGCTGATTGCTGTGGGTTCTTATCATTACCCAGAATTAGAAAAACCTTTACAACAACTGCAACAACAAAGTTCAGTGCGTTTATTATTGGGCTATGACAGACCCGCCTGGCTAGTGGGGACTCATCAGGACTGGACTTTCAGTTCAGACCACAGAGAATTCCACAAAAGAGCTGTACCCTTTGTCTATTTTGGTGTGCCGGATCATGCTCACTACCATCAGCCGAGCGATACAGCTGAAAATATTGATCCAGAGTTTTACCGCGAAGTGAGTGAAACCCTGCTGGATGCTGTACTGTTATTCGACGCCAGCTAACCAACTTATGAAACTCAGGACCCTGTGCTATGCTGGCCTTATTCCGGCATAGTGCGGCGACTTTTCAGTTTTTATGCGAATTCTTCACAGCTCCGACTGGCATTTAGGCCAGCATTTTATTGGCAAAAGCAGGGCAGACGAGCACAAAGCTTTGTTTGGCTGGTTAAAACAACAGATTGAAATTCATCAGGTTGATGCCCTGATCGTAGCCGGAGATATCTTTGATACTGCCACTCCAGCCAGTTATGCCCGCGAGTTGTATCACCAGTTGATTGTGGATTTGCAGCCCACAGGCTGCCAACTGGTAATGCTGGGTGGTAATCACGATTCGGTGGCTGTGCTGCAGGAAAGTAAAGAGTTGCTGGCCTGTTTACATACTCAGGTGGTGCCAGGCTGGCTGGGCGCAGCAGAGTCTCATCTGATGGTACTGAAGAATAAACAAGGTCAGCCCGGTGCTATTCTGGCCGCTTTACCTTTTTTGCGTGCCCGCGATTTGTTACAAAGCCAGAGTGGCCAGCAGGCCAGCGATAAACAACAGCAGTTACAACAAGCCATAGCAGACTGTTATCAGCAGTGTTTTACCAAAGCTCAGGCATTCAAAGCTGAACTCGGATTGGAACTGCCTTTGTTAGCCACAGGGCATCTGACCACAGTGGGTGCCAGCAGTAGTGAGTCGGTGCGGGAGATTTATATTGGCTCGTTAGAGGCATTTCCTGCCAGCGCTTTTCCAGAATTTAATTACATAGCCCTGGGCCATATTCATCAGCCGCAATTGGTGGCTGGCAAACCACATATCCGTTACAGCGGCTCGCCTATTCCATTAAGTTTTGATGAGGCCAAACAGCAAAAATCCATGGTGTTGCTGGATTTCACCGCTGCTGAAGGTGTGATTGAGTTGTTGCCTATCCCTTGTTTTCAGCCGCTTTTGAGCCTGAAATGCAGCTTACCTGAACTGAATTCCTTATTACAGCAACCTCTGGCAGAGCTTAAAGCAGAACAAAAACTCTGGTTAGAGCTGGTATTAACCGGCAGCGATGGGTACCTGAGTGATTTGCAAAGTCAGGTGCAGCAGCAATTGGATGGCTTACCGGTGGAGCTATTGAAACTACGTCGCGCCAGAGTAGCGGCAGTAGCGTCTTTAACTGCAGAACAACAAGAGTCTTTACACGAAATGACACCGGATCTGGTGCTGGAGCGACGACTGGCGGCAGAAGAGTTAACCGACAGCGAAAAAGCGGAATTTCAGTTGATGCTGCAACAGGTGATGGCGCAGCTGGAACAAGCTGATCAGCAGCCAGAACCGCAGGTGTTGTCATGAAAATTTTATCGGTGCGGCTGCAAAATTTAAATTCATTAAAAGGCGAGTGGAAAATTGATTTCACCCAGCCGCCTTTTGATCAAAGTAATTTGTTTGCTATCACAGGCCCAACAGGCTCGGGCAAAAGCACCCTACTGGATGCGATTTGTCTGGCGTTGTATCACCAGACGCCACGCTTAAAGCTGTTATCGCAAAGTAGTAACGAACTGATGACCCGCCATACCAGCGAATGCCTGGCTGAAGTGGAGTTTCAGGTACGCGACCAGCGTTACCGCGCCTTCTGGAGTCAGCGTCGTTCCCGTGGTGCAGTGGATGGCAACTTGCAGGCTGCCAAGGTGGAACTGGCCAAAGCCGATGGCGAAATACTGACAGATAAAAGCAACGAAAAGCTCCGACTGACGGAACAGATTACCGGTCTGGATTTTGGCCGTTTTACCAAGTCGATGCTGTTGGCTCAAGGCGGTTTTGCTGCCTTTTTAAATGCGCCGGCCAATGAGCGGGCAGAGCTATTGGAAGAGCTGACCGGTACTGAGATATATGGTCAGATTTCGATGCAGGTGTTTGAACAAAACCGCCAGCATAAAACGGCGTTGGAATTATTACAGGCCAAAGCCTCGGGTCTGGTGTTACTGGATTTAGAGCAGCGTCAGTTATTGCAACAGCAGTTGGCGGAGTTAGAACAACAACAGCAGCAGCTGAAAACAAAACAGCAGCAACAAGCCCCTTTATTAGTCTGGCGTCAGCAGCAACAGCAGGCCGTAGTGCAACTGCACCAGGCAGAGCTGAAGCAGCAGCAGTTTGAGCAAGAACAGGCGATGCAGCAAAGTGCGCTGGCTAAGTTACAGCATTATCAGCAGGCCGCTGTTCTGTTGCCTTTGTACAAAGAGTTGCAGCAACAACGCTCGGCTGTAACAGAAGCACAAGAGCAGCAGCAACTGCAGTCCCGCCAGTTAGATGATTTACAGCATCAGCAACAACTCCAGCTACAACAAGGTCAGGGCTTAGCGCTGCAAATACAGCTGCAGCTTCAGCAACAGGTTCTGCAACTGCAGCAACAGGGTAAGACTTTAACTGAACAACTGGCACTACAGCCTTTAGGTGCTAATCTCGCTGCCGCAGTTGCGGGCTGGAAACCTTTATTGCAGCAACGTCAGCAAGGCTTAGAGCAGCAGAAAAACCTGCAGATGCAGCTTAGCCAGTCGGACATTGGGGTATTGCAACAACAGCTGCAGCAGGTAAAGGCCGAATTACAGCAACTGGAGCTGCAGTTGCAACAGAGCGCTCCTGCGTTCTCCATTGAGCTGTCAGAGTTACAACAGCAACTACAGCATTACAAAACTCAGTTGCATACGTATCCGTTATTACTGCGGGTTGCCGCTGCTTTGCAGCAAAAATTGCAGCAACAGCAAACAGAGCAATTGGAACTACAACAAAAACAAAGCGACAGCCAGCAGTTGCAGCAACAAATAGCGGCATTACGTGAGCAGTTCAGGTCGTACAATGACAGAGTGGCAGATAAACAGAAACTGGTGCAGCAGGAGCGACTTATTGCTGAACTCAGCAGTCACAGAGCCAAACTGCAACCAGGCGATGAATGCCCGCTGTGTGGCAGCACCACCCATCCCGCGGTTAGCAGTTATCAGGCACTGGATCTAACACAGACTGAAACAGAGCTGGCGGCCTTAACTACTGAACTGAAACAGGTCGAAGAGCAGGGCAAAGCCTTACGTGAGAAGCAGCTACAGCTGGAAGAACAACAAAAAGCACAGCAACATCAGTTACAGCAGCTGGCTGAAGATATTAAGCAGCAAAGTGAACAATGGACTGAGTTACTGCAAAATCTGCCAGCAGCAGAGCAACAACAACTGCAACAGGCCAGCTTAAAAAAAGCGTTATTGCAGCAATTTCAGCAGCAGGCCCAGCAGGCTTTGGAGCTACAACTGCAGACAGAGAAACAACTGCTGCAACGCCAGCTTTGGCAACAGCAGCAGCATGAAATTGCCCATCAGCAGCAACTGCTACAACAGCAACTGTCTGTGCAACAGCAGCATCAGCAGCGGCTAGGCGAGGCTTTGCAACAAAACCAAACTTACGTGCAGCAACTGGAACAGCAGTGGCAACAAGAGCTTCAGCCTTTTGGTTTTGTTTTGCCCACAGCGGCTCAGCAACAGCAGACCTGGCAGCTTTGGTCACAACAAGCGCAACAATGGCAGCAGTGGCAACAAGAGTTACAGCGCCAGAGTCAGCAGTTGGATAAAGCGCTGATGCAGCAGCAACAGGCTGATGGGCAGTATCAAAGCTGGGTAGATAAGCTACAACAGGCGGGTTTAGCGCAGGTATCGGCCAGTCAGAGTGCAGCACCACTGCAAGAACTTGAGCATGTGCAGCAGCAGCTCACGGTCTTAGGCAACGAACTGCAGCAAAAAACTGGCCAGCAACAACAAAGCGAGGCCCAGTTACAGCAGTTGCAATCGAGGTTAACCCTATTGCAGCAAGACTGGCAAAAACAGCTGGAACAGCAACAATTTGGCAGCGAAACCAGCTTTTTGGCTATGTTACTGACTGAGCAGCAAGTGCAGCAGTTAACAGAGTTAAAAGACAAACTGGCGGCTGAAAAAATTCGTTGTCAAAGCCAGCTGGAGCAAGCAAAGCAGCAAGTGGAGGTTTTAGAAAAGCAGCAACTGACAGAGCAAAGCCTGGAGCAGTTGCAGCAACAAAGCGCAGAGCTTGAACAGCAGTTATTTAGTGCGCTGGAGCAGGCTGGCCAATGCAGGCAACAACTGCAAAGTGATCAGCAGCATCAACAGCAGCAACAACAGCTGTATAACCAGATTGAGCAACAACAGCAACTGGTGCAACAATGGCATAAATTCAACAGTTTAATAGGCTCTGCCGATGGCGCTAAGTTCCGCCGTTTTGCTCAGGGGTTAACTTTATTGCAGTTGGTGGGCTTAGCGAATCAGCAGTTGGATAAACTGCACAGCCGTTATCAACTGGCTCGTAAAGCCGACGCTGAATTGGAATTACAAGTACTGGACAGCTGGCAGGCTGATACCACAAGGGATACTAAAACTTTATCCGGTGGCGAAAGCTTTTTAGTCAGTTTGGCCCTGGCCTTAGCTTTGTCGGATTTAGTCAGCCACAAAACCCGCATTGAATCTTTATTTCTGGATGAAGGTTTTGGCACTTTGGACCCGGACACCCTGGAAACTGCATTGGCCGCCTTGGATCAACTGAATGCCAGCGGCAAGATGATCGGCATTATCAGCCATGTGGAGGCGTTAAAAGAGCGTATTCCGGTACAAATTAAACTACAAAAGCAGCAGGGGTTGGGGTACAGCAGCTTAAGTTATTAAATTTAGTTGGATGACAAAAGTCATGCTCAAATCATGACTTTTGTGTCTGATATTTTTTCTGTAGTTCTTTGATACTGAGTTCACACCACTGAGGTGAAACAGCACAAGGACTATCAAGATGAAAACTTTACTGATGACGTTCAGCATTTTAACTTTGACTGCGGCTCAGGCGGCCACTGTGGAACAAATTGATGCGGCTTCGAACCGCATGGATCTGAAACAGCTGGCTGTATATGCTGCTGAAGATCCGGCCGATTACAACAAAGCCTATGCCAACTATCGATTATCCATTATGGCGGGTCTTACAGGGCAACAGGATCAGGCTGCACAAGCTTTAGATGTAGCGCAGTCGACGCTGGAGCAACTGACTTCAGCCCAGCCTGAAGCCGAGAGTCTGGCTTTATTGTCCAGCGTGTATGGCATGCAGATTGGCAATAATCCATTAAAAGGTGCGTTGTATGGTCCAAAATCCAACAAAGCTATTCAACAGGCAACCAAGCTGGACCCAGCGAATCCGCGGGTTGCTCTGATCAAAGCCATCTCGGCTTACAATACCCCAGCTGCTTTTGGCGGCAGCAAACAAAGTGCTATTGACCTGAGCAGCAAGGCCATTGAACTCTATGCCCAGCCTTGTCAGCAGCTGTGCTGGGGGCATGCTGAAGCTTACACCTGGCGGGGTTTAGCGAAACAAGAGCTAGGGGATAAAGCCGGTGCTATTGCCGATTGGACTAAAGCGACAGAAGTGGAACCTTCTTATAGCTGGGCCAGGTTTCTGCTGACACAACAACAAAGTTACAGTCAGAATCGTTAATTTTTCTGGCACGGGGCTCTGCTGAGCCCCGCTCTGAAGGAGTCGAAGATGTTAGAGCTGGAAAAACGTTTATCCTGGGTGTATCTCATCAATTTGGTGTTCTATATAGCGCCATTTTTTTACATCAATTACAGTCCGCTTCAGTATCTCTGGATGACAGTGGCCTTAGTGGCTTTTGTTGGTTGTTATTACTGGGTTTACCGCAGTCACAGCTCACAGATGTTAGTGCCTATCCTGCTGATGGCTCTGATCGCCAGTGTGATCACGCCGCTGAATTATGGCTCTATCGCGATGTTTGCCTATGTCAGTTTTTTTATTGGTTTTGCCTATAATTTCCGTCAATTTTTAGTTGGTGTTGCTGCCTTGCTTTGTGTGCTGGTGCTGCTGGATCACTTTTTTGTCAAAGGTGCGCCTTATTTCTTGCTTTACGGTTCAGCTTTGGTACTCGCCATAGGGGTATTTGGTGTGCTCGACCGGGCCAGGCGTGATAGTTTGTTGAAAGAGCAGCGCAGTGCTGAAGAAATTAAGCAACTGGCCACTATAGTGGAGCGTGAACGCATAGCGCGCGACTTGCACGATATTATGGGACATAGTTTGTCTGGCATAGTGCTGAAAGCGGATTTAGCCGATAAGTTATTACAACAGCAGCAGTTTCAGGCTGCCCACCAGCAACTGCAGGAGCTGGCTCAGATTGCGCGTGAAAGTTTAAGTCAGGTGCGTCAGACGGTGTCCGGTTATAAACATAAAGGTTTGGTCGGCGAAGTTCAGGCTTTAAGCACTAAGTTACGTGAAGCCGGATTTGGAGTCGATGTTCAGGGCGAAATCCCGACGCTGTCAGCTCGGGAAGAAACTGCTGTAGTGTTGATCCTGACTGAGCTGGTCACCAATGTGTTAAAACATAGTAATGGCGATGAAGTGCAGATTAGCTTTAGCGAAAATCAGCAGGGGCGTCAACTGATGGTGTCGGATAACGGCAAACTCAGTGAACTGAAACAAGGCCATGGTTTGACTGGCATTCAGGAGCGTCTGGCTGCGCTGAACAGCCAACTGGAATGGCAATTATCGCCCAGTCGCTTTCGTTTTACTTTGCCTAAGGAGGCCTGATGCATATTTTACTGGCTGAAGATCAGGCGATGGTGCGGGGGGCCTTAGCCGCTTTGTTGGGGCTGAATTCAGAGTTTCAGATCACTCAGGCGGCCGATGGCGATCAGGCGTTGGCACTTTTGAAGCAGCAGAACTTTGATTTGCTGTTGACTGATATTGAAATGCCGGGCCGAACCGGTCTGGAGCTGGCGCTTTATCTGCAGCAGCAACAAAATCCGACAAAAGTGATAGTGATCACCACTTTTGGCCGAGCCGGTTATATTCAGCGTGCTATTAGCGCTGGTGTGCAAGGCTTTTTACTGAAAGACGCGCCGTCAGAGCAGCTGGTGCAGGCGATTTATCAGGTGATGACTGGAAAACGGGTGATAGATACTGAGCTGGCTTTGTCAGCTTTGGGTGAACAAGACCCGTTAAGTGACAAGGAGCGTCGTGCTCTGCGTTTAGCGTCAGAAGGCAAAAGTACTGCTGATATTGCGGCCACACTTTATATCGCCGAAGGTACAGCCCGAAATTATTTGTCGGAGGCTATCAGCAAATTAAATGCAGCAAACCGGGTTGATGCTGCAAGAATAGCACGGCAAAAAGGCTGGCTCTGACTTAGCCGTTGTACTTGAAGCTGCAGCTTCAATTACTGAGGCTAAGAACCTGTCGTACTTGAAGTTAGACAGAGGGCGCGGATAAACCGCGGCCCTTGTGAAAATAGGCTTATTAAAACGAATACACAAAAGTTAAAGAGGTTTGGGTATCGGTTTTCTTTTTACCTACAGGTACTTTCGAGTCGTTTTGCACTAAAAAAGCAGCTTTCATCTGCATCCGGCCGTTAATTTTGGCGGTTAACGACGATTCAGCGATAGTACGTTTATTGTCTTCACCATACTCCAGACTGAGGGTCTGTTTAAAGCGGGCTGACTCACTGATTTGCCAACGATAGGTAGCGGCACTACGCACTATCATGCCATTTTCGGTTTCTTCCAGGTCCGTTTTTCCTCTGTAATAACCCGGACCTATTTCACCTTCCAGCGACATAGTGTCAGTTTTAAACAGTTCATCGCCGTACCCTATAGCGACAGTGGTGTATTCAGTGTACGCACCAAAACGGTCATCAACATGAGAGCCATAAACAAACAACCGTGCTGTGTCTTTATTCAGTTTGTAACCGCCTTTGGCAGAGGCGGCATATCTTTCGGCTGAGGTTTCTACCAGGGTTTGACCATCGTCAGCTTCGGTTTCGTCACGCTTAAAAAATGCACTGAAGGTGTAGTCGTTTGACCACTGCTCCAGTTCTTGTTTGGAGTCGATTTTTCCTGTGATGGATGTACCCTTGGTGTTACCGGAGGTGGTGATAGCACCTAATTCGGCCGATGTACTCCAACCCAGTTTCGTCTCGTTGGAAGCACTTTCTTCGGCTTGGACTGTGACAAGGCCGCTCAGAATGAACAGACTGCTCAACACTGACACAGAGCAGAGAGTTTTTTTCATGCGTTATTTTTCCTTTTTGAAATGCAGGTCCATTTGTGGAAAAGGGATCACAATCTGGTGCTGATCAAAGCTCAATTTGATTTTTTCCAGAGTGTCCCAGTACACAGGCCAGTAGTCGGCTGCGTTGACCCATGGACGGACTAAAATATTGACTGAACTGTCGGCTAAAGCGCCAACAGCTATGACAGCAGTGGGTTCGGCCAGAATACGACTGTCCGCTTTGAGTATTTGTTCCAGTAGTTCTTTGGCTTTTTTCAGATCAGAGTCGTAGCTAATGCCCACTGTTAAGTCGACTCTGCGGGTTTTTTCGGCTGAATAATTCACTATAGCCGAGCCGGTAATTTGCGAGTTCGGCACAATAATGCGTTTATTGTCAGGGCTTTTCAGCACTGTCTGAAAGATTTCTATTTTTTCTACCACACCAGAAACACCTGCCGCATCGACAAAGTCACCGGCTCGGAAAGGGCGGAATAAAATAATCAGTACGCCGGATGCGAAATTGGATAACGAACCTTGCAAGGCCAAAGCTATAGCTAAACCTGCGGCACCTAAAATGGCGATAAAAGACGCGGTCTGAATGCCGACCTGAGACAATGCAATCAGGATGGTGGCGACCATAATGGCGGCTTGAATAATTCCGCTTAAAAATGACACGACAGCCCTGTCTACTTTGCGGTGAATTAAGGCTTTTTCCAGCATGCGGGTCAGACTTTTTGAGAGCCAGCGACCCAGATATAAGATGACTAAAGCGACCAGAACTTTGACGCTGTAACTTAAAATTAATTGCTGATTTTGTTCCAGAAAATCCAGGAATTGTTGCATGTTTTTCTCCATTTTCGAGCCGCTGGTCTCATCAATATCGGTTCATCTGACGGCCATACCCTAGCATAATCAACAGCCCGACCCAAGCCGAACGGGCCTTTGCGCTATGTTTCGTAAAAAATAACTTTGCTTCATCACAGAATTTCGCTAGAATCCGCGCCGCTTGTGGTGACTGTAGCTCAGTTGGTAGAGTCCCGGATTGTGATTCCGGTTGTCGTGGGTTCGAGCCCCATCAGTCACCCCAATTATCCTCAGCAGACATCCATAATCCCAAACTACTAGTTCTCACAAATATCCTTGAAGCCATTCTGTTGTTATGCTTTGCAAGGTTCTTGTTTATTTAGTTGCATCATCATGGATTTAAAACAACTACAGTTATCTTTGCAGCAGCCCCATTTAGCCCCTGTGGAACTTTGGGATCCAGCTTTTTGCGGTGATATCCCTATTCGTATCGATCGGCACAGTGACTGGTTTTATCTGGACTCTAAAATTCAGCGTCCTGAACTGATTCAGCTTTTTGCCTCTGTACTAACCCGGCAACAGCAAGACTACTTTTTGCTGACACCTGTGGAAAAAGTCCGGATCCAGGTGGAAGACGCAGCTTTTCTGATTTTAGCGCTGGAACAACAGGGAACCGATCCTGTTCTGATAGCGACCACCAACTTAGGCCAGCAGTTATTAATTGGCGCTGAATATCCGTTATTTTTGCAGGAACAACAGGACGGTCAGTTACTGCCTTATATGCGGTTATGGCGTGGCTTGACGGCTAAATTCAGCAGAAATACCTATTATCAGTTGGTGGAGTTAGCCTCTGTTGTGGAGTGCAATGGCAAAGATGTGTTGCAGATCAGCTCTGCAGGGCTCAGTTTTGAGCTTGGTGCCTTGGACTAACCGTTAATCCCAGATCTAAGGCTCTGTATCGCATTCATTTTTTCTGTGCTTGCTGCTTTGACATTCCTGTTTCATAGTCGATGTAAAGCAGCTGGAAAAAGCTGTGTTTATCCACCAGGAGATAGAATGAAACTGCAACTTAGCTTTATCACCAGCGCTTTACTGATAGCAGGAACTGCGCAGGGCGCTACTTTAATTCATGCCGGTAAACTCATTACTGCTGACACAAACAAAGTGCTGACACAACAGACTGTGATTGTGGAAAATGACAAAATTTTAGCCGTGGAGTCTGGTTATAAAACACCGGCCAACGGTGATCAGGTTATAGATTTAAAAAATCATACGGTGATGCCTGGTTTAATGGATATGCATACTCACTTCTCCAGTCAAATGGGGCCGGGCTCCTACACCGAAGATTTTTTACTAAATGAAGCCGATGTGGCCTTACGTGGCGCTACTTTTGCCGAAAAAACCCTGATGGCAGGTTTTACTACAGTGCGTGAATTGGGGGATACCCATCACACCAGCACTGCGCTGCGTAAAGCTATTAACTCGGGGTATGTCAAAGGTCCACGTATTTACACAGCGGGTAAATCTATTGCTACAACAGGTGGGCACGCAGACCCGACTAATGGCGTAGCTTATGCGCTGATGGGCGATCCTGGTCCAAAAGATGGCGTGGTCAATGGTCCGGATGAGGCTCGCAAAGCGGTGCGCCAGCGTTATAAAGAGGGCGCAGACCTTATTAAAATCACGGCCACAGGTGGCGTGCTGAGTGTGGCTAAAAGTGGTTCGAACCCGCAGTTTAACAGTGAAGAGTTAAAAGCTATTGTTGAGACGGCTAAAGACTACGGTATGACAGTAGCTGTGCATGCGCATGGTAAAGAAGGCATGGACAGAGCCATTGAGGCGGGCGTGGATTCGATAGAACACGGTACTTTGATGGATAAAGCTACGATGAAACTGATGAAAAAACATGGCACTTATTATGTGCCCACCATCAGTGCCGGCAAATGGGCTGCTGAAAAAGCTGCGATGCCAGGCTTCTTCCCTGAGTTAGTTCGTCCTAAGGCCTTAGCTATAGGCCCTAAAATTCAGCAGACCTTTGCTGACGCCTACAAAGAAGGCGTCAAAATAGCTTTTGGTACAGATTCAGGAGTGGGTGCCCATGGCGACAACTGGCGTGAGTTTGTTTTTATGACTGAAGCCGGCATGCCAGCATTGGAAGCTATACAAGCTGCGACTATCGACTCAGCCCGCTTGCTAAAAGTAGAACAGGAACTGGGGTCTGTAACACCGGGTAAGATGGCTGATTTAGTGGCAGTACCTGGCGATCCGTTGCAAGATATTCAGCTGATGGGGAAAGTCAGTTTTGTGATGAAAGCCGGAGTTGTGTACAAGCAATAACAGCAGTTCAACAATAAGAAAGGCAGCGTTAGCTGCCTTTTCTACTTCTGTTGCTGGTGATGGAAAAACTCCAGCAACTTATGTACGTCGGCCATTATTTCAGCCTTTAAATCAATTTCCGCTTGCTCGCGCAGGTGATCCAGATGGCGGATTTCTTTTTTATCCCGCTCTTTGCGCGCCTGATGAGTCGGCATATCTTTGACCACGTCATACATTTTAAACAAGCCAGGGTAGCTCTGTACTGCATCGGGTTTATTGGGGAGTTGCAGATGGTCCAGCAATACCCAAATCCGCAATGCGCCTTCAGACAATTCACACTGCTCTTCGCGCATAGCTTTGGCAATCAATACTATGCTTTGCGTCAGGTCAGCGTTTTTAGCGTCAACCACCTGTTGCTGCTTTAATTTTTGTTGTTGAATGAGCCACAACAAACGACCGAGGTAAAAACTCAGGCCAGCAATAATCAAAACTGCCGCTAAGGTGGCTAGTATCCAGTTGAAGGTCAAACTTTATCCCCTATTCACCTAAAAATTCTTTACGCCAATCAGTACGTTCTAATTTGGCTAACGGATCCTCGTCTTCCTCTGCTTCGTTTTCCTGATCTAAACCTAACAGGGCAACAAGCTCCGCATGACGTGCCGTTTTGGCATTAAAGTACTTCGCGTCTTTACCCGTCAGGATTTCGCCTTTATCGACCAGGTCCAGTAATTCCAGCAACTTCTCATCGTTTTCGAGCAGCGCTAATTCCTGTTCTGGTGGCATTTCCGGTTCTTTGGCTTTGCTCAGTTGTACCACTGGCTTGAACTGCTTTGGCTGAGCCATCAGCTTTTGTTCTGCTTCTGTCACTATTAAAGCAATAGGCTTCTTACTGCCATGGCGCGGATCTTTAGAGCCTTTGCCTGATTGCTTTTGCTTATCTTCAGCGGACGGAGAATGGCGACTACCGGATTTTAAGCCTGCACCTTTCTTTTTGGTTTCAGGCGCGCGCGTGCGATCCTGACGGGCTTCTTCAGCCGGTCTGTGCCTGGTACCAAGTGGGCCTGAGGTGCGAGTTTTTTTAATCCGGGTCATTATGTGTTACCTACAAAAAAGGGCGCGTATTTTAACCAGTTTATGTCAGAAAACCTAGGTATTTCGTTTTTTAAATAGAACTACGTCATCGGCCGGAAAATTCACAGTGAAATTATCCCGTTTCGCCAAAAATTCAAAAGTGTCCTGGTGGAAAAAACTGATATGGGTGGGGTCGTTTTTATAGTGCCAGTTGCTGAAGCTGCTTTGGTCTGTGTAACGTTTGGTCATCAAGGCCAACACAGCTTCCGGCAATAGTAAATCCAGCCATAAACTCCATTCTTTCGCCGGATTAATGAAATGTTCTATGGCTTCAGTGCAACTGACAAAATGATATTTTCGCTGCAAAGCATGTGGCTCTGCTGCATAAAAAGGATCCCAGACTTGCATCTGTTTACCTGCTTCGCTGAGCATTTGCGCTAATAAAGGCCCGGGGCCACAACCGAAATCTAATCCGGTGTTTTGTTCAGGCGTGAGGCTGCTCAGCAGAGGCACAGATAAGCGAGATAAGAATTTGCGGTAGCCTGGGTCGTCCAATTGATTTTGATGTAAATCGTATTGAGCTTTTTCCTGTTCGGCAGTCAACAAGCTAGTGCGATCAGCAAAGACTAAAAAACACTGCTGGCATTGAAAATATGCACGTCTTTTATCGCTGCAAAAAGGCTGGATTTGTGAATGCTGGCATAAAGGGCAAACTGAATTCATGGTGAGGATAAATAAAAAGGGCGGTGTAAGATGTTACCGCCCTCTATATAAGGTGTCTAGCGCGACACATAATCTGCTTTAAGTCGTCCTGACGGGAGTTCAACACCCTGTCTGCACAAATTCCCTATATTTTTACGCAAATTCCCTATGAAAATAATTATTCGCGATCATCCTGATACTTAGTGGTCCTTCCATGCGCTGTGTAAAATACACATTGTCATCATCTTGATGCTGAAAAAACGTACCGATGCACTGCTGCTTTCCGTGCCTGCTTTCCGTGTTTTTAAACGTTACTAAATGTAACGGACTTAAATCTACTCCGATTTTTCAGAATGGCAATACAACGGTATAAAAAAAATACAAAAAAATTGAACTTTTTTGTAATATTATTATAAATCAATTGGTTAGGTTGTTGTTTTGTGGTTTTTAGGTCGCGTGAGTCATATCTCACAAATAGAACATAATCAGCTGGTGATTGGTGCGGATGGCGTTGCAGAGATAAAAAAACCAGGCATGGAGCCTGGCTTTATGCAGAGTCAAAGAGCTACTAGTGTAAACCACCCACATATTTAGACAGAACTTCAATATCTTCGTCAGTCAGTTTCTTAGCAACGTCACGCATCATGCCGTTCATGTCATTGGCGCGTGAGCCATTACGGAAAGACTCCAACTGAGTTTTTACGTAAGCCGCGTGCTGGAAAGAGATTTTAGGAAAGCCAGCTAAGCTATGACCAACACCCCGTGGACCATGACAAGCGATACAGGCTGTAACACCTCGCTCCATATCACCACCGCGGAATAATTTCTCACCTTTAGCTACTACATCTTCCGGCGTGCTGCCTTCTTTCATAGTTTGGCTAGAGTAATACGCTGCCAGATCTTTCATATCTTGCTCAGATAGAGCAGCAACCATACCGGCCATCACAGCATTGTTACGACCTTCTTTACCACCTGTAGCTGCGCCGAGCTTAAACTCTTTTAATTGCTTAAAAATATAACCAGCATGTTGACCAGCAATTTTTGGATATAAATCGGTTGGGCTATTCCCGTCCATGCCATGACAGGCTGCACAAGTTACGGATTTAGCTTTACCTGCTTCAGCATCCCCATCGGCTGCATAAGCTGTACTGATTAACCCTAAAAAGAGCGTGAGTGGAAGTGCGAATTTTTTCATTTTTTTTCCGTCTCTGTCCGCGTTGAACCGCCAGTGATCTGGCAACCAAATTGAATAACCCTACATTTTATGTCTATTTTACACGAATCTTGCGCAGATAGAATCCCATAAATCACAGTAAAGCTTCTGTGGATCTTCAGGATCCGTTACACTATAGCCAAATTTACAGCCGGAGCTGACAGTGTACAAAGCGATCATCAATTATCAGAAAGCAACTTTTCTGACCAGTGCCCCTGATATTAAGGCTCTGCCCGCAGATACAGGTATCGAAGTTGCCTTTGCTGGTCGTTCAAACGCCGGCAAGTCCAGTGCATTAAATACGCTGACGCGGCAAAATGGTTTAGCCCGTACCAGTAAAACGCCTGGTCGTACTCAGCTAATTAACACCTTTGCATTAGCTGAAAACCAGCGTCTGATCGATTTACCAGGTTATGGTTTTGCTAAAGTGCCTTTAGCTGTGAAAGAAAAATGGCAAAAAGCCCTGAGCGAATACCTGATGAAACGCCAGAGTTTAAAAGGCATAGTGGTTTTAATGGATATACGCCATCCATTGAAAGACTTAGACCAGGATTTAATTCATTGGGCAGTGCAAAGTAATTTGCAAGTTCTGCTACTGTTGACCAAAGCTGATAAATTAAGTCCGGGGCCACGTAAAAAAGTGTTGTTAGAAGTGACTGAAGCTTCGATGGCCTTTATGGGCGACGTGACGGTGCAGGTATTCAGTTCTCTGACTAAATTAGGTTTGCCTGAGTTAGAACAAAAACTGGATCAGTGGTTTAGTGCCGAACAAGAATAAGTTGTAGAAAAATCCTGAACTTCTGAAAAGCAGAGCATAGTCTCTGCTTTTTTTTGTCCATTTTCGACGGTCTTGCAGTAACGGTAACTGACCTCGGAGGCATTAGGAAAAAAAATTGTGAGAATGGTTGTTCGATGGGTAGAGTGATGGGTTTTTGTAGGCCTGAAAAAAGAAAACCGGCCTTTTTTGAGGAGGCCGGTCATAGCAAACGGGGAGAAGCTATTCAATAATTTCAAATCAACAGGGTGTCTTGGATTAACAAGACAACGCCATTATACATAAAATTATGAATGTTTGAAGTATTTGCTCTAAAAAATCTAATTTTATTTCAGTTTTTCTGATCAACAGACAAAAAAAACGCCCCACTGCAAGCAGTGGGGCGGCTAAATAAGCCTTTCTTTCTGGTCACTAAATAAGCATTTAAGCTGATTAGTGCTGAAAGATAGAACATCTTACCTCTGTACCCTACGAAATTGATTCTACAAGTGTTGATTAAAAAAGCAAGTGAAGAGCTGTAATTAAACTACAAATATTTAGTGAGACCGTCATTAATTTGAAAAAATGTAGCTTAATTACCAATGCTTGAGAGGCTTTTTATCCTAAAATTGTGCACTGCAGGTGGGAATAGCTGAGGAAAGAGCGCTCTAGCTATTTTTTGTATCTGATCGATCACGATTCCAAAATGAAAAATAGTTATAAAAAAGCCCCAAACAAGTTGGGGCGAAAAATCAAACTACCAGGAATGGGCATTTACACACTTAGTAAGACTGGCTGTTTTTTACTAAGTTCAGCCGGATTCCATTTTTTTTAATGGGCTTGATCCCAGTTCGGGCCAGAACCAGCTTCTGCTAGCAAAGGTACATCAAGTGATGCTGCAGTTTGCATAATCTCAACCAGTTCCCTACTGACCCGTTCCAGCTCTTCGGTTTTCACTTCAAACACCAGTTCATCGTGTACCTGCATAATCATAGCAACAACACCCTCAGGTTGTTTGTCTTGCCAGGCTGCTACTTTGATCATCGCCATCTTAATAATATCGGCCGCAGTGCCTTGCATAGGCGCATTGATAGCGGCGCGCTCAGCGCCTTTTTTCCGCGCCATGTTTTTGGCATTAATTTCCGGCAGATACAAACGACGGCCAAATAGAGTTTCAACATAACCTTGTTCGTGCGCCTGGGTACGGGTACGTTCCATATAACCCAACACGCCAGGGAAACGCTCAAAATAAAGGTCAACATACTGCTGAGCTTCGCCCCGACTGATACCTAACTGGCGTGCCAGACCAAAAGCTGACATGCCATAAATCAGACCGAAGTTCACCGCTTTAGCACGACGGCGTTGTTCTGCACTGACCTGGTCCAGCGCTACACCAAAGACTTCAGCAGCTGTGGCTCTGTGAATATCTTTGCCTTGAGCAAAAGCATTGAGCAGAGCAGGGTCACGTGATAAATGCGCCATAATGCGTAATTCAATTTGCGAATAGTCGATGGCCAGAATAGTTTTGCCAGGCTCAGCAATAAACGCCTGACGAATACGACGGCCTTCTTCGCTGCGGATGGGGATATTTTGCAAGTTGGGCTCAGTCGAGCTTAAGCGGCCCGTAGCAGCCACAGCCTGATGGTAAGAAGTATGTACCCGGCCTGTGACTGGATTAACAGATAACGGGAGTTTATCGGTGTAGGTCGATTTAAGCTTACTCAGGCCCCGGTGTTCTGTTATAAGTTTTGGAAACTCGTAATCGTGCGCCAGTTCAGCCAGAACTTCCTCTGCTGTGGATGGCGTGCCTGTGGGCGTTTTTTTCAACACAGGTAAGCCCATCTGTTCAAATAAGATTTCCTGTAATTGCTTAGGCGAGGACAGGTTAAATTCTTTCCCGGCCATCTGATAAGCTTGTTGCTCTATCTCGCTGATCCGTTTGGCTAAATCCAGACTTTGTTGTGCCAGCAAGTTGCCATCAATTTTAACCCCGGTACGTTCCATTGCGGATAAAATAGGAACTAGCGGCATTTCGATATCGCGAAAGACTTTGTGTAAACCAGAATGCTGTTCCAGCATAGGCCATAAGGCCTGATGCAAGCGTAAAGTGACATCAGCATCTTCTGCAGCATAAGGTGAAGCTTGTTCCAGTGCGATTTGGTTAAATGTGATTTGTTTGGCACCTTTGCCTGCAATGTCTTCAAAACCGATCGTTTTATGACCCAGGTACTTCAGTGCCAGAGAATCCATGTCATGACGCGAGGCTACGCTGTTGACTATGTAAGATTCGAGCATAGTGTCAAAACGAATACCGCGCAGTTGGATACCGTGGCGTGCGAGCACACTTTGATCGTACTTCAGGTTTTGACCCACTTTGGCTTTGCTTTCATCTTCCAGCCAGTTTTTCAGTTCTGCTAATACCCAGTCACGGCTCAGCTGTTCAGGTGCACCTACATAATCATGAGCCAACGGAATGTAACAGGCATCACCAGCTGCCAGGGCCAGTGAAATACCCACTATATCGGCCTGCATATAATCCAGGCTGGTGGTTTCGGTATCAAAAGCTACCAGTTCAACTTCAGGTAGACGCTTTAACAGCTGCTGAAAGTCCGCTTCGGTCAAAATACATGGGTAGTTGGAGGTGTCAATGCCACTGCCAGATGATTCTGCAGCTGGTTCGTCCTTGGTTTTTGCTGCTTCCGTTGTAACCGCGGTCGCTGTATCTTTCCCTGCTAACACTTCACTCAACCAGCGTCTAAATTCACAGGCGGCATAAAGCTCCGCCAGTTTGGTCTGATCTGGTGTTTTGATATCTAAGCTTGTTGGGTCAAGAGAGAGTTCAACATCGGTTTTGATGGTGGCTAACTGATATGACAAGGTCAGTTGCTCTTTAAATTCTTGCATTTTTGCCGCTATGGTTTTACTACCACGGAAATTCAGTGCGGCGATTTGATCCAGTTGTTGGTAAAGCTTATCTATTGAGCCTATGCCTTGCAGTAATGCTAAAGCTGTTTTTTCACCTACACCAGGTAACCCAGGAATATTGTCAGCTTTATCTCCCATCAGGGCTAAATAATCGATAATGAGTTCAGGGCCCACACCAAATTTTTCAGCCACACCAGCAGGATCTAAAATGGTATCTGTCATGGTATTAATTAAGGTGACATGTTGGTCGACCAACTGAGCCATATCTTTATCGCCAGTAGATATCAATACATGACGACCTTGCTGACTGGCTTGCACAGCCAAAGTACCAATAACATCGTCCGCTTCAACACCACTGATACAAAGCAGAGGTAAGCCCATAGCTTCAATAATTTGATGCAAGGGCGCTATTTGACTACGCAAATCATCGGGCATGGGTGGGCGATGGGCTTTGTATTCGCTGTACATTTCATTGCGAAAAGTTGGTCCCTTCGCATCAAATACCACGACCATTTGACTGGGTTTATACTGGCGTAACAAACTTTTCAGCATGTTGACCACGCCATAAATAGCGCCTGTGGCCTCTCCTTTGGAGTTAGTCAGATGTGGTGGCGAATGATAAGCGCGAAATAAATAAGAAGAACCGTCGACCAAAATAAGAGGATTGTCCGGTATAACAACCATGATAAGGATCCCTAAATGTTTTGCATAAGCATGCCACAACAGGGCTGGATCAGCCAGCTGTAGCTCTGTCGCCTTAGTCGTTGAGGCTGCGGCTTTATTAATGGCAAGCTCTTGCCTCAGTTGATACTTTTTTATACGAAAAAGCTGTGGATAACTTTGTGGACAGACCATAGGAAACACCCAGAAGATCTGCAGAGAGATTCCGGTGCTTGATGATTAAGTTTATGTATTTAAAAGAAAAAGAAAGGTGATACTACAGGTTCCCTTATTGTTTTTCTTATTATTCCATTTTGTGGAAAATTATCTCACTTTGGTTACCCGTCGAAAAAGGCGACAGCGTAAGACAATCAAAGTGGGAAAACAGACTACCACAAAGATTTTCTTTGCACAGTCCTGTTTTGAATTTTTTTTAACTGAAAAAAATGTCTGTCAGATTGATCAGTTATAAGCAACTTTTGGCTGCAAATTTTACCCAAGATAGGCTAAGTTAAATACCAACAAATACAGGGGCTTCCACTATGAAGCATCACGGCGTTATAATGCCTTAACTTTTGTATGGCTTATTGACAGGATTATCCAGATGAAAAAATTCACTTTCGCCTTAGTGCTAATGGCAACTGCTGCAATAGCCAACGTTGCTGCGCAGGAAGCTGACAACGAAGCTCTGAAAAAACGTCTTGAACCCGTAGGTCAGGTGTACCTGGCTGGTGCTCAGGCTGCTGCAGATACCGGACCTAAAGGCCCACGCACGGGTGAGCAAGTATACCAAGGTGCCTGTTTTGCTTGTCATGGTACCGGTGCTTTAGATGCGCCGAAAAAAGGTGATGCAGCCTGGAAACCACGTTTAGCCCAAGGCATGGATATACTGAAGAAACATGCCATTGAAGGTATCCGCTCTATGCCTCCACGTGGTACCTGTGGTGATTGTTCTGATGATGAAATTGAAGCAGCAATCAAATTTATGACCGAAGGCGTGTAAACTTTTTGTTAGCGAAGAACGCTGCCTTGGCAGCGTTTTCTGTTTCTACTGCTCCAATAGATCCAGTTATTGTATTTATAGCTCGATCGTTTATAAGAAGATCTGACCAGCCGACTCATTTTGCCTTCCATCTGCTTAAGCTTTGTGCATAATAGAGATGTTTAAACATCAGTCAGTTTTGGCTGCCTCGCCTCAAACAAGAATAAGAGAAAAAGTTGAAGGATATAACAACTCTGAACAAAGCCCACCACCTTGTGGTTAGTCAGCTGCGTCGTTTGCGTAAGCTGGCTGCAGGCTATAAACAGGCTTATATCATTCAGGGCGCTTTACTTAAACTGTCAGAATTAGCGTCTGGCATTAAAGACATGCGTGAGTTTTATCCCGCTATTCACCGGTTACTTAACCAGCAACTCAAAGCCGATAATTTTTATGTAGTGCTCTGTGAGCAGGACCAACAGTTTTCGTTGGAATATTTTGCAGATGAAAAAGATCAACGAGCCTTGTTAGATGCGCCATCGGATGCATTTGCTTCAGGTTTGACTGGATATGTAGCCCGCACTAAACAAGCCCTGCTGTGTGATCAGGACGAGTATCGCCGACTGGTAGAAACAGGCGATATTACGGCTCAGGGGACCGCCAGTCAGTATTGGTTGGGCGTACCTTTATGTCGTGGTGAAAAAGTGATTGGGGTGATGGCGATTCAAAGCTACGACCCGGACTGTCGTTATAATCAACACGATTTAGCGCTGATCAGTAATATTGCGATTCATACAGTCACAGCCATCGATAGAGTCAAAAGCCGGGAGCTTTTAGAGCAAACGGTTCGTGAACGTACTCAACAATTACGCAATACCAATCAGTCGCTGGAAAAAGAAATCCGTGAGCGGACCAATGCAGAGCAGTTGCAGTCTGCTTTGTATAAAATTTCAGAAATGACAGCAAAAAGCACCGACATGATGAGTTTTTATCATGAAGTACACCAGATTTTGTCTGAATTGATGAAAGCTGATAACTGCTATATTGCTCTGTTAAACGAAGCCGGTGATCGCTTACATTTTCCGTTTTATTTGGATCAGTACACACCAACGCCCAGAGAGCGTGCTTTGCAAAGTGGCTTAACTGAGTATGTGATCCGCTCTGGCGAAGCCAAATTAATCAGCCAGGCCCAGTTGTTAGAGCTTATCAAAACGGGTGTAGTTGACCGTGTTCAATCTAGTCTTAATCACAGCTCTATGTCCACCAGTTGGCTAGGTGCGCCTTTGTTAGTGGGACCGCAGGTGTTAGGTGTTATTGCACTGCAATGTTATGACAATACCTATAGCTATAGCGAACAGGAGCTGAATCTTCTGCGTTTTGTTTCGCAGCATATAGCGGTGGCTATTTCTCGTAAGTTAAACACAGAGCAACAAAAGCAACAGCATGAAGAGCTGGAAAAACGTATTTTTGAACGCACCCGCGAATTGCGGCAAACCAATTTATTTTTGCGTTTACAGGTTGAAGAGCGAAAAAAAGCCGAAGAAAAACTTTTCCACGAAGCGAACCATGATGCTTTAACAGGTTTGGCGAATAGGCAAATGTTTTTAATGCAGTTGCGCCAGCGTTTTTCCTACCGTAATCGGGAGGCCACACCACGTTTTGCGTTGTTATTTATCGATTTAGACCGTTTTAAGCTGATTAACGATACCTTAGGTCACCATATTGGCGATTTATTTTTAATCGAAGTAAGTCGGCGTTTACAGCAAACAGTAAGGGAACATGACTTAGTCGCTCGTTTAGGTGGTGATGAGTTCGTTATTTTATTGGGGCAGATCCAGAGCGATGTTGACGCTGAGGAAGTGGCCGAGCGTTTAATTGAATCGTTGCGTCAGCCGATGATGCTTGAAGGCCAGCAGGTCTGTTCAGGCGCCAGCTTAGGTATTGCCTGTTATCAGCCTGACTATCAGAACGCCGATGAATTGTTACGCGATGCTGATGCGGCCATGTACCAGGCCAAGTCGTTTGGCCGAAACCGTTTTGTGATTTTTAATGATTCGATGCGTCAGCAAATGCTGCAAGAGTTAGGTCAGGAACAAGCCTTACAACAAGCTGTGGATCAACAACAGTTTGCTCCAGCATTCCGGCCTTTAGTGCAGGATAAAGACGTGCTTGGTTATCAAGTACTGTTGAACTGGCAACAGGGCGATGCGGCACAAAAAGCTGAATTAAGTCGTCAGGCGACTCAGGCTGGTTTAATGCCTGACATTGAACTGGAGCTGGTGCGGCAGATTTGTCAGAAAAATGCCAGTACAGAACTCTTCAGCATGACATTGAGCAGTGGCCATCTGAACAATACCTTACTTTTTGATAAGCTCTGCAATGTGTTGCGCCATTCCATACTGCCATTACATCAGCTTTGTATTGGCTTTAACGAAGCGGAATTGTTACGTTTAACCACCACTCAACTGGCCAACTTGCATCAGCTTAAGAGACTGGGGATCCGATTATTATTGGATCAGTTTGCTGCTGAAGTGGCTGCGCTAGGTTTGCTTGTACAGTATCCGTTTGATTTTGTTGTCTTAGATACCGCCTTTAGCCGCAGTTTACAGCGCAGTGATCAGCGTAAACAGCTGCTGCAGGTCTTGCTAAGTTTGGCGCAGACCCACAAATACCGTCTGGTTGCTGCTGTGGCCGAAACTGACGAAAGCCGCTCTTATCTGACTCAGCTGGGATGCTGCTATTTTACCGATAGCAGCCCAGTCAGTGAAACTCAATCAGGACTTTTTCAGCAACTGGCGTAATCTATCGATATGCGCTAAACCTGTTTCCTGACGCTGCTGTTCTGTTTTCACAGGTGCCGCTTTGCTCCACTCCAAATCATCGGCAGGCAATTCATATAAAAACCGGCTTGGTTCTGGTTTGATCACTTCGCCGTACTGACGACGCTCGCGGGCATAAGTAAAAATCAGCTCACGTTGTGCTCTGGTGATACCTACATAAGCCAAGCGGCGCTCTTCTTCGACATTGTCTTCGTCTATGCTGCTTTGATGCGGTAATAAACCTTCTTCCATACCGACCATAAAGACATAAGGAAACTCCAGACCTTTCGAAGCGTGTAAGGTCAGCAGTTGCACCTGATCGGCCTCATCCTCCTGCTCCTGTCGTTCCATCATATCCCGTAGCGTCAGTTTGGTGACCACTTCGTTTAAACTCAGCGGCTCTTCATCGTCTTTGCCTTCAAGCATTTCACTGATCCAGCGATACAGCTCATTGATATTCTTCAGTGCCATTTCCGCGGCTTTGGGGCTTGCGCTGCTTTCAAATAACCAGGCTTCGTACTGACTTTGCCGGATCAGATCTTTTACTGCTTCCTTTGGATCAGACCGCAGTGCATTGTCGGCGACATGATTAATCCAGTTGGCAAAGTTCTGCACGGCTTGCAGGCCGCGTGCTGGCAAACGTTCTGCCAGCTCAGGCTCGAAGCAGGCGGCAAATAAGCTGATATGTTTTTCATTGGCCAGGCTGCCAATTCGCTCCAGCGTTGCCGCACCTATCTCGCGTTTTGGCGTGTTGATAATACGCAAAAACGCATTGTCATCGTCCTGATTCACCAATAAGCGTAAATAGGCCATGATGTCTTTAATTTCAGCGCGGGAAAAAAACGAGGTCCCCCCTGAGACTTTGTAGGGGATTCGGTTGGTCATCAGGGCTTTTTCAAATACCCGTGCCTGATGGTTGCCGCGATACAGCAGCGCATATTCCTTGTACTGAGTACGATTAATAAAGCGATGCGAAATAATCTCAGCCACCACTTTTTCGGCTTCATCTTCTTCATTGCGGGTCGGTAACACCCGTAAAGGCACGCCATAACCCAGCTCACTGAACAGTCGTTTATCGTACTCATGCGGGTTATTGGCGATCAGAATATTGGCTGCTTTTAAAATGCGTTCGGCCGAGCGGTAGTTTTGCTCCAGCTTAATGACTTTTAAATTCGGAAAATCCTTGCCCAAGAGCACCAGATTTTGTGGTTTAGCGCCTCGCCAGGAATAAATCGACTGATCGTCGTCTCCTACCACAGTAAAACGCTGACGCTCACCGACCAGCCATTTCACCAGTTCGTACTGGCTGGTATTGGTATCCTGATATTCATCTACCAACAGATACTGGATTTTTTGCTGCCATTTTTGCCGCACTTGTTCATTGGAAGCAAACAGCAGGGTAGGCACCATAATTAAATCGTCAAAATCCAGCGCATTATAGGCCCGCAGTTGCTGGGCATATTGCTGGTAGAAATTAGCAAAGCTGATGCTTTGCGCATCAGTAGCGCGAGCCAGCGCTTGGCCTGGTAAAGTTAAATCGTTTTTCCATGAGGATATTTTACCTTGCAGCGCTTTCAGTAAATCTTTATCACCTTGCAGTTCGGTATCGGTCAGCTCTTTGAGCAGCGCCATGCTGTCCTGATCGTCAAATAGCGTAAAGTTCGGCTTATACCCAATAGCGCGGTATTCCTTTTTCAGGATCTCAAGACCCAAGGTGTGAAAGGTAGAAACAGTTAAACCCCGTAACAAAGGGCGTTCCAGCTGATGTTTAATCCGCTCTTTCATTTCGCGGGCAGCTTTATTGGTAAAAGTCACGGCCGCTATATGTTTAGCGGGCACACCACATTGCTGAATTAAATAGGCAATTTTATTGGTAATGACCCGGGTTTTGCCACTGCCAGCACCAGCCAGCACCAGGCAAGGCCCGCTGATATAATGCACCGCATCGTTTTGTTGAGAGTTAAGTTTCATCAGGCACCTTTCACAGAAGGACGCTAGTTTAACTCAAATTGACCGGGCAGAGGCGCGCTGATTTCTGCACAAAACGAGCAAGTCCGGTAAATATGCGGCAGAATGGATCCACCTTGAGCCTCAAGGCTCGTAGAATAAACTGATGCTACAGGAGCTAGACCATGATTGATCCAAAAAAGATTGAAGAAATTGCCAAACAAATTGGCGCCGCTATCCCACCTAAAATGCGTGAGATGGCCGATGATGTTGAAAACAAAGTAAAACAGGTGCTGCAGCAAAAACTCAGTCAGCTGGATTTTGTCTCCCGCGAAGAGTTTGATGTACAAACTCAGGTGCTGGCTAAAACCCGTGCCAAGTTGGATGAGCTGGAACGTCGTGTGGCTGAATTATCGGTTAAAGACGGTTCAGGAAACTAAAGATAAGGGCGGTTATGAAGTTAAGTCAGGTATCGGTATTGTTGGCTGGATTATTCAGCTCTGTGGTTTTAGCTCAGGTTGAGCAGGTGATCCAGGTTGGGCATTTGCTGGATGTGCGCACAGGGAACTACCAGAAAAATAAAGCTATTCTGGTTGACGAAGGTCGCATCAGCGCTATTGTTGATGCAAAAGATGCTCCCAAAAACGTACAGATAATTGATTTATCTACCCATTATGTAGTGCCTGGCCTGATTGATATGCACGTACATTTAACTTCAGATCCGCAAAAACATGGCTACCGTGGTTTAGTGGAAACCCCAACCCGTGAAGCCATCTTTGGAGTCAGCGCGGCCAAGGCGACCTTAAAAGCAGGTTTTACCACAGTGCGTAATCTGGGAGCATCAGGTTATGCCGATGTGTCGCTTCGTGATGCTATTGAAGAGGGCGAAATTCAGGGACCTCGGATGCGGGTGGCGGCTAATACCATCTGTATCACAGGAGGGCATTGTGATAATAATTTGCTGCCCCATATCTACAACGCACGCAGTGCTGGTGTAGCTAATGGTCCGGATGAAGTGCGCGCTAAAGTGCGGGAAAACATCAAATACGGCGCTGATGTAATTAAGTTTGCAGCCACTGGTGGTGTGTTATCGAAAAACACTGATGTCAATGCCAGTCAGTATAACCTCGAAGAAATGAAAGCCTTAATAGACGAAGCTCATGACAGGGGCAGGATAGTGGCAGCCCATGCTCACGGTTTACAGGGGATTAAACGCGCGATTGAAGCCGGCGTCGACTCGATTGAACACGGCAGTTTTATTGATGATGAAGCCATTAAACTGGCGAAAAAACACGGCACTTATTTAGTCATGGATGTGTACGTCAGCGACTTTATCTTAAGTGAAGGTGAAAAAGCTGGCATTTTGCCTGAGTCTTTAGCCAAAGAGAAAAAAGTAGGTTTACTGCAACGGCAAAACTTCCAAAAAGCGGTCAAAGCCGGTGTGAAAATGGCCTACGGTACCGACGCGGGAGTCTACACTCATGGTTTAAACGGCCGTCAGTTTGCTTATATGGTGCAGTGGGGCATGACGCCTTTGCAGGCGATTCAGGCCGCCACAGTCAATGCTGGTACTTTGTTGAACTGGAGAAATGAGCAAGGCCAACAAAATGTCGGTGTGCTGGAAGTTGGGGCTTTTGCTGATTTAGTCGCCTTGTCTGCAGACCCGTTGCAACAAATCAAAACCCTGGAACAACCCGTAAAGGTGGTGAAGTCAGGCCAACAAGTGTTATAAAACCTTCAGTAGTAGCATTAGATATTCTAATGCTACTGTCACACTTTTTCTCGTCTTTCTTACACAGTCCTGTCATGACCCTACTGAATAATGATACCCAGTTTAATGACTGATAACGGGAAAGACCTGATGAAAATATTCACTGCTGTAGCTCTGACTTTAGCCTTTGTAGCTGCACAAGCACAAGCCAGTTATCTGTATTCCAATACAGAATACTGCGAGTTAGCTAATGATAAGGCGCAATCTGCTTTACTGAGCGCGTACAGTAAAAAGTTAGGCGTGAAACCTTCCTATACAGAGTGTAGCCAATTGTTACGTCCTGCAACTGCCTTGGTGCAGGTGAAAGATGCAGAGGGACAAATCCGTTCTTTCTCTCGTGGTTCAGCCCGTAAATTGCCTGCTTCGTTGATCCAGCAATTAAAAGCCATGTCAGACAAAGAGCGTTTGATGGCTTTGACACAGATCTACGGATAATTTCACCCGTTTGTCACTTTCGCTCTGGGTACTGACTTGAAAACTCAGTAAAGTAGCTCCAGATAGAAAGCGGAGGTAACAATGAGTGAATTTGATTTTGATTTAGACCATCTGGATTTTGACAGCGCAGAAAAGAACTCTGAGCTGAAACAAAAAGCCGCCGAAGCTGCAGCAGCTGAGCAAGCTCAGTTGCAGGATGATTCGGATGACTGCGCCAGCGGTGCCTGTAAAATTTAATAATAAGCCGATGACTTTGCTCATCGGCTTATTTTTTATGGCGACAATTTCACTTGCCGCAGCTCCGGCAGTTGCAAAATTATCGCCAGCACAGCGCATTGACTCAAAGCATCTTGGTTATGAACTGCAATACTGGGTTTATACGCCTGAACAGGACGCTGCATCTGCATTACCTTCTTTATATGTGACTGACGGTGCTGCTTACCTGGCGGCAGGGCAGATGGAGCAAATACTGGATAACGAAATTAAACAGGGCAGAATTCAGCCTCTGCATGTGATTTTTGTCGATAGCCGTGACCCTGACAATCTGAGGAACAATAGAAGAAACCAAGAGTTTATGTGTAATTCACAGTACGCTTCTTTTTATAAAGAAGAGTTGATTCCAGCTGTGGAGAGACAATACAAAAGTCTGCAGGACAGAGCTCAGAGAGGGATTATGGGCTTATCTTTTGGGGGAACCAATGCTGCATGTTTTGGCTTGCTTTTACCTGATCTGTTTTCAAAAATAGGGATGCATTCACCTGCGTCCGGCCAGCATTTGAACGTACTGACTCAAATGTATAAAAAAAGCTCGTTTTCTGAGCTGAAGTTTTTTCACTCGGTGGGCACAAAGAATGACAATCTGGGGGCTAACCGCAAGTTTCACCGTGTACTGAAGGCCAAGGGCTATCAAACCCATTTTATAGAAGTACGTTATGGTCATGACTGGGATAACTGGCGGCCATTAATCGATGACTTACTGCAAAGCTTGTATCCAGCCAGCTTAATAACGGCTAACTAATCCCTTTAATCGATTGAGTGTATTTGTTTATTTCATTTTTTGAAATGAAGGCCCCCGCTTATGCTGTGTCGGCAGGATAGAGCGAACTCCAAAGAGGGTCATAACAATGTTTCAAAAATCAGCCTTAGTCGTAGCTTTAGGTTTGTCTTTAGCTGTGCAAGCAAACACTTTAACCAGAGACAATGGTGCCCCGGTTGGGGATAATCAGAATTCTACTACAGCAGGTGCGAACGGCAGTGTGTTACTGCAGGACGTACACCTGATCCAGAAATTACAACGTTTTGCCCGTGAGCGTATTCCTGAACGTGTTGTGCATGCTCGTGGTACTGGTGCTCATGGCGAGTTTGTTGCGACTGACGATTTATCCGATTTAACCATAGCTGCGCCTTTCGCCGACCAGGGGAAAAAGACACCGGTTTTTGTGCGTTTCTCCACCGTTATTCATGGTAATCACAGCCCTGAGACGTTGCGTGATCCCCGTGGTTTCGCCGTCAAGTTTTATTCTGATCAGGGCAACTGGGACTTAGTGGGCAACAACCTGCCGGTATTTTTTATTCGTGATGCAATTAAATTTCCGGACATGGTGCATTCATTAAAACCTTCCCCAATCGACAATATGCAGGACCCGAATCGTGTGTTCGACTTTATGTCGCACGAACCTGGCTCTACCCAGATGCTGACTTTTGTCTACTCAGACTTAGGTACGCCAGCCAGCTACCGTGAAATGGATGGTTTTGGTGTGCATGCATACAAGTTCATTAATGACCAAGGAAAGGTGCACTATGTTAAGTTCAACTGGAAGAGCCAGCAGGGGGTGAAATCTCTGGACGCAGACGCTGTGACTAAAACTCAGGGCATGGATTTTAACCACCTGACCCGTGATTTATATCAGAACATCAATGCAGGCAATAATCCGAAGTGGGATTTGTATGTGCAGGTGATTACACCGGATCAACTGGATGATTTTGACTTTAACCCGCTGGATGCCACTAAAACCTGGCCTGGTGTGAAAGAACGTAAAGTCGGTACCATGACGCTGAACCGTATGCCGGATAACTTCTTTGAAGAAACTGAGCAATCAGCTTTTGCGCCAGCCAATCTGATCCCGGGAATAGAGCCATCAGAAGACCGTTTATTGCAAGGTCGTATTTTCTCTTATTCAGATACTCAGTTGTATCGTTTAGGTGCAAATCACAGCCAGTTGCCCATCAATAAAGCCAAAGTGATGGTGGATAACCACAATCAGGATGGCGCTATGAATTTGGGTAACAGCAAGTCCAATGTCAATTACGAACCAAGCCGGATTGAACCTAAAGCTGTGGTAACAGCTGCCCGCGCTGTCGAAACAAAGTTAGATGGCACAGTGATGCAAAAAGCCATCAGTAAACAAGACAACTTCAGTCAGGCTGGTGCTTTATACCGCAGCTTTGATAAACAGCAACAAGCCAATCTAATTCGCAACCTGGCAGGTGATTTAGGTCAGGTAAAAGATGCTGTAACCAAACACAAAATGCTGGCGCATTTTTACAAAGCGGACAGCGAGTATGGCACTCGCTTAACTAAAGCGGTTAACGGCGACTTAACACAAGTGCAGCAAATCGCTTTGTCTTTGTAACCCAACCTTTGGTGCAGGTCAGTTGGTCTCATCCCTGCCAACTGACCTTTTTTTGAAGCCCTGCGAAACTCGTATGCTCTGTCCTGCACCCAGGGTGAGTTTCGCAGGCACTTATTACCTTTTGTACTTGAAGCCTTAGCTTTGTTGAACACGAGACGAGCAGGGTAAACCAACCCCTACAACATCGTCTTGCTGTAACTCTGAGTGCTTTAGGGAATCTATAGCTCTATATTTGAGGCATTTATCTGATGCGATTATTACTACTGAGTCTGATGCTGTTAAGTACTATGCTGAGCTCTGAAGAACAAGCCTCTGATCCATTGGAACAACTCACGTCTTACTTCTTTGCAGCTGCCCGCACTGGTGATGTTGTCGTTTTGAATGAGTTTTTAAAGCAGGGGTTTCCGGTTGATCAGCGCAATAGTCAAAGTTATACCGCGTTGATGGTGGCGACTTATGCCGGTCAGCAGCAAGCTGTTGAATTATTACTGCAACAAGGGGCAGACGCCTGCTTACGCGATAAACGTGGTCATACCGCTATGATGGGAGCCATAGTAAAAGCCGAATGGACTATAGGAAAAATTCTGTATCCTATTGACTGTAAGGAAGACAAATCAGTGGATGCGAAGACTCCTGTGACAGACAAAGAAAAAATGACGGTAGCGCAGTTTGCTGCAGTTTTTGGCCAGAGCGAAAAACTACAGCAACTGGCAGAAGATATTCAGGCTAAACAGCAGGCTAGTCGGGATTAGAGTGCTGCTGTCACTTTAATTTCTACTTTCCACTCCGGGTTTGCCAAACGAGCTTCCACAGTGGCCCGGGCAGGAGCCTGATCTTCTTCTACCCAGAGATCCCAGGCTGTATTCATTGCGTTGTAATCCGCCATATCAGCCAGATAAATAGTGGCGTCGACAATACGGCTTTTAGTCATACCTAATTCGGCTAACAGCGTGTCAATTTGCGCCAGCACATTCGTTGTCTGTGCTGTTGCATCCGCATCCAAATTATCCGGCACCATGCCGGATAAAAACACTAAGCCATTGGCTATAACGGCTTCGCTATATCTTTTGCCTGGTTGTATACGTTGGATCATCAATTTTCCTTAGCTTAGATCACGGGTTTATAGCCTTCACTTTGACCATCTATCAGGTCATAAGCTGACATAGCCGGGATCTGTTGTTGTATTTGTTGTTCCAGCTGATCCAGCGTTTTTAACTGCTGACAAATCTGCTGGCCGCGTTGCTGTAAGTTTTTACTGTTCTTTTGCATATCGGTTTTTAGCTGGCTACCGAAGGTTTGCATTTTACTACGAAAACTTTGCATTTTTTCTGTAGCGGAACCCGGGCTTTGCAGCGCATTTTGGCCCAAGGTCAGCATCATTTGTCCACTAATCCTGGCAACAGCCTGCTGAATTTTTTGTTCAGCCTCTTTCGCCAGATTTTTATCCGCTGAGCGCAGCTGACTGCCAAAGACGTAAATCGTATCTCCTTGTCGTTGCACCAGCTGATTCAATTGCAGTTCCAATTGCTCGACAGGCTCCTGCAATTCAGGGTTTTCGGCAAGGCTCATGCCTGTGGCTGTTTGTACATTTTGGTCCAACACAGAACGTGCCAGTTGCAAACTGTCATCCATCAATGCTGCAGAGGCCGTCACCTGAGTACGAATGCCTTGTTGATAAGCCTTCAAATGTTGTTGGGTTTCGGCACTATGAGTAGTTTTTTGCTGAGCCAGCCACAATTGTCCTTTGGTATCGATGCGCCAAAGCTCCTGCTCACCACGTTGAATGCTGACGACTGACGGACTGACTTTCAAATCATCCTGCAGTGTTAAAGCACATTGATCGCTGGCGTAGCTCAGACCACTCGCCAGTAGCATTGCACTTGTACAGATATACTTCATAACAACCTCAATAAGGTGAAAAAAGCTATGCTGTAAGACTGGCTATGAATCATCACTGAATCACTGTTCGGCCTTGCCACTACAGCTTTTTTGTCTTCATTTTTTGTTCCTGACTCAGCTGGTTGGAGTGCTGGGGGCAAACAGCAGTTCAATCGCCCGTTTCGTTTGCTGCAAACAAAGTTGTAACTGACCAGCAAGCAAAGGGTCGAGCTTCTGCTGTTGCTGCAGTTGGTGTTCAGTCAGTCGGCATAATTGACTTAAACGTAATAATCCTAACTGCCCCATGCTCCCAATCATACGATGGAACAGTTTAGAGTCGGGCTCTGCCTGACTTAACGCCTGCTGCAGAGTGCACAACTGTTCCTGCACCTTTGTACTCAGCGCCTGACGCTGTTCAGCAGTTAATGCCTGTAAGGTTTGCTGCATATAATCCATTTGATAAAGAGGGCTCAATGGTGGTAACTGTGCCAGTTGTGCAATCAGTGCCTGCAGTTGTTCACGTCGCCAGGGTTTAAGCAGCACAGCACTGATCTGTGCTGCGTTTTCTTTGTGTGCTGAACCCGTAACCAGAATAAAACGGGAATTCTCATCGACCTGCTGCTGTAACTGCAGTTGTCTTATCGTCTGATGTGCATCCGCATCTTGCAGCTGTCCATCTAAAAACACCCAAGACCAGAGTCGCTGCGGTAACTGTGTCACCTGCTGCAGACTGCTAACGGCAGTTACCTCAAAGCCTGACTGGGTTAACACCTGTTCCAGGCTAACCCGACATAATTCATCGTCTTCAACCACTAAAGCTGTTGCTGCTGCGGCAGTCGTGGACTGGAGGGGCGCTAATAACTCAGACACCTGACATTTCAGCACAAAGCTGACTTCAGTACCAAGCCCAGGTACCGACTGGATTTCCAAAGCTGACCCCAACTGACGCAGCAGTTTTTGGCACACTAGCATGCCAAGACCCGGACCTGCCTGCAATGCGCGTTGCTGGCTTAAACGCTCGCCACTTAATAATTGATGGATTTGCAGTGTCGTTAAACCTACGCCGGTATCCCGTACTTTAAAGCACAGGTTCAGAGTTGCATCCTGTCGGCTCACTAACTCGACCCTGACCTCAATTTCGCCTTGCTGAGTGTACTTCACCGCATTTGAGATCAGATTCGTTAGTAATTGAGTCAGCAGATTTTCATCAAGCAACAGCAAATCGGGTACATTGGTCGCTACGGAACTACTTAATCTCAATCCTTTATTGCTCGCCAAAGGCTCCAGTAAGTCGTGTAAGCGTGCCAGTAGTTCAGTCAGCACCACTTGCTGATCCACGGGTTGATAAACCCCATAATCCAGTCTGCTAGTGGTCAGAATGTTGTTGATAATATTATCCAGTGACCAGACTGAACGACGTGCCAATAGAATTTTTTGTTGACCTTCGGGATGTTCGATTTGAGGTAACAACTGAGTCAGGACGGCATCAATACCCTGCAACGGGGTACGGATTTCATGGCCTAAAGTGGCGATAAATTCATTTTTAACTGCAATTTTTTGTTGCGCCATTTCCTGCTGTTTTTGTAGCAGTAGTCTGTTACGTCTTGATTTGTGATAAAAAAGGGACAACAACAAGGCTAAAGCTAAGCAAGCGCCCACGGATAACAGCAACAGCATGTTTTTTTGATGCTGATGTTTCAGCACATCCAGTTGGCTTTGCTGCGCGGACTGTTGCAACTCAACTTCAAGTAAGTTTTTGTGTTGCTCGCTGGCGATCACCAGAGCTTGTTTATGGGTTTGATCATCAAAGAGGGATTGCTGCAACTGACGCACTTGCTCCAGTGCTTCATAGGCGCGTCGATCATCTTGCTTAAATCTGGCGACCTTCGCTGTGACCAACCAAAAATCCAGCAGAAGTTGTGGCTCGGCAAAATCAGCAGATTGTAGAGCCAACTTTGTATACAAAGCTGCCGCTTGGTCTGGCAGCGAAAACTCCAGTAAAGCACTCAGATGGCGTAAGCTAAATCTTTGGAAATTACTTTTGTATTCATCCTGGTGCAGTAACTCAGTGATCTGTTGATATTTGCTATTCGCTTGTTCAACACGGTCAAAATGTAAATCCAGCCAAGCCAGACTTTGCAGAGCATCCGCTTGTTCTATTCTATTGCTCACCTGCTGTGCGGCTGACAAGGCGAATTGTAACTGCTGTTCACTTTCCTGATATTTGTGCTGGGCCAACAAAGTGCGACCCAAGCTCAAATGGTATTGGGCTATCAGGGCTTGTTCCTGTCGCGCCAGTCTTAACTCCAGCGCTTTGCGGGCAAAATCTTCTGCACTCTGATACTGCTGATAGAGGCGGCTGGCTTCTGCCAGAAGGTGTAAAAAATTAGCCTGACGATTTGTGTCCTCTCCCGTCATCGCCAGAGTTAAGCCATCACTGGCAATCTGAATCGCCTGTGGGTAGGCATACAGATTCATGTAAATATGCGCCAGATCGTAACGAATGATTTGCAGTGGCACAGCATTATTCGCGTCTACAGCTATTTGCATAGCTTCCAGCGCTTTAGGCAGCGCTTTATCGGCCTGACCTAAACGATTCAGGTTGTCGGCTTGTCGCCTCAATGCATTAAATAATTGTTTGGTATCTTTCTGGATGCGGGCTAAACGTTCAATTTCAAGACTGGTGTGGTAGGCCTGTTGGTAGTTTCCCTGCAGCATAAAAGCTGTCGTTTGCTGCAGCAGTATTCTGTGATAAAGAGTACTTTCTCTGTCTGTGCTGCTATCCAGCCACTGTCTGGCATACGTCAGACTGAGCGCCGGGTCTTGAGTCACAAAGACTTCGGTTAGCCTGACCAAGAGATCAAGCCGCTGCTCCAAAGTCCTGCTTTGCTCCAGTTGCTGTTGCAATTGCTGACGCTCAGCAGCAGTGGATACTTCCACCTGTTGCTGACTTTGCGCCATCGCAGGAACAAGCAATACCAGACCCAACCATAGAGAAAGCAGCTTAACGGCCACTATGCAACTCCTTGAATACCTTCAATCCATGCTAACAACCAGTTCTGATTAGAGCAAGGCGTCATCTGATTTAATGGTTATAAACCAAAAAAGTTATTTTAATAACTAAAAGGTATAAAGCAGAGAGAAGGGTTATTTAGGTTTATCCATTTAGACGGCTAAAATGGCGTTAACTTAGCTTATTCGTGGTGTTTTTATGCTATTAGCCTCTTTAGCTGCTCAGGCCAGCCCTTTGTCTGCTCAACAAATCAAGGATTTACAGTCGCTGGTGAGTCAACTGAATCCTATACAGCAGGCTTGGGTCAGTGGTTATCTGGCAGCAGCTGCCCAGCTGGCTGGCGGTCTTTCTGCAGCACCCGTGCAGCAGACCAATGAAAGTGCGGTACTGACTATTCTGTATGGCTCACAAACTGGCAACGCCAAAGCGGTAGCTACTAAGGTCAAAGCAGCGGCTGAGCAACAAGGTATAGCGGTGAAGCTGGCCGATATTGGCAGCTATAAAACCACGGCTCTGGCAAAAGAAAAATACTTGCTGATTGTCACTTCTACTTATGGTGAAGGTGAGCCACCAGAAAGTGCAGTGGCTTTCCACAAATTTTTATTCAGCAAAAAAGCTCCGAAACTGGATGGCCTGAAATATGCTGTCTTGGGTTTGGGCGATACCAGTTACGAATTCTTTTGTAAAACCGCTATCGATTTCGACGAGCAATTAGCGGCTTTAGGTGCCAAACGTTTGCATGCAAGGGCTGATCTGGATGTGGATTATGCGGCACAAGCGGCCAGTTGGACTGAAGCTGCAGTGTTGGCTTTTGCACCTGAGTTAAAACAGGAGACGGGTTCTGCCCAGGTTATTGCCTGGCCAGGAGCTACGGCCACGGCAAGTCACGACAGCGCCTACACCAAAGAAACTCCATACAGTGCAGAGTTGTCAGTCAATCAGAAAATTACTGGCCGTGATTCGACCAAAGATGTACGTCATATTGAAATTTCTCTGGTCGATTCAGGTATTACCTATCAGCCTGGAGATGCGTTAGGTGTGTATTTCCTCAATGATACTAAAGCGGTTGACGCTATTTTGACTGCAACAGGTTTGGATGGCACAACTGAAGTGCAGCTTGCCGGCCAAACACTGGCTTTGAAGACGGCCTTAACTGAACAGTTAGAGCTGACTCAGTCTTACCCAAGCTTTGTCGAAAAATACGCACAAGCTACAGCCAACAGCGAATTGCTGGAGCTAGTCAAAGATAAAGCGGCTTTGCGGCAGTATCTGGACAGCCGCCAGACGCTGGATGTGATTTTGCAAAACCCTGCACCTTTAACCGCTCAGCAGCTGGTTGATTCGCTGCGTAAACAGCAACCTCGTTTGTACTCTATTGCCTCTTCTCAGGCTGAAGTAGGGGATGAAGTGCACTTAACGGTAGGTGTGGTGCGTTACGACGCCTTTGGTGAAACGCATTTAGGTGGTGCTTCAGGCTTTTTGGCCGAGCGATTGGAAGAAGGCTCGCAGGTCAAGGTCTTTGTTGAACACAACGACAACTTCCGCCTGCCGGACCATGAAACTCCTGTCATTATGATAGGTCCTGGCACAGGCATAGCGCCGTTCCGCGCTTTCCTGCAGGAGCGGGATCAGGCCGGAGCTACAGGTCAAAACTGGCTGTTTTTTGGTAATCCACACTTTACTCAAGACTTCCTGTATCAGGTCGAGCTGCAGGACTATCTAAAACGTGGCGTGCTGAGCAAACTGGATGTGGCCTTTAGTCGCGATCAGGCGCAAAAGGTCTATGTGCAGGACAAATTACGCGTAAAAGCCGAAGAGATCTGGACCTGGTTACAACAAGGCGCTTACCTGTATATCTGTGGTGATGGCAATAAAATGGCCAAAGACGTGCATCAGGCTTTGCTCGACATCGCCCAGCAACAAGGTGGCTTTAGTGTAGAACAAGCAGAACAGTATTTTGACGATTTACGTCAAGCCAAACGTTATCAGAAGGATGTTTATTAATGACTCAGCCAATTAACCCGGATTTACAGGTGCAAGGTCAGCTGTCTGATAACGAGCGGCTGAAAAAAGACAGCCATTTATTACGTGGCACTATCACCAAAGATTTAAAAGACGAAATCACCGGCGGCTTTAACGGCGACAACTTTATGTTGATCCGTTTCCATGGCATGTATCAGCAGGACGACCGCGATATTCGCCCTGAACGTGCTCAGCAAAAACTGGAGCCTCTGCATAACGTGATGTTACGTGCCCGTATGCCGGGCGGTATTATCACGCCAGAACAGTGGCTGGCGATTGACGAGTTTGCGGCGGACAACACTCTCTATGGCAGCATTCGTTTAACTACCCGCCAGACTTTTCAGTTTCATGGTGTGTTAAAACCCAAGATCAAAGGTATGCACCAGATGCTGAACAGCATCGGCATCGACTCTATTGCTACAGCAGGGGACGTCAACCGTAACGTGTTGTGTACCTCGAACCCGGTGGAGTCTGTGTTGCATCAGCAAGCCTATGAATGGGCTGCGAAGATTTCTGAACATTTATTGCCAAAAACCAGGGCTTACGCCGAAATCTGGTTGGATGAAGAAAAGGTCGAAACCACAGAAGTGGAACCTGTACTGGGCGAAACTTATCTGCCACGTAAGTTTAAGACCACAGTGGTGATCCCACCACAAAACGACGTCGACGTGCATGCGAACGACTTAAACTTTGTCGCTATTGCCGAAAATGGCCAGTTGATCGGTTTTAACGTGTTGGTGGGCGGTGGTCTGGCCATGACGCACGGTGACAAAGGCACTTACCCACGTAAAGCCGAAGACTTTGGTTTTATTGGTCTGGAGCATGTATTGGCTGTGGCTGAGCACGTAGTGACAGTGCAGCGTGATTATGGCGACAGGGTCAATCGTAAAAACGCCAAAACCAAATACACCATAGACCGCATCGGTGTTGAGACTTTTAAAGCTGAAGTGGAAAAACGGGTAGGTGTGAAGTTTCAACCAAGCCGCCCTTATGAATTCACCGGCCGTGGCGACAGATTCGGTTGGGTCGAAGGTATAGATGGTAAACACCACCTGACGGTATTTATCGAGAACGGCCGTATCCTGGATTATCCGGGCAAAACCTTAAAAACCGGTGTCGCTGAAATTGCCCGTATTCATAAAGGCGATTTCCGCATGACCGCCAATCAGAACCTGATTATCGCTGGAGTGGCGGCTGAAGATAAAACCCGGATTGAAGCTTTAGCCCGTCAACACGGTCTGATTAACGATTCAGTCACTGAGCAGCGTAAGAACTCTATGGCTTGTGTGTCCTTGCCTACGTGTCCTTTAGCTATGGCCGAAGCCGAACGTTATTTACCAACCTTGGTCACTCATGTCGAAGCTTTGCTGAGCAAACATGGCGTGCCTGATGATCATATTATCTTACGGGTGGTGGGTTGCCCGAACGGTTGTGGCCGCGCCATGCTGGCTGAAGCCGGTTTAGTCGGCCGTGGTCCCGGTAAATACAACTTGTATTTAGGTGGTAATACCCAGGGCACCCGTATTCCAAAGCTGTACTTAGATAACGTGGCTGAAGCTGAAATTCTGCAGGCGCTGGACGGCCTGATTGGACGTTGGGTGCTTGAGCGCCAAAGCGGTGAATGTTTTGGTGATTTTGTCGTGCGAGTTGGCGTTGTGGCCGAAGTGAAAGTATCTAAAACCGACTTTCATGCCTGATGATATTTATGTGAGGTGCTGGTCATGAGTCAGTATAAACAGCTACTACAGCTGGACACAGAACAACAGCAACAACTGCTGGCAGAAGCCAATCAGCTGTTACTATCTTTTACAGCTGCAGAGCGCGTCAGGTGGGCGCTTGAACATTTGCCGGATCAGCAGATCTTAAGTTCTAGTTTTGGTATACAGTCCGCTGTGATGCTGCATCTGGTGACGACTGAGCGACCTGATATTCCAGTCGTATTAACAGACACGGGTTATCTGTTCCCGGAAACTTATCAGTTTATTGATGAGCTAAAAGAGCGGTTACAGCTGAATCTGAAAGTCTATCGTGCTCATTTAAGCCCGGCCTGGCAGGAAGCGCGTTTTGGCAAGTTATGGGAAAACGAGGCGGGTATTAAGCAATACAACCATATGAACAAAGTGGAGCCTCTGCAGCGTGCATTAAAAGAGCTCAATGTAGGCACCTGGTTTAGTGGTTTACGCCGCAGCCAGTCCAGCACGCGCGCTGATAAAAATATCATCGAAATCAGCCGTGGCACAGTCAAAGTGCAGCCTATTATTGAGTGGAGCAATAAAGACGTATTTTATTATTTAAAACAACACGATTTGCCGTATCACCCGCTGTGGGAACAAGGTTATGTTTCAGTGGGTGATGTACACTCAACCCGTAAACTCGAGCTGGGTATGACCGAAGAAGAGACACGTTTTAATGGTTTTGGTCGTGAGTGTGGCATTCATTTGGATGGGGATGGTATCTGAACCATCCCGTTCTCACTATTGTTCTGCCTGTCACTGAACTGGCAAATAATACCAGTTATCGTCTTTGTCCCCCAAGTACAGAAAAATAACTTGTAGTTAACAAGCTGACCTATTACATTTCCATCGGTGAAAAACCTGTAGCAGGTTTGAGTTATCAGCGCCCCGAGCTGGCCTGATCAAAGGGAACTAGGGAGCTGGATGTGGGGTGGTTGGGTCGTTATTTGCGGCTGAGGACTCAGGATTTAGGCAATGCTGATACAGCCTTTTGGCAACAAAGTGTGCTGCGCATCATTATGTTGTCTGGTCTGTGTCTGGTGTCTGTTATCGTGTTCCACAGTTCCTGGCAAGCATGGCAATTAGGCGCTTATCAAGTCATCATCATCAGCTCGTTATTTTACGCTGCTTTAGTTTTTGCGCTGTTTCTCTCCAAACAACATACAAAGAAAAGTGCTGTGGCTTTGCTGCTGATTGTGGTGATGGCAGGACTTTGTATTCTGCTGTTTAATGACGATTTTGAAATGGGCAAGCTGGGTATCATTTTTATTTATACCTTGCCGATGATCAGCCTGATGTTTTTTGGTTTCAGAACGGCATTAGTTTTTATGTCGTTAAATTTTATTCCCTTTATTTATCTGCTTCAAAATCAGGCTCCGAATAATTTATTCGGTTTATCCATCACTCTGCCTGCGACTCATAGCTACTTACACGGCTTGTTGTTTTTGTTTTTTAACTTATGTTTACCACTGGCTGCGGCCCGTATTTTCAGCACGTTAAAACGCAGTGCCGGCCAGCTTTCTGAACTGAATCAGAATCTGGCACAAAGCCACAATTATTACGAAGAGTTGTTTGAGCACAATGGTTCAGCCACTGTGCTGGTAACGGCGTCCGGCGATATTATTAAGTCGAATAGTCTGGCCTGTGAGGTGTTAGGACTGGAGGTAGGGCAACAAGCTAATTTATTGTCTTTACTGAATTTTGTGCAGGACGGTCAGTTACAAGGGCATTGGCTGAAAGGCAAAGTGGAATGCAAGGTCAAAAGTCGTCCTGATTCCAGCTTAGTGTTAAAACATGTGATGTTAACCCGCTCCGGTCATCATGTGGTCAGTTTGCAGGAAATCAGCGCTTTACGGCAGTTGCAACAACAGTTGAAACAAAGTCAGAAAGTACAGGACAGTTGGCTGCATTACGACAGTTTAACCTGTTTACCTAATATCGCTGGTTTTACCGAGCTGGCAAACTACAAACAAGAGCAGTTAGCACCGCATGAGTTCGCTCTGGTGGCTATTATCAGACTGCGTCACGTGAAGACTCTGAATCAACAGTACGGTTATGAGTTTGGCAGCCAGTTGTTGCAACATTTCTCCAAAGTAGCGAAAGCGGCTTTGCCTTCAGATGCGGTATTAGCGCGGGTGCGGGGGGTGAAATTTGCTCTGTGGCTCAAAGGTGATCTCAATGTGGTGGACCCCAAGCAATTAGCTCAGGCTATCGCCAGTCAGTTACCGGTTGAACTGACGGTTGGGCCTTACACTGCTCGTATGAGTTATCAGTTTGGTGTCAGTTTCACTGAGCGACGCGACAATTACAATGCCCAACAACTGATTGAACAGTGTGAGCTGGCTTTGGAGCTTTCAGATCCGAATCAGGTGGTCGGTTTTTATGATCAACAACAAGCTCAGCAATTGGAGCAGGATTACCAGCTGTTAAATGCTTTTCGTGATGCAATACGGCAAAAACACCTGGAGTTATGGCTACAACCTAAGGTCGACCCACAAGGTCAAATTCAAAGCTTTGAAGCCTTAAGCCGCTGGTTTATTGATGGGCAGGCGATAGCTCCTGATAGCTTTGTATTAATGGCAGAACGCCATGGTTTAATGACCATGTTTTCGCGTTTAGTTCTACAGCAAAGTGTCGGTATCTTACAAAGCTGGCAGCAGCAAGGCCTGTTATACCCCATAGCTATTAACCTCGGTGGACCAGAACTTTTGGATGACAGCTTTTTTGCAGAGCTGATGAGCTTGAGTGCTGACCATCCCTGGCTTACGCGCTACCTGCAACTGGAAATCACTGAAACCAATATTGCCGTGCAGCAACCTTTATTACATAAGCGGTTAAAGGCACTGAACCAGTATGGTTTCAGTATTTCTATTGATGATTTTGGTACAGGCCACTCCTCTTTAAGTCAACTGGTTGATTGCCCGGCTGATACGATAAAAATCGACAGACGTTTTGTCAGTTGTATCCCACAAGACAGCCGTACAGTGCGTATTTTGCATACCACTATTCAATTGGCTAAAGCCTTGAATCTGCAGATAGTCGCCGAAGGGGTCGAAAACGATATTCAGCGCCGTTTCTTGCAAAGCCTGGGGTGTCAGTTGATGCAAGGCTATTTATTTGGCAGGCCAGCCCCCGCCTTGTATTGGGAAAATCTATTGTCGCCTCACTTAAGCTCCGTCACTATTCCAGCGTTGCAACATCAAAACTGACCGCACCAGGATTAGCATAAGGAGACGTCGTTTAGTTTCTGTCTGGTTATCCCAAGCACAGGTTCTATAACAAAGTGACTGAAACAGCGTCGAAATAGCGATAGCCTGAGAGGATCTGCTGCTGCTCCGACTTGCCCCAATGAAGGATTCAAGGCAAAATCGGGCACTTATTCCTATAACTGTGGCGCGCACCACAGCAGCAACAGAGAGTCCGTATGACATCCACTGTATCCCGTCCATGGCAAAAACTTCTGCAACTCGGTTTAGTACCCCAAATTATTATTGGTATTTTGTTAGGTGTGCTGGTGGCGGTTGTTTCGCCTGAACTGGCAAAAAATCTGTCCTTGTTAGGTACCTTATTTGTCAAAGCTTTAAAAGCTATAGCGCCTTTGCTGGTGTTTGTGCTGGTGGCTTCAGCTATTGCCAATAAACAAGCCTCTGAAAGTGGTGGCATTAAGCCAGTTCTGGTGTTGTATTTATTCGGTACTTTTTTAGCCGCAGTGGTCGCTGTACTGCTGAGTTTTCTGTTTCCTACCACCTTAGTGCTGACCGCAGTGCCAGAGGCTATTGTGGCACCTGAAGGTATTAGTGAAGTATTAAAAGCCTTGTTACTGCAGGTGGTGGATAACCCTATTAATGCTCTGATTACCGGCAACTACATCGGCGTTTTAGCTTGGGCCGTAGGTTTAGGTCTGGCCTTACAGCATGCCAGCAAAAGCACCAAGCTGGTGTTCTTTGATTTGTCGCACGGGGTCTCCTCTTTAGTACGTTTTATTATTCGTCTGGCACCTTTTGGTATTTTGGGTTTGGTCGCCGATACCATAGCAACCACAGGTTTTGCAGCTTTAGCCAGTTATGGTCAGCTGATAGCTGTATTGTTAGGTGCTATGGCGATTATCGCTTTTGTGGTGAACCCTTTGTTAGTGTTCTTGAAAACAGGCTCTAATCCTTATCCGTTGGTCTTTACCTGTTTGCGTGAAAGTGGCGTGACCGCCTTTTTTACCCGTAGCTCAGCTGCCAATATTCCGGTGAATTTACAGCTCTGTGAAAAGCTGAAGTTAAATGAGGAAATATATGGTGTTTCCATACCGCTGGGCGCGACCATTAATATGGCCGGCGCTGCTATCACCATCACAGTACTGACGTTAGCCACTGTAAATACGCTGGGCATAGAAGTGGATTTTGCCAGCGCTATTTTGCTAAGTATGCTGGCAGCAGTTTCTGCTTGTGGTGCGTCAGGCGTGGCTGGTGGTTCGTTATTACTGATCCCTCTGGCTTGTAGCTTATTTGGTATCCCCAACGAAGTGGCCATGCAGGTGGTGGCGACTGGCTTTATTATTGGTGTCATTCAGGACAGCGCTGAAACTGCTCTGAATAGTTCGACTGACGTGGTCTTTACTGCAGCTGTTTGCCAAAGCCAAAAAGTCTGATTATAAAAATGGGGTCAGGCCAAAGGCCGGACCCCATCTGAGTTTCCGCCCGCCCGCCCGCTTTTACTTCTGCCCCTATTCCTTTTAGTTATAAGAGATCGATATCCATTATTGTAAAAAAGACGTTTAGACGTCTAATATGCAGGCTCAGATGAAAAAGCTTTGATTGAGGTATCCACTCTAACCAAATCAAAGTGCTGTTTATGTCAAAGTGCTGTCCATACAGCAGGAGCCCCAAGTGCAGTATTTGCCTATTTTTGCCCAATTGAAAAATCGCCCTGTGTTGCTGGTAGGCGCTGGTCATGTGGCATTGCGCAAGGCCGGTACTTTACTCAAAGCGGGCGCCCGTCTGACGGTAGTGGCGACTTACTTTGCCGATGAATTCATCGAGTGGCAGCAACAAGGCAAAGCCACTTTAATTGAAAGCCGTTTTGAAGCTCATCATATCGACGGCCATGTACTGGTAGTCGCAGCGACTGATGATGATGCGGTTAACCAGTCGGTGTTTGAAGCTGCCGATGTGCGCAATATTCTGGTCAATACTGTGGATGACCAGCCCAACTGCAGTTTTATTTTCCCTGCCATTATCGACCGTAGTCCTATTCTGATTGCCATTTCCAGCGCAGGTACTGCACCTGTGTTAGCTCGGCGTTTGCGCGAAAAACTCGAAGCTATTTTGCCTGCTCATTTGGGTCCTCTGGCCCAGTTAGTTGGGGCTTTTCGCGACAAAGTAAAACAAAAGATTGATGGTTTTGCCGGTCGTCGTCAGTTTTGGGAGCGGGTATTTGACTCCTCCATTGTGCGTGAAGTGCAAGCCAACCGGCTGGATGTCGCTCAGCAGCAATTAGAAGACTTATTGGAGCGGGAAATACCCACTCAGGGCGAAGTCTATTTAGTCGGCTCTGGTCCTGGTGATCCGGAACTTCTGACCTTAAAAGCTTTGCAATTGATGCAACAAGCGGATGTGGTGGTGTACGACTATTTAGTCTCAGAGCCTATTCTACAACTGGTGCGCCGTGACGCCGAACTCGTCTGTGTAGGTAAAAAAGCTGGCGCCCATTCGGTTGCTCAGGAAGAAACAAATAACTTGTTGGTTTCTTTAGCTTTATCAGGTAAAAAAGTATGCAGACTCAAAGGCGGTGATCCTTTTATTTTTGGCCGGGGTGCCGAAGAAATAGAAGTACTTTTGCCTCATGGCATTCCATTTCAGGTGGTGCCGGGCATTACTGCTGCCGCAGGGTGCGCCGCTTATGCAGGTATTGCTTTAACTCACAGAGATTATGCCCAGGCTGTGCAGTTTGTTACGGGTCATTGCCGTAAAGATGGTGTGGAGCCGGACTGGCAAAGTTTAAGCCGGCCAAATCAGACGCTGGTGATTTATATGGGCCTGATGAAAGTAGAGCATATTCAGCAGCAGTTGCTCAGCGCCGGTCGTGCTGCAACTATTCCTGTGGCAGTGATTGAAAACGGCACCAGAGCCGATCAGCGTGTGTTTACCGGACAGCTCAGCCAACTGGCCAATTTAGTGGCGGAGCATCAGGTGCAATCACCGGCTTTGCTGATTATTGGTGAAGTAGTGGCCTTACAGCAAAAATTAAACTGGTTTGGCGACAGGCCTGATCAGCAGGCTCAACAGCCTTTAACCACCAGAATTTAAAAACTTTTTGTTTTAGAACTCTTTTTTAAAGACTTAATGGGAGCAGACCCTATGGGCCAGCCAGTGAAACCTCTGACACATTTACAACAACTGGAAGCTGAAAGTATCCAGATTTTCCGCGAAGTCGCGGCTGAATTTGATAATCCGGTGATGTTGTATTCCATAGGTAAAGATTCCTCTGTGCTGCTGCATTTAGCGCGCAAAGCTTTTTATCCGGGCAAAATTCCGTTTCCACTGTTGCATGTCGATACCCGTTGGAAATTCCGCGAGATGATCGAGTTCCGTGACAAAGTGGCGAAACAATATGGCTTTGATTTGCTGGTGCATATCAATCCGGAAGGTGTGGCCATGGATATGAATCCTTTCACTTATGGTAGCTCCAAACACACAGACGTAATGAAAACTCAGGGCTTAAAACAAGCGCTGGATCAGTACGGTTTTGATGCAGCTTTTGGTGGTGCGCGCCGTGACGAAGAAAAATCCCGAGCCAAAGAGCGGGTCTATTCCTTCCGCGACCAACATCACAGATGGGATCCAAAAAATCAGCGTCCTGAGCTGTGGCATACCTACAACGGTCAGGTCAATAAAGGCGAAAGTATCCGCGTATTCCCGCTGTCAAACTGGACTGAGCTGGATATCTGGCAATACATCTATCAGGAAAAAATCGACATAGTACCGCTGTATTTTGCCGCTGTGCGTCCTGTAGTGGAGCGTAACGGTACGCTAATTATGGTGGATGATGAACGTATGCCACTGAATCCTGGTGAAGTACCAGAGCAAAAGCTGGTGCGTTTTCGCACTTTAGGCTGTTACCCACTGACCGGTGCTATCGAGTCTTCAGCCGACAGCCTGACCGGTATTATTGAAGAGATGCTGTTGTCGACCTCCAGTGAGCGACAAGGCCGGGTGATTGACCACGATTCCAGTGGTTCGATGGAAAAGAAAAAACGTGAGGGGTATTTCTGATGTCAGTCGCCAATGAATTAGCAGAAATCGGTATTGAGCAGTACTTAGAGCAGCAACAGCACAAATCGCTGCTGAAGTTTTTAACCTGTGGTTCAGTCGACGACGGTAAAAGTACGCTGATCGGCCGTTTATTGCATGACAGTCAGCAGATTTATGAAGATCAACTGGCAGCGTTACACAAAGACAGTAAAAGCCATGGTACTACAGGCGAAGCTATTGATTTAGCCTTACTGGTGGATGGTCTACAGGCGGAGCGCGAGCAGGGCATTACCATAGATGTGGCTTATCGCTATTTCTCTACTGATAAACGTAAGTTTATTATTGCCGACACCCCAGGCCATGAGCAGTACACCCGCAATATGGCGACAGGTGCCTCAAACTGCGACCTGGCTATTATTCTGGTCGATGCCCGTTATGGCGTGCAAACCCAAACCCGTCGTCACAGCTTTATCTGTTCTTTGCTGGGTATTAAGCAGTTTGTAGTCGCCATCAATAAAATGGATTTATTAGGTTTTGACCAGCAGCGTTTTGAGCAAATTAAACAAGAGTACCTGCAATTTGCCGCGCAGCTGAACGTGCCTTCTATTCAGTTTGTGCCCTTGTCGGCGCTTAATGGCGACAACGTGGTACACAGCTCGACCCAAACGCCCTGGTATCAGGACGGTCCATTACTGAGCTTATTGGAGAAGGCTCCTGTTACAGGTTTTAACTGGCATGCCGAAGCCCGTTTGCCGGTGCAGTATGTCAGCCGCCCTAACCTGAACTTCCGTGGTTTTGCCGGTACTATCGCCAGCGGTAGCTTTAAAATGGGTGATGCTATTGTGGCTTTACCTTCAGGCAAAGGCTCGGTTATTAAGTCTATTGTCACTTTTGATGGCGAATGGCAGGAAGCAGTTGCAGGTCAGGCAGTTACGCTGACGCTGAACGACGAAATCGATATCAGTCGGGGTGATGTGATAGTGCCTGCGACTCATCATGCTGCGGTTTCGAACCGTATTCTGGCCAAAGTGGTCTGGATGCATGAAGAGCCACTGTTGATTGGCAAAAGCTACAACATCAAACTGGCGACAAAAAAGGTCAGCGGTAAAGTGACAGCGATAGCGCACAGCATAGATGTCAATACATTGGCGGAACATCAGGCCGACAAGCTTGAGCTGAACAGCATAGCGCTGGTCGAGCTGGAGCTGACCGAAGCTGTGGTGTTTGACCCTTATGCGCAAAACCGCGACACAGGTGGCTTTATCTTTATCGACCGCATCAGCAATATCACAGTAGGTGCTGGTATGGTTGACAGCGCTTTGGCCAGTGTCAGCAGTAAAGCTGAATTCAGTGAGTTTGAGCTGGAACTCAATGCCTTAGTGCGTAAACATTTCCCACACTGGCAGGCACTGGATTTAAGCCAGTTGAAAAAAGGCTAAGCATGAGTCTGGAGCAGTACGGCGTATTCGCTATTTTGGCAGGGCTGATTGCCCTGCTAACCCTTACGCGGCTGTCGGCTGCCTGGGTATTCGGAGCAGTGGCCGTACTGACTTATCTAACGGATTTGCTGAACGTCCAACAGTTTGCCGCCAGCTTTACCGATTCCTCGTTATTAACCCTGGTGTTGTTATTGCTCGTGTCTATAGCGTTGGAGAAAACCCGGTTGATCAGTTGGGTCGGGCAGCAACTGAATAATGGCGGCTTACGTACTGTGCTGACCCGGCTTTGGGTATCGACAGCACTACTTTCATCTTTCACTGCCAATACCGCTGTAGTCGCCAGTTTAATTGGTGCTATTAAACGCAGTCAGAAGTTTGCGCCTAGCAAACTGATGTTGCCTATGGCGTTTGCTGCTACTTTTGGTGGTACTCTCACTTTGATTGGTACCTCGACCAACTTAGTGGTCAATAGCTTCCTGGATAAGGCGGGCTTGCCCTTACTGCAGTTTTTTACCACCACGGCTGTTGGTGCTGGTGTAGTGGTTGCCGGTATGCTGATGATGTGGCTGATTGCTAACCGCCTGCCTGTTACTGAAAAAGCAGCAGACGAAGCGGATCTGCCTTACTTTTTGGAAGCTCGTATCAGTGCTGATTCAGTGTTGATTGGCAAGACTATAGGGGAGGCTGGGCTTCGGCATTTACGTAAACTATTTTTAGCTGAAATAGTGCGGGGTGAACAAAATATAGCCCCTGTTTGTCCGGAAGACAGGCTACAACAAGGCGACGTCTTACTCTTCGCCGGTGATATGGAGTCCGTGGCTTTATTGCAGGAAATTCAAGGCCTGACTTTGTATGGCCATCACAGCATGAATGGCCAGGCGTTGGTGGAAGCCATTATCAGTCACTCGTCCAGTTTAAATGGCGTATCACTAAAAGACGCCAAATTCCGTGAAGAATTTGATGCTGTGGTCGTTGCTGTTAAGCGTGGCCAGGAACGCTTACAAGGTGGTTTAGGTTCTATTGTGTTACAAACCGGCGATACTTTATTGCTGGTGCCGGGCAAAAGCTTTCATCAAAACAGTAAACTCACTAAAGAGTTTTTGCTGGTGAATGGTGTGGATTCGGCTACCCGTTTATCTTTGCGTCGTAGCTGGGGCGTATTATCTGCTTTTGTCGCTGTGATTGGTTTATCCATGACAGGCGAATTGCCATTGCTCAAAGGGCTGGTGTTATTGCTGATAGGTTTAATGGCAACAGGCATCATCAGCTTGCAGGAAGTCAGGCGACGTTTTCCGCTCGATATAGTGCTGATTGTCGGTGGTGCTTTGGTGCTATCACAGGCTATGGAGAATACTGGCGTATCCGAGCTCTTGGGACAGGGCTTATTGCAGGTCTTTACCGGCTATCATTTATTCTGGGCTTTAGCTGCTTTGTATTTTTTCACCCTGATACTGACTGAGCTGATGTCCAATAACGCAGCCGCTGCTTTGGCTTGTCCTTTGGCTATCAGTTTAGCCAAAGCCTTTGGGATAGATCCTACGCCTTTGATTATGGCGGTGTTGTTTGGTGCCAGTGCCAGCTTTATCTCGCCCTGGGGTTATCAAACCAACCTGCTGGTGTATACAGTGGGTAACTACAAATTAAGCCAGTATGTCAAAGTAGGTTTGCCCATGGCACTGGCCTATTCGATAGCCGTATTGGCATTAATACCTCTGTTTTTCCCTTTTCAGTCGCTGTAAGGAATTTTTATGAGTCAGGTCGTTTGGCAAAACTATCAAATCAGCCGCGCCGATCGTGAGCAACAAAACGGTCATCAGGGTGTTGTAGTGTGGTTTACCGGATTAAGTGGCGCAGGAAAATCGACAGTGGCCAACGCATTAGAGCAGGAACTGGTAAAACGTAAAGTACATAGCTATTTGCTGGATGGTGACAATGTGCGCCACGGTTTATGTGCTGATTTAGGCTTTAGCGAAGCTGATCGCACTGAAAACATCCGTCGTGTAGGTGCAGTCGCAGGTTTAATGCTGGACGCAGGTTTGGTGGTTTTGAGCGCTTTTATTTCACCTTACCGAGCACAACGCCAGGCGATAAGAAATAGCCTGCCAGAGGGCAAGTTTTTAGAGATTTATATCGCAACTTCTTTAGATGTGTGCGAGCAGCGTGACGTCAAAGGTTTGTATCAAAAAGCCAGACGGGGTGAAATCAGCCATTTCACTGGTATTTCTGACCCTTATGAAGCACCGGACCAACCGGATTTAACCATAGATACGGCGCAACAAAGTCTGGAACAAAGTGTCGAACAACTGATTGCCTTACTGACGGAAAAAGGAGTGCTGAGCTGATGTTGCCACTGACACAGGATTTACTTGAACAAGTAAAAGCCATTGCCATTGCTGCTGGCGAGGCGATATTGGCTGTGTATCAGCGCGATTTTAGCGTTGAGCAAAAAGACGATGATTCGCCTTTAACTGAGGCCGATTTAGCAGCCCATCATTTGATTTTGTCTGAACTGACGAAGTTAACGCCTGCTGTGCCTGTGTTATCCGAAGAGGCGGCAGATATTCCCTGGTCAGAACGCCAACGCTGGACCCAATACTGGCTGGTGGACCCTTTAGATGGCACCAAAGAGTTTATTAAACGCAACGGTGAATTCACTGTGAACATCGCCCTTATTCAACAAGGTGAGCCTGTGTTGGGGGTTATTCACGCGCCAGTGCTGGATAAAACCTATGCCGCAGCTGAAGGTTTAGGTGTCACCCGGCAGCAACATGATTTAATCGAAACGATCCGAGTCGCTGTCACGCCCGCAGCGGGCGAAGTAGTCAAAGTTGTAGGCAGTCGCAGCCACTACAGCGCTGATGTTGAAGACTATTTAAGTCGCTTCCCCAAACACGAACTGATAGCCGTTGGCAGCTCGCTGAAGTTTTGCTTAGTGGCCGAAGGCAGTGCGCATTTATACCCACGTTTTGGTCCTACTATGCTGTGGGATACAGGCGCAGGTCATGTGATTGTCAAAGTGGCCGGGGCTCATATTGAATATCAGGGCATAGAAAATCCGGCTTATCACAGAGAGCAGCTGAAAAACCCGAATTTCCTGGTCAGTGCCTTATAGTTCAGAGAGTTAAGCTAAATACTACAAAATAACACTGTTCTGTCTCACCAAAGCAGCCGATAATGTGTGTGCCAGTCATCTGAATCGCGGTGTCAATAGACGGGCGGGTACAAGACCCGCCCCTACAGCTGGATCTGCAGGTTACTTGGGTATATAGGCTTCTGAGGTGGGTATGAATCTGTTAAGTCGGTTGCATAAGGCGCCGATCCGGGTGTTGCGATTACAACGGCGTAAAAGTATGTCGCGTATTCGCTTTAGCATGATCCGGCTTCGCATGGCTTTGTCGCAGGAAACCGATGAAACCAGACGCATGCTGGTGATTTATCAGCGTTCGTTACAAGGCAAAGCGACACAAGCGGAACTCAGGTTTGCTAATCATCAACTGGTGGATGTATTAAGAGCAACTGGCTTAGGCATCTTTGCTGTGCTGCCATTTGCCCCCATTACTATTCCTATTCTGATTAAACTGGGCCGTAAGCTAGGCATTGAAGTGTTGCCAAGCTCTTTTCAGCCTAAAGCGGAGAAAACGAAAAAACTACCGGATTACGAGTCTTAGCCGTAGCAATCAACTCTTTGAACTTCTGAACTTTTTCAGCAACTGGTCCTGCTCAAACCACACCACAATAATCAGTGATAGTGCAAAAGGGATCAGCAGATAAAACAAGCGGAATACCAATAAAGCAGCAATCACATCGGCCGGATTGACATCGGGTAAAGCCAGCAAAAACATTACCTCCAGCACACCTAAACCACCCGGCGCATGCGATAACAAGGCTGCAGAAAAAGACGCCAGAAATATACCCAACACCATAAAATAACCCGGGTTACTTTGCTCTGGCAGGGCGTAATAAATAATGGCGGCTGCAGCTAATAACTCCAGCGGCGCTACCACTAACTGACGGCAAATCAGCGAGAAGCGTGGGTATTCCAGCTTTAGTTTCCATAAATCAATGCAACGTCTTTTCATAAAGCTGCCCCACAAATACAGAGCAACTAAAGACAACATCCCGACACCAAGCAATACTGCCACCCACTCTGGCAAAGCGCTGTGGAAGTGCGCCGGCAAACTGGGTTCAACCAGTAAAACAACACCACCAAGCAAGATAGTGCCCAGGGCGAAAGTGAAGGAACAAAACGCGACCAGAATACCGACTTCGCCTGCCGTTAAGCCCTGAGAACGGTACGCCCGGTAACGCACTACGGCACCGGAAAATACCGACGCACCCAGGTTGTGACCTATGGCGTAAGCAGTGAAAGAGGCAACAGAAATAAAGGTCCAGGATACTTTCTTGTGCAGGTGAGATAAAGCCAGCCGGTCGTAACCCGCTAAGGCGACATAAGCAAAAACGGTCGCCAACGCGGCCATCAGCCAGCCATGCAGAGAAATGGCTTCCAGGCTGAGCACTACGTCGTCATAGGAGATATCTTTGAGCTGCTCAAGCAGCACATAGACTGAAAATGCTACAGCGGCCAAACCTAACAGCGGCCAGAAGTAGTCTTTTTTTATCATCATTTCTATCCTTGTCTGATCGCTTGTTTTCGCGTTGCGGCGAAAGAGGCAACACAACCATGACGTTTCTTGCAGGAGCTGGCCGTTAACAAAGCTGCAGCTGCTGATTCTAAAGGTATATCTCAACATTCACAGCATGCTTTGGCAAGCTAAGCCGTGTTTTTCCGTGATTACATGCTTAAAACTACAGCAAAACCGGCACTTCGGGCTAGCGAGGCCGGTATCGCGTATCTGGGATTAACTACCTTTAATTGTCATCACCGCCACTATGGCAATCAGTACAGGGGAGACTATGGCCGCCAATAACCAGTACACTTTTTGCACTGCGCCTGGTACTTCGCCTGCCAGTATAGTCTTAATTTGTGGCCAGACGCGCCAGCCAACAAAAGTAGCAGCAAACATACCACCTAATGGCATCAGCACATTGGATGCCATAAAGTCCATTGCATCAAAAGGAGTTTTTCCGAAAATTGTAAAGCTTTCCATGCCGCCACCAAAAGACAGAGCCGCAGGAATACCCAGCACTATATAGTTCACTATAGCTACCAGAATAGTGGCAATTTTGCGATCCATGCCATATTCATCAATCAGGAAAGCCACAACAGGTTCCAGAATTGAAATGGAAGAGGTCACAGCTGCAAACAATAGTAAACAGAAGAAAATGAGCGCTAACACCTGACCACCCGCCATTTGGGCAAAAAGTGCCGGCATAGTAATAAAGGTTAAACCAGGACCTGCAGCAGGGTCGACGTCAAAGGCAAAGACGGCAGGTAAGATCATTAAACCGGCTAAGACTGAAGCCATAGTAGCTAAACCCGCAATCCATAAACCTGCGTTTACTACTTTAGTTTCAGGACTTAAATAGGAGCCATAAGCCACCATTAAGCCAGCGCCTACAGACAACGAAAATACGGCTAAACCCAGAGCGTCCAGCACCATTTTAATACTGAGTTTGCTCCAGTCCGGGGTAATAAAATACATCACGCCTTCGATAGCGCCAGGTAAAGTCAAACTGCGCCACACCATGACCATCATTAACACAAAAAGGGCAGGCATCAGAATTTTACAAATACGTTCAATACCAGCCTGAACACCTGCAATCACGATCACTGCGGTGATAATCATAAATAAAGCAGTATAAATAAGTGAGGAGGTTGGGTTGGCAATAAAGTGAGTAAAAGTGTCACTTAATACTTTGGCATCAGTGGTCAGTACTGTGCCTTGTATGGTTTGCACAATATAGGCGATGGTCCAGCCTCCGACTACACAGTAGAAGCCCAGAATTAAAAACACTCCGAGTACAGAGAGCCATCCGGCCACATGCCAGTAACCTTTACCTAAAGCCCGATACGCAGAAGTAGCAGATTTTTTAGCGGTGCGGCCTATCATCATTTCGGCCAGTAACATCACCACGCCCACTGAAAACACACAAGCCAGATACACTAATAAAAATACGCCGCCGCCGTTGGCTCCTGCAACATAAGGGAATTTCCAGATAGCGCCAAGGCCGACTGCCGAGCCCGCTGCCGCTAATATAAAGCCGATACGCGAACCCCAGCTGCCGCGTGTTGTAGAGTTAGTCATGCTTATCTCTTATTTAGTTATAGTTTTTGCTTTTTATCTCTGCAGACCTATAGATACAGACAGCTCTAGTCCGGAAGTCACAGAAGTTACACCTTGGTGTGCAGCAAGATAGAGGAAATCTGTGTCAAAAAGCAACCAAAAATCCGTCGCTGTCATTAATCTATCGTTAAACTCAAGTAAAACATTGAACGAAAATGACGGATAGACCGTTCTATAGTAAGTAAGAGCAGTTTGACCGGGAGTCACTAATGCGTTTTAAACTATTATTCTGGATTTTCATCATGGCCTGTAGTTTAACTTTTGGCCTCGCCAAAGCCTCTGCCCGCACCAATAGCGTTGAGTTTCCTGCGGGTTTACCCTGGTTAAATGTGACTGAACCACTCACCATGCAGCAATTAAAAGGCAAGGTGGTGTTACTGGATTTTTGGACTTACGGTTGCGTCAACTGTATTCATGTCATTCCCGACCTGCACAAGCTGGAACAGAAATATGGCAATAAGCTGGCTGTTATTTCTGTGCATTCTCCAAAGTTTGACAACGAAAAGCAGCTAAGCACTCTGACCTCCATAGTGCGCCGTTATGGTATGCAGCACGCCGTGGTCAATGACGTTGATTTTCAGCTATGGCGTGCTTATGCGGTGCGGGCATGGCCTACTTTTGTGCTGATAGGCCCTGATGGTAAATACGTGGGCCAAACCTCAGGCGAAGGCCGTTATGACGTGTTGGATCAGGCGATAGAGCAGTTGCTGGCTGAGTTTAAAGGTGAGCCTAACCTCAAACCATTACCTGTCAAGCTGTTAGATCCGCTTAACACTGTATTAGCCGCGCCGGGCAGTTTGACAGTGGATGAGCGTTATATAGCGATCAGCGATACGCTGCATAACCAAATTGTGCTGCTGGATCATCAGGGCAAACTGGTGAAACGTTTAGGCTCTGGCATAGCTGAACTCAAAGATGGTCACAGCGACAGTAGTGCTTTTTCATCGCCTCAGGGGTTAGTGCTGACCGAAAATGCTTTGTATGTGGCTGATACTGGCAACCACGCTATTCGTCGTATCGATTTAACCAGTTTTCTGGTGACGACTATTGCAGGTAATGGCGAACTGGCGCAGGGCCGTTTAGTGCCAGGTTCAACACCAACTGAAGCATCGCTGCGTTCCCCCTGGGATTTAGCTTTGGATAAAACCACGTTATATATCGCTATGGCAGGCAGCCATCAAATCTGGACTCTGGATTTGCAAAGCTCACAACTAAAAGCTTTCGCCGGTACTGGACAAGAAGCGTTGCTGGATGGCAAACGCCTTGATGCAGCTTTTAACCAGCCCAGTGGTTTAGCTTTACGAGGTGATAAATTATGGGTAGCCGATGCCGAAGCCAGTGCCATCCGACAAATTGATTTAAGTTCTGGCAAAGTCGAGACTCTGGTCGGGCAGGGATTGTTCGAGTTTGGTTTAAAAGATGGTGGTTTTAAAAGGGCGTTGCTGCAACACAATAAAGACGTCGTGGTGCTGGATAAACATACTCTGGCTGTCGCCGATACCTACAACCATAAAATCAGATTGCTGGATTTAGACGAGCGGCAAGTCATGACCTTAAGTATAGGCACTGAACTGAACGAGCCAGGTGGTTTGGCTGTGTTTAACGGTGAACTTTATATAGCGGACACGAATAACAACAGAATAGTACGCTGGCACCTGAAGGATCAAAAGTTAACTGAAGTACAAGTACCTGCAACGGCAAAACTGGAGTCTGCCCCCTGATCTGGTTACACTGGAAATAGAAAATCCAGGAAATTCAATATGCGTTTAGATAAGTTTATTTGTGATTGCACCGGTCTGACCCGTAGTCAGGCCGGCAAGGTGATACGGCAAAAACTGGTGACAGTCAATGGCGAACTGGCCAAACAGCCAGCCTTGCAACTGAAAACTACTGACAAAGTCTCTTTGGATGGCGAAGAGTTAGAGCTGATTGGGCTGCGTTACATCATGATGCACAAGCCTGCAGGTTATATTTGCTCAACCGACGATCCAGACCACGATACTGTATTTGCCTTAATGGATGAGCCTTTAATGGAGCGTTTGCATACAGTGGGCCGTCTGGATTTGGATACCACAGGTATGGTGCTGATCACAGACGATGGTCAGTGGTCGCATAAAATCAGTTCGCCTAAACATCATTGTGCTAAAACCTATCGTGTCTGGCTGGCCGATCCTGTGCCTGAATCTGCTATAGCACAGTTTGCAGAAGGTATTATGCTGCGTGGTGAAAAAGACTTAACCAAGCCAGCAGAGTTGGTGATTGTCGAGCCACATCAGGCGTTGTTGACCATTAGCGAAGGTCGTTACCATCAGGTCAAACGTATGTTTGCTGCTATCGGCAATAAAGTAGAGAAGCTGCACCGAGAACAAATCGGCGCTCTGCCACTGGACCCGGATTTAGAGGAAGGCGAGTACCGTTATTTAACAGACGAGGAAGTGGCTTTGTTTCGTTAATCTCCAATTCAGCCGTTTAGCCTATACTTCCCGGTAACACGGCAGCAGAAGCATAAAACGGCATAGTCTGTTACAACTTTTAACCTGATGTATGAACACTTCGCCTTGGTCTGCAGCGTGCTGTCCGTTAAACTACGCAGGTCTAATTTCACTTCGTGTTATGGAGTTTGTATGTCAAAAATGAAAATCGCTGTTGCTGCTTTAGCTATTGGTGCTTTGATGTTGTCAGGCTGTTCGGCCACTCATACGGCGATCAGCAAAAGGAATTTGCAAGTTCAGACCAAGATGAGTGACACCATCTTTTTAGACCCTGTTGCAGATGACAAACGTACCGTGTTTATCCAGGTGCGTAATACTTCGGATCAACAAGGTTTATCTATTGAGCCTCAGATCATCGAAGCAGTTCAGGCTAAAGGTTACCGCGTAGTGCGTGACCCTGAGCAAGCTAACTTCTTATTACAGGCTAACGTGTTACAAGCCGGTGAAACTGATTTACGTAGCCAGAATGAACTCTTAGGTGGTGGTTTTGGTGGCGCTTTAGTCGGTGGTGCTATAGGTAACCAGTTTGGTAGTGGTAGTGGTCGTGCCGCAGCAACAGTTGGCGGCGCTTTAATAGGTTTAGCTGCTGATGCGCTGGTAAAAGATGTGCATTACAGCATCATCACTGACCTGCAAATTTCTGAGCGCGCGAAAAAAGGCGTGGTGGTACTAGAAGAAAATAAAGCCAGCTTAAAACAAGGTAACAGTGGCTATAAAAATGTCAGTTCCACTGAAGAGACTGAGTGGAAACGTTACCAGACCCGTATTTTATCGACAGCCAATCAGGTCAATATGGAATACGCCGAAGCTGAACCAGAACTGGTTAAAGGTTTGATGCGCTCAATCTCTGGCATCCTTTAACCCGTCGTTCTTGCAGTCAACGCCGCTGCAATGTTCTAACTATTTTGATTTCCCAGTGGCCACTGTTTTGTAGTCCTCGGTGGCCATTTTTTATGCTCTGCTGTCTTGCAGAGCAGCCTTCAGGCCATAGTCGCATTGCTGCTAGGTTCAAAAATCTTTTTTTATTTTCTTTTTGAAAGTTTTTGCTTGCTCGCCCTGTCTTTGTCCATAGTATCTAGTCACTGATCCAAAAAGGATGGTCCATGAACAAAATTACTTTGTCGCTATTACTGGCGTTGAGCCCGGCTTTGTCTGCAGCTGAACAGGCCACACCGAATCAATTTATCGATGTGTTTGCCAAAATTTTTGGTGAACATAAAGGCGAGCGTAAAGGTCATGCCAAAGGTTTTTGTGCTGTTGGCAGTTTTCAGGCTTTACCTGATGCAAAAAACTTCAGTTCAGTGGCCTGGTTATCAGGTGAAACTGTGCCTGTGACTGCGCGTTTCTCTATGGCGGGTGGTAATCCTAAAGCGCCGGAAAATGCTCGTTCTCCCCGGGGTTTAGGTTTGCAGCTAAAAACCGCCAATGGTCAAATCCAGCATTTTGCTATGTTAACCACACCTGTTTTTGGCGCTAAAGATCCGGAAAACTTTTTAGGCCTGTTGCAAACTCAAATTCCAGACCCGGCCACTGGCAAGCCTGACATGGCTAAAATTCAGGCCTTCCGTGCGGCTCATCCGGATACTCAACCTCAGGCTGAGTATTTAGCGAAAAACTCTCCACCCTGGAGCTACGCTACTACGCCATATTTTGGTATTCACACCTTCTTTATCAAAGACAACAGTGGTGTGGAGCAAAAAGTACGTTGGCAATTTGTACCTAAAGATGGTGTGAAAGGTTTAACTGAAGCTGAAATCAAAGCACCGCCAACAGAGTTTTTGCAACAGCGTCTGGCGGAGCGTTTAGCCAAAGGCCCAACTCAGTGGACCATGCAGCTGGTGCTGGGGGAAGCAGGCGATACCGAAACTGATCCTTCGGTGTTATGGCCTAAAGAGCGTAAAACTCTGGATATAGGCTTATTGTCCATCACAGAGCAAGGTGGCGAAGCCTGCACCGGTGTTAATTTTGACCCCAACGTCTTGAGCAACGGCCTGCGTGCAAGTAGCGACAGGGTGTTACAAATGCGTTCACCTGCCTATGCCATCTCTTTTGGCAAGCGTTTAACCAACCAGTAAGCCTATTCAGTACTAAATTGAATGCACCAGTGGGGTGCATTCGTATGCAGTCTGGTCCTGTGGCCGGAATTTGACTAAGCTGGGTCAAACTCAAAAAACAGGGATCTTCGAATGCTGAATAAATCATTGCTTACGCTGGCGTTAGCCTTAGCTTTAACTGGCTGTGGCAAAGCGCCGGAACAAACCACCAACACCGCTTCCGTTGAAACTCAGGCCGCTGTGACCCAGCTTGCGCAAGCGCCAAATCCCTGGTGGCAGGATGCTGTGTTTTATCAAATCTGGCCTCGCAGTTTTTATGACACCAACGGCGATGGCACTGGTGATTTCAAAGGTATCGAAGCCAAGCTGCCGTACTTACAGGATTTAGGTATTAACGCCATTTGGCTCACGCCTATGTTCGAAGCTCCTTCTTACCATGGTTACGACTTCACCGAATTTTATCAGGTAGAACAAGATTACGGTTCTATGCAGGATTTTGAGCAGTTGGTGCAGGCAGCCAAAGCTAAAAATATTAATATTATCCTCGATTTAGTCATCAACCATATCTCTGACAAACATGAATGGTTCCAGCGTTCAGCCAAAGGCGAAGCCCCTTATAAAGATTATTTTGTCTGGCGCGACGAATTGCCGAGCGATGGCTGGGGACCGGCCTGGAGTACTGAAGTAAAACCTGAAGCGGTTTGGCATTATAACGAAGAGCGCAAGGCCTATTACTATGCTGCTTTTGGTGCCTCACAACCGGATCTGAACTTAAAACACCCTGATGTTATTGCTGAAATGAAGAAAATGGCCAAATTCTGGCTGGACAAAGGGGTCGCGGGTTTCCGTTTAGACGCTGTGCGTTATGTGCAGGAAGATGGCCCACAACAAAGGGCTGATACCCAGGGCACGATCGACTATTGGGTCGACTTTACCCAGTATGTCAAAAGTGTAAAGCCGGACGCTTATCTGGTGGCAGAAGCCTGGGTCGACTTGCCTGTAGCGGCCAAGTACTGGGGCGATGGCAAAGGGCTGGATGCGGGTTTCGATTTTGAATTTGGTTACAAAGTGCTGGAGCTGTTAAATGTCGGCAAACAAAACGCCGAGTTTGGCACTATGCAGCAAAGCGCTTCATCCACAGACAATCTGCTGATGGCGAACCTGCAACAACGCAAAACCACCTCTGCGCCAATGGAGTTTTTCAGCCCTTTCCTGACGAACCATGATCAGCCGCGTTTAAGCTGGCAAATAGGTCAGGATTTTAATAAAGCTAAGCTGGCTGCGGCTTTGCTGTTTAGCTCACCGGGCACAACGTACATCTATTACGGCGAAGAAATTGCGTTGACTCAGGCGTCGGACAAAGAGCACTTACACCGCCGCTCGCCTATGTTCTGGGATAACAGTGCTCAGGCTGGCTTTAGTACGGCCGACAAAGTTTGGGTGCAACGGGATGATTTATTCCCACCTCAGGCCGAAAGCAGCTGGTGGACCCCGTTTTTAGCGGCTCAGCAACAAGGGCCGAACAACGTCGCAGCACAGCAGGCAGATGCTAAGTCGGTCTGGTCTTTGTATAAATTCCTGATCCAGCAAAAGGCCGATCGTGCTGAGTTTGGTATAGCGGGTGATTACAACGCAGAGTTTTTAGCAGAAGGTAAGTTACTGAAAATAGTACGGTCTTTGGGAGACAAACAAAGCCTGATGCTGCTGAACTTGTCGGCTGAGACTCTGGCCGTACCCGCTGATTTAGTACCTGCAGGCATGACAGTGACCTGGCAGGAAGATGAAGCCCCAGAGCTGAATGCACATCAGCTGCAAATCTGGCAAAACTAACTAAAACAGGGGTCAGAACACATAAGTTACGCCTAACTTATGTGTTCTGACCCCAATTTTAAGTCGATATAAAAACTACTGCCTTTGCCCTGAGTACTTTCAAACGACAAAGTGCCGCCGTGTTGTTCAATAATAGATTTACTGATACTCAAGCCTAAACCTGTGCCACCAAAGTTGCGCACGTCTGAGGTGTCCGATTGGCTGAAAGGTCGGAATATTACCGCTTTAAATGCTTCGTCTATACCTGGACCCTGATCGGTGATCGTGATTCGAATCAGTTGCTCCTGCTGCTGTACCTGTAATTGAACTACAGAGTCAGCAAAAGAAAACTTAGCAGCATTGGATAACAAATTTGCCAGCACTTGTATCAGACGGTTGCTGTCTGCCCATACCCACAAGTCTTCAGATACAGGTTCCAATTCTAGACTCACTTTATGCTGCTGAGCATAAGCCGCCATTTGGTTAACGGCACAGCGTAGCAGAGGAGCGAGTTGGACTTTCGTAAACTGAAAACTCATCTGGCCTGCTTCAATTTTTTGCATGTCCAGAATGTCGTTAATCAGCCGGATCAAACGCTGACTATTTTGCTCTGCAAGTTCCAGCATGGCGCGTATTTTAGCGTTGGGTTCGCCCAAAGCATTACCCAAAATTAAGCCCAAAGCGCCGTGGATAGAGGTTAAAGGCGTACGCAGTTCGTGGCTGACGGTAGAAACAAAACGGTTTTTCAGCAAATCCAGCTGTTTACGGGCGCTGATATCCTCGTACACTGCGATACCGAAGGTCAGTTCACCATGTTCGTTGTAGCCGGGCCGCCCCCAGGCCTGCATATGACGACGAACTCCATCCTGTTCGATTTCCATATCGTCTGACTGACAAGTTTCCCCAGCCAAAGCCTTAGCTGCAGGCATTTGCGCGGCTGGGTAAATGTTGTCTGTACCTGCAACAAAAGCCAGAGGCTGTGCCGGTGCCGGCCCCAATAATTCTTCAGCAGCTTTATTGCTGTAATAGGGCTGTTGATCTTTCCCCGTTACCACCACACCCATTGGCAAATCATCTATCCACTGCCGGAACTTGTGTTGAGTAGTGGCCTGTAAAGATTCGGTGTAAGTGATAAAAGTACGGATCACCACAAAAAAAGCGATAAAGTTTACGATCAGATAAGTCGCCCAAGAGGCTGGATCTGCCATATAACGGGTCACGCTGACCGGAATTTGCAGATAACCCAGCATAAACCCCATAGCTGTGCCAATCAGGCTGAATAAGGTGGCTAACGCCAGCGCCATGGCGACTTTGGCGTTGTAAAGCACGTAGCCGACTACACAACTTAACACCAGCCACCAAACGCCGGGAGAAGCAAAACCAAAAGTTAAAGCACCGGGTAAGCCTATCAGCCAAAATACCAGGATCAGCAATACCCCTTTCGGATGCAGCGGCATCTTATGACAGGCAAAAGCCCCTACGACTAAAGCCAAGCCGACTAACGCATGAACGGTATAAACCGGTAGCCAACCGGTATTTAACGAGCGGACAACAGACAGAGGGACACCAATCAGCGCAATCAGGGCAAAGCTACGCCACAACGAGTTAGTAAACTTGTGCCTGATAGCGCTGAGCTGACGCTTTAGCTCAGTTGTGGAAGTGCTTAGGGACTGACTCAAAAATCAGATACTCCGCATAGTTCATTAGCTCACTCTAAACCAGTGGCACAACAAGGTGCAATCTATCCGTGAACCCGAAACTGAAATAAGGCGTAAAGATTAAAAATAAATAACAGAACTGAGGTTGCAACTGGTGCGGAATTCAGGCTACAACTAGATCGTGCCTGTTTTTACAACCGCAGTGTCGAACCAGAGCCACAGGGGAGTTTTCATGCATTATTTTTGTTTGAGTCTGTTGTTGTGCTTTAGCACTGTCAGTCTGGCTGCTGTGCACAAAGCGGATCAGTTTATTGTCGATGGTGTACCCCATGACGTAGATAGTAGCCCACTTGAAAAACTCTATGCTGCTGATGAACTGCGTCTGAAGTTGAAAAACCAGGCACAGTGTGGGTATCAGGGCGTATGGGAACTCAAAGGTCAGCACCTTTTTCTGAACACTTTAAAGCAAGCTGACTGTGAAACCGCAGCCGTCGGCATAGATCCGCAGTTGCTGTTTAGTGAAAAACAGTATCCGCTGAAAGCCCATTGGTTTAGCGGGGCTATCAAAGTGCCGCTGACCGACAAAGACTATAAACATTGCCTGACTGAGGAAGGCTCAGACGAAACCATAGGTTATGCCTATCTGGCTATGGTGTACGAGTTTATTGCTGGTGAGTTAGTCAAACAGTCCGAGCAGATTGTCACTGAAAACTGGCAAAGACCGCGCAGTAACTGCGCTAATGTGCCAACAGCGCGGGTTTGAGCAGACAGATTCAGAAACCAAACATATCTGGTGTACTACCAACATCAGCTTCAAGACTCTGATCCGGCTTACCTGCAAGCCGTGCCGCATCGCGTCTTGCTCTGCGTTGTTCTAATAGTTTCAGAATACGTGAGCGTTCAGCCAAGGGTTTGTTGTGCCAGTTAAAGCGTTCGTCACGCGAGCGCAAACAGCCGAGGCAATAACCTCTGCTGTTGTTTTCGCAAACCCCAATACAAGGATTGGGTAAGTCAAACAGCTCTAATTGATCCATTACACCAACACTGCACCACACTCTGGTTAAGATTCTGGCTTATTCTGCCTAAAATTGCAGCTTTTGTAATTTTTTTACAAAAATCCGCCAAAAGCAAAAATAGTTGTTGACTTAAGATGTGTAGACGGCTATTTCTATAGGCACAAATTTTCGGCACCTAACGTAAAAACACCGCCGAATAGACAAATATAAATTTAACCAATTAAGAGTTAACATTAAAAAATGCGTTTAGCTTCTATTCTGAACATTATTGTGGTCCTCGTAATCGTGGTGATTAGTCACTGCGGGGGCTCGCGTTTGGAATTTTAAGCAGCAAAAAATTCTCAACAAAACCCCCGCACCGAAAGGTCCGGGGGTTTTGTGTTTTAAGGTCCCCGGAAATTTCGAAAAAAGGTTTTGTTGTACTGACAAACAGACGATAGAAAAGGATGGGAAATACAATGAATGGCGCTGAACTGGTAATCAAGCTGCTGGAAATGCGGGGAGTCGAACATATCTTCGGCTATCCGGGCGGAGCTATTATGCCAATCTACGACGCGCTGTATCAGAGCAAAGTCAAACACTACCTGTGCCGTCATGAACAGGGTGGGGCTTTTTCTGCCATAGGTTATGCCCGTAGCTCTGGCAAGGTAGGCGTTTGTATGGCCACCTCTGGACCCGGCGCTACTAACCTGATCACTTCCTTAGCCGACGCTTTATTAGATTCAGTGCCATTAGTCGCCATCACAGGCCAGGTGTCACAAGCCGTGATGGGCACAGATGCTTTTCAGGAAGTAGACGTTTTAGGTTTAAGCCTGGCTGTGACTAAACACAGCTTTATGGTGAAAGATGTGACCGAACTGGAACACACCTTAAACGAAGCCTTTGAATTGGCGATGTCAGGCCGCCCAGGCCCGGTGTTGGTCGATATTCCAAAAGACGTGCAACTGGCCGAAGTGCAGTTTAAACCGCGTTTAGTGGAGGATACCGAAACTTCCCAGCCAGAATTTTTACCAGCAGCAGCTTTAGAACAGGCGCGCTTGTTAATCCAAAACGCCAAAAGACCTATCGCCTACATAGGTGGTGGTGTGCATATGGCCGATGCAGTGGCCGAGCTGCACGGCTTTTTAGCCCAAAGCCAAATGCCTTCGGTCACCACCTTAAAAGCCATGGGTACAGTGCCGCCTTCAAACCCTTATTACCTGGGCATGCTGGGTATGCACGGCACTCAGGCTGCGAATTTGGCGGTGCAGCAATGCGATTTACTGATCTGTTTAGGCGCCCGTTTTGATGATCGTGTGACAGGCAAACTGGCCGCTTTTGCACCAGACGCCAAAGTTATTCATATCGATATAGACCCGGCCGAGCTGCACAAATTACGCCGTGCCGAATGCGCCATGATAGGTGATTTACGCCAGCTGTTGCCTGCGATGTCAGTACCCACTCACTGCCAAGACTGGTTAAAACATTGCGTGAGCATGAAACAGCAACACGGCTGGCGTTATGACCATCCGGGTGAGCGTATCTTCGCGCCTTTAATGCTAAAGCAACTGAGCGAACGTATGCCGGACAACGCCGTCGTATGCTGTGACGTAGGCCAGCATCAAATGTGGGTAGCCCAGCATATGAGCTTCAGCCATCCGCGTAATCATTTAAGCAGTGGTGGTTTGGGCACTATGGGTTTTGGTTTACCAGCGGCCATAGGTGCGCAGTTAGCACGGCCAAAAGATACGGTACTGGCGGTTAGTGGTGACGGTTCTTTTATGATGAATGTGCAGGAACTGGGCACTATCAAGAGGTTCCGTCTGCCGGTGAAGATTGTCATAGTCGACAACCAGCGCTTAGGCATGGTGAAACAATGGCAAGAGCTGTTTTTTAACGAGCGCTACAGCGAAACCGATTTATCCGACAACCCGGATTTTGTCTCTTTAGCTGCTGCTTTTGCCATTCCAGGCCACAGCATCAGCCGTAAAGATGAAGTGTTACCAGCGCTGGAAGCCATGTTTACCTGGCCAGGCCCTTACTTATTACATGTTCGAATAGATGAAACAGACAACGTCTGGCCCTTAGTACCGCCAGGAGCAGCCAATCAGGATATGTTAACGGAGAAAGCACAATGAACCATGTACTAACCATCCAGACTAAAAACCAACCTGTGGTATTAGAGCGGTTATTGCAGGTTACCCGTTACCGTGGCTTTGAAGTGGCAGGCATGGAAATGAAACCACTGGCTGATTTCAGCGGCTTACTGGTGACTTTGTCTATCGTCAGCGACAAACCTATCAGCCTGTTAACTAACCAGTTGAACAAGTTATACGATATCGAGTATCTGGATTGTGTGGAGTCTGAACAAACACAAGCCAAAGCGGGTTCAATGCGGGCTTAAGCCGCTAAACTTAAGACAAATTAATAATTGCTAAGGTCTGGCCCAAATGCAAAGGGCAAGACCTGACCCCAGAAAAGAATAATTGGAGTAATAAATAGATGCCGAAGCTTAGATCCGCTACTACTACTGAAGGCCGCAATATGGCGGGAGCCCGTGCTTTATGGCGTGCCACAGGGGTAAAAGATACCGACTTTGGTAAACCTATTATTGCCGTAGTGAACTCCTTCACCCAGTTTGTGCCCGGCCATGTGCATTTGCGCGATTTAGGCAAACTGGTGGCTGAAGCTATTGAAGAAGCGGGTGGCATCGCCAAAGAATTTAATACCATCGCCATAGACGATGGTATCGCCATGGGCCATGGCGGTATGTTGTACAGCCTGCCGTCACGCGAAATTATCGCCGACTCAGTGGAGTATATGGTGAACGGCCACTGCGCCGACGCTATGGTTTGTATTTCCAACTGCGACAAAATCACTCCAGGCATGTTAATGGCGGCTTTGCGCCTGAATATTCCAGCCATTTTTGTCTCTGGTGGCCCAATGGAAGCAGGCAAAACCAAGCTGTCGGATCAGATCATCAAGCTGGATTTAGTCGACGCTATGGTCTCGGCCGCTAACCCTAATGTAACGGATGCCGACAGCGAAAAAATTGAACGTAGCGCTTGCCCAACCTGTGGTTCCTGCTCTGGTATGTTTACCGCTAACTCGATGAACTGCTTAGTGGAAGCTTTAGGTTTGGGCCAACCGGGCAATGGCTCTATGCTGGCCACCCACAGCGATCGTAAAGCGCTGTTTATCAGTGCTGGTAAACGCATTATGGACCTGACCAACCGCTGGTATAAACAGAACGACGCCAGCGCTTTGCCACGTAATATCGCCAATAAAACTGCCTTCGAAAACGCCATGATGCTGGATATCGCCATGGGCGGTTCCACCAATACAGTGCTGCATTTATTGGCCGCCGCTATTGAAGCCGAAGTCGATTTTGGCATGAGCGACATAGACAGGTTATCGCGCATAGTGCCGCATTTATCCAAAGTGGCGCCGAGTACGCAAAAATACCATATGGAAGACGTACACCGCGCCGGTGGTGTTATTGCCATTCTGGCTGAATTAAACCGCGCTGGCTTATTAAACCCAAATACTCCTCATGTGGCCGGGTCTTCTTTGGGTGATGTGTTAGAACGCTTCGACATTATGACCACTCAGGATCAGGCGGTAAAAGACTTCTACCGCGCTGGCCCTGCCGGTATCCGCACCACTCAGGCCTTTTCGCAGGATTGCCGTTACCCAACGCTGGACGACGACCGCGTTGAAGGTTGTATCCGCAGCAAAGAACATGCTTATTCACAGGACGGTGGTTTGGCTGTGCTGTACGGCAACTTAGCGCCAAACGGCTGTATTGTAAAAACCGCTGGTGTGGAAAAAGAAAACCTGGTGTTTAACGGCCGCGCCCGTATTTTTGAAAGCCAGGACAGTGCGGTAGACGCCATTCTGGCTGGCAAAGTTGTTGCAGGCGACGTAGTGATCATTCGCTACGAAGGGCCAAAAGGCGGCCCAGGCATGCAGGAAATGTTGTATCCAACCAGTTACTTAAAGTCTATGGGCTTAGGCAAAGCTTGTGCGTTGATCACAGACGGCCGTTTCTCTGGTGGTACTTCGGGTTTATCTATAGGTCACGTATCGCCAGAAGCCGCCAGCGGCGGTGCCATAGCGCTGGTGGAAGAAGGCGACGCCATCGCCATTGATATTCCAAACCGCAGCATTGCCATTGGTGTCAGTGATGCCGTCTTAGCAGAACGCCGTGCCGCGATGGAAGCCAAAGGCAAATTAGCCTGGAAACCAGTCGACCGCGTGCGTTCTGTCAGCCCGGCGTTAAAAGCCTACGCCATGCTGGCAAGCAGTGCCGACAAAGGCGCAGTGCGTGATTTGAGTAAATTGGAAAGCCTATGAGTGCCGTGGTACAAGCAATAAAAGATCAAAGCAAAACTGCAGCCGACTGGCAGCGCCCGGCACCAAACCCGGCGCTTATGCAGCAGTATTTACGCGAAATCTTATTGTCGCCTGTGTATCAGGCGGCGATAGAAACCCCGCTGCAGGCTATGCCAAAACTCGGTCAGCGTATTGGTCAGCATGTGCTGTTAAAACGTGAAGATATGCAGCCTGTGTATTCCTTTAAGCTGCGTGGCGCTTTTCATAAACTGCATAAAGTGCGTGAGCAACAGCCTGGTGCTAGCGTGGTGTGCGCATCCGCTGGCAATCATGCGCAGGGTGTGGCTTTATCCGCCAGCAAACTGGGCCTGAACGCTACTATTGTGATGCCTATCACCACACCAGAAATTAAAGTCGCAGCAGTCAAAGCCCTTGGCGGCAAAGTGCTGCTGCACGGTACCGCCTTTGATGAAGCCAATAAGTTTGCCATTGAGTTATCCCAAACTCAGGGCGCCACTTATATTCCACCTTTTGACGATGCTGACGTCATCGCAGGCCAGGGCACAGTCGCAAAAGAGCTATTAAGCCAACATAACAAACTGGACGCTGTCTTTATTCCGGTTGGCGGCGGCGGCTTATTGGCCGGAATGGCGGTGTATATCAAAGCCGTAATGCCGGGCGTAAAAGTAATAGGCGTAGAGCCAGACGATGCCGCCTGCTTAAAAGCCGCGATGGATGCGGGCGAACCTGTCACTTTAGACAGAGTAGGGTTATTTGCCGACGGTGTAGCGGTAAAACGTATAGGCACAGAGAACTTCAAGCTGGCGCATTTATACTGCGACGATGTGATCACAGTCTCCAGCGACGAAATTTGTGCCGCCATCAAAGACATCTTTGATGACTTACGCGCCGTAGCAGAACCTGCTGGTGCTTTGGCTTTAGCTGGCCTGAAAAAGTACGCAGCAACAGCAACTCAAACTCAGAACCTCAGTGCAGTACTCAGTGGCGCTAACCTGAACTTCGACACCTTGCGTTATGTGTCGGAGCGCTGCGAATTAGGCGAGAAAAAAGAAGCGGTGTTTGCCGTCACTATTCCGGAAGAAAAAGGCAGCTTCCGCCGTTTCTGCCAAACCTTAGGCGGCCGCGCCATCACCGAATTTAACTACCGCTACGCCAGCGACAATAAAGCCCATATTTTTGTCGGCATCAAACTACGCCACGGCGCAGAAGAGCTGCAACAGGTCAATCAGGCCTTATCAGCCGCAGGCTACGACTATCAGGATTTATCCGACGACGAACTGGCCAAACTGCACGTACGCCATATGGTCGGCGGCATGCCACCGCGTTTAGTTAAAGAGCAGGTGTACCAATTCAACTTCCCGGAATACCCTGGCGCTTTGATGAACTTCCTTAACACCCTGGGCGAAAAATGGAATATCACTCTGTTTCATTATCGTAATCATGGGGCTGCTACTGGGGATGTATTGGCTGGCTTTGAGATAGCTGATCATGCTGAAATTGCTGAGCATTTGGATACGCTAGGTTATGAGTATCGATTAGTGACTAGCAATGGGGCTTATAAGGTGTTTTTGACAGGTTAAAAATAAGACTTATGGGGAGCTTGATTATCTCCCTTGATAAGTTCATTTTGTCAGCTTGCTTGTTTTATCAAATCGTTAACCTGTTAGTTAACGGGTCGCAACTATACGTTTTTCAATGAAGTGCAATAAACGTAAGTATAATTTTTACTTGTGGCGATTAGGTGTCAGAACCTATGATATGAAACTCACATCCTAAAGCGTTTACAGCATTTTCGGCACTAACAAGTAGTACATCAAGTTGCTTTTTTGTATTTGATAATGTGGATGTATAATAGCTTTTTCTTGTATGTGGCTGTACAACAACTACTCGTGTTCTCACACTTCCATTGTCTTTTAAGCTTTCCATTTTTTTAATAAACTCACTCATTGTAGTCTGCTGGTATGATTCTTTACCATTTAGATTATCTGTCTTACTCTCCCAACACATTTTATTTGAATTCGTTTTTTCTCGTATTTTAAGGTCCTCTACAAGCTTTTTTCGATCACATGATCGGATGTTTTTTACGCTTTGGCTTAAAACTATGTCATGAGCACCGACTGAAATTTTACGGTTAGGTGAGCTGTCTTTTGCCGCCTTAACATGGATTAGGGAGATTACATGTTCGTTATTATGGTGGACGTAATGAATGAAGTCAGCTTTTTCCCCTGCTCCATCGTCACACAATAACCATCCAGTAGGGTTTTCCGTTGTATTAAATGGAGTATTTTCATCCCATTTTCCATTCCATCTATTCTTCACCCAACAGAAAAGAGATTTTTCTTGACCTATTTTATCCAGTTCAGGTTTTTTAGGGTCTTTGCCTGGTTTTTCTTTTAATATATTGTAGTTTTCATAATCGGCCCAGGTGTAGCCACTAAAAGATACGTCACGATAGCCTGTTTTGAAAATCATTCCATTGACTATCGCATGTCCAGATTCAAACCAACATTTTATAATTTCAGGGTGGTCGAATACCTTTTTAAACGAATCATAGGATGTTTTGATTTTTATGTCAGAATCTGTGGTCTCGAAACTTACCTTATAGTTTTTAATTATGGGTCTTGCCTTTATTGTACCTACCTCTTGCGAGTTTTTTGATATCTTAAGTGAAATATCTTCTGGTAATGCTGATGGTACAATTTCAAATTGAAATTCTGTCAGTATTCTTTCTATCAACCTTCTTTTATTTGACTTCTCATTGTCTGAAAAAAACTCATAATCGACTAATGAAAAATCATATGCGTCTTGTAATCCTTTACAGTCAGATACTGGATAAGACAAAATGCTAATAGGATTGTCAACGTTACTTTTATTGCTGTGGAGTATATTCAATATCTCAATAACTCTACTTTCAAAAGTTGCCCAGTCACTACATGGACCTCTCCAAACTGAAGACTTAAATGGATTAATCCCAATAGTCTTTTTTGTGCTCGCTTGCCAAAGTTCGGTTCTTACTGCTGACATCATGTATGATTGATCAAGAAGAGGATCTAATGTGTCAGCAACACTATCGCCGCTAAGAACTTTTGTGTCTGCTTTGAAATTCCCTCGGCCGTGAATTCCAGATAGCCAAAGCATTCTTATTTTATCTTCATTAATAAAGTTGCCATTCAACTCTGGAATTGGAATTGGACTTATTTCCTTTAAAACTCCAACAGAAAAATTATCACGTATGTCCTCTTTTCTTGATTTGTCAGAAATGAATATAGCAACATAGCCATAAGCAAAAATTGTTATGAGTATATTGTTCTCTATATCTTTTATCGGACTAATCTTAGACCAGCCCGGTATTCTCTCAACTGAGTACCCAGATATGTAATATTCTCCTGATTCCCCAATTAGATCTGATGATATTTTGGCATTTTCTAAATCATTAATTGTTATCAACTTGAGAATTTTTTTATGTAGAGTATCGTATTTTGTTGTTTGACTCACTACCCCTATAATTACTGATAAATAAGGAGAAACGAGAGATATATCGATATCAATTGAAGATATTCCACTTACTTTTCTATCTTCTGAATCTGATTCATTTGGATCAATATTTTCAATATCACTCATAAAGGACCTTATAATAAAAAATAATCAAAAATAGGTGTCAGGTCTTGAATCAAAAATAGGTGTCAGGTCTTGCCCTGTGCCCCATGCTATAAAGCAACTCCATCTGTCACTTTGACTAATTCTTTAAAAAACTTAATGGCCTTTTCCACTTCGTCTCGTTTGACTAAATGTGGAGCTTTGGGGTCAGCGTTTTCGCGGCCATGGTGAACGATGTCCCCACGCTTACTTAAGCAGGCATTGAGTTGAGTACGGGAAAACCGGTGTCAGGTCTTGCCCTGTGCCTATGCTACAAAGCTACGGCATCCGTCACTTTGACTAATTCTTTAAAAAACTTAATCGCCTTTTCCACTTCGTCTCGTTTAACTAAATGCGGGACTTTGGGGTCGGCGTTATTACGGCCTTGATGCACAGCATCACCGCGTTTACTTAGCCAGTTATTGAGTTGAGTGCATGCTGCTTTTGGCTGGTAGTTACTCCATACCCAGCTTTCGGTGATATCGCGTTGCAGAAATTCCACGCTGAGTTGCTTTACCTTGTCAGAATTGGGGTTATTCAATCGCTTAATCTCTATATCCAATTTCTTCTGGATATAGTCACCAGCAAAGCTACCTTTAAGTACTGAAATCTTGTGGCAGAGTTGTTCGTTTAACCAAGCTTCGATATAAGTTTCCCATGCCGTTAGCGTCATAATCAGCGCAGCACGTTTTAGGACTTCATTAGGTTGTCGTTCTTGCTGAGGCAGTTTGTCGAACAGCACAAGCAAGCGCTCGGCGTCGGCGATAGCGGTTTCAAAAGCTTGATAGGAGGTTGATGCCATGACGTCCTTTTCCGGCAACTGCAGCCATCTTTAGTGGCTTGAATAGAACCAAATTAGAACAACTGAAACCAAAGCACAAGATCTTTTTCGGGACTTAAAATTGACGAATGAAGCCTAAAAGGCTACATTCGTAGCTTATTTGGCTTCATTTGGTGCTGCTGTGTCTGCTCTTACGGATTTGCTTTTTACCGGTTACCGCCGTCAGGTGTTGGGTTTGTTATTGCTAAAACCCGACGAGGCCTGGCATGTGCGCGAAATTGCCCGTTTAACTGATACGCAGCCTGGCACTTTGCATAAAGAGCTAACGAAGTTGGCACAGGCTGGCATTTTGAAAAAAACACAGCAGGGGAATCAGCTCTGTTATCAGGCCGATACCAGCTGTGTGGTATATGAAGAACTTGCCAGTATTCTGCGTAAAACTACAGGTTTGGCTGATGTATTGCGGCAGGCTTTGTTACCAGTATTGGATCAACTGCAGTGTGCTGCAGTGTTTGGTTCAGTCGCCAGCGGCAAAGCGACAGCCGGCAGTGATATCGACCTGCTGCTGGTGGGAGAACTGAGTTTTGTTGATGCAGTAAAAAGCCTGTATCCGGCGCAGCAACAGCTGGGCCGCGAGATCAATCCTAAACTATATTCAGTAGCCGAATGGCAGAAAGCTTTGGCGGAGCAATCCGGTTTTATCCGTGAACTGCTGGCCAGTCCACTACTGATGATCGCAGGAGACAAGGATGACCTTAGACAATCTGATAGGTAAACTACTGGAACGCATTCGCCCTGATAGCGCCGCTATTGGGCGGCTAATCGAGGCTGCACAACGAAATATTAAAGACTCAGAGCTTGCTGAACTAAGCAATGAAAACCGCTTTGATGCTGCTTACAAAGCCATAATGCAACTGTCGAATGCTGCGTTGCAGGCCGCCGGGTTTCGAACCCTGACCAGTAAACCTGGGCACCACCAAACAATGTTACAGTCGCTGATAAAAACTGTGGGTATAGACACAGACAGGCTTATAGTTCTGGATGCCTTGCGTAAGCAGCGCAATGTCGCGGATTATTCTGGCGATCTGGTGGAAGATGCTGTTGTTGCTGAGTGTATAAAGCAGGCAAAAGAACTACTGGTTTTAACAGAAAGCTGGTTGAAGCTTAGTGAATAGAAGCTGCAGTTTTGTGTATCCGATTGCGGATTAAAACGCTGGATAAGAGCTTGGTACCATGACGCTCTTATCCGGCTGCTTTGTTACAGCATTGATCTAAACTTCTCACCTAAACCCATCAAAACTAAAAATCTGCTCTACCGGCACTTCAAAATAACGCGCCATTTGCAAGGCTATAACCACCGAAGGTGTAAAACGGCTGGTTTCTACTGTGCTGATGGTTTTACGGGAGACGCCAATGGCGTCGGCCAGTTGCTGCTGCGACAGCCCCCTGGCCGCGCGCAGCTCTGCAATTCTGTTATATAGCTGTTGCTCTTCCATCAGTTGGTTTCCTGCGCTGCTTCGTCTTGCTCATCCAGCACTGTGCGCAGGCTCAGATAAAAGCTAATAGATCCGATAAATATGGTCAGTAATAAAAAGGGTTGGAATGCAAGCCAGTCCGGGTTGCCGTTTTTGTTGATTAAGTGGGTGATCACATAGCCCGAAAACGCCACCACTATAGTTAAGTTATAGGCCAGCGTAGTTGCGCGCTGAAAACGGCTGCGTAAGTATTCGTCCTGAAAATCGCCGCAGATCTCGCGGATTTTCCAGCCGTAGGACAGCAGCTTAGGTAGTTTGGTTACTTTAACCAGAAAATAAACCACCGAGAACAGCACGCCATAACTAAAAGCATCACTGACTGCTTTTAGCTCAAACCAAAACAAACTAATGTCTCTTAATAATTGAAAGCCTGTCAGTAGCGCAAAAAACAGTGCGCCGAAGATTGACGCTTTGACACAATTTTCCTGATCTTCGATAGTCCAAGTAGCCATAATAAGTGTTCCTTTTTTATTAAGTTTAGATACCTTCAGGTATCAATATGAAACCTTAAGGTATCATTGTCAAGTTTTTTTGATACCTTAAGGTTGCATTTATGGAGTAAAAGAGCTGCGGTGGCGGAGAGAGGTGTTTTTGCTACAAACCTGCCAGCCCGCGCCGTTCTGATCGATATGGCACTGGCTTTGGGTTATGTTAGTTTTAGATCAACTGCGGCTGACCGTGCTAAGCCGCAGCTATAAAAAACAGATGGGGTTGCGATAACGTAAACCAACAAACTAGCTGGTTCCGCGTTGTGATGCCCTGTAAGACTTAACCCAAAACACTGTCGTTGCGGCTATTTTCACGGGCAGTAAAACTGACCTTTTGTGCGGCCACATAACAGAGTGTTTTCAGGCCGCTGCCATAAAGCAGTGTCAGTAAGCAGACTGCGGTGGCCGGACCAAAACTGGCGGCAAAATTCTCTGCGGTCATGGCATTGGCTATAGCCACTACGCCTATTAAGGTGCTGAAAAAACCAAGCAGCAAGGCGCTTTGGCCCATCACATCGAAAAAGTGGCGGATTTGCTGATACACCACAGGCTCCGCAGCTGCGCCCGGGTTCATTAAAAAGGCGACAGCTTGTTGCAGGGTGCGGCGTGAGGTGGCGCCTACTGCAAATAACAAGGCGGAAGGAAAAATCAGCACCAGAGAGACAAAGTCATAGTAGGTCCATGGGTCTGCCGGGTTGGATACAAACATGGCCCATAAAGATATACCAATAAAAAATACCATACTTAAAACCAACATCAGCCAATCTCCTTTGGTTTGATGCAAAAAATGCCAGCAGGTTGAAACCGTCTGCCCCCTGTACCACCAGCAGGCGCTGCTGCGGCTCTGTTGTTGTCGTTCGATAAATTCTTCCTGCAAATCGCCTAAAACTGGTTCTTGCAGTGCATCAGGTAAAACCCATTCCAGCAATAGCTGACATAACAAAGGCGGCTGCAGCGCAGGCGGCAGCGGGCCTGATGGTAAACCTTCTGGATAAAGTGGGCGTTTTGCTGAGGTTAGCTTAGTGTGGTGCTCTGACCCAGATTGCTTCATGCCGGAAACTCCATTCCATTCTGTGGGACTGTAACTGAAGCGCCCTGTCTTAGCGCCAGTCCTTGCCACAACCTGTCCAGCGCCTGTTTGCTGCGGTGCAGCGCTTGCTGACCTTCGGCTGTGATTGCAAAGTACTTTTTAGCGCGGCCACCTCGTTCTGCAGTGGCTTCACCTAAGCGGCTTTTTAACAGACCTTTTTGTTCCAACCTCTCTAGTGTGGTGTACAAAGCGCCAATACTGAGATCGCGGTCTACTGTATCAGCCAGGCACTGCCGTATTTGGCTTCCATATGCCTGCTCGTTTAGTCGTAGTACGGCCAGCAGAACCATATGTTCCATCTCGCCAATAAATTTATCCTGGGCCATAACTAGTCCATTAGTAAATATCCTCTACAAAGTAGAGTAAATAAAAGATAAAGGCAAGAGGCGGGAAGTTTCAGCAATAGACAGAATGTGATGCAAACAAAATACGCCCTTCGTCGAGCAAAGGGCGCAGTCAATATTAAACCTTAGTCAAGCAGCCATGGGGATTTGCGGCTTGACCCCACTGAATATCCTTCAGCCAGGTCCTTTATTCTTGTCCCATTATTACGTCTTTACTGCGCGATTTTGCTCTTTGTGCGCGTTTTCGCACATTGAAAAGGATAATAATGTATTTAAGTTATTGATTTTTATTTGGATAAAATCTGGCATGTCTTTTCCATTGTGATGTTATCTGTCACTTTGAGAAAACATATGGATATCCTGTTACCACAACGCAGGCCATGGCGAATCTATCTGCTGGCCTTAGGTTTTAGTTTGTTGCTTTGTTATGGGCTTTATCAACTGGCCAGTCCTGCTGTTCCAGCAGTTTCATTGAAGGAATATCCTCTTGTTGAAGTGCAACAGAGTGATATAGCTCTGTACACCGATGCTTTGGGGGAATTGTTTGCCAGTCAGCAGTTACTGCTCACAGCTCCGGCTCAGGGCGCTGTGATTGAGGTGCTGCAAAGGCCCGGCGCTTTGGTACAGGCGGATACTGTTATTTTACGGCTGGACAATCCGGAGCTCGATTTAAAGGTCAGGGCTGCTGAGAGTAATGTGCAGAAAATGCAGGCTGAGCTCAGTGCTTTTCATGCTCAGCAGCAAAGCCAATTGCTTGAGCAGCAAGGACGTCTTGCTGAGCTTGCTGCGTTGTTAGAGCAAGCTGAACTGGAGACCAACCTGAATACGGAGTTGGTTAAGCGGGGGATCGCCGCCAATATTGAGTTGCAACGCGCTAAATTAAGGCTGCGGCAGCAACAGCAAAAACTGGATTTTGAGCAACAAAAGTTCACTCAGTTCAGTGGTCTGCAAAAAGCTGAACTTGAACAAAAACAAGTGCAGTTAAAGCAACTGGACGACGAACTTCGTCTTTTACAAAAACAACAACAAAAGATGCTGGTCACAGCTGGTATTGCCGGTTACCTGCAGCAATTGGATGTGGAACTTGGCCAAAACGTAGCACAAGGGGCAGCGCTGGCCAGAGTGGGCAGTCAACAGAAACTCAGCGCCCGCATCTACATTAATCAGCGTCAGGCGGATCAGGTTGTTATAGGCAGCCCGGTGATGATTGATAGCAGAAAGGGGCTGATTGAAGGCCGTATTCACCGGATTGAAGCGCTGGTTGAAAATGGCACTGTGGCCGCTGAAGTTAGCCTGCCAGATGAATTGCCCCCGGGCTTACGACCTTCTTTGGACATCACCGCCAGTGTGTTAGTGGGCGAACGCAACAACGCGCTATACATCACTCAACAAGCGGGTTTACGACCCAATAGTACGGAACGGGTTTTTGTACAAGGTGCAACAGGTATAGCCCATGCCCGTCAGGTTCGTTTTGGTGAACTCAGTAATAAACAACTTTTGATTGAAGCTGGCCTTGAGGCAGGTGAGCGCTTTATCGCAGTGCCATCTGATCTCTGGCCGGATCAACCTTTACTTCAGCTTAAACAACAGAAATAATCAGCCTCGGGGAAAAAACATGACTGAACAATTAATACCTCTGGTCCAGGTCGACGATCTGCACAAAGAGTTTCGCCAGGGAAATATTGCTACGCTGGCTTTGCAGGGCATTAGTCTGCAGATCCAACGTGGTGACTTTGTGGCTATCACAGGCCCGTCTGGTTGCGGCAAATCTACCTTGCTGAACGTACTGGGCTTGTTGGATAGTTTTGATAGCGGCAGTTACCAGCTATCAGGTATAGACACATCAACTCTGACTGTGGATCAACGCAGCAAGATCCGCAATAAACACATAGGTTTTGTGTTTCAGTCTTTTAATCTGATTGATTCCATGACCGTATTTGACAATGTGGCTTTGCCCTTACTGCACAGAGGCTGTGGCAAAGCTGAAGTGGCAGAAAAAGTGGAGCACGCTTTGTCTGCAGTGGACATGGCACACCGTTCGGCTTTTTATCCAAATCAGCTTTCAGGCGGGCAGCAACAACGTATTGCCATAGCCAGAGCTCTGGTTGGCTCTCCGGATTTATTATTGGTAGATGAACCTACGGGTAACCTCGACAGTAAAAACGGCGATGCTGTGATGCAGATGCTGCAAAAGTTGCATCAGCAGGGAACCACTATAGTGATGGTCACACACGACCACCGCTACAGTCGCTGTGCCAGCAGGCAAATTCAGTTATTGGACGGCCAGATTATAGCCAGCGGTCAGAAGCTGGAGGTGGCCTGATGCTGTACTTGCAACGATTCCGTTTTGGGCTGAAACGCTTGTTTTTACAACCCGCCCTGAGTGTGCCCGTGGTGCTGAGTTTAGGCTTAACTCTGGCGGCAGTGCTGACCGTGTTGTCTGTGTATTACACTTTGATGATCAGACCTTTGCCACAAATACAGGCTCCAGAGCAGCTCAGTGTTCGTAATCTGAAGGTAGATTTCGGCGCTACCAGTGTAAACCTGCTGAATCAATCCATCTTTGCTCATTTTAAGCAACACCTGCAAAGCTATGGCCAGTGGGGCTTTGTCAGCGCTGTGACAAATGAAAGAGTGCAAACATCACAGCAAGAGCATCAGCTGACGCGGCTTGACGCCAGTGCCGGAGTACCGGAGCTGCTCGGCGTACAGTTATTACTTGGTAACAGCAGTACAGCGGCTGATCAGAATAGCGGTGTTTGGATTTCTGAAACTGTGTGGCAGCAGCTGTATCAACGAGATGCTGAGGTGATAGGCCAGACCCTGAGTTATAAAGGCAAAGCGCATAAAATTGCGGGTGTTTACAAAGATGTACTGGCTATCCCTACCAGTCCTGAACCCGCGGCGTTGCAGTTCTGGCATTTTTTTGATGACACTAAACAGAAAAGCAGCGGGCAGGTTAATTTTGGCTCGTCAGGCGTCACGATTTTTCGAGGTCAAAAGCAACCCGATGAGGCGACGATACAGCAATGGCTGCAGCAATTCCTGCAGGATGCGCCTGAGCTGTCTAAGTTGAGCATTGTGAGCAGTCAGAGGGACTATCGTGCTGAAATACTGGGGGATAAGGTCAAACTGATTTGGTTGTTACTGGCCGTTACTTTGACCTTGCTGCTGATTGCTGCATTGAATCTGACCAATTTGCTGTTAGCCCACTACCAAAGCCGTAGTCAGGAATTCGCTGTGCAGATGCTGACCGGATGCTCAGTGTTCAGATTAAAATTGCTGGTTGCTGTGGAAAATCTGTCTTTGGTGCTTCCCTCTGTAATTCTCGGTGTACTGACTAGTTTGTGGCTCGTGAAGAGCCTGCCTTTTCTGGCTGGAGACAGTTTGCCGCTGCTGCATACTATTCGACTGGATGCCGAGGTACTTGCTGTGCACTGTTTGCTGGCCGTATTGTTGTTGGTGCTGTTTAGCTGGCCGCTGCCAATTCCGGCTCAACTTGCCTCCGCTTTAAGTGCCAGCGGCAAGGGACAGACTAAGCAGCAGAATAGCGTGTTGGTAAACGTCTTGTTTATCAGTCAACTGACGTTGTCGACCATTATCATTTGCGGCAGTGTATTGCTGGCGTACCAGGGCTATCGTCATATTTATACAGGTTATGGTTTCGAGCTGGTAAACAGCTACATGATTGATACAAACACAAAGGTAGATCCCGGTTTAGTAGCCTTACCACCCGAGGAAATGCGAGCCAGCATGCTGCACTACCAGCAACGAAACGAACTGTTGCAGCAAAAAGTCCGTCAGCGTTGGCCAGAAGCCATAGTGATGAATAGCAGGCAGCAGCCTGTTGATTCAAGGTATACGATCAGAACTATGACCGATGAGCAACGCAATATGCCGATGACGTTCGCCGTTTCCAGAGTGGATAGTCAGTACTTTGCGACTTATGGTATTCCACTGTTACATGGCCGTACCTTTACCGCTGAGGATAGCGAGCAGGCTATTATCATTGACCTGACGCTGGCCAGACAGCTGTCAGCAGAGGATCCTGCCCAGTTAATTGGCCGCCGTCAGGGGATTGAACATATAGTCGGCATTGTTGCACCCGTGAAGAACTTGAGTGGTTTACCTATGTGGTATGTCAACAGTAAGCCATTATTTACAGAACGCCAGTTACTGGTTGTTGTATTGCCCGAAGGCCAGTCTCTGACTGCGGCGGAAGTACAGCAGACGTTTGGTGAGTTTGCTGCTGAATACCCGGAATTGAAGGTAGAAAGTATGCAGCAACATTGGCTGAATACCACCAGACAAGATCGGATTAATTTTTATCTGATATCGGCGATAGCTGCTACAGCCTTACTTCTGGCCTTGTTAGGTATAGCAGGGATGAGTCAACAGCAAAGCCGTCGGAAACGTTATGAAATTGCGGTTCGTATGGCAACAGGAGCCAGTCAGCGCCAGTTGTTATGGTTTGCAGGGCGTCATTCCGGCCTGATACTCTTATTAGGAATAATGTTCGGTTCTGCCCTTACCTTGTTGATTTTCAATTATATATCTGGATATTTCAGTCTTTTTAAAGTCATGAACTGGCAGGCTCTGTTACTTCTGGAAATGGTATTTGCGGCGGTTGCTTTGGTTGCCATGCTCTGGCCCTGCTGGCAGGTCGTGCGACACGATCCGATCCAGACCTTGAGAAACCAATAATCATAAGGCAGCCTGGCTGCCTGTTCAAAGGATAGATAGCAGAAATGAGTGGGCTGATTTTAGTCGCTGATGATGATGAAGATATTTGTCTGGCGTTGGATTTACTTTTAAGCAGTGCCGGCTATCAGGTAGTCACAGTGCAAGATCCAAAGCTGCTGATGCAGGCCTCTGTGCAAAAGCCTGATCTGGTGCTGCTTGATATGAATTTTCGCAGCGATACTACGTCGGGTCAGGAGGGGTTGGTATTACTGGAGCAGTTAAATGCTGAACACATTCCCGTGATCCTGATGACGGCCTGGGCCAGTGTAGAGCTGGCTGTACAGGGTATGTTGCAAGGCGCGCGGCACTTTATTCAGAAGCCATGGCATAACCGCCAGTTGCTGCAATTGGTAAAGCAGCAGCTGGAGCATCAGCAGTTGCAGCAGGAAAACCAACAGTTGAAGCAATTGCTGTTACCGGAAGAGACAGCATGGATAGCTGTCAGCCCTGTGATGCAGCAATTGGAACAGCTGGTACGGCAAGTGGCCGCCACGGACGCCAATATTCTGATTTTGGGAGAAAACGGCACAGGTAAATCTCTGCTGGCTCAACGGATCCATCAGTTCTCCCAACGTCAGCAAGCCAGTTTTATTGGTGTGAATATGGCGGCTATCCCAGAAACTTTGTTTGAGGCTGAGCTGTTTGGTCATGAAAAAGGCGCATTTACTGATGCAAAACAGCGGCGGGTTGGGCGTTTTGCTCTGGCGCATCAGGGCACTTTGTTTTTGGATGAAATTGGTTGCTTGCCGCTGCATCTGCAACCAAAGTTGCTGCGTGTGCTGGAAAGTGGAGATTACGAGGCTGTGGGCGCCAGTCAGAGTCAGCACAGTAATGCACGCATTATCAGCGCAACCAATGCAGATTTAGCGCAGATGGTGCATAAAGGCCAGTTCCGCCAGGATTTGTTATACCGGTTGAACACGCTGGTGCTGCAAATGCCCGCTTTACGCCAGCGTAAAGCCGATATACCAGCTTTGGCCGAACTTGCTATTACACATTTTTGTCAGAAGTACCGCAAACCCTTGATGAAACTGACAAAAGAAGCGCAGCATCAGCTACAAAGTTACAGCTGGCCCGGTAATATCAGAGAGCTGAATCATGTGATAGAGCGTGCTGTATTGTTAAGTCATGGCACCTCACTGGATAGCTCAGCTTTGGTGATGCAGGGCATGGTTGTACCTGAGCAGGCAGCGGTACAAAGTCTGGATTTAGCCTCGATGGAGCAGGCGCTTATCCGCAAGGCTCTGGCGCAAAGTGGTAATCAGCTGACCGAAGCTGCAGTGTTGCTGGGTATCACCCGGCATGCCTTGGCCAGACGACTGGAGAAGTATCAGATGCAGGGAGTTTAACTATGCCCTGGCTGAAAACCAGTTATGTGCTGCTGCTGAGCATTGCGCTGCTGTTTGTTGTGCTGAGTTTGTATTTATTGCAGTCAGGCTGTACTGTGCTTGCTGTAGTGACACTACTGTATCTGGCCAGTTGGCCTGCTTTGGCACTTTGGTATCTGCTGCACAGACGTGAACAGCGGCAGTGGCAGCAATTGAGCAGTTATGTAATGGCGTTGCAGGCAGGCGAAACCAACTACAGGTTGATGCAGGAAGGCTTATCTTTGCCTGCGCTACAACTTTATCAACAGCTGGTGTTACTCAGTCAATCCAGGCAGAAAGACGATGGCAAACAACAGTTACTTTTTACTGCGTTATGGCAACATTTGCCTTATCCGGTTTGTGTGTTCGATGCCGGGCAGCGGCTGCTTTACGCCAATACGGCGGCCAGCCATAGTTTACAACGTCCTCTGCTGACAGGCTCTGATGCGAGTCAGCTTGGTTTTCGCCGCGCTGATGCGGATGTGTTTCATCCGGATTTACAGACGGGCTGGTTACAGCATTCAGTACAATTCCAGCTACAGAGCCAGCAATGTGTGATTTATTACGCTTCGGATTTACGGCACCCGCTGTATCAACAACAAAAAGCCAGTCAACAACAGCTGATTCGGGTATTAAGTCATGAGTTACGCAACTCTTTAACACCTATGGCTTCTATGTCTGAAACCCTGCTTTCAACTGATGAATTGCCTGAAGCCCAAACTCGTCAGGTATTGAGCCGCATTCATCAACGCAGCCTGCGTTTATTGGGCTTTATCGACAGCTATGTACAACTGCAGCAACTGCCTGCGGCACAACCGCAATGGCTGAACTTACCTGAGCTGCTGCAAGAAATGCCACAGGCTGACTATGTTCAGTTCAGTGGCGAGCTTTATTGTTATGCCGATCCAGAACAACTAGCGCAGCTGCTGCTGAATATTCTGAAAAATGCGGTGGAGGCTTGCAGTGCCGATACAGAGAAAGCACCGGAAATTATCCTGAATTTTTATTGTATAGGGGACCAGCAATTGTTAACCCTTACGGATAATGGCCCAGGCTTTTCCAATACGGACAATTTATTTACACCTTTTTATACCACTAAGCCGACTGGTTCTGGTGTGGGCTTAATGCTGTGTCAGGAAATTATGCATTTGCACGAGGGGACTATCAAAGCCAGCAATACCAGTTCAGGTCATGGTTGTATTGAGTTGCGTTGGCCTCTGCCTGCTTTAGCCAGAGTCTGAACAGCTGAATATGAAAAAGGCTGGGACAAGCCCAGCCTTTGGTGATTACCTGACTTGTTGGAAAATCAAATCTTCGTCAACCAGCCGTGTGTATCTGCAGCTTTGCCCCACTGAATATCGTTCAGGGTTTGACGTAATTTGGCTGTAGTGCTGCCTGGTTCGCCGTTGCCGACTTTGTATTCTTTGCCCTGGTGGATCAGAGTGCCAACCGGCGCTAATACAGCTGCTGTGCCTGACAATGCTGCTTCAGTGCCTGGTTTGGCGGCGCGTTCTAACAGCTCTTCCACTGTCAGTTCACGTTCGGACACTTTCATACCTAAATCGCGGGCCAGCGTCAGAATAGTGTCGCGGGTAACACCGTGCAGGAAAGAAGCGTCCAGTGCTTTGGTGATAATTTCGTTGCCATCAATCAACAGGAAGTTGGCTGCGCCTGTTTCCTGCACATCACCGTTCGGGCAGAACAGTACCTGATCGGCCTGGTATTTGGCTTTAGCTTGCATAGTGGGGAACAAGGCGCTGGCGTAGTTGCCACCACTTTTAATCATGCCCATATGAGGCGCACAACGGGCATTGTCTTCCATCAGCAGACGTAAACCGCGGCTACCACCGGCAAAATAATCACCAACCGGAGATAACAACACATACAACATAGACGTCAGGGTTGGAGTTGCGGCTTTACCAATAGCAGGTTCAGTGCCGATATGAGTTGGGCGGATATACATAGAACCTGGTGGAGTGGGCACATCGGCTGCGTAATGACGCACTATGTCGATGATCATCTGGCTCAGCAGTTTTGCGTCGAAGCTAGGCAAAGATAATAATTCTGAGCTTTGTTGCATACGGGCAATGTTTTTGTCCATACGGAAAATGGCCACAGAACCATCTTCGTGGCGGAAGGCCTTTAAGCCTTCAAAACAGGTGCTGGCGTAATGCAACACATGAGCGCCCGGATGCAGGCTGATGCTGTCGGACGGCACTATTGCCGATTGACCCCAATTTGCACCATCAAAACGGGCCATTGCCATTTCAGGCATAAATACACTACCAAAAGCTGCCATTTTTTCTTTCCTGCTGATGTTCGAGGGCCAGTATTGGCTGGCCCGATTAAAATAGGGTGCGCTTTGTTATATGGGTTGGGGCTTTATAGCGGCGTTGAGCCTGATGCTCTGCCTCGGCCTTGGTCTATTAAGTTAAGTAACCCTGAGAATTATCAACGCACAGCTATTGTACTCAGGCTTGCTGTGTTCGGCATCAACTAATTGCCTGAGCATTACACTTCATGACGGATAAATATAATTCTACTTGCCTGACTTAAAGCTGTTGTTGCATGCTTGGCTTTGACGGTTAAAAGAAAGCTGCCGTTCTGGCAGCAGTGAATTCAGGGATTGTTTATGCGGTTATGGTGCAAAGGACTGGCTTTTGGTTTATTGGTCTTAACCTCTGCGGTGCATGCTGATTGTATGCAAAATTTGCAGCAAGAAGATTATATGGGCGCTTTAAAAGCCTGTTTTCCAGAACTGTTAAATAACAAATCGCCCTTCCGTTTAGGTAGCGCTTCGCCTTTTGGCACGGTAGAGGCACCCAGTCAGGAAGCCTTGCTGGCTAAACAACTTGCAGAAAAAGGTGACCCAAACTTTCAGCTTTTCTGGTCTTTGGTATTAGCCAGTCATGGTGAAAAAATGTCCATGGATCTAGTCAATCAGGAGGAGACAATCTCCAGAGGGCATGAAAAATATACATTCGATGAATACCGTGCTCTAAAAGCTGGTTTAGACAAGCAAATCCAGGAGTGGCGTGTCAAAGCGGCTGAAGCTGGCCATCAGATGGCTATCTCTATGTTGGTGATGCCTGTTTATACCAAGCAAGCGCTGCCACAGCCTGACTTTTTACCCACAGCAGAAGAAAAAGCATTAGCGCTGCGTTTTCTGCCTAAGCTCGATAGCAGCATGCATGAGTTGCCTGCGGATCTGCAGCAAAAAATTCAACACGTAAAGACAAAAGAAGACAAGCTGGTTGAGGAGCAAAACCAACTGCAGGGAGCAGCAAAGTTATCAGAGCAAGAGTTGATCCAGTTGACTAAAGATTTGAAAAGACGCAGTAGTTATTCAGGCAGAGTGCGTTCCAATTGGAGCGAATTAAAAGAAGTGTATCAGTTGCTTATCGACAACTACCAAAACACTGACGCGGCCGTATCTTTAGCCAACGAAACCAGCAAAAGAACGGTACAACTCAAGTGGATGCAGTGGGCTGCCGAGCGCAAGCATAAGGTTGCCATGTCCTGGTATGGTGCTTATTTAGTCTGTAACCAGCAAACCACAGAGGGTATGGCTTATCTCAAGCAAGCACAACAAGCAGGGGACCCGGATGCCCCTTTGCTGTTGGATGAGATAAAAGACCTGGGTTACACCACCAACTGTGACAACGGCTGGATCTATTAACGCGCTGCTGAGCTTGTTTTAAGTTATTGCACGACCCATATCTGCTAAAGGATGTTCGGAAAGATACTTTATGCAACTCAAACCAAACACAAGGGCGTTCCAATCGCTGCATTTGCTGTTGGCGAGCTTTGCTTTGGTCTGGTTGTTGGCGTTTTTGCATCAGGCGTCTGAAGTAGAGCCGCAAGTGTCTGCTTATCAGCAGCTATGGACTGTGCCTGCAGATACAGGCGAAGCACCTTTACTGCAACAACTTCAGCGCAGCCCGGCTTTATTGTTTTTGCATCAGAAACAGCAGGCCGATTACCAGTTGGTGCTGGAATTTGGCAAACTGGCTTTGATGTTAATTCCTCTGCTCCTTCCTTTGTGTTTTCTGCTCTTGCTTTGGTTTATTCGCGCAGGCCCAGGCCGGCGTTTTCGGCTGGCGTTATGGCACGACGCTAATCTGCATAAAAAACGGCTTTATTATCAGCTTTCACTCAAGTGACTGTGACTATTTATTTAGTTTTATAAGGGTTTTACAGAGCTTTTATCAGTTATTTGAGGTAGTTATGATTTCTTTCTTAAAAAGGCAGCGCCTGGTTCCGGTGCTGCTTATCGCTTTCGTTTTTCCATTGTTTGTTCAGGCAAACACCGCTCTTTCTCCAGATGAACGTGCTGCCAGTATTGATGGCATTACTCGTATTTTGAATAAGCAGTATGTATTCCCCGACACTGCACTAAAAGTCAGCGCGCAGCTGCAGCAACAAGAGCAAAAAGGGGCTTTGGCTGATATCACCACCCAAGAGCAGTTTGCTGCCAAAGTGGGGGATTTAATACGCCAGCACAGTGGGGATGGCCATTTGAATCTGGCTTTAATAGCCGAGCAAGGTGGCGTTTCGCATCGTTTAAAAGAGACGGATCCGCTTAAAAATAATAACTTTGCTTTTGAGCAGGCGCGTATTCTGCCGGGCAATGTCGGTTATCTGAAGTTGCATAAATTCTGGCAGACCGAAGAAGCGCATAAAGTGGGACATGCCGCTTTGGTATTTTTAAGCCACAGTGATCATATTGTCATAGACCTGCGTGACAGCGGCGGTGGTTCACCGCAGTTGGTGCAGTATCTGGTCAGTCATTTTGTGCCCGAAGGTACTTTGTTATGGGATATTTTTGACCGTAATGGTAAAAGCACAGAACAAATACGAAGTCTGGCCGTGCCGGATGCAGAACTGCTAAAAACCAAGCCGCTGTACATTCTGCAAAGTGACGGACTGGTCAGCGCGGGCGAGTTTTTTAGCTATACGCTGCAACAACTTGGCCGCGCTATAGTGATAGGGGAAACCAGCGCTGGTCTGGCGCATTACACGGGCGCAGCTCAAGTCAACGACTGGCTTTTTGTGCGTATTCCCATGTACAGGCCGGTGAACCCAATTACAGGCACTAGCTTTGAAGGCGTTGGCGTGGAGCCGAATATCAGAGTACCAGCTGAAATGGCGCTTTATACGGCTTTAAGGTTGGCAAATAAGAGCGGTTAGAAAATGAAGGGCCTGCAGTTCTTACAGGACAGCAGGCTCTTGTTTAGCAGTATTTATCTATTCGTTAACTATTTCTATCTGAGGTGCATGCTGGCGGAAAAAGTGCCGTACTTGCTGCAGCTCATCCAGCTGAAATATCCATTGATGCCCTTGATTCCAGGCCAGCTGTAAATAAGCTGGCCCATGAATATCCATACGACCAATCACCACTTTGCGGACTGTATCCGGCAGTTGGTAATCTCCAATCCATAGAGTGCCATTTTCTGTCTTGAGCACCTGCATCAGGCTGACAAGCTGGTCTTTCGGAAAGCCATTGATATGCAAAATCGTGATGGTTAAAGAGCTCATGGAAACTATGTACAGCACTAAGCTATAAGCACTTTGTCGTTCGAGACTGTTATAAATGGAGAAGCCAAGGTACACCAAGCTGAACATAATAAGCGCCACTTTGGCGTTTCTGTTGAGCTGTTTCCAGCCGAGTTTCAGCGATGAACGTGACGGAGTTTGATTTCTCCAGAGGATTTGAGGTTTTTGCATCATTCTTCCTTGAATAACCAGCTGTTCGCTGTACTTAGGTTGACTAAGCGTCAGATTTATAACCCTATTTAACTCATCTGTTAACTTTTTGGCAATAAGATTTTCCCTATTTTTTATAAAATTAAAATTTAAGCCGTTGCCTCAATCCGGTGCCGTTTTGCACCAATTCAACGCAAGGTTTTGATGGTCACTTGCGCATAAATTAGCCATTACTCAATAAAATCAGCCAGTTAATAAACTGGCATTCTTTGTGCTTTTGTTTAAACAGTGCGTTAGCTGAAGCGAACGCAACACAAATTGAATGATAAGTGCATAGCTTTGGCTGTGTACGGGCAACGAAGCCTGGTTTCTGACCACCTTTTGGTGGTGCAGAGCCGGGCTTTTTTTATGGGCAAAATTTGGTTGGCGAGTCAGCCGCCAAAGGCCTTAAGGATAGAAAAATGCAGCAGACCAAACAAATTCTGGTGATCGGCAACGGTATGGTGGGGCACCATTTTGTTGAGCAGTTACGAGCTAAAGACCCATCAGCGCACATTACTGTGCTTTGTGGTGAAGCTCAGCTGGCGTACGACAGGGTGCATTTATCCGGCTATTTCAGTGGCACCAGCGCAGAACAGCTGGCGTTGACGACAGAAGAAGCCTATCAGGCTGCCAATATTCAGTACCGCTTAAATTGTTGGGTGGAGCAAATCAACCGCGAGCAGCAGTTGGTGGTAACCAGTCAGGGCGGGCAGTTTTATTACGACGAGCTGGTGTTGGCGACAGGTTCTTACGCTTTTGTGCCGCCTATTGCTGGTAATGATCAACCGCATTGTTTGGTGTATCGCACTTTGCAGGACTTAGATGCAATAGCGCAAAGCGCCGCGGTAAGCAAAGTAGGGGTGGTGATAGGTGGCGGTTTGCTGGGGCTGGAAGCGGCCAATGCGCTGAAACAACTCGGCTTACAAACTCATGTGGTGGAGTTTGCGCCACAACTGATGGCAGTGCAGCTGGATCAGGGCGGCGGCCAGATGTTAAGCCAGAAAATTACCGAACTGGGTGTGCAGGTGCATACCGGCAAAGCCACTCAGGCGATAGTAGCTGGCACTGAATGCCGTTATCAGTTGCAGTTTGCCGATGGCGAAAGTTTAGAGACGGACTTAGTGTTGTTTTCTGCCGGGATCCGGCCTTATGACCAGTTGGCGCGCAGCTGTGGTTTAGTTGTAGGTGATAGAGGTGGCATTGTCGTCAACGATCAGTGCCAAACCTCCGACCCTCATATTTACGCCATAGGTGAATGTGCTTTGTGGCAGCAAAAGATTTTTGGTCTGGTGGCGCCAGGTTATCAGATGGCGCGTGTGGTGGTCAGTCAACTGACTGGTGGCGAGCAAAAATTTAGCGGTGCTGATATGAGCACCAAGCTGAAACTACTGGGTGTGGAAGTCGGTTCTATTGGCGATGCCCATGCCAGAACGCCCGGCGCTTTAAGTTATGTCTTTACCGATCCTCGGGCGCAAGTCTACAAAAAAATGGTGGTAAGCTCCGACGGTAAAAGGTTGTTGGGTGCTGTGCTGGTCGGTGATACCAGTAACTACGACAGTCTGCTGCAATATGCCCTCAACGATATGCTGCTGCCAAAACAGCCGGAGCAACTGATTTTACCAGCAGCGTCCGGCGCACCTTTGGCTGCTTTAACTTTACCCAACAGTGCCACCATTTGTTCCTGCCATAACGTGGCCAAGGGCGACATTGTTGCTGCTATGGACAGTGGTTGCTGTGATTTAGCCAGTATCAAAAGCTGCACTAAGGCCAGTACTGGTTGTGGTGGTTGTACTGCTTTGCTCAAATCCGTAGTGGATGACGAGCTGAAAAGCCGTGGTGTGGAGGTGAAAAATCATCTGTGTGAACACTTTGCCTATTCGCGTCAGGAATTGCTGCATTTAGTCCAGGTCGGCGGTATTAAAACCTTTTCCGAACTGTTAAGCCGCCATGGTCAGGGGTTGGGCTGCGATATTTGTAAGCCAACAGTGGGTTCTATTCTGGCGTCGAGCTGGAATGATTATGTGCTGAAAAAGCCGCATGTGGGTTTACAGGACACCAACGATACCTTCCTCGCCAATATGCAAAAAGACGGTTCTTATTCAGTAGTGCCACGTATTGCAGGTGGCGAAATTACCGCAGAAAAACTGCTGGTGATAGGTCAGGTGGCGTTGGATTTTAATCTCTACACCAAAATTACTGGTGGTCAGCGGATCGACTTATTTGGTGCCCGTTTAGAGCAGTTACCCGCCATTTGGCAGCGTTTGGTTGATGCTGGTTTTGAGACTGGCCATGCCTATGGCAAGTCGCTGCGTACTGTGAAGTCTTGTGTTGGCAGCACCTGGTGTCGTTATGGTGTGCAAGATAGTGTCGGTCAGGCTATTGCTATTGAAAACCGCTACAAAGGTTTACGAGCGCCACACAAAATCAAAATGGCAGTGTCGGGTTGCACCCGCGAATGTGCTGAAGCACAAAGCAAAGACATTGGCATTATTGCCACCGAAAATGGCTGGAACCTGTATGTTTGCGGTAATGGCGGTATGAGACCACGCCACGCCGATTTATTTGCTACCGATCTCGATACCGAAACCTTAATCCGCTACATAGACCGCATTCTGATGTTGTATATCCGCACTGCGGACCGTTTACAGCGCACGTCAGTCTGGATGGAAAAGCTGGATGGTGGGTTGGACTATCTGCGTAAAGTCATTATCGACGACGAGTTGGGAATAGGTGCAGAGCTGGAAAACCAGATGGCGGCCTTAGTCAATACTTATGCATGTGAGTGGAAAGCCACGCTGGACGACCCACAAGCGCTGAAACGTTTCCGTCAGTTTGTAAACAGCCCGGATGCGGATGAAAACATAGTTTTTGTGGAAGAACGTGCGCAAATCCGCCCTGCCACTGCAGAAGAAAAGCGTCAGTGGCAGCAGCAAATTCCCGTAACAGAAATCACTGTCAAAGCTTTAGCAGAGGAGAACTAACATGGCCTGGACTGATATTTGTGCTTTTGAAGATTTAGTCGAAAACAGCGGTATTTGCGCTTTGCTGAATGGCCAGCAAGTGGCGGTGTTTTTGCTGGAGCTGCAGGGCGAACCGCAGATATACGCGATCGGGAATTACGATCCTTTGGGTGAGGCGAATGTGCTGTCGCGCGGCATGGTGGGTTCTATAGGTGAGCAAATCGTAGTGGCGTCACCTTTGTATAAACAGCACTTTGACCTGACGACAGGCCAGTGCTTAGAACAGCCCGAAGTGGTGATCCCTGTGTATGGCGTCAAGCTGCAACAGGGCAGAGTATGGCTGAATGCTGAATTACAAAATCAACAAGCATCAGCGGCCTGATCGCAGGGTTCGCAGAAATCCGTGATAAAGGCAAAGGACAAGGCGTAGGCCAAAAAAAGCAGATAAGAAAGGGTGGTAGCAACATGAGTGTAATCAGTAATTTATTGCGTTCACCTTTGACAGCGCAATGGCTATCAGGCTGGAACTGGAAAGGCGAAGCGGCTGATTCAGAGCAACAAAAACCAAAGGGCAAAGGCCAGGTGGTGCTGATAGGCGCAGGGCCTGGTGATCCTGAACTACTCACAGTCAAAGCCCAGCGTTTATTGCAACAGGCTGATGTGCTGTTGTTTGACTCTTTAGTGTCGGCTGAGTTGTTGGCAATAGCGCCACGGCGCTGCAAAAAAGTTTTTGTCGGCAAAAGAGCCGGCCGTCATGCCATGCCACAACAAGAGATTAACCAGCTGCTTGTGGAATATGGCCAGCAAGCTGGTTTAGTGGTGCGGCTCAAAGGTGGCGACCCAGCGATTTTCGGCCGGGTATCGGAAGAAGCCGCAGCGCTAGAACAGGCAGGTATTGCTTTTGCGATAGTGCCAGGCGTCACCAGCGCCTGCGCTGCTTCGGCTTATTGCGGTATTCCGCTGACTGCCCGGGGTTGTGCTACTTCAGTGCAGTTTTTAACGGCGCAGTTTGCTGATCCTGCCAAACAACCCGACTGGTCTGGTTATCAGTACAGAGCCAATGGTTCTAACCCCACTTTGGTGGTTTATATGGGGCTGAATCGCTTGCAGCAATTGTGTGCCGGTTTAGTGTCAGTTGGCTGGCCGGATCATACCCCTATAGCGCTGCTGGATCAGGTGAGCACTGCTCAGCAAACTCAGTTGCAGGGCACTTTGGCGGATATCACCGAACGTCTTGCTGCGCATCCACTCACAGGCCCAACCCTAATTGTGGTGGGCGAGGTACTGAAACAGCGGATGACAGTGGATTTGAGCTTGTTGCAACAGCTCACTGTGACCAGCTAACCCTTCGTAAAACTCGATTCGTTTTGCCCTCTGGCTGCTTTAAAGCGCTGGCAGGCGAAGCTTTGCCAAAAATTAGCCTCAACAGAAGGAATTTGTATGCGTTGTTACTCTTTACCCGCTTTGGCTGTAATGGCCGCTTGCACTGCAGTTTCAGTCAGTGCTGCTGAAACTGCTTCCAGCGCTTTCACTGCACCAGAACTAAAGATGTTATTCCGTTACCGGCTGGAAGCTGTGGATCAGGATGGCCTGGCCGAAAATGCCTTGGCCAGCACGCTGTTGTCTCGCTTTAGTCTGACGCAACAATTCAGTCATGGCTGGTCAGCAGGTGGCGAATTTGATTATGTCGCTGCGATAGGGGATAAAAACTACAACGACAGTATCAATGGCAAAACGACTTATCCGCTGGTGGCAGACCCTGCTGGTGCTGATTTAAATCAGGCTTTTGTAATGTATCAAAGCGGTGAGCAGACACTAAAAGTTGGCCGCCAGCGTATTAACTTAGCCAATGAGCGTTTTGTTGGTGGTGTAGGCTGGCGCCAGAACGAACAGACTTTTGATGCAGTGCGTTATCAGGCTAGTTTGTCTTCTGAACTCAAACTAGATTACAGCTACAGTAGTAAAGTGAACCGGGTCCTTGGCAGTAAAAGCCCACAAGGCGACTGGAGTTCGGATTTACATTTGCTGGATCTACGTTATCAGCCCAACTCTAACCATCAGCTCGGCGTCTTTGTGTATCAGATGGAATTTGACGATGCGCTTTTAGTCTCCAATCAAACGCTGGGGCTGGATTATCAGTACAGTCAGGTGCTGTCCCAAAGCAGCCGTTATATGCTGTATGGCTCTTACGCCCGCCAGCAGGATGCAGGCGATAACCCAAATTCCTACGACGCAGAGTACTGGACTGTGGAAGCTAATCTTTGGCTGGACCAATGGCAAAGTGGGCTTGGGGTTGAAGTCTTGGGTTCTGACAACAGCATAGGTTTTGCTACACCGCTGGCTACTTTGCATAAGTTTCAGGGTTTTGCTGATAAGTTTCTCACTACCCCTGCCAACGGCATTGAAGATAAGTATCTGAAACTGGGTTATAAACTGGACCAGCTGGAGTTGATGGCCTTTTATCATTGGCTGGATGCGGCGGAAGATGAGGCGGATTATGGCAAAGAGCTGGATTTACAGCTGAGTTATAACCTGAATGCTCAGCACGCGGTCTTGCTGAAATATGCGGATTATCAGGCGAATTCATTGCATACAGACACCAGCAAATTCTGGTTACAGTGGTTGGCTAAGTATTAAAGCAAGTGAAATGGCTGTCCGTTTAATTCGCGGCAGCCATTAACCAGAGGATCACTAAGCTTTGCAATACACAAATACATTGCCAGAACCAAAGCGGATGCAGCTCAATTAAGCTCAATGGCTTTTGAAACTCAGCATTGGGGTGGCGCAAGTCGTATAAAAACTCAGACAAAGCCTGGTAACGTTTATTCGGGTCGGGGTGCAGCGCTTTTTCTAAGGTGAGATCCAGCCAGATTGGCAGTTCGCTGTCTTTACTTAACACTGACTGATAACGCAGTTTTTTCTGGGCTTTAACACTTTTGGCACGGGCGACATCAGCGCCATAAGGATAACGGCCGGACAGTAGTTGGTAGGTAAGCACTGCCAGCGAATATAAATCCGACCGTTCTGTGCCTGCCAGGCCTAAAAAATACTCAGGCGCTGTGTACAAGGCTGTACCTGGAATGTCACCTGCTACTTCGTCATCGGTTTGCAAGCCAGCCAGCCGGGCAGCACCAAAATCGATAATTTTCACTATGCCTTGCGGTGTGATCATTAGGTTGTCTGGACGAATATCCTGATGCAGGATCTCACTGCGATGCAGCGACTGAAGACCCTTGCCCAGCTGTTCAATAATACCCCGCACTTGTTCCAAAGTAGGGGTGGGATGGTCCAGTTGCCACTGTTTTAAAGTCTGGCCTTCGACATACTCAAATAAGGTATAAAGCGCAGTGCGGGGCCTGTTGATACTGGCTGAACGCATGACATGCTGGCTGTTGACTCTTTTAGCTATCCATTCTTCGCGCATCAGCCGCTCCAGATAATCCGGCTGTTCGGCTAAATCTGTGGATGGAGCTTTCAGTACCAGCAACTGCTCTGTATTTGTATTCTGCACCAGATAGACATGGCTGCGACTGCTTTGTTGTAGCGGTCTTATCACTCGCAAGCCATCCAGCATATCTCCTGTTTGCAGCATGGGTGGCAAAGGCAATTGCTGATCCAAACACAGAGGTAAAATGCTGTCTGCAGGCAACTCATCAATACGCACCAATTGCAAAGTGATATTGTCCTGGCTACCTGCTGCTAAAGCAGCTTCGGTTAGTTGCAAAGCCAGCAGAGGTAAATCTGCTTCAGCTTCCAGTAAGGTGATCAACTGAGCCTCTGGCAACACCTCAAACAAACCATCTGTCGCCAGTAAAAACAAATCCCCCTGCTGCAAAGGAATACTTTGATAATCCGGTTCCAGCACAGCGCCGGCGCCAAGCGCCTGACTTAAATAACTGCTGCTGCCACGCCAGACACGCTGATCTCTGGTTAGTTGCTCCAGTTGCTGGTTGCGCAGCAGGTAAATCCGGCTGTCCCCCACATGCAGCCAATGGGCATGGCGCTGTTTTAAGATTAAGGCACTAAAAGTACAGACATAACCTTTGTCTGGATCTGAGCCAAAAGGCCCATTACGGCTTTGCGCATACAACCAGTTATTGCAGGCTTTAAGCACTTGTAAGGCGGCATGAGGCACTGACCAAGCGTCGCTGGTGCAGTAATAATCGTCCAAAAAGCTTTTTACCGCAGTTTCACTGGCAATCTGGCTGACAGTGCTGGTGCTGATGCCATCTGCTACTGCCAAGGTGATGCCTTTGCTGCTGAGTTCCGGCTCTTTCGGCAGATAAGCGCCAAAACTGTCCTGATTTAACGCCTTACGGCCAGCAACAGAATGCTGGCCTATCGAGACTTGTAAGGAGGCTGACAACAGCATGATCAGGCTTTGGCCAAAGCAGCTGCCGTGCTTTCTGTTGGTTTCGGGGCCAATTGACGTTTGGGTGCTGTTTTATAGTGAGTGCTGTACAGGGTTAAACCGGTAAAGGCTAAACCACCGACCAGATTGCCTAAAGCCGTTGGGATTTCGTTCCAGATCAGATAATCCATCACAGAGAAATCACCGCCCATCATCATGGCAAAAGGGAACAAAAACATATTGACCACTGAGTGCTCAAAACCCATAAAAAAGAACAACATAATAGGCATCCACATCGCCAGCACTTTGCCGCTGACATGAGTGGAAATCATTGCGCCAACCACCCCCATAGACACCATCCAGTTACATAACATGCCCCGCAGGAATATAGTCATCCAGCCAGCTACACCATGTTCGGCATAACCTAAAGTACGGGCTTCACCTACACCAGCCAGTTTTTGTCCGACGGCGTCTGGTTCCAGATGAAAGCCCATGGTCAAGACAAAAGCCATCATGGCGGCCACAGTTAAAGCCCCAAGGAAATTACCGCTAAACACCAGAGCCCAGTTGCGTAATATGCCTTGTATTGTGACACCAGGGCGACGGTCGAGCAGAGCCAGTGGCGTTAATACAAACACACCTGTCAGTAAGTCGAACCCCATCAGGTACAACATAATAAAACCGACCGGAAACAGCATGGCACCGACTAAAAAGGAGCCGGTCTGGACTGCTACTGTGACTGCAAATACCGCTGCCAAAGCCAGAATAGCACCGGCCATATAAGAGCGGATCAAGGTATCACGGGTCGACATAAAAATTTTGGATTCGCCGGCATCGACCATTTTGGTCACAAATTCGGCTGGTACTAAATAAGCCATAGCTTCACCTCTTCCTGTTGTTGCTGTTGGTTTGTTCAGGTTGTGTTTTTTGAAAACAAAAAAGGCGTCCGGATCATGCTGTTGCCAGCCGATCTCGGGACGCCTTTGTCCTGAATATCATTTTTGTATGGGTAGTGCTTAGTGTTTCTATGTTCGGAGGTGTAGAGCACCTCTGCCTATTTCACTGAGCAACTTTAATGCCAGCAGAGGTTTTTATATCAATGCCTTGATTTTGCTTAGCTTTTGCGAGGCTGTGCTTGGGTTAGTGCGACAGAGAGGTGCCATTGTTGTGCATTTTATGCACTATTACGGGGCGTTACTGCTTTCTGCTGCATGAGAAAACCAAGTCGATTTTTGCCAGCAATCCAGTATGGGTAGGGGCTGCGGGCTGATATAAAGGGTATGGAATAAGCATTGCTAGAGTATGGGACTATCTGCAACCCAGGGCAGCCCATGAATCATCCGACAGCTCAGTTTCTGCTGGCCGCCAAACAGGCGGAAATCAAAGCGCTGCAGCAGCTTTCAGAGACTTGTTTGCTGGTGACCCGTATCAGTGAGCTGGTCCATCAGTTGCAGCGTGAGCGTGGTATCAGCAATATTTTTCTGGCATCTGGTTCTGAGTTGTTTGCATTACAGCGTCAGCAGCAGCTGGTGCACAGCACAAAAGCAGAGCAACAGCTACGCAGTCAACTCACAGCTCAGTATCTGCAGGCAACTGAATCGTGCAACAGTAGTCGTTTATTAAGCGGAGTCTGTCTGGCGCTGCAAGGTATGGATCATCTGGCTGAGTTACGCGAACAGGTGGGTAAACAGCAATGCACAGCATTACAGTCGACTGAAGCCTATAGCCGCTTAATTGCCGCCTGGCTGGCCGTGGTGCTTGAGTCTGCCGATTTATCTTGTGACGCTGCTATTAGCCGTCAGCTGGTGGCTTTATTTAATTTACTGCAAACCAAAGAATATGCCGGACAGGAACGCGCCTGGGGGGCTATGGGTCTGGCTTCTGGTCAACTGAGCACTGAGTTAGCGGAGCGTTTATTATTGCTGCAACAGGCGCAGCAGCATAGCTCTGCTGTATTTCTTGAATTTGCCACCACGGAGCAACAGCAGCAGTGGCATCTGCTGGAGCAGGCCACAGCAGCCAAACAACAGCAGCAACTCAGAGCTATGATCCGACAACTGGCAGGTACTAAAGCTCCAGTGCCTGCGGTCAGTGATCTTTGGTATCAGTTTGCGACTGAACGAATGGATGCCATGCACTTATTGCAGGCGGAATTGACCGCTCAATTACAGCAACTGACTTCAGCCACTGTAGATGCAGCACAGCAACAACTGCAGCACCATCAGTCCAAACTGACCGAATTAGCAGGGCTGCCTGCCAGTTCAGGCCTAACCTTACTGATAGACTCCAGTATGCCGGGTTTATATGGCGCTTCTGTGTTGCCGCAACCTGTCGGTGAGCAAAGTGTTCAGGCGCCAAGTCGATCTTTCTATCAGCTGTTATCCGAACAGTCGCAACATATTCGCCAGATGCATGCTGAGCTGACCGATGCCCGCCGTGCTATCACTGAACAAAAGCTGATAGACCGCGCTAAGTTATTACTGATGCAGTATAAAAAGCTGACCGAAGAGCAGGCCTATCGCCAGTTACAACAAAGTGCCATGAAGCAACAGTGTCGTATTGCCGAGATAGCTGATGCGGTGGTAAAAGCGTTAAAGCCGGTGAATACTTAGTTTCAATAACCTAGCTGAGGATCAAACCAGAGCATTTTGTTTTTTAACGGAGTTTCAGCGGGAAGAATGGGATTGGTTAATTGAATCACAGTTCTGGATTTTAAGTCGGCCTGCTGTATGGCGCTGCTGAAGTGTTGTAAAAACAGTTGCTGCATACTGCCATCTTCAATGGCGCGCAGCAGCCCGATCTCAATGGCATTGGCCAGTTCGATATTGTCTTTTTGTACAAAAAAATACAAAGCAGCCGGGTAATTTAACACCCATTTGGGTGCTACAGCCAAAGACATGCCTGGTCTTTGTTGCAATTCTGGCCAGATCTCGGTGATGGAGCGAGGGAAATAATCAATACGCCTGGCTTTGAGCATTTTAAACATCGAATCAAAGTCGCCGCTGCCTAATACCCGAAAATGATTGGCTTTTAAAATAGGGTAATCAGGCCAGTCGCTGCCCTGCACTGAGGGACTGTTTTTTAACTGCCTTTCGTCCAGTTGCTGAATTTTTTGTTCATTGTCCTGATGGATAAGCAATAAACGCCAGCCTATTAAGCCTCTGTCTATGGGGATACGAATAGGCCGCAACTCTTTTTCCCGTTCCGGAGAGGTCATAGTCCAGACCACATCCAAACCGTTATTCGAACCCAACTGGCGCAAGGTTCTGTGCTGGGTCATCACCTGGCCGCTTGGCACCAGTTGATAGTCAGTACCGGATTTCTCTATCGCCAGATGCAACAAGGCAATCGGATAGCTGCCACGGACATCACTCAACATGGACATAGGCCAGGAGTAGATCACTTGTTGTGGCTGAGCGCCACTTAAAAAGGGTAGCAGCAGAAAAATGAAACAGACTAGGGGATAGAACCGGGCCATCATCACAGACATCTTATGCACTCCATGGCGTTGCTTCTGAAACTATAGAACATTTCAGCGACAAGGTTAGTCGGCTGTCTTCTGCTGATGTTATTTTGCCGATTATAATCAGCAGCAAAAGTTGAAGGGGGTGAAGAGATGACTGACGAATTAAAAATTGAAGATGTGGTGGTGGGCGAAGGCAAAGCAGCTGAACGCGGGGCTTTAATCACAGCTCATTATCGAGGCTGGCTGGAAGATGGTTCAGAGTTCGATTCCTCCCATAAAAGAGGTGAAGCTTTTCGTTGTATTTTGAGCAATAACAGAGTGATTCAGGGCTGGATTTTAGGCTTAAAAGGCATGCAGGTCGGTGGCAAACGTAAGTTATGGGTGCCAGCACATTTGGCTTATGGTGAGCGCCAGATTGGCACTATGATACCGCCGAATTCAAACCTGATTTTTGAGATAGAACTGCTGGAAGTGCTGACCAGAGATGACTGACATTCATCTCTGAGTAGCTAGGTTTGGGTTATCAAGTAGGTTATAAATTTGAAACCACTTACATGAGATACCCTGACTACCCCGTTGTTTATCTAAATCTAGTTGATAACAATTCGTATTAGTGTATTATTCGCTCAATTTTATTGGGGGGGTAATCATGGCGTTACAACAGAAATTCAGAAAGCTGCCAGTGGTATTGGCTGTGCAATTGGCTTGTGTGGTGGGTGCTGTTCAGGCAGCAGATGACAAAGCTGAAAAAGAAATTGAAAAGATTTCGGTCACAGGGCACTACACTGTTAACGAAAACATTGATACGGCTACTGGTTTAGGTTTGTCTTTATTTGAAACCCCTCAATCTGTCAGTGTTATTACTTCTCAGCGCATTATCGACCAGGGCTTCAGCGGTATCAATGAAGTGATTAGCCAGACTGTCGGTGTGTCGGCTAAACAGTTGGATACGACTCGTAATACCTTCAGCGCCCGTGGTTTTGATATTGATAAATATCAGATTGATGGTGTGCCTTTAGCCTGGTCTTTAGCCGGAGATTCAGGCGAAACCATCACGGACGTATCGATATATGAACGTATTGAAGTAGTGCGCGGTGCTACAGGTTTGCTGACTGGTGCTGGTGATCCTTCTGCTTCTATCAACCTGGTGCGTAAACACGCCAATTCAGCTGAGTTGAAAGGTTATGTGAATGCGGGTATTGGCCGTTGGAGTAACAGATTTATCACAGCGGATGTATCGACGGGTTTAGATGCTGAAGGTGATGTACGTGTACGTTTAGTCGCGAAAAAAGAAGTTGGCGACAGCTTTATGGATATCCCTGAAGACGACAAAACTGTGCTTTATGGGGTAGTAGATGCTGATTTAACGCAACAAACTTCTGTGAGTTTTGGTTCTAGCTATCAGGATAACGACCCAAAAGGTTCAACCTGGGGTGGGTTAGCTGCCTGGTTTAGCGATGGCACTGCAACTAATTGGGACAGAAGCATTACTTCTGCCGCAGACTGGACCTATTGGGCCTCTACCAACGAGAACAATTTTGCCAATCTGGTGCATAACTTCTCAAATGGCTGGCAGGCAAAAGCCAGTTTCAATCAGACGCAAAATACTGCAGATACTCAATTGTTGTATCTGTCAGGTAACCCGGACAAAACAACTGGCTTAGGGTTAAGTTCATTCCCTTACAAAAGCTCGGGAGTGAGCACGCAAAATAGCTTAGATCTGCAGTTAAAAGGGGATTACCAGCTTTTAGGTCAGAGTCATGAGTTTGTCGTAGGAGTATTAAACAGTAAGCAAGAGGCCGAAACTGTGACTTTTGCTCAGACTTCAGCTTTTACTGCTGTAGGCAATTTTTATGAATGGACAGGTAGCAGCTATCCCGAGCCGACCTTCTCTGCTTCTCCAGCTGTGGCTGTTGATTTAGAAACAGAGCAGGATGGTTACTATGCGGCAACTCGTTTATCTTTGACTGACGATTTAAAACTGATTGCCGGTGGTCGTTTGTCGAAGTGGGAGCGCACTGGTGTAAATTACGGTGTTGTTGAAAACTACGGCGATGACAGCGTGTTTGTACCTTACGCTGGTTTAATGTACCAGCTGAATGCAAACCATAACGCTTATATCAGTCAGACTGAAATCTTCAAACCACAAAATGCCCGTGTCGCTTCTGGTGAGTTTATTGACCCATTGGAAGGCACTAACACTGAATTAGGTTTAAAAAGCTCTTTCCTGGATGGCGCAGTACAAACCGCAGTAGCCGTTTTTAAAGTGGAACAAGACAATCTGGCTCAGGCTATTGGCACATTCCCTCCCGTCGATGGTTTACCTCCACAAACTATGTATCGTGCGGCTCAGGGGGTCGAAAGTGAAGGTTTTGAAGTGGAAGTGATAGGCCAGTTAATGGACAACTGGAATATCTCTGCTGGCTATTCTCAGTTTAAAGCCGAAGACGCAGCTGGTACTGAAGTGAATACCGACCATCCACGTAAAAAACTGAACCTCTTTACAACCTATGATTTTACTAATGAGTTACAAGGTTTAGTTATTGGTGGTGGCATCAGCTGGGAAGATAAGCAGTACAGCGGCACAGCGCCAAAAATTCTGCGACAGGATTCATTTAGCCTGGTTAGTCTGATGGCTCGTTATGAAGTAACAGAACAGCTGTCTGTACAGTTTAACGTCGACAACCTGTTTGATGAAACTTACTACAGCCAGATTGGTTTCTTTGACCAATATGGCTATGGCACTCCACGTAACTTCACTTTAGGCGCGACTTACTCGTTCTAAAAACTAAAATAGGGTCAGAGCACATAAGTTATGCGTAACTAATGTGATCTGACCCTAATTTTATCAGGCTAAAGCGTAATCCACACCTGCACAAATCACCGCCACCTGAGCCGCGTTGCATTGCTCTGGGCTGGCCTTCGGGCTATCCGGATAGACCTCAGTGGTCGTGACAAATTTAGCCTCTGTCATACCACCACATAAACCCAAAGCACGTTTCGGATAATTCACCACACCAAACTGGACAAGCTTTTCACCGATCAGACAACCTTGTTCGTCCGCTTCGGCTATATGAGTGACTTTTTGTACTGCTTCGATAATAGCGCGCTGAAATTCAGCTTCCGGTTTGTTGCTATCACCGACCAGATAAAAACCATCGGGAATATTCCAGTTGTGATTCACAGTGCCGTCGCGGGCGGCTTTGGCTGGGCGGAATTCACTGTTGTCCGAATCTGTGGTTTCATGCAGGTCGATATGCACCAGAATCTCACCACTGTGTTGACGGACAAAAGCCATGGCTTGCGTGGCTTCATCGGACTGACTTTCTGCGCCAAAAGAGCGGTTCGGATCTACAGCTTTTGGGTTCCAGCGGTTGATGGTTTCATAACCCCAGGGGCTGATACAAGGTAAAACAAGGAGGTTTACTTTGTCGCTGTAGTCATTGAAGTGTTCTTTAATAAATTTTAATGCACCTTGTACACCACTGGTTTCGTAACCATGCACACCGCCAGTCACCAGCACTACAGGTTTACCCTCTTGCCAGTTTTTGCTGCGAACTGCAAAGAGCTCATAGGTGGGTAAATCAAAAGCGCTGTAATCCAGAGTACCGTAAGTCAGCAGTTCCGCTGTATCAGGCAACGATTGCTGCAGTGCTGTCACTACTTCGTCTTTATAGCTACGTTTGATCTGTTGTTCACTCAGCCACTGCTGTTTTTCCGCTTCGCCCCAAGGGGTGCCGACAGTGCCTATGTGATAAATAAAGTCTTTGTTTGGGCTGGTCATACCGCACCTTTTTTGTTTTATATGAGTTTGTTGTTATTCAGTGGTCATTTCATCGGCAATCTGTAGCAAGCTCGCCGCCAAGGTAGCTGGGTCCTGAGCACCGGAAATTAAGTACCGCTGATTGATGACAAAAGCCGGTACTGAACTGATGCCTGCTTGCTGATACTGAGTTTCTTCGGTCCGGACTTCATCAACAAACCGATCTGATTGCAGCACTGTTAACGCTTCCTCTGCATTAAGTCCTGCTTTTTCCGCACACTGTTGCAGAACTTCAGCTTTGGATACATCGTCGGCAAAACCAAAGTATGCTTCAAATAAGGCCTGTTTCATCGCGGTTTGTTTATCAAAAGCCGCAGCCCATTTCACCAGACGGTGTGCATCAAAGGTATTGCAGGTAAAGCGTTGCTGCATTTTATCGAAGTTCAGCCCAAGATCAGTCGCAACCTTGATCATCGAATCCTGATTCGCCCGCATTTCCGCTTCGCTGCGACCATATTTTTTACTCAGCGCAGGCAGAATAGGTTCAGGGATTAAGTTTGGATCCGGATTAAGTTCAAAGGCGCGCCACTGAATACTGACGCTAACTTTGTCCTTGATACTGTCCATGGCTTTTTCAAGCCGGGCATAACCTATGGCGCACCAGGGGCAGGCAATATCGGAAACTAAATCTATATGCAGGTTTTTCATCACAGATCCTGAATCAGCGGGAATTAAGTTGGATCTGGTTACCATGCCGGGGAATATCAAGACTAAAACGGATTTTTGTCGCAAGTCCGACGGTGTTCAACTTGAACCCCAAGGCGACATGATCCGCCTTGGGGAGTCATAAAGCTAGAAACGATAGGTAATACCAGCGCTTAGGCTGTCTACATCTAAGTTGTCTTCGTCATCGCCTAATTCAGGTAAGACAGCGTATTCAAAATTGATACTCAGATTAGAAGTAATACGCAACTCAGCGCCTGCGCCATAAATCAGACCATCTTCACTATGACTGTCGTCCAGTATGCCGTCTTCATCATTGATGTTGATGTCGTATTTGGTTTTATTAAAACCAGCGATACCGTAAAAAGATAAGGTTTCCAGCAACGGCCAGGATGCTTTACCGAGCACTGAATAGCTGTTATCTATGCCTAGTTTGACTCGGGTTAATGCTCCTGAATACTCTTCATCCTGCACTCCCACACCGAAACGGCCTTCAATGGCGAAAATATCATTAAACTTATATCCAGCCACACCAGAGACCAAACCAAAATCCCAGTCGGCATCATCAACACTTTGCTGGCTGTACTGAGCACCAAAATAGAGAGGTTGTTCCGCCTGAGCCGAAAATACGGCCGTTGAACAGCTTAAACCCATCAATGCTACTGCAATTTTTTTTAACATATTTTTCCTTAAATAATTAGATAACGCTGTAGGCCTCCCGGGCATACCAGTTGTCCATCAGAGGACCTGGATGAATTTATGTTAATTATTGTGAACCAGAGATTAACGATTTTTGGCTCAGTACTGCTGCTCATTGTTGGCTATCTGTACTCCATGGCTTCTTCTGGCTTGGATGAGTTGCTTTATGACAAAGCCGATGAAGCTAAAATAAATCAGTGCCAGCGATTTACTCCTTTGAGTTTTGGCTCTACACTTTGCGCGTTTTTTACACAGGAGGCCTTATGGCAAAAAAGACAACGGCTGAGCATGGCCGCGGTGAGATCCGGGATAATGCACTCAAAGCTTTAGTCACCAGCAAGTTATTTCAGATGCAGGTGGTGAAAGCGAAAAAAGGTAAAGGCTCCTACAGCCGCCAGAAGTTTAAACAAGGGCAGAAGTGTGATCACTCTGCCCTTTTTGTTGGTGTCATCCGCTAAATTTATTCATTCCCTTCTTATTATTCAGCTCAGGTTCAACCCTTCAGGTTCATTCTGCCTTTGCAGGTAAGCAATGACTCACTTGTGATAGCTAATTTTCAACCCACTAATGCATTAAGGGAATTTTATGTTTGAAGCCGAATTCAGCAAGTTAGAGCAGTTAATTCAGAAATTAATTTCGGAGAATCAACAGCTCACAGCGCAAGTACAGCAACTGGGTCAAAAAGAGCAGCAGTTGCAGCAGGAATTGAAAAAAAGCACAGACCAGCTGGAAACCCTGCAGTTGCATGCGATGGAATCGGATGATCAAAAGCAACGGGCGCAGCAAAAGCTGCAGCAATTAACGGCGTTGTTTGAACAGCAATTGTCGGCCTGACCATGTTAAAGCAGCCATTGGTCGTTGAGCAAAAAGTAGTGATAGCCGGTCGGGAATACTGGTTGCGCTGCTCTTTGCATGAACAAGCCGGGTTGCAGGAGTCTGCGCGGCTGCTCAATAGCAAAATTGCACAGGTACGGCAGGGTGCCGGACATTTGTCGATGGAACAAAGCATAGTGCTGGCCGCCTTAAATATGGGGCAGCAACTGGTAACACAACAAAGCCCACAGTTAGAGGAATGTCAGCAGCGTTTGGTGAAGTTAATGGCGTTAATCGAAGCTAAAAAATGAACAGTTTATTGAACTGATTAAGTTTTGGTTCAGATGCCTCAGCCAGAATGAGAGTTAGTGATCAAGCCCGTAAGTTACAGGCGCAACAGAACCTGTATTGACTGAGAAGGAAGGACCCTATGAAACAAGCGAATCTCTGGTTAAGTGCTGCTCTTACTCTGGCGCTACTCAGCGGCTGTAGTTCAACCGCAGAGCATCAGCAAAAATACGCTCAGCTGTATAAAGAAACGCCAAAAAAACTGATGATAGTAGTGCATGGTGGTGATGCCGTGCCTGCCGAATTGGTACAGGCTTTTGACAAGGAAGTGCCGGACATTGTCGCAGAGCACGGCTTTGAAATTGTAGATGCTAAACAACGCCAGCTGACGGAAGTCCCTGCATTGACAGATGTTGATGCTGTTCTTTATGTTGATGTTCAGCGTTGGAACAAGGATTACTCAGCTGTGATCGCTGCTGAATCAGTATTGGAGCTTGAGTTTAAACTGGTGTCGACGAAATCCGATCAGGAACTCTGGAGCCATCAGGACAAATACACTAAAACCCATTTGTTTCTGGGCGGCGATATGCTGTCTGAACTGATCCACAGAGCATTTTTTGCAGCCTCTACGGCTTACGAAAATCGCGCCAGTGTGGTGACCAAACAAGCTTTTTCAAACTTTCCGGAAGTTCTGGCGGCTAATCGCTGAATTGAGAATGGAGTTATTTGCAAGGCTGACTTTTGCTGTTGCTATCGCAGACCTGAATTTTATGGGTGTAATCCAGCCATAAATCCCATTCGGTTTGCAAAGGTAAGCTGCGCCAAACTTTGTTAAACACATAAAGCGACTGTTTTCCGGCAATGGATTTATGCAGAATTTTGGAATAAGCGCCGTTTTTGCTTTTACATTCAGACACCCAGACCAAAGCCGGATAGCCATTGACCGGCTCTGTACTTAAGATTTGACTATCAAACAGCTCATCACAGTTGCGCTGACCTTGTTGATCATCAATAGTTTTGGTTTTCATCAGATCGCTGTTGGGCTGTTGCTCAAACACAAAACTTTGCACATAGTTGTCTGAATCCACCGCTTGCCAGCGTATTTCTGTGACATTTTCCATGTCATTTGGATTACTCTGAGTCACAGTCCATTCGCCTTCAGGTAAAGGCATAGGTTGCTGCAGCCGCTCCGTGTAGCGTGGCATAGCACAAGAGGTTAATAACAAGCTGCTGATCAAAACAAAGCTGGAATAGGTTTTCATAAGACTCAAGTTGTTGTTAACGGGGGCTGAGCTCTATGCCTGCCCCCTGCTTTGTTAAATGCTACAGGTATTTTTGTAAAAAGGCTAAATAAGCCTCCTGCGCTTTAATACGGTTTTCCTTTTTCATAAAGCCGTGGCCTTCGTCCGGGAATAACACATACTCAACAGGTACATTCTGAGCTCGAATAGCCGCTACCATTTCATCACTTTCCACCTGCAATACCCGGGGATCATTAGCACCTTGCACCACCAGCACTGGTTTTTTCACCTTATCACCGTGGAACACCGGTGAAATGCGGCGTAAACGTTCGCCATCTTTGGCCGGGTCACCCAGTTCTGCATATAAGGACTCGCGAAAGGATTCCCACCAGGCTGGAATGCTCTCTAGGGTGCGAACCCAGTTGGTGACACCAAAAATATTGATACCCACTTTAAACTCATCGGTAAATGCCATAGCTGCCATGGTCAGGTAGCCGCCGTAGCTGCCGCCCATCACGCCAATGCGATCGGTGGCCACCCAATCCAATGATTGCAGGTACTTTTTACCGTAGACAATATCCTGCAAATCGTGTTCGCCATGTTTTAAATCATCCAGATGGAAGAAGGTTTTACCATAACCACTGGAGCCTCTGTTATTGACGGCCAACACCGCATAGCCTTGATTCACCAGATGTTGAATCGCAGGGCTGTAGCCAGTGCGTGATTGTCCGCCCGGGCCGCCGTGGATCCAAATCAAAGCCGGAACTTTAGCAGTGCTGCTGGCTTGCTTCGGTTTATACAGCAGTGCAGGCACAGCTAAATCGTCAAAGCTCGGAAAACGTACCACTTCACTTTTTACCAGCACATTTTCATCTATGGCTTTATCCAGTGCCTGAGTTAAACGCTCTGCTTTAGTTTCAGATAATTTCCAGACAAATAAATTCGAAGGACTGTTGTCGGCATTGACGTAGAAGCTTAAATACTGGCTGTCATCAGAAAAAGTCACGCCGCGTAAATCACCGGCAGGCAGCTCGGGCAACTGCAGGGCTTTTCCTGTGGCAAGTTCAGTGATGCTGATGAGGGTAGAGGCATCGGCGTTTACTGCTTCGACTTTGTATTTATTATCCTTGCTAAAGCCAATGTACATAATGTCCCAGTCGGCTTTGCTGTAGGGTTGTACGGCCTTTTCATTAATGTTGTAAGCAAAAGCTTCGCTAAACTCTGATTTTTCGTCTGAGCCGAAAATCAGCTGGTTATTATCGCGGCTAAAACCATAAATGCCATGCGACACATTGCCCTGATGCGGGGTGATATGTACTGGTGTTTTGTCCGTGCTTTGCAAATCGAGCAGATACAGGTTGTTATCTGCATTGGTACGCTCTTTGGATAGCGCTACATAACGGCCGTTATCGCTTAACGCGCCAATGTCGTAGCCTTCATTGTTTTGATAGACCAAAGTGCGCTGATAGTTGCTGCTATCGTAGCTGTACAAGTCAAAAAACTTAGGATCACGTTCGTTTGTCATCAGCCAGAATTTATTGTCATCAGTCCAGCCGACAAATTCGGCTTTGTGTTTGTCACCCGGTGTTAAGTCTTTGACTGAGCCATCGAGTTCCCGCACATAGACATGATGTAGTTCGTTCCCGCCCTGATCAGCTTTGTAGAGCACGCGGTCATCTTGCGGAAACCAACCTACAGGCAACATAGATTCGGTGGTCGATTGGGTCAGCGGCGTCCAGGTTTTGCCATCCAGACTGACTTTGTACAGGTTAAATACACCTGTTTCATCGGACGCCACCAATAGCGCGTCAGCTTTGTGGTTAATGTCGTTGCCCATATAGGACTTGGTGGCATAAAACTGTGCTGGCGTGTATGCAGGAACTGCGGCCATTTTGCTGTCCAGTGCAGCCTCTGCAGCTACAGTGGTGGTATCGGTTTTTGCTGTTTTATCACAGGCACTGAGTAGTAAACTGCTGGCAAAAAGCGCCAGGTAAAGGGGAGTGTGCTTCATACAAAGTCCTTGTTTATTGATGTAGTTTTCAACCAGCTCTGCCTTTACTGCCTGTTGATCAGAACTGTAGCGTGCTTCATCAATGTACGGTATCAGCGCAGCAGACTCAAGTGAGCTACTCAGCCCAGCGCTGTTTAATTTCAAGGATTTGCTGCAGATTTTGTTCCAGTAAATCAACCAGGACAGGTTCAAAGTGCAGGCCTTTTTGCGCTCTGATGTGCTGCAGCGTAGCTTCAATAGTCCATGCCTGCTTATAAGGCCGTGCGCTGGTTAACGCATCAAACACATCAGACAAAGCCACAATACGGGCTTCGATGGGAATTTGTTCGCCGGATAAGCCAAAAGGGTAACCAGTACCATCCCATTTTTCATGGTGATACAAAGCCACAGCTTTGGCCATTTTTAGTAAATCAGATTCGCAGTCACCAATGATCTCTGCCCCTATCAGTGGATGCTTTTGCATCTCCTGGTATTCTTCAACTGTCAGCTTGCCAGGTTTGAGCAGAATACTGTCGGCTATACCTATTTTGCCTATATCGTGCATAGGAGCAGCATGCAGTAAGTCTTCGGCTTTTTGTTCGCTAAAGCCATATGCCAGTGCCAGTACCTGCGCATAGTGACTCATCCGCATCACATGTAGGCCCGTTTCATTGTCTTTGTATTCAGCAGCGCGGCCTAACCTTTGGATCACCTGCAGCCGGGTTTGTTTTAACTCCTGTGCCTGCACCAAAGACAAATGAGTTTTTACCCTGGCCCGCACTACGGCAGGGCTGATAGGTTTGGTGATGTAATCCACAGCTCCTACTTCAAAGCCTTTGGTTTCATCCATCTCATCTTTTAAGGCAGTGACAAAAATAACCGGAATAGCACAGGTAAGCGGGTTGGCTTTTAAGCGGGCACAGACATCAAAACCTGTTAAGCCTGGCATCATGACATCCAGCAGGATCAAATCCGCGTGTTCCTTTTCCAGCAGCTGTAAGGCTTCTTCGCCGCTTTTGGCAAACAATAAACGGTATTGCTCCTGCAACACAGTGCGCAGCACTCTTAAATTGGTGGGTTCATCATCGACCAGTAACAAGCTTTGTTTTTCTGTCATCAGAGCTGTTCTCCACCCAACTTTTGTTGTAACTGCTGTAGCAGTTGCAGGGCCAGACTAAAGTCAAAATCGTTGATGGCATCCAGTAGCTTTAGAATCATAGGCTGGTGTTCGCCGCTGTAGTGAGACAACTGCTCTATACCTTGATCGTCCAGTTCATGGTGCAATAACGACTGTTGTAATGTACTTAACACAGAAGTCAGTTGCTGATCATTCAGTGGATGCACCTGATCCTCTGGTACTGCAGGTTGGTCAGACAGCAGCTTTTGGTATTCGGCTTCAAACTTAGGCCAGCAGCCCAGAATTTTTTCCAGGACTTCTCTGGCTCGTTGCTGTTGCTGCTGCCGTGCCGCTTGTTCGAGTTCGGCGCAGGCTTTGCTCAGCGGATCCAGACCTAAATTCGCGCTGACGCCTTTGATAGCATGAGCTTGTTGTTGTACGGCTTGATAATCGCCACAGTTCAGCTGTTCTAACGCGAGCAGCACTGTTTGCCTTTGTTGCTGCAAAAAAGCGTGCAGTTGGGGCAGATAGGTTGCCAGATTGCCCCAAAGTTGTAGCGCTTTGGGTACATTCACTAATAGATCGGAGGAGGTTGTCTGTACCTGCAGTGACAAAGGCTCCCGGACTTCAATAGCCAGCACCCTTGCGATTTCAAAACATAAAGCGGCAAAATCTATCGGCTTGCTGGCAAAGCCCTGCATTCCTGCTTCCTTCGCTGCGGTTTTGTCGTCATCCAGCACGCTGGCTGTTAAAGCAATAATGGGTAACGGGGTTTTGTTCTGTTGTTGCTCCCACAGCCGGATTTGTTGGCAGGCTTTCAAACCATCCAAATGTGGCATCTGGATATCCATCAATACCAAATCAAACTGCTGTTGTTGCATTGTCTGAACCGCTTCGATGCCGTCAGTTACTGCTACCACTTGATGACCAGCTCGTTGTAGCAGCAGTTTCAGCAATTCAAGATTTTGTGGAATATCATCAGCAATCAGCACGTTCAGCGCAGGCAGGGCGGGTACATAACCTTGTTGCTGTGCAGTACTGGCTTTACCCTCCTTCAGTGGCAGACTGAATTCAAAACAGCTACCAACCCCTTCGCTGCTTTGCACTGTGATCTGTCCGCCCATCAGTTCGACCAGCTGTTTACTGATGGTGGTGCCAAGACCTGTGCCGCCAAAACGACGGCTCATGGAGGCGTCGGCCTGAGTAAAGGCATCAAAAATATGTGGTAAACGATCGGCTGCTATCCCTATGCCGGTATCTTTAATACTGAATCTAATGTGTTGCTGTGCTGTGGGGCTAACCCGAACCTGTACCGAGCCCTGATCGGTAAATTTAATCGCATTACCAATCAGATTGGTGAGCACCTGACGTAGCCGATCTGGCGCGCCGTAATAGAACTCACCCAGTTGCGGGTCAAGCTCCAGCTTTAACTCCAGCTGCTTTTTCCGCGCCTGAAGCCACAAAGTGGACACCACGGCATCCAGCACGGCAGGCAAAGAGAAATCCTGCAATTCCAGCTCCAGTTTGCCTTTTTCCAGCTTAGCGCTGTCGAGAATATCGTTGAGTAAATGCAATAATGAATGGGCTGAACCATGAATAGTGGCCAGATGTTTTTTCTGTTCAGAAGACAAATCTGAGCTTAATAACAAGTCGCTGAAGCCAATAATGGCATTCATTGGCGTGCGGATTTCATGGCTCATATTGGCCAGAAAGGCACTGCGACTTTCGGCGGCCAGCTCCGCTTTGTTTTTTGCCTGCAGCAACTCCACTTCCATCTGCTTGCGCTGACTGATATCCATCAAAAAACCGTCCAGCCAGACTATTTCATCTTGTGCAGATTTAATGGCCTCGCCATATTCCAATATCCAACGGATGGAGCCATCTTTGTGCCTGATCCGGTACTCAATAGTGAAATGCCCCTGATATAAATCCAGTTGAGTAGTGGTGCTTCTGTCATCCGGATGCACTACATCAGACCAGCTGCGTTTGGGAGAGGGCAGCATAAAATCACTGGCGGGGTAGCCGGACAAGGTTTCAATGGCGTCACTGATAAACACCATATCCCAGTTTTCATTGAACAGGCAGCGATAGGCAGCTCCTGGGATATTGCCAATTAAAGATCGGAATTTTTCTTCGTTTTCTTTTAATGCCTGTTCCATCTGCAGGCGGCTGCTGATATCAGTGATAAAAGCGACAAAAATGTCTTCATCCGGTAATTTGGCATGACCTATCGCCAGTCGCACCGGCACAGTATGGCCATCTTTATGCACAGCTTCCACATCACGGCCTACCCCTATAATTTTCGCTTCGCCTGTACGCAGGTAGTTCTCTAAGTAGGAGTCGTGATCAGGGCGGATAGCAGCGGGAGTGAGGATATTGACGTTTTTATACAGCAACTCTGCCTGAGTCCAGCCAAGAATTTTTTCAGCGGCTTTGTTCATGCCCTGGATCAACCCCTGAGTATTAATAGTGACTATGCCATCGACTGCTGTGTCCATCATCGCCAACAAACGGCTTGCGTTGGTTTTGGCCGCTGCGCTGGCTTCCCGGTACTTCAATAACAGATTTATAGCGACCACTAAGCTGCTGAGCAGCAAAGTGGTAAAGGTGATGCCCATCGCCAGCACCATAGGGAGTTCACCGGCCTGATAGTCTGGCTGAAAACCTGCTGGCGGAACAAAACGTGCCGCCGCCATGCCGGTGTAATGCATGCCACTGATAGCAGCGCCCATCACTACACTACTTAATAGCGTCAGCCAGTGGGGGGCCAGATTTAAGCGTTTTAAGCCAAAGCGGATCCAAAGAGCGAGAATAGCCAGTACAACAGCCACCAGAATAGAGAGTAAAAAGATGGCTAAGTCATAACGCAACGCCACTGACATTTGCATTGCGGCCATACCGGCATAGTGCATAGTACCTATGCCCGCGCCTACCAGCAGCCCTCCGAGCAACAGCTGAGGCAGACTAAGGTGTTTTTTACTAATAAGATCCAGCGCGACCCAGGAGGCAGCAATACTGGGCAGCATGGACAAAGCGGTAATACCGAAGTGATAACTGACGTCTGTGCATAAGGTAAAAGCCAGCATGCCAATAAAATGCATCGACCAGACACCGCCGCCAAGAGCGATACTGCCACTTCCCAGCATCATCAGGCGCAACGACCTTTTACTGACACTGATGGCCTGAGCTGTCACCTGCATCGCCATGGCAGAAGCAAACACAGCTATTAAAAACGACAGTAGCACCAAACTGAGATCGTAACTACCCCAAAGCAGTAATGGATCGGCCGGGTGTTCGAACAACTGACGTAACCAATCCATTACTTTAACCTCTTACTACGCTGTATTAATGTTTAGCTGCATAATCCTCTACAGCACGCCAAACCCGCAATGTATTGCCGGACAGTACTTTTTCAATGTCTTGCTCTGTGTAACCACGCTCTAATAAGCCACGGATCAGGTTAGGGTACATAGAGACATCTTTTAACTGCTCAGGTAAGGAATCACCTACACCATCAAAGTCAGAGCCTATGCCGACATAGTCGATGCCGACCAGATTTTTTACATAGTCGATATGGTCGAGCACCTTTTCTAAAGAGGCAAATGGATAAGGATTTTTCTTTTTATACTCTGCCGTAAAAGCGTCTTTATCGGTTTGGCCTGAGGCTTTAAACGCACCGTCCCGCTGCAAGCCCCATTGATTGGCTGCTGAAACGACAAAAGCCGAGCCGAAGTTAATTTGGATCACACCACCGTTTTTCGCTAGCGCCTTGATCATGTCATCGTCCATATTGCGCTCAAAACCCGGCACAAAAGCGCGTAATGAAGAGTGAGAGGCGATCACCGGTACTTTACTGATCGCAACGGCCTGATAAAAGGCATCGTCAGACACATGAGAGATATCAATCATCACTCCGGTTTCATTCATGGCTTTCACCAGCTCTTTACCAAAAGGGCTTAAACCTTTCCATTGTCGGCGTAAATCGTAGCTGGAGTCGGCTATATGATTGCTTTCAGAGTGAGCGAGGGTGATGTAACGAATACCCCGGTCATAAAAGTGCTGCAGGTTTTCCAATTTACCTTCAATGGGCGTGCCGTTTTCCATCCCCAAGGCTAAAGATATTTTGCCTTCTTTAAAGTGTTTGGCTAAATCGGCGCTGTTGTAGGCCATGGCGAATTTATCCGGCGCGCGGCCTACCAAAGCTTCCATATTGTCGATTAATTGGTTCGCCAGCAAATAACCGCCACCTTTTTTCTCATAAGAGGATGGAATATAAATCGACATAAAAGGCGCATTTAAACCACCGGCTTTGGCGCGGGGGTAATCAAATTCACCTCTTTTGGTGGCTTTGGTCACATCTTCCCAGTCGTCATATAAACGGTAAGGCACGTCGATGTGAGTGTCGATAATAAGCGTATTTTGGGCGATTTTATTCGCTTGTTGCGTGAAGTCCGCGGCCTGAGACTGCAAACTCAAAGCGGCTATTAAACTGATACTAAGTAGAGTAAAGCGCATAGATCCCTCGATAGTTTTCACTGCAATGCAGTTATTTTTTTCTTAATCTATCGCGCTTTGTGCTTTGGGTATAGCTATCTGGTCGCAGTTTTTGCTGTTATGGCAGCAACCAGCCAGATAACCATAAGCTATACAGAGCTGAAGTGTTGAGTAAGACCGTCAGCCAGAACAGCAGTTGAAAACTGACTTTACGGTTTTTATGCCGCAACCAGTGCTGAGCGACAAAAGCTGCTGGCCAGCCACCCGCTAAACCTAATAACAGCAATGTGCTTTCCTGAGTGCGCCAAGCCTGTTGTTCCGCCGCTTTTTTATCGCGCCAGTAACCAAACAAGGCCACAGCGTTGATCAACAAGAATACATATTTCAACCAGGCCGGTACTAATAATTGCCAGTCCAGATAAAGCAACCACAAGGTCAGCAGCACAAAAAGGCCAATACTGAGTTTTAAACTAAAGCGTAAAGTGCTGGTATTCGATTGCATGGACTGATCCTTTGGAAGCCTTTGATAAGAGTTCAGAGCAAAGAGGTTATAAAGCCTGTTGACTCTAAAGAATACTAGCTGAAATGCTGCTGAACCAGAGTTCTTTGTTATTGTTTTTTCTGAAGATATGTTTCACTCCAACCAGACTTCGTTCTGTGCGTCTCTGAATGGAAAACTCTATGAACTCTCTGACTACTACCCGCTGCGCTTTGTTTGCATTTAGCAGCTCTGATCTATCCAGCAGAGCTCCCTTTTTTTGGGATGGTCTTACAGGAACAGTTGGAATAAGGTTAATGAATGGTAAAAAATGTAATTGAAGTGGGAGGTGCTTTAACTGAAGTTATCAATATCGACCATGGTTGTGTAAAAAGCAGGCACAGAGACGGCGCTGTTGCTGGTTTTTTGGGCAGGTGCTTTAGAGCTGGCAAATTCAATATAGTTAATAAAAGGAAATTAAATGAAACAACAGATCCACGCTCTTAGCCTGTTCACGCTAACCCTGTTTTTCGTTGGTTGTGGTACGGTCAAAACTCTGGCTCCTGATCAGGGTAAAGTCAGCATCAGCTACAACGACAAGAAAAGTTATTGCCGCTCTATTCCCCGGATTTATAGCGGAGTTTCACATAACTTTTGCCTGATGTATGGCGAGCCAAATAAAACCAGCTATACCACTGCGGCGGACGTACCTGTCTGGGCTATAGATACACTACTTTGCGCTGTCACTGATACCCTGGCTTTGCCTTACACTATCAGCCGTCAGCTGAAGGATGGTTCACTTAAAGTAGTACGCTAAAGCGTGTTTTTACTATCGTGCCGTACAAGTGGCCTGCCTGCACCTGTAGCAACCCTGGTTCGTAGTCATGAAAGGGTACGAGCTGTAATTGAGGATAGAGGTGCTGATAAAGCTCAAGCGTGCTAAAGCCAGATCGAATACCGACCGGAGAAGACGATGGAATATCAGTCACTGAGCCGATAAAAGCTATAATTTTACTTCATGGGTTTTATTAGTTAAATCAAAGAGCGCCGACACTCATTAGCCCGAGTTCAGGTTAAGTAACAAAATGCCCCGTTAAGGGGCATTTGCGGACAGACTATGAATTTTGCTTAGTTGGCACTAGCTGTCAGCAGCTTGCCATCTTTTACCGGAATACGCTCAGCCGGTTCTTCATTTAAACGGGTTTTATGAACTTTACCGTCCAGCAGGTAAGTGACGTCATAGCCTATGACTCGCTTTTCCTGTTTCTGTACTGTTTTACAGACGCGGCGTGTTGTAGCTTCGACATCCTTGTTTTGCATGTCAGTTTGCACTTGCTTGCCGGCGTAACCACCAGCCGCAGCACCTGCAACAGTAGCAATCTTTTTGCCTGAACCACCACCGACCTGGTTACCCAGCACACCACCGACTACAGCACCTAATACTGTTCCTGCGATTTGGTGTTGGTCCTGGACAGCTTTCTTTTGTTGCACTATCTGATCGGTACACTGTTCAACCGGGACGTTATAGCTTTCATATACGGCTTTACTCGCCACGACTTCCGCATATTCCGGTTCTTTGTCTAAATAACTGTAGCCTGCCATAGAGCCTAAAGCAGTAACGGCGATACCACCTACTACTAAACCTGCAATAAGAGACTTGTTCATGCTGCACCTCAATTCACTGTTATAAAGTTCAATTGCCTTTTGCAATCAAGTTGACAGGAGTTTAGGCGCGTCAAGCTGTACTCAAACTGAATCGCAATACCAAGGTTCAGTTTTTTAACAAAGGCTGCACATAAGAGCAACTTGCCTCTATTTCATAGCCTTGCGTTGTAGCCCATTGCAGACCAGTCTCAACCAATTTTCGGGCCAAACCTTGCCCTCTGGCACTTTCCGGAACATAAGTGCGGTAAAAGTTGATTTTCCGGCTATTTAGGTCAAGGCTATATAAAAGTTCCGCTTGTTCATTGACCCACTGAATTACAAATCGCTGTTCTTGGGGGTAGTGCCTGACTGCAACTGATTCTGACATAAAGACTGCCTTTGATGGCTAAGGAACATTTGATTCAGATTAAAGACTTTCTTCCGGTTGGCATAGAGGTATACGCATGAGATGGTTGTTGTTTTTATGTATCGCCTTTAGTTTTAGTCTGCAAGCTAAGACTGAACTGACCATACTGGTAGGACTGGATAAACCTCCTTATATAGATTTGAACGATAGCTCTGGTTACGAACTGGATTTACTGCGTTTACTGATTAAAAAAATGGGTTATGACGCAGTGTTTTTACATGTGCCTAATGCCCGAATCAAAGATCTGATGCTGGATGGCAAAGCAGACATCGCCACGTTACAAAAACCTGATCAAGCACAGCCACAGTTGTATTACTCACAACCCTATATTCGTTATCAGAATGTTGCGGCTAGTCTTGCCTCAAAAAGCTTACAACTGCATCAATTAGCGCAGCTAAAACCTTATTCTGTGGTCGCTTTTCACAATGCCCGTACCCTGCTGGGCCCGGAATACCAGCAACTGGTGCCTTTTATGGCAAATTATCAGGAAGTAGCCAACCAAAGTCAGCAGCTACAAATGTTATTACTGGAGCGTTGCGACGTGGTGGTGATGGACAGAAACATCTTTTATTATTACGCCAAAGAAGCAGGGCAGAGTATGCAACCTTTTGATATAGCTGCTGTATTTCCAGCCAGCTTATATAGTGCTGCTTTTAAAAATGAGAGATTAAGAAACAAATTTAATAAGGCTCTGGCTGAAGTACAGCAAGAGCCTATTTTTACTCAGCTGCAGCTGAAGTATTTTTCGGATGTAAATCAGCAACTGCAGGCTCCACAGTGGTAGCGTCCGTTGAGGCGGCCTGAGCTTCCTCCGCCTTTTGCTTCAGGCGGATAGAGTTTTTCACCAGAATATTTTTCTTTTGTTTAGCTCTTTTACTGATTTTCTTTTTTAACGCTTTGCTTGAACTCATGATTTCTTTTCTCACGCCAGATATGGCGCTTAGTTTACCTCAGTCTGCTGAATTACCCCAAACACTTGCTGCGTGGGTCATCAAAACCAGCGATCTTTTACCATACCGTAGTGAAAATAACCCCATTGTCCTAAACGTCGCAGTGCAGGTAGCGGGAATCTTGGCAAAGCAGTCTGATACAGCGGGATTTGCGGCAAAGCGATACCCATTAAACCTTCTGCCAAACGTTTGCCAGCCTGCACAGAAAAGGTCAGGCCGCTGCCACAGTATCCCATGCTGTACAGCACATTGCCTTTATCATCGGCCTGTGCCAGATGGGGGATATCGTCCAGCGTCATGCAAATCCAGCCTGACCAACTGTACTCATAACGCAGCGATTGCAAAGCCGGAAAGCTGAGTTTAAGTACTTCCAGCAGACGTTTCGCAAAATAAGGATCTTCAGCGCCCTGGCCCGTAATAGCGCCACGACCACCAAACAAAATTCTGTTATCCGGCAGCTTGCGGTAGTAATACTTCAGTGCTCTGGTATCCATAATCACCTGCGAGGTTAAAAAGTTGCAGGCCGCCAGTTGAGCTTCAGACAAAGGTTCAGTGACAATAATTTGTGATAACACAGGCAAAGTGCGGGACTGCACGCCACTGTGCAACAGTTTGGGTGTGTAACCATTACTGGCGATCACTACTTTTTTGGCCCGCACTAAGCCTTGTGGCGTGATCAGCAACTGCTGCTCCCCCTGCTGTTGCCAACCGGTGACAGGGCTGGCGCTATAAATCTTAGCTCCGGCTTGTCGCGCTAGTTGTTGATAACCCCAGGCCAGTTTCAGTGGGTTCACCCCAAAACCATCATAAAAACGTAAGGCGGCGTATGCATGTTGGTCTGCGACAAATTTCTGGTGCAGTTCATCACGGCTGAACAACTCCACCTGATAACCAAACTCTTTTTGTAATAAGCTGGCTTGTTGCTGCAGAGTTTTTACCATAGAGGGCTTGTGTGCCATTCGCAGATAACCTGCTTCCTGCTGGTCGCAATCTATGCCTGTAGCGATCAGTGATTTGACGGTTTCAAGACCTTCACAAAATTCCCGGTAAATACCATGCATAGCGGCTTCGCCATACTGGGCCCGCATCACTGAATAAGGTTTTCGACCCGAAGATTTCAGTACAAAACCTGCATTACGACCGCTGCAGCCCCAAGCGGTTTGATTGGCTTCCAACACCACAGCTTTGACATTATGCCCAGTCGCCAGATGATAAGCACAGGACAAGCCGGTATAACCAGCACCAATAATGGCCACGTCAACAGATAAATCCTGTTTTAACTGACCATCATCTGCAGGAGCTGTGCCTGAATGAGCAGCCCAATAACTGTTTGGGTAAGGTTGGCCCTGGCCTGGATGGGGGTCTAGCAGCGGGTCGTACATCCGTTTTTCCTTTTAGTTGTATTGGATGAGCATTTTGGCGATCATGGCAAGAACTATAGAAAAAACCAAGAGTGTTTTATGTTTTCCAGCGCTATTGAGTACCGCCAGCTGCAGTTGCAGGATTACGTGGCCTTGTTGCAATTAGCCAATCAGGTACATGGTGATGGCTATCTGGATGCTCAGTCGCTGGCTTATTACCATCAGTTAAGTATCAAAAAAGGCATAGATGCCAGCTTCGTGGCCTATGCTGATAAGCAACTTGTGGGGTTTCGTTTATGCTGGGCAGCAGGGCAATGGCAACCTGATCTGTGGTGCAGCACTGAACTTTGGCAAACCGCTATAGCCGATACCAGCTACTTTAAATGCAATACCATAGCGCCACTTTGGCAAGGGCGGGGTATTGGCGGTGAACTGATGAACCGCTCTATCACTGCGCTGAAACAGCAAGGAGCAAAAGCAGGGGTGGCGCACTTATGGCGACAAAGTCCGGGTAATGCCGCAGTCAAGTACTTCACCAAACAAGGTGGTCAGTTGGTAAAAATTCATCCGGATAAATGGCGGCAAGACAGCCACAACGGTTATGAATGCGTGCGTTGCGGTTTTGATTGTAGGTGTGAGGCTGCCGAGATGATTATCTATTTCTGAAAATCCTGCGTCCTTGGCGCCGCAGCGGCGTTGACTGCGCGCTTTCGCCCCAGTTACATAGGTGAACTATGCTCCTGGGGTCTCTATCGCTTGTCGCCTTGCTGCAACACCAATGCCTTTGGATTTTACGCTGTGTCCTTGGCGGAGCTGCGGCGTTGACTACTCTCGTTCACCCCAATCACATAGGACAACTATGTTCATGGGGATTTACTCGCTTGTCGCCTTGCTGCAACACCAATGCCTTTGGATTTTATGCTGCGTCCTTGGCGCTGCAGCGGCGCGGGTTTATCCCCGCCCGTGCAGCGTTCTGCCTGTGATAAGCCAGCTTATTCCGTCACCCAGGGCATTTCCGGCAATAACGCCAGATGTTCGATATAACGCTGCAAATTGAACGTTTCATTACGTTCAATCACGGCTTCCATTTCTGGTGCCAAAGCGCAGGCCATCAGTTCCAAAGCATCTTCCCTGCTGTGGCCTGTCATGCAGAGACGCATCAGGGTTTCTTTCACTTGTTTTGGATTATTGTCGGCTAGCTGGTTCTCCAGCACTTCAAAAATAATTTCCTGATCGACTAAGGGTTCCTGACTCATTCGGTATTTTTCCAAGCATATGTATCTAAGGGCGCAGCATGCCAGAGCATAGACAAAGCGGCAAGCCGAAGGACCGACCTCTGAATTTTTTCCGTGAGTCTGATGGTGTTCCACTTTGGCTTTGGCTAAGCTGGGCCACGACTTTTTAAATATAAAAACAAAAACTTATGCAACAGGGATATTCGTCGAACTGGCAGAGCAGGCTAAAAGCTTTAGGGCCAGGAGTTTTATTGGCTACTGCTGCTATTGGTGGCTCACATATAGTGGCTTCCACTCAGGCTGGAGCTTTATTTGGCTGGCAACTGGCAGTGCTGATTTTGCTGGTGAACGTGTTGAAGTACCCCTTTTTCCGTTTTGGAGTGGAGTACAGTCTGCACAGTGGTGAAACCTTACTTGAGGGGTATCAAAAACAAGGCCGGGGTTATTTATTAAGTTTTGTCTGGCTGAATTTAATAGCTGCTGTGGTCAATACAGCTGGCGTGTTGCTACTGACCGCTAGTTTGTTGCAGTTTTTTATGCCGGTGCAGTTATCTCTGACTCTGCTTTGTTTGATTTTGTTAGCGGTATGTTTGCTGATTTTATTAGCAGGTCAATACAAGTTACTCGATAAGGTTTCCAAATGGGTGATGGTATTGCTAACGATCACTACAGTGGCTGCGGCTATCATCGCCTTTAACAAAGGTCCAACGGCGGCAGCAGATTTTGTCGGCCCTTCGCCATGGCAGTTGATGTATTTGGGCTTTTTAGTAGCGCTGATGGGCTGGATGCCTGCTCCTATTGAAATTTCCGCTATTAACTCGTTGTGGCTCAAAGCCAAGCAGCAGCATACGCCGGTGAATACACAAGATGGTTTATTTGACTTTAACTTAGGCTACTGGAGCACGACAGCACTGGCATTGGTATTTCTGGCTTTAGGTGCTTTGGTGCAATATGGCTCGGATCAGAAAGTAGAATTAGCAGGCGCTGCGTACACCAACCAGTTTGTATCCATGTATGCCAGCACTATAGGTGATTGGTCAAAGCTGTTAGTGGCTTTGGTCGCTTTTCTTTGTATGTTTGGTACTACGCTGACGGTGCTGGATGGTTATGCCCGTACTATCAATGAATCCTTTCAACTTTTAGGCTGGCAAAAAGCAGAACGAAAACATAGCTACAACTACTGGCTGCTGGCGCAGGCTGCTTCTGGTATGGCGGTAATTTTGTTTTTTAAATCTGCGCTTGGCCCTATGCTTACTTTTGCCATGAGTCTGGCTTTTGTCACGACTCCGGTCTTTGCCTGGCTGAATTATCGTCTGATGCGGGGTCAGCAGAAGCATCTGATGCAACCTTGGATCCGCTTGCTATCCTGGCTAGGGTTAACTTATTTATTTGGTTTTGCGTTGCTGTTTATCTGGTGGTACCTGAGTAAATAACCTGAATAAATAAAATGCCCATACAATCATTCGCTTAAGCTGTATTTACACAAATCTGCTTGCGCTGGTTTAAACCGCTCTGTAGTCTCGAATTCAGAGACCGGTTTAAACTGGCAGCAAGGCAACAGAACACAACCTTTTCCCCGATAAAACAACAACCTATACATCAACGATAATAGAAGTATAAATGATGAATTCATTGGAATTTGTGGGCACCTTTTTGTTGCAACTGGCTGTTATTTTGGTCGCGGCGCAACTTTTCGGTTATCTGGCGCGTTTTATTGGTCAGCCGAAAGTAGTTGGCGAGATGATCGCGGGCGTGGTGTTAGGTCCTTCGTTATTTGGCTTGTTCTGGCCGGATATTCAACAACAGATATTCCCTGCCGACACTATGCCTGTGCTGTATTTTGGCGCTCAGGTAGGCGTAGGTTTGTATATGTTTTTAGTCGGGCTGGAATTTAATACCGGCTTATTTAAACAACAGGCCCGCAGTGCTATTGCAGTTTCTTTGGCTGGTATGCTGGTGCCTTTTACTGTTGCAGCTTTGTTATGTATTTGGCTGCTGGATATGCCAGGCCTATTTGCCGCTGATATTTCTTACGGTAATGCAGCATTGTTTTTAGGGGCTGCTATAGCTATTACCGCTTTCCCTATGTTGGCCCGAATTATTTACGAGCGGGGTTTATCTGGTACTTCGTTGGGTGCTCTGGCACTGGCGGCCGGTGCTATAGATGATGCCGCGGCCTGGACTGTAATGGCTGTGGTGCTGGCTAGTTTTGGTGGTGGTGCTTTGTTAGCGGTCAAAGCTGTAGTGGGCGGTGTGGCGTACGCCACTTTAATGTTTACCAAAGTCACGGGCTGGTTGCAGCCTCTGGCCGACAGGATTGAAGCCAAAGACGAAATAAGCTGGGGGCAGTTTGCTTTCCTGCTAGTACTTTTTGCTATCTCTGCCTATTCGATGGAATGGGTTGGCCTGCATGCTGTTTTTGGTGGTTTTATTTTAGGTATCGCCATGCCCCGTGGTGCCATAGTGGAACTCTTACGTAAACGTTTAGAAAAAATCACCATTTTTGTCTTATTACCGATGTTTTTCACCTACTCAGGCTTAAAAACTCAGCTGACTATATTGGCTGATTGGGAAGTGATGTCTGTTGCTCTGGTGATACTGGCTGCTTCAGTTTTTGCTAAAGGCATAGCCTGCTGGGCCGCGGCCCGTCTCACTGGCAGCGACAATAGAACCGCTATGGCTGTTGGTGCTTTAATGAACGCCCGTGGCCTGATGGAGCTGATTATTATCAATATAGCGCTGAAGTTTGGCGTGATAGAACCTGCGTTATTCTCCATAATGGTGCTGATGGCGATAGTGACCACACTGATGGCCACACCACTGTTTGAGCTGGTGTATGGCCGGCATATGAAAAAGCAAGTACTGGATAAAAGCCCTGTATCAGCGCAGGTTGCAAGTGAAAACCAAAGCTAGAGCATAAAAATAATAAAGCGGACCGAAGTCCGCTTTATTCATCGAATTAAAAACCAGAGTTATTACAAACTCAAAGTCCGTTCACCGCGGGATATGCCAGACACACCACTGCGCACTGTTTCCAGTATTTGGATGCCGCTAAGTGCTTCAATAAAAGCTTCCAGTTTATCCGAGGTGCCCACTACCTGAATGGTGTAGGTATTGGCGGTGATATCAATAATCTGGCCACGGAAGATGTCTGCGCAGCGTTTTACCTCTTCGCGTTGTTCAGCCGTGGTTTTGACTTTGACCATCATCAGTTCACGTTCAATATGAGCTGATTCACTTAAATCGGCCAATTTCACCACTTCAATCAGTTTATGCAGCTGCTTGGTGATTTGTTCTATCACCTGATCATCACCCCGGGTCACCAGCGTCAGACGCGAAATAGTCGGGTCTTCTGTTGCCGCTACCGTCAGTGAATCAATGTTGTAACCACGCTGAGCAAATAACCCTACCACGCGGGCTAAAGCGCCGGACTCGTTTTCCAGCAATACAGATAAAATATGCCGCATTTTAAGTCCGCTCCGTTTTGCTTAAAAACATTTCATTCATAGCGCCGCCTGGTATTTGCATTGGATAGACATGCTCGGTCGGGTCGACATGAATATCTAAAAACACCAGCTTGTCTTTCAGGGCAAAAGCGCGTTCTAAGGCTGGCTCTAACTCTTCGGCTTTGGTGACCCGAATACCGACATGGCCGTAAGCTTCGGCCAGTTTGACAAAATCAGGCAAGGAATCCATGTAAGAGCTGGAGTAGCGGCTGTCGTAGTTCATGTCCTGCCACTGTTTGACCATACCTAAATAACCGTTATTCAGGTTGATGATTTTTACATTCAAGCCATATTGTTTACAGGTCGACAGCTCCTGAATATTCATCTGAATAGAGCCTTCGCCTGTCACGCAGACTACTTCAGCATCAGGGTAATGCAGTTTGACGCCCATAGCGGCAGGTAAACCAAAGCCCATAGTGCCGAGGCCACCTGAGTTGATCCAGCGATTGGGTTTATCAAACTTGTAGTACTGAGCGGCAAACATCTGGTGCTGGCCTACGTCGGACGTGACATAAGCGTCGCCTTTAGTATGACGGTGCACAGCTTCAATGACGGCCTGAGGTTTTAAATGCGATGCGCTGCTGTCATAACGGCCACCATGCACTTCACGCCATTGTTGGATTTGTTGCCACCATTGGCCTAAAGCGTCTTGATCCAATTCGCCCTGGTTTTTCTCCAGCTGATGCAGCATTTCCTGCAATACAGGTTTGACTAAACCCACAATAGGAATATGCGCATTGATGGTTTTGGATATGCTGGCCGGGTCAATATCGATATGAATAATGGTCGCGTTAGGGCAGAATTTTTTGGTGGCGTTGGTAACGCGATCGTCAAAACGGGCGCCTACGGCAAAAATCACATCGGCGTTATGCATCACCTGATTGGCTTCATAACTGCCGTGCATACCCAGCATACCAATAAATTGTGGATCGGACGCAGGATAAGCACCCAAACCCATTAATGTGTTAGTGACTGGTAAATTCAGCTTGCGGGCTAACAGAGTCAGCTCATCTGAGGCCTGGCCTAAAATCACACCACCGCCGGCATAAAGCACAGGTTTTTTCGCCGCTAATAAAGTGGTCAGTGCTTTTTTGATCTGGCCCGGATGGCCTTTCGCGTTCGGGTTATAAGAGCGCAGTTTGATTTCTTTTGGATACTCGTACGGGAACTTCTGGCTTGGTATCGTCATATCCTTTGGAATATCCAGCACCACAGGACCAGGCCTGCCACTTTGCGCTATATAAAAGGCTTTTTTGACTAAATACGGAATATCTTCGGGGCGGCGCACCGACATATTGTGTTTCACGATAGGGCGGGAAATGCCCAGCATATCGGTTTCCTGAAAGGCATCATCGCCAATCAGGTGACTCATCACCTGACCACAGATCACCACCATAGGAATAGAATCCATATAAGCAGTAGCTATGCCGGTAACCGCATTAGTAGCACCAGGGCCAGAGGTGACGAGCACTACACCAGCTTTGCCGCTTGCTCTTGCGTAGGCGTCCGCCATATGGGTCGCGGCTTGCTCATGGCGGACCAGCACGTGTTTCACCTGATGCTGTTGGAACATGGCATCGTAAATGTGTAACACGGCACCGCCGGGGTAACCATAGACATACTCTACGCCTTCGTCAGCTAAGGCGCGGATCAGCATGGCTCCACCAGACAGCAGTTCTGGTTGGGTGTTTTGGCTTGTCATTGTTCAGGTCTCATAGTTTGCACGTGCGAACTTTAAACCCTGTTGCGGGCGCAATAAGGCTTAAAGCAAAAATCACCGCTCCGCTTACGCAGAACAGCATTAATTTTTCTTTTACGTGGACGGACAGAGTAAGGGGTCTGTCAAACAAACTAATCAGGCCTGGTTAGTGACTCGTTGGTCTTTTATTATTTAGCAGGCTTGATGGCTAATTTAAGGGAAGAAGCTTGGAAAGTCGACCGCTTTTTCTGGTCTGACCAAAAAAAGTCTCGCTGCAGCAGCGCAGCGATGATTGCCTGTTGGGGGGAGGGCTGAGAATACAAAATCCTCGGAATAAATTTGAATGTTGGGGCGAATTAGATAAACGACATTTAAAGGCAGCATAGCCTCATATAAACAATGCTCTCCCCCGACTTGCAAATCTAAAGCCCCGGCCACATAGTGATGCAAAGCATTCCATAAAACCGGAGCTATCCGGTTCGCATAAAAATAGGTGAGTTGTGTCCGCTAATATCAAGCCCGTTACTATAGAAAATGTTCGTGAACTGTTAGAGCTGTCTTTTGCCCAGCCTGTGCTGTTTTATTTTTATTCTGAGCGTAGCCCGGCTTGCTTAAATTTAGGCCCTGTATTGCAGCGCATTGCCCAAAGCTATCCGGATGCCCTGACGTTGGCTGTAGTGGATTGTGATCAGGAACAGCAACTGGCAGCGCACTTTGGGGTACGTTCAGTGCCGACTGTGCTTTTTATTAAAGAAGGTCAGCCGGTGGATGGTTTTGCTGGTGAAGAGCCTGAACAAGCTATTTTGCAGCGTTTAAGCGCATTTTTACCTAAGCCTGAAGATCAATTACTGCAGCAGGCTCTGCCTTTGCTGGAGCAACAAAACTGGACTGAAGCTTATCCTTTGCTTAAACAAGCCAATGAACTTGCCTCGGAACGGGTAGATATCCGCTTACAACTGGCGTTAGTGCAAGTGGAACTGGGCCAGTTAGAGGCTGCTGAAAAAGCACTGTCGACCATATTGATGGCAGATCAGGATGCGCTGTATCACAGTGTCAAAGCGCGTTTGGAATTGGCGCAGCAAGCGGCTGACAGCCCTGAAATCAAAGCGCTGGAGCAGGCGCTAGCCACAGACCCTGATAATAAAGAACTGCAACAACAGCTGGCGGTGCAGTACCATCAGGTACAACGTTCGGCTGAGGCCTTGGCCTTGCTGTTTGAAATATTGAAGCAGGATCTGAACTTTGGTGAGGCGAAAAAACTCTATCTGGATATTCTGGCCACTTTACCCAAAGGTGAGCCTTTAGCGTCCAGCTACAGACGTAAACTCTATAGCCTGTTGTATTAATTCCTGATTTAAAAGGACTTCCTATGCTGCAAAAAACATGGACCAGCTTGCTGCTGCTGGTTCTGTGCTGTTGCTCAGCCCCTGGTTACAGCGCTGCTGTTGCGGAAAAAGTATTTGCCGATTATGCCGATGCCTTGTTGCAAATTAAGGTGCTTGAGCACGCTTCGGGAGCGAAGTCGGCCATCGGCAGTGGTTTTTTACTGGCCGAACCTAATCTGGTCGTCACCAATTACCATGTAGTGTCTGAAGCTGTGTTATTCCCGCAAAAATACCAACTGGAGTTTCTGGCGCAAAACCAGCAAAAGGGCAAGCTGGAGATAGTGGCCGTGGATGTGGTCAACGATTTGGCTCTGCTAAAAACCGACTACACAGCAGCCAAAAGTTTTCAGTTGCAACAGCAAGCGCCAGTGCAGGGCGCTGAAGTCTATTCTTTGGGTAACCCGCATGATTTAGGTTTAATCGTGGTGCCAGGCACTTATAACGGCCTGCAAAAACATAGTTTTTACCCTCGTATTCATTTTACCGGCGCTATTAACAGCGGCATGAGCGGCGGTCCTGCAGTGAATGAAGCAGGTCAAGTGATAGGGGTTAATGTGGCATCTGCTGGCAATGGTTTAGGGTTTTTAGTTCCAGCAGCCGCCTTGCAAAAGCTACTAACGAAACAAGCTGTGGCTGATTTAAAACAGGATATTCAGCAGCAACTGATCAGCAACCAGCAGGACATGTTTCAGCAAATCCTGAACGCCAATTGGCAGCTTAAAAGCTTTGGTCCTGCCACAGTACCGGACGAAATAGTGCCTTTTATCCGCTGTTGGGGCACATCCAATGTGGAAAAAGACAAAGATGATGTCAAACGAGTGAATGCCTTTTGTAATCAACCGGAAGAAATCTTTTTATCATCTGAGTTCAGTACTGGCCGCATTGAAATGCAGTTTGAATGGTTGCAGGGCAAAGATTTGCATCCATTGCAGTTTTTCCGCCGTTATCAGCAAAGCATCAACCAAATGAACGCAGATAACAGTGCAGGCGAAGACGATGTGACCGCCTATTCCTGCCAGAATCAGTTGCTCAGCCCCGCAGAGGGGCAGCATGCTAAAGCGGTTTTTTGTTTAAGAGCTTACCGAAACTATCCGCAACTTTTTGATGTGGCTTATATTTCTGCTTCTTTAGACCATCAGCAACAAGGGGTGATCAGTCACTTTACCTTAGCAGGTGTGGATCAAAAAATGGCGCTGGAGTTTAGTCATAAGTTTATTGGAGCTGTGGTATGGCAGTAATAGTGGAAGTACTGAACAAGCAGCAAAAAGTCATAGAACGGCATAAATTTTTACAACAACAGGTCAAACTAGGCCGGGCCTTTGATAATGATGTGATTCTGTTTAACAAGCATGTCTGCCCTTATCACGCCACATTGCAGCAAGATCAGGCGGGGCAGTGGTGGCTGGAGGACTTAAGTTCAGTCAATGGCAGTTTTGTATCAGACCGTAAAGCTGTGCTGGCAAAAGAGCCACTGCGTTCCGGTGAAGTTTGCTGGTTAGGTGAACAGGCGCTTCGTCTGTATGACGATGCCCATCCTGTGCCAGCTACTTTGCCTTTTAGCGCTGTGGGGCAAAAACTGCAGGCTATGGGGCACTGGGCTTTTATTCTGTTATTTGCTTTGATCCTGGCGGTGGATCAGATGGTTGAAATCTGGCTGACACTGCCAAAGCAGCTGGAGCATTTATGGACAGTAAGGTTACTGGAACTGCCAAAAACCTTGCTGATGTTTTGTATCTGGCCAGCCATCCTTGCACTTTGGGGCAGATTTAACCAGCAGGAAAGTCATTTTCTACCTCAGCTTAGCCTGACTTATGCAGCGCTGGCAGCCAGTGCGGTGTGGGGCGTTTTTTGTTATTGGCTGGGTTTTAATCTGGATGGTTCTGTTGTAGCGCAGATCACTGAAGTCACGGGTTATAGCCTGATTTTAGTTGCGTTATTTTGTGGCAATTTATGGCTGGCGACTCATTGGCCGGTCAAAGCTCAGGCTGCAGTCGCTGTGGTTGTCGCGTTGTTGGCCACATCAGGGCAGTGGGCTGGTTTACTGACACCGCCTTCACCTTTTGACCGTAGCTTGCAATACGATTCACGTTTATTGCCTCTGTCTTTTTATCTGGGCAAGGGCAAAGATATGCAGCAGTATGAGCAGGAATTACAGCAGCTATTTGAACAGGTCGAACAGCAGCGACAGGATGTAGATACACAATAAAAGGTCAGAGCTCAGGCTCTGAACTTTTTCGTCACTGTAGCTTTTGCCAGATCTCGCGGATTTGATCAGACAAGGTCATAGGGTCAAAAGGCTTCACCACCACATCGGCAGCGCCTAGAGCTTTGTAGGATTCAATCTCATTGGCTTGTACTTTGGCGGTCATAAAGACTACGGGGATAGCACTTAAATCAAAGTCAGACTGCATCTTTTTTAAAGTGCTGGGGCCATCCATACCTGGCATCATCACATCCAGTAAGATCAGTTGTGGTGCAAAGGCATGGAAGCTCTTTAACGCCTCTTCGCCACCGCTACAGGTTTCTACAGTAAAGCCACCCACCACCTCCAAAGCCACTTTAGCCACAGCCTGAATGGACGGGTCGTCTTCTACATGCATAATACGTTTAAGTTCTGTCACCGCAATCTCTCTTTCATCGAACCATACTGATGTAATTGAGTGTGCATTATTTTTTATGGCTGTGCCAGATGCAGACACTGACTGTTCCGGAAATATTTCCGTGGCAGAGCCTCACAGCTTTTGAGGTATTGGATGCTATAGTAGCGCTAGTTTTCTTGCTTTGGTGTCGTCTTGTTTATGTCCCGGCTTTTGTCTGAACAGTTTTTGCAATTGGATTTATTGTTAGCCCGCTATCAGGCTTTCTGGCGCTTTAGCCCATTCCATTTCTCTGAGTTACCCTGGGGCCAAACTGCGTTAGCTGCCGCTTTACAACAACTTGGGACTGAGCAGAACGAGCGGTTGGAGCTGGATGAAAGCTATAGGCGCGACTATTTTTCGGTATTTTTCCCAGAGTTAAATCAAATCAGTGATTTTGAGCGGACAAGTTTTAATAACACAGGGTCGATACACACTGAACTACCATTCTGGTTTAGTCGTGATATTAAAGGGCGGAAATTAGAACAAATTCAGGCTTTTGCCACGCAGATGCAACAGGGGGACTTACCTGTACTGGAATGGTGTGCCGGTAAAGGCCATCTTGGACGCTGGCTTTGTTTTAGCCAGGAGCGCAAAGTCACCAGTCTGGAATGGCAGGACGTCCTTTGTGCTGAAGGACAATTGCTGGCTGGACAACTCAAGCTGTCACAGCATTTTATTCAGGCAGATGTGTTAGTTGAGGAGACTGCAAAACACCTCAATACTGACCAGCAGGTGGTAGCTTTGCATGCTTGTGGCGATTTGCACATCCGCTTATTGCAGCAGGCCAGCCGTGTGGGTACGACCCAACTAGATATAGTGCCTTGTTGTTACCATTTAATAGCGACTGAGCAGTATCAGGCTTTATCTATCCAGGCGCAGCAAAGTCGTTTGGGGCCATTGAGCCGGGATGAGCTGAAACTCGCTGTGCAGGCGCAGGTCACAGCTGGGGAACGGATAACACGCTTGCGCCAGACTGAAGTGCTGTGGCGTCTGGCTTATCAGGAACTATATCAGGCGGTGCAAAAGGTAAAAGACTACCGGCCTTTGTCTTCTGTGCCTAAACATTGGTTTAGCGGCGAATTTAGTGCTTTTGCGTATTGGGCTGCTTCAGAGCACCAGTGGCAAATTCCGGTGGATACAAACTGGCAGTATTATCTGCAGCTTGGGCAGCAACGGCATGCTTTAGTGAAGAAAATGCAGCTGGTACGCTCTTTATTCCGGCCTTTACTGGAGCAGTGGCTGGTGCTGGACAGAGCCTTGTTTTTAGAGCAACAAGGTTACCAGGTGCAAGTGAAACAATTCTGCGACTACCAACTCACCCCTCGTAATCTGATGATTAGTGCCAGCAAAAGCTAAAGCTCTTGCCGGCCACCCAACCGCTGGAAAGTACTTAATGTGAACAAAGGTAAAGTTGCAAATAAAGTTTCGAAAATTTCAGCCTGAATTTGTTCGTAGTTCGCCCAGACTTTATCAGCACTGAAACAATAAATCTCCAGAGGTAAACCTACTTCGTTAGACTCCAGCTGACGCACCATCAGGGTCATATTCTGATTAATATGTGGGTTGTGTTGCAGCATCCACTTGGCGTAATAACGAAATAGTTTCAGATTGGTCAGGTGAGGCTGTTGTAATAACTCTTTGGCTATATCTGTTGTCAGAAAAGGTTGTAGTACAGTGTGCTGCATTAATTGCTGCTTTTCTGCCTCATCCAGAAAACCTATGCTGTGAATATCAATTTTGATGGCTCTTTTAATACGGCGTCCACCGGATTGCTGCATGCCACGCCAGTTTTTAAAGGAGTCTGAAATTAGCGCATAGGTCGGAATAGTAGTGATGGTATTATCCCAGTTCTGTACTTTGACCGTGGTTAGCGCGACTTCAATAACAGCACCATCTGCACCGTATTTGGGCATTTCAATCCAGTCACCCGTTGCGACCATTTTATTGGTGGCTAACTGAATACTGGCGACTAAACCTAAAATAGTGTCTTTAAACACCAGCAATAACACGGCAGTTAAAGCACCTAAGCCGCTGAGTAAATAGACAGGGGATTTGCCGAGTAAAGTGCTGAGGATTAATATACTTACGACAATAAAGTCGAGTAATTTGAGCACCTGAGCCAGGCCAAGGTAAGGCACATTACTTTGACGATCCACCGCACTGTAGATAGTGGTCGCAAAATTAATCAGGGCAGCAAAAGCCAGACCAGCAAAGCAGTACAGATAGATCCACAAACCTAAATGCACCGTGGCTTTGAAATCAGGCCAGTGCTGGAAAAATTGTTCGGCTGAGCTGATCAACACTACTGCGGGCACTAAATGTGCCAGATGACTGGCCAGCTGTAGTCGTTGTTTTTCAGTTTGATGTTGTAAGTCTCCATCGACTTTATCCAGCAGATGGGCGATAGCGGGTAACAAATAACGCCGTGCCAATGTAAACAGCAAGCTAAGTAACACTATGGCCAGCAGCACTCTGACCGCTAACATCAAAATATGCTCCGGAGCTAAATTCAAGCCAAAGTAGCTGGCAGCCTGCTGTAAATACAGATCTAACATAAGGCGTTTTCCGCTCTGGCAGCCTGCGGCTGATGGTAAGCGCTAATCGCCTGATCTTTTTTCAGCCAGCGTTGATTCAGCCAGTTTTGAAAGTTGATTCTGAAACCCTCGTCGTTGAAATAATCGCCGATAATCTGATGATCGACAGGCAGAATTTCTACCAGCACCACCACACGTTTTAACCGACCACACAGCATATCCAAAGCGACATGACCCGGATTGTCAGGGTATAAAATGGTCACATCCAGTACTGAATGAAACTGCTGCCCCATGCTGGCGAGGGTAAAAGCGATACCACCTGCTTTAGGCGGCAGTAAATGCCGGAATGGACTGCGCTTTTGCTTGTGTTTTTGTTCGGTAAAGCGGGTGCCTTCGACAAAGTTAATAATGGTGGTTGGGGTGTCTTTGAACTTTTCGCAGGATTTACGGGTGGTTTCTATATCCTTCCCTTTGAGTTCCGGCTTCTTCGCGACTTGTGCCTGGCTGTAGCGCTTCATAAAAGGCATATCTAAAGCCCAGGAGCCTGAACCAATAAAAGGCACCCATTTCAGCTCTTCTTTTAAAAAGAACTTAGGCTCCGGAATACGGTTTAATGCAAACTGACTCAGGACCGGAATATCTAACCAACTTTTATGATTGGAGATCAGCAAATACCAGCTGTCTTGTTTTAAATCAGCTACACCGCTGACTTGCCATTCCACTTTATTAAATAACTCCATCAAAGCTTTGTTATAACGCGACCAACCCCGGTAGGCCCAGTGGGCGGGTTTAGACCAGAAGGCTCTCGCTGTAGCATTAGGGGAGACTAATTTGGCTACACCAATCAGGGTTACAATACTGCCCCACAAGGCCAGATTGCAGCTGAACAGCAAAAATGCCAAAGGGGCTTTGAGTACGACAGGTAACCAGTGCAGCATCAGCTCCGCTCTCCTTGTTTCAGCTCTGTTAATAACACGTCTTTATCCAACCAGAGTTGATTGACCCAGCTCTGGAATCTTTGTCTGAATACCGGGTCTTCATAATCGCCAATTAAATTCGGATCTATAGGTAACACTCGCACCCGTACTTTAATGTCCTGCACTTTGCCGGAAATATAGTCCCAGAAGGTTGGGATGCCCTTAGGATAACAAATGGTCACATCCAGCAGCTTATGCAAGTGTTCGCCCATAGCGTTCAGTACAAAAGAGATTCCACCCGCTTTAGGTTTGAGTAGATGAGTAAATGGCGACTGTTGTTTGTCATGTTTATGTGGAGTGAAACGAGTACCCTCAAGGAAATTCATCACAGAGACTGGCTTGTAGCGGAATTTTTCGCAGGCTTTACGAGTAGTGGCTATATCTGTGCCTTTAAGTTCAGGTTTTTCCGCCAGCTGCTTGGCAGTTAAACGCTGCATAAAAGGAAAATCCAGCGCCCACCAGCACAAGCCAATTACAGGCACATAAATCAGTTCTTTTTTCAGGAAAAATTTTAAAAAGGGCGCTTTGTGGTTAAAGACTTTTTGCAACACCAGAATATCAACCCAGGATTGATGGTTGGCCAGTACCAAATACCAGTCTTTGACACTTAAATGGTCTATGCCTTTGATATCCCAGCGAATACGGGTGAAGGTGCGGCTGGTTAGGTTATTTAGGCTGATCCAACTGGTGGCGCAAAAGTCGAGTAAATAGGTGATCCAGGTTTGCCATAGTTTGACAGGAGGTAACTTAATGATGGCCAGAAGTAATATAGGAATGGCCCAAAAAATCGTGTTGATAAAGTACAGCAGAAAAGAAAGCGAGCCACGTATTGGGGCTGGTAGAAAGTGCAGCATTCAGTTACCACCTCGTTCGTTATTTCCCTCTTTCCAAGGTGCAGAGCCTGTGGTTATCTGGGATATAGTTTAAAAAAGAAAAGCAGGCGGGCCTGCTTTTCTCTCATCCGATCAGTGGCAAGTTTACCTTAATCTTCGAAGTAGGTGTAACCATAAACCCCGGCTTTTAGCTCATCTAAATAAGATGTCTGCATTTCCGGGCTAAAGTCCATCCGTGCTAATTGCTTCTGATACGCGGCAAGTAGCTTCTTCGCGTCAAACTGCACATAACGTAATACGTCGGCCACTGTGTCACCTTTAATGGCATTCGTCAGACGGTAACCGCCTTCGTCATCCAGTTCAACATGCACTGAGTCTGTGTCACCAAACAGGTTATGCAAGTCGCCCAGAATTTCCTGGTAAGCGCCGACCATAAACATACCCAACAGGAACTGTGAATCTTCTTTGTACGAAGGCAGTGGCAAGCTGGATTCAATGCCGTTACCGTCCGCATAACTTTTCAGTACGCCGTCTGAGTCACAGGTAATGTCCTGAATGATAGCGCGGTGTTCCAGCGATTCATTCATCCGCTCCAGTGGCATCACCGGGAATAACTGGTCAATACCCCAGGCATCCGGCATAGACTGGAACAGCGAGAAGTTCACAAACAGCTTGTCGGCTAATTTCTCGTTTAACTCATCGTGAATGTCACGGTGTGAGCGCGAGGATAAATCCAGCTTGTTTTTCACTTTGTTGATGGTGGCAAAGTAAATTTGCTCAAGCAAAGACCAGTCTTTTAACGTCAGCAAACCATGCACATACTGAGCATGAGCATCGGTAAAATAATGCACTGCATCGTGATAGGCTTCGACCGCTGTGCGTGGTGTGACGTTTTTATAAGAATCCCACAAAGCCCAAATCACGGCTGGTGAGTCTTCGCTTGGCTCCGGCATATTGACTAAGCCTGGAGCGCGTTCAACATCAATCGCATCAGTAATTAACACGGCGTGGTGAGCTGTCATAGCACGGCCAGACTCAGTGATAATGTTCGGATGCGGTAAGTCGTACTCGTCACAGACTTCTTTTAAGCCATACACCACGTTGCGGGCGTACTCCAGCATGGTGTAGTTCATCGAACAGGCCGAACGTGAGTTGGAACCTTCGTAATCCACACCTAAACCACCACCTACGTCTACCGTAGTGATAGGCACACCTAAAGTGCGCAGTTCAGCGTAGTGGCGGGCACATTCACGAATCGCATTGTGAATATCGCGAATATTGGCGATTTGCGAACCGATATGGAAATGCACTAACTGCAACAAGTCCAGTTTGCCGGCGTCACGCAGAATGTCGATGGCTTGCAGTACTTGAGTGGCAGTTAAGCCAAACTTGCCTTTTTCACCGCCGGTGTTTTGCCATTTGCCTTTACCAACCGAATTCAGCTTGATACGGATACCAATCATAGGCGCCTGGCCTAAGCTGTCGATTTCACGGATTAAGGTTTTTAATTCAGTGATTTTTTCAACTACGACATACACCTGATGGCCCATCATCTGGCCAATAGTGGCTAAACGCAGGAACTCAGAGTCTTTGTAACCGTTACAGACAATGCGCAGAGGTTTGTCGGTGACACCTAAAATTGCCATCAACTCAGGTTTGGAACCTGCTTCTAAACCTACTTTGCCGCTGTCATGGCTCACCAGCTTTTTCACTACGGAAAATTGCTGGTTTACTTTAATAGGGTAAACAGCTGTGTATTCGCCCTGATACTCACGTTCTTGTTTGGCCTGAGCAAAAGAATTAATTAAGGTGCCAACACGGTGCTGCAAAATATCGGTAAAGCGCACCAATACAGGCAGAGTTAAGCCTTCCTCTTTAAAGCGGGCAGTCAGTTCCGGGAAATTAATACCGGGCTTTTTATGATCCTGATCCGGATAGGCCACCAGATCGCCATTTTTGTTTACATCAAAATAGCCTTCACTCCAGACTGCTACGTTATAAATGGATCGTGCTTTTTCAATACCCCAATCTGCCATTGTCGTGCCCTTAAAAAAATGATGCGCTATTTTAAAGCCAATGCTGTGAAAAAAACATGAAAAGTTTGTCTCATCCAGCCCTGGCTGGCAAAATACTTAGCTTAGTTTGTTTATGAGGGGTTTAGTATGTCGGGCGACAACAAATGGTTCACTGAAATTTTTGCAGCCAGTGGCAGCGCTTTTGGTTTGGCCATCACAAAAAAACTGGATGAGGTGCAGTCGCCTTTTCAACATATTGAAATGTTTGAGACCACGCACTTTGGCAATCTGATGGTGATAGACGGCGTTATTATGCTGAGCAGCCGTGATAATTTCCTGTACCATGAAATGTTAAGCCATCCCGTGTTATTTACTCACCCTAATCCAAAACAAGTGGTGATTATTGGCGGCGGTGACTGTGGTACTTTGCGTGAAGTATTAAAGCACCCTGATATCGAACAAGTGACCCAAATTGATATCGACGAACAAGTCACCCGCATGGCAGAAAAATACTTTCCAGAGCTTTGTGCGTCCAATAACGACCCACGCGCTACCTTAAAATTTGCCGACGGTATTCAGTTTATGCGTGATGCAGCGCCAGAGTCTTTGGACGTTGTCATAGTCGACTCAACCGACCCAATAGGTCCGGGCGAAGGTTTATTTAACCGCGCCTTTTATGAAAGCTGCTTAAAAGCGCTGCGCCCAGGTGGCATCTTAGTGCAACAAAGTGAATCGCCATTGATCCATATGCCACTTTTAAAAGCTATGCGTGATGCGATGTCAGACGCTGGTTTTGCCGACTTACAAAGCCTGTTATTCCCGCAGATGGTGTATCCATCCGGCTGGTGGACTTGTACTTTAGCCCGCAAAGAGGCCAAATTTGATGGCTTCCGTGTAGAAGCGGCACAAAACCCGGCTTTTGAAACTCAGTACTACAATGCCGAAGTGCATCAGGCTGCTATGGCTTTGCCTAATTTTGTAAAGAAGGCTTTTTCTACGATCTAACCTGAAAGATTTGGGAGGCAGTTCTAAGTTCGGTAGCTGTAATAGTGGTTCATGGAGGATGGCGAATAATGAAATGGCTTCTCAGTGGAGTGGCGTTGTTACTGATGGCTGGCTGGTTTTGGTTCAGTGGTAGTGTTGAGCCGGAGCAACCAGAAGCAGCGCCTTCGATGATCTCCAGAGTTCAAAATACAACCCAGCATGTGGGGTTGGAAAAAGAGCCTGAATCATCGGGCCAGGATGTAGCAGTTGTTTATAGCGATACTTCGGTGCAAGAACCTACAAAGGCAGAGCCTGAGCAGGCCAGTTCGATATGTCTTGAAGGTCGGGGTTGTACCTTAGATTTGCAAGAAAACTGGCATTTGAGGCTGATCAGCTCAAATGCAGAATTGTCTCGCGCCAAAATAGAATTGCTATTCAAAAGCAGAAATTTTCGCGAAGCGGCGGAACAGCTGCATTATTCTCATCAGTATGAGCAAGATAACCAACTTGAACACAACCTGGAACAGGCATTGTCTGACCTGGAGAGCAAGTTTGGCGCCAGAGCAGAGGCGTCAGGCTGCAGGGATAATATCTGTTTGGTGCAACTGCGTTTGCCGATTGAAGTCAAGGCGGACGAAGTGCTAAAGCAGCTGTCCGGGATGCAGCCGCCTTGGCAGCATGTATATATGTCGGAGTGGAAAACTAAAACTCATTGGCAAATACGGCTGCTGGTTAAAGCCGAGCCATAGCCATGAGTGGTCTGTGTTGCAGTTGCTCTGATTTAGTTGGTGTTTTGTCTCCCGGCCCATAACAATGAAACTAAAATCAGCGCCGAGCCAGCGCTTAACGTAAGCCAGTTGACATTCTGCTGCCAGAATACAAAGTTCACCACTAAACCCGCCGGGATCAGCACGTTATTCATCACTGCCAACTGGTTAGCATTCACCTGCCTGGCGCCAGCATTCCATAACCAATAACCTAAACCAGAAGCCACCAGACCTAGCCAGATTAAAATGCCGTAATCCAAAGTCGTAGTTGGTATTTTGTTCCAGTCGGCAAATAGAGCTGTTGCCAGTAGGCTGATCATTGCAGCGCCCATAAAAAACCAGCCAAAGTTATAGCGTTGTGTGGCGACTGAACCTAAATCCAGTTGGCGATAAGCCACCTGACCAAAAGCAAAACATAAATTGGCAGCCTGGATCAGCAATAAACCCCACCAGAAGTCTGTACTAAGGTTTTGATAACGAATCACTAAAGCGCCCAAAATAGCCAGCAGGGCAGGGCCTAACCAGCGCAGATGCAGCTTTTTATAACGCCAGAAGTAATCCAGTATTGAGATATAGGCAGGAGTCAGAATAGTAAATAACAGCACTTCGGCCACAGTTAAATACAGGAAACTATGATAGAGCAGCAGATACATCAGACCAAGCTGTACAGCACCAATACCAGCCAGAGCCATAGCCTGAGTTTTTGAGCTGGTACTTTTGAGTAACCAGGGCAGGAATAACACTAAAGCCAATAGCATACGGCTGCTGACGGCCAGATAAGGGTCAACCCGGCCAGATAGGAATTCACCAATTAAGGAAAAACTAAAAGCCCAAATTAGCGTGACTAACCACAATAAACCCATAAAAAAACTCCGGTGCGCTGCTACTGCAATAAATGCAGCGGCAGCATAGCCGGAGTTTTAAATTTTTAATAGCTTTGGCTTTCTCGTTTTAGCCTAAGCCATTGATGTGGCAGCTCGGCGCGCAGTCAACAAAACTGCAGCGACAAGAACGACGGGTATTTTATTGAGTGATGGCTTCGATATGTATCTCAACGCGGCGGTTCATCGCTCTGTTGCTTTCAGAATTATTAGGCACTGCCGGGTAGCTTGGGCCTAAACCCTGAGTTTCAATCCGGATTGGATTTAAACGCTGCGCTACTAAATAATCTTTGACGCTTTCAGCACGTTTTTTCGACAGCTGCATATTGTAGTCATAAGCACCGGTATCGTCGGTATGACCGCTGATCACCAACAGGGTTTTGTCGTATTCACCCAGTACTTTAGCCACGTCATTTAATACCGGATACAACTGAGGCTGAATAGCCGACTGATTCACCGCGAAAGTGATTTGCGATGGAATTTCTAAACGCAAAATATCGCCATCACGGTGCACTTTGACACCAGTGCCAGATAACTGATCACGCAGCGCCATTTCCTGATGGTCCATATAACGACCTACAGCAGCGCCAGCTAAAGCACCAATGGCGGCACCTATCGCCAGTCTTTTGTTTTTATGATTGCCAGTGGCTTTACCCAGCACAGCACCCACACCGGCACCAATAGCCGCACCTTTAGCAGTATTCTGATTTTCCGGCGCTATATTCATACTGGCACAACCGGATAAAACTAAGGTGCTGCATAAGGCAACTAAACCTAACTGTTTGGCAATCATGGGAAATCTCCTGAATTATTGTGCGGCTATTGTACCTCAGTTCAACTGAATTAGCGCTGAACTAAAACATTGTTCGGCGCAGTGGTTAACAAGACAGAGCCTTGACCCTTTAGGGAAATCGCCATGGATGGCGGCGAATAAAGCTGAAGCTTGTAAAGGCCGGAGAGTCTGAGTAAGAGGCGCTCCCCGGTATTCTGGTGAAGAAATAGTGCAGCGATTAGGTTTGCTTTCACAGCTTTAAAAGTTCGCGCTCAATCGCAAACACATGTTCGTCTTGCTGATTCATATCGCGTAGCGCCTGTGCCAGTTGAAGCACGTATTCACTGTTAGGCCCACTTGGACCATGACTTCGTGCTATATGCGCAGCTATAGCTGCGTCTGTGTCCGGGCCCAAATAAGCCTCATTATCTGCGCTGGCTACATACACAACCCCTTGCACTTCGCCTGTTTCATTCAGCCAGTGCAGTGGGGTAAATATACGCAAATAACCATTTTTTTCACGATGGTCCAAATGTTTAAAGGTCGCAGGTGTTACTTGATAAGCCATGCCGGCGCAACGTGCTCCAACGGCTTCAATCAAGGTCAACACCCGTCCAGGCGCCTCAGGGGTACCACGATGATCATGGGAGCCCTGCCAAAAACGGCGTTCCCAGCCATAAATGCAGGCTGGTTTAGCGGCCAAATAGTCAAAGTCAGTTTTATAAATCAGCGAGCCGTAACCAAATAACCAGACCGAGTCGAGGTGATCCAAAGGTTGGCGCTGTTGGTTCAGGGATATAGTGTTGTGCGACATCAGGCTCTGCTTAAGACAAAAAAGTAATGCATTATTGGTCAGATTTTACCGAAATACCTTTTATTTATGCTACATGCCATTGACTGTTGTTATGCGTTATTTTGAGGCCACAACGAGTCGCCAAAGTAATTGCGGCTACAGCAAGGCGACAAGTGATAGAGGCCCCAGGAGCATAGTTCACTATGTGTTTATGGATTGAGGCGAATACTCGCCAGTAAGCAAAATTAGTCTGCTGAAATAAGTGACTGGGTAGTCAACGCCGCTGTGGTCGTAAGTCCGAAGGTATATACCCTAATTAATTGGAGTTGTAGCGAGGCGACAAAGGATTGAGACCCATGAGCATAGTTTTCCTATGCGATTGGGCGAAAGCCTGTAGTCAACAAAGCTACAGCTTCAAGTAAGACGGGTATAGACATATATACGTCTAAATAGGTATGCTCGGGTGCTTAAAAAATAACTGGAGTTAAATGGGTGTTATGGCTGGGTTAAAGTGGCGACGTCTGGTGCTGAAAGTGGGCAGTGCCCTGATTGCACCGGAAGCAAAAGGTTGCTCCACCCGTTACTTACTTGCTATTGCTGGCTTTATCAGCGAATGCAGGCAACAAGGGGTTGAAGTGGTATTAGTTTCTTCAGGTAGCGTGGCTGCAGGCCGTGCTGCTATTCCCTTTGCCCATCACCCCTTACCCATTAATGTTAAACAAGCGATGGCCGCTGTAGGCCAAACCCGCATGATGCAAAGCTGGCGTAATTTGCTCGACTTTGATTGCGCGCAAATTTTACTGACGCATGATGATTTGCAGCACCGCAACCGCTATTTAAATATCCACAATACGCTGCGTACTTTGCTCGATCACGGTGTACTGCCTATTGTGAACGAAAACGATACCGTAGCAACCGCTGAGTTGAAAGTTGGGGACAACGATAATCTGGCGGCTTTGGTGGCGACAGTGGTGGATGCGGATGCCTTGATTATTTGTTCTGATGTGGATGGTTTATATACCGCCAATCCACGTTCTGACAGCAATGCGCTGCTTATTCCTGAAGTACATCAAATCACAGCGGATATTTATGCCATGGCTGGAGGCAGCCATCATGCCATTGGCACAGGCGGCATGACCACCAAGTTGCAGGCTGCCAGTAAAGCCACATCGCAGGGTATTGATACTTTAATTATTAATGGCCAGAAAGCTGAAAGCTTTGCTGCGCTCTTAGCAGGCAAAGCCTGCGGTACGCTGTTTCATAAACAGCAGGAACGGTTAAGTGCAAAAAAACACTGGTTGTTACACAGTTTAAAAACCCGTGGCGAGCTGCAACTCGACAGCGGCGCTGTGCAGGCTTTATTGCATAAGGGCGCTTCTTTGCTGCCAAAAGGTATCAGCGCGGTCAGTGGTGATTTTGATAAAGGTGATGCAATTTGGTTGTGTGACGAGGCAGGTAAACAGCTGGCCAAAGGCATCAGTCAATACAGCAAATCAGAGCTGAGCAAAATCCGTGGCGTACACAGTCAGCAGATTGAAAGTATTTTGGGCTATTGCCCAAGCGAAGTGGTGGTGCACCGCGACGATTTAGCGCTGGTGGAGGGCTGAGCATGACAAACGTAAATATTAAAGCTATTTGCCAACAAGCCAGGCAAGCGGCCTTACAACTGGCGCAGCTATCAGAAGCCGATAAAAATCAGCTGTTACTGGCGATGGCTGATCAGTTAGAAGCAGACAGCGTTATGATCCTCGCTGGCAATGCTAAAGATATGGCGGCAGGGCGCGACAAGCAGTTGGCAGAGGCGATGTTGGACCGCCTGCTTTTGACTGAAGATCGGATTAAAACCTTAGCCAATGCAGTGCGTTATATTGCAGCATTGCCAGACCCTGTAGGCCAAATTCGCCAGATGGTGCCTCGACCCAATGGTATTCAGGTCGGTAAAATGCGTATTCCGCTTGGTGTCATCGCGATGATTTACGAAGCCAGGCCTAATGTCACAGCAGATGCTGGTGCTTTGTGTTTAAAATCGGGTAATGCGGTGATTCTGCGTGGTGGTCGTGAAGCTTTGTATTCCAGCATGGCGATTGCAGACGCTTTGCATAAAGCTATGGCAAAACATGGTGTGAACCCGGCCGCCATCAGCGTGATCCCTGATCCTGACCGGGCTTTATTGCTGGAGTTGCTACAACAAAAAGACAGCGTTGATTTAGTGATACCCAGAGGTGGCGAAGGGCTGATTCATTTTGTCAGCGATAACAGCAAAATTCCGGTGATCCAGCATTACAAAGGGGTCTGTCATTTGTATGTGGACCAGGATGCGGATCTGCAGAAAGCTATTGCGTTGCTGATCAATGGCAAAGTGCAACGACCCAGCGCCTGTAATTCGCTGGAAACCTTGCTGGTGCATCAAGCTGTAGCGCCACAATTTTTGAAGTTGGCTGCCGCCGCATTGGCCTCTGAGCAGGTTGACGTCTTTGCTTGCGAACAGTCGGCTTTGTATTTCAGCAATGCAGTATTGGCACAACCTCAGCAGTTTGATACCGAATATTTGCGTTTAGCAATTTCAGTAAAAATAGTGTCTGATTATGATGCCGCCATTGCACATATTCAGCAGCATAGTTCGGATCATACCGAAGTGATTTGCACACAAAATATCAGCACAGCGCAGCGTTTTTTAAAGCAAATTAACAGTGCAGTAGTGATGGTCAATGCGTCGTCGCGGTTCAGCGATGGGGGTGAACTGGGGTTGGGGGCTGAAATTGGTATTTCTACCTCTAAGCTGCACGCCTACGGCCCTATGGGTCTGGAATCTTTGACCACAGAAAAATATATTGTGATAGGGGACGGTCAAATCCGCTAAAGATTCAAGTTTATCCAGCCCGCGCCGATAACAGAAGGATTCTCTGTTTTCGGTGCAAAGCTGATGATAAAAATGGACTTAAATCAGGTGCTCAATCTTGGTATTCAAAATGCCATGCCTCCGACCTCTGTTGTTGCAGAGAACAAAAACTTCCGCTTCGAAAAAGCCAGTACAAGAGCTACAGCCGGTATTCATGTCGATTTATCCCCACTGGGCTTAGAAAAATCTAAAAAAGCCGAAAGGGATAAAGACATTGACGAGAGCGAGCTACCGGATAACGTCAAACAGGCTTTGAAAGCTATTCGTGATAAGCAGGACGAGCTGGAAGAAAAACAAAAAGAGCTGCAACAACTGATGAGCAACAGCTCGATGCCTGCAGAAGAAAAGCAGGAAAAGCTAAAAGCGCTGCAGGCTGAAATCAGCTCCTTAAGCCGGGGGTTGATGGATTCTAAAAATAACTTAGTCAAATCGATGCAGGATCAAGACTTAACTGAACAGCAAATACAAACCGCTATGGCGCTGATGAACTAAGGTACTGTTTTTGTTTTGCAATCAGGTTTAAACACCCGCACAGCTGAAGGCGGATTGGTCGCTAATTTAGCTTCAGGTCGTATCGGTCTTCTGACTAATTCTCCGCCACAGTTTGGGCAGATTCCAGTCAGTTTGTCAGTACACTCTGGACAAAAAGTACATTCAAAAGAGCAGATGTAGGCCTGATCTGCTGGTGTCAAATCTGCATTACAACATTCACAGTTGGGTCTGAGTTCTAGCATCAGTTTCTCCTCTGATTTCTTTTTAGCCTATTTCAACAGAGACAGGTTCAGCCGTCTGCCCGCATCCAGGCCAATCTCTGCTACTTACCAGCCAGTTGAAACCCGTGAAGCAATTCGACAAAGTCGCTTGATTCTGCTTTGATAGATCAAAGACTTAAGAGAATACGATATGAAAATTGCTGTGATAGGTGGTGGTATTAATGGCTTGTCATCCGCCTGGCAATTAGCGTTGGCTGGCCATCAGGTGACTTTGTTTGAACGCGATGAATTGATGCAGGCGACCAGCAAATCCTCTTCTAAGCTGCTGCATGGTGGTTTACGTTATCTGGAGCAGGGCGAATTTCGTCTGGTGCATGAGGCTTTGCAGGAAAGACGCTGGTGGCTGAAAAAAGCACCGCACTTAACCAAAAGATTACCGCTTTTGTATCCCATCTATCAAAAGGGTCAAAGACCACGCTGGCAAATCAAAATTGGCTTGTGGCTTTATGATGTGCTGAGTGGAAAAAAAGGTATAGGAAGGCATCGCTGGTTAACCGCAGAGCAGGCAAAACGTTGTTCGCCACAATTAAAAATGGATGGCTTGACCGGGGCCTATTTATTTTTTGATGGCCAGATGGACGACAGAAAACTTGGGCTTTGGGTGGCGGAGCAAGCTGTAAAAGCCGGAGTACAGATTCACCAGCATTGCCCTGTCCGTCAAATCACAGCAACAGGTGGGGTATTTGCGGCTAACAGCGCTGAGTGGCAAATCTTTGATCTGGTCGTGAATGTGGCCGGGCCCTGGAGTAATCAGCTCTTGGAACAATCAGAGCTACCGCTGCAACAAACTTTGGATTTGGTGCGTGGCAGCCATTTGCTACTGCCTGCAATCAGTAGGTATGGCCATATGCTGGAAGTGCCGGGGGAGAGGCGTATCGTCTTTGTATTGCCTTATCAGGGTCAAACTTTATTAGGAACAACAGAAGTACGGCAAAGTCTGGCAGAGCCTATCGCCTGCAGTGACGAAGAGCAGGCGTATTTACTGAAGCTGTATAACCACTATTTTGATAGCCAACTTAGCTCAGCTGATGTAGAGAGTACATTTGCCGGAGTCCGCCCCCTGTTGGGTGGCAGTGACAGCGCCAGTAAGGCCAGTCGGGAGTATGCACTTAATTGGCAACAGCAATTGTTGACTGTGTCCGGAGGCAAGTGGACCACAGCCAGGGCCTTAGCCCGGACTGTGGTAGAACAAATACAACAGAAAAACGCCTTATAAATCCAAAGCCAGAATTTTTGAACGGCGTTGGTAGTTATACAGCTGTTGTTTTTTCTCTGGTAAGTCCTGCACCGTCACCAGTTCAAAGCCATGCTCCTGGAACCAGTGAATACTGCGGGTGGTCAGCGCAAATAAGCGGTAATACTTACGTTGGCGTGCCAGCTGAATAATGTTTTTCAGCAAAGCACTGCCACGGTCGGCGTCACGGTACTGTTCATGCACAGCTAAGCAGGCAAATTCACCGACGTTTTCTTCCGGGAATGGATAAAGGGCGGCACAGCCGATAATTAAGCCGTCCCGTTCAATGACGACAAACTGGTCAATTTCCATTTCCAGCTGTTCACGCGAACGACGCACCAAAAGCCCTTGTTGCTCCAGTGGACGGATCAAATCCAGAATACCGCCAATGTCAGTGATACTGGCGGCACGCAAACGTTCGGCTGCCTCAGTTACTATCTGGGTACCTATACCGTCACGGGAAAACAACTCCTGCAACATAGCGCCATTTTCGCTATAGCTGACTAAGTGACAACGCGAAACACCAGAACGACAAGCCGTAATAGCTGCGTGTAAAAAGGCGACTGTGGCGGTGCAGGCGTCTTCTTTTTGCTCCATCTGCCACATTAAGTGTTCGGCATAATTAGGCATAAGTTCAGCGGTAATGTCACCATCTTCACCCACTATGCCGCCCACTTCGTTAAAGCCGATAATTTTTTCAGCTTTAAGTTTTATTGCCACTTGAGTGGCAATTTCTTCGGCGGTCAGGTTAAAGCTTTCGCCTGTGACAGAAGCGGCTACAGGGCCCATTAAGACGATGCCGTTGTTATCCAACTGGCGGCGAATACCCTGCACATCAATACGACGCACCCGGCCGCTGTGTAAATAGTCGATACCATCGTCCACGCCCAAAGGCTGGGCTATAACAAAATTACCGCTGACCACGTTGATTTGAGCATTGTGCATAGGGGTGTTGCTTAAGCTCATCGACAAGCGAGCAGTAATATCCAGCTGCAAAGCCCCTGCGACTTGTTTGATCACCTGGAAGGAATCATCGTCCGTCACCCGAATACGGTTATGGTAATCGCAGTTTAAACCGGCTTTTTCCAAGGCTTTATTAATTTGTGGCCTGGCCCCATACACCAGCACTATTTTAATGCCGAGCGTATTGAGCAGAGCTATATCATTAATAATACTGCGAAAGCCGGGCTGATCTATGGCTTCACCTCCCAGCATCACGACAAAGGTTTTGCCGCGGTGAGAGTTAACATAAGGGGCGGACTGACGAAAGCCATCAACAAGTTCTGTGGTGCGCACTTTGTTTCCTTCTGGCAAAAACAAAATAAGACTAAGGCTGCCTTGTGACAGTATGACGACAGCAGCTTAAGCATAGCAAACGAATGCCTAAGCCATAGCTGACGCAGCTCGGGCAGTGCAAATGAGCGCGCACTTTAAACAATTTTGGATAAATAACCAACATGTAATTTAATGGTATAGAGTGATATTTTAAGTATTTCTTTATAAATCATGTTGTTGATTTTTTACTTCGAACTTTGAGAATGGTCTGTTTGTGCCTTTTTATCTGACTTTTATGCATCAATATGTTTTTTTGCGGTTAATGCAACACTTCAAGATAACCGCCTGCCAGCATTTTATTGACCAGCGCAATACGTACATCGTCGCTGACATCGCCAGGGATCTCAGACACACTAAACTCTTGTCTGGATAATATAAAACGCACTGACGCTTCGGCGCCCAAATGAATTAAATGCTGTTGACCGGGTTGTCTGAAATCTAAAATATCATCAGTTGCAAAGAGTCCTGCGATCGCCAATGGGTTATGCCGAACCTTAGTGTGAACTGAGTTAACGTTTTGCATTGCATGTACAGGTAATTTAGGTAGTTGTTGGATCATTCTGGAACGACGGAAATTCAGCGCATCCCGGATAAACAGATCGGACTGACAAATCTGTTTTAGCTTCTCTACCCCTTGACGGATTTGCATGTGGATCTGTGCTGCACTTTGGCCTGTGGCCAGATGATCAGCTCGTGGTGCCAGATTGCTGCGTAGGGGCTTATCCAAATCAGACAATAAATCCAGCGCCGCAATGATGGCATCTCTTTGAGTGACAGGTACAAAGCCTATAGACAGATGGATAGATTCGCTTATTGACTCTACGGTATGCACAGTGCCCCTGGGCACATAAAGCAAATCGCCTGGTTGGACATCATAAGTTTTAAAGGAGTTCATAACGGCAGATGTTTCGCCCAGACCCCGCCATTGATTTGGCAGCGTAGGAGTGGCGTCGGAAATAAACCATCTTTTTGTGCCTACCAGTTGGATCACTATGACATCTACTTCATCATGGTGCACCGGAGCTTTAGCTCCTCCCTCACTCCAGAACACTACGACGCCAGCCGGATTTTGGAAAACAAATTCTAATGCACGGGTAAACTTGCTTAATTCTGGAGATAATTCGGTGACATCCGGAAAACGCACTGTGTAATCGCGCTGATGAAATTCCCGGATCAAGGCTGCAAAAGCCTCAGCACTTTCTACAGCTTTTGCTTCAGGCGGAGGTACTGTTGCTTTTTGAATATGACAGGTCAGGTTTTGCGCATACTTTGCGAAACCGCTTAGCAAGGCAGCCTTGGGATCCAACCCTGCTAGTTGAGCTCTGCGCTGATTTGAGCTGCCCAACAAAACCAAAGGTTTTTCTGCCGCGATGAGGTCAAAAAAATCGTCGTATGTAGCGGGGCCAAGAATATCCGCTAGTATTTTTTGTGCTTCACTAAGTATCAAGGAGTAAGTCCATTACGTCATGTTTCCAAAGTACACACTTTAAATTTTTTTCGTCATTAGATCTTCAACAGGGGTGGTAAAAGTATGTAATCCTTTGTAAGGGGATATTTAGTTTCGCCATAAATACAAGCCTATAAAGCGACCTGTCATCAGTCAAAAATGACGCTGCAGCTTGCAAGCTGTTAAGTGCCTGAATGTGCAAAAACAGAGATTCTGATATCAAGACAACTTTAACAAATAGCTTATCAACTGCCTAAAAATCGGATGTATTGCTGAATTGAATCAGGCTCAGCATGAGGTGTGTGCTGAGCCTGCTGGTTAATCTAGGATAATATGAGGTAAAAATCTGGAACTGTCTTTGGTGATCAGTGAGTTGTCTTCGCGAATACCTATACCGGCCGCGCTGTTGCCTACCACCCAGCTGCCAATCATGCTGTAGCTGTCGCCAAACTTTGGCAAAGGCTGCAACTTCTGGCGGATAAAAGGCGAGTCGGCGTACGGGCCTGGTTCACTGATTTTTTCGCCTGAGTGCGTGACTAATTCCACATTAGCGCCTTCACGGGAAAACAGCGGTTTACGCACCCAACCGGCAGCAAAGCTTTGGCCAGGTTGTTCGAAATGGCTTTCCAGCAAATTCGGATGGCCCTTATATTTTTGCCACAGCAAAGGCAAAATGCCTTTGTTTGACAACAACATTTTCCAGCCAGGTTCCAGCCATTGAGTTTGACTGCTTAAAATGACAGAAGCAAAATCTTCCTGCAGCATAAACTCCCACGGATACAGCTTAAACAAGCCGCCTATGGCATAACCTTCCAGATCCACCAGTTGACCACTGGTTTCGCCCAGCTGCTCCAGTTCGATAAAACGACTGTCGACCCCTGCTTGTTTAGCGATATCCATCAGATACATCACTGTACCTTTGTCTTCGATACTGTTGGCCACAGATGCAAAATACAAAGGATTGGCCAGAGGCAGGTTAGCAAAGGCGGCTTCTAACTGATCTTGCAGGGAATTAAACTGATCGGCGCCTTGTGGCACTTTGCCGCGCATGATCTGATCTTCCAGCCACACCCACTGGAAAAAACCTGTCTCAAATAACGACGTTGGCGTGTCGTAATTCAGTTCCAGCAATTTAGCCGGGCCAGTGCCGTCGTAGACTAAATCCAGCCGGCCATATAAAGACGGCGCTTTGTTGCGCCAGGAGTCTGCGACAAAATCCCAGAACTTTTCTGGTATGGCGAGTTGCTTTAACTTTTCCTCATCATGAATGACGTCGTCGACTAAACCCAACGCCATCTGATGCAGCTCTTCGGTCGGTTCTTCTAAATCCTGTTCAATCTGACGCAGATTAAATTGGTAATAAGCGGTCTCATCCCAATAAGGTTCGCCATCAAAGGTATGAAACTCAAAGCCTACAGATTCAGCATAAGAGCGCCAGCCGGGGCGCTCTTCACAAGCTACTTTTTTCATGCGCCTTTAACCACCAAAACTGCTGGCTGAGCCGGAGCGTTTTTGCGCCTGAGCACCAAAACCACCACGATTGACCACACCGGCAGGTTTAGGTTGCACAGAAGAAGGTTTGATATAAGTTGGGCCTACACCTTTAGCCACAGGCGTATTGGTGGCAGTACGGAAGGTGCTGCGATCGTCTCTCGATTTATACAAAGGTTGAGCCTGTACAGGTTGTTTTAACTGTGAGCCTGAACGGTTCAGCATTTGCCCTGCTAAAAAGCCCATCATCATTGGCATAAAAAAGCCGCCGCTGGAGGCCTGAGCTTGTTGTGGCACTTGTTCTGTTCCGGCAGCCGCTGCTGCCTGGGCCTGAGTTTCACACTGGCCTACCCCAAAGTCTGTTTCACAGGCAGCTTTGTCGGTGTATTTAGGCGCAACCTGGGTATGCATGGCCAAAGCCTGACCTAAGTCAGCTTTACATTGCTCCGGATTGTAATAAGCGGCACATTGGTCAACGGTTTCAAATGCTGCGGTTTGCACAGCTTCTTCCTGACCACAACCTGCCATTAAAAAAGTTGCGGTAGGCACCATCAACACTAAAGCTGCTTTTTTACTACGTTTCAGCACTTTCTGTTTCATCAGTGGCTCCTTAAAAAGTTGTGCAGATTAATAGGTCATGCTGGCGGAGTTGATCAGACCTATAGCGATAGAGCAACCGGCAGAAAATACACCAGCGGCTATTTCGCCTTTGTTAATACGTTCCGGCAGTTGTTTCAGTGCAAAACGGACCACGGCAAAGGTCAGTACTTGAACCACCAGGGCAATAGCGCCCCAGATAGCACAGTCAGCCAGGGACAGTGAATGAGTAATAGCGCTGGACAAAGGCAAAGCAAAACCAATTAAAGCGCCGGCAAAAGCTATAGCTGCAGCACTGTTATTTTCTTTGATTAAGGCCAGTTCGTCGTGTGGTGTGATCCAGGTATAAAAACGACAAAATAAAATGATTAATAAAATGGCCAGAAAAAAGAAGCTGATAAATTCAGGAAAACCAGCCACAGAGGCCAATAAAGTATCGCTCATTACAAAATCCTTTCTTTTAATTGAGGGGCTTTGCCGATGATCCAGAAAAGCCGGGTAAAAGGCAACAACTGAATCAAAGCCGATGCTGTATTCATCCATTGACGCAGGCCGTTTTGGGCTATGCTCAATAGGAAAGTCAAACCGCTAAGCTACTGATCTGTTGTGAGGTTCATTCGAATGTTAAATCAAATGTCGGTAAAAATCCGCTTGTTACTGTTGGTGTGTGTGCCTTTGCTGGTATTAATTGCCATCAGTTTGATTTCGGTCAGGGAAATGGGGCATTTAAGTGATGGAGCCACCAGTATTTATCAAGACCGCGTTGTGCCGCTAAAACAAATCAAGCAGGTGGCTGACGCTTATGCTGTCACTTCTGTGGACTTGCTACATAAATACCGTGGCGAGGTGATAAGCGCTTCAGACGTTGTGCAGCAGTTGCAGCAACAAGGTCAACTGGCCGATCAGGTCTGGCAGGCTTATCTGGCAACGACTTTAACTCAAGAAGAAGCTGGATTAGCTGAAAAAGCCAAACAACAAATGACAGTCTTCCGGCAAAAACTGCAGGAGTATCAGCGGCAAATCAGTGATGGTTCTCTGGCACAGCGCAGTGCACCAGACTTTAATGCAGAGTTATACCAACTGGCTGACCCTTTAAGTGCCTCACTGGCTGCTTTGATAGATGTTCAACTGGTGGAAGCTGAGAAGTTTAAAATAACGGCAGCAGAGCAGTATCAGTTTTTTCTGCAACTTTTTGTCATTGCCTTGTTAGTGGTATTGATCTGCTTAGGGGTCTTGTCCTGGTTGATTTACCGTTCTATTCACGAGCCGCTGAATCAGCTGCAACAAGCTATTTCTGTGGTTGGAGATCAATCAGATTTACGGATCCGGGCGCAAATTACAGGTTCGGACGAAATTGCCGTCACCGCCGCCGCTTTTAATCAAACGATCAGCCGTGTCCATCAGTTTTTCACCGAATTGGGGGATGCGGTGTCACAACTTGCCGCCGCCTCAGAAGAAATGAGTCAGATCAGCTCTCAGGTTAGTGGCACTGCTTTTGAACAAGAACAGCAGGCTAATTTAATAGCCACAGCTGTGAATCAAATGTCGGCTGCTATTCAGGAAGTCGCGAACAGTGCGTTGGCCACATCTGAGCAAGCCAATGACGTCGATCAGAAAACCCAGCAGGGCTATCAGAAAGTTATCCAGAATGTCAGTTCTATTGAACAATTATCCACAGTAGTCAATGGCGCCAGTCTGGTGATTGAACAACTCAACGGTGAATCAGAGAAAATTACCCAGGTGCTGGCAGTGATCCAGACTATTGCCGGTCAAACCAACCTGTTGGCATTAAACGCCGCCATCGAAGCTGCCCGTGCCGGTGAAGCCGGCAGGGGTTTTGCTGTGGTTGCAGATGAAGTGCGGACTTTAGCCACCAATACCCAAAAAGCCACAGAGTCTATCCGCGTGATGATTGATACTTTACAAGCGTCAGCCCGCGAGGCGGTGCAAGCCATGGCGCAATCAGGTCAATACGCCAGCAGCAGTGTCACCAATGCACAGGAAGCTGGTGTGGTGCTTGAAGAGATTAAGTCTGCAGTCGGCACTATAGTCGATATGAACGTACAGATTTCTGCCGCGACTGAACAACAAACCATAGTGGCGGAAGACATTAATAAAAACATCAGCGAGTTTAGTGTCAGCATCAGCGAAATGACCCGCAGTGCTACTCACAGCGCCGATGCCAGTACTTCATTGGCTCAGTTAGCGGCACGTTTGCAGCAACAGGCTGCATCGTATCGGGTGTAAGTTAATTAAGAAGGCCGCTTTGATCGCGGCCTTTTTTCACTGTCCGTGCCTGTTTGTGTCTACCCAAAATAACTGCTGAGCAGCATGTGCTGCCAAAGCAGTGTAACGTCTTGATTCCGCAACCGAGAAAAGCTGAAAGTCCATCCATTTGCAACTTTGATGAATTGGGCTAGGTTTGCATTAAGTTAGAGCATAGGTTGTTGCCCACTCATTCAAATAACTCAGGCGGTTGAGCAGGGGGCTTGCACCATTAGGATGCAAAATCGCGCAAATGCCCTGCAAAGGGGCGTCATGACGGGAGTTGAATACGTATTCATGTTGAACATTGGCTACGATAAGTTTAACTAGTATGGTCAGACTAGTATCAATAACCAGGCAGATATAAGTCTGAAGCAGAAAAACAAACAAATCCGGGGATAAGGGCATGAATAAATTTAAGTTAAGCATACTCACTATGGCTATTGCGACTGCAGGTATCAGTTCGTACAGCTATGCACAAGAACAAGAAACGAAACTGTCACCTACAGAAGCCCGTGAAAAGGCAAAAGCTGATGCGGCTATTGAAACTATTGAAATTAAAGGCTTCCGTCGTTCTATCGTTGAGTCCATCAATGCTAAACGCTTCTCACCAAACGTTGTTGAATCTATCTCTGCAGAAGATATCGGTAAGTTACCTGATTCGAGTATTGCAGAATCAATTTCCCGTTTACCAGGTTTAACCAGTCAGCGTTTGGATGGTCGTGCTAGTCGTGTCAGTATTCGTGGTTTCGGTGAAAACGAAAGTGCTACAACCTTCAATGGTCGTGAGCAGGTTTCTATCGGTGATAACCGTGGTGTAGAGTTTGACTTATACCCGTCAGAAATAATGAGCGGTGTCACTGTTTATAAAACTCCAAATGCAACTTTGGAAGCTGAAGGTATTGCTGGCGTAATCGACATGCAAACAGTGAAGCCATTAAGTCGTGAGCGTACCATTCAGTTTAATGGTCAGTATGAAATGACCAGTTTTGATAAATTGAACCCTGATGGTAATGATAACGGCGCGCGTGGCACTTTCTCTTATATCGATCAATTTGCTGATGACAAAGTGGGCATCGCATTCGCTTATTCCAAAATGAGTTCTCCTAATCAGGAAAAACGTTGGAACGCCTGGGGTTACCCTGAGTTTACTGTCGATGGCGAAAATTATTCGATCTTAGGTGGTGCTAAGCCATTTGTCCGCTCGTCCACTCTTGACCGTGATTCTGCGCTCTTAGTGGTTGAAGCTGCACCGACCGACAAGTTAAAAATGACCTTTGATGCACTTTATGTAGATTTCAAAGATGAGAAAATTCTTCGTGGTATCGAAATTCCTTTTGCCTGGGGTTATAACCGTGGCACTTCTGCGTTAGAAGTTGATCCAGCAACAGGTTTCGTCACTAAAGGTTCTGTCACTGATGAGAACCTTGTCGTTCGTAACGACATGGAAAACCGCGAAGCTGATTTAACAGCTTTGGGTTTTAATGTGGAGTATGACCTGAATGATGATTGGACTTTAGTATTCGATGCCAGTCATTCTGCTGTACAACGTGAAATCTGGAGTTTTGAAAGTTACGCTGGTACAGGCCGTGGCGATAATGAAGGTGTGGGTGACGACCTGACTTATGAGTTCAGACCAGGCAACACAGGCGCTATTTTTACTCCTAGCCTGGATTACAGTGACTACAATTTAATCCGCCTTGGTGGTCCTCGCAGCTGGGGTTCAAGTACTGCATTAAACAACGCTTTTGTGCCTGATTCCAATGGCGATGGCGTGATCGACAGTGACGATCAATATTTTAATTCGGCACAAGATGGTTTTATTAACGCTCCAACCATAGATGATGAACTGAACGCATTCAAACTGGCGGCCTCTCAGTTAGTTGAAGATGCGGGCATACTGACAAAAATCACTTATGGTGTGTCTTATCGCCAGCGTGAGAAAACCAAAGAGTCTGAAGGTTACTTCATGACCCTGAAGGATTTCCCGGATATGGTGAGTATTCCGGACCAATATCGTTTAGGTAGTGTTTCATTAGACTTCATTGGTATGGGCAACATGGTTGCTTATGACGCTGGACGTTTACTGGATGACGGCTTCTATACGTTGACGAGAGAGAGCCTGACCAATCAAAGCCATGCGACGAAGAGCTGGAAAGTGTCTGAGGATGTACTTGCACTTTATGTCCAAACAGATTTAGAAGCTGAAATTGGCGATATTCCAGTGACAGGTAACTTCGGTTTACGTTATGTCGATACCAAGCAGAGTTCTCAAGGTTCAGCTTCGGCTCCTGTGAATGGTCTGATTGTGACTTCTCCAACAGATATTGAACACAGCTACAGTCATTTGTTGCCAAGTGTTAACCTGACTTTTGATGTTGCTGAGAGTCAGAGTGTTCGTTTTGGCGCTGCAAAAACTTTGTCTCGTCCACGTTTGGATGAAATGCATTCTTCATTATCTGTGAACTATGGTTCAACGCCTGATTCAAATGGTAACTTCTGGACAGTAAGTGGTGGTAACCCACTGCTGGAGCCAAAAGAAGCTATTGGTCTGGATTTAACCTATGAGAACTACTTCAATGATGAAGGCTACTTCTCTATCGCTTATTTCTGGAAAGATTTAAATGAATGGATTTTTGACGGTAGCTACGAGGTGGATTTAGTCGGTGTGCAAAATCCGAATACGGGTGAAGTTCCTGCCACCTCTACTGCGACTGGTTCTGGTAAAGTAAATGGCGGCGGCGGTACTTTGCAAGGTGCTGAATTCTCTGTCACTCTGCCGTTAAATGTGGTCAGTGACGTGCTTGATGGTTTTGGTGTGATTGCCAGCTACACTCGTGTTGACCAGGATATGACGGATCAAAATGGTAACGACTATAAATTACCTGGCTTATCTGAGAACATTCAGTCGTATACTGCTTTTTATGAGCAAAATGGCTTCCAGGCTCGGGTCAGCATGCGTAAACGTGGTGACTTCCGTGGTGATGTTTACGGTATAGGTTTTGATACCCAGCAAGTAGACATCATGGGCGAAACTATCGTGGATGCACAAATTGGTTTCGACTTCGGTGATGCTGGTTACAAATCTCTGGAAGGTCTGTCGGTATTCCTGCAAGGCCAGAACTTAACAGAAGAGCCTTTTGTATCTTTACAAGGCAATGCTTTCCAAGTTCGTGACTACCAGGATTATGGCAGTACTTACCTGTTAGGTTTCAGCTACAAAATGTAATGTAGTGCAGTTTTGAATAAGCCCCGGTCCTCATACCGGGGCTTTTTTATAGAGTCTGCCATGACTGATTTTATCTGATATTCCAATAGCGGAATTGCAGATAACGCAATGCTGAGCGGGAGTCGTTATGAATACCAAAGCGGTTAAAAATGTAGTGATTCTGGGGGGCGGAACTGCGGGATGGATTACCGCTTCTTTACTGGTAAAGGTCCTCGGTAAAGCCATTAATATCACTTTAGTCGAATCTGATGATATAGGAATAGTTGGTGTTGGCGAGGCTACTATTCCGCCTATTATTAATTTTAATGCTGCGCTGGGACTGGATGAAAAAGCTTTTATACGCGAAACCCAGGGCAGTATTAAACTAGGAATCCAGTTTGAAAACTGGGGAAAGCCTGGTGACAGTTATATGCACGCCTTTGGCGCCATTGGTAAAGAGTTCCCATTTTGTAATTTTCATCATTTTTGGCTAAAAAGTAAGCAGCAGGGGATGGGCTTTGACTTTTGGGATTTCTCTTTAGCTTATCAGGCAGCACGACAAAATAACTTTGCAAAGTTGGCCAGAATAGAAGGCGTCAACCTACCAGGCTTGTCCTACGCTTATCACTTTGATGCTGGTTTATATGCGCAGTTTTTAAGACGCTTCTGTGAGCCTTTGGGCGTAAAACGAATTGAAGGCACAGTTAAAAAAGTACATTTAGATCCTGTAAACGGTGAGGTTATTCGTTTGACTTTGGCGTCTGGGAATGAAGTTGAGGGGGATTTATTCGTTGATTGCACAGGACTCCATAGTTTACTGATTGATAAAAGTTTAAACACAGGCTTCGAAGACTGGTCACATTGGTTACCAGCAGACAGCGCTTTGGCTGTGCCTTGTGGATCCGTGCAGCCTATTACGCCTTATACAAAGGCTATAGCTCATCCCAAAGGCTGGCAATGGCGCATTCCTTTGCAGCACCGGATAGGGAATGGATTTGTTTACTCCAGTAAATATTGCAGTGATGACGAAGCGAAACAAACCTTGCTGTCGAATCTGGATGGTAAAGCCTTGGCCGAACCACGAAAAATTTCTTTCCGCACGGGGCGCAGATTAAAGCAGTGGAACAGGAATGTGGTTAGCATCGGCTTATCAAGCGGCTTTTTGGAGCCTTTAGAATCGACCAGTATTCATTTAATTCAATCCGGAGTTTTTAGGCTGCTGAAGTTTTTTCCACACAGCGGCATTACTGATGCGGCCAGAGATGAGTTTAATCGCCAGTCAAAAGTTGAATTTGAACAAATCCGCGACTTTATCATCTTGCATTACAAGCTAAACAACAGGGGGGATAGTCAGTATTGGAAAGACTACCAGACGATGGATATTCCCGAGTCTTTACGCAGAAAAATTGACTTATTTTCGGCGTCTGGCCTGATATTCAGAGAGCAGGACGAACTCTTTGCTGAGGTGGCATGGCAGCAAGTGTTTATAGGTCAGGGCATTGTTCCAACTGATACTCATCCTTTGGTGAATGCGCTTAAAGAGGAGCAGTTACAAGATTTGCTCAGCAATTTAAAAGCTGTGATGCAATTAACTTCGCAGCGTTTGGGCTCACATGCAGATTTTCTGCAAAGCTGTCATCCGAAGGATATGTAGGCAGGTCGCCAATTACTCCGGTCATACACAGGTACTGTAGATGTATATTCAAAAAAAAATAAAGACTGTTTTGGTATTTTTCCTGCTGCTCGCCAGTCATTTTGTACAGGCAGCTATTTATCAGTCTCATCACTTACAAGGTAATCAGTTGCAGCTTCAAACTGATGAATACTCAGTGGTTTTGAGCTTTAAAAGTGAAGGCAGCGTCGAAGTGGTGTATCAGAAAGCGGGTCTGAAACAACTGCCTTCTTTTGCTTTGGCTGCGCCAGAACAACAGCTTGCCGCTACGCTGAGTGAGCAACCGCAGCAGCTTGAGTTTGCCAGCAAAGATCTGAAAGTGCGTATCGATAAAGCGCCTTTCCGGTTGAGTTACTACCGTGGCAATGAACTGGTTCTGGCCGAAGAACAAGGTTTTTTTGCCCATGAGACCTTACGTGGTTTTCGCTTTGCGCTGCAGGACGACGAAAAGTTGTTAGGCACAGGTCAGCGGGTTGTCGGCATGGACAGACGTGGTCAGCGTTTGCCTTTGTATAACAAGGCCAGTTATGGCTACACCACAGAAGCGCAGCAGATGTATTTTGGTTTACCTGCCGTGCTGTCGAGCAAAAAATATCTGGTGTTGTTTGATAACAGCGCCAGTGGTTTTGTTGACTTAGGTAAAACTGAAAAAGACGTGTTGCAATTTGAAGCTGCCGCAGGCCGCACCTCTTACATAGTGATGGCGGCAGCTACTTATCCAAAGTTGATCGAGCAGTATGTCACTGTGACTGGCAAGCAACCTCTGCCACCGCGCTGGGCTTTTGGCAACTTCGCCTCGCGTTTTGGTTATCGCACCGAAGCCGAAACTCGCGCCATAGTGGATAAATTTGCATCTGAAGACTTTCCGCTGGATGCCGTGGTATTGGATTTGTACTGGTTTGGGCCTGATATTCAGGGCCATATGGGTAACTTAGCCTGGGATAAAAAAGCCTTTCCCAACCCTAAAGGCATGATCAGCGATTTTAAAGCCAAAGGCGTAAACACTATTCTGATCACCGAGCCTTTTGTTCTCAGCACGTCTAAACGCTGGGATGAAGCGGTTCAAGCCAATGCATTAGCCCAGGATTTAGCGGGTAAGGCGAAAACCTTTGATTTTTATTTTGGTAACACGGGTTTAGTCGATGTGTTTTCAACACAAGGCACGGCCTGGTTTGAGGGGATTTACAACGAACTGGCTGATTATGGTGTGGCAGGATGGTGGGGTGATTTAGGCGAACCTGAAGTACATCCATCAGATACGATTCATAGCATAGGCACAGCCGATGAAATCCATAATGCCTATGGTCATAGGTGGGCTGAACTGTTGTATCAAAATCGTTTAGCTCAGCAGCCAACACAGCGCCCTATGATCATGATGCGCTCTGGTTTTGCTGGTTCACAACGTTTTGGCATGATCCCCTGGACTGGTGATGTCAGTCGCAGCTGGGATGGTTTAAAGCCGCAGGTGGAATTGTCACTGCAAATGGGCTTATTGGGGATGGCCTATACCCATTCTGACTTAGGTGGCTTTGCCGGTGGCGAAGTCTTTGATAAAGAAATGTATATTCGCTGGTTACAGTACGGTGTGTTCCAACCTGTGTATCGTCCTCATGCACAAGAGCAAATAGCGCCAGAGCCTGTGCTGCACGATAAAGAAACCAAAGACATTCTGCGTGAGTACGTGAAATTACGTTACCGCATGTTGCCTTACAACTATACGCTGGCCTATCAAAACAGCAGCACTGGTATGCCGCTGATGCGCCCGCTGTTTTTTGAGAACGAAGCAGACACCAGCCTGATTGCCAACAAAGACAGCTACTTATGGGGGGATGCTTTTTTAGTGACTCCGGTCACTGCTGCTGGGGTTAAGTCTGTCTCTGTAAAGTTGCCTCAAGGCGCCTGGTTTGATTACTGGACCGGTAAAGTCTATCAGGGCGGCCAGACTATTCAGCAACCGACCGATTTAACCACCTTGCCTGTACTGGTTCGGGCTGGTTCTTTTGTGCCTATGGTACCTGTGGTACAAAGTTTAAAAGACTACAGCAGCCGCCAGTTGGAACTGCATTATTACCACGACCAATCCGTGACTACAGCCAGAGGTCAAATGTATGAAGATGACGGTGTATCGCCTGACGCCTTACAAAGCCGTCAGTATGAGCTGCTGAGCTTTAGCGCTATGGCGAACCATAATAACCTGACGCTGGAGCTGAACCGCACAGGTTTAGGTTATGCCGGTATGCCAAAACAACGTGAGGTTACACTGGTTGTCCATCAATGGGGGAAGCCTGCGAAAGTGCTGGTCGGTAGCCAAAGCTTGAAATGGGTCAATTCGGAATCAGAGCTGGTCGCGGGGGCTGCCTGGTTTGATGAGGCTAAGCAGCAAGTGCGGGTGAAACTAAACTGGGAGCAGGTCAAACTGAAGGTGGCATTACAATGAAAACGAGTTATTCGATAGAGGCAGTACTGCTGAGCCTGATTATGCTGGCTCCTGCAATTCAGGCAACTCAAATCCAGCATTTGGAACCAGCCTTTTGGTGGGCTGGAATGAAAGAGCCTAAGCTGCAACTGATGGTGCATGCCAAAGGGATTCAGCACGCTCAAGTGCTGCTGAATTATCCGGGAGTCAAACTTACTGGGCTGCAAAAAGTAGAAAATCCCAATTATCTGTTTGTCGATTTAGAGTTAAGCCCTGATGTGAAACCCGGCAGTTTTGAGCTGGTATTTACAGACAGAGGCAAAGTGCTGGCGCGGCATAACTACAACTTATTGGCTCGTCAGCCAGGCTCGGCACAGCGTCAGGGTTTTCGCCAGAGTGATCTGATTTACCTTATAACCCCCGATCGCTTTGTCAACGGCGACAGCTCTAATGACGAAGTCAAAGGTTTAAGCGAAGGACTCAACAGAGCCAACCCCGGCGGCCGGCATGGTGGTGATATTGCCGGTATGCAACAAGCCTTACCTTATCTGCAGCAACTGGGCGTGACACAAATATGGCCTCAGCCGCTGACGGAAAATAACAGCCCGGCTTATTCCTATCATGGTTACGCCGCGACCGATCTGTACAAGATAGACCCGCGCTTTGGCAGCAACAGTGATTATAAAAACTTTGTGGCAGAAGCCAAAAAGCTCGGTATAGGTATTATTCAGGATATAGTGGTGAATCATATCGGCTCGAATCATTGGTGGATCAAAGACTTACCTGAACAAAGCTGGCTGAACTATAACGCGAGTTTTCACCCGACTAATCATGCCCGCACTACAGTGCAGGATCCGTACGCTGCAAAAGTCGATGCCAAAGCTTTTGTCGACGGCTGGTTTGTCGAGAGCATGCCGGATTTAAATCAGCGTCATCCACTGTTAGCGACTTATCTGATCCAAAACTCTGTCTGGTGGGTGGAGTATGCTCAGTTGTCCGGTATTCGCGAAGATACCTATTCTTACGCAGACAAAGATTTTTTGACGGCCTGGTCTAAACGCCTGATGAGCGAGTACCCCAATTTTAATATTGTCGGTGAAGAGTGGAGTGCGAATCCTGTCGTGGTGTCGTACTGGCAGAAGGGCAAACAGAATGCCGATGGTTACCAGTCCTTTACACCCAGCATGATGGATTTTCCGTTGTATTACGCTTTGCTGGCGGCGCTGACCGAAGACGAAGCCTGGGATAAAGGTTGGATCAAACTTTATGAAGCTTTGGGCAATGATGTGATTTATCCGGATCCAACCAACTTAGTGCTGTTTGAAGGCAATCACGACACTGCTCGTTTGTTCTCTTTGTTAAATGAGGACAGAGACTTGTATCAAATGGCGATGATCTACCTGCTGACAGCACCACGCATTCCACAGCTGTATTACGGTACTGAAATTTTAAAACAAAGCCCAAAACAACGGGATGACGGTTTAGTTCGCAGTGATTTTCCGGGCGGTTGGGCTGGTGATGCTATGAATGCTTTTACTGGTAAAGGTTTAACTAAAGCCCAGCTACAGGCGCAACAACTGGTAAAAACGCTGGCGAATTACCGCAAAAACACTACTGTGTTGCAGCAAGGACAGATGAAACATTTTAGTCCACTAGACGGTCTTTATAGTTATGTCCGTTATCAGGATAACAAGCAGGTCTGGGTGTTTTTTAATAAAAATACCGCAGCCAAAACTGTAGATCTCAGTCGTTATTCTGAGTTGATGCCAGCCAATGCCCGTTTTACTGATGTGCTGACAGGCAAAACAATCAGCACCAAAGGCAAGCTGGAATTGCCGGCGCGCGGCAGCCTGATGCTGGAGCTTCAATAAGGCAAAGGCGGAATTTTCAGCAGCTTTAACAGCAGGTTACGGCCAAAGCGCAGCAGTGGATAACTGAAGCGGGCCCGGCTTGCTGACTGAAACCAATACAACCAGAGTTTGTTGCGCCAACTGCTTTCGTTCAGTGACGCCAGCAATTGCAGCACCTCTGGTCCCTTTAACCAGCGTCCATCCACGCGCAATAACATATTCTGGTTGATGATCAGCCTCTGGTGTTGCAACTCAGCCAATAACAACGGCGCTTGTTCAGCTAAGTCTCGTGCGTTGAATAGGCTAAGCTCACCAAAGTGTTGTTGCAGGCGCTGGGCAGCGGCGAAGTTTCGGCATAAAGGACAATCGCCATCGTAAATAAGTAACAGCTGCTGCATAAAGTGCCTCGTGATCAAAACAGCTACTTTAACGGAATATAACGGAGCGCGGATCTCTGGCTATAAAATAGCTGCTTTTAAGTGGCGAAACAGCGCTATGGGGTTAAACTAGTAAGTAGTTTAATTTCTGGCCGCCAGTCCAGATGGAGTTTTTTATGATTAGTAACCTTACTTCCGGCTTTATTCCTTCAGCTCCTACACTGAATCCAGTCAGCAGCTCCTCTGCAAGTCCCGCCAATACAGCAAGTGCGGAGTCTCCCGGCAAAAAAGCAGAACTGGAATTTCGGGCAGGGCGCAATGCTGCTAAAGATTATTCGGCAGTGCAACAAAGCTTAGCCAAAGGCAAAGGCGCAGTAGAAACTGCTCAGGCGGCAACCAGTGACATCAAAGAATCGCTGGTGAAAGTGCGTGAAGTCGCAACTCAGTTAGCTGATGATTCTCTGGCAGCCCCGCAGCGCGAGAAACTTCAAAAAGAATATTCGGCTCTGCGCTCTGGTATTGAAAAATCATTAGAAGGGGCCAGCTATAAAGGTGCTGACGGTGGCAAGGGGGTGAATTTACTGACCGACAAAGACAGTACTAAAGTGACTATCAATAGTTATGGCAGTCAGTCTGAGCTTAGCAGCAGTAAGCTGGATAAAAGTCTGGGTTTACCAGAGAAAATTGGTTCTGCATCAGAAGCCCGTGAACTATTAAATGGCAAAGAAGGTAAAACCAGTGTATTGGCCGCAGCAGAGAAGTCTGTCAATGAAAGCTCCGAACGTTTAGCCAAAGAAGATCAAAAACTGAAAAGCCGGTTAGAGACAGCAACAGCGGTCAGTAAAGCCGCCGCTAGTCTTGAATCCGAGCGTACTGGTGGCCGCAGTGCTTCCCGTGCTGCGCCTGATGAAGAAAGCAGAGCTGCATTATTAAAACAGGCTGAGGAAACCCGTCAGCAGTTAAAGCAACAAACTCTTGGGTTGGGCAATAAAGAGCAAGGCGCACGTTCTTTACTGAGTTTGTTCAGTTAAGTCTGTCTGATGCGCAGTCCACTGGATGTATATCGTACGACCCGTCTCTTAGCGTCGAACACTAAAGCCCTTGAAGCTCAGGTGTTTCGTCGTGTTTTGTATCAGCTTGAAACAGCGACCCAGATTTCCGGACTTGAGCAAGCCAAAGCTCTGGCTGATTTGCGGCTGCTTTGGGTAACTGTATTGGGGTTAGTGACGGACCCGGATAACCATTTATCCTTGTCTGTGCAGAAGAGTCTGGAGCAGTTGTCTCAGGCGGTGCTGGCCGAACTGGATTTACCTGCTGCCGAGCAGAACAAGAGTTGGTTGATTGAGGTGACCACTCAGATCGCTGAGGGTCTGGAGGGCTGATCTAGAGCAGCTCTCTGCATTGTTTGGTCTGGTTTGATCTGCTGCTAGTCGCAGTCAAAATCTTAAGGCTGGACAATACTCTTGTTTTCTTTACACTGGATTTGCGTAAAAACCAAATAACTATACCCAAAGTAATTGGAGTTGCAGGGAGGCGACAAGAGCGTGAGACCCTAGGAGCATAGTGTCCTATGTGACTGGGGCTAGAGCTCGCAGTCAACAACGCTGTAGCTTCAAGTACGAAGGGAATAAAATCAATTCCAGGAAGAAGCATGTTAAAAAAATCTACTCTGGCCCTTGCCGTGCTGGTTGCACTGGCTGGCTGTGAAAAAGCTCAAACTCCAACGCAATCCACTGATACAGCCCCTGCTGCTGTCGCTGAAGTGAAAACATTAACCTCCGGCATTGAGCTGTCTAATATGGATACCAGCGTGAAGCCGCAGCAGGACTTTTTCCGTTATGTAAACGGTAACTGGCTGGCGAAGACTGAAATTCCGGCGGATAAAGGTCGCTGGGGTAGTTTTGACGAGCTACGTGAAAATGCCGATAAACAAGTACTGGCTATAGTGCAGGAACTGGCAGCAAAAACTGCTGAACCTGGTTCTGATACTCAGAAAATTGCTGATTTCTATCGCTCTTATATGGACACTGCCACTCTGGATAACCTGGGTCTTGAGCCGTTAAAAGCTGACTTTGCGAAAGTGGATGCTTTAACTTCCCATGCTGACTTAGCTAAACTTTGGGGCGAATTACAGGCCTATCGTACTGGTACGCCGGTGGTGCTTTTTGTGGGCCAGGATCAGAAAGCTTCTGAGCAATATATTACGCTCGCCAACCAGTCAGGTTTGGGCATGCCGGATCGCGACTACTATCTGAATACTGATGAAAAGTCGAAAGAAATTCAGCAGAAGTATCAGGCTTATATCACGAAAGTGGCACAACTGGCGGGTTGGGCTGATCCGGCTAAAGTGGCGACCACAGTTTATGCTATTGAAAGCAAACTGGCTCAGGCGCAGTGGAGCAGGGTGAAAAACCGCGATCGTAATGCCACTTATAACAAGCTGACTCTGGCGCAATTGGCTGAAACCGCGCCGGGTTTTGATTGGGCTGCGTTATTGGGCGCCGCTAAACTTGCTGATGTGAAAGAGGTGGTCGTACGTCAACCGACTTATCTGACGGCTTTTGCCAAATTACAAAGCGAAATTCCGCTTGCAGACTGGCAGACTTATTTAAAATTCCATATGGTTCGTGCAAGCAGTGAGTTACTGGCCAGTAGTTTTGATCAGGCTAGTTTTGAATTCTACGGCAAAACCTTGTCTGGTTTGGAAGCGCAGCGTGAGCGTGAAAAACGAGCTGTGGCTGCGTTGGAAGATTCTTTAGGCTTTATGCTGGGCAAGATGTACGTGGAGCGTCACTTCAAGCCTGAAGCAAAAGAGCGCATGGATCAAATGATTAAAAACATGCGGGTTGCCTTTAAAGAAGCTATTGATGGACTGGAGTGGATGAGCCCGGAAACGAAAAAAGCGGCTCAGGAAAAATTGGCTAAATTTAACGCTAAAATTGGCTACCCTGATGTATGGCGTGACTACAGCTGTTTAGAGGTCAAAGCAGGAGACTTGCTGGGTAATATGCGCCGCAGTGGTCAATGTGAGTTTGACCGTATGGTGGCAAAATTAGGTCAACCTGTAGATCGGACTGAATGGGGTATGACACCTCAGACCGTCAATGCGTATTACAGCTCGACCATGAACGAAATTGTGTTCCCTGCCGCTATTCTGCAGCCACCGTTTTTTAACGTGAATGCAGATGATGCCGTCAACTATGGGGCTATTGGTGGTGTTATTGGCCATGAAATTACCCACGGCTTTGACGATCAGGGTCGCCGTTCAGATGGTAATGGTAATTTAACGGACTGGTGGCAAGCTACGGATGCTGAGCAATTCCAGAAACGTGCTCAGTTGATGATTGACCAGTACAGTGCGTTTAACCCTATTGATGATTTAAAACTGCAGGGCGCTTTGGGTTTAGGTGAAAACATCGCCGACTTGGGTGGCTTAACTGTTGCGTTTAAAGCTTACCAAACTTCATTGCAAGGCAAACCTGCTGCAGTGATCGATGGTTTTAGCGGTGATCAACGCTTCTTTATGGGCTGGTCTCAGGTCTGGCGTATTAAGTTCCGTGATGCCTCTTTGCGTCAGCAAGTGATCACTGGTCCTCACTCTCCGGGCATGTATCGTGTGCTGGGTGTGCTGTCGAATATGCCTGAGTTTTATCAGACTTTTGATGTGAAACCTGGTGATGGTATGTACCGTGATGATGCGGTTCGTGTCAAAATCTGGTAACAACGCAAAATCAAAGCCGAAGGACGCTTTTTAGCGTCCTTTTACTTTTCTGTCAGGCAGGGCATAGTAAGCAAGCACCGCTGAATAAATGCAGTTCAGGGCCTGATCTGAATACGTATTCATCTTGTTGTACAGCATGCATCACTGTTCTAATCGGGCACCCTATAAAAGTAAGTTCGGCCACTGATAAAGGCTGACCACCAGATCCGGGATAAAGGTTTGTAGACCAGAAGCCAAAGTGCTTTCCCTGAGATCGATCCTATTTTTTAATTCAAGAGTGGCTGATAAGCGGATCTGATCCGGAATAAAGCTGCCGGACGCAACAGGACAACGATATGCAACAAAAGCCTAATCTCAGTTTCTGGCAAATCTGGAATATGTGTTTTGGATTCCTTGGTATCCAGTTTGGTTTTGCGCTGCAAAACGGCAATGTCAGCCGTATTTTTCAGACGCTGGGCGCCAGTATTGATGAAATTCCTATTCTGTGGATTGCTGCGCCTTTAACAGGTTTGCTAGTACAGCCTCTGATTGGGCATTTTAGTGATAAAACCTGGACCAAACTGGGACGTCGACGTCCATTTTTCCTTTATGGCGCTATAGTCACTACTTTAGCGTTATTTTTTATGCCGAATTCACCGGGTTTGTGGATAGCTGCTGGTATGTTGTGGATTTTAGACGCCGCCATTAACGTCACTATGGAGCCGTTCCGTGCTTTTGTTGGTGATAATTTAAATGCCAGACAACGCCCTATGGGCTTTTCAATGCAAAGCTTTTTCATCGGCGTGGGTGCTGTTGTTGCTTCAGCTTTACCCTGGATTCTGACCAATTGGTTTAATGTTGCCAATACGGCCCCTGAAGGTCAGATCCCCGACTCGGTGAAGTATTCCTTTTATGCTGGTGGTGCGGTGTTGTTATTGGCTGTGCTTTGGACTGTGATCCGCAGCAGAGAATACAGCCCGGCACAACTGGCCGAGTATGAAAAAGCTGAAATGGCTGAGCCGGATCATCAGGCTCCTGTGATGCAAGCTGCAGGTTCAGGTAAAACCTATTTCCATCGCGGCTGGGCTTTTGTGTTAGTTGGTCTCATCTGCCTGACTGTGGTTTACAACTGGGATATGGACAAGCAGTTATATATTCTCGGTGGCGGTTTAGCTGCCTTTGGTTTATTGCAGTGGCTGACCAGTTGGTATAAGACCAAAGAAAACTACAACATGGTTGTGCAAATAGTGGATGATTTGTACAGCATGCCAATTACTATGCGCAGATTAGCTGTAGTGCAGTTTTTCTCCTGGTTTGCCTTGTTTTCATTATGGATCTACACCACAGCTGCAGTGACAGCTACGCATTACGGCAGCAGTGATCCTACTTCGGCCGCCTACAACGAAGGTGCGGATTGGGTGGGGATATTGTTTGCTATTTACAATGGTTTTGCGGCTATTGCGGCTATTCTGATCCCTGTGATGGTACGAAAAAGTAGTATTCAGCTGACCCATAGTTTTAATCTGGTCTGTGGCGCTTTTGGTTTATTTGGCTTTATGTGGATAGAAGACCCGCTGATGCTGTGGATCCCGATGATAGGTGTGGGGATGGCCTGGGCCTCTATTTTATCTCTGCCTTACGCTTTATTAGCCGACAGCTTGCCTGCCAATAAAATGGGGGTTTATATGGGGATATTTAATATCTTTATCGTATTGCCACAGTTATTGGCCGCCAGTATTTTAGGCTCGCTGGTGAATCATTTGTTTGAGAAACAAGCGATTTATGCGTTGGTGATAGGTGGTGTCAGTTGGATTATTGCCGCTTTATACGTACTACGCGTCAAAACACGTCGCTTGGCTTCTAAATAAAGGTTAGTGCAAGAGTTCTCCCGCTTCTGACCTCGTTTAGCGATGGACAGGTCAGAGGCACTTCCACTGAGTTCGTTATTTCTTCTGCCATCTGAACTGAGCCCAGAGTTGACGCTGCTTTTCAGGCATAAAACTCCAGACCAAAATCCGGCTTTGTTTATTGCCTTGTTGCATGTTAATTACCTGATGTTCTGCGCCCTGCTGAGTTAACTGCTTCTGAAGTGCTGGCAGATTGTCCTGTTTGGATACCAGGCTACTAAACCACAGTACTTGCTGCGCATAGCTTTGACTTTCTTCGATCATGGTTGTGATAAAAGCAGCTTCTCCACCGTCACACCATAGCTCATGCGAGCGTCCAGCGAAATTTAGCTCTGCTTTCTTATACCCCAGATTTTTGGCTTTACGTTCACTACCTGCTGCAGCTTGCTCAGCCGAGGCATGAAAGGGGGGGTTACATAAGGTCAGGTCAAACAAATCATCAGGTTGAATAATGCCGTGAAAAATATGACTGGAATGAGGTTGTTGACGCAGTGTAATTTTATGCTGTAGCTGATTTTGCTCTATCAATAAGTGGGCAGCTTCTGCAGCCATCGGATCCAGTTCGGAAGCCATTACCTTCCAGCCGTATTCGGCCTGAGCTAATAGAGGATAAATCAGATTGGCACCACAACCTGTGTCCAGCAACTGCACTTTGCTGCCGGTCGGTACTTTGTTTTTATTCAGCAAAGCTAACAAATCAGCCAGATAATGCAGGTAATCAACGCGGCCTGGTACTGCAGGACATAAAAAACCGTCTGGCAGTTGCCAATGAGCTACTGAGTACAGCTGTTTTAATAAGGCCTGGTTCAGAGTTTTTACCGCATCCGAATTGGCAAAGTCTATGGATAATTGACCGTATCCATTATCCCGGACAAAAGCACTGAGTGCCGGAACTGCAGCACAGAGGGCGGCAAAATCATAGGGTTGTTGATGTTTGTTGCGCGGATGCAAAGCTTTGTTGGATAGTTTCATGCAAAGGACCTGGGCTGCAGCTTAACGCTCTGCAGCACCACAAGAGTGACGGACAATAATTTTCGGCTGAATTTCTGTCAATTCTACAGCCTGATGATTAATCAGTTTTAATAAATTGACCACCAGCATTTCACCAGCCAAAGAGGTATTTTGCTGAATAGTAGTTAAAGCCGGTGATGAAAAAGAGGCCACAGGTATATCATCAAAGCCGACCACAGCGACATCTTCAGGCACCCTCAAGCCTTTTTTCTGCAAAGCACGAATAGCCCCAATGGCGATCAGGTCGCTGGCACAAAACAGTGCATCAAAAGTTTTACCCTGAGCATGTAGTTGATTAATTGCATCGAAGCCAGCTTGCTCTGTTGAAATGGCATCCAGCTGCGCCACAGTGTCCTCTGCTATTCCTGCTTGTTTTAGGGCGTGCACCATGCCCTGATAACGAGCTAAAAACTCAGGACTGTTATCGGATGCATTACCTATAAAAGCAAAGCGGCTGCGTCCTTGTTGCAGCAGATGTTGACCCGCCAGTTTTCCGCCTTGCAGATTATTACTGCGGATTGTGAATTCAGGGTGGCCTTGCACTTCAGCTCCCCAACAGACAAAGTGAGTTTGTTGCGCCAGCAAGGTATTGAGTTTTTCTTCGTAGTCTTTGTAGTCACCGTAACCCAGCAGAATAATACCATCGGCCTTTTTACTGTCCTCATAGTCAGCGTGCCAGTCATTGCTCAGTTGCTGAAAAGAGACTAATAAGTCGTGTCCACGCTGGCTGCAGGCCCGGGTAATACTGCCCAGCATAGCGAGGAAAAACGGATTGATCTGAGATTCGTCTACAGTCGGGTCTTCAAACAGTAATAGTGCCAAAGTGCCAGTCGTTTGTTTGCGTAAATTACTGGCGTTTTTATCCACTTTGTAATTTAACTGCTTCGCAATGGCGAATATTTTGTCTTTGGTTTCCTGATTCACAGCCGGGCTATCACGCAACGCACGCGAAACCGTGGATTGCGAGACGCCAGCCAGATAAGCGATATCAAAAGAGGTCGCTTTTCCTTTCATTGGTGTCATCGGGGCTATTCCTGGCTGATTTGTTGACTTCATATACCCTTCTTACTTGAAGCTGCAGCTGCGTTGACTGCGCTCTTTCGCATCAGTCACATAGACAACTATGTTCCTGACAACTCAATCTCTTGTCGCCTTGCCGCAACTCCAATTAATTTGGGTAACCCCCTTCTTACTTGAAGCTGCAGCTACGTTGACTGCGCTCTTTCGCATCAGTCACATAGACAACTATGTTCCTGACGACTCAATCTCTTGTCGCCCTAACATGGCTTTATCTTCGGTATGCTTTGGGATAACCCCAGCCCCGACAATAGCTCTTTCTGAGCACGGCTTCGAGGTGCTTATTTATTCTTAATAATGCTGGGCATCATAGCATTAAATTGTGGTCAGTGATCCTTTTCACTGGTTGCTATCACAACCTCACAATTTGATTTGATTACGTATTTTTCTACGTTGTGGATCCTATGTTTAGCCACAGCCGTGCTGTGACTGAATGCGGCAATTTGTACGAAGTTGTTAACTTTGCTTAAGCTGTTTTGTATTAACTGCTAAAGTATGCGCCATGATTAGCCTGAGTAACCCGTCCGATGAAATCTGTAGTTTGGTTTTTTCTCATCTGCCTTTTGAGCAGTAAAGCCGTGTTGGCATGCAGCGAAAACGCAGAGGGTTGCGTAGCATCCGAACAATTTCAGTTGTCTGTCGCTCTGGGAGCGGGACAACGCAGTAATCCGCTTTATGACGGTGACAGCTTTCCTATGCTGATTTTGCCGGATTTTAGTTACTATACCGACACTTGGTTCATCGACAATGGCACCTTAGGTTACAGTCTGGTTCAGCATGATCAGTTTGCGGCCAGTGTGGTGATGCGTTTGAACTCAGAGAAGGGCTACTTCCAGCGTTGGTTTGCCGGTAATGTCATTACGATGAACAGCGCTGGCGCGTTGTTGCCCCCTGAGGTTGAAATTGGCACCGAAAAGACGATGAGCACAGTATCGGTTGAACAGGTGAAAAAAAGGCCGACCGCGGTGGATGCTGGCTTACAGTTCAACTGGTTTGGAGAGCAGTGGCAAAGCCGACTGAACCTGTGGCAAGACATCAACTCCAAGTACCAGGGCCAGAATGCCAGTTTGAGTTGGTCGCGTTTTTGGCCTCTGGCTGGTGGGCAGTTTGATTTGAGTACCACTTTATACTGGAAAAGTGCCAAACTGATCGACACCTACTATGGGGTGGATGACGATGAACTCTATTACCTGGGGCGTTATGATGGACGGGCCAGTTGGCAACCTGAATTACGTTTAGGCTGGCAGAAGGCTCTGACTTCACGCTGGTCTGTACTTACTTTTTATCGATATCTGCATTTGGATGATGCGATGACGGATAGTCCGTTAGTGCAGGATGATTCAGTGCAGACCTGGTTTGTAGGTATGGTTTATCGCTTTTATTGAACGAAGGATAGGGAATGTTCGGGCTGTTATTCGCCGGTAATATGATGCTGGCTGCCGCCCAGCCCCCTGAATGCAAGGCTGAATTATGCTGGTCAGTAAGTCCGGCTTTTTGTGTTTCTGCAACACCAGAACAAGTTTGTGAGACTCAGCTAAATGTCAGTTGGAGTAGCAGCAAAGTTGAAAATTTGTGTCTGTATTTTGCACAGCAGCAAATGCAGTGTTGGCAGCAAGTCAAACAGGGAGAATGGCAACAAGTATTGAGTTGGCCGGGTAAAACGGAAGTCAGATTACAACACGAGCATGATGTGTTATTGCAAAAAGAGTTAATAGTCTTAAGCCGTCAGCCGGAAAAAAGACGACGTCTGGTGGCTCCCTGGAGTGTGTTTTGATGCAAAAAATCTTACTGGTTGAAGATGATGCCCGCTTAGCTGCTTTAGTGCAGAGCTTTCTGCAGCAACAAGGCTTTGAGGTTCGGTTGGAAAGTCGTGGAGATACAGTCGCGACTATTTGTCAAACCTGGTTGCCTGATTTGCTGATCCTGGATTTGATGTTGCCTGGTATGGATGGTTTTACAGTGTGCCGTACCATCAGGCCCTGGTTTACTGCGCCCATTTTAATGTTAACTGCCAAACAAGGTGATATTGATCAGGTGTTGGGGTTAGAACTGGGGGCGGATGATTATGTCATTAAACCAGTTGAGCCTCGCGTCTTGCTGGCCAGAGTGCATGCTTTGTTAAGACGGAGCAGTCCGACACAAAAAACTGAAAATCAGGAGCTTAGCTTTGGTCTGCTGAATCTGAATAACAGCGCCAGAGAAGCGCATTTCAAAGGACAGCTGGTCGAACTAACCAGCTATGAGTTTGATTTGTTATGGATGCTGGCTAAGCATGCGGGGCAGACAGTTAAACGTGAAGCCATTCATAAACAGATCATTGGCCGTGAATACGACGGTTTAGATCGTACAGTGGACGTTCGTGTGTCGCATTTACGTCGTAAACTTAATGATAACGCCGAAACACCATTTCGTATTAAAACTGTCTGGGGTAAAGGCTACTTGTTTGTTGCAGACGCCTGGAATAGCTAAACAGTGTCCAGGCTATTCCTGCATTTTTATCTGTTCATTTCGCTGGTACTGATTGGTGTTGGCTGGACTGTAGAGCGGATCTGGCAGGAAACTCAAAGTCAGGTTCCGCCCTGGGTGCTTTTACTGGCAGACAATCTGGCCGGACAACTCAGTACCCAGTCTTTACCGCATGCAAAGCTGTCCTCGGCATTGCCTGTCACTCAATTGCCCGCTGGCAGTATTTTATGGTCGGATGCTGAACTTGCTGCGTTAAACGCAGGGCAGGTGGTTCCTTTGTTTACCCAAGACCAGGTGTTTTTTTATGCGATACAACAGGATGAGTTGTGGCAGCTTGGTCCTGCTGATTTGACCGAAAGTGCTGTGCCTTCCTACTGGTTTAGTTTGTTGTTTTTAGGATTGTTAGCTGTGGCTGTATGGTTATGGCTTTGGCCTGTCGCCCGCGATATTCAAAAGCTCAAGCAACAATTATCTGAGCCTAACGCGCCAGCTGCTGTGCCAGTGCGATCTTTTATCGCCCCTATTGCACTTAGTTTTGAACAAATGCGACAACAAATTCAGCGATTACTGGGGTTGCAGCGCGAAATGACGCAGGCAGTTTCGCACGAATTACGTACCCCCTTAGCCCGTTTGAGTTTCGCATTGGAATTGTCTGCTCTGCCCACAGACGAAAAGCAACTGATGCTAAATGATGTTAAAGAGTTAGAGCATCTGGTGGATGAGATGCTGGACTATGCCCGTCTCGAATCGGTACAGCCACAGTTGAAGAAGCAGCAGGTCGACTTATCTGAATTGCTGCAGAACTTAGTTGAAAAGTTATCTCCTCTGCCTGGCGCTCCTGTCACGCTTCAGGTGGGGGCTGGCTGCATTTATGTCTGCGATGGTCATTATCTGGAAAGGGCAGTGCAAAATTTACTGGTGAATGCGAAACGATTTGCTCGTACTCAGGTACTGATGACACTTGAAGTAAAACCGCATTCGATTGAGATCACTGTGGAAGATGACGGGCCTGGTATAGCGTTGGAACAAAGAGCAGAAATTCTGAAGCCTTTTGTCCGATTGGACCCAAGCAGGCAAAAAGGTTTTGGTGGTTTTGGTCTGGGCCTGGCTATTGTCAGTCGGGTGATGGAATGGCATCAGGCAAGTATTAAGGTTGATGACAGTCGTTTGGGTGGTGCTTGTTTCAGGATAAAACTGCCGTTAGTTCACTGAGCCAACGGCAGTCACAGAATATTACAGTCCCAGGTTTTTCAGAAAATCATCGTCTGCGTCAGAGGTTAACACTTCAACAGCTTCTGTTTCAGTGGCATTGGTATTCGCGATGATATCGTCCGGATTTTCGTCCTGAGTGGGGATAAAATCATGCAATTGGATAAATTCAGTTTTATCCATCGACAGTTCCATATAAAAAATGGCGTGATTGGGGGTACTGAACGTGACTCGTCTGGCCTGAGGCTGATCCAACTGAGTATTGATCATGATTTGCACTTGTTTATTAATTGCCATCATTTTAGGTTGGCTTTGATTAATAGAGGTTTGCAGCTCCATCCGGACTCTGTTAGTGAAGTCACCCACTATTTGGTTCATCAACTCGCCCATCACATTACCTACCTCGTCTGAGGTATGGAAATTGGCAAGTTCAGACTCTGGCATCCCCATGCTCATCATGTACTTACGGTAAATTTCCATTGCAGCTTGCGCGGTAAAATTGATGATGACTAAACCAGAAAAACCGCCATCAAATAATACGAAGCAGCCTAAATCTGGACGCAGACAGGTTTTCTGGATTTTTTGCACCATAGGTGAGTAAGCAACTTTATCATTACCTGCTGCAGCCAAAACCTGAGTCACAGAATGGCAGAGCGTGAGCAGTATTTCTTCGGTAGTAATTACTTTTGTTTTTTTCATCTCTTAACCCGGCTAAGCAACAACATTAACCTTAGTATATCTCTATTCGAACGCATAACACTATAAAAAGCCTAAGGCTTTATGCTAACACCTCTATAGAGGGCAGCAGATGTTCTATTCATTTAAAGAGGCAAAGAGCAATGACAGAGCAAGAAAAAATGGCTGCAGGTTTGTGGTTTAATCCTGCGGATAAGGCTCTGGCTGCACAACGACAGTATGCCAAAGCTTTGTGTGTGCAGATGAATCAACAGGGGCCTTTACCTTTTAAAGCTCATCAACAGCAGGCCGGACAACTTTTTGGCAAGCTGGGCAGCTGTTATATCGAGCCCAATTTCTTTTGCGATTATGGCTATAACATTGAACTGGGGAAGAATTTTTATGCGAATCATCACTGCGTTATTTTAGATGCTGCTAAAGTGCGTATTGGGGATGATGTGCTACTAGGGCCCGGTGTGCAGATATACACTGTGACCCATCCGCTGGATGCGGCACAGCGAAAAACCGGATTAGAAAAAGGTCTGGCCGTTACTATCGGCAACTCGGTCTGGGTTGGCGGCGGAGCCATTATTTTACCTGGTGTCAGCATAGGTGAGGGCGCCGTTGTTGCTGCTGGTGCTGTGGTGACTAAAGATGTACCAGCGTATGTAGTGGTGGCAGGTAATCCAGCTAAGGTGATAAAAAATCTGGATTAAAGTCTGGGCCTGTCATGGATTTTTTGAAATTCTCCTGATTCTATAAGATGAAGCAGGCCAGCATTAAATCTTGCCTGCAACTCCGGACTCCAGAATGCCGCAGGGTATTCAACGGCGGGGAAAATCTCATGTATTTGCAAAGTACCCTGACCATAATTTTTATTGGCATAATAGCTGAGTACTTTCCGATCCCCTACCATCAACTGAACCCGGTCATTCATTAATAACTCAAATTGTTTCTCGCGGTCAGCTTCTTCCAGGTAATGTGCTGTTTTGATGATGGCAGAAAAATCCGGCCCTAATACTTCACTGGCTTGTTGATAGGCAACAATAGTTTTTCCCGTCAAATCTTTCATGCTATCGATGTTAAGTTTTGTTGTACTTTTGTTCGCAACAACATCCAACACAGTGAAATAGGGCTGGCTGTAAAATGCGCCGGGATAAGGCACAGCAACAGGACTGGCTATGTCCAGCTTTTGTTCTGAAAATAGCTTGAGTAAGCGATTGTAGCTGTAGAGTTCAAACTCAGCCTCAATGCCCTCACGCTGTAAAATAGCTTTTACTATCTCATAATCCACACCGGTCATTTCCCCTTGCGCATTCCGGTATGCCCAGGGAGCGGAATCATGTAAACCCACTTTAATGCTGGCAGCTTGGGTAAATAAGCTGACCAAACTGAAGAATAAAACAAAAGGTCTCATAAAGGCTCCGGTAAAGCATAAGCTCCTTGCCTGTTTTTAACACAGTTCGGGACCAGTGTCGCAATTTTTAAGATGGTGCTGCCAATAAATTTTACTCAGATCAGGTATCATTTAATTGCTTCCTGTCTGGATCCTATTATGAGTAAAACTGTTTCTTTGGGTTTATTGGTGCTGCTTGCCAGTATCATCGCTATTACCCCTCTGGCCATTGATATGTATTTACCTGCTATGCCAGTGATGGCTGATGAATTAGGTACAGATATTGGTCTTATTCAGCAATCGTTGAGCATATATCTGGCAGCTTACGGTTTAGGGATGCTGCTGTTTGGCCCGCTGGCTGATGCTATTGGTCGTCGTCCTTTGGCTTTAGGTGGGCTGTGTTTTTTTTGCCTGGCCAGTTTTGCATTAGCTTTTTGTCAAGACGCTCAGTGGTTGTTAGCGTTACGCGCGTTACAGGCTTTTGCCGGCAGTGCGGCAACTGTAGTCATTCCTGGAATTATTCGTGCTTTGTATCAGGAAAATACAGCCAAAGGTATGTCCTATGTGTCGATGATTATGATGATGGCGCCTCTGATCGCTCCGGCTATCGGCAGTGCTGTACTTTGGGTTGGGCATTGGCAGGATATCTTTTTAGTGCTGGCTTTGTATTCGGCATTGATCCTGCTGCTGACCTGGCGTTTTTTACCTGATCCTGTGCCAGTTGTGAAAGGACGGCAGCTGGAATTTTTCTCTGGTTATCGTTTTGTGTTTGCCCACCTGGCGGCGCGACCACAAATTGCGACCTCGATGTTTGCCTCTTTTTCTTTCTTTTGCTTTCTGACCGCGGTGCCTTTTGTTTATATTGAATACTTCGGAGTCAACGAACAACTCTTTAGCCTGTTGTTTGCACTCAATGTGGGCATGCTGATGCTGGCTAATTTCTGTAATAGCAGGTTGGTCAGCCGCTTTGGTCCGCAGCGTATGCTGAATATGGGACTGGTATCCGCACTGTGCAGCGCTGTTGTGCTTTGTCTGGCCAACTGGTTTGAACTAGGTTTAGTGTTTACTGTGCTGAGCATTGCGCCTTTGATGGCAAGCTTGGGTTTGATTGCCACTAATGCAGACGCGATGATTTTGATGCGTTTTCCTGAGCACAGTGGCACAGCTACGGCGGTGATTGGGACACTGAGATTTGGCAGTGGTGCATTAGCTGGTCCTCTGTTAGCGCTGATTTATACCGGAACAGCTCTGCCTTTTTCCTTATTGATGTTGTCTGGCGTGCTGGCGATCGCTATTAGTCAGTTTTTAGGTGCACATCAAGCGCGGCCTGCCAAAGCATCTTAAGATTGCAGATGATTGAGTAGCCGGTCAAAGGCGCGATAACTTAAGGCTTCGAGTAAATCCGTGCGCTCTATCTGCGGACGCTGAGCTAAGTCGGCCAGAGTACGTGCTACTTTGAGCAGTTTGTGATAACTGCGGGCAGATAGTTTGAGCTGGGTCAGGCAATGTTCAAAAAAATCGGCATCTGCTGGTGTTAAGTAACAGTGTTGTGCCAGTTCAGTCAGGTTTAAGCGTGCATTGGCTTTGCCTTGCCGTTGCCACTGAATAGCTCGTGCCGACTGCACTCTTTGTTTTACCTGAACACTGGACTCTTCCTGTTTATGCTGGCTTAAACTGCCTTTAGGTAACAGTGGAACTTCGACCTGGAGTTCGATACGGTCGAGAAAAGGACCAGATAAACGGCTTAAATAACGGCGGATTTGCTCTGGACTGGAGCGGCCATCTTTGTGGTGCCCTGACGGGCTTGGGTTGAGCGCTACGACCAATTGAAAACAGGCAGGAAACTCAGCCTGTCGCGCTGCTCTGGAGATAAATACTTTGCCGCTTTCTAAAGGTTGGCGTAGTGATTCGAGTACCAGACGTGGAAATTCGGGTACCTCATCTAGAAACAGAATGCCGCTGTGGGCTAAAGATATTTCTCCGGGACGAGGTACAGAACCACCCCCAACCAAAGCTACTGCTGAGCAGGTGTGATGAGGCTGACGAAAGGGCCGCTGATGCCATTGTTGCAAGGTCCGGGGTTGTGCAGCTACTGAATAAATCGCTGCGGTCTCAAGCGCCTCTTGATCACTCAGGCCGGGTAAAATACCAGGTAAACGTTGAGCCAGCATAGATTTCCCTGTGCCTGCTGGGCCAAACATCAGCAAGTTATGTTCACCTGCTGCAGCTATTTCCAGTGCTCTTTTCGCTTGAGCCTGACCACGTACTTCAGCCAGATCCGGATAGGATTCAGCCTGAATATCCGTAATGGCAGGTATAGCAGGTAAGGCCTGATGTTGCAGTAAAAATGCATGGAGTTGTAATAAATGCTCTGCGCCGCACAGCTGCATATCGGGAATGTGTTGTGCTTGTACCGCATTTTGTAAAGGAAATACAGCGATATGTCCGGCCATTTTGCAGGCCAAAGCCAAAGGGATTTCGCCGACTATACTGCGAATTTCACCTGATAAGGCTAATTCGCCAAAAAACTCATAACCCGATAAATCTGCTTGCAATTGACCGCTCGCATGCAAGATGCCCAGTGCTATCGCCAAATCAAAACGACCGCCTTCTTTGGGAAGATCGGCAGGTGCCAGGTTGACGGTGATTTTATGATCCGGAAACTCAAAACCGCTATTAATCAAAGCGCTGCGTACTCTGTCTTTGGCTTCTTTGACTGAGGTTTCTGGCAAGCCTACCAGCTGAAATCCCGGTAGACCACGACTCAGATGAACCTCCACTGTGACCAGTGGTGCCTGTAAACCGCAGCGGGCTCTGCTGTGAACTAAGGCCAGTGCCATGCTCTATCCTTAGATGATTTTGTTTACTTAATTTTAACCTTTAAACTTCAGTTCGCCAGTAGTCACAGCGAATTGACAAAAGTGTTTTTTAAGCCTCATACCATTTGCGGTTAAGTCTATGTTTATTGCCACTATTTTCTTCTTTTTCTACAACGAAATACAGCCGGAGTACTTTCATTTTCCGCATTTCCTGCTATTCCTCTAACAGTAGAGCAATAAATTGAACCTGAACTGTTTTGTCTGATAAGGTGAGGGTAACTAACTACAGCTTGGTATTGATCTGGTATCAGTAAACACATTGGGGTCCCATGCGCTTTGTATTGATATTGCTGTTCAATTGTGGTCTGTGTTGGAGCTTGCAGGCTAAAACTTATGTGATTGGTATAGAGCAGCTGGACTATTACCCGCATTACGATTTTAAATCGGCTCAGCCCAGAGGTTATTTTTTCGATTTAATACAGCTTTATAGCCAGTGGAGCGGCGATGAGTTTGTCTTTAAGGCTCTGCCGGTTAAACGTTTATACAAAGACTCAATTGAGCTGACAGACTTTGTCTATCCGGACAACAGAGCATGGCAACCTCATTTAGATATAGATTCAAACATCACTAAGTATTACAGCGCTCCGGTGATTTATACGCTGGGAGCTACTATGGTCTTGCCAGAAAAGCGTCGTATGACGATGGATGAGTTTAAAGTGCTGGCGAACATCCATGGATTCTCGCCGACGCTTTGGATGGAGTTAAAACAACATCACAAGTTTAAAATCCTGGATGTACCTGATGCTGAGTCTGCTTTACGTATGGCGATGCGAGGCAGAGTTGATGCTGCAAACGTCGAATACAATGTCGCTTTGCATCATCTTCAGCAAATGAAATTATCTGGAGCTTTGGTGATGGCTGAGCATTTACCTTTTACCAATCTCGCATTTCATTTATCCAGCCAAAAACATCCGGAACAAATACGGCGTTTTAATCAGTTTCTGATTGAACAACAGGACCAGATCCAGCGGTTAAAGCGGCGTTATGCTTTAGTAGAATACAAGGGACAATTGCCAAAATTGCCGGATGACCAAAAGGTTACTGCTGAAATTCGCCATTAAAGTCGCTACACTAGCCATAGTTAATTAAAATCATGGGAACTTGATATGTTTGAATGGATCGCAAGTCCAGAGGCCTGGATTGCGTTGGGTACTCTGGCAGCTTTAGAAATTGTCTTAGGCATAGACAACATTATCTTCTTATCTATTTTGGTTGGGCGTTTACCTGAACACCAGCGTGCTTTTGCCCGTCGTATGGGGTTAGGCTTAGCTATGTTTGCCCGTCTGGCACTGTTATTCTCGATTTCCTGGGTGATGGGGTTAACTGAAACCTGGTTTACCGTATTGGGTAATGACATTTCGGGTCGGGATGTGATCTTAATAGGTGGCGGTTTGTTCCTGCTGGCGAAGTCGACTCAGGAAATTCACCATAGCCTTGAAGGCCCTGATGAAGAAGAAAACGCAGGTCCTAAAGTGGTCGCGAATAACCTCTTTATGGTGCTGATCCAAATCGCGATCTTAGATATCGTTTTCTCTTTAGATTCAGTGATCACTGCTGTTGGTCTGGTCAATCAAATTGAAATTATGGCTATTGCTATCATCGCAGCTGTTTTAGTGATGATGTTTGCTGCTAAGTCTATTGGTGATTTTGTTGATGCCCACCCTTCTATTAAAGTACTGGCGTTATCTTTCCTGATTTTGGTCGGTGTAACTTTAATGATCGAAGGTTTTGATGTGCATGTACCAAAAGGTTATATCTATTTTGCTATGGCGTTCTCTGTTGCTGTGGAGATGGTCAATATCCGTATGCGTAAAGGCCGCAATGCAGTGAAACTGCATAAAGCCATGACAGAAGAGAAAGCTGAATAAACTCGGCCCCTGACGTGAAAAAAAAGCCCTGTGAGTTAACAACTGACGGGGCTTTTTCTTTCCAGCTGCAGATACAAGACTGTAGCGAGCAGCAGAGTGAAAACTACAGCAACACCAACTGAGCTTATCCGGTACAAAGCGCTGTACATCAGATCCTGATCCGGCTTTAAATACTGACCAAAAATAATGGCCATAGTAGTCATGCCGCCAAAAGCCACACCCGAGCCAGGCCCTTCCAGTTGCTGCGCTCTGGCAAAAATCAACATGCCAAAAAAGAACGCCAGCATGGTTAACGGCAAGTGCTGATAGTTGTCGTACAACACCAACTGAGCGACTATGGCATAAGCCGATCCCAGCAAGACTCCAGAAGCTCTTTTGATGCCCGCTTGTACTATTCCAGTGAAACTCATCGGCAGCAGGATCAGGATGCTGCTGGCCTGAGCGGACAGTGAATCCTGTAAGTCCAGCAGTTGAAAGGTCACAAAAGATAATGTGGCCAAAGATGCAGCCACCAGACTTTGTTGCTGCTGCTCAAAAGCTGTTTTCGCCGGGGGCAGTTGCATTGGCTGTTCTGATACTGGAAATAACCAAATCATGCTACTGGCAATGAGCAAAGCCAATAATACGGCCAATAAAGCATTGCCAAGCATTTGGCCAGGATCCATGCTGGGGTAGCTGGCAAAATGCAAAAAGATACTACCGTTAATAATGGCAATAGCGGCAAAAACAAAAAGAGCTCCCTTGGCCATCAGGCGGAATAACCAGAGAAAATACACAAACACCAGCAGTGTCATGACCAGGCTTAAAGCGCCGAGCCAGCTGTACAGCAATACCATAGCGCCAGCCAGCAGGTTCGCCGTCAGGTATTGCAGTACCACAAAAGGGGTCAGTCTTGGGATTAAGCCTAACAGCAGCACAGGACTGATGGTGAAAAACACGCCCCATTGATCGGAGTTGGTCAGTTTAGCCAGCAGTAAACCCAGACTGGCACCAAAGGCCAGCCGCAGTACTTTATTAAAAGGAGTGGAAGCAAACATAGTAGGCCCTGTGCTCTGTCATCAACACCATCTCAGTAGACATAATGCAGCAGGCTAATCAGCTGGATTTGGCTTTTCGCCAAAGCGGCCAGCACGCTGTTGTCTTGCGGCACCAGTTGCACTGTGGCGCGGGAACCTACCACTAAAGCTGGCGGCATTTGCTGTTGCATCGCCAGATTCACTTTTAAACGCTGGGCATCACGAACCCAGCGGCTGCTGCTGTCAGCTGTGGCTAAGCGTCCATCCGGTGTGCTTTGGCCATTGGCGACACCAGCATCAATATCGCGCACTGAAGCTGTAAATACTTCACCAGGTAAAGCGTCAAAAGTGATAAGTGCCTCAGTGCCCCGGTGCACATGCAACAGACTTTTCTCCCGAAACAAAGCGCTGACCCAACTTTGCTGAGTGGACACCAAAGCGACTGTGGCCTGATGACTCGCCAGATTAGTACCGACCTCCAGTTGTAAGTCTGTCACTATGCCATCGACATCGGCATAGACTTTTGTTCTGTCCAGTTCCAGTTGTGCTAAGGCCAGCTGATTCCGGGCTTGTTTAATTTGTACTAATTCCTCAGATGGTATTCCAAGTTCAGCTTCACGTTCCGCTAAATCTGCTGTACTGGCCTGTAGCTCTGCTTTGGCTTTGAGTACCGCAGTTTGACTTTGCTCCAGTTGCTGGCGTGGAATTAGTTTTTGACTGTAGAGTTGCTGATAACGCTGATCTTCCCTTTGTACGTCTTGCAGGGCAAAACGTGCCTGATCAACACGTGCCGTTGCACTTTGCAAAGCCGCGCTTAACTGACGATTGTTTTGCTGACTTTGCTCCAGTTGTAACTGAGCCTGCTCCAGCTTGAGTTGGTAGTCCGTTGGATCCAGTTCAAACAATAAATCGCCTTTTTTCACCTGTTGATTATTTTGCACTGCAACAGAGACCACACGACCAGACACCTGTGGCGCAACCTGTACCACGTAACGTTGCACCAGACTGTCTGTAGTGACAGGCATGTACAAATCTGCAGCCAGGTAGTAACCAAACACCAGTCCGAACAGTAATAAGGTCCATTTGATCCAGCGATTAAACAGTTGCTCGGCGCTCATGCTAAATCTCCGGCTTTTTGATCCTGCAAAAGTACTGCGGCTTGTTGCAATACCAAACTCAGTAAGAGTGGTAAATCCTGCTGCTGTTGCGGGGTCAGTTTGGCCAATAATTGCTGTTGCAGTGCACTGCGTTGTTCATTGATAGCGGCAACTAAATCTGTAGCCGCCGGTAATAAATACAACACCTTCTGACGTCTATCCTGCTCTGAAGGACGACGCTCTATCAGACCTTGTTTTTCCAGCTGGTCTAGAACCGGCACTAAAGAAGGGGTTTCTACAGCCAATAGACGGGCTAGTTCAGTTTGACTAAAGCCCTGATTTTCAGCGATGTACACCAGTGCTATGCCAGAGCTTTGCGTCAGCCCCTGACAAGCTAATTGTTTATCCAGCAAACAGCGCCATTGGCGGGATAGCTGGTGAACTTGCAGACCTAGACTTTGGAAACTCATAATTTGCTCGTTAATAATTAGGAAGCTAACGGTATTTTAGTTAGCTTCCTAATCAATTTCAAGCTGAAGCAGCAATAGCCTCATTTTCTGTGTAAATAAAAAAGTACAGGTGACCTTGCTGCTGGGCAGGAAGTTAGCGCAGGTCGTCGGCCTTTTTACCAAATACAGGAATGGTCAAATGCCAGCGAATGGCGGCTAAGCGTAAGGTTAATAAAGCTGTCATCCCTATGAGCATCGCGGGCATTTGCGCTATGCCAAAGCCGAGCAACTGCACATAAACCAAACCACCAAAAATACAGGTAATAGCGTAGAGTTCGCCACGAAACACCATAGGAATTTCACGGCATAACACATCACGGATCATGCCTCCACAGACTCCGCTCATCGTGCCCATCATGATGGCAACAAAACCCGAGGTGCCGTGGTCCAGCGCTTTTTGTGTACCCATGATGACAAAAAACGCCAGACCAATAGCGTCAGCAATTTGTAAGGTATTGTTTGGGATCAGCAATCTGTTACGGACGGCCAGAATGGTCAATCCTGCAGCCACAAATATGGCTAAGAAGTAACTGTTGTTGCTTAACCAGATCACCGGAGAGTCCAGGATCAGGTCACGTAAAGTACCACCCCCAATGGCTGTGACTGTCGCCAGCACTATCACACCAAAACCATCCATTTGTTTGCGCCAGGCTGCCAAAGTACCGGAAATTGCAAACACGGCAATGCCTAATAAATCAAACCAGTGGAAATAGAGCTCCATACCACACCAAAAGCTGAAATGAATGGCATTAAATTAACAGGCTTTTACACTGAATCACAGGTTGAAGCAGGTGTTTTATTTGCTGCTCATGCTAGTATGACGCCGTTAGTTTGGTTGAAGGAAGAGGCAATATGGTTAAAAAAGTGTGGCTTGGAGTTGTGTTGGTGTTGTCAGCCAGTGCTGTGGCGGGTTTTTTCTATGCCAATCATCATGCAGAACAGCTAATGGCTGGCCATATCGAGCGCAGTAATCAGCAGTATTTGCAATTAGCTGAACAGGGCGATATGCCACCTATTCATATGAGTTACAGCCAGTTGTCTGCCAACGTCATTACCTCAAGTTACAAGATCCAGGATTTGACGATTGGAATTGCAGGAGTGGGAGATTTTATCACTGTGGGTCAGGTTGAGCTGATTGGCTTACAGCGTGATGGTTTACCCGTAGATGGTGCCGCCCGTTTAAAAGATTTAAAGCTCGCTCCTCAGGCTCTGGCTTCCTTACCCAAAGAGCTGGCTGACTATCTGGCCACTTTAGTGATGGAAATGAGTTATCAGTACAAATACAAAGCAAAAACAGGTGACCTGACTTTTCAGCAGGAATTAAGAGTGGATCATCATTTTAGTGTGAATTATCGTTTCGCACTCACCGGCGTAACGGAGTTATGGCAGTTTGCTGAAAATATACATGGACTGACACCAGAACAGCAGCAGCGACAGTCTGAGCAACCTAATTATCTACCTGATTTAATGAAGAAAGTAGGAGCCATAGGCGTAGCAAGTGGTTCCTTTGTTGTGGAGAACAAAGCGTTTTTACAACAGCTGTTTGATCAACTGGCGGCAGCACAAATCACCACAGATTATGCCAGCACCCAACAACAACTTAGTTCAGCTATTATGCATAATCCGCAAATACCTGCGGTTATCAGTGAGCCAGTGCTGAATTTTTTAAAACAGCCTGAGCGGTTAAAGCTCAGTTTCCAGTTTCAACAACCTCCGACCTTTTCTCAAATGCAGGACGGCTCTGCTATGACAGGAATTGAGACTGCGGAAGATTTTATCGAGTTCGCAGGTATTACTATTGAAGGCAATGCTGTTTCCGGGAGCTTGTTAAAATAACGGTACATCAGCTGAACTCGGCATAAGCAGTTCTGGTTAGAAAAACGGCCCTTGTCGGGCCGTTTTTAGCAAAAGTATTAATCCTGACCGATACGGGCTTTGATATCGTTAATCAGTGGAGAAGCGCCAAAGCCATTGGCTGCAGCCCATGCTTCCAGATCTTCTGCAACTAAAGCTTTGGCTGGCATCTGTTTTACAAAAAACGCGCCAGTTTCATAAGCATCGCTGCGCATCGCAAATTTAATTAATGACTCACCATTGCATTGTATTGCGTCATAAACCTTACGAACGTTGACTTTGTTATCTGACAACACTTTACGGACGCGGTTTTTATCGTCTGCTTTGGTGTATTCACACAAAGAGGTGGCCCATTGATCCTGTGCTATTGCTAACGGTGCTGCTGCGAAATAAGCACTGGCTACTACTGCTAATGTAACGAGCTTTTTCATAAAAATACCCCTTAGAGGTTATAGGTGAATTGGTAAAATTGATAATAATGAAACTATATACTGTTGGGTACTACTTTGCCAAGTATTACCTGCATTTTTAGATAAGCAAGTAATTGAATAAAATCAGGGGTTTACGGCTGGACGGCTAGATGAGGGCTGTTGTCTAATTATTGGGGAGAGGTGTATCCTCTCCCGACAGATGAGGCTGGCTTTTAACCTAACCAGGGTTGTAACGAAGCTCGCTGTTGTTCATAACTACTGATTTGTGGAGCGAACTGTTCGCTGGCACCGATAAAATCCAGGCCGCTTAATAAACGCTGCTTGATATCAGGGTCTATCTGAAAGCCCACAGCGGCGTTATTGCCCAGAATAATTTGCTGGCCCGCTAAATCAATTTTCCATTCCTGTGTGCCTTGCTGGCAGCGACTGAATAAAAACTCGATATTGGATGCACTCAGGCTAATCAATAACATGCCGTTGTTAATACTGTTATTAAAGAAAATATCAGCAAAACTTTCGGCAATGATCACATTAAAACCATACTGCTGGATAGCCCAGGGCGCATGTTCACGGCTGGAACCACAGCCAAAGTTAGCCCGGGTCAACAGAATCGAAGCACCTTTGTAGTGAGGGGCGTTTAATACAAAATCCGGGTTGGGTTGTTCATTCGCCAGATAACGCCAGTCATAAAACAAGGCCTCTGCAAAACCGTCGCGACTGACTGACGTCAAAAACTGTTTTGGAATGATTTGGTCGGTATCGACATTGTTTTTATCTAAAGGGCAAACCAGCCCTTGTGCAAAAATCTGGCTCATTAGTTCGCTCCTGCTGTGCGCTCTACAGATGAAATATCAACAAAACGACCTGCAATAGCAGCGGCTGCGGCCATAGCAGGGCTGACTAAATGCGTACGGCTGCCACGGCCCTGGCGGCCTTCAAAGTTACGGTTTGAAGTGGAAGCACAGCGCTGACCTGCTTCAACACGATCGTCGTTCATACCTAAACACATAGAGCAGCCAGGTTCACGCCATTCAAAACCTGATGCTTTAAAAATATCGGCTAACCCCTCAGCTTCGGCCTGACGTTTGACCTGACCTGAGCCTGGTACTATCAAAGCACGCACACCGGAAGCCACCTGTTTGCCTTGCACCACAGCAGCAGCCTGACGTAAATCTTCAATCCGGCTATTGGTACAGGAGCCAATAAAGACCACATCGACTTTCAGGTCAGTTAACTTTTGGCCTGCTTCAATGCCCATATAAGTTAAAGCACGGCGCGCTGCGTCAGCTTTAATTAAATCACTGAAGGACTCTGGGGCAGGAATAGGCTGATCCACAGCTATAACCTGCTCAGGGTTGGTGCCCCAGGTCACTTGTGGTCTGATGTTTTCTGCGGCAATAGTCACTGTTTTATCAAAGACTGCATCTGCATCTGAGTACAAGCTTTGCCAGTACTGTACTGCTGCATCCCAGTGCTCTGCTTGTGGCGCATGAGGTTTGCCTTTCAGATAAGCAAAAGTCACTTCATCCGGTGCTATTAAACCGGCCTTCGCACCCATTTCAATGCTCATATTACACAACGTCATGCGGCCTTCCATGCTCATGCCACGAATAGCTGAGCCGCAGAATTCAGCCACATAGCCATTACCACCGGCCGTACCTAACTGGCCTATCACCGCCATAATCACATCTTTAGGCGTTACAAAAGGCGACAAAGAGCCGGTCACTTCTACCTTTAAGGTTTTTGCCACTTGCTGCTGCAAGGTTTGAGTGGCCAGCACATGCTCAACCTCAGAGGTGCCAATACCAAAGGCGATAGCACCAAAAGCACCATGAGTAGAAGTATGGGAATCACCACAGACGATGATCATGCCCGGCTGAGTTAACCCCAGTTCAGGCCCTATCACATGCACTATGCCCTGATCCGGGTGTAATAAATCCAGCAAAGGCACATTAAATTCTTTGCAGTTGGCGGCCAGTGCTTCCAACTGTTTACGTGAAGTTTCGCCCGCAGCGTCTATGCTGCGCAGCTGAGTCGAGACGTTATGATCCATAGTGGCATAAGTTAAATCAGGACGGCGCACAGTACGACCGGCTTGACGTAAACCGGCAAAAGCCTGAGGGCTGGTGACTTCATGGATTAAATGGCGGTCGACAAACAACAAGTCGGTGCTGCCATTCACAGCGGCCACTACATGGCTTTGATAAATTTTCTGATATAAGGTTTTAGCCATGATTAAGCTCTCTTTGTATCAATAGCGTTTAAGGCTGCAATCACTGCAGCGCCTACATCTGCAGTACCATAGTTTGAAGCTGAATTAATATCCCGCGTTACTATGCCTTGCTCTAAAGTACTGGCTACGGCCTGCTCAATAGCCCGGGCAGCTGCTTCTTCGCCAAAGCTGTAACGCAACATTAAAGCTGCACTTAAAATCTGGGCTATAGGGTTGGCAATACCTTTGCCAGCGATATCCGGCGCAGTGCCACCAGCGGGTTCGTACAAACCGAAGTTAGAGCCGTTTAAGCTGGCTGAAGGCAATAAACCTAAAGAACCGGCAATGGCGGCAATTTCATCCGACAAAATATCGCCAAACAGGTTGTCGCATAACAACACATCAAAATGCTGCGGCGCCCGGATTAGCTGCATAGCGGCATTGTCGATATACATATGTTCCAGCTGCACTTGTGGGTAGTCTTTGGCGACACGCTCTACCACTTCCCGCCATAACACACTGGTCGCCAACACATTGGCTTTGTCGATGCTGGTGACTTTATTGCGGCGTTTAGTCGCAGCTTCAAAAGCCACCCGGCTGATGCGCTCAATTTCGCTGACACTGTATTTTTGCGTATCAAAAGCGGCGTCTTCAGTGCGGCCTTTTTCACCAAAATAAATACCACCTGTCAGTTCACGCACACATAAAATATCCATGCCCTGACTGCTGATTTTTGGGTGCAAAGGCGATAACTCGGCAAAAGCCGGGTAAATCTGACCTGGTCGTAAGTTGCAAAACAAATCAAAGGTTTTACGAAGTGGCAATAACGAAGCACGTTCTGGCTGCTGAGCCGGTGGCAGGCTGGTCCACTTAGGGCCACCCACTGAGCCAAATAATATGGCATCACTGTTTTTACACAAAGTCAAAGTCGCTTCCGGTAAAGCTGCGCCAGTGGCATCAATAGCAGCGCCACCAATTAAGGCTTCAGTGTGTTGAATACTGAAGCCAAATTGATCTGACACCACAGCCAGTACTTTTAACGCCTGAACCATGACTTCAGGGCCAATACCATCTCCTGCCAACACGGCAATTTTATAGTTTTTCATTGTTACTTCTCTGTCTGTGATTCAGATAAACGGCGGGCCTGCTTGGCGGCGTCGACCTGTTTGCTGCGTTCAATTAAATTTAATACGTGCACATAAGCCAAGACTGAAGAGCGCACTATGTCCGTGGCTAAGCCTGCGCCGTGGTAACGGCGGCCCTGATGTTCGGCAATGATATCCACCTGGCCCAACGCATCTTCACCGCTGCCTTTGGCTTGTAAGTTAAAGTCGACCATCTTGACGTCAGTGCCAACAATCCGCTGAATAGCCTGGAATGAGGCTTCCACCGGACCATTGCCTGTGGCTGCTTCGGTGTGGGTTTCACCATTAATGCTGATGCCGACAGTAGCGCTGGCGACATGTCCTGTGTGAGTGGACGAGCTTAAAAACTCCAGTTTGTAAGGCTCGTTGGTGTCTTGTAAGTTTTGAAAAAACACCAGCGCTTCTAAGTCGTAATCAAAGACCCGGCCTTTTTGGTCAGCTAAAGTGACAAAAGCTTTGTAAATTTCGTCTAAGTTGTAATCATCCTGGGTGTAACCCATTTCGCTTAAGCGATGCTGGATCACAGCGCGACCAGAGCGGGAGGTCAGGTTTAATTCGTTCTGACGAATACCGACTTGCTCAGGCGACATAATTTCGTAAGTGTTTTGCGCCTTTAATACGCCATCCTGGTGAATACCTGAGGAGTGCGCAAAAGCGTTTTCGCCGACAATGGCCTTATTCGGTTGAATCGGCATATGGCAAATTTGGCTGACCAAGTGGCTGCTGCGGTAAATCTCAGTGCTTTTAATATCAGTGTAAAACGGCAGAATGTCCGGGCGGGTTTTAATAATCATCGCCACTTCTTCTAATGAACAGTTACCGGCGCGCTCACCTATGCCGTTAACTGTACATTCAATCTGACGGGCCCCGGCCTGAACAGCGGTGATGCTATTGGCCACAGCCAAACCTAAATCGTTATGGCAGTGCACACTTAAAATGGCCTGATCAATATTCGGCACTTTATTACGCAGGTCGGTAATGATGCGGGCAAATTCATTCGGAATGGTGTAGCCCACAGTGTCCGGAATATTAATAGTGCGGGCACCAGCTTTAATAGCGGCTTCGACAATACGGCATAAGTCATCAATAGGAGTACGGCCTGCATCTTCACAGGAGAACTCAACATCGTCAGTGTAACGGCGCGCCAGTTGAATAGCGGCAACCGCCTGTTCAGTGGCTTGTTCTAAAGTGCGGCGTAACTTGTACTGCAAATGCAAAGGCGAGGTGGCGATAAAAGTATGAATACGGCGACGTTCGGCATTGGCCAAGGCCTGACCACAGGCTTCAATGTCCGCACTGACAGCCCGGGCTAAACCACAAATAATAGGGCCTTTGACTTGAGTAGCTATGCTTTGCACAGACTCAAAGTCGCCAGGTGATGACACAGGAAAACCCACTTCCATTACATCGACATTTAAGCGGGCAATAGCATGAGCCAGCTGAATTTTTTGCTTATGGCTCAAACTGGCACGCAAGGCCTGTTCGCCGTCTCTTAAGGTGGTGTCAAAAATCCAGACTTTGTCCTGACCACTCATCACATTTTCCTCATTGATTGATTAAAACCCGTTCTGGTGGCCTTGGTTAAAACAAAAAACCCCGGCCTGTGGCACGGGGTTTTTGGTTTACTGGTACAGTCGTTTTACCAATGCACAAAGCCCCGTGGCCTGTTGAGGAGCACGAGGAGAGTGAGCAGGTTAGCGAAACGCTGGTTTAAATTCATTGTTGTTTAAGTCTTCATTGAGTTTAATTTATACAACTGTTATTAGTAATATCACGGCAAATTGACCATTGCAACAGTATAGACGGCTAAATATCTAAGTATTTTTGCTGGTGTTTGATAGTGTCGCTGAGGCCAAAGGTTTAGCTGGGTTAAGCTCATCATCCACCGAACAGCTTCTCTCCTGCTCGATTTCTGCGTGCCAGCAGTAGTATTACCTATGAATGGAGTAGGGTGTTTGTTATTTTAAGAACGCCTTATTTTCCTAAGCGCTTGAAATCCAGGCTGAGAGATGAAAATTTAAACCAAACAGATGGGAGAATACAGTGGCAGCTATAGGTTTTGTAACTTTGCTTAAAAACTTCAGTGTTAGAAAGTTGCTGTTTGGCGTGGCACTACTGGCGTTGATGATTTTTTTAGTTATATGCATCACCTACACATTAAAACATTCTCCCTGGTTCCTGTTAGGGGCTGTGCCGTTTTTATTGTCTGTGTTGGTGTGTTATGAAGGATTTATAAAAGTAATCCAAACTTACTTTTTGGACTACATCAGCTGCGCAGTGTCTTTTGGTTTCGCGTTAGTTTATTTAAGACTGTATTGGGACTCGAATTACTCTTCTCAAATGGATGGGCAGTCTGATATTGCCTGGATAAGCCTGATTCCTGTTCACTTTCTTGCTTATTTTGTCTGCTGTTGCCTTGGGCTGGTTGCTTATTATGTTTACACCAAATGCTGGAGTCGTTAGCTCCGGCCCCGCTATTTTTGGTGGCATGCTGTCTTCTCTGTTAGGGATTGGCGTGTCCACCTGATGTTTTTTGCAGCAAAGGCAGCTAAATAGAGTTGTTTTTGTTGAAAAATTAGGCGGTTGATGCGTTTTTTCAGTTTTTTTATGAAAAACACATGACGAACGCCAGTTATTCAGCATAAAATGCGCCCCGTTCTGCCAGTGTTGTCAAACAAGCTCTGCTCATGCCCGGGTGGTGAAATCGGTAGACACAAGGGATTTAAAATCCCTCGCTCGAAAGGGCGTGCCGGTTCAAGTCCGGCCCCGGGCACCATTTCTCTTCTGTTAGTCCTGATACATTTCCTTTTCAATTTCTGTTCTGCCACTAAACTGCTATAACTAAAACACTTTGCTTATTTTGCAGGTTTATTCCGTTATGCATTTTTACTCTCTTGATTTCATTAAAGAAATGCCAAAATCCGATCTGCATTTGCATTTAGATGGCAGCTTACGTTTAGACAGCCTGATTGAGATGGCAGCTAAAGCCAGTGTGAAACTGCCAAGCCAGACAGTGGAAGGTTTAAAACAGCTGGTATTTAAAGACAGTTACCAAAATCTTGGCGAATACCTACATTGTTTCCAATACACCTGCGCGGTGCTGCGTGATATGGATAATCTGGAGCGCGCTGCGTATGAGCTTGCCATCGACAACCAGCTTGAAGGTGTCAATTATATTGAAGTGCGTTTTGCTCCTCAGCTGTTAATTGATTTGCCATCCGGCATAGATTTTGACCGGGTGATGCATGCGGTCAACAATGGATTGAAACGTGCGCAGCAGGAATACAATAGCCAGGCTGCTATTCTGAATGGTGACAAGCCGCCTTTTGCCTATGGCATTATCAACTGCGCCATGCGGATGTTTGGCGACAAAGGCTTTTCACCTTATTACACCAATTTATTCCAGCTGATGCGGGATTTTAGTCCTATTGAGGTTATTAAACTCGCCGCCATGGAATTAGTGCGGGCCAGTGTCAGGCTGCGGGACGAAGCTGGTATTCCTATAGTAGCTTTGGACTTAGCTGGGCAGGAGTCAGGCTATCCGGCCAGCAAATTTAAAGAAGTTTATGAGTTTGCGCATCAGCACTTTTTACTAAAAACCTTACATGCTGGTGAAGCTTACGGCGCTGAAAGTGTGTTTGAGGCCATTACCGAATGTTACGCCGACCGCATAGGTCATGGTTATTCCTTGTTTGTGCCGGAGATGATCCAGGATCCGTCTATCAAAGATAAACAGAAGTACATTCGTGAACTGGCGTCTTACATCGCTGATAAACGCATTGCCATTGAAGTCTGTTTAACCAGCAACCTACAAACCAATCCGGGTATCAGCGACATCAAAGCGCATAAACTCGGCGATATGCTGGACCATCGTATTGTCACTGTGATTTGCACTGACAATAGGCTGGTGTCTAACACTACAGTTAGCCGCGAATACAAACTGGCTTTGGATAACTTTGATATTCCGCTCAAACGCTTAAAAGATATGGTGGCCTACGGCTTTAAGAAAAGCTTTTTTCCGGGCAGCTATGTAGAGAAGCGTCAGTACGCTAAACAATGTTTAGAGTACTTCGATAAAGTAGCGCAAAAATACGGCTTTATTAATTAAGCTTAAAATGGGTTCGGAGCTGTTCACAATCAGCTCCGAACCCACAGTCCCTTCCTTAGCTTCAGACGCCTTCATTTCTCTATATTTTAAGTTGTTGAATTAAAAGTAAATTATCGCTTCTTAATAAATCCTGACAAAAGTGTCGCAAAAAGCATACATGCTAAGCCATTGAAATATATAAGTATTATTTCAAGCTCTATTTTGCTGTTGCTAATTAGCGACAGATCTTTTGGAGTTTCTGTTCAGTTTCAGCCTAAAATGAATTCAACTTAATTTAAGTTATTGATATTTAACGTTTAAAAATTAATTTTAAGACTTGGCACGGACTCTGCATATATTAGTTCGTAACGGTAAATTAGGTAAGAGGTACGCAGTTGTTACTCTTACCTAATTTACCGGCAGGCTCAGCAAAACGCTGAAATGAACAGTAGTAAAGACGGGGTGAATTATGGACTTATTTTTAATCGCAGCTATCGCATTCTTCATGGTGAACGCTTTTGTATTTGTAACCTACATGCGCAAAATTGATTTAAACGGCAATGCAGTTTTAGAGTTAGAGCGTGTTCAGGCCGCTGATGCTTATGCCCGCACTGCTGCTAAAGTACGCAAAGCCCGCACTGCAGTTGCGCTGGAACAAGCTGCTAACTAAGTAGTTGCTGTAAATAGATGAAAGCCAGTCTCTGACTGGCTTTTTTTATGCTCTGCAGGATTGCAGAGCACCCCAAGGGGCTAACGCGGTGCGTTGTTAAAAATCGTTCCGGACGGTTGTTTATTCGCAGTCATCCATGGCGCTTAACCTCCTTCTGTAAATCCGTTATGATAAGCGTCTGATTTTTCGTGGAACCCTGTCCTGATGCGAATGCCTGTTCAGCCTGCTTCCTTGCGGCAGTTTGTTTTACTCAGCTTTTTTATGGCGTTAATCCCACTTGGGGTGCTGTTATGGCAAAGTCATAGTGCTTTATCCGATGTCAGTCGTTATGCCATAGCTGAAGCCGAGAGTTCGGTGGCGAATGTACGCCGTGCTGAAAATATGCAAAAGCTGGTCAATGACATTGAACGTTCAGTGCTGCAGTTCAGCATTTTGAAAACCGATGCCTTGTCTCAATTGGCGGCCACTCACCTGAATAACTATCAACAGAATCTGGGTTCCGTTTGTCTGAATCTGGCGCAGCCTGTGCTGTGCGCGCAGCAACAAAAACAACTGGAGTTGTTGTTTGACAGCTACTTACACGAGAGTAATGAAGAACTAAGCCCTATTCTGCAAAAAATCCGCCAGCAGCAGGTGCAACTGACGCAAGTGATTTGGGCCTTGCTGGAACAACGATTACAGCAGCAACAGGTGTATGCCGAAGAGGCGCAAAGTCATCTGGCCTGGCAAACAGTAGCTTTAGTGGTACTGACTTTATTGATGGTGCTGTGGGCCTCTGCCCGAATTACAGCACCGGTAAAAATGCTCGACACTATGATCCGTTCTATAGGGCAGGCCAGCCATCATTTCCCGCATGACAAAGTGGATGGCCCACGTGAACTGACCGAACTGGGTGAGCAGTTACGCTGGCTGGCATCACGTTTACAACAACTGGAAGCTTTGCGGCTTATTTTATTGCGTCATGCATCTCATGAACTTAAAACACCTTTGTCCAGTATCCGCGAAGGTTGTGCTTTACTGAGCGAACAGTTGGTTGGACCGCTGAACGCGCAGCAAATGGAAGTGGTTAGTTTGCTCAATGGCAGTGCGGACCGTTTGAGTGTGCTGACGGAACAGCTGCTGGATTACAACAAGTTACTGCAGCAAGCAAAACCTGAGTTTGACTGGCATGACAGCGAAACCTTGCTGCAAAATTGCTTTAACGATCATGCGTTATCTTTGCAGCAACGCGAGCAAAAAATTGTGCTGGACTGTCAGTTACCTCGTATTTACACCGATTCGATGTTATTCCGGCGTATTCTGGATAACCTGATTAACAATGCACAGGCTTATGGTGCCGAAGGCAGTAATGTCTGGGTCAATTTGCGTCAACATGATAAGTTTATGTTGTTAGATGTGGCGAATAACGGCACTCCTATCCCTGCTGAATTGCGGGCTAAGTTGTTTGAACCTTTCCAACGCGGCAAAGCCCCACGTTTTGATGCGGTACAAGGTTCAGGTTTAGGTTTATCTATTGTCGCCGACTGCGCCCGTTTATTAGGTGGTCTGGCAGAAATTATCGATGTGAATTACGCCGATGTGTGTATTCAGGTGCGTTTGCCTTTAGTTGAGGATGCGGTATGAAAGTTTGGTTAAGTCTTGGCCTTTGTCTGGTGTTAACAGCCTGTCAGGGCGTGAAGCCTGTGGCACCAGTGGTGAATAAAACTATACCCAAAGTTGAACCCGCCCAAACCCAGCAAGTGGAACCACCTAAACCGATAAAGGCTGAACTGGCTATTGCTGACGATGTATTAACTTTGCAAGCCTGGCGTGATTTTCGTGCCCAGTTGTTATTGATGCCGGTGGCAGAGCGCGATCTGTTATTACGTAGTTTCAAAACCAGTCCTGTAACGACCTTACAAACCTTATTGATTAAGCTGCATCCTGACAGTCCTTATACGGTTCGTTTTGCCGCTCAGACTCAGTTAAATGACAAACTGACCACTTTACCTAAAGGTTTAGCCGATTTATTGCGTTGGGATTTAGCCTATAACCAGAAGTTGCTGGAAAGCGAATCTGCAGTGACTGCGTTATCGCGTTTAAATGCACAGCAACAAGAACAACTGGACAGATTGCGTCGGCAAAGCAAAGACTTACAAAAGAAAATTGATGCGCTGACGCAGATCGAAGCCAAATTAAATCAAACAGGAAATTAAGCATGAGCAATGGCGCCCGGTTATTGCTGGTGGATGATGATCCCAGCTTATTGCGTTTACTGACGCTGCGTCTGGAAGGTGAAGGCTATCAGGTGATCAGTGCCGATTGCGCTGAAACTGCTTTGGTATTGCTGGGTAAAAACAAAGTCGATGTAGTGCTGAGTGATTTGCGGATGCCGGGTTTAGACGGTATGGCTTTGTTTGATGAAATCGCTAAACGTCACGCCGGTTTACCTGTGGTGTTGATGACAGCACACGGCTCTATTCCAGAGGCCGTAGCTGCAACGCAGCGTGGTGTGTTTGGCTTTTTAACTAAGCCACTGAATAACAACGATTTACGTGATATTTTGGCGCAGGCGGTGCATCAGTCCCATGTGCCGAGTAAAGATGAGTGGCGTGCAGATATTATCACCCGCAGTAAAGTAATGGAGCAGGTGCTGGATCAGGCTTATCGGGTGGCGCAACGCGATGTCAGTGTGTTGATCACAGGCGCCAGTGGTACAGGTAAAGAAATGCTGGCTAAGGCTATTCATAAAGCCAGTCCAAGAGCGAAAGGCCATTTTGTTGCTATTAACTGTGGTGCTTTGCCTGAGCATTTGCTGGAGTCCGAGCTGTTTGGTCACACCAAAGGGGCTTTTACTGGTGCAGTGAACGAGCATTTAGGTTTATTCCGCGAAGCAGACGGCGGTACTTTGTTCCTTGATGAAATTGGTGATATGCCAATGCCATTGCAGGTGAAGTTATTGCGGGCTTTGCAGGAGCGGCAAATACGTCCTGTCGGCAGTACCAAGACTATCCCTATTGATGTGCGGGTATTGTCGGCGACTCACCGTGATTTAAAACAGGCGATGCAGGAACAAAGCTTTCGTGAAGACTTGTATTACCGCTTAAACGTGGTGAATTTGCAGCTGCCAACCTTAAGAGAGCGGGCTGAAGACATTCCATTGTTAGCTCGCCATGTGCTGCAACAAAATGCAGAGCGTCATGGCGTGCAGGTGAACCGCTTTTCCGAAGATGCAATGCAGGCGCTGGTGACAGCTCAGTGGCCTGGTAATGTGCGCCAATTGGTGAACGTGGTCGAGCAATGTGTGGCGTTAACCCAAAGCCCGGTGTTGAGTGTCGCTTTAGTTGAGCAGGCGCTGTCACAAAACCGCAGTTTCTGGCCGACCTTAAGCGAAGCCCGTGATCAGTTTGAACGCCAGTATTTGATCCGGGTGTTAAAAATGGCTGAAGGCAATGTGACCCGGGCTGCGGAGCTGGCCGGGCGCAACAGAACAGACTTTCACAAACTGCTGAAAAAGCACGAACTCAGCGCAGCTCAGGTGTCCGAGCAAAGCGATGAATTGGAATAACCGAAAATGGGGTCGGATCACATTGTTTAAAGCGCACAATGTGATCTGACCCCGAGAGATTGATTTATGCACGAAAATTTTGATGTAGAACCTGACGTACTGAAAGCGAAAATCATCAGCGAAACAGCCCGCATCAACTGGTTGGAGCTGCAAAAGTTTTATGCGGCCGGTTCTGTGGTGCAGGTTTCTGCCGAACTGGATTTAGTGGATGTGGCTTTTGCCTTTAGTCAGGATGATAAAGCAGCAGTAGAGAACTGGCTGCAAGCTGGTTTAGTCGACAGAGTAGCTGATACACAAGCCCAGCTTTGGGTGGAACAAAAAGCCGAACTGTGGGCCGTGGTGATTTCTCCCTGGATTCTGGTACAGGACAAAGCAGCTCAAGCTACTCATTAACTACGCAGGTCAATCCCTTATGTATGCAGAAAATTTCCAGTTAGAGTCCTACCTCAAGCGTATTGGTTATACTGGACCTTTAGAGCTCAGTGCTGACACTTTAACAAAGTTGATGCGTGCTCAGCTCTTTAGTGTTGCCTTTGAAAACCTCGATGTGCAAGCCGGTAAAATTGTCTCTCTGGTGCCTGAACAGATAGTCGACAAAATAATAGGCCAGGGCCGCGGTGGTTATTGTTATGAGGTCAATGGCCTTTTTGCGATGGCATTACAGGCGTTGGGTTTTCACTACAAGTTTATCGCCTGTCGCCCGATGTTTTATCCGGTGCGCCGGCCTAAAACTCATATGGTGTTGCTGGTGGAAGCAGAGGGTGACCAGTGGATCTGTGATTTAGGTTTTGGCAGCTACGGCATTCGTGCCCCTATAGCTCTATCGTCGTTAGAACAAATCCAGCAGCAAGACTTTGATCAGTTCCGTTTAACCACAGAGCAGAGCGGTGCTTATGTGGTGCAGGCCTTGGTGGATGGCCAGTGGTTAAGTCAGTTTGGTTTTGAGCCTTATGAGAGCGAGTGGGTCGATTTTATGCCTGCCAACTACCTGAACTCCACTCATCCGGATACGATTTTTGTACAGAAGTTATTAGTGATTAAACACCATGAACAAGGCCGCGATATCCTGCTGGGCGATCAGCTCAAACAAATACGAGCTGATGGCACACAAGTACAGCAACTAAGCCCGCAGCAGCGGGAAGACATACTAAAGCAGTTGTTGAGTTAGAGAAAAGGGCAGAGTGTATACTCTGCCCTTTCTTATTAATACCCTGCAGCCTGGCCGTCTTTACGGGATTCTGAAGCGCCGTAATACACTCCGGTTTTAGGGTCTTTCATAATGGCCTGATAACCACCAAATTCCCCTAAACCATAACGAACGTCATGGCCTTTTTTCATCAGTTCACGAGCCGTTTCGTATGGCACCCCTTTTTCCAGTTGAACATAACCGCCGTTAGTTAAATACAGAGGCTGTGCGTCTGTTGGTTCAGTGCTGCCCAGATGTTGCCAGCGCGCAGCATCACCTGCTTCCTGCAGGTTCATACCATAATCGACCATATTCACCACAATCTGCACATGGCCCTGAGGCTGCATAGCGCCGCCCATCACCCCAAAGCTGGTCAGTGGTTTGCCATCTTTACTGATAAAGGCCGGAATAATAGTCTGGAAAGGGCGTTTGCCTGGTTCATAGGCATTCACGTGTTTTTGGTCCATCGAGAACATCTCGCCCCTGTCCTGAAAACCAAAGCCGGTACCAGGCGCAACCACACCTGAACCCATACCGCGGTAGTTACTTTGGATCAGTGACACCATAGTGCCGTCTTTGTCGGCTGTAGTCAGGTAAATGGTATCGCCCTGATAGGCGGCTGGATTACCTGCATCGACGCGTTGCGCCGCTTTGGGACCAATTAACTTAGCGCGTTCTTTACCATAGGCTTCAGAAATAAGGCCTTTGACCGGCAACTTATTAAAATCTGAGTCTGCGTAATATTTGGCTCTGTCTTCAAAAGCCAGCTTTTTCGCCTCTACTAAGGTATGAATACTTTCAACGCTGTTATAGCCCATGGCTTTTAAATCGAAATTCTTCAGAATTTGTAACATTTGCAAAGCCGCTATGCCCTGGCCATTTGGCGGTAATTCCCAGACATCATAACCACGGTAATTGACGGATACCGGGTCCACCCAGTCTGACTTGTGGCTGGCGAAATCTTCATACCGCAGATAACCGCCATTGGCTTTCATAAAACCGTCGATACTTTTAGCGATATCACCTTTGTAAAAGGCATCGCGTCCGCCTGTGGCTATGGCTTTATAAGTGGCAGCTAAATCAGGGTTTTTAAATAGCTCGCCTTTAGCTGGCGCTTTACCATTGATGGTAAAAGTGCCAACAAAATCACCCGGCTGGTCTTTTAAGCGAGGAACAGACCTGTCCCAGTAATACGCAATCAGCTCACTGACCGGGAAACCTTGTTCGGCATAAGTAATGGCAGGTTGCAGAATTTGCGTCATAGGTAATTTGCCAAACTTCTGGTGCATCTCAAACCAGCCATCAACGGCACCAGGTACGCTGATCGGTAACATGCCATAAGGCGGGATGTCTTTTCGATCGAGCTTTTTCAGTTCTTTAGCTAACTGGTTATAGCTTAAACCTTTAGGTGAACGACCTGAGGCATTTAAACCGTAGATTTTATTGGTTTTACCATCCCAGATAATGGCGTATAAGTCGCCGCCTATACCATTGCCCGTAGGTTCCATTAAACCCAATGCTGCATTGGCGGCTATGGCAGCATCTACCGCTGTGCCGCCTTGTTTCATAATATCTAAAGCAATTTGAGTGGCTAATGGCTGACTGGTCGCTGCCATAGCGTGGGGCGCTATTACCTCTGAGCGGCTGGCAAAATCAGCGCCGGTAATTCGGTCATACGCTATTAATTGAGGGGATAATGCAATCAAACTGCAGAGCAGGAGTTTTTTCATTCTGGTTGTGCCTCTGAAATACAGGAGTACTCAAACTAATCAGGACTTGTTGAAATTACCAGCGGCACGCGACCAAAACCCTGATTAGCTGGCTGAAATAAGATGTGCGTTCAAGCTGACTTTTTGTTCATGGCTGAGTAAGAGTTTTTGTTTGGCGTCAAAGTCGTATTGCACCAGTACGGCTTTTCCTAAAGCACAACACCGACCTTGCTGCCAGGCTTCCTGATGAATTTCAAAAGAACTGTTTCCAACCATGCTAACTCCAGTGCGAAGTTCGACCGGTAAACCATAAAATAGCTCTGCCTTAAACTGCACACTGATGCTGGCGAGTATTAACCGCCATTGTTTGGTATTGAGATCAGGTGTAAATAATTTGAAAATAGGGTCTCTGGCCCCTTCAAACCACTGCGTCAGCACTGTATTGTTGATGTGACCTAAGGCGTCTGTCTCGTTAAATCGTGGCTGAATAATTTCTTTAAACATAACAATAACCTAAAAACTATGAATGATTTTATTGAAGTGTTCGATGATGTATTACCCCGTGATTTTTGTCAGCAACTGATCACTCTATTTGAGCAAAGCCCTCACACAACAGCTGGGCGCACTGGTGGTGGCGTCGACACCAGTAAAAAGTTGAGTACCGACTTGTACTTGAATCAGTTTCAGGAGTATCACCCGGCGCTGAGTGAGATTATTAAGTACACCACCACTTATATTGCGGACTATTTCAGAAAGTATCATTTTGCGTTAATTGGCCCCGTCAGCATGACAGTTGCTCATCCGACTGAACAGCGGATGGTCACTGTGACGGCCGAAAATTATCCACAACTTGGTGCTCCTCAGGCCGAAAACTTTATGCGCAGTTTGTATCGGCTTGGCCCAATACAAATGCAAAAATATCAGCAAGGTAAAGGCAATTATGGTTACTGGCACTCAGAGGTCTATCCGCAGCTCCCGAATAATGAGCCCTTGCATCGTACTTTGTTGTTTATGTTTTATTTAAATGATGTAGCAGAAGGTGGCCAGACCGAGTTTTATTATCAGAATAAAGCTATTCAACCTAAAGCCGGACGTATGGTGATAGCGCCGGCTTACTTTACTCACACGCACAGGGGCTGTGTTCCGGTGTCGGATGATAAGTACATATTAACCAGTTGGGTACTGTTTAACCGTGCCGAACAGTTATACGGTACAAACGCCTAGTGACCAGATTCAGCTATCGGACGAACCATCTCTAAATGTGGAATATCATCTTCCAGATAAGGTTCACTGCAGGCGATAAAACCAAAGGACTCGTAAAATCGTTGCAGGTAACACTGAGCAGAAATACGGATCTCCTGATCAGGCCAGCAACTGCTGGCTACATCCAAAGCTTTATCCATTAAACCGCGGCCCAACGCCAGACGGCGCGCTGTTTGTGACACACAGATACGGCCTAAGGCAGGGCTGTTTTCATAACTGACCCCAGGGGCCAATACCCGGGCGTAAGCTAAAATTTTGTCGCCTTTTTTCAGCAGTATATGCCGGGTTTGCGGATGGAGGTCTTTGTTATCCAGCTCTGGGTAAGGACAATTTTGTTCCACCACAAATACATCCACTCTTAATTGCAGCATGGCATACACCGTATACGAATCCAGTTGATTAAAGCCTGCAACCTGCCATTCCATTTGTCTGTCCCGTTATTTTTTTATGGTTCTGGTTTTTACTATATCAAAGTCCCCTTGCTTTTGTCTGGTTGTGAAAAGGATACGGAAGCACAGTAAAAAAATCGGCATAAAGAGCAAACTTGCACCACACTTACTCAAGGCGTTGGATAGGCAGCGGCAAAAGGAGTTGGGATGTGGTTAAGTCAGATAGTTCAAAAGAAGCGCTACTGGCAGCAGCTGCTTAGTCTGTTGGTTGTACTGCTGATCAACTGCAGCTTTTATGCAATAGGTCAGTTACAACTGCAACAACGTCAACAGCAATGGCAACAATGGCTGGAATTACAACCGCTCACGCATCAAGCCTGGCTAGTCAGTGAACAAGGCCAGTTAAAACTTTTATCCAGCCCACCCAAAGCTGCAGCTGATTTTGTTGCTCTGGATGGCACAAATCCGGTATTACATCTGGCACCACAACTGGTGCAGAGTTGGACAGCTCTGGATTATCTGTTACTGAATCTGCCTTTTGTGATCTGGTTGGCCTGGCTAGTGTGGATCCGGCCTTATCAGCAACAATTCCGGCAAGAACTACAGCAGCTTGAGCAACAAACTCAGTTATTGCTGACTCATCTGGATTTACCTTTTCATCAGGAAACGAATCCTGTTACTCAGTTACAGCGAGTATTACTGAAGCTACAAAACTGGCAAAAACGTGACAGTGAAATTCGCCAGTTGGTGCGGGTACAAGGCCTGGTTGATCACGAGCTGGCAATAGGCAACAGAGTGTTTTTTGAAAGTCGTCTCAATCACTATTTAACTGAGAGTGGGGAAGTAAACAGCGGCGCTGTGTTTATAGTGCAGTTGTCTCACCCTGAAGTTCATTTATCCAATCTGATCAAGCTGCAACGTTTAAGAGGTTGTGTGGAATTAATCGCTGAACTGGTCTCTGGTTGGCCTGAAGCTGTGATGGCCCGGCTGGCCGAAAATGATATCGCTTTGCTGATCCCAGGATTGAACGGGAAAGAGGCCGAACAACTGGGTGATCGTCTGGCTCAGGTACTGAGTCAGGCTAACTTTTTTGCTGAATGTCAGGATTTTGATTTAGTCCATATTGGTTTTGTGTTGTACCAGCAAGGACAGAGTTCTTATCAATTGATGGCGGAAGCAGATATGGCTTTAAAGACTGCTCAGTTACAGGGACCTAACGCTGCTTATGGTTTTAACGATCCACAAAAACCAAAAATCAAAGGTTCTGTCTGGTGGCGGACTGAATTACATAATGCGTTGAAAGAACATAGGTTTTTGCTGAGCTTTCAGCCTGTATTCTGTTGGCAGGATAATGATGTGTTGCAACACGAAGTGCTAGTTCGGCTGGCCGGTAGTGATGGAGAAAAATTAGCTGCTGCTGTATTTTTACCTATGGCTGCCAACTGTGGTTTAGCTGGGGCTATCGACCAGTATGTATTACTCAAGGTTGCTAAATTGACTGAGACCGCTGTGCTTGAGCACTGCCGTTGCAGTGTGAACTTAAATGTGCAGTCTTTGCTGGATGAGGGCTGGTGGCATTGGCTGACCGCACAGGTAAATCAAGGCAGCCTGGAGACAGCGGATCTGGCATTGGAGTTTCACGAACATCACTTAATCAAACATTATAAAAACCTGAAACCCAAGTTATTACAATTACAGCAATGGGGCTTTGAATTAATTGTTGATCACGTGGGATTGAGTCTGGATACCACCCCTTATACCGATGAGTTACCTATCAGAATGTTAAAAATCCACCCTGCGATAGTGCGCGGAGTTGATCATCAGCTGGAGCAACAGTTATTTATCCGGGGTTTATTGGCGTCTTGTGTTGGCAAGGATATTAAAGTGATAGCGACAGGAGTGGAGCAGGATCTGGAATGGCAATGTCTGAAAAAATTAGGGGTAACGGGAGCTCAGGGGTATTATTTTAGTCAGCCACTGGCTCGTCTTATTGCACAGAACCAGTTGTCAGATTAAGGCTCCGATAAGGCCTGTTATCAGGCCGGCTCAGAGCCAGGCAGCAGACCACGGTATGCCAAGCCTTTGATAGCCTGCAAACCGCCTGTATGGAAAAAACTCAAGCGGCTGCCGGCTGGAATTACGCCGCTTTTAATAAGTTCAAATACTGTATATAGGGCCTTGCCGGTATAGATAGGTTCTAACTGAACAGCCTGATCTGTAAACGCCAAACAAAACTGCCATAACTGGTGATCAAAGTGGCCATAGCGTGGCTGATGCAAAGCCTGGACTAACTGCCATTCCGGCCAGGAGTGGTCGGCAGGTAGAAATTGCTTAATTTTGTCCGGTAAGCCTGGATCCTTGACCACAGCGATACCCAATACGGGCGTATTTTGGGCGCCATGAATCAGGCCTGCTATGGTGCCTCCACTACCTACAGCGCAGATCAGCAAAGAAGCGGGTCCAGCAGGGGTATTGCACATATCCAGTTCACTGACTCCTTGCACCGCGGCTTTGCAGGTGCCGCCTTCCGGGATCTGGAAATAATCTGGAAATTGTCTGGCCAATTGCTCTAACCAGGGCTGATCGTGACGAGAGCGATAAAGCTCTCTGCTGACAGGGATCAGCTGCATGCCATAAGAACGGCACAACGTCAGCGTCGGGTTATTGATATCAACCTCTTCGCCCCGGACTATGCCAATACTTTTAAGATTATGCTCCGCCGCTGCCGCTGCGGTTGCAACTAAATGATTAGAAAAAGCTCCGCCAAAGGTCAGTAGCCCTGGATATTTTTGTTGCAGTGCTTGCTTGAGCTGGTATTTTAGCTTCAACAACTTATTACCGGATATGTCTGGATTGTTACATGAGGTATAACGCAGCCAAAGTTCCGTCTGATACTCAGTTAAAACAGGATGTTGAAGGTTTTTCCACTGTAAATAAGAGCTTAGTTTCATCAGTAGTGGTCAATCTGGTGCAAAATTTCTATCATTTTTATCGTTTCTGCGATGATTTAGAGTTACAATAATTTAAAAAGCACAGTAGGTAGTATTTGCCGTTATGTTAACAAAGCTATTGGCGCAGTTAAAAATCACCAAAAAATCAAGCGATGTATTTGCTGGCGTTCATTTATCTGCCAATAGTTTAAAGGTTGTTGTTGTCAGCCGGCAACCTGCAACTGAAATCCGGGTTGAACAAATGTTTCAGGAGCAATTTAGTTCCTCTGCACAATTATCAGCTGCTTTTAAAGCAGTGGCGGCAAAATTACCTTCGGATTGCCACTGTACTCTAGTAATCCCGCCTGAGCGTTATATGGTGTTGCAGATTGATAAACCAGCTGTGCCTGATGAAGAGATCTCATTAGCCTTGCCCTGGACTATTAAAGACTTAGTGACTTTGCCTGACGATGATATGGTGCTGGATTATCTGGATTTGCCTCTACAAAACCAACTGCTGGGCGTCAAAGTCAATGTAGTGGTCAGTTCTAAAAGCTGGCTGGCTGACATAGTGGCTCTGTTTACGCAAAATAAGCTGCACTTAGTTGGGATCCAACCCGAAGAATGGTTAGCAAGAAACTTATTACCTGCTAAGAATCAGGCACTGATGCTGGTCTCGCATCAAAGTGGCCAGGACCTGGCTGTACAAATTTTACAGCAGGGGCATCTTTGTTTTTCCCGGCGTTTACGCGGTTTTAATCGTTTGGACCAATACAGTCTGGACGAATTACAACAAGGCGTGTTTGATAATTTGTTGTTGGAGTTACAGCGCTCTATCGATTATTTCGAGGGGCAGTTAAAGCAGGCTCCGGTGAAAGAAATTGCGTTGTTGTTGGTCAATAGTAACCAGAGCGGTGTAGTGCAGTTGTTTGTGCAAAATGGATTTTCCCAGGTCTTCGCCCTTTCTGCCAAAGATGCGGGTGTACAGATGTCAGCAGAGCAGTTTAACCTGTATTGGCTGGCTTTGGCCGGAGCTATCGAACCACTGTGCGCACAACTGGAGGTGAACCTTGAAGCTGCGGGTTAACCTTTATGTGCAGGCTTTACAGCCTGTCAAAGAGAAGATTAGTTTAAAGCTGCTGATTGGCAGTACGTCAGGCTTGTGTGCTGCATTGCTGGCTATTGGTCTTTTGATGAATGCGCAGGCTGCCTCGAAGCAATCTGAGCTTTTAGTATTACAAGAGCAAGTGAAACGTCAGGAACAGCAAATAAAACAACTTCAGGACTCACTTGGGAGTCGCCAGCCAGCTCCGGTTTTGGTGAAACGGCGTACTGAGTTGAACCAGACCATAGCGCAAAAACAAAAGCTGTTGCAATTTGTGCAAGGTGAGCAATTAAAAACTTCAGTGCAATATTCCCCTGTATTGCAGTATCTGGCCGGTATCGACCTGCAAGGCTTTTGGTTAGATAGCTTCAGTTTAAGTGCCCGCAGCAGCCAGTTTAGTGGTTATGTCACAGAGCCTGAATTATTGCCGCAATGGCTGAACAAATTAGGCGGCACAGCGTTTTTTAAAGGCCATACCTTTTCTCAATTTGAGATTAAACAGCAGGAAAATACAGAGGCTTTAGCTTTTAAAGTCACATCTTCTGCGGTGGTTCTGACTACTGCGGAGGCTAAACCATGAGTGCATGGCAACAAATGTCAGAGCGTTTCAGCGCGTTAAAAGAGCGGGAAAAGTACACAGCTTTGATTGGGGCTTTGCTGTTGTCTTTATGGCTCTTTATGCTGCAACTTTTAGTACCTGCTTTTGAAGAACTAAGGAAAGTGGAGCAGCAAATCACCAGCGCCACTCTGGCTACACAGCAGCACAGCAATACCTTAACTGCATTAGAGCAGCAGGCCGGAGTAGATCTGGATGCTAATTACAAAAAGGAGTTAGAGGCGTTAGAGCTTCAGGAGCAAGAGCTGCAACAACAGATTTCCAAACTGACCAGCTACTTTATAGGTTCTGAGCGCATGGCCTCTGTACTGCAGGATGTGTTAAAAAGTAGCAAGAATGTCAAGATGAAATCAGTGATTGCCAACCCTCCTGTGCCTTTAACCTTCGCAGAGCAGGGCACTGATAATAAAGCAGTTATTTATCAACATTCGACAGTTGTGGTTCTGACGGGCAGCTATTTTGCATTAACAGCGGTGCTGGAGCGTCTTGATGCGTTGCCCTGGTCTTTAGGTTGGCAAAGTATTGACTATAAAGTCACTGAATATCCTGATGCAGAGCTGACTTTGCATTTACTGACGGTGAGCGATAATGAAAGTTATATTAAGTTGTAGCCTGTTGCTGCTTCTGAGTGTGGCGGTGCAGGCTGCTTCAGATCCAACAAAACCTGATGTTGCCATGGCTGTGCCTGTGGCCGCGGATCCTGTTCAGTCAGATCAGAGCGTTAAATTTAAATTAGGTCTGATTAAAAACGTGCAGGGACAACAGATGGCATTGATTAATGGCCAGTCAGTGAAGCAGGGTGATGAAATTGATGGTTACAGGGTGCTGAGCATTAACCAGAAACAGGTGGTGTTACAGCAAGCGAATGAGCGTTTAACCTTAAGTTTGTTTAAAGCGATGAAAACTCAATGAATTATTTTAAGAAAAACTATTTCACATTAGCTTTCATCAGCTTAAGTCTGGCTGCGTGTCAGGGGTTACAGGAAACGAAGGTGCCACAACAGGCACAAGCGGCGTTAACTGAAGCGCAAAAACAACCCAAAGCCGCGGCTCCTGTGGTGCCAGACAGTGTGACTCAGGATTTGTTAGCCTTAGCTACCCCTATGCAGCAAGGTCAGGCCATTCAACCTCGTTTTAATGTAGCTGCCGCCAATGTGGAAGTTGCAGACTTTTTTACTTCTTTAGTCGCAGATACAGACTACAGCGTAGCTATCCATCCGGCTGTTTCGGGCCAGATCACGCTGGATTTAAAACAAGTGACTTTAAACGAAGCTTTTGCCGTGATTGAGCAACTCTATGGTTACCATATTCAGCAAGTGGGCTCGATTTACAAGGTGATGCCTGGTGGACTGCGCACTGAAACTATCCCGGTGAATTATTTATTGATGCAACGTTCAGGCAGTTCATCTATTTCTGTCACTGCCGGTGGTATTTCTTCGTCTCAGAATGGCAACAGCAACGGCAATTCCAATAATAACCAAAACTCTTACCAGAGTAACAACAACCAGAGCGGCAACAATCAAAACGGTAATAACCAGAATGGGCAAAACGGCCAGAATGGGCAAGGCAATGGCAGCTCAGTGCAAAGTTCCAGCGAAACCGATTTCTGGAAAGACTTAAAAGAGGCTATTACAGGGGTGATGGGATCAGGGCCGGACAGAGCCGTGGTGGTTAGTCCGCAGGCTGGTTTAGTAACTGTGCGTGGTTTGCCGGCTGAAATTGAAGCTGTACGGGCTTATTTAGGTCAAACCGAAGCCAGTTTGCAGCGTCAGGTGATACTGGAAGTAAAAATTATTGAAGTGACCTTAAATGACGATTATCAGCAAGGCATTAATTGGAGCCAGATCGCCGGAAGCATTGGCTCTACAGATATCAACTTCAGTAATAACAGCTTTACGCTGGGAAATAATATCACCGCTCAGATCGGCGGCTTAGGCAGCATAGGTTTTGAAGGCGATGATTTTAGTGGTGTGATTAACCTGCTGGAAACTCAAGGTAATGCTCAGGTGCTGTCCAGTCCGCGTGTTACCGCCATTAACAACCAAAAAGCGGTAATTAAAGTAGGCTCTGATGAATATTATGTCACTGGGGTCAGCAGCAGCTCGAATCTGGCTGATACCACAGGAACTGGCACAGGCATTACCAGAGACGTCCCTATTCCGGAGCTGGAACCTTTTTTCTCAGGTATTGCTTTGGATGTAACGCCTCAGATTAACGTCGATGGTGATGTCATTTTACATGTGCACCCATCAGTGTCCGAGACCACAGAGCTGAGCAAGTCGATCAACTTAGGCGGTACCAGCGCTTATACTCTGCCTTCGGCTCAAACCAATATCCGTGAATCCGACACTATTATTAAAGCCCGTAATGGTGAAATTGTGGTGATAGGCGGTTTAATGCAATCCACTATCAGTGACAGTGAATCTAAGGTGCCAGTGCTGGGCTCTGTGCCATTGCTGGGCAAATTATTTACCAGTATCAGTAAAGTAGAACGGAAAAAAGAGCTGATTATTCTGATCAAACCTACAGTATCGTCCGGCAGCGCTATGCAGCAACAGCTGAAACAATCTGCCGATTTGATTGATCAATGGTATCCGAAGAACTGATTATGTTGTATTTACGCCACTTTGGTTTACAGCAGACCCCATTCAGCTTGACGCCTAACACGGCGTTTTATGTCGATTTGCCTCAGCATCATGAAGCGTTAGAGGTACTGACTACAGCCTTGGATGTAGGGGAAGGCTTTATCAAAGTGACGGGTGAGGTTGGCACGGGCAAAACTATGCTCTGCCGCAAGCTGATGAATGAAGCAGCAGACGATTGGGTGATTGCTTACATTCCCGACCCTTATTTGTCTCCACTGGAGTTACGCTGGGCTTTTGCCGCAGAGCTTGGATTAAAGCAGGCTGATATGATAGATAATCAGCAGTTAGTTCAATTGCTACAGCATCGTTTAGTAGCGCTGGCTGCTGAAGGCAAAAGAGTGGTACTTATTATTGATGAAGCGCAAGCTTTACCTGACGATACACTGGAAGCCCTGCGTTTGTTGACGAATTTGGAAACTGAGCAGCGTAAATTACTGCAGGTCGTATTGTTTGGCCAGCCAGAGCTGGACAAACGCTTAGCCAGTTATAAATTTCGTCAATTACGCCAGCGCGTCAGCTTTTCCTATTTACTGCGAGGCATGACCTATGACGAGGTGCAGGCTTATGTCAACACTCGTAGTGAGATAGCGGGTGTCCGCCAGCCGCTGTTTTCAACCGGAGCATTAAAAGCTATCTGGAAATACAGCAGAGGTATCCCACGTTTAGTGAATGTATTAAGTCATAAAGGCCTGATGTTGGCCTTTGGCGAAAATAAGCTGCAGGTCGATACCAAACACTTACGTTATGCCGCAAAAGATACGGAAGATGTGCAACAGCACAGCTACGTTTTAAGTGATGTACTGCGTGGACTTTTAGTCTCAGTGTTAGTGGGCGCTGCCGCTGCTGCCTGGTATTTCAGGGAGTTGTGGATATGAGCGTGATCAATAAGATGCTGCGTGATTTGGATAAACAACAGCAGCAACAACAGCACAACGGTTTTAGCCGGGTTAAAGCTCAACGAAAATCTCAGTGGCTTGTATGGGTTGCGGTTCCTTTGGCTTTATTGGCAGGCTGGTGTGGTCAGGCCTGGTATATGGAACGTTTCTCCGTTCATACTGAATTAGCTCCTACAGCTTCTGATCTGCAAAAAGGTCAGGTTCATCCGCTTGCTGATGTCGCAGAGCTGGTACCACAGGCGCAAAGCCTGGCGGCAGTCACTACTGTTCCAGCAGAACCTGTCAGCCTGCAGGATGTGGTGGCTACCCGCATATCACCAGAGGCCGCAGCTCAGCTGGCTAACAAGCCAACTACAGAAGCTGTTAAAGTTGCTGAACCTGAGTTACAGCCTTTTGTGAATCAGCCTGTCGCTGAAGAACGAGTCGTAGAAGTGGTTTTGGCTGAACCTGTTCCTGCTGCCAGCAATGAAACTTCGTTGGCCTATACAGAGGCAACAGACGAAGTGCAGGTCAACGAATTCGACCAAAGCGGAGACTTTAGCGCAGAGTCTGAAACTGCTATCGAACCTGACTGGAACGATATGCCACAAGCTTCAGATAAACCCCGCTCTCTGGCGATTGAAAAAGTACAATTAAGCCCAGAACAGCAAAAAGACTTACTGAAAAACAAAGCGCAAAAAGCTGAAGCTATTGGCAAGCTCACTCAGGCAACGGAGTTGTGGCAGCAGATACGCCAGCTTGAACCTTCCCGCAGCGAAGCTTATTTCGAGTTATCCCGTCTGGCGCAAGTTCAGCGCAATGATGTTGCCGCTGTGCAGGTTCTGGAGCAGGCTCTGGCTTCTGGCATACAGGATCCAAAACTCTCTATGGCGTTGGCGGCGTTAGCGCTAAAGCAACAGGACTGGGCCAAAGCTTTAAGTTATTTGCAATATGAACCTGATATTTTTAATTACACTGACTTTTATGCATTAAAAGCCGCTGCCTTGCAAAAAAACAGTCAACATCCTCAGGCTGTGCAGGTGTTTCAGCAATTGGCTCGTCAGCAACCTGAACAGGCACGTTGGTGGTTGGGAATGGCACTAAGTTACGATGCGATGTCACACTCTGAACAGGCATTGCATGCGTACCGTCAGGTGGCTGTAAATGGTGTCGGTTTATCGGCCCAGAGCCTGGACTATGTTAAAAAACGCATCGCGGCGTTAGAGTGATTTTATGTTAAAACCCAGACTGAAAATGCGGCTTGGCGATTTGTTGGTGCATGAACATATCATCACCGAACAGCAATTACAGCAAGCTTTAGCGCAGCAGCAAAAAACAGGCCGTAAGCTGGGTAGCAGCCTGATTGATATGCAGTTTTTAACTGAAGATCAGTTGCTGCAGTTTTTATCCCAGCAACTCAAAGTGGACTTGTTGGATATTAACCAGCAGCAAATTGACCCCAAAGCTGTGGCTTTGCTGCCCGAGGTGCATGCCCGTCGTTTCCGCGCTTTAGTGTTGGAAGACCGGGGCAGTTCTGTGTTGTTGGGTATGAGCGATCCGGCCGACTTGTCTGTACTTGATCAGATTGCGCCTATGCTGGCGCCAAAAGACATTTCTATCGCCATAGTGCGGGAAAGTCAGCTGATCAGTGCTTTTGATCGTTTGTACCGCCGTACCAAACAAATTGAAAGTTTTGCCACTCAGCTCAAAGAGGAATATGCCGAAACCGATATTCTGGATTTTGGTGCCTCAAGCGATCCAACAGACAACGACAACACTATTGTTAAACTGCTGCAATCTATTTTCGAAGATGCAGTCCAGGTAAGGGCATCGGATATTCATATCGAACCGGATGAAAAGCTGCTGCGCATTCGCCAGCGGGTAGACGGTGTGTTGCAGGAAAACGTCTTAAAAGAAGTCAGCATAGTGCCGGCTTTGGTCTTGCGTTTAAAGCTGATGGCGCAGCTGGATATTTCTGAGAAACGCTTGCCGCAGGATGGCCGTTTTCAAATCAAGATTAAAGGCCGCACTATAGATGTGCGGATGTCGACTATGCCTGTGCAATATGGCGAGTCGGTGGTGATGCGTTTGCTGGACCAATCCGCAGGGTTACTGACCATGGAGCAAACCGGCATGCCGGATGCGCTGCTCAAACGTTTGCGCCGTATCTTAAAAACACCTCACGGTATGATTTTAGTCACGGGCCCAACGGGTTCAGGTAAAACCACCAGTTTGTACGGCATGCTCAGCGAGCTGAATAAAGAAGGTAATAAAATTATTACGGTGGAAGACCCGGTGGAGTACCGTCTGCCCCGTATTAATCAGGTCCAGGTTAATCACAAAATTGGCCTGACCTTTAGCAATGTATTAAGAACCAGCTTACGTCAGGATCCCGATATCATTATGGTCGGTGAGATGCGTGATCAGGAAACGGCAGAAATTGGCTTACGAGGTGCCTTAACAGGACACTTAGTGTTATCCACGTTACACACCAACGATGCCATCAGCAGTACCTTACGTTTAATCGATATGGGGGCTGCTGAATATTTAGTAGCCAGCGCACTGCGGGCTATTCTGGCGCAGCGGCTGGTGCGGCGTTTATGTTCTCATTGTAAAAAAACTTACACACCGGATTCCTCTGAAATCAGTTGGTTACAGCATAAGCATATCACACCGAACCAGCAGTTCTGGCGCGGTGAAGGCTGTCAGAACTGTAACTACACGGGGTATTCAGGCCGTATCGGCGTATTTGAGTTACTGGTGATGAACCGTGAATTGGCGGATGCATTGCGTCGCAGTGATGCCGAAGGTTTTGCCATCGCAGCCCGCAACAACGAGGGCTTCCGGCCTTTGGGGGATATGGCGCTGGATTATGCCATGCAGGGCCTGACCAGTATTGAAGAAGTGATTAAAGTCTCTGAGTACCTGGAACTGGAAGAGCCTCTTGTTACGGATGTTGCAGAATGGGACGCTAACTAATGGCCACCTTCAGTTACACAGCCAGAGACAGGCAAGGTCAGTCTGTCAGCGGTAGTATTGAAGCCAGTAGTGAAGCCGCTGTGGCTGATCTGTTGTTACAACGTAGTCAGATCCCTATCAAAATACAACTACAGGAAGAGAAACAGGCCGGTACAGCTATTGTCTGGCCCTGGCAGCTGGTCAGTATGACCGAGCTGATTATTTTCTCGCGTCAGATGTACTCGCTGATGAAAGCTGGTATTCCTATTATCCGCGCTATTGTTGGTTTGGCCGAAAGTACCAGTTCTGCTGCGTTGAATAAGGTGTTGTTCGATTTAGCCGAGCAGTTAGAAAAAGGCCGCACCTTATCCGCGGCTATGGCACAGCACCCGAAAATATTCAGTCGTTTGGTAGTGTCCATTGTGCATGTGGGGGAAAATACCGGCCGTTTAGACGAATCCTTTTTGCAACTTTCCAGCTATTTTGAGCAGGAGATGGAAACTAAAAAGCAAATTAAACAAGCCACCCGCTATCCAACTTTTGTGCTTTTTGCTATTGCTGTTGCCATGGTGCTGATGAATATGTTGGTGATACCACAGTTTGCCACTATGTTTGCCAAATTTAATACGGAGTTACCATGGGCGACTAAGGTGCTTCTGGCCAGTTCTAATCTTTTTGTTAATTACTGGCAATGGATGCTGGCTGTGCTGATAGGTCTGGTGTGGGCGCTGAAACTTTACTTACAGACGGAGAAAGGCAGCTATCAGTGGAGTTACTGGAAACTAAAAACGCCTTTGATGGGGTCTATTATTGTCAGGGCCACATTAGGGCGTTTTAGCCGCAGCTTTTCTATGATGCTCAGAGCCGGTGTACCTTTAACTTCCGCTTTAACGCTGGTCGCCGAAGCTGTAGACAATGATTATATGGCAGAAAAAATCCGCGAGATGCGGAAAAATATTGAGCGTGGCGAAAGCTTGTTGAGGGTAGCGGTACAAAGTGAATTATTTACGCCTTTAGTGCTGCAAATGTTAGCGGTAGGCGAGGAAACAGGCCAGGTTGACGATATGTTGACTGAAGTCGCATCTTTTTACGAAAGAGAAGTGGCGTATGATCTAAAGTCACTGACGGCAAAAATTGAGCCTATTTTAATTTGTATCGTCTCGGGTATGGTGCTGATTTTAGCTTTAGGCATTTTTACCCCGATGTGGGATATGCTCAACGCATACAAGGGTAGTTAGTAAATAATCGGTAAAAATGAAAAAAATGTAAGACAAGTTCATAATAGTGAGTAAAATAGACGCAATTAGCGATAAACTAACAAATAAAGATATGGAGTTAATAAAATGAGACGACAGAGCGGTTTCACTATTATCGAAATTATCATTGTAGTGATAATTTTGGGATTATTAGCAGCCACGGCATTGCCGCGGTTTTTGGATGTTACTGAGCAGGCTGAACAGGCATCCATTGATGGTATCGCAGGCGGCTTCGCATCTGCTGTTGGCTTAGTGCGTGGCCAATGGGAAGTAGAGGGCCGTCCTTCTGCTAATGGTTCTACTGGCGCGGGAAATGACACTGATACAACTAGCGTGTCTATTGATAACGTGCGTATTTTGGTTGATGGTACCAGCACTGCTGCAGGTATTAGCCGGGGTTACCCGACTGGGGCCGCAGATGATGATAACGGTAGCGAGATTACCGATATTACTAATGCGCGTTGTCAGGAAATACTGAATGTCATTTTACAAAACGGACCAGCTTCTGTAGTGGCAACCAGTGCTACAGCCCCGACTCTTCAGGCGATTCGTGATTCTGCCGCTACTTTGTTTGTACAGGAAGGCGTTGCAACCACAACTCCTAGCTCTGCAAATGTGTGTTTTTACTATCAGGTGGCAGGTATTAATGCGAGACCGGCTCCTGGTGACGAAGCTAATCTGAATGGCTTTAAATATAATCCAGCGACGGGCAGCGTCGTTGTATTCAAGAACAAAGCTTAATTTATAAATTTTAATTACTAAATATAGGGAAGAAGTATGAAATCTATCAATAAAACTCAACAAGGTTTTACCTTAGTTGAATTGATCATCGTAATCGTCATTTTGGGTATTTTGGCTGTGACTGCAGCACCACGTTTTTTGAATTTCCAAGGTGATGCGAAAGCTTCAGTGCTGGATGGCGTTGCAGGTAGTTTGAAGTCTGGTTTAAAGATAGTGGAAGGCAAAGCTATTATTGCTGGTTTAAATAAAGCTGTTTTAGCTTGTCTTGATGCTAATAGTAATGTCGTTATAGCGGATGCCGGCACAAGCAATGATGAATGCGATACTAACGAATTCAAGCTCACCTACGGCTCTCCAGCACTTGATACAGCGAGCGTAACAGCTATTGCCGAGTTCAGTGATGGTATTGCAGTTGCTCTTGAGCCTTCGACTGGCGGCGCAACGCCTGTGGCGGGAACCAAAGTTTTTATTGCTAATAATGCTGCAGATTTAACAAATGCAGATTGTCGTGTTGAATATACGCCGGCAACGAGCACTGTAGCTGCCTCAGTGGTGGTGAAGAACACTGGTTGTAACTAAGACATAGGCGATGAAGTATTCAATGCAACGCGGCTTTACACTGATTGAGCTGATTGTTGTGATGATACTGATTGCCATTCTCTCGGTCACGGCTTTACCTAAGTTTTTGGGTAAAGCTGGCACCGAGGAAATTACAGTTCAGGATCAATTAATAGCTGTGCTGCGTTTGATGCAAAATCGGGCCATGCAAAACACCGATCCTAATGCCTGCCATCAGGTACTTTTTACTGCTTCGCAGTTAGGTTCCGCAGCACTAAATCCTTGTAGCACCACATCTTCTTTTAGTCTTGGGCAGCAAAACGATGCCGATCAGCTGCTTCTTTCTGGCAGTGACATTAGGTTAAGTTTATTTAACGCCAGTAATGGTGGCGCAGAACTTAGTCCTCCTTTGCGTTTTCGTTTTAACTCACTTGGCAAACCTGTGGAAGATACTAATTTATCTCAGGCTTTGTTTAACGGTAATGGTGTCCGTTTTGTTATTCGGGGCGTCACTAATGCCGCAGTATGTATTGAATCTGAAGGCTTTATTCACACATGCACCTAAAGCCCTTTTCTTTACCCAAAGGTTTTACTCTGATTGAAATCATTGTGGGTATAGTGGTGCTCGCTATTGCCTTGCTGGTGATTACCGCGAGCTTGGGGCCTCTGTATAAGCAAAGCGCAGATCCCTGGCACAGAGTCCGGGCCGCCGAGCTAGGGCATAGCTTTTTAAATGAGATCCTTGCCCGTTCTTTTGATGAAAACTCCGATCGCGCTGGTGGCGGCTATCGCTGTGATGCCAGTGCAGAGCAGGGCTCTGTGTCTTGCACTACACCAGTGCTTGCTGCGGGCTCATTGGTTTTCCCAGCAGATTGTAGTGGAAGCAGTTGTGAAGATCGCCAGAGTTTTGATGATGTCGATGATTTTGATGGCTTCAGCTCTGACGGCGCTGCTATCGCAAATATTATTGATAATTCACTGTTGGCCAGTTACCGCAATTATGGGGTTGCTGTCAGAGTGGGCTATGACGGTGACAGGGATGGCATCATCAATAACCAAAACTGTACTCTAGCTCCTGATCCTTATCAGTTTTGTCTGGAGCGACAACTCAAACTTATAGTGGTAAGTATTACAACACCCTCTGGTGAAACCATAGATTTTTCCGCTTACAGGGGGAACTGGTGATGGTAAGCGCTTCGCGGGGTTTTAGTTTAGTTGAGCTGATATTGGTCATTATTCTTTTGGGCATAGTTTCTACGCTCAGCCTGGGATTTTTGCGCAATGGAGCAGAGATGTATGCACAATCTGCCGACCGCGAGCGTTTATTAAGTCAGAGCAGGTTTGTGATCGAACGCTTAACCCGTGAGCTACGTAATGCGTTACCCAATAGTGTCCGTATTTCCAGCGATGGACGTTGTGTCGAGTTTATTCCGCTGAAGTTTGCCGGACGTTATACAGAACTGCCAGGTGTTAACGCCGCAACAGCTTTAGATATGACATTTTTTAGTGGTCAAAGTAACAGTGTAACGAATTTTTCCTCTTTGATTGCTGAAGGTGATTTCATCACTGTGTATCCCACACAGCCTGAGCATTATTACAGTAAAAGCCGAACCTTAGAGCTCAAGGCTGCAACAGCTGTAGCTGAAAGCTCAGGTCAAAGAGTTACACTGGAATTTAACTCGGCAACTCTCATAGGTTTTCCTCAGGCTTCACCTAATCAACGCTTTTTTATCTGGGACTTTCCTGTTCGTTATTGTTTAGTGGCTAAACCTGCAGCTACTAATATCTATCTACATGATATTTATAGATTTGATGATTATGGGCTTCTACAGCAGTTGCCACAAGTGAGTGATTTGGGGAGTGCAGCGGGCTCTTTGATGGCCACTGATGTTTTTTTCAATCCGAGCCAGAGCCTTAAGCCATTTTCCTACGAAGATGGAGTACTAAAGCGCTCTTCGGTTGTCCATGTGGTTTTAAGCTTTAGCAGTAATTTTGCGGATGATCTGTTTTTTAATCAGGAGATCCATATTCCCAATGTGCCCTAATCACCTAGCTTCTTCGTTAAAAAAACAACAAGGCTCCATGCTGATGGTCGCCTTGTTTATTATTGTGGTTATGGGGCTACTTGTCGCTGCATTAAGTCGGTTAGTGATTAGCAGTTCAAGCATGGTCTCAACTGAAGTTTTAGGCATCAGGGCTTTTTTTGCAGCTCAAACGGGTTTGGAATTAGGTTTGGCTGAACTTTATCCATTACAACGAAAAACTTCAGCTTCAGATAGTACTGCGACAGGCGAGTCCTTGGTGTGTGAAGAAGCCAAAAATTATAATTTTTCAACATCAGGCTTAGCTCAATGTAAAGCAGAAGTCAGCTGCGTGGAAAGTAATGATACAAACGTAGGGATCAAGCACTATTATTTGACCAGTATCGGTCGTTGCGGTGAAGGCAGTTATACAAGTTCAAGAACTCTGGAAATGGAAGTGTGGCAGTGATGTGTTGTTTCAGGGCAGTGAATTATGAAATGTAATGCAGCAGTGACTTCTGTCCACCTGTTTTTTCTGTTGATTGTTTTAACAATGCTAAGCATGTCGCAGGCGAGTGCGGCGACCTATAACCTTACTCCTCCAAACCGACCGGCTTTGTGCAGTGGTAATCAGGGCAGTTGGAATGGCACTACTTACACATGTACCTGGAATCAGCCTTTTTCTTTGCAACAGGGTGATGTAATTACATCCAGTACAGCAATAACCATTCATTCTAACAATGGAGTGAATCTGACTGGTGTTACTTTAGGTAACAGCAGTAACCCTATAACTCTGACTGCCGAAAGTGGCAGGACTATTCAACTGAATAACTCTGTTTTATATAGTTCAATTGGCGGCGGCAGTACACAGGATGTCGTATTAACAAATAATACCACTGTGCATGGCAATATCAGCGTTAGTGGCACAGTTCAATCCACTAATTCAACAGTGATGGGCACTATTACTTCAAGCAACGGCGCTGTAACTTTTACCGGCGGCCAGGCATTTGGCCGTATAAATGTGCAATGCTGTAAGGTCACAGTGTCTGGCGGAGCTGTTATCCATGCCGGGATCCTGGCGGGTAACAACGGTATCAATATAAGTAATAGTACGGTAACAGGTGACTTAAGCGCAGGGAACAACGAAATTATTCTGACCAATGTCACTATGCTGTCAGGGAATATCAGCGCTGGCTCAAACAATGTCACTATTAACGGTGGTGATATCACGGCCAATGTCACTAACTCCAATAGAGTATTTGTCAATAATGGCGCTGAAGTGCATGGGAATTTGCAGGCTCGTTATCTGGTGGAAGTCAATGACAGTACAATCTACGGTGATATTGAAACCACGGATAATTTCCCTGAAGGGTTACACCATGTAAAACTAACAGACTCAATTGTGTATGGTAATGTCACAGTGAGAACTGACTGGGGAACCATTACAGGGAACTGGCCAGATAGTGCTATCTACGGTGATTGTGATTATAAATCTGTTACACCGTCCCTGTGCCAGGCAGCACCGCCGCCAGCCGCTGATACGTACTGGAAATTCGATGAAGCACAGTGGACTGGTGCATCGAATCAGGTGCTTGATTCCTCAGTCAACCTTAGACATGGTACTGCGCGTTATGGTGCTGCCACCTCTGTGATTGATCCCTCACCTGCTTCTTGTACCTTTGGTACTTTCCTGCGGGGCTCTTCGTCATCAAACAATCCTCATGTTTATGTCGAACCTAATGCTTATTTTCATAACGCCGATGATTTTGGTTTTGCCTTGTGGCTGAAAATGAACGCGTCTCAGCAGTCTGGCAACCGGCAGGTTATTCTGGCTTATGGAGATGAAGATGGCGTAGAGGACGACGATGATGGACGTTTTGAGCTATTACGCACTTCTGCAGGACGGTTACGTTTTGCCGTGCGGATGCAAAGCGAAGACTTACGTTATGTAGAAGTGAATGGCTCAGGCATATTTGACGGGCAATGGAAACATATTGCTGTAAGTTACAGTAAACAAAATAAGCGGCTGCGTTTGTATGTCAACAATGTATTAGTTAGCAATACGCCCAATGCAACTATAGGTAATGGCAATAGCGATCGCACGCCTAATGATGGGGATACCGGCTTGTCTATTGGCGCTTTGCCAGACGGAGACAATGGCATTCGTGGTCAGATTGATGAGGTAAAGTTTTTTGCTCATGAGCCTACTGCAGCAGAAATTCAAGCTATGTACCAACAAACGGCCAGTTGTACAAACGAGTGTTTTAACGAAAACTTCACCAGCGATACCAATTGGTATCTGACCCAACGCAACAGTACCCCCCCTTCACTCAGAACATCGCCAAGTCGATTGCGATTAACCGAAAACATACAAAATCAATCGACTTCTATTACCTTTAAACGCAGCTTTCCTGCGGCTGGTAATAAAATGACCATAGAATTTGACCACTATGCTTATGGTGGTGGTACGAATGGCGCTGACGGTATTGCGTTGGTTTTATCTGACGCGGCTGTTACTCCAGTGCCAGGCAGTTATGGTGGCAGTCTGGGCTACGCGCAGCGCACTAATGTCAGTCCTGCTCAGAGCGGCTTTGCCGGTGGCTGGCTGGGGATTGGATTTGACGAATATGGCAGTTTTTCTCAGGCGACAGAAGGTCGGGTTGGTGGCACTGTAGTCAGGCGTAATGCGATAGGGGTAAGGGCTGCCAGCAGCACCAGTTATGGCTGGTTGGGCGGCACTGACCCCCTGCTGCCGGCACTCAGTGCATCAGGCAGCAGCCTTGGCCGTGGTGACAGATACAGAATTACTATAGATTCCACAGCCTCCAGTTCAACGGCTGTTGCTTTTCAGCTTGAGCGTCGCCTTGCAGGCAGTACCACCTACAGTACTTTATTAAACTCTTCAAATTTATTAGCTTTAGGCCAGCCAGTTCCACCCGCTAATTTATTACTGTCTTACACTGGCTCAACTGGCGATAACACCAACTTCCATGAAATCACCAATATCCAGGTCTGTACGCAAAAGCCTTCTACGCCTATAGAGTTAGGCAATCAAGTACATCATTTTGAGTTAGTTTATGTGAATAAAGGCCTGACTTGTGAAGCTGAAGCTATTGAAATTAAAGCCTGCGCTAATAGTTCCTGTAGCGTATTGGCTGCAAGCCCGGTAAGCACTACGATTAGTGCAACTAATGGCGGTACTTTTGTTGGGGGAAATAATCTGACATTTACAGGTAGTACTACGGTTTATTTACGCCAGACGAATCCAGGTGACACCACATTGTCACTGACTGGTGCAGCTAATCCAACAGTGTGCACTACAACGGGCTGTAAAATTAACTTCAGTAATGCAGGATTTAAGTTTTATCGGGATAAAACATCAACGGCAGGCATAGCAAATCAGATTGCGGCTGTTAAAGGCGGTGGTTATTTAAGAGCCGTGAAAACGAATACGGATACCATGGCTTGTGAAGCCAGAACTACAGGAACCCGGAATGTAGCTATGTCTTTTGACTGCAGTAATCCGATAAGTTGTGTTCCTGGCCAGACTCTTAAACTCACGGATAATACTACTTCGGCAACGACCAGCACGATCTTCAACGGCTCCGAAGCAGGGCTTATTAAAAACGTCAGTCTTACCTTTGACAATCAGGGGTTTGCACCCCTGGGTATTGAGTACAGTGATGTAGGGCAATTAAGGTTATCTGCATCTCTGTCGTTACCTGCAGCAGGTAATAATCCTGCTGTTACTTTGAGTGGTTTTAGCGATTTTGTGGTTCGTCCTTATCGTATTAATGTCACTAACGCTTTATTTTCAGATACTTCTGACCCTGCAAATCCTGTTAATACAACAAATCCGCAAAGCCTGGGTACTGGGCCAGGCTTTATTGCGGCAGGCGATCCTTTCCAACTTGATGTTTCTGCTGTGAATGCACTCGGCGCTATTACTCCTAACTATGGTAATGAGACTACTGCTCCCGAAACTGTTGCCGTAGAATTTGGCCAATTGGTGCACCCTGCCGGAGGCGTCGATGGAACTTTCACTCAAGGCGCTACTTTTACCAAAATAACAAACGGAATGTTCAATAGTTCCGGTTTCAGTTGGAATGAAGCAGGTAGTTTCAGTGTGTTGGCCAGAGTTGCGGATAATGATTATTTAGGCACAGGTTCAGGTGCTGCTTTTAGCAGTGTTCCTTACATAGTGGGGCGTTTCTATCCGAAGCATTACACCTTAGCCAGCTCCACCCTTGAAAATAGCTGTGCAGCGTTCACTTACATGGGACAACCTGCGATAAAACTGGCTTACGAACTTCAGGCCAGAAATTTTGCTGGTGAAATTACTCAGAACTACGGTCCAGCTTATGGTGTGCTCGCTGTGCCTTCTGTGGTGCTGGAAAATGCTGACAACGGTACAAGCCTCAGTAGCAGAATTAATGTTCCGGCGTCGAGTTGGGTAGCCGGGGAATATAAGTTGATGCATACCGATCTGAGCTTTAGCAAGCAAGCTCTACCCGACGGCCCTTACTCGTCGTTAAAAGCTGGTATTCAGATTACTGATGATCTGGATGGTAGGAGCTTAGAGGTAAAAGATATGGACCCGACCAGTGCAGGGGCCTGTGGCAGTAGCTGTGTTGCTGCGGCTCTCAGTGGGACTCTGGATATGCGTTATGGCCGTTTTGCACTGTTGAACGCTTCAGGCCCTGAAGACGAAGACTTGCCTATCGTGTTGCAAAGCCAGTATTGGAATGGCAGCCGGTTTGAGCGCAATTTAGATGACAGTTGCTCCCTTTTTGCTGCGGCTAATTTAAATGTAACAGGCATTACCACCTTAAAAGGTGGCACGTCTGGAACCATGGTAACGGGGCAGAATCCTTTCTCCGGCATTTTTATTCCAGCGCCAGGCGTGCCAGGTAATGCCACTATGCAATACCAGATCCCACCAGCGCTGAATTATCTGCAGTTCCCGTGGAATGGCGGGACGGTACTCACAAACCCTGCAGCAGAAGCTCAGTTTGGTCGGTATCAGGGCAACAAGCGTCAAATCTTCTGGCAGGAGCGGCTGAACTAAAACTAATTCAGTGCTGACAAAACTTAAATTCATCTGCCTTGTCTGATGACGAAACAATTGGCTTTTCAATGGCTTTGGTTTAATTTGGTAAAAACTAAAGATAAAGCTATTTTCTTGGCGTTTTGTTACTTAAAATAAGCACCATTTCGTCGGGCACCTTGTGTCACCACCTCTTAGTTAAAAGGATTAGTCTGTTCCATGTTAAATAAATTGCGTGGTCTGTTTTCAAATGATCTGTCGATCGACCTGGGGACAGCCAATACACTCATTTACGTAAAAGATCAGGGTATCGTATTAAACGAGCCTTCTGTTGTTGCTATTCGTCAGGAAAGAACTGGCGGACCTAAGAGTGTTGCGGCCGTTGGCCACGCAGCTAAGCGTATGCTTGGCCGTACTCCTGGCAATATCAAAGCCATTCGTCCTATGAAAGACGGCGTAATTGCCGACTTCTATGTGACTGAAAAAATGCTTCAGCATTTTATCAAACAAGCACACAGCAATAGCTTCCTGCGTCCAAGCCCACGTGTACTGGTCTGTGTACCTTGTGGTTCTACCCAGGTTGAACGCCGTGCTATCCGTGAATCTGCTCAAGGTGCTGGTGCACGCGAAGTCTACTTAATTGACGAGCCAATGGCTGCTGCAATAGGTGCAGGTTTACCTGTATCTGAAGCGACTGGTTCTATGGTGGTCGACATTGGTGGTGGTACTACTGAAGTTGCTATTATCTCTTTGAACGGTGTGGTGTATTCCTCGTCAGTTCGTATTGGTGGTGACAAGTTTGACGACGCCATCATCAACTATATTCGTCGTAACTACGGCATTCTGATTGGTGAAGCCACAGCTGAGCGTATCAAAACAGAAATTGGTTCAGCTTACCCAAGCGATGAAATTCTGGAAATTGAAGTCCGTGGCCGTAATCTGGCTGAAGGTGTGCCTCGCAGTTTCACTATGACCAGCAACGAAATTTTAGAAGCTTTACAAGAGCCTCTAGCTGGTATCGTTTCTGCCGTTATGGTGGCTTTAGAACAGTCTCCACCAGAGCTGGCTTCTGATATTTCAGAACGCGGCATGGTGTTAACAGGTGGTGGCGCATTACTACGTGATTTAGACCGTCTGTTGATGGAAGAAACCGGTATTCCTGTGGTTGTAGCTGACGACCCGCTGACCTGCGTTGCTCGTGGTGGTGGTAAAGCTTTAGAAATGATCGACATGCATGGCGGTGATGTGTTTAGTTACGACTAACAAGTCAGTCCTGAATGAAACCTATCTTTGAGCGTGGCCCATCTCTGCCATTACGACTGTTTCTTGCAGTCTTGTGTAGTGTTGGGCTAATGACGCTGGACAGATTTACCGATAGTTCCACACAGTTGCGTAGTTATTTAACCGCAACTGTGAGTCCTTTGTATTATCTGGCCAATTTACCTCAAGCCATGTTGTCTGATGCCTCCGAGCAATTTATGTCTCACCAGCGTTTACTGGAGCAAAACCAGAAGCTGCGTGAAACTTTGCTGCGGCAAAATACCCAGATGCAGCGCCTGCAATTTTTACAGCAGGAAAATGACAAACTGCGCTCTTTGTTGGGGTCAGTGCCAGTAGCGGACAGCAAACGTCTGGTCGCTGAAGTACTGGCGGTCTACAGCCATCCGTTCAGTAATCAGATAGTGATTAACAAAGGCAGCAATGACGGCGTCGTGGCGCAGCAACCTTTAATCGATGATTTAGGGGTTCTGGGACAAATCGTCAGCGTGGGGCCAACCAGTAGCCGCGCTTTACTGATTTCTGATACCACTCATGCGATCTCTTTGCGGGTCGAGCGTAATGGTGACCATGTGGTGGCTGAAGGCTTGGGTCAGTCGGATGAAGTGCGGCTGATGCATATCCCACACAGTGCCGATATACAGCAGGGTGATAAACTGATCACCTCGGGTTTGGACGGTATTTTCCCCGAAGGCTATCCGGTGGCTGAAGTCGTACGAATTAGCCGCAATGCACAGCAGCCGTTTTTGCAGGTGTATGCCCGACCTTATGCCCAGCTTGATCGTATTCGTTATGTGTTATTAGTCTGGCCTAAAGCTAAACCGGAAATTGACGAGCAAATCGCCCCGCCTGATGCTGAAGCGTCCGCTGTGGCAGGAGATTTCTGATGGAAAAGTCACATCGTTTGTATCTGGTGTATTTATCTCTGATGTTTTCGCTGGTATTGGCTGTGGTGCCTTTACCCGCTATGGTGAAACTATTCCGCCCCGACTGGCCTTTATTGGTATTGTTTTACTGGGCTTTGGCTTTGCCATTTCGGGTCAGTATAGGGACTGCTTTTGTCGTTGGTTTTTTGTTGGATGTGCTGGTCGGTACTGTGCTTGGCGTCAACGCTTTAGCTTACTCTGTCATTATTTATTTCTGTTCTGCACACCATTTGAAAATTCGTAATTTCTCCATTTTGCAGCAAAGTTTAGTTATAGCGCTGTTTTTAGCGTTTTATCATTATTTTATCTTTTGGCTCAGTCATTTCTTAACTGGCGTGGTCTTTACTATGGCCTATTTATGGCCTGTAGTGACTGGTGCTGCGGTCTGGCCTTGGATCTTCTGGTTATTACGCCGTATCCGTCGCCAGTTTAAAATTCATTGAGTGTCTTTATGATAGCCCTTGCTTCCGCTTCCCCCCGTCGCCGCGAATTATTAGGCCAGTTGCAGCAGGATTTTGTGCTGGTCAGTGGCACTATTGATGAAACTCAATTAATGGGCGAAACCGCCGATCAGTACGTACTGCGTTTAGCGGAGCAAAAAGCCCGCGCCGGTTTTGCCAATCAAAGTACTCCACTTCCCACTCTGGGCGCCGATACTATAGTGCAGGTCGATGACTTAGTTTTAGGTAAACCTGTGGACGAGGCTGATTTTCAGCACATGATGAGATTACTGTCAGGTCGTAGTCATTGGGTAAAAACTGCTGTGGCTATTGCGACAGAGCAGGGAGTCATCAGCACGACAGTCGCGACTAAAGTCTGGTTTAAACAGCTGTCCGAACAGGAAATACTCTGGTATTGGAATACAGGCGAGCCGGCTGATAAAGCCGGTGGTTATGGTATTCAGGGACTGGCAGGTCAATTTGTACAACGCATCGATGGCAGTTACTTTGCCGTAGTCGGTTTGCCTTTGTATGAAACAGCCCAGTTGCTACAGGCTCTGAAGGAGCAGCGATGAGCGCAGAATTATTGATCAACGTCACCCCAAGTGAAACCCGGGTTGCTTTGATTGAAAACGGTGTATTGCAGGAAGTGCATATTGAGCGCCAGGCCAAACATGGTCTGGTCGGCAACATTTATATGGGCAAAATCAGTCGTGTTTTGCCTGGTATGCAGGCTGCTTTTGTCGACATAGGCCTGGATAAAGCCGCCTTTTTACATGCCTCAGATATTGTCACTGCAGGCTTAAATATCGCCGATGCTGAGCTCAAAGCGGGCCCGGTAAAAGATATTCGTTTGCTGGTGCACGAAGGCCAGTATTTGCTGGTGCAGGTGGTGAAAGATCCGCTCGGCACCAAAGGCGCCCGTTTAACCACTGATATCACTTTACCAAGCCGCCATCTGGTATTTATGCCTGGTTCGGCTCATGTTGGTGTTTCTCAGCGTATTGAAAGTGAAGTTGAACGTCAGCGTCTGAAAGATATTGTCAGCACTTGTCTGGATGAAACTGGTGGCTACATAGTTCGTACTGCAGCTGAAGGTGCAGGTGAAGATGAACTGCTGCACGATGGTAAGTTTTTACAAAAGTTATGGGCCAAAGTTTTAAAACGTAAGAAAAATGCCCGCAAAGAGACCATGTTGTACGAAGAGCTGACACTGGCTTATCGTATTTTGCGTGACTTTGTCGGCTCTGATCTGGAGCGGGTGCGAATCGACAGTAAGCTGACTTATCAGCAACTACATGCTTTTACTGAAGAGTTTGTGCCAGAGATGACCGCCCGGCTGGAGTATTATCCGGGCGAGCGGCCTGTGTTTGATTTATTCGATGTAGAAAATGAAATCCAGCGCGCGCTGGAACGTCGGGTTATGCTGAAAAGTGGTGGTTATCTGATGATCGACCAAACTGAAGCTATGACCACTATAGACGTCAATACCGGTGCTTTTGTTGGCCATCGCAACTTAGAAGAGACCATTTTTAACACCAATATCGAAGCCACCCAGGCCATCGCCCGCCAGTTGCGATTACGCAATCTGGGCGGCATTATCATTATCGATTTTATCGACATGCAAAGCGAAGAGCACCAGAAGCGCGTGTTGCATAGTTTAGAAGTGGCTTTGGGCCGGGATAAAACCAAAACCAATATTCATGGTTTTTCTGCGCTGGGTTTGGTCGAGATGACCCGCAAACGTACTCGGGAGAGTTTAGAGCATGTACTTTGTGGCGAATGCCCTGTTTGTGAAGGTCGTGGTAGTTTAAAAACAGTCGAAACTGTCTGTTTTGAAATATTGCGGGAAATAGTCCGGGTGAACCGTGCTTATGTGGCAGATAAATTTGTGGTCTATGCATCACCTGCGGTAAAAGATGCATTGATAAATGATGAATTTCATAGCATGGCTGAACTCGAAGTTTTTATTGGTAAACAAATCAGTGTCGTGATCGAACCTCAATACGGTCAGGAACAATTTGACGTGGTGATGATGTAGTGCGAACGGTAAAACAGGCCTGGTTGTATTGCTTACACAAGCTCTGGATCTTTTTTGCTATCTTCGTGGTGTTGATGGCCACCTTAGTCTCAGCCTTACGTTTTGGCTTGCCGTATGCCCCTGGTTATAAAACCGATATTGAGCAGTGGATCAAAGCCGAATACGGTACTGAAGTAAGGATTGGCGCTTTATCTGCTGGCTGGCAGGGCACAGGACCTGCTTTGGTGTTACAGCAATTGGAAGTTCTCGACAGCAGTTATCAGCCGCAGTTAACAGTCAGGGAAACCGGTATTCGTTTAGATTTCTGGCGTTCACTGCGCACCATGAAGCTCAGTGCTGCTCATTTTGAACTGACAGGCTTAACCTACAGAGTGGATGCTCAACGTTGGCTAGGCACTGGGGTTGCCACTCCTACGGATAACCAACAGCTATTTGATGCCTTGCAGGATCTGTTTTTTAAACAGCTACAACATTTCTCCGTGCTCGACAGCCAGCTGGTGTTTCACAACACCCAGGACGAGGATATCCGCTTGGATATCAAAGCGCTGAACTGGCAAAACGAGGGGGATCGTCATCAGGGCTGGGGCGAGCTGTCTGTGGCCGATGTCACGGCCAATACTTTGTCTTTTATCATTGATTTAACAGGCGAACCGTCTAAAGCTCAGGGCCAGCTGTATCTGGCCAGCCAGCAGTTGGATTTATTGCCATGGTTTCAGCAGCTATTACCTCAAACCCGCAAGCTTAACAGCGCTAAACTGAACTTTGCCGCCTGGGGCGATATTAAAGCCGGTAAGTTACAACAAATAGATGTGGCTTTATCCGACAACAACGTGGGCTGGCTGAAAGATGGCGTCTGGAATAAAGTCGCCTTGTCTGACGGTTATCTGCGTTGGGTGCCTATGGCTAAAGGCTGGAACTTAAGCTCAAGCCCTATGACGCTGAGTAACAGCAGTCAAAGCTGGCCAGGTTTACAGTTGCAGCTGAGTCAGAATGAATTGGGTTATCAGGCGTCGTTACAACATCTTCAGTTAGGGGTTGCCCGGCCTTTGCTGGAACTGTTTTCTGATGGGTCAGAGCAACTGCAGTCTCTGCTTGCTTATCAACTGGATGGTAAAGTTGATCGAGTGGATCTGGTTACAGAACGTGATCAGTGGTACTTGTCCGGTCAATTTAATGAATTCTCTTCAGCACCAGTGGCTGATGTGCCTGGTGTCAAAGGCTTTAACGGCCGTTTTGTTGCGTCCCCTCATTTTGGCTGGCTGGGCTTAAAAGCACAAGACGGTGCGCTGCAGTGGGGAGAGGCTTTTAGTAAAGACTGGACGTACAAAGGCGCTGAATTAGAGCTGGCCTGGCGCAAGCGCGCTGGCAACTGGCAAATCTTAGTGCCTTACTTAAGTTTGTGGCAGGACGCTTTTAGCCTCGAGGCTGAACTAGTGGTCAATCTGGACGATAAACCTGATATGGATTTAGTCGCAGAGCTGCATGGCGTGCCGGTGCAAAACGCAGAACAGTTTTTCCCGAAATTTTATATGCCGGAATCTGTGATTAATTACCTGAAACCAGCGCTGGTCTCGGGGGATGTCAGTTCAGGTAAAGTGTTATGGTCCGGTGATTTTTCTGCTTACCCTTATGCTGAAAAAGACGGTGTATTTCAGGCAGTGGCTGAGGTGACCAATGCTGAGTTTTTATTTGATGAAAACTGGCCCAGCTTAACGGATTTGTCGGCTGAACTGTTTTTTGAAAATGCGGCCATGCTGATCAGCAGCAAATCTGGTTATCTGGTGGATGCGCCTGTAGAACAAGGGGTGCAGGTTGGTATTGCTGATTTATATAACGCCGATAAGCTGATCATCGATATCAAACAACAATTGCTGGCGGAACAAGTCACCACCCTCATGCAGGCTTCACCTTTGCACGATTCTGTTGGGGAAACTCTGGCTTATTTAGGTGTCACAGGTCCTGTTAAAGGTGACGTGCGTCTGAGCATTGGCCTGAATGAACCAACAGTAGATATCAAAGGTGCTATCGACTTTGAGCGCAATGGAGTGGCTTTGTCGGCTCCAGCTTTAGTGGGTGAAAACCTGACAGGTCGGCTTTCGTTTCATAACGACATTTTGACAGCTGATGATTTACAGCTCTTTATCAGTAATATTCCTGTGCAGTTTGGCTTTCGTGGTGAGCAGCAACAAGATAACTACAAGGTGTCTTTGTTAAGCCAGGGTTTGCAGAATAGTCAGGAACTGCTATTGAGTTTAGCACCTCAACTGGAGCACTTTGCAGCAGGCCCTCTGAACTGGCAGTTTAAGCTGGATTTGTTGTTAGCAGGTGAGGGCTATACCTATCAGGCTGATTTAGCCTTGGATTTGACCGATACCGAATTACTGCTGCCAGCGCCTTTAGCGAAAAAGTCAGGCCAGTCAGGCACTGTATTCTGGTCGTCCAGTGGTAGTCAGGATAATTCAGTCATCGCCTTAACTTATCAGGATTTAGTATTTTTTGACGCCAGTTATGTGCATGAGCAGGGGCAGATAGGTCGTGCCCATTTGAGTTTAGGCGACAAAGAAAATGCTGGTTTTGCCGATGGTTTTACCATCAGTGCCAATCTGGATAAAACCGACTTTATGCCTTGGTTTGAGCTGATTCGTCATCAAGTCAGTCAGCAATCGGATGAAACCGGACTCTTGCCTGCGTTGACTTCCGTCAAAGCCAAAGTAAATACGCTGAAGGTGACGGACGAGATAAGCTTTGATCAGGTACAACTGCAGCTGAAGCCGGAAGCCAATTCCTGGGTCGTGGACATCAATTCCACTCAAACCAAAGGCCAGTTAACCTTAGCAAAAGACTTGATGGCGCAGGGGATAGAAGCCAATCTGGAGTTTTTGAAATTATTCCCTTATGACCCGTTGAAAGCCGAAGCTGAAGCCTTGGCTGCTGCCGAATCTCTGGCAAAGCTGACGAAAGAGCAACAAATTGCCAAAGCGTTGGCTGATGTGGTGAAACCCGAACCTATGCCATGGCTGGCCGACTTACCACCTATCAAACTGGATTGTAAAAGTTGTGTGTTTGGGCCTTTTGATTTAGGCCAACTGACAATGCAAACCGAATCTGATGGTGAGCGTTTAACGATTCAGAGCTTTGAATCACGTTACAAAAAGCATCAGTTAAGTATCAAAGGTCAGTGGCAAAAAGATACGGAAGCAGGTGTCACCACATTATCAGCAAGCTTAATCAGCCCTGATTTTGGTCAACTGATGAAAGATTACCATTTAAGCTCGGCGGTAGCAGGCAGTTCTGCTGAAGTTCGCATTGATGATTTAAGTTGGGCTGGTGGGCCTACCCAGTTTAACTATGCCACTTTAGGCGGCAAACTGAACTGGCAGTTGGGGGAAGGCTCTTTGTCCGAGGTCAGCGACAAAGGTGCACGTTTATTGTCGATATTTAGTTTGGGTTCTTTGGTGCGTAAGCTGAAACTGGACTTCAGAGATATTTTCTCCAAAGGCTTTTTCTACACTGAAATGAAAGGTGATTTACAGCTGGATAAAGGTGTGGCCCATACCAACAATACCATGGTGGATGGTGCAGCAGGTAAAATTGAAATTCAGGGTTATGCCGACTTAGTCACCCGTCAGCTGGATTATCAGATGGCATTTTTACCCAAGATCACCTCAAGTTTGCCTGTGTTAGTTGCCTTATTGCAGTTTAACCCTGCGACCGGTCTGGCAGCTTTAGCTCTGGACGAAATTGTGGAATCGGCTGAAGTCATTTCAAAAGTGAATTTTGTCGTGACAGGTAACTTTGATCAGCCTGAAGTGGTTGAAGTGGCTCGTCATACGACTGAAGTTGAAATTCCACGTTCTGATTTGTTAAAAGCCGAACAGGAAAAACGCTTACGTTTGCAGCAGGAGCAAGAGCCGCAGCAACAGCCTGCCAAGCCTGCCGCCAACAGCAAAACCAAGGACAAAGCCAATGGCTAAACCCTGGCGTTTATCTGCAGTACAACTGACCAGTGGCCCTGATGCTTTAGCCAATCTGGCCAAAGTGGATCAATTACTGGCACAGTTACCTAAAGCAGAACAGCATCTGGCGGTTTTACCCGAAGGTGTGGCAGTATTTGCCGGCCCTGATGGTTTAAATCTGCAACTGGCGGAAACCTTAGGCGCAGGCACTTTTCAAAGTGCTTATGCGACTTTAGCAAAAAAATATCAGCTGTATTTACTGGTTGGTACTTTGCCAACCCGTACTTCTGATCCAAAGCGTTTTGCCGCCAGTAGTCTGTTATATAGCCCTGAAGGTGAATTACTGGCGGATTATCAGAAAATTCATCTGTTTGATGCCTTAGTCAACGACAGTAGTCAGCAGTATTCGGAATCAGCTACTACTATGGCAGGTAAAAAACTAACTCTGGCCCAGCTGGGCGATTTAAGACTGGGCATGCTGATTTGTTACGATATACGTTTTCCAGGTTTAGCTCAGGCTTTAGCGGCTCAAGGCATGAATGTGATGGCTGTACCTTCGGCTTTTACTACTGTGACAGGGGAAGCACATTGGCATACCTTGTTAAGAGCCCGTGCCATAGAAACCCAGAGTTTTGTCGTTGCACCTGCTCAGATCGGCACTCATATTAATGGTCGTCAGACTTATGGCCATAGTTTAATTATCGACCCTTGGGGCCGTATTCTGGCCGAAGCCGATGGCAGCAGCGAAATGGTGCTGAGTGTCGAAATTGATTTAGATTATTGCCAGCAGCTGGCAGAGAAAATGCCGGTAAGGCACCACAACAGATTTCAAAGTGAGTTCAAAGTATGAGTAAGGTCGAACATAACCTGTTAAGCGCCAGTGACTTAAGCGCCAGTGATTTACAGCAAAGCTTAGGCTTTTTATTTGCGCACAAGCTGGATTACGCTGACTTATATTTTCAGTCCAGTGTGCATGAATCCTGGGGTTTGGAAGATGGTTTAGTCAAAGACGGCTCTTTTAACATCGAACGGGGTGTGGGGGTTCGCGCCATCAGTGGTGAAAAAACCGGCTTTGCATATGCCGACTCTATTTCTGCAGCTGCCTTAAAACAAGCGTCAGAAGCAGCTCGTGGTATAGCAGCTGTAGGGCAACAAGGCACTGTACAGGTCTTTAAGCAGCAAACTCAACCAGAAATTTATTTACCTTGTGAGCCACTGCAAAGTCTGGATAACACTGCCAAGGTTGAGCTACTCAAGCAGATGGAAGTTTATATCCGTAGTCTCGACAGCCGTGCTGAACAGGTCGCTGTGAGTTTGTCCGGTGTGTATGAAGAAATATTGGTAGCTGCCTCTGACGGCACTTTTGCAACAGATATCCGTCCTTTAGTACGGTTAAACTGTTCAGTGCTGCTGCAACACAATGGTCGCCGTGAACGCGGTGGCAGCGGTGGTGGCGCTCGCACTGACTATCAGTATTTCCTTGAAGATGTCAATGGCTCACCGCGTTGGCAAGGGTATGCCCGCGAAGCCGTGCGTATGGCTCAGGTCAACTTAACTGCCGTTGATGCACCAGCCGGCACTATGCCTGTGGTGTTAGGCTCTGGCTGGCCTGGCGTGCTGTTACATGAAGCCGTTGGGCATGGTCTGGAAGGGGATTTTAACCGCAAAGGTTCCTCTACTTTTGCGGGTCGTATTGGGGAGCAGGTTGCATCCAAGCACTGCACTATTGTCGATGACGGCACTTTGGCCCATCGCCGTGGTTCACTGAATATCGACGACGAAGGTACTGCCAGTCAATACAACGTGTTGATCGAAAACGGCATTCTCAAAGGTTATATGCAGGATAAGCACAACGCCATGCTGATGAACGTGGCGCCAACAGGCAACGGCCGTCGAGAGTCTTTTGCTCATTTACCTATGCCCCGAATGACCAACACTTACATGCTGGCCGGTGAATACGACCCACAAGAAATTATTGGCAGCGTGAAAAAAGGCATTTATGCACCGAATTTTGGTGGTGGTCAGGTGGATATCACCTCAGGCAAATTTGTGTTTTCAGCCTCAGAAGCTTATCTGATAGAAGATGGCAAAATTACCACGCCTATTAAAGGCGCAACCCTGATTGGCAACGGCCCAGAGGCAATGCAGCAGGTGTCTATGGTCGGTAACGACCTGTCGCTTGATGCTGGTGTTGGTGTCTGCGGTAAGCAAGGCCAAAGTCTGCCTGTAGGTGTGGGTCAGCCGACCTTAAAACTGGATGCCATGACGGTAGGCGGTACGGCTTAACTAGAGCCTGTTGACGAAAAACACTAGGACTTTGTGCCGTTTTGCGGCAAGATCCCACTCATTAAAATTTGAACTAAAAATGGGGTCAGATCACATTGTTAACTGTTAACAATGTGATCTGACCCCATTTTAGCCGACTGAGAATTTCGCCTGCTATGTTACAAACTTTGTTAAACAGACGTCGTCTGGCCAAATTGCCAAAAACAGATCTGGTGGCTGAAACCGTTTCTGTATTGTGGTCAGCTGCCGATTACAAAAGCACAGTGCTTGATCTGATCCAGCGTGCTCAACATCGTATTGTGATCACAGCTTTGTATTTACAAGCTGATGAGGCTGGAGAACAAATTCTGCGGGCTTTATTTGTCGCTAAACAGCAAAAACCTGATTTGCAAGTGACTGTGTATGTTGATTACCATCGCGCCCGTCGTGGCCTGATTGGTCAGGAAGGCGCCCGCACCAACAACGATTTTTATCGTGAGATTGCCAAAGACTACGACTTGCCTATCCAAATTATTGGCGTGCCGGTGAAAAAACGTGAGCTGTTTGGTGTACTGCATTTAAAAGGTTTTGTCTTTGATCAAACCCTGCTGTACAGCGGTGCGTCACTGAACAATGTCTATCTGGCCGAACAAAACCGTTACCGTGCTGACCGTTATTTAGTGCTGCAAAATCAGGTGATGACAGACGCCATAGTGCAGGCGCATCAGCAGCTATTTGGTGATGAAGAACAAACACCTGAACTGTTGGATGACGAAGACTATGTCAGTCAGGCGGTGAAACGTCAGTCACGTTTATGGCTCAAACATGCCAAAGCCACCCGTTATCAGTATGCGGATAAAACCGATTCAGCTTTACGTGCTTCCTTGCTGATGGGCCTGGGACGGCGTAATAACGAGCTGAATAGTACAGTGCTTGCTTTGCTTTCTGTGGCACAACAGGACGTCTTAATTTATACCCCTTATTTTAATCCGCCTGTGGCTTTGGCTCGTGCGCTGCGTAAATGTTTAAAACGTGGTGTCACAGTGACCATAGTAGTGGGCGATAAAACTGCTAACGATTTTTATATTCCGCCAGGTCAGCGTTTTAGCAAAATTGGTGGTCTACCGTATTTCTACGAAACCATTTTGCGTAAGTTTGTCCGCGCGAATCAAAAATTCATCGATGCAGGTTTATTACACGTCAAACTGTGGAAACATGAGGACAACAGCTACCATCTGAAAGGCTTGAGTGTGGATGGTGTCAAACATCTTTTTACAGGCCATAACCTGAATCCCCGTGCTTTTGCTCTGGATTTTGAAAACGGTATTTATGTCGAAGACGAGTTGCAGCAGTTAAAAACTCTGCTGGAGCAGGAAAAACAGGTCATCACAGCCCATGCCACTGAAATTGTGCATTATTCAGAAATTGAAACAGTACGCGATTATCCGGAAGTAGTGCAAAAGCTGTTAGGTCAGTTGCGCCGTATAGGTGCAGATTTAGTGGTGAAACGGTTGATATAAAAATGGGGTCACATTTGACCCCATTTTTTAATCTTCTAAAATAGCCGGTTTAATCAGCTGGAACAATTCACGGAACGCCTTAGGTGGCAGACCTTTTTCCTGTTCTCTTTTGGCATTACGAATAAGTGCACGTAACTGCTGTACGTCCACTTCAGGGAATGCCTCAACAAATTCAGTTAAGGCGTCCGGGTTAGCAATCAGTTTATCGCGCCAGGTTTCTACTAAGTGAAACTTACGGGTCGCTGCCTGATTGGTATTACGCAGCACGGCCAAAGCACGCTCTATAGGTTCCAGATCACGGGTACGCATTAAACGACCAATAAACTGGATATGGCGGCGCAATGCTTCGTGTTTTTTCACCAACTTGTCAGCCAGTGCTAAAGCGTCTTTTAACTCTTCATCTAAATCTAACTTAGCGCGGGCTGCAGGGCTTAATGCCACCAGCTCTTCACCCAGTTTCTGTAACGCAGTCATTTCTTTTTTGACTTGGGTTTTACTTTTACCATGCTCAACATCCCAGTCGTCGCCATGGGTAAAGTCGGTCATATCGGCCATAGAATTCTCTTACCATCTTATTTAATGTGGCAAGTATACCTGATCTCCCGAGCAATAGCAGCGGCGCCCTTCGTACTTGAAGCCGCAGCGGCGTTAACCGCACTCCTGGCCCCAGTCACATAGACAACTATGCTCCTGGGATCTCGTTCGCTTGTCGCCTTGCTGCAACTCCAATTACTTTGGGCCGAGTCGTCCAACATCGCGGCAGTTGTGTTGACCCCCCTGCGTCCAATTAGTGTGGAACTATGGTAAGCTGAGCCTAAAATTCTGGTAGGTATAAAAACAGATGAGTCAAACCGAAATAACAATCTGGCAAGAAATCGCCGAAGTCAAAGATGCGGTCAGCCAGGTGCTGGCGCATGCCAAACAATTAGGTGCAACCAGTGCTGAAGCATCGATGAACCGCACTCGCGGTTTAAGTGTCGAGACCCGTCATGGTGAAGTAGAAACCGTCGAGTTTAATCAGGATGGTGGTTTAGGCATCAGCATTTATGTCGGCCAGCGTAAAGGCTCGGCGTCTACCGCTGACTTAAGCCCCGCTGCGTTAAAACGCACTGTAGAAGCTGCTATTGATATAGCCCGATACACCTCTGAAGATCCACATGCAGGTTTAGCTGATGCGGCCTGGCTGGAATTATCGCCGCCGGATCTGGATTTATTCCATCCGGCTTCGGTCTCTACCGAACAGGCTATTGAATGGTGTAAAGCTTCTGAAGAGGCTGCTTTTGCTTACGATGCGCGTATCACCAACTCGGAGGGCGCATCCTTTTCGTCACATCAGGGCTTAAAAGTTTATGGCAATAGTCATGGCCAGTTAGTTGGTTATCCAAGCAGCCGTCATAGTTTAAGCTGTGTGGTGATTGGTGAAGATGGCGATGATATGCAGCGCGACTACAGCTACACAGTAGCCCGTGAATTAGGTGCCTTATTGGACCCGGCTCAGATTGGTCGTGAAGCGGCGATGGAAACAGTACAACGCTTAAATGGCCGTAAGCTCGGTACGCAAAAAGTGCCTGTTATTTTCCGTGCTGATATCGCCAGCAGTATTTTTGGTCATTTGGTTTCTGCCATCAGCGGCGGCAGTATTTACCGTAAATCCAGTTTCTTGCTGGATAAAGTAGGCCAACCAGTGATGTCCGACAAAGTCACTATTATTGAGCGCCCGCATTTAAAACAAGCTTTAGCCTCCAGTCCTTTTGATGGCGAAGGTGTGAAAACCCGAGATTTAACAGTGCTGGATCAAGGCGTATTAAATACCTACCTGACCACCAGTTATTCAGGCCGTAAGTTAGGTTTGCCAAGCACAGGTCATGCCGGTGGTATCCATAACTGGTTAGTGCAACATGGGGATGCCGACTTAGCTCAGCTTTGCCGTGATATGGGCACGGGCTTGTTGGTGACAGAACTGATGGGGCAGGGCGTCAATACAGTCACAGGCGACTACTCGCGTGGTGCTGCAGGTTTCTGGGTTGAAAACGGTCAAATTCAGTTCCCTGTATCCGAAATCACTATAGCTGGTACTTTGCAGCAAATGTTTATGGATATTCAGGCCATAGGCAAAGACGTTGACCCTCGTGGTGGCGTGCTGACAGGTTCGGTATTGATAGGCCAGATGCAAATCGCCGGGCATTAAGTGAGCAACAAACCTAACGCCTGACTCGGTTAGCCGAGCTTTAGCGCATCGCCAGTGATATACGACTTAAGTCTGGCTGGTTGGTGCCTGATTGCAGGCGTAAAATGTCGCGTTTTTTAACGATACAGGGGTTCAGAAATGCAGTTCGATCGGATCCGCCTTAGCGCTTTACATCAAAAAGTGATGTCTGCCGAGCAGGCCACAGACTTTATCAAAGATGGTATGACGGTAGGTATGAGCGGCTTTACCAGAGCCGGGGAAGCGAAAGCTGTTCCGCAGGCTTTGGCACACAAAGCTAAAACTCAGCCGTTGAAAATCAGTTTGATGACAGGCGCATCGCTGGGAAATGATTTAGACAAAGCGCTGACCGAAGCCGGTGTACTGGCCCGGCGTATGCCGTTTCAGGTCGACAGTACGCTGCGTAAAGCCATTAATAATGGTGAGGTGATGTTTATTGACCAGCATCTGTCCGAAACGGTCGAACAGTTGCGTAATCACCAGTTGAAGTTACCTGATATCGCCGTCATTGAAGCTGTGGCTATCACTGAGCAGGGCCATATTGTGCCGTCTACCTCAGTGGGTAATTCCGCCAGTTTTGCCATTTTTGCCAAACAAGTGATAGTCGAAATCAATACCTCGCACCGGGCTGATTTAGAAGGTCTGCACGATGTGTATATTCCAACGTACAGACCAAGCCGGACGCCTTTGCCTTTGGTGAAAGTGGATGACCGCATTGGCAGCGCGGCTATTCCAATCGATCCGGCGAAAATTGTCGCCATCGTCTTTACCGAGCAGCCGGATTCATACTCGACAGTGTCTGTCCCTGATGAAGAGACTCAGGCTATTGCCAGCCATCTGGTACGTTTTTTCGAGCAGGAAGTGCAGGCCGGGAATCTGGCAAAAAATCTGGGTCCACTGCAGGCCGGTATCGGCAACATTGCGAACGCTGTGATGATGGGCCTGCTGCACTCTTCTTTTGAACATCTGACCATGTACTCCGAAGTCTTGCAGGACTCCACCTTCGATTTATTTGACGCAGGCAAGCTGGATTTTGCCTCCGGCAGTTCTATTACCTTGTCAGAGCGTCGTAATGCCGAAGTTTTTAGTCAGTTAGAAAAATACAAAAACAAGCTGGTGCTCAGACCGCAGGAGATCTCCAATCACCCTGAATTAGTGCGCCGTCTGGGTATTATCGCCATTAATACTGCGTTGGAGTTTGATTTGTACGGTAACGTCAACTCGACTCACGTTTGCGGTACACAGATGATGAATGGTATTGGTGGGTCGGGAGATTTTGCCCGCAATGCTCATCTGGCGATCTTTGTGACTAAATCTATTGCCAAAAACGGTGCTATTTCCAGTGTGGTGCCTATGGTCAGTCATGTCGACCATACGGAACATGACGTGGATATTCTGGTCACTGAACAGGGGTTGGCGGATTTACGTGGCTTAGCACCACGGGAGCGCGCCAAAGTGATTATTGAACATTGTGTCCATCCGGATTACAAAGCTCAATTACAGGACTACTTTGACCGAGCCTGTCATAAAGGTGGCCATACGCCGCATTTGCTGGCTGAAGCCTTTAGCTGGCATTTGCGTCTGGAACAACTGGGCAGTATGAAGCGTTAAACGCACCAATAAAAAAAGGCCGGATCTCAGTATCCGGCCTTTTTTATCAGCGATATTAAACCACCTCTTGAGGAGGTGGTTTAACTCAGTACTTAGTTAATACCAGTCTTTAAACCACGACGGATTAACAGCGCATCTGTGGTTGGTTCCTGACCACGGAAGGCTTTGTAGGCTTCCATTGGGTCTTTGCTGTTACCAATAGACAGAATGTTTTTACGGAAGTTAATACCATTTTCCAGCTTTAAACCGCCTTGAGTTTGCACATAGGCAAAAGCGTCAGCCGCCAGAATTTCACTCCACATATAAGCGTAGTAACTGGCTGAGTAACCACCAGAGAAGACGTGAGCGAAGAAAGTCGACTTATAACGTGGTGGTACAGCGGCTAAGTCCACACCATGTTTCTTCAGAGCTGCGGCTTCAAACTTTTGTACGTCCTGCAGTGGCGCATCGGCTGGCAGAGAATGCCATTCCATGTCCAGCAGGGCAGAAGACATATATTCCAGTGTGTCATAGCCTTGGTTGAAGCTGCGTGACTTCATGATTTTTGCCAAAAGTTCAGCAGGGATAGCTTCGCCTGTTTTGTAGTGTTTGGCGTAGTTGCCAATTACATCAGGGTGAGCTGCCCAGTCTTCCTGGAAAGTCGACGGGAATTCAACGAAGTCACGGGACACTGAAGTACCAGCTAAAGCCGGGTAGGTCACGTCGGAGAATAAACCATGCACAGCATGACCAAATTCATGGAACATAGTAGTCACGTTGTCATAGCTCACCAGCGTAGGTTCACCGGCTGGGCCCTTAGGAATGTTCATCACGTTTACAACTACAGGCTTCTGATTTAACAGCTTGCTTTGCTCGACAAAAGAACTCATCCAGGCGCCACCACGTTTGCCGTCACGGGCAAAGTAGTCAGCATAGAAAATAGCCATGCTTTTGCCGTCAGCGTCAAACACTTCATAAGCTTTTACATCCGGGTGATACACAGGTAAATCCGGACGGGCCTTCATGGTGATACCAAACAGTTTGTTCATGGTGTAGAACATACCGTCGTTCAGGACGCGTTCAAATTCAAAGTACTCGCGCACTTGGGCTTCGTCTAAATCGTATTTGGCTTTACGTACTTTCTCAGCATAGAACTCCCAGTCCCATGGTTGTAATTCAAAGTCACCGCCGGTTTCTTTGATCATGGCCTGAATAGCTTCAGCTTCTTTTTTGGTATTTTCTACGACAGCAGGCACCATAGAACCGAACATATCCAGTACAGCTTTAGGTGTTTTGGCCATAGTAGGTTCTAACTGGTAAGTCGCCCAGTTGTCATACCCTAGCAGCTTGGCACGTTCAGCACGCAGTTGCGCTAAACGGGCAACGATAGGCTGGTTGTCTGTTTCACCTGAAGTACCGCGGTAGGCTGAGGCTTCCCATACTTTTTTACGTACTTCACGGTTTTCCAGTGCAGCTAAAGCTGGCTGACGAGTGGTGTTGGTAATTTCGATAATAAATTTACCTTCTTTACCTTTGGCTTTCGCGCCTTCTGCCGCTGCTGTGATTTCAGCTTCTGATAAGCCTGCTAATTCTTCTTTGGTATCCACATAAACCGCGATTTGATCTTTCATCGCCATCAGGTTCTGCTGATATTTGTTGGTCAGCGTGGACTGCTCTTCGTTTAAAGCACGAATTTTAGTTTTTTGCTCTTCGGTTAAGTTGGCACCGGCACGAACAAAACGCTCATAATAGTCTTCAACTAAACGAGTGGCCTCACCGTCTAAACCTGAGGTGGCACGGGCGTCATACACTGCTTTTACCCGGGCAAACAGCTGAGGATTCAGGTTGATATTGTCTGAATGCGCAGCAAATTTAGGTGCCATTTCAGATTGAATTTTCTGGATCTCATCATTACTGATGGTGCCTGTCATATTAAAGAAGGTGCTAGTTGCACGAGTTAACAACTCACCACTTTTTTCCATAGCGACAATAGTGTTTTCAAAAGTTGCAGGCTCTTTATTATCAGCAATAGTCAGGATCTCAGCCATATGCTGTTTGATGCCTTCTTCCATAGCTGGCTGATAATGTTCAACTTTAATTTTGTCAAATTCAGGTGCTTCGTATTGCAGCGTACTTTTTACTAACAATGGATTGGTCACCGCAGCTTGCTCCGTTGCTGGTGCAGCAGCTTGAGTTTGTTCAACTGCTGCTGTGGTTTTTGCTTCTTCCGCTGGCTTGGAGCAGGCACTTAAAGCGACTGCTGCGCCGATAGCGCTGGCAATTAACGTCTTGCGCATGAATATTTCCTTCTGGGTATCTTGGTTGCTTTTTTGTTATGGAATCACAGTAAAATCATTACCTGTTAACTGGTCGAGTATGCCAAAAGCAGTGCTGAAAAGACAGGTTTTGCAGTAAATGGCAGATTTAGTGGGATAAGTGGCGCACAGCTGCGGTAATACCTTTGCCGACCTTAGCGTTTTGTACCCTAAGTGCTCTATCCATTGAGCTTAACCTCAGAATGCTTTGCTGGTTGGGTAGGGCTTTGCCTGCTTAGTATGGGTGTTGAAAAATAATTCAAACTGCTCCGCACTTAAAGGTTTACTGAAAAAGTAGCCCTGAATTTCATCGCAGTATTGGGCACTGAGGAAGTCTTGCTGCTGTTGTGTCTCCACGCCTTCCGCTATGGTGCGCATGCCCAGACTGTGAGCCATCTGCACTATAGCTTTCACAATAGCCTGATCATTAGGGCTAACCTGCAGCTCTCTGATAAAGGACTGATCTATTTTCAGCCGATCCACAGCAAAGCCCTTGAGATAGCTCATCGAGGAATATCCAGTACCAAAATCATCGATCGATAAAGAGAAACCTGCAGCACTGAGCTCCTTCATAATCAGACTAGCCGCTTGAGGATTTTTTAAGGCCACAGCTTCTGTCAGTTCCAGCTCTATCTGCTGTGGTTTTACCCCGGCTTTTGTCACCAGCTCAATCACATGTTGAACAAAACCCGGTTGCGCAAATTGCAAGGCTGAAATATTCACTGCCAGCAGCAGCTCTGTGATCCCTACTGACTGCCATTGCTTCAATTGTCTGGCAGCATGCTCCAATACCCAGTCACTGATGGGACCTATCAAGCCATTGTTTTCTGCAAGTGGAATAAATACGGCCGGAGAGATTTCACCAAATTGCGCGCTGGTCCAACGTAGCAGAGTTTCGGCCCCTACAATGCGGCCGGTTTGCAGGCAGACCTGAGGCTGGAACACCAAACGTAATTCATGACGGCTGATAGCATGTTTCAGGGCGTTGTCGAGTGCCAGCGAGCGGGCGCTGTCTTCCTGCATATCAGGAGCAAAAAAGCGGAAACTGTTTCGCCCGTCTTGTTTCACTCTGTACATGGCGGTCTCAGCACAAAGTCTCAGTGCATCAAAATCTGTTGCATCATTCGGATACAAGGCGATGCCAATAGACGCATTGATCAACAAATCATGTTGTTCAATCAATAAAGGCTCAGCCAGCGTGGCCAACAAACGCGAGGCCATAGCTGTGGCTTGCATCTGCGACATTTCGGGAAACAACAAGGTGAAATGATCCCCGGATTGGCGCGATAATGTATCCTGATCATTCAGTGGTACCCGCAGACGTTGTGCTATTTCCCGTAATACTAAATCTCCGATCGCCTGACCCAGAGCATCGTTAATCACTTTAAAGTTATCCAGATCCAAATACATAAGCGCCGTCGTCTGGCCGTCAGATAGCTGCGCTGACTCGCGCTCCTCAAAGCGTTGCCTGAGCAAACTGGTATTAGGCAAACCAGTTAACTGATCAAAGTTGGAGAGTTGCTGTAGTCTGGCTTCAATTTGTTTACGGGCGGTAATATCCTCTTTGTGCGCCAGGTAGTTAACAATTTCACCTTGTTCATTACGAATAGGATAGATATAAGCTGACTCAGTGAACAGAGAACCGTTTTTGTGCCTGTTAATCAACTCGCCGTTCCACAGCTCGCCAGCTTTGAGCTTGCTCCACATTTGCTTATAGGTTTGTTCAGGGGTATAGCCTGACTTCAGGACTCGCGGATTTTGACCTATGACTTCTGCTTTGCTGTAACCACAGTTTTCAACAAAAGCCAGATTAACGTATTCAATGCAGGCATTGGCATCAGTAATGATGATAGGAAAGGGGCTTTGATCGACTGCCGCTGAGAGCTTCTGAATAGTAGCATTCTGACGTTTGCGCTCTGAGATATCGCGGGCTGAGGCATAAATCAGGGTGCCATCAAATTTGATTCGCCACTCCAAAGTACAGGACCCGCCTTCCTTCATTTTCCATTGGATTTCAAAATCCAGCACATCATTATTTTGTTGCAGTTGCACTATGGCTTGCTGCAATTTGGTTTGGTCCGTAGCGTCGACAAAATCAAGCAAAGAAGAACCGAGCATTTCAGTCGTGCTAAAACCTGTCAAAGGCTGCCAGGCCTCATTCAGCTGTAGCAGGCGGCCTTGTTGATCGCAAATACAGAACAGGTCCAGATTAGAGCTGAAAAAATAATCCAGCTGCTGCTGTTTTTGTTTCAGTGATTGTTCTTGTTCGACTAAGTCGGTGACATCTCTGGATAACACTAAAAACCGGGTGGGTGTGATATTGGCTTTGATGGCGACAGAGAGTTCAAAGTAACGCTGTTGGCCATTCAGATGCAAAGCAATACGACGGCCACGGCTGATGCTTTCGGTTTTAGCTTGTTGCAAGCTGGCAAAGCAAGTATCTGCGGCTTCAGGAGTCATGACATCCCTGATATTTCTCCCCAACAAACTGTGTTCAGGTGCAAGTAGTTTGGAGGTTTCTCGGGCATGAACTTCTAAATAGTTGCCTTGCGCATCCAGCTCAAAAAGTAAATCAGGCAAAGCGTTTAACGTGGTACTGAGCTGAAGCTCAGACGCTTTGAGCTTCTGGTAAGGCAACTGAACTGTTTCAACAAACAAGGCTTTGTATAAAAAACCATAAGCAAGAATTTTATAAAGATGACCAAGCAGGTGATAAGAATCAGACATAGTGGTATACAGGGTAAAAAAGAATTCACTCATAGCCATAATACAGCTGGCGGCGAACAGCCCTGCAGTGTGGACCCGTCTCTCTGTCCGCATACTGGAGAGATTCAGCAAAGCAATCAATAAGTAGCAAAACATCAAGCTGTATTCAAAGCTGATTTTAAAGTAGGTTAAGCCAGTTTTTTCGTTGAAGGTAGCAGGTACATAATCTGGATAGAACAGAAAAAGCAGATGAAGTGCAGTGACTAACAGTAAAACCAACAGCGAAATTAGATATTTCAGACTGCGGTTCTTGAATGCCGGAATACGCATCATAAATAACGCACCCAGCAAAGCGATAGCAGCAAAGGTGCGACCTGCTAACCAAAAATTTATACCTTTTTCCGCACTGGATGGAGTAACAAAGTCAGGCATACCCACAAAAGAGAGCAGGTGCGATAAGTCCAGCAGAGCGACGCCCAAAAACCAGGCTGATAACCAGATAATACGGGGCGATTGCAGAAATTTTTGGGTGTTCCAGCCGATGGCAAAAATCAGCACAGAAACGCAGACCGCTATTACTTCCAGGCTGATATGCAATGATAGGTAATTAGCAAGACCGGGCGAATAAATCAGCCTGGGGTAGAGCAGGACAGTACACAATATGACAGCTAACAGCATCACGACGCGAAAGGCTTGCCGGGACTCAGTCAGATGACTTGGATGGACCATTGTGCACCAAAGATTTTAATACTATGGCCTGAGTATAAGAGCTTACTAAAGAATATGGCTAGTAAAAACTGGCTGGTTTGGTAGTAATAGCCGCATGTCAGACTTGGCTGTAAAAATCTCCAGACAAATAACAGTTCGCTGCCGCGCTTGTTACGACAAGTTTAGCATTTGCCTTCAGCCCAACTGTGGCTTTGAGTTTTGTCGCCAAATGCGATATGGTATCCAACATCGAATTCCCATTTTCATCGCAAACAAGACGGAGGTGATGTTGTTTAAAACTGCAATAAAGTCGCCGTCTTATCACGCCGCTTTTTTTACCGTCTTCCATTTCTGAGCCGGCTCCATCCTGATGGGGTCGGCATAGCTGTTATTTTCTTATTTTTAACTGCTTAAATTCCGGAGTCTGGAATGACCTTATTCAAAAAACACGCATCGGGTAAAACCGATGTTTCGGCTTTATTTTTAATAGCCAGTTCGGCTATTCAACCGCTGCCGCCCTGGCAATTGCAACAGCTGTTACTCCAGCTGGAATCTGTTGCCAAAGGCAAACGCAGACCCTTAAGTGAAACTGGCATGTTGCCCGGCTGTTCAGCTCGTTTGCTGGATTTATCCGATCAAACCGAAGTCTGGCTGACTTTGGTCTATCCACAGCAGAGTAACCCGGAACAGGGCTTTATCTCCGTACTATCGCCTTTGGGGGCTGCATTATTGGGGAAAAATGTCGGTGAAGTGGCTGAAGTGAAGCTGTTACGCCGTCCGTTACGTTTTTTGTTATGTGATCTGATGTCGGTGAAACAACCACCGGCTTTCTTTCCTTCTGTACAGGAGAACTCCATGAAACATCCGTTGCCACAGCAGACATTATCTGAACATGCTTTACCTCCACTTGTGTTGTCCAGTCTGGATCTGGACAGGTTGGATCAATTGTTAAACACTTTACCTGCCACAGACCCAGCTCGTTTATTACTGGAACAGGAGCTGGAGCGGGGCGAGATCGTCGAGCCTGAAGTTATACCGCCCAATGTGGTGACTATGAATTCGACAGTGCGGATCCGTCTGCCAAAAACAGGCGATGAATCCTGCCTGACGCTGGTGTATCCAAAAGATCTGGACGCAAGCGGCGATAAAGTCTCTGTATTGGCTCCGGTAGGCTCAGCTTTACTTGGTCTTTGTGAAGGCGATCAAATTGATTGGCCTATGCCATCCGGCGATATTCAGCCGATCCAAGTGCTGCAGCTGGTCTACCAGCCAGAAAGAGCAGGACAATTACACAGGTAACACTGACAATGGGGGTCTGTCAGATTCGTTATGTGTAACTAATCTGACAGACCCCCAATTTCATCGCTTGAGCTGTACGTGGGCTATCGGCTAAGATAAGGTCAGTTTTTATCGGGGGCTTTATGCCAAAATCTGTGTTCCGGCTGTTGTTATTACTGCTGATTATGCTTAATCACGCTGTTTCTGCTTGTGACAGTGTGGTGATGCATTTGCCGGACGAGGATCACCCTTTTGTTGTGCTCGACAACAGTACCCATGCCGACTTTCCATTGCATCAGCATGCAAACACGACTTGGCCTTCACAAGATGGCGGCCCGGATCATACAGACGACCATCACCCCAGCCATGCCCATGTGGCCTGCTATGTAGTGGAAGCCTATTCTGTCAGTGCAGACCCTGCTGTGCATAAAGCTGCAGCTTTAGCTCAATATGCGTTAATTACCACCAGCTACAGCCCACCTGTTCCGCCACCTAATCAGTCACTATTGATTTAAAAATTAGATTTTCAATTTTATTTCAATAACGTACTGGATCTAGTCATGACGATAAAAACCAGCCATGTGGCGACTGTGCTGCTGGCTTTATGCTTGCTATGGGTTATTCCTGCCCTGGCGACCGAACTTAGCCTTGCGCAAGCGTTACAGCGTACCTTAACGCATAACCCCGGCTTGCAATTGTATCCCTATCAACAGCGGATCAACGACGCCGCTGCTATTAGCGCCGGAATGCGGCCTAATCCCGAACTGCAAGTGGAACTGGCGGATGTGCTGGGCACGGGCGACAGCAGTGGTGTGAAAAGTGCCGAGCTGACCTTAAGCCTGAGTCAATTGATTGAACTGGGTGATAAACGCCAGAAGCGGCTTGAACTGACTCAGTGGCAAAGTGAGCTGACAGAACGACAATACCAGCTGGATAAAGTCGATGCGCTGGCGGCAACCATGCGAAGCTTTTTGCAGCTATTGCATCAACAGGCGCTGCTGAACTGGGCAGAGCAAAAAATTGCCATGGAGCAACAGGCTCTGAACCTTGCCAAAGAGCGTGCACAAGCGGGCAATATCAAAGACGCAGATCTTAGCCGCCTAGAGCTTAAAGTGCTACAAAGCCGGATGGAGCATAAAAGTCTGTCTGCGACAAAACAGCTGAACTTGCGTCTGTTGGCCAGTCATTGGGCCGACCAGCCTGACTTTGATGCCGTCTCAGGTGATTTAACTCTGCTACCCGCTTTGCCTGCGCTCGCTGATGTGCTGACGCAACTGCAACAAGCTCCAGAGTTGCAATGGTGGCTGACGCAGCAGCGTGTGTTGGAGAGTCAGTTACAACTGGCCAAAGCTCTGGGACAGGCAGATTTAACCCTTGGCGCAGGAATTCGCCGCAATGAGCAAACTAACGATAACGCTGTGGTGCTGCAGCTCAGCCTGCCGCTGCAACTGGAAAACCCGCAGCAGGGTACTTTGCTCGCCACTCAAGCCGCAACAGAACAAGCCCAGCTGCAGCAACAACAGACGATGCAGCAACTGCAATTACAAACAGAGCACAGCTATCTGCAATTGACGCAATTGAGTGAACAAATCAAGGATTACCAGAAAGCCGTGCTGCCACTATCACAACAAGTACTAGAGCAGATAGCGGCGGGTTACCAGCTAGGGGTATTTGATATGACGGATCTACTCTCAGCGCAGCAGGAGATCCTGCTGGCCAAACGCAACCTGATTGACCTGCACTACGCTCTGCATTTGCAGCTATTAGAGCTGGAGCGTCTGACCGGCTTACCTATGGTGGTGAATGCTCCGCAGGCTTTACTTCAACAGCGCAGCGCTTCCTCTCTCGGCGCACAACAGGAGCTTACTCAATGAATATGTCAGCATTTTTCTTCATGGTCTACCTGAGCCTCACACTGGTCATCAGCCCGGCCGCCTTTGCCAGTGGTGAACATCATGATGACGAAGCGGAGCATGCGCACAGCGAAGCGGCCAAAGGGCCACATGGTGGGCGTTTATTGACTCAAGATGACTTTGCTGTAGAAGTCACTATTTATGAAACCGAAGTAGAGCCAGAATTCCGGCTGTATTTGTACAAAAACGGCGAGCCTGTCAAAACCACAGCACTGAAACTACAAGTCAGGTTACAGCGTTTAGGCGAACCGGCAGAGCTTGTCCAATTCAGTCCAGAACTGGATTACTGGCTGGGTGATACCGTGGTGCGGGAACCTCATTCCTTTGCCGTGCAAATCGACGCCAGTTATCAGGGCAAAAACTACCAATGGCAGTATGACTCCTTTGAGGGCCGTACTACGTTATCAGCGCGGTCAGTGGAAAAAGCCGGCATAAAGCTGGAACAAACCCGGCCAGGCCAAATCCACACTCAGTTGCATTTGTTTGGGGTAGTTGCCCCTGTACCAGAGCAACAGGTTCAGGTGGGTGCTGCTTATGCCGGAATTGTGCAGCAGATTGCGGTTAAAGTTGGTGATAAGGTAACTAAAGGCCAGTTGGTGGCCAGTGTTCAAAATCCTAACAGCTTAAAAAACTACGCTATTTTTGCGCCTCTATCCGGCGAAGTCACCGCAAGCTATGTCAGTGTAGGGAGCAAAGTTTCAGAGCAGCCTCTACTCGAAATCAGCGATTTTTCATCGGTTTATGTCGAAATGTCGGCTTTTCCTTCGGATACAGAACAGCTCAAGTTAGGGCAACAATTTTTAGTGCAGGATTTACATGGTCACCAAGCGGCCACAAGCCAGATCAGTTACATAGCACCACAAATGACCGGAGGCCATATAGCCCGCGCCCGTGGTCTGTTAGCCAATCCGGACGGGCATTGGCGGCCAGGTATGCATGTGAAAACCGATGTGACAGTAGCGACAGTGGATGTGCCTTTGGTGATCAAAAAATCAGCCCTGCAGTTATGGAATGATAAGACGGTGATTTTTATCAAGGTGGGGGATGTGTTTGAGATCCGCATGCCTGAAGTTGGCCGAAGCGATGACACTCAGGTCGAAGTACTATCCGGTGTACCGCTGGGGGTTGAATACGCCACCACGCACAGTTTTATCCTCAAAGCCGACGTGATGAAGTCTGGCGCCAGCCATGATCACTAAGGACTTGTCATGATAAACAGCTTATTAAAAACAGCGCTGGCAAGGCCTGTGCTCATCATGCTGCTGACCTTGTTATTAGCAGCAGCCGGGCTTTGGCAGGCCATCAAGCTGCCGGTGGATGCTGTGCCTGATATCACCAATGTGCAGGTACAAATCAATACTGCTGCCGAAGGTTTTTCGCCGCAGGAAACCGAGCAGCGTATTACCTATGCCATTGAAACAGCGATGGCGGGCTTACCCAGATTGGAGTACACCCGTTCCTTATCCCGTTATGGTTTGTCACAAGTCACAGTGGTTTTTACCGAAGGCACAGATATTTACTGGGCCAGACAACAAGTGGCGGAGCGGCTGCAAAACGTCAGAAACGAACTGCCAGCCGATATAGATCCAGAAATGGGGCCTATAGTCTCAGGCCTTGGCGAGATTTTTTCCTATACAGTGAAGGTTGTGCCTGATGCGAAAAAAGCCGATGGTTCCGCTTACAACCCTGAGGATTTGCGCACTATTCAAGACTGGGTGATCCGGCCACAACTGCTGAAGGTGCCGGGTGTGACAGAAATTAACACCATAGGCGGTTATGTCCGCGAATATCAGGTCTCTCCTGATTTAGTCAAGTTACTGGCCTTTAAACTGACGCTGGATGATTTGGCCCAAGCGCTGGAACAAAACAACAGCAATGTGGGTGCAGGTTATATTGAACGCAATGGCGAGCAGTGGCTGATCCGATCGCCAGGCCAGCTGCAATCACTTGAGGATATAGCTCAGTTGGTGGTGGCCAAACGCGACGACGGCCCGGTTCGGGTGAAAGATGTGGCCGCTGTCGCTATAGGCAAACAACTGCGTACTGGCGCGGCCACTCAGGATGGTAACGAAGTCGTACTGGGCACAGTGATGATGCTGGTCGGACAAAACAGCCGCACCGTATCGCAGCAAGTTGCCAGTCGCCTTGATGAAATCAACTTACGTTTACCTTCTGGCGTGGTCGCTGAGGCCAATTACAACCGCACGACCTTAGTGGATAAAACCATCAAAACCGTGGAAACCAACTTGCTTGAAGGCGCTGTGTTGGTGGTGGTGATCCTGTTTTTGTTTCTTGGCAATGTGCGTGCTGCGTTGTTAACGGCTTTAGTGATCCCACTGAGTATGCTGTTTGCCATCAGCGGCATGGCGGCGAATAAAATGAGTGGCAACCTGATGAGTTTGGGCGCCATCGACTTTGGCCTGATTGTCGATGGCTCCGTCATAGTGGTTGAAAACTGCTTACGTCAGCTAGGTTTAGCCCAGCATCAACAAGGCCGCTTACTGACGCTAAAAGAACGTTCTGCCGTGGTGCTCCGGGCAACCAGAGAAGTGATGACCCCTGCTATGTTTGGTGTCTTTATTATCATGCTGGTGTATCTGCCGATTTTTGCCTTAAGTGGGGTTGAGGGCAAAATGTTCCAGCCTATGGCCTTTACCGTAATAGCGGCTTTGTTAGGCGCTTTGGTTTTGGCTATTACCTTTGTTCCGGCCGCTATTGCCTTGTTTGTCAGTGGTAAAGTGTCGGAAAAAGAAAATGCTCTGATGTCAGCGTTACGCCGCAGCTATCAGCCTCTGTTGGCCTGGTCGATCAAAACGCCGCTGTTGGTGTCTGGCCTGGCGATACTGCTGCTATTCAGTGCTTTATGGTCGGCCAGTAAAATGGGCTCGGAGTTTTTGCCTCAACTGGATGAGGGCGATATCGCCATGCATGCCTTGCGGATCCCTGGCACCAGTCTGAGCCAGTCGGTGCATATGCAGCTGCAATTGGAAGCCGAGATAGCGACCTTGCCGGAAGTGGCGCGGGTGTTCTCAAAAATTGGCACGCCAGAAGTGGCGACCGATCCTATGCCGCCTAATGTTGCCGACACCTTTATCATTCTGAAAAACCAGCAGGACTGGCCCAATCCGGCCAAAACCCGTGCTGAATTTGACGAAGAACTGCGCCAGTTAGTGGAGCAAATTCCGGGTAATAAATACGAGTTTACCCAGCCTATCGAAATGCGTTTTAACGAGCTCATTGCCGGGGTGCGTACCGACGTTGCTGTGCGGGTTTATGGTGATGATCTGGATACGCTAGCCGAAGTGGGTGAACAAGTTGCTGCTGTGCTTGCTGCAGTGCCGGGCGCTGAAGATGCCCGGATGGAACAAGCCACAGGCTTACCTTTATTATCGATAGAGCCGCAGCGGGATCATTTAGCTTTGGTCGGCATGGACGTGGCGCAAATGCAGCAGTTAATTCAAACCGCTATCGGCGGACGGCAGGTTGGGTTGATGTACGAAGGCGATAAACGCTTCAAGCTGATGCTGCGTTTACCGGAGGAGTTACGGCAAGACCCGGCGGCTTTGGCACGTATTCCTGTCACTTTGCCTTTGGATGACTCGCCTGAACTACGGTATGTGCCGTTGGGTGAAATTGCCACCATTAAGGAAATTACCGGCCCCAATCAAATCAATAGGGAAAGCGGTAAACGTAATGTGGTGGTGACTGCCAATGTCACAGACCGCGACCTGGGCAGTTTTATCGCCGAAGTGCAGCAACGTATGCAGCAATTGCCTCTGCCGGAGGGATACTGGCTGGATTATGGCGGTACGTTCAAGCAGTTACAGTCAGCAACGGAGCGTTTAAGCATAGTGGTGCCTCTGACTTTGTTGCTGATTATTGGCCTTTTGTATGGTGCACTGAACTCAGTGCGGGACACTTTGGTGGTCTTTAGCGGTATACCGCTGGCGCTGACTGGTGGTGTCTTTGCGCTGCTGCTGCGCGATATGCCGTTGTCTATCTCAGCCGCTATTGGCTTTATTGCTTTATCAGGTATAGCGGTACTCAACGGCATAGTGTTGGTCAGTTTTATCCGCCAGTTGCGTGAGCAGGGCATGGAGTTGTTGGCTGCATTGGAGCAAGGCGCATTGTCGCGGTTAAGGCCTGTAATGATGACCGCTTTGGTCGCCAGTTTAGGTTTTGTGCCTATGGCCTTTAATACTGGCACAGGCGCTGAAATTCAGCGGCCTTTAGCGACAGTAGTCATAGGTGGTATTATCAGCTCCACCTTATTAACCTTGCTGGTGCTGCCGGCTTTGTACCGGCTGGCGAATTTCAGAAAGGCTTAAACATAAAATTGGGGTCAGATCACACTAGTTATGCGTAACTAATGTGATCTGATCCCATTTTCAATAAATTACAGCTTAGTCACGTCCGATTTGCTGACATTACAGCTGGCGCTGTTCCAGTATTCTTTGTCTTTCACCGATTTACCCTGACCTTTTTTCACACCGGTATAGTGTTCACAGACCGGCGGTTTGCCTGCTGCATAGTCTTTAATTTTCAGATTACGGATAGTCGCCACATCTTTGTAGTTGCTGTTAACCCCGGCAATACTGCCAATTTTGCCGTTAATGGTTACCCCTGAAATCGTCAGATAACGTGGGCCACCATTGTCAGTGCAGTCTCCGCACGAACGCCATAACTTACCGTTTTCGCCGGTTAGCGTGAAGTTACCTGTCAGCACTGTGGTACTGTTTTTTGAGTTCTGCTGAAATACTTTATCGGGTTTACCTCCAGGGCCATTGGCACTGTTAAAAGCCATACCGCCTTTGACTGTCATCGTCTTGCCATTATTAGTGGCGGCATCTTCACAGATATCCTCCCAGACGACGTTTTCAATGGTGCAATTGCCGCTACTGCAATGAATGCCATCAGCGCCGCCACTGGCTGAAATACGCAGATTTTTCACTGTTGCGTTCTTCAGCGTGATCACAGGTTTTTGACCTTCAGCATCGCTGGCACAACTGCTGCCCACAGTGATACCGCCACAATCTATAGTCTCGTTTTCAAAGGTAGCGCCCGCTTTACAACGACTGGCATTGGCGATAGTCGCAAAAGGCTGAATGCTCAGTGCTGGTATTGTGGCGGATAAGTTTGAAATATGCTCCTGACCATCGGCATCTATTACTTTAAGCCAGTACCAATAATCCTGCTCAGGTTCAAAGCTGCTGTCCTGTGCTACTTGCTGGTAAGGGTCTAATACGGCAATACGTTCAGCCTGTTCAAGCACACTGCTGGTGCTGCGGTAAATTTCCTGTCGGGCCACAGTTTTGACTTCGGTAGACCAACTCAGGTAAGTGGTGTTGGCTTTTTTAGTCAACATCAGTGTGGTGTTTGGCTCGCTTTGCGCTGCAACAGACAGCGACAAAGGCAATAACAGGGCACAGGATACTGCTTTGATGGAACTGCGTAGTAAGTTCATAGAACCTCCGGTTGTTGTATTCCTTGTCACATTAGTGCGTTTATTTACAATTAATAAACTTATTTGCAACCAAAATGCTCTTGTTTCCATGAGTGAAACTTTTGGCTGAAAAAGCTGTAACTCTGACGGGGGATCTCTGACTGACCTGACTTTTTTCTCCAAATCTTCTGTTTAGCGTTAAGATATAAGAACTACTTAACTGCATCACAGAAACAGATGCGGGGTCTCGGCGCTGAATTGTGCTCTGCTTTTACGGAAGTCTTTATGCAACAATGGTTTAATGCATCCTTACAGCGAAAGATCAGTGGTTTACTGGTGGTGCTGCTGTCGTTTTTATTTGTCGTCATTCTTTACTCCATTTATAAACTCAAGCTGATTGATGCCGAGATGCATGAAGTAGCGGAAATTGACGTACCGCTGACCGAGATGGTCAGTGAGCTGGAAATGATGCAGTTAAAGCAACATTTGTTGATTGAGCAATTTCGTTTAAGAGGCGATCTGGCCAAAATGGCCTTAGAACCAGAGCAGGCTTTTGCAGCGCAGCGCGATGGATTGAGGCTGATACTATCGAAAGCCGAGCAGGTGCTGACCAAAAGTTTGCAGCAACATCAGGTGCGTTTTGCAGCAGCCGAGCATCAACAGATTCTGGCCAGTATTGAACAGTTTCATCAGCAAAGTGACAGCTTTGAACAACAGCTGAAGTTGGCTTTACAACAAGGACATACTGCAGAGGAGCAATGGCTGAAGTTTGAGAAAGAAGCGGCCAATTTAGATCAAAGCATAGTGGCTATATTACGGCAGATGGAAAAGCTAACGCTCGAAGCCAGTCGTTATACCGATAAGCATGAAAATGAATTTATGTTGGTTAACACAGGACTAGGGCTTTGTGCCTTTGTTATAGGTTTGTACCTGACCTTTTATATTTTGCAGATATTTCGCCAGCGTATTGGTCGTATTCAGGCCGAAATTAAAAATGTGCATCAATCCATTGAACAGGGAGAACCTATTGCCAGCCCTGTATTCCATGAGCCACAGCATCGAGATGAACTGACGGAACTTGAACACGATTTAAAAATGATGGTGCAGCGTTTATCTGTAGAGATCAGTAACAGGCAGGAAATAGAGCAACAACTTATGGCGCTGGCGACACGAGATAAATTAACCGGCGCTTATAACCGACACAAATGGGATGAGCAGTTAAGTATGGAGCTCAGTCTGGCTGAGCGGGGCAGCGTATTTAGCATTGCGCTTCTGGACGTCGATTTTTTTAAAAAGGTCAACGATCAGTTTGGCCACCATGCAGGCGACAAAGTGCTGCAATCATTAACCGAACACATCAGCAGGCGTTTGCGCAAAACTGATAGCTTGTTTCGTTTAGGTGGTGAGGAGTTTGTGATTTTGTTACCGCAACAAAAAGCGGAAGCGGCCTGCCAGTTGGCCGAAATGCTTAGGCAACATATCGCCTGTCTGGATCAGCCTGATTTGCCGAAATTTACCGTCAGTTTTGGGGTCACCCAATATCAGCCGCAGGACGATGAAGATTCTATTCTGAAAAGGGCCGATCATGCTTTGTATCAGGCCAAGGACATGGGACGGAACAGGGTGCAGTTGGGTTAAAGATCAGCGCTTTCAGCAGTTTCTTCAGGGAGCAATAAGTGGTCAAACTCAAGCTTTAAGTATGGGTAATCGCAGGAGAATTGCTTTGTTTACAGGAAGAACATATTACTTTTTAGCGCTGTTGCTGTGCTGTTGCTGCGCCAGCGCTGCTATCCATGTGCCATCGCAGCTGGAGTTTCATCATTACGATCATGAGACGGTACAGCTGTTTAATAAAGGCACTTATCAGTCTATTAACACTGAAACTAACTATCTTTTATTTCAACACTTTTCGACCCCGGTCACAGTTCTGGAATTTCCTCTGGCTCGTACCGAGTATATGATGAATAGCGGAGCGTCCATTTGTACCATGGACAGGGTCAAGAACAACGACAGAGATGCTAAATATTTATTTTCCAAGCCTGTGAATTTCTATCTGGGCTACCGCTTATTTCAGTTGGCTGAGCTGCCGGCTGTTTCACCACAGCTGCTCACTCGTAAAGGGGAAGTGCGGAGCATAGTGCAAGTGCTGTTATCTATGCCAAAAGCAAAATTATTGGTGCCTGAGTATTTCTCTTTTGGTGATATTTTGGATCAGCAGTTGCACCAATGGCCTGAACACCAGCTGCTAAAATTTTCAACTACGCACTACCATAGTAATTTTCTGGGCATGTTTGGTTCGAAAAGAGCAGAGTTTGTCATTGCTTATCCGACCGAAATGAGCATTTTTATGAACAACAAACCAGGGCTGAAAATACGTAGCTACGGTATCGCAGATTCACCAGAGTTAATTACCAGACATATGATGTGTACAGACACAGTCAGGAACAGACTCTTTATCCAGGCAGTCGACAAGGTTTTAACTGTGCTGTATCGGGAAAAGAGCTTTTTATTGGCTCATACCCGTTATCTGGACGAGCAGAGTGCGAAGCACATCAGCCAGCTTATTCGTCAGTATGCGGCTGAGCAGTGATTACGCTATAGCTTCAGCTGAAAAGCCTGAACTGAGTTCCCGAAAAATGTCGGGATATACAAGGTTTTAGTCGCCTGATCCCAGCCAATATCTGCTGTATTCAGTTTTAAGGCTCTGGTATCGAGCAACTCTGTTATCTTGCCATCAGCGGATACGTAATAGACTAAACCTGCCCAACAACTGACAATAAAATCCCCATTGCCAACAGGCTCTAAACCATCCGCTCTCTCTGCGAATCCCACCGCTACTGGTGTAATGGCTTTGTTAGGATCCGCTAAATCGACTTTCAGCAGCTTATCGCCTGCTGCAATATACAGCTGTTCATCTACAACTTTTAAACCGTTGGCTGCAGCTACGTGCTCCAGCCAGATGCTGATCTCATTTTGCTCCAGCTTATAAATCCGGTTTTTGCGGGTGTCAGAAATGAAAACTCTACCTTGGTCATCTACAGTGACATCATTTAAAAACACCGCGTCCGGAGCAGTAATTTTCTGCAATATTTTTGCTGAAGCTATATCCACGACCACCACTTCAGTTAAATCAGCGATATAAAGTTTGTTCTGAAACACAGCCATGCCTTTCGGGGCATTTAAGCCACGCAGCCAATCTTTGTTCCGGACACTGCCGTCAGTATTTAAAACGGCGATACCGCCCATGCCATCTGCTGCGCTGCCCTGGCCATCAATTTCTGATACAAACAACAAGCGGTCAGTATTTCCGTTAGTTTGCTGCTGATACCAAAGCACAGACTCTGGCACCCGCAAATCTTTGCTGTGCCATAAGGCTGTTAATCCGGGCTCTGAAGAAATTATTTCCTCAGAGAACGCTACTGGAGTCATTAAGGCTGATAACGCAAAAAAAATCAGAGGGATAGAGCCTTTCATTGTTATGGTCCGGTTCATCAATGCAATGGTACTACCATACCCAGAGTGGTGTAAAAAGGCCAATATGGAATAATAAAGTGCAGAAAAACGCAGAACTCTGTTTCAGATATGGAATTCTAAGCCGGGCCGGTGCAACACCATGCCCGACCTTATTCTCTAGCTGATCTGAATGGTTTTATAGGCCAACAAAGAGCCGTCAGAGTTTTGCTGGTAGTCAAACAAAAACTCATCGTAACTGCTGCCAAAGACAGTGTCGCGGCCAGCACTTAATGTGGTGTCCTGAATACCGCGGCTGCTGTAGTTGGCATGAGTGGTACAAATTTCTGCAGTAAAGGCATCAGGGAAACATAACTGCGATACCACTTCATCGTTATTGTTATTGCGTACTCTGAAGTGAATATGAATAGTGCGGCCTGAGTACCAGCCAGGGAAGCAGGATTTGAAGTTGACTCTGCCGTTGCTGTCGGTAATTTGTGTGCCTCTGAACCATTTGGAACGCAAGGCCTCGCTGTCATTGCCGGTACAAAAGGAGCTGGAAAAACCACTGCTGTCACTGCTGCCACTGGTATCTCCCGAGTAAATACCTGCAACATCACAGTGCCATACTTCTACTTCCAATCCGGACACCGGGTTACAACTGTTATCTATCACTCTGAAACACAGCTGCATAGGCAAGCCAGTTTGTTCTTCAGAAATATCATCCAGCGTATCTGCTGTGAAGTAACAGGGGCCTTCGGTTAAGTTTTTGGTTAAAGCGACTGTACAGGCTGTGCCGAGCGCAAACAGGCTGTCGTCCGGGAAATTTGCTGTCATAGCTGCAGTACCTCCACTGGCCCAACTGGTGCTGCTGCCTGTTGAACCCCCAGTTGAACCACTGCTATCAGAGGAACCTGTGTCGTTGCTGGCTGTTTCAGTGCTGTCAGAGCCACCACCACAAGCCACTAAACCAATTAAAGGAATACTGGCCAGGCCTAGTCCAAGCTGTTTAATAAAACGTCGTCTGGACGGATTCTTTGATACTGCATTCTTCATGGCGGTCTGCTCCTCTGCTTTTTAGTTCATGGACTATGACGGCGCTGGGTAGAGCAGGGTTCAGAGATAAACTTAACTTTACCTTTGCAGATAAAAGCTAACATTTCCTGATGGGGATAAAGTTGGAGTATAGAAAACCAGCTTGATGCCTGAAAGCTCTTAGGTTAAGGTTTTTCTTTTATTTACAATAAGGTAACTCATGGATTGTGTTAGAAAGACAGCAGTTTTTGCAGTGGCAGTGGCCCTTTGTACTGCTGCATTACCTTTTGGTCTTAAGGCGGCTGAACCACAAGTAGTGCTGCCTGCGACAGCTCAGGGCTGGGCTGAACTTGCGCTGCAGGATATTGAAGCGGCTTATCAAATTACAGCTGAAAACCATCCGGGTATGGCTGATGCGCAGAATCCAAACTTTCACCGTCAGTTGTTGCACGCCAAAACCAATGCGTTGCTGCTGGTGCCGCAAGTGAACAGTGCCTATGGTTAAGAAGCTGTGATTGACCGTTTCAGTGCCAGTTTACAGGATGGTCATGCTGGTGCTTTTGCTGTGCTACCCGACTCAGTGAAACCTATAAGACGCTGGCCTGGCTTTAATGCCGTATGGCGTGGAAACGCCTTGTGGGTGTATCACAGCGAGCAGGCCGGTGTGGTTGCAGGAATGCAAATTGTCTCCTGTGATGGCAAGCCAGTGGAACAACTGATGAAAGACAGGGTTTTTGCTTATGCAGGCCAGGTGGGGCAGCCTGGGCACTGGTGGTCTTATGGCAGCAGATTGATGCTGGACGATGGTAATCCGTTTAATCAGCCTTTAAAGCACTGCCAGTTTGTAAAAGCTAATAAGCAAGTGGTTGAGGCCAGATTAAACTGGGCGGACCGCCCTGAATCGGCCATGCAGCACGTAGAAGCCGCTTACAACGGCGACAAGCTGCCTATAGGTTTAAGCTGGCAGCAGAAGGATATTGCCTGGATTGCGATGCCAACTTTTAGTCCTGAACCGGACGAAATCAAACAGTATGAAAGCTTGTTCATAAGTCTTGAACAACAAAGGCCAGCTTTGCTGGAAGCTAAAGCCATAGTGCTGGATTTACGCCATAATCAGGGAGGTTCTTCTTACTGGAGCAAACAGGTCGCAGAGCTTTTATGGGGCAAAGAGCGGGTAGGACCGCTGCGCACTGCCTTGTTCAGCCGTACTGAAGTCTGGTGGTTTGCATCGAAAGGTAATACCGACTACGTAAAATCTTTATACGATGTACTGAAAGAGCAAGGCCAAACTGAATCATTACCCTGGATACAAGCTGTAGGGCAGGGCATGCAACAGTCGCTGGATTCTGGTAAGGCATTTTACGTTGAAGGGGATGGGAACAACACTGATGACACACCAGCTCAAGCGGCGCAGCCTGTTGTTCTGCCTGCTCTGCAGACCCCTGTTTATGTAATTATGCCGGGGCAATGTGCCAGTGCTTGTCTGGATGCGGTGGATGTATTTACCTTATTTGAAAATACTAAGCTTGCTGGCGCAACTAGCAGTGCGGATTCCACTTATATGGACGTCAGGGTTCAGCCCGTACCTTCAGGTTTAGCGAAGGTGATTATTCCAAACAAGGTGTATGTCAACAGACCCAGAGCCAATGGTCAGTATTATACTCCGGCTTTAGCTCATAACGAGTTGGACTGGTCGACACAGGCGCTGTTAAAGAAAATAGTGGCAGATGTAAAAGATTAATATTTTCTGCTGCTTCACCTGAGGATTTTAGGTGGGCTACTAAAGCAACTTCTGCCAGTAGCCCACATCGCGCCACTGCTCAAACTTAAAGCCAACTTGTTGAAAGTGGCCGCATTTTTCAAAGCCAAATTTTTCATGCAGCGCGATGCTTTTTTCATTCGGCAAAGTGATACCGCCTATCACCAGATGCAAACCTAAAGCTTTAAGCTCAGTCAGTAACTGCTGATACAACTGACTGCCAATGCCACGAGCTGTTATGCCATCTTTAACATACACAGTGCTTTCTGCTGAAAATCGATAGGCCGAGCGTACCCGCCACTTGGTCGCATAGGCATAACCCAGCACTTCACTGTTTTGCTCCAGTACCAACCAGGGTAAGCCATCCGCTTTTACCTGCTCAATGCGTCCAGCCATTTGTGAAGTGCTAACAGCCTGCTCTTCAAAAGTGATGACTGTATTGAGCACATAGTGGTTATAAATGGCTGCAATAGCTGCTGCATCGGCTTGGGTTGCCTGGCGGATCATCGGTATCTCCATTAAATACACTGTTTTGGCTGCTTCAGATACAACAATGCCAGTCATGAGACTGGCATTGCAACATAGCCTTCGTACTTGAAGCTGCAGCTTTGTTGACTACACTGCTCACCTCAGTCGCATAGTGGCCTATGCTCCTGAGGATTCGCTTACTTGTCGTCGCGCTGCAACTCCAATTACTTTGGCTATGGCGTCAAGGTCTTACAACTATTCCGCTATCAAACCATAATCGCGGCCTAACACCTCAATTATTTCGGCTTTAGGATTAGCGGCTAACTCAATTTTACGGCCTGTAACTTTTTCCGCTATGCCAAGGTAAGTGCGGGAAATATCCATCATCACTTCCGTAGGCAAAGCATTGTCGCGGGCCAGTGCGGCACGCTCTGGCATCCGGTCTTTATTCAGTAAAATATCCGGATCAGGGAAGTTGCTCAAAAGCCACTGGCGGAAGCCTTCTTTTGATTGCTCGACAATGCTGCCATTACGCCAGCTGGCGCCATCCCAAATCCGTGAGCTGTCAGGTGTGCCTACTTCGTCCATATAAATCAGTTTGCTGTTGCCATTGGCGTCGTTGACATAACCAAATTCAAACTTGGTATCAACAAACATCTGATCCAGCACAGCTAAAGCGTCGCTGATTACGCCAAAACCTTGTTTTAACAGGGTTTCGTACAGGCTGATGTCGGAGAGTTGTTCAAAACCAAAAGCAGCGCTATGGCGTTCAATATCGGCGCGGGAAATGTTGACATCGTCCGCTTCCGGTACGCCTTCCAGGCCAGTCAAAATACCCTTGGTGGACGGAGTAATTAAAATCTCAGGTAGTTTCTGATCTTTTTGCAGGCCTTCAGGCAGAGTAATACCACAGAATTCACGTTCGCCTTTGCTGTAGGCACGCCACATAGAGCCGGTAATGTACTGACGGGCTATGGCTTCAATTTTCAGTGGACGGGCTTTTTGCACTATCCACACCAGCGGGTGCGGAATATCCAGAATATGACTGTCGGCCAGGCCATGTTGTTTAAACAAAGCAAACCAGTGATTGGATATTGCGTTTAACGCTGCGCCTTTGCCAGGCACACCGTTTAAGCCATTTTCGCCATGCCAGATGCAGTCAAAAGCACTGATGCGGTCGCTGATCACCATAATAGCCAGCGGCGTGTCTGCTGCTACAGGGTAGTTTTTTTCCCGGATCAAGCGCGCGCTGTCAGCGGCAGTCAGCCAGTACACACTACGAACTTTGCCTGAATGAACTGGTAAATCTGTACGAATAGGCAAGTCGTCATTGACCGCCAGGACCTGAGTTGCAAGAGTCATCTTCACTTCTTCTGTGGCTGAAAAAAGGCGCGGTGGAGTTTAACAGAAAGTGTGGGTGAACTGAATCGGTCTGGCGCATAGCTTTGGGGTAAAAATGACGGCTATAGCTCAAAGAAATGCTTCATGGGCTCCATCTGTTGATGCAGTATTCTGATCACAAAAATATCGTTTTCGCGTTTTCGATAAAAAATGGCGTGCCGTTGGTGATCATGTCGACGCACCCCTGAAGCAATTTCCGGGCAGTCATGGCCCATAAGTGGTGAGCTGTAAAGAAGGTGAAAGGTGTTTTCCAACTGGCTGGTGTATATGTCTGCCTGACAAACGCCAAAGTTAAGCAACGTATATTCGTAGATAGCAGTGAAATCTTCCACAGCTAGCTTAGAAAGTTTATACATTGTGTTTCCGTTTTAGCTCAGCGGCTATGTCTTGCAGGCTCAGATCACTTTCTCCGCTCTTTTCACCCGCTTCAACAGCATTTCTGAGTGCTGTTGTCTGATTTTCTTGCTGTTCCAACAAGCGCAAGGCCGAACGAACAACTTCACTGGTTGAACCATATCGCCCTGATTCGATCAGTTTTCCTACAAAATCATCCAGTTGAGAACCTATAGTAATGCTCGTTGTTCTGGCCATGAATAATTACCACTGTGTTAATAGATAACACTAGCCTAGCACTGCCAAGGGCCTGCTTCAAGTGAAGAGCTTTATTCCTGAATATGATTAGAGGATGGTCGTCTTAAGTTTCAAAATAACTGCGTTCGTGGTTATTCTGCTATTTTTTGTTGGGGTAGGTAGCAAACTTACAAGAACGCATAAATAACCTGGTGTTAGAGTGTTAACACCAGATTCAGCAATAAGACGCAAGGCATTAAAAGGCCCTGCCACGTAAAAACAAGATCAGCCGAAAACAGCTACTCACGGGACAAATTACTGTTTTATATCTTTTTTTTATCACACTAAAGGAGTAATTTGTCTGGCCATATTCTAAGGCTGTATTTGTAGTACTATTGTTGTGGCTAAGTTCAATGCCATTTAAGCATGCACTACATGGAGTTTTTTATGCCTGCAAATGACGACGTCATCCGCAGAAACAATGTCCAGATAATAGGCTCTGGTCAGCAGGTCATGCTGATGGCGCATGGTTTTGGTTGTAACCAGCTGATGTGGCGTTTTTTAACACCTGAACTAATCAACCAGTACAAAATAGTGCTGTTTGATTATGTCGGTTCCGGCGCGTCCAATTTGGAGGCTTATTCCAGGCAAAAGTATGCCGATCTGGAAGGGTATGCCCAGGACATTATCGATATCTGCACCAGGCTGGATTTACAGAATGTGGTGCTGGTTGGCCATTCGGTGAGCAGTATCATCAGTTTGATTGCAGCGCAGCACATACCACAGCGCATTCATAGCCTGGTGATGGTGTGCCCGTCGCCTTGTTTTTTAAATCATCCGCCGGATTATCTGGGTGGTTTTAATCGCGAAGACTTAACCGAACTAATTGATTTAATGGATAAAAACTATATTGGCTGGGCCCAGTATCTGGCCCCGCTGGTGGCGGGCAACGCTGATACAAACTTTGTAAGCAATGAGCTTGCCGAAAGCTTCTGCAGCACCAACCCCATCACAGCAAAAAACTTTGCCAAAGCTACTTTTTTCTCGGACTACCGCTCTTTATTGCCACTAAATAACCACCCTGTGTTGCTGCTGCAAAGCCAAACTGACGCTCTGGCGTCTTTGTTTATCGGCGACTATATGCATAAACACACTCCAAAAAGTGTATTGCAGGTAGTAGAGGCCAAAGGCCATTGCCTGCATATGACGCATCCACAGCAGGTGGCTGGCCATATTCAACTTTTTATGCAGTCCTTACCGCCAGGTAAAAGCACAGTATGACGGCTGAATTTGCTCTGGACGATTTTCCCACTGGTTTAGTGGTGACCACCCTTGAAGATCGCGAAATCCTGTTCGCTAATCAGTATTTTTATCAGGTCAGCCAGCAAGAGCCACAAAGCGGCGCCCGTATTGGTTTGGTATTTAATGCCGCGTCCAAAATTGTCATCGAAAGTTTTGTTATGCCTATGCTGCTGCATCAGGGTTACTGCGCAGAAATCCAGTTAACCCTTGAAACCAAAGCCGCTGAGCCTGTGCCAGTGCTGGTGAATGCCCGTGTTGTTGAAGGTGAGCGCAAATTGATTTACTGGGTGATCAGCACAGCACAACAGCGTGACAGCTTGTATCAGGAACTGGTGAACCTGCGAAACGATTTAGAGCAGCGCGCCGAAAAGCTGGAAGTGTTGTCGCAAACCGACGAGCTGACTGGTTTGCTGAATCGCAGAGCTTTTGTCTCCAGAGCTACGACTCTGATCAAACAGGGGCTGCGTCACAAGATGTCTTATTCCTTCTTTATGATTGACATAGACAACTTTAAACAAATCAACGACCAGCATGGCCACGACGTTGGAGATAATGTATTGCATCAGGTAGGGCAATGGCTGGCCAGTAACAGCAGAGCAAACGACATTCTGGCCCGGATTGGCGGCGAAGAGTTTGCCATTATCACGCTGAACCAAAACCATGAATCCCCTATCCAATTTGCCGAAAGAGTACTGACGCTACTTCGAGCCGAAAAAATACAGGGTATAGAAGTCACAGTCAGCGTTGGCCTGGCAGTTTCCGCCAAAGCCAGTTTTGAGCAGCTATACAAAGGCGCAGATATTCTGTTGTACGAAGCAAAAAACCAGGGCCGTAACAGACTGGTGTGGCGGGATATGGATAAAGACTGAAGTTTTGTCAGTCAAGCTGATGAATTAAAATCTGAATACGTGTATCAAAGCATGCGAGGCCACTTCCTGCTTGCGGACTCTCTTGGTCGCTCAGGAAGTCAAAGAGTAATGCATTAAAATAAAGCGAAATGCTTTGGTCAGATGGCGGGTACATGTCAATGAAATTCAAGCAACTGATAATAGGTTCAAAATTAATTGAAGCGGTAGGTGAAAATCTACAAGGCTATGTTTGGGGAAGGGATAGTCGATATCTGGATTCCCTTTTTCTCACTTTTGATACGGGAATACTAAAGATCTACAATCCTGCATGTCTGCTTTGTGACAGTGGTCAGTCAGTAGGATTAGGCTCAATAATTGGTCTTGTTGTTACAGATAGCTTCGTTTTTTCAGATGAACTTACATTAGTATTGGATCACAAAATATTAGTACGTGTGTCGCTAAGAGAGGAAGATTGTATTGGACCTGAGGCAGCAGTTTTTCAAGCTGTTTCGGGTGATATTGTTGTATTTAATTAACTACGCTATGTCATTTAAAACTGCATCAAATGACACTGTTTTGTTGTTTTATCGACCTAAAGGTGCTGCTCCTGCTACACTCTTGGAAACTTTCATCCAAAGACCTATCTGATGGTAACAATTGCAGTAAAAACAATACTTTTACTTGGTTCGTTACTGGCTTGTGCGCTGTACTCTGTCGCGGCTGCTGAGAGCACTGAGGTGACTGAAGCTCAGTTAAAACAGCAACCTAAGTATCCGGATGATTTTTACGACAGGCCTTACGCTGAGCGTGTTACCTGGTTGCAACAGCAACTGGCGCAAGCCTCCGATGCTGCGCGGCGTTATCAGTTAGGCAGCAGCCTTGGGTTTCAGCATTTTTCTGCCTATGCCAATGAGCCATTACGTCAGGCTTGCGCCCAAACCCCACCTCAGGCTTTTGATCTGGATTACCGATTCATCTGCACCTCGGTCAATGGTCTGGACTACGACAGCAATATGCGTGATTTGATGGCTTTATACGATGATGCAATAGCCGCCGCCAACATAGATTTGGCGACTCAGGTGTTGTCGGGTATGGCCTGGAAGCAATCTGAGCATGGGGATATTACCAGTGCCTTTCGCAGTTACGGGGTGGCCTTGTCTTTGGCTAACCAGGCCAGTCCTGAAGCTTTGAATGATGTGATGTTAAATACCGCCGCTTTGTATGTGATGCACGGCGATCAGAGGTATATCGAAAAAGGAGTGCAATTACAGAAAGAGGCTATTGAGCGACTGGAGCAGTTAGTTCAGCAAAAATCTGATGCGATGGATTTAGACTATGCCAGCCAGATCATTGGTTTAACTCAGCATAATGTCGGCGTGGCTTATGCGTTGCATTTATTTGATTATCAGCAGGCGCTCGACTGGTTTGGTAAGGTGAAACCTGAGCATACCGAGGTATGGCGTTCTGCGTTGGTGTTTTCTGCCTTGTCTGCGGCTGAACTAGGCCAAAAAGACAAGGCCGCAGACTTTGTTGCTAAGTCCGCATCTGCAACAAACAGCAGTGAAATTAACTCAGATTATCTGGACTGTTACCTGCAGTTAGTGCAGATGAAAACAGGCCACAGCGGTGAGCTAAAGCTGTGCCAGCAGTTGGATGCGCAAGCACCTTTGGAGGTGCGGCTGGATATTTATAAACGACTGGCGGCTATGTCAGAGCCGGAGTGGCGGTTGCTGGGGCTGGAAAAGCTGCATGGCTTATTTGTCAGCACTTTGGAGTCACAACTGAAACAAAGTTCGTCTCAGGCCGCGTCGCATACCGAGTTAAGTCGGTTAGAACTGGAATCTGATCTCAAAACTGAACTGTTGGAAACAGAGCTGTCACTGAAAAAAGTCGAGCAGGAAAAACGCCAGAGTCAGACGCTGCTCACTATGGCGACCATGCTGATTTTAGTGCTGGTGATCCTGGCTGTGGCTATCCAGCTTGGGCAAAAACGTAAACTGGCGCGGCAGTATAAGTTGCTCAGCGTACGTGATGGTTTAACCGGCTTACATAACAGGCGTTACTTTGAACAGAATATTGAACGGGAGCTAAGTTTTGTCCGGCGCTGCCAGCAGCAAGGACGGCCAACGACCTTGGCATTTTTTCTATTTGATATTGATTTTTTCAAGAAAATCAACGATCTCTATGGCCATCAGTCAGGTGATGAAGTGCTGATTGAATTCTCCAGACGTATCACTACAGTGATCCGTGACACTGATTTATTGATCCGCTGGGGAGGTGAGGAGTTTTTGTTAGTAGCCCGAACCGAGCAAGCTTCAGATCCACATCAGATGGCTGAACGGATCCGACAAGTGATTTGTCAGCAGCCTTTTGTGGTTGCAGCACAGCAGCAGCTTGATGTTAGTTGCACCATTGGGGTGTCTGTTTATCCTTGCGTTGAACCAGGCCAGCAGAAGCTGGACTGGGGCAATTTAGTGCAATTGGCGGACGCGGCTTTGTATCTGGGTAAACAAAAACAGCGGAATTGTTGGGTTTGCGTTGATTCTATTGCAGACTCAGCCCGGATAGCCGACGTACTGCAGCAAGGACTGGAGACATCCGCACAACAGCAGCAAATTAGCCTGACCAGTCAGTTTGAGCTGACTACAGCGTCTGAAAGAGCCTGAGGTTCAGGCTCTTGCGCATTGCTGCGAGCAGATCCTGAAAAAATCTCTATCCGGCTGATTTTTCTGGTAAACCTTTTCCGTTGAATTGGCGTAAACTAAGGCCACTTAGCCGGAAGAGTCATGGATTTGCGATGCGTTATATCAATACCCCGAACTACGACCACAAGCAAAACGACAAGATTGGTATTTTACTGACCAACTTAGGTACGCCTGATGAGCCAACACCTAAGGCGCTGAAACGTTACCTGAAGCAGTTTTTATCAGACCCTCGCGTAGTTGAAGTGCCACGTTTATTATGGTGGCTGATCTTAAACTGCGTGATTTTGCAAATCCGTCCCCGGCGCTCAGCCAAAGCTTATGCCACAGTCTTTACTGAAAAAGGCTCGCCGCTGCTGTTTAATACGCAAGCGCAAAGTGATGCTATTGCTGCTCAGTTGCAGCAGCAAGGTGTGCAGAATGTAGTAGTTGATTTTGCCATGCGTTATGGCAACCCAAGTTTTGATACTGTGCTGGATAAGATGTTTGCGCAGGGTGTGCGTAAGTTATTGGTGTTGCCGTTGTATCCACAGTATTCGGGCTCTACTTCAGCTTCGACCTTCGATGAGCTGGCCGCTAACTTTATGCGTCGGCGCTGGTTACCTGATTTACGTTTTATCTCACATTACCCTGACTACGCACCTTTTATTCGTGCTGCAGCGGAAAAAATTCGCCAGCACTGGCAACAACATGGCCAGGCCGACAAACTGATGTTGTCTTATCATGGTATTCCAAAGCGGTATTTACTCAATGGCGACCCGTATCACTGTGAATGCTATAAAACCTCGCGTTTAATTGCAGAGGAGTTGGGGCTGAGTAAAGATCAGTACCTCACCACTTTCCAGTCGCGTTTTGGCCGCGAGGAATGGCTCAAACCTTACACAGACGAAACCTTAAAGGCGCTGCCAGCTCAGGGCGTAAAAAGTGTTCAGGTATTTTGCCCTGGTTTTGCTGCCGATTGCCTGGAAACCATTGAAGAAATTGGCGAAGAAAATAAAGAGTATTTCTTGCACGCCGGTGGTGAGCGCTACGAGTACATCACAGCACTGAATGCAGAACCCGCGCATATCGACGCGTTGTGTCAGCTGATTAAAGACAATCTGCACGGCTGGCAGGTTGAGGCTGATGCGCAGCGGGCTGTGAGGGCTGAGGCGTTGCGGACGGAGAAGTATCCAGGCTAAGTTGTTGGCTGATAGTAAGGGGCCAGCTTTAAAAGTGGCCCTCAGTTTTATCCCGCTTAATTCTCCATCTCTTTGACAAGGCTCGTCATGGAATAGACCATGGTCTCGTAGTCAGCCTGACGTTGAACCATAATGTCTGGTGTGAAACTGCCTTTAGGTGGTGTTTTGTATAATTCCCTTTCAATATCACCGGGTCGTTCAGCGACTGAGGAGTTATGAAAATATCTCGGATGCAATTTGTTGTTGTAACTTTTTATTTGCTCAATGATTTCTTCTTTTGACAAACCCGCTTCGATAGCGCGCTCATAAATTTCAATGCGATCATTGGTTTGTTTATCTATTTCTTTTTCGTAGCTAAGCCAGGTTTGATAATCCAACACCTTATTGTCCGCAGGCCAACGCGGTGGCAAGGTCGTGAAGTCAATTGTTTGTCCTCCGCGCCCATACACCATCTCCTCCAAAGCGCTTGAGGGTTGTGGTGGTATTCTGTGTGACGTTGAACCAAAACCATCAGGAATTCTTATGTCTTTTGCAGATGCCCCAGATGCTGAGGCTTTTAGCGCCTTATCCGATAAGGTGACTACTGAGCTTGGAGTATCTTTCGCCTTGCTCTCGGTCGTCTTTAAATCTGTGCCCTGAGTTAAGTAATGTGACAGTTTCTCTATCTGATTCCTTGGGGGGACTCCGCCTAAAATATTCATCATCAGCTCCTGTTAAATATGCTGCTGATTTGAAGCAATCTTTGTACCCTTTATCCTTGCTTTAACAAATGTTCACAGTTGTGTTGGTCAACTGATGGTTGACGAAGTTCGAACCTTAGGGGACCGCAAACAATCAGGACTTGAACCTGAGACCTCTGCCTCCGGGGGGCAAGATGGGAATGAAGTTGTATATTCAATATTTATATAATAACAGTGGCTTAGGTTGTTTTTGTGGGGTTTATGAATGGTTTTATTCTAGGATGAAACACCATTTAATGCCGATAAAAGCTACAAAATCTACAGGCGATCAAAAATTTATGCCACATTGAAAATTAACCGTCTACCCGACGTCGGTTTCAAAAATCACCACTCATGTTGCAGTACCTAAAAGAAAGAATGAGAAGCAGCCTGAAAGTAAGGCGCGCTCGGGTTACTCATATTGAAATCAGTGACTAAACCAGCCGCCAAATACACGAGAGATTAGAAATCTTAATCAGTTCTCAGTGTTATATATTGCCCCAAGTGACATGCTGGAAATGTAAGCGAAAATTGATGCAAATTTTGGTGCAAGAATTGATGCAATAATTATGCTAAGCTCTTATAGTTAATTGAAAATAAGAGAATTATACTGCCATGGCTAGTTCAGTTATTGATGCAATTTTTGAGTTCTTGCGACGTAATCCCGCCAGTTCAACTGAGCTTGCAAGCTTTTGTGATTGCGATCGCTCAACTGTGACTCGTCAACTAAAACTGCTTGAAACAAAACTAGTTGCGACAGGCCGCGCTCGCTCTACCCGTTATTATCTGCGCCGGGGCTATGATTCCGACACTGCACTTTATCGTGTCAGTGAAGCAGGCCATGCCGAACATTTTGGCACTATGGTCGCAGTGATGCCCAATGGCTATGTTGTGAAAACATCTGGCGATGTCGATTATGTTTATTACGACGATTTACCTTGGTGGTTACAAGACTTGCGCCCTCAGGGCTTTCTGGGCCGAAATCTGGCCAAGGCTCTGTTTAAGAGGGGGATAGTAGTTACTGATGATATTGATTACTGGAAAGATCAGGACATTTTTCAGGCACTGGTGCATGCAAAAGGCGATTCGCCGGGAAACCTGTTGATTGGCCAATTGAGTTATCAGGAATGGCTACAGCATGAACCCGTCGCTTTATCAGAAGATGACTTTAACAGACTGGCAGCGGATGCGATGGCTGGAGAAGTGGTTGGTTCTTCCGCCGGTGGAGAGCAACCTAAGTTCTGTGCTTATGTCGATGGCAAGCATAGGTTGGTGAAGTTCACAGAGCCAGTAGTCAATGCGAATAGCCAGCGCTGGGCTGATTTGTTGCTTGCGGAATACCTTGCTTTAAAAACCTTGGCGGGATCTGGGATCACGGCTACCAACTCAACAATCATCAGGCGTGAACAGCGTACTTTTTTAAGTTGTGAGCGGTTTGATCGCATAGGTGTGTTAGGCCGCAAAGGTTTAGTTTCTCTGCGTATGGTGGACATGCAATTTGTTGGGAAGCCAGCAGAATGGCCTGTCATAGCGCAGTATTTGTTGCAGGATAAACGCATCAGTGCGGCAGATGCGGAGGCTATCACCGTGATTTGGTGTTTTGGTCGTTTGATTGCCAACACAGATATGCACACAGGTAACCTGTCGTTTTATTTGTCAAAAGACATGTCACTTTCATTGGCGCCTGTATACGATATGCTGCCGATGGCATTTGCACCTTTACGAAGTGGTGCTATGGCCTCTACTCATACCTTATCTGTTACCGCGGAAGCCCAGGGTAAGCACTGGCGTCAAGCTTATGCCATGGCAGAGCAGTTTTGGGGCGAATTAGCAAAGCATGCTGATATCTCATCAGAGTTCAGAGGTATAGTTCAATCGATGCAAATTGAACTGCAGAATAAAAAACAGCTGATTGAGCGGATGGCTTAAGTGGTGCAAAGATGAGCTTTAGTTTGGAGTTATTTGGTATGGCCCTCGTAGGTCTTTAATCATGCCCAAACTCATCCCTGCTTTGGATCTTTAAAACGTTCTGTCAGAAATAAAAAAACACTTGAGTTGCCTTTAGGCGTTTGATTCGTATGGCGTGCCCATCAGGATTACTCGGCGCTTCCTGCGTCTCGCCCTGTTGGGCGTCGCTGTGCTCCGTCCCAAAAGGCTATCCTGCATGCTACTCGTATCATCCTGATACTCACCCTTACGGGCCAGCGGAGCTGTTCCAGTTTGCTCCCGGCAAACTGGTGGTCGAACGGCGCGTTCAAATAGGACAGGGTGCCAAAAACACAAAAACCACCTTACGGTGGTTTTCTTATGTTTGGTGCACCCGCCGGATTACTCGGCGCTTCCTGCGCCTCGCCCTATCGGGCCGTCTTCGCAAGCGAAGACGTTCAAAAACGCTCCCGGCGTTTTTGTCGAATAAGGTCCGACTCTGCGGATGACACAAACAAAAAAACCACCTTACGGTGGTTTTCTTATGTTTGGTGCACCCGACAGGAGTCGAACCTGTGACCTCTGCCTCCGGAGGGCAGCGCTCTATCCAGCTGAGCTACGGGTGCGCAACGGTGGGCATTTTATGGGGCTTTGTGGTTATTGTCCAGCCAGCATTTGGCCTAATTCTATTGCTTGGGTTTAAAGGCACAAAAATTAACCAATGCTGGATAAAGAACTGCTTTTACCGCAGATCCTGTAGCTTTGTCCCAAAGGCAACACAATTCCCTATTTGTCATCTTGTGTGCGTGCAAAAAATATGTAACTTTCAATGGCACGGGAAGATGTTGATATCACAGTAAAACACTGTGAGATCAGATAAAAGTGTTCATGCTGGCGTTGGACGTTCGGCTTGAGGTGGGTATGGAGCCAGTAAAGGGTAAAGTGTATCGGCCTGCTTTGGGGCTGATGTTTGATGACAAAGTGATCACTGCATTTTCTAATCTTTGGCGCTGTTTAGGCAACGCTGATTTCAGCACAGCTGTGATGGATGTGCTGGATGCTGTTTGTCCTACCGATTCTTGTGGTGTGTTGGTGTTTTACACTCAGCGTAAGCCGTTGAGTTTACTGCACCGTTTTAACCCTGTGGATCGTAAAGTCTCGGCTGATATTTATTCCACCGGGCCTTATGCGCTTGACCCTCAGTACCGGCTGTTTTTAGCAGGTTGCCCTACCGGCGCTTATTGGCTGCGTGATGTAGCGCCTGATGATTTTTATTCCAGCGAATACTACGAAACCTTTTATTCCAAAACCGGCGTGGCCGATTCCGTTGATGTGTTGTGGCGTATCGATGAAGACTCGGCACTGGTATTTTTTATGCAGCGTAATATCCATAGCAGCGAATTTACCGCCGCCGATTTAACCGCGCTAAATATGGTATTACCTATTTTATCTGAAGCTTTGGCCAAACATTATCAACTAGCCGCTGCGTTGCCGCTGGCTAATCCGGATGATAAAACTCACCAACAGGTGGAATGTACCTTAAGTCATTTTGCCAGTTCTTTGCTGACCAAAAGAGAACGTGATGTGCTGCTTTATATGCTGCGTGGTTATTCGTCGGCTTTAACGGCGGAGAAGCTAAATACTTCAGATGGCACAGTGAAAATTCACCGCAAGAATATTTACCGCAAGCTGGAAATTGGCTCACAAGCTGAGCTGTTTTCGTTATTTATCAACTGTATTCCTTTTGCCCGCCCTGAAGAGAATACCGATCCACTCCAGCTCTACCAGCAAAGCCACCAACCCCTTCGTACTTGAAGCCACAACTTTATTGACTGCATGATTATTACAGAATAAGGCTCGCCCCAGTCACATAGTGTTTCTATGCTCCTAGGGTCTCGCGAGCTTGTCGCCTCGCTGTGACTGCAATTACTTTGGGGGACTATCAATACCCCTGTGGCAGTGTTTAAAAAATAAACTACTGCTTTTTAGGTAGCCTTTGTTCTGTCTGGCTGCTTTAAACCACCTGCTTCTATCCCCAACAGGATATATAAGCTTTGGCTTTTACTCTCTATTATCAAAGAGAAATCAAAACCAGACCAGGGCAGTAATAGCAAAGGCACACAGAGGCCGGTTGTTACAACGTAAGCCCGATAAAAATAATAATCACAGGCGGACATGGACCTGTAGCAACAAGCCGGAGTTAACAACATGACACAACAGAAGCTTAAATGCCTGCGCCGTTCCGCTTTGGCTGCGCTGATTACCGCAGCCCTTAGCCAGAATATGGCGTATGCCGATTTATCCGTAGGTTCTATTTTTGGTCAGACCGAAAAGGGTGTGACTATTTCGGTGAAAAACTTACAAACAGGTTTAAAACGCGAACTGACCTCAGACAACAGTGGCCGTTTTAATTTCTCCCAGTTGCCCAGTGGCCGTTATCAGGTGGTCGCCAATGGCGTGACCCGTGAAGTCAATGTCGCTATAGGCACCGGTACGCCGGTCAATTTCAGTGAAGAAACCACTGAACGTATTGCTGTGGTGGGTTCCAGCATTAGCCCTATTGATACCTCGTCTGTTGAGTCGAGTACTGTATTTACCGCCGCTCAGATGGAACGTTTGCCTGTAGGCCGTGATATCAGCGATGTAGCTTTACTCGCGCCAGGCACAGTGCGGGGTGACAGTGGTTTTGGCAAGTTGGCGTCTTTTGGTGGCTCTTCTGTGGCGGAAAACGGCTACTACATCAATGGTTTTGATGTGACCAACGCCCGTACTTTTTTATCTTATGGCCGTGTGCCTTTTGACGCCATTGGCGAGCAGGAAGTAAAAACCGGTGGTTTTGGTGCTGAATATGGCCGCGCCTTAGGTGGTGTGGTCAATATAGTCACCAAACGTGGTACCAATGAGTGGAAATTTAATGGCTCAACTGTCTGGTCTCCTGCTGATTTAGCAGCCTCAGGTCGTGATGTGGTCAGCCGCAGCGGTGAAGCAGGCGAGCGCAGTTATTACTCGGCTTACCGTTCTGCTGATGAGCAAGATGAGTTGTCTTACAGCTTGTCCGGTGGTGGTGCTATTGTGCAGGACAAGCTGTTTTTTTACGGCTTACTCGAAGGCAAAAAAGACAGCTTTGATTCGTATGAAAGTGACCGCAGTACGGCTGGCGAAAACACCTCGCCTAATGGTCTGGCTAAGTTCGACTGGTACATTACCGACAACCATATTCTGGAAGTGACAGGCATTCGTAATGTCGAAGAAACCGACTATGTCGAATACCTGAACCTGGATGAGGAGTATTTTACCGGCCGCCATGGCAATGAGCGGGTGCGTTACACCGAACGCAACGGCGGTGAAATTCTGATTGGCAAATACACCGGCCATCTAACCGAAGACTTTACAGTAGGCGTGCTGGTAGGGCGTTTAACTAACGACTCAGATTACATTACGCCAGATCCGCTGGCGGGCGATGATTGTCCTTTAGTGGATATTTACGACCAGGATACAGACGATGTGATAGATGTGGGCTGCTGGAACAATATCGACGTGCGTTCGCTGGAGTTTGGCCCTGACAACGACGAGCGTAAAGCGCTGCGTTTAGATGCTGAATGGCGTATTGGTGAACATACCTTACGTTTTGGCTACGACGACGAAACCTTCACCTCCCGTATTGCCGGTGCTGAATATTCAGGTGGCGTATTCTACCGCCGTTATACCCCGGTTGATTTTGAAGACAGCTGGAACGGGGTCGATATTCCGGCCAACGCCCATGTTGTGCGCAAACGTACCCGTACTTCGCCGTCAGGCCGCTATGAAGTGAAAAACTCGGCTGTTTATTTAGAAGACAGCTTTTATGTCACAGACAATCTGATGTTATACGCTGGCCTTCGCAGCGAGTCTTTTGACAACCTCAATGCCGATGGTGTGTCTTTTGTCGATGCCAGCGACATGATAGCGCCACGTTTAGGTTTTGTTTGGGATGTGGACGGTGATGCCAGCTCTAAACTCTATGCCAATGCGGGTCGTTATTATATTCCTATTGCCGCCAACACTAATATCCGTGCATCCAACTGGCAGTATGTCACCACTGAATATTATCTGTATGACGGTGTGGTCGACCCAACCACTCAGGCACCGCTGCAGTTAGGCGAAAAGCTGGGCGATACCTTAACCAGCGGTCGCAACAGCTCACCGGATCCGGCTACTGTGGCATCGGCGAACTTAGAGCCAATGCTGCAGGACGAACTCATTTTGGGTTATCAGCGTGAGTTGTCCGACTTATGGACTGGTGGTGTCAGCTTTATTTACCGTGAAGTGAAAAACGGTGTCGATGACTACTGTGGTCGTCAGGCCTTTATCGACTTTGCTGAAGATCAGGGTTTTGAGGATTTTGATGCGGATACCTTAGCTACTTGCATCATCCTGAACCCGGGTGAAGATCTGGAAATGGATATGGACGTGGCAGGGGATGGTGTGTTGCAACGGGTGACAGTGCCAAACTCTTACCTGCAACTGGCCGACTACAAACGCACTTACAAAGCGCTGGAGTTTAACTTTGAACGTGCCAGCGACAACGGCTGGTATATGCAGGGCAGCTACGTCTGGGCTAAAAGTCAGGGTAACAGCGAAGGTTTAGTCAACAGCTGGCTGGAATCTGAGTCGCCTGGTTTAACCAACGACTTTGACCATAAAGTCTTTGTTGATGGTACAGACGGTTATTTATCCAATGACAGACGCCATACCTTTAAGTTGTTTGGTGGTTACGAGCTGAACGAAGAAATGGAAGTATCGGCTAACTTGCTGGTGCAATCCGGTCGTCCTGTTAGCTGTTTTGGTTATGCGCCCTTTGACGTCGATGAAGATGAGTATGAAGTGTTTGAACGTTATGCAGCCTCCAGCTTGTATTGCCGCAATGTGGATGGTGAGCAGGAGCTGACGCAACGTGGCCAGTTTGGTCGCACGCCATGGACTTACACTGTGGATTTAGGCTTCTCCTACCGTCCACAATGGATGAAAGGATTACTGCTGCAAGCCAATGTATTTAACGTGCTGAACAGCCAGCGTGTGACTGAATATGATGAGAAAGGCGATTTGTCGCTGGAAGATGAAGGCCAAAACCCGAACTTCCTGAACGATCAAAACTACCAGAGCCCGCGTTCAGTAAGATTAACCGCGCGTTACTCGTTCTAAATCTCCTTCGTACTTGAAGCCGCAGCTTTGTTGACTGCGCCTTCTCGCCCCGGTCACATAGTGATCTATGTTCCCGGGGTCTCGAAGGTTTGTCGCCGCGCTGCAACTCCAATTACTTTGGGGATTGGGTATGAAGTGTTGCTTTTTTAACAGCCAGGCTTGAAGCAACTGGCGCAACGGAATTAAATCTGATGCTAAATCCATCTAAAAAATCTCTCACTTTGCTGCCTCTGGCTTTTTGCCTTAGCGCATCTGTTCAGGCCGCAGAGATCACCTCAGGCAAAGAACTTTGGCTCTTTGGCGGCGGTGAACCTATTTGTTCCAGTGTGGAACTCAAACGTTGTGCGCCGGATAAACAAGCTGAAGCTGCGGCTTATTTTCAGCAACATCAGGGCGTAACTCAGAAAACATTCAAGCCTGATGCTAAACGCATCGCTGAATTAACAGCTTTGCCACATTGGCCGGAGAAAGCGGCCAGAGCGCAGCAAGTCAAACCTCTGCTGCTGACTAAATTAGAGCAGATGCAAAACAAAGACTGGCCGGAAGACAGCTGGTATAGCGAATTTGAGTCTTTTGAGTTATCTGACGACGAACAGAATTTACTGGATGATGTATTTGAACAGCGGCCTGTACTCAAAGACGGCAGCACGGCTCAGGTGAAAGTTTATTTTGATGGCACAGAACTGTATGTGCAGCAAATGTTTCAGCATTTTATTCAGTCAGCCAAAAATCGTGCACTAGTGCGGGCCAAAACCTCTGGTGCTGCAGCTGTTGCTAAAGTAACAGCACAAAAACCTAAGTTAGTGCTGATCAGCGCTTCTTCCAATAGCCCTATGGATTGGGTGGATTATTACCTGCAACTCTTTAATGCAGCTGGTGCTGATGCGGTCTGGTTGCCGATAGAACCTGCTTTGGTGCAGGTGGGTAACTGTGACACTTTGGACCAGGACAGATTTCGCTGGAATGGTCAGTATAAAAGATCCGAGCGTTACCCTGAGCTGGCGGCTTATCAGCAGAAGATGTGCCGCAATCCACAATTGATGCAGCAGATGCTGTTGGAGGCTGACGCCATTTTTATTAATGGTGGCGATCAGTCGCTGACCATGCGCAGCCTGCAGAAAAAACCAGGCGAATTTACTGAACTAGCCAAGCTATTGCATCAGCGTATTGATGCCGGAGTGCCACTGGCAGGTTCCAGCGCTGGTACTGCAGTGCAGGCAGGTTATGCCAAGAAAAAGATCCTGATGATCAGCGGTGGCCAAACCATCAAAGCGCTGCAGTATGGTGCTTATGCTACCGAACCTAATGCACCTTTGTGCCACTACCATCAAAGCTGCAGCTCAGATTTGGATGGTAGCTGGTTAACTTACAGAGCGGCAGGTGGCCTGCAGTCTTTTACTTTAGGTGTGACAGACACGCACTTTCGTGAGCGCAACCGCGAAGGCCGATTATTACGTTTATTGATAGATACCAATACAGACTTTGGTTTTGGTATGGATGAAGCCACAGTGCTGCGGGCGAATTTTATCGACCCGGACACAGCGCAGTTACAGGTCGAAGGCCGGGGTGGGGTCTGGATAGCAGATGCCAGCGCAGCGAAAGCCAAGGCTGTCAAGCAAGGCGATAAAACCACAGGCTGGGTTGCATCAGGCATGAAGTTTAGCCGTTTACTCGCAGGGGATACCGCCTTTTTCCAGCAGGGTATTCAGCAGGCTAAGCTGCAATGCACAGCGCCTGATCTGTTGGCTAACAGCAAAGTAGCACCTGAGACTTATTCTGCTATGGATGGTCGGGTCTGGCAGGCCTTGCCTGGCCAGGTGCAGGCGTGTCAGCGCGAAGATGGCCGTTGGCGTTACCTGAACTTGCCTATGAGTCTACAGGTGGCCTATGAGTCTGCAGGTGACTTATGAGTGAGTTGCCATCTGGCATTAAAGCCACTGGCTGGCGTATGCCAGATACCTTACTCATTGTATTTGCGGTCTTGCTTTGTTCAGCCTTGCTGACCTTGCTTGTGCCGCAAGGTCAGTTTGATACAGCTCTGGATGCCAACACAGGACGACAGTTGTTGCTGGCCGATAGTTACCGTATGGCACATAACGGCGAGCCTCAGGCTGTGGCTTTATTTGCTGATGGTGAAAAAACCGGTGTGTTGACGGCCTTTTTTGATGGCATGACCTCGGGTTCCAGAAATGGCTCAGCCATAGGTGTGATTATTTTTATTCTGCTGGTCGGCGGCAGTTTTGGTGTGCTGTTACGCACCGGAGCTGTGGATGAATTGCTGAAGCTTCTGATCAGCAAAATGCAGCATAAAGCCCGTTTGTTATTGCCTGTGATGGCGCTGTTTTTCTCCTTGGGCGGTGCTATTTTTGGTATGGGTGAAGAGGCGATGGCCTTTGCTATTTTGCTGGTGCCGCTGGTGCGAATGCTGGGTTACGACGCTATTACTGCTGTGTTACTTACTTATGGTGCCACTCAGATAGGTTTTGCCACCTCCTGGATGAACCCTTTTTCTGTGGCTATAGCCCAGAGTATTGCTGGCTTGCCGCCTTTGTCCGGCTCGGGTTTTCGTATCGCCATGTGGCTGGTGTTTACGCTGATTTATATAGCCTGGTTTATCTGGCGGGCTGAACGGCTTAGACGCAAAGCCGATCAGCAAACCGATTTTCAGATCACCCATCAGTTTCACTGGGGCCATTCGTTGGTGGTGCTGACTTTAATAGCAGGCATGGTCTGGGTGGTCTGGGGTGTGGTCACTCAAGGTTATTTCCTTAGAGAAATTGCCACACAGTTTTTTGTCATGGCCATTGTCAGTATGACTTTGGGCACAGTACTGAAACTAAATAACGCCAGCTTAAATGACTATGTCGATGCCTTTAAAACCGGTGCGGCTCAGCTGTTGCCTGCGGCTTTAGTGGTGGGCATAGCCCAAGGCATTATTTTGCTGCTGGGCGGCACTAACCCTGAGCAGCCGACTATTTTAAATACCATGCTGCATTCTGCCGCCAGTAGTATTAATGGCCATTCAGAGCTATTTGCTGCTCAGGCTATGCTGGTGTTTCAGAGTGGTTTTAATTTTTTTGTCACTTCAGGCTCAGGTCAGGCCGCTTTAACTATGCCTTTGATGGCGCCTTTGTCGGATCTGGTTGGCATCAGCCGTCAAACTGCAGTGTTGGCTTTTCAATTGGGGGATGGTTTAGCGCATCTGTTTTATCCCACTTCAGCGGCTTTGATGGGCACGCTGGCCATAGCCGGGGTTGAGTTTAGCCAGTGGCTGCGTGCTATGTGGCCGCTGTGGTTATTACTGACCGGCATGAGCATGCTGACTATGTGTGTAGCTGTGGCCATAGGGTACTGAAGTCAGGGTATTCAATTTTCTCAATCAGGGCTGCTGTCAGCCGGAGCAACAAGGATTTTTTATGATCACCAGAATTATCAATGGGATCTGTTATTCGCCTGAACCTTTGGGCCAAACCAACCTGCTGGTGGCAGGACGTCAAATTGCGGCTTTAGGGGCGCAGGCAGAGCTTTCTGGCGATATAGTACAAACCGTCGATGCCAGTGACTGTTATGTGGTGCCGGGTTTAGTCGATTCGCTGGCTCATATTATTGGTGGGGGTGGCGAAGGTGGCTTTCGTAGCCGCACTTCTGAGTTAAAAGTTACAGATGCGATTGAAGCAGGGGTTACCACTTTAGTGGGTGTACTTGGCACGGATGCTGTCACCCGCACTTTAACCAATCTGTTGGCCAAGGCGCATGCGCTGGATGAAGAAGGTTTAACTTGTTATTGCCATACCGGCTCTTATCAGGTGCCAGCTTATACTCTGATGGACGATTTGCTGCAGGATTTGGTGCTGATTGACAAGTTTATTGGTGTGGGTGAGGTGGCTATAGCCGATCACCGCTCGTCGCAGCCGACAGTGCAGGAGCTGGCGCGTTTGGCCTCGCAGGCCCGTGTTGGCGGAATGCTTGCAGGCAAAGCCGGTATTGTCAGTGTGCATGTGGGGCCTTCGCCTGAGGGCATCACACAATTGTTGCAAGTGGCAGCCAGCACTGATATTCCACTGACTCAGTTTTATCCGACTCATATCAACCGCAATCAGGCCTTGTTGCAGATGGGCTTTGATTTTGTGGCTCAGGGTGGTTATATCGACTTAACCACCAGCACCACGGCGCAGGATTTAGCTCAGGGCGAAATCAAATGTGCCGATGCCTTGTTGCAGGCGGTCAAAGCTGGTGTGAATTTACAGCATCTGACTTTTTCATCCGATGCCAATGCCTCGTTGCCGATGTTTGACGCGCAGAATAATTTTGTTGGTTTAGGTGAAGGTCGTATCGCCAGTTTGTATGAAGAGATGACAGATGCGATTCGTTTAGGGGTGCCAGTGCAGGATGCGCTGCGGGTGGTGACTTCAAACCCGGCCCGTATTTTAAAGCTGCCACACAAAGGCCAGTTGCAGCTGGGTGCTGATGCCGACTTGTTACTGATTGATAAACATACTTTAGAGTTAAAGGCGGTGATGGCAAAAGGCCGCTGGTTGTTTTCCGATGGCCGTGTTGCTGTCGAGCGCAGCAGCTTATTTTTCTGAGCTGATTCATTAGTGATCGAGCAAAGCAAAGGTGTTGATTTTTCAGCACCTTTGTTTCCACAATAGCAGCCCTGTTACAAGTGAAGGATGCTGTGATGACTCCCGCTGTTTTGCTGCTGAAAAAACTTAAAGTGCCGCATCAGGTATTGGAGTATCAACACGACCCTGCGGCTGAATCTTATGGTCTGGAAGCTGCGACCAAGCTGGGTTTAGCTCCGGTTGAGGTGTTTAAAACCTTAGTGGTGGCTTTGGACGGTAAAGAGCTGGTCACCGCCATAGTGCCTGTGCATCAGCTGCTGAATATGAAACAGCTGGCCAAAGCTGCTGGTGCCAAAAAGGCTGCTATGGCAGCAGCTGCTGATGTGGAGCGTAGTAGTGGTTATGTGCTGGGTGGTGTCAGTCCACTTGGACAAAAAAAGCTGCTGCGGACTTTTATTGACGAGTCGGCTGCGGCTTTTGAAACTATCTATGTCAGTGCTGGTAAAAGAGGGCTGGAGATAGGGCTCAAGCCTGCGGTTCTGCAGGCTTGCCTGAGCGCTAAGCTGGTCAGCTTATGCCAGCACGAAAGCGCTTAGTCTTTCGCTGTTAGCCTAAAGTTGTGTCTAGCACCATCATCACCGCAAAGCCCACCATTAAACCCAAAGTCGCTGCTGTCTGATGGCCGTTGCGATGGGTTTCGGGTATGACTTCATGCGACACGACAAAAATCATAGCGCCCGCTGCCAAACCTAAACCCATAGGATAAGCGGCGGCAAAACCGCTGGATAAACCAACACCCATTAAAGCACCTAACGGCTCTAAAATACCGCTGGCTGCAGCAACAAAAACGGCAAAACCCGGTTTAAAACCTGCAGCCCGTAAGGATAAAGCCACAGCTAAACCTTCAGGCATATCCTGCAGTGCTATGGCTGTGGCCAGTGGTAAACCGACCGACATATCGCCATTGGCAAAACTAACACCCACCGCCATACCTTCAGGTAAGTTATGCAAAGCGATAGCAAACACAAATAACCAAATGCGATCACAAGCTTGGAAACCTGGGCCACAAGGGCCGGTTTTGTCGTGTTCATGTGGGGTAAAGGCATCTAAACCCAGCATCAGCAATACGCCCAACGCCATACCAAACACCACCACCAAAGCGCCCAAGCTATCGCTTTGAAAGAGTTCTGTGCCTGCTTCAATACCTGGCAATAACAAAGAAAACGCGCTGGCCGCCAGCATCATGCCAGCAGCTATGCCCAATAAGCTGTCTTCCATCGCCTGCGGCAAACTACGAAATAACAAAGCTGGCAAAGCGCCTAAAGTGGTCGCGACAAAACCTGCGGTGCCGCCTATTAGCGCCAGTTGTAAGTTTTCAGAAGAAGGGGCGTTGGATAAATGCACAATACTTTGTCCAAGCAGGACCAGTACCGCCAATAAACCTAAAGCTAACCCTACAGCAGCCAGTTTGTGTTCGCCGGCATGCTGTTTAAGTTCACTCAGCCAGTCTTGGCTTAGCGGTAAGGTTTTTTCGTTCATGCTCAGTCCTTTGCCAGATCACTGCTGTAGTTAATCAAGTTAAGTATTAATCCGCAAGCGGCTTTGCTCTGAGCGGAGTAAAGCATAAAAGTTACAGCAAAAACTATAAAAAAGGCCAGCGATTTGCTGGCCTTTTTCTCCCCGTCGACGTCTATCGTCCCCTGTTGTTTTTATTCTTTTTGCCCCTGTTTTTTATCAGGTTAGGCAAATCAATACTCGTAATTTCAATAACCAAGAGTATAAAAAATCAACTGCGTTAGTTATAACTAATTTAACCGGTAATCGCCACCATCTTTTGCACGAAAACACGGACTATTTTGTGTACTGGCGATACAAGGCTGTGCCTGAGCGTTGCCGCGTATCATACTGAACCAGCCAGTCTGCTCACCTGTCAGCTGTAATTGGATGTCTTCAATACCTGCTTTATCCATGGAACCATGGGCTCCTTTGTGGCAAAACAATAATTCGACATGGCGTTCGCCATCTTTTAATAACAGCGATTGTGGCTGCTCCGGATGACCGCCAAAAGCGACAAACTGCGCCGGAGTTTTTAAGCCGCTGTTGCTGCCATCGGCAAAAAAAGCCAATACATGCTGGTAATACACCACATAACTGCAAACATCTTTGTGTGAGCCTCTGTCCAGTGGAAAAACTTTATCCAGAAAAGCTTTGGAATAATCCATGATCTGACGGACATGACTCTGGTTCAGCCCGGCTATGTAGCTGATCTCTTCCCGGATATCATGGTCCTGGTGTGAGTTTTGGGTGGCTGTCATGTTCATGATTTCTGTCCTGTTCTGTGTTGCTTTTAATTAGGTCTTAAGGCTGTAGGGCCAGTAAAGCAGCATTGCTGTTGCTTGATATTTAGTCTATGTTAGTTTTCTGAATAATTTCACAATTAAAACTTCACAGTGTGAATTTTACAAAATGACAGCTAATAAAAGTTTACTCAGAAAGTCGCATTTCCTTGGTACTAAGATCAGAAACCTTAGAAAGCGCAATAACTTAACTATGGAAGACTTGTCGACCCGCTGTATCAGAGTGAACTCTGAGTACGCGCCGTCCGTGTCTTATTTGTCGATGATTGAACGTGGCAAACGGGTGCCGAGCCTGGATATGCTGCAGGTCATTGCTGAAGTTTTTCAAAAAGAAGTGGACTGGTTTTTGGATGGTGAAGAGCAGCAACTGGATATCACACCGCAAAAAGGCAGCAGGGGCGGAGTGTCTGGTATGGCGCTGGAACCGGGCTTTTTGTTTTCTAACGATATTCTGCAAATTGCTATTCCGGAAATGTTGTCACAAACCGGTATTAGCGGTCGACAGTTTGCGCAGTTGTTGATTCGCGCGCACCAAGAGCATCACCAAAACCATTTTCCTGAGCTGGAGCGTGCCGCTGAAGAAGTGGGTTTAAAACGTATGCCCTTGTCGGTAGACGATTTAATGCAGATAGTGCAGCAACTGGGTTTGCAGGTGCGCTGGTTTGAGCAAACGCCAAAAGAAGTGTTGGATGAGCTGGGCGTATTGTCAAAAAACGTACCGACCTCTTATTTTTTACCTCCTGCTACTTTGCATTTAAATAAGCTGTTACAGCAGTGGCCGACCCGGCTGAAATACGAACTGGCTGTGCATATTGGCCATGCCGTGCTGCACAATAAAGATGGCGTGAAAAGCGGCATGATGGTGGGGGGGGCTTTTGAATCCGTGCCAACGGACGACAGTGCTGTGGCGCCGCAGGATATTCTGCATGCCTGGCGTGACTTTGAATCGAGCTTTTTTGCCGGTGCTTTGTTGTGTCCTAAAATGCCATTTCGCCAGTTGCTGGATAAACAAGGCTATGAAATCAGTTCACATCACTTAGCTGGTGTATCGGCCTCTGTCGCTATGCGCCGGATGACGGCAGTATCGCCTTACAGCCACTGGCATTATTTTGATGCCTATACACCGGGTAAATTAAAGGCTGTGTATAGGGGCAATGGTATTCCTTTGCCTTGGGGCAATATGCGCCAGGTGGAAGACCCGTGCCAGCACTGGGCGGTATTTCGCATGTTTGAAGCGGCCGAATCGGCCCATTCAGCGCAGTTGTCTATTTTAGACGTGCAGGGCCAGCCACGGATTTATTGTTGTGAGTCGACCAAAGTGTCAGATTTAGCCGGTAATGCTCATGTGCTTTGTGCCGGGATAGATTTAAACCCGGCTATTGAGGCGCAGGGCATGGATGTGGAGACTATGGCGCAGGAGTTAAAACAATTGTGTCGCGCTCAGGGCGGCTCTGCTGTGGTACCTAAAGCTATTCGTTCTACCTTGACCACAGTGTCGAATATTCTGAATATTAACTGGGTGGCCCGAAGTTTAGATAAACCAGCCCAGCTGATTTGCTCGCGTGGTAATCATTGTCCACGAGAGCCAGGCTGTTACCAGCACTGCTCCGCGAAATAAAAGCATAAAAAAAGGGTCCCATTGGGACCCTTGATAAGCTTATAAACCTTGCTTTAACTGCCAGCTTAATTGCTGCTCAGCGAAAAATGGCACTATAGGGCTGCCATCAGGCAAAGTGATCTCTGCTGGTACAGTCCAGTCTTGTTTCACTAAGGTGATGGTGCCGCTGTTGCGTGGCAGGTTGTAGAAGTCCGGGCCATAGTGGCTGGCGAAACCTTCTAACTTGTCTAAGCAACCTAAGTCTTCAAATACCTGAGCGTACAGCTCAATAGCGCTCCAGGCACTGTAACAACCGGCGCAACCACAAGCTGCTTCTTTACGGTGTTTAGCGTGTGGCGCTGAATCTGTGCCTAAGAAAAACTTGGTATTGCCGCTGGCCACTACAGCACGCAGCGCTTCCTGATGCGTGCGGCGTTTGAGCACCGGCAGGCAGTAGTTATGTGGCCGTACACCACCGACTAACATATCGTTGCGGTTCAATAATAAATGCTGTGGTGTGATGGTGGCTGCAACACGCTCTGGTGCGGCTTTGACAAACTCAACCGCGTCAGCCGTAGTGATATGTTCAAACACCACTTTAAGGCCAGCAATAGTGTTTATCAGCTGAGTTAAATGCTGGTCGATAAAGACTTTTTCTCGGTCAAAAATATCGATATGGCTGTCGGTCACTTCACCATGTACCAACAGCAGCATCTGCTGCTCTGCCATCACTTCCAGCACAGGGTAGAGTTTACTTAAGCTGCTGACTCCGGAGTGAGAATTGGTAGTTGCGCCTGCCGGATATAATTTAGCGGCCACCACTCCAGCCGCTTTGGCGGCTTTAATCTCTTCGGCTGTAGTTTTGTCTGTTAAATACAACACCATCAGAGGTTCAAAACTGCTGCCTGCAGGGCGTGCGGCCAGAATACGTTCTTTATAAGCTAAAGCTTCTGCGGCATTGGTGACAGGAGGAACAAGATTGGGCATAACTATAGCGCGCTTAAAACAACGGGCAGTGGCTGCCACTGTTTCTTTCAGCATATCGCCATCGCGAAAATGTAAGTGCCAGTCGTCCGGGGTTTGCAGAATTAATTCAGTCACAGCGCTTCTCCTCTACTGATGCAGTGTCATGCCGTCAGGGCGTCGCAGTTTAACACGGCTTGAGGTGATACTCAGCACAAGTTTTATTCTGTTGCTCTGGCATGGAGTCATACCACTGGTATAGGTTATAGTCAGTGGTGATAAATCAATATGTTCAGCAGGTTGCATACCATGGAACAGAGCAAGGCTTTAAATCAACAATCTCAATGGTTGCTGCCCTGGCAATGGATAGTTCCGCTGTTTTGTTTGCTTTGTGCCTTACTTATGACTGAATACCAGTCGAGGCAATTGGTCGAACAACGTCAAAATCAGGCATTACAGCAGTTAGTTGGGATCTCAGGCCAGTTGCGCTCTTTTGTCGAAGCTGAACTAAATACTTCTTTGTATATGAGTCTGGGCCTGGCGTCGCATATACGAGCCAGCGACGGCAAGCTGTCTGAGAAAGAAATGCTGTTTTTACTGCAGAACTTGCTGGAGCAAGGCAAACATATCCGCAATATAGGGTTGGCTCCTGACAATATACTGACGCTGATTTATCCGGTTCAGGGCAATGAGCGTGCTTTGGGGCTGAACTACAAAAACTTACCGCAACAATGGCCTGAGATTAGACAGTTAATTGAGAACAAAGAAGCCAAATTAGTGGGGCCAGTTGCCCTTATTCAGGGAGGGGATGGTTATGTTTACCGCGTGCCCTTGTTTTTAAATGATGGCAGTTATTGGGGTATTGTCAGTACAGTACTGGATTTAACGGCTTTTAATCAGATGCTGCTGCAACAGGCAAACAGCTACCAGGTGCAAGTGGGGATCCGCGAAAAAGATGAAAATTCCCCAGCTTTATTTGGCTACTCCCATTTATTTAATGAAGAAGCATTGGTACTGGATTTAAATATCAAAGGGGCACAGTGGCAGATTGCTGTTCGGTTTTTGGATGAGGCGGCTGGTTGGAGTTTGTGGCAATGGCGTTTGTTGGGCGCCTCTTTGTCTGTGGTGTTTTGCCTGATGTTGGCCTGGTTGCTGTACTCCTACCGTCGCAGTGCATTGTTTGCTGATGCCTTGCAAGACAATGAAATATACTCGCGTCGTATTATGGATAGTGTGCTGGATGTGATTGTCACCACAGACCTGGACGGCACCATTGATCGCATCAACAGTGCCATCGGTACAGTGTTTGGTTACCTTCCGATGCAGTTAGCTGGTCAGCCTTTTACCCTGTTGTTAGCGCCAGGTCAGGCAGAGGTTCTGGCTACTTTAGCTCCAGACGAGGGCGCGGCGGTTGAACTGAAAGGTAGACGCCAAAATGGTGAAATTTTTGCGATAGATTTATCGCGTAACAGCACTGAACATCAGGGAAAGGCTCGTTATGTCTGGTTGATCCGCGACATTTCGGAGCGGAAAAAAGTAGAGCAGTTGAAAAATGATTTCGTTTCCACTGTCAGTCATGAACTGCGTACACCTTTAACTGCGATCAGCGGTGCTTTAGGTCTGGCTGTTGGTGGCGCTTTAGGGCCATTGAATGATAAACAACAGCATATGCTGACGCTGGCGGAGCAAAACAGTCAGCGTTTAGGTAAACTGATCAATGACTTGCTCGATATCGAAAAACTCGCCGTCAATAAGATGCAGTTTAAACTCAGGTTATGGCCTTTGGTCGCTTTATTGCGTCAGGCGATAGAGCTGAACCAGCCTGTCGCTTTGCAACGACAGGTCAAACTAGAGTTGCACTGTGCTGAGCAAGATGACTTGTGGGTTGAAGTGGATGAAGTGCGATTGCAGCAGGTGATGGCAAACTTGCTGGCGAATGCCATCAGGTATTCACCCATCGGATCTGCGGTTGTGGTCAGTGTGGAGTTATCCGCCAACACAGTTCGTGTCAGCGTGACGGATCAGGGGGATGGTGTGGCAGCTGATTTTGAATCCCGCTTGTTTCAGAAGTTCTCTCAGGCAGATTCATCAGATCGCAGACAAGTAGCGGGTACAGGCTTAGGCTTAGCTATTTGCAAAGATTTGCTCAAAGCTATGGGTGGCACCATCGGCTATCATAGCGCTACAACGGGTGGTGCTTGTTTTTATTTTACTTTGCCTCTGGCAACTGAATTGTCTCTTGAATAAGGCGTGTTATGTTGACGTTACTTGATTTAATCGCAGTAGTTTGGTTTTTGTCGTTATGGACAGGCTACACCATAGTGGCTAAACGTAAGGCCCGCACTGTCAGTTGTTTATCCTTTGAATTGCGTCGTAAGCGTACTCACTGGATGCAACAGATGTTAGGCAGAGAGAACAAAATATCAGATGTCACCTTGCTGGCTACTCTGGAGCGCAATGTGTCGTTTTTTGCATCCAGTACCTTGTTAATATTAGCCGGCTTGTTAACAGCTTTAGCGTCGAGCAACAGTATCAGCGATGTCTTAAGTTACCTCACACCTTGGGTGACTCAGACCAAAGAAACCATTCAGGTGAAAATTTTATTTTTAGCTGTAATTTATGTCTTTGCGTTTTTCCAGTTTACCTGGTCGCTACGTCAATATGGATTTGGCGGAGTCTTGATTGGCGCTGCCCCTGATGGCCGCGAAATGACCACAGAAGAACAAGCCTTGTATGCTAATAGAACAGCAAAAGTGATTGACCAGGCAGGACATTCTTTCAACTATGGTTTGCGGTCTATGTATTTTTCTTTAGCTACTTTGTCCTGGTTTATTGATCCCAGTTTATTTATGGCAACCGCAGTGATTGTATTGCTGGTAATGAAACACCGGGAATTTCATTCCAAAGCTCTGAAGGCTTTGCAGGAGTGTTGAGTTGCCGGCTCTGAGTAAAATGAGATCTCATTTTACTCAGAGCCAATAAGTCCGTTACTCAGCCTTGTATTCAAAGGCTTTAATCACGCGGGCAACACCATCTACATTACGAGCCAGATTTACTGCTCTGTCCGCTTCTTGTTGATTGACCAGACCCATTAAAAACACTTCGCCGTTCTCTGTCACTACTTTGATATTTAAACCACTGACGTTTTCATCGGCCAGAAACTTGCCTTTGATACGGGTAGTGATCCAACTGTCTTTGCTGCCGGTTGCAAAGCTGATTTCGCTGGCAATACGAAGCTGATTGTGTACGTCTTTGACGCCTTCGACTCTGGATACCTGACCCGCGACTTCGCGCACACGCTCGTTAGGTACCTGACCTGTTAACAGCACTATGCCGTTGTAACTGGTCATATTGATATTGCCCTTATTTTTGGTTTCAGGATTTTCGTCTAAAGCCCGAATCACTTTCACCTGGATACTTTTATCGTCAATCTGACTTCCCAGAGTACGTGGATCGCCTGCTGATTTCACAGCTGTGGCGCCGCCAGCTAATACAGCTGCGGCACAACCTTGTAATAACCAGCTGGTCAGTACTACCAGCATTAATTTATTCAACATCAAAGATCTCCTTGTTGCGGAAACAGTGTTATGTCGATCAGCTCGCATAACGCATGCAATAAAAAGGTATAACACTCAAAAACCCGCGCTGGTCTGTGCGCCGGCACCTTTAATTCTGTGTCCTGATTACCTAATAAACCCGATAATTCACCACTATTGTCTACCGTCAAAGCCACCACAGTCATATCTTTGGTTAACGCAGCTTCAACGGCTTTAATCAGATTATGCTCCTCGCCAGTCATGGAGATAGCGACCAGAACATCACCAGCCTGACCCAAAGCCCGTACCTGGCGTGCCAGATGGTCAGGGTTTTCCTGATTACCTGGTTGTAAGCTGGAGTTGTTACTTAACAAGGCAAAAGCCGGTAAACAGGGCCTTTCTGCCTCAAACTGATCCAATAACAGCTGAGCAAAATGAGTGGCTAAAGCTGCAGATGCGCCTTCACCGCAACAAATCACTTTGCCGCCATTGATCAGGCAGTTCACCAGACTGACAGCCGCATTTTCGATAGGGGCAGACAAAGCTTCGCCTGTCGCTATCATGGTTTGAATATTTTCAGTAAAAAGTTGCCTGATATGGTCTTGCATTAGTTCACTGTTCCTGCAAAAGCGTTTTTAATCCAGCGGATATCTGCTGGCTGTTCGGTAATAGCCACTACATCAAAACGGCAATGCTGTTGGCCAACACTTTGTAAATAACACAAAGCTGTACGACTTAGTTTCTGCTGTTTGCTCAGGGTCACCGCAGCAGCCGCACCGCCAAAGTTGCTGCTGCGCCTGAACTTTACTTCTACAAAAACCAGTGTTTGTTGCTCACGCATTACTAAATCAATTTCACCAAAGCGACAACTGTAGTTTTGCTGTACCAGTTGTAAGCCTTGCTGTTGTAAAAACACTAAGGCCTGTTGTTCATAAAACTGCCCAGTGCTTTTACTCATTTACGGCGTCCGTGGTGTCAGCAAACCATCCTTACTGTATTTGCCCCAGGTTAACTGTCGCTGAACCTGTCCACCTGTGGACAGCGCCAGATTGCCAGTTAAACCCTGATAACGCAGTGCAGGAAATTGTTGCTGCTGCTTTAAACGGAAAATTAAGTGATAGGCGTCGTACCCCATAGCAAATAAGCGCTGTAGGGTTTCATCCTGCTGTGGAAACAGCTGCTCAAATTGCTGGCGGAATTCCTGCTGCTGGCCAGTACTGAGCATCCAGGGCATTTCAGTAAAAGTGAGGCCCTGCAAATCACGGCGGTCAGTAAATTCTGCCGACTTTTGATGACTACGTGAACTGGCGTATACAGGCACTGTGGTTTTGGTCGGCGCTACTGACACATCAATATAAGGTTTTAGCAAACGGGTTTGCGACGGATCAGCCAATAAATAAATCGCGTCTATATCCTGACGGCTATGAGGCTCAGCTTTGACACTTTCACCCGCTAATTTGCTGATGTCGCGAATACGTTGCTCACTGGCTGCGGTTTCCAGCAGTTGTTTGATGGTGCTTTCCATCCCCGCCTGATCGGCAAACCAGTAGATTTCAGGTTCTTTGCCCGCCACTTGTTTCCAGTCACGACCGAATTGTTCTGCCATACGCTGACTCAATGGGTTACGGGACGCCATCAGCACAGGTTGTTTATAATTTTTTTGTTTAAAAAGCATGGCCATTTGATGGGCTTCATCTTCCACACTCAGAGAAAAATAAAATTTATCAGCAGATTGTTGCACCAGATCAGTTTTACCATTTAAAAACAGCGTAGGAATAGTCCAGTCCGTTTGTTGTGAAATGGCATCCACTTGTTCTCTAAGCAAAGGCCCAATAACAAAATCTACTTGTTCGGCCGCCAGTTGTTGCTTCAAAGCTGCAGCTTCAGTTTGGCTGTCGATAAAAATTAAACGCGCTTGCTGGTTGGCTGAAGCGGCCAGAATACCTTGTTGAATGGCTTCGGCGTGCTGGCGGAAGTTGCTGCTAAAAGGCAGTAATACTGCAATAGTTTGAGGCGAAAACGCATCCACAGCACTTAACTGTTGAATTTCAGCCGGTAATTGCTGTAAAGACGGCACATTTGAGTATTGTTGCTGCCAGTCGCTAATCGCCTGAGTTAAAGCTGGCGTATTACCTAAATACTGTTGATGCAGTTGTAATAATTTGGCCCAGCCCTGAGTGGTGGTGTCTGTGCTTTGGCTCAGACTACTTAATTGGTCTGGTGTCAGCATACCTAATTGCTGCCATAAAGCGCTTTGATAAATGTTTTGCTCTGGCTGCAAGGCCAGCAATTGCAGATAAGTTTTTACCGCTTTTTCCGGCTCTCTTCTGCTACTTTGATACTCTGCCAGGCTTTGCAGATACGCAGCTTTGTCTTCATCTCTGAACGAACTTAGCGAATACTGGCTGCTGAATTTCTCGATATCGTCATGATCTCCAGCTGCGATCAGACCCTGAAAAAAGGGCAATAAGTTGGCTTGTTGCACATCAGGAGTCGCCTGGCTAGCCAGCACACGGCTTATGGCCTGAGCCTGTTCATTTTCACCTTGTTGCAGATGAGCTTTGGCCGCTTCAAGCAGTTGCCATTGCTGCTCTGAACCTTGCTGCTGACCGGCTTGTTCAATAAAGTCGGCACCAGACAAAGGCTTTTCTATTTTAACAATTTCTACTTCTTGCTCTGCCAAAGGTGCAGGTTTGACGATCGGAGCCCGTTTTACCGGAGCGGCCTGCTCTGGAGTAGAAGAGCAACTGGCTAACGCTATGGCGCTGCCTAACAGAATAAGTGGCTTCAGTTTGCTGGATTTCACAATGCACAGGTACAATGAAGGAAACATGCAGGTATCTTACTCAGTGCCGTGCCTAAGCTCAATGAATTCTAGCCAAAGTAATTCAAGTACAACGGAATAAGCGCCATATGACTGCACCAAGCGGAAATTTATACATAGTAGCCACGCCTATTGGCAATTTAGACGATATCAGTCAGCGCGCTATCAAAACGTTAAGCACTGTGGCCTGGGTGGCAGCAGAAGATACCAGACACAGTGGTAAGTTACTCAGCCACCTGGGTATTTCAGCCAAAATGTTGGCGCTGCATGACCACAATGAAAAACAACGTGCTGCTACTTTATTACAGAAATTACAGGCAGGCGAAGACGTGGCGTTGATTTCAGATGCGGGCACGCCGCTTATTAGTGACCCGGGATACAGTCTGGTGCGTTTATGCCGTGACGCAGGTGTCCGTGTTGTGCCCATTCCTGGTCCTTGTGCTTTGATCAGTGCTTTATGTTGTGCAGGTTTGCCTACAGACAAGTTCCACTTTATTGGTTTTCTACCGGCCAAAAGCCAGCAGCGTCAGAACGTACTCAGCGCCATTCCACAAGGCGTGGGCACCTTGATTTGCTATGAAACAGCGCGCCGTGTTAAAGATTGTTTAGAAGATGTAGTGAAAGTTTTTGGTGTAGAACGTGAGCTGGTGCTGGCCAAAGAGCTGACCAAAACCTTTGAAAACTTTGTTTATGGCACAGCTGCACAAATTACAGCATGGCTAGACGAAGACCCGGCCCGTTGTCAGGGCGAAATGGTGTTAATGATAGCGCCGACTTTAGCCGCCGAAGAAGAGATTAACCCGGCCGCTCAGCAAACCTTAAAACTCTTGATGAGCGAATTACCACTGAAAAAAGCCGCTGCTTTAACCGCAGAAATTCACGGTGAAAAGAAAAATGCCTTGTATAAGCTGGGGTTGAGTTGGGGCGCTGAAGACTAATTTGCCTGATGCCGTAGGTTAGCGCGAATTATAGCTGGGCCTTGCGCTTTTCTTCCCCTATAATGCGCGCCGTGAGTTGGCCCAGACAATCGCTGCCTGCGTAAGCAGGGGGAGGAAAGTCCGGGCTCCATAGGGCAGGGTGCCAGGTAACGCCTGGGGGGCGCGAGCCTACGACTAGTGCAACAGAGAGCAAACCGCCGATGGCCCACGCAAGTGGGATCAGGTAAGGGTGAAAGGGTGCGGTAAGAGCGCACCGCGCGACTGGTAACAGTTCGTGGCACGGTAAACTCCACCCGGAGCAAGACCAAATAGGCCCCCATTGGCGCGGCCCGCGTTGGGGGCGGGTAGGTTGCTTGAGGCGTGCGGTGACGTACGTCCTAGAGGAATGATTGTCCACGACAGAACCCGGCTTAACGGGCCGACTCACACCTTTCTTTTTTAACAAGGTAGCTAGCCTTGTGTCAATTTTGCTAGTCTTGCTGCCTCTGTTCTTTCGTTCTGATTGTTATGCAAACAAAAAAATCTTCGATACCTGAATCCATCCCCTTCTGGCAAGCCTTCTGGTTCTGGTTAAAGCTGGGCTGTATCAGCTTTGGTGGGCCTGCGGGGCAGATTGCTATTATGCATACTGAGCTGGTGGAAAAACGCCGCTGGATCAGTGAAGGGCGGTTTTTGCATGCGCTGAATTATTGCATGTTGCTGCCTGGGCCTGAAGCACAGCAACTGGCGACCTACTTAGGCTGGCTGATGCACCGTACTTTAGGTGGGGTGGTAGCGGGTCTGTTATTTATACTACCTTCATTAGTGTTACTGGTGCTGCTGTCCTGGGGGTATCTGGTCTACGGTGAACATCCTTGGGTTGCTGCTATTTTTTATGGCATCAAACCTGCTGTAGCTGCGATCGTCTTACACGCAGCCTGGCGGATAGGGGGGCGGGTTATGAAACATCCGTTGCTTTGGGCTATAGCTACTGCGGCTTTTGTTGCTATTTTTGCCTTAAAGCTACCCTTTCCGCTGATTGTTATAGCAGCGGCCATTATTGGTTTTATCGGCAGTAAATTCGTGCCCGCCGCTTTTTCCGGCAGTGCACACACAAGTGCGCAGAAAAGTTATGGCCCGGCTTTAATTGACGACAGCACGCCAACACCGCCTCATGCCTTGTTCCGCTGGAGCCGTTTTAGTCTGGTGTTATGCTGTGGTGTTTTGCTTTGGGCTTTGCCTATGGCGGCCTTGACTCTGAGCCTCGGCTGGCAGCATCAACTGACGCAAATGAGTTGGTTTTTTACTAAAGCGGCTTTGCTGACTTTTGGTGGTGCTTATGCGGTATTGCCTTATGTCTATCAGGGCGCTGTCGATAAATTTGGTTGGTTAACGCCTGGGCAAATGATGGATGGATTGGCATTGGGTGAAACTACGCCAGGTCCACTGATTATGGTGGTGGTCTTTGTTGCATTTGTCGGGGCTTATGTCGCGGCCAGCTTTGGACCTGATTTGATGTTGTTTGCTGGAGTCACTGCGGCGCTACTGGTGACCTGGTTTACCTTTTTGTCTTCCTTTATTTTTATTCTGGCTGGTGGTCCTTTGGTGGAATCCACTCAAGGCAAGCTGCAACTGACCGCACCATTAACTGCCATTAGTGCCGCAGTGGTGGGTGTTATTGTCAATTTAGCGCTGTTTTTTGCTTATCATGTGCTTTGGCCTGCAGGTTTTTCCGCCACTTTTGATTGGCAAGCCGGCCTTATTACCGTACTGGCTGCATTGGCATTGTTTGTGGCCAAACAGGATGTGATGCGGGTGATAGTTGGTGCTGCCATAGCGGGACTGTTGTTGTCTTTTTGGAGTTTTAATTAATGTGGATTGATTTGAATCAGCTGGATGCATCAAAAGCTTATAAGCTGCTCACCAGTACTATAACGCCGCGCCCCATTGCCTGGGTTTCTAGTTTGTCTGTAGACGGAGTACTGAATCTGGCGCCCTTTAGCTTTTTTCAAATGGTGACGGATCAGCCTCCTACTTTGATGATTTCCACTCAGCATAAAGCCGATGGCAGTCGTAAAGATACCAGCTTAAATATCGAAGCTACCCGCGATTTTGTCGTTAATCTGGTGCCATTTGCGCTGGCGAATGAGATGAATATCAGCGCTGCGGCTGTACCTGGGGATCAAAGCGAATTTGACTTAGCGCGACTGGAGCAAGCTCCATCCAGCCAGATTCAAGTACCTCGTGTGGCTTTAGCTCCGGTGGCGCTTGAATGCCGCCTAGCGAAGCTACAACCTTATCCGCCGGAAAACCCAAGCTGTGAAGTGATTTTTGCAGAGGTACTGGCGTTATACATTAATCCTGCGATATTGGACGCCAATGGCTTACCTGATCCATACAAAATGGATTTGATCAGTCGTATTGGCGGTTCAGGTTACAGCAGGGTTGCTGCTGATATATTTCAATTAGCCCGACCTGCTTCGGCAGTCCGTCGCTGAACTTCCTGTTTTTAGCCCTGACTCTGTCACCAGCGTCAGGGCTTTTTTATTGTTAGTTGTGAGCGCTTGCTAACTTCATGAGTCTTTTTTTTATTGGTTTTTTCTTTGGCTTTTATCCATTTTACTCAGGTTTCCAGCTTTGATCTTCGTTGTTGTCAGTTATTGTGTTTTTTAGCCTTTACCTTGTTCTCTTTAAGTATTCATGGATAAGTATCTTTTTTTTATCAAATAGAATCATAGAGTTATTTGATTTTTTTGATTTCAGAAATGGATGCCTCCAGGTGAGGAGATGCAGCTTGGTCGCATACCTATGGTCGTTAGTCTAAGAAGGTTGGTTATGCGTAACTTAATAAAAAATTTCAAAGTATTTTAAAGTTTTTTTCTTCCACTTTTTCCCACAGAAATCAGGATCTTCGCGCTAAGCCTTGTTTTTACTGGATCTATCAAGATCAAACAAAGGGGTTTTCACCTTGACAAGCTTTCTTCTGCAGCCCTAAACTGTACATCAGTGGGAAATTGTGGGTATTTGTGGATCAAATATCAGGATCAAACAACAAGAAAGTGGGATTAACATGTTCCGTGGGTCGTTTTCTTTAACATTGGATGATAAGGGTCGGTTAGCGCTACCAACGCGTTACCGCGATACCTTATTTGCTGATGCTGAAGGGGCCATGGTTTGTACTATTCACACCAAAGATCCTTGCTTGCTGCTCTATCCATTACCTGAATGGGAAGACGTTGCAGAACAACTGCAGCGTTTATCCAACCAAAACCCACAAGAGTTGCGCTTCAAACGTTTATTGATAGGCCACGCGTCGGATTGTGACATGGATAAAAGCGGCCGCATTCTATTACCTGCGCCACTAAGAAGCCATGCCAGTCTGACAAAAAACATCCGCTTAGTCGGACAACTTAACAAATTCGAGATTTGGGACGAAGAGACATGGAACAAACGTGTTGCCGAAGATATGGCAATCGAACGTGATATGTCTGCTGATGCTGAGATCTCCGAGCGGCTGCAGGATTTTGTACTCTGATGGAGCAAAGCGCCCATATCTCCGTGCTATTGGCCGAGACCATAGACGGATTAGCCATTAAACCCGACGGGATTTATCTCGACGGTACTTTTGGCCGTGGTGGTCATAGCAGAGTGATTTTATCCAAATTAGGCGAACAAGGCCGTTTGTATGCTATCGATCGCGATCCTGCTGCTATTGCCGCCGCAGAGCCTTTATTAGCCGATCCGCGTTTTTCTATTACCCACAGTCCTTTTGCTGCTTTGGCCCAAATCGCTGAAGACCACGGCATTAGCGGCAAAGTGGACGGCATACTGCTGGATTTAGGTGTGTCTTCACCTCAGCTCGATGATGCTGAACGTGGTTTCAGCTTTATGCGTGATGGCCCGCTGGATATGCGGATGGACCCTACATCAGGTATCTCTGCTGCTGACTGGCTGGCTAAAGCCGATGTGGAAGACATTACTTTTGTATTACGCGAATATGGCGAAGAAAAATCAGCCTGGCGTATTGCCAATGCCATAGTGGATAGCCGCAGTGAGCAACCACTGACCCGCACAGCTCAACTGGCCAGCTTAATCAGCACAGTGGTGCCAAAAAGCCATAAAGAGAAAAAGCATCCTGCGACACGCAGTTTTCAGGGCATTCGCATTTATATCAACAGCGAACTGGATCAGATCAAAACTGCACTGGATGCTGCTGTGCAGGTGTTAAAACCTGGCGGCCGTTTAACAGTGATTAGCTTCCATTCGCTGGAAGATCGGATGGTGAAACAGTTTATGCGCTTAAAAAGCAAAGGCGCTGCCATTCCTAAAGGTTTGCCATTAACGCAAGATCAACTGAATCTGTATACCCCGTTAAAGCTAATTGGCAAAGCCATTATGCCGTCTGATGCCGAGCTGGAACACAACGTCAGAGCTCGCAGTGCTGTATTGCGTATAGCGGAGAAAACCGCATGAGCGCCATCAAACTGAACCGTCTGATTGTAAGCGACATCTGGCAGCATAAATTTCTGCTGGTGTTGATCCTATGCTGTTTAGGCTCAGCTTTAGCCGTGGTGGAGTTCACTCATATGAACCGCCAGCTAACCATGTATGAAGATAGAATTTTGCAACAACGCGACACCTTAGAAATGGAGTGGCGTAATTTATTGCTGGAGCAAAGGGCCTTGTCTGAACACAGCAGGGTGGAAGAGCTGGCAGCGACCAAACTGAATATGGTCAGGCCCAGCGGCCCGCAAGATGTGGTGGTGCAGGAACCATGATAAAGAAACCCGCAGCACCTAAAAAGCAGGCAAAAAAGAATCAACAGCCGACTGTCATCAGTTGGCGTTTTGCTTTTGTGATTGTGTCCTTATTTGCAGTATTCGGTGGCCTGATTATCCGTGCGGCTTACTTGCAGGTGTTAGAACCTGAAATGCTGCTGGAACAGGGCGATATGCGGACCTTAAGGGTAAAATCTGACGCTGCGATGCGTGGCATGATTTTAGACCGTAACGGCGAAGAACTGGCTGTTAGTGTGCCAGTTCAGTCGATTTGGGCAGACCCGCAACTGGTGATCCGCAACAGACACAAAATTGATGAACGTCGTTGGCATGCGCTGGCCGATATGCTGCAGATCAGTCCGCAGCAACTGTCGGATAAAATTGGTGCCGATGACTCCAAACGTTTTGTTTATCTGCAACGTCAGGCCAGTCCCGCTACTGTCGATTACATCAAACAGTTGAAAATTCCGGGCATTGCCTTTCAGCAGGAATCACGCCGTTATTATCCTGCCGGTGAAGTGACTGCACATTTGTTAGGTTTTACCAATGTCGACGATCAGGGCATGGAAGGTATTGAGCGGCAGTTTAACGACGTGTTAACCGGTAAACCTGCACTAAAAACCATACGTAAAGATGCCAAAGGCCGTGAAATTGAAGTGCTGTCACAAACCGATGGCCAGGCGTCGAATAATATTCAATTGAGTATCGACCAGCGTATTCAGGCCGTAGCCTACCGTGAACTGAAAAAAGCTGTGATGCAGTTTGGCGCGACTTCTGGTTCTGTGGTGGTCGTGGATGTGCATAACGGTGAAGTGCTGGCGCTGGCTAATGCACCTTCGTACAACCCAAATAACAGAAAAAATACCGACAGCAACAGATATCGGAATCGTGCTATTACCGATACGTTCGAGCCAGGTTCTACCATCAAACCCTTGCCTGTATTAGCGGCTTTGGAGAATGGTACAGCGACTATGGATACCGTTATTTCAACAGGTTATGGCCCGGTGCGTATTGGCGGTCGTTTAGTGCGGGATATCAATGGCTACGGCGATTTAGATTTAACCGGCATTATGCGCAAATCCAGTAACATAGGGGTGACGCGTTTAGCTTTGGGTCTGCCAACTGACAAGTTTCTTGATATGTATTACAAGATGGGTGTGGGTTCAGAAACAGGTTTAGGCCTGACTGGCGAGACTCCTGGGGTCCTGCGTGAACAGCGCCGTTGGGGCGAGCACGCGTTAGCCACTATCTCTTTTGGTTATAGCTTTACGGTCAATGCGGTGCAGCTGGCTCGTATTTACGCCACTATCGCCAATGGCGGTGTGTCTTATCCGTTATCTATTTTCAAAAGTCATAAAAAGCCTTTAGGGGAACGAGTGGTCAGCGAAGAGCATGCTGACAACATGGTTGCCATGCTGGAAGCTGTGGTTGGGCCTGGCGGTAGTGCGAAAAAAGCTGCGGTGCCGGGTTACCGTGTAGGTGGTAAAACAGGGACTGCGAAAAAAGCTGGTATTCGTGGTTACAGCGATGATTACATTGGATCTTTCGCTGGTATTGCTCCTATTTCAAACCCTCGTATTGCTGTGGTGGTGATTATTAATGAACCCAGCGGTGATTATTACTACGGTGGTGAAGTGGCCGCTCCTGTATTCTCAGCAGTCTCTGGCGCTGCGTTGCAGTTACTCAATATAGCGCCAGATGCCAACGACAGTCGTATTACCAAAGTCAGTGGGGTGCCTAATGCCGGCTAACTTACTGCAGCAGTGGCTGACTCCTTTTAAAATCCAGCTGCCAGTGTCAATCGCAGCTTTGCCATTACAGCATTTACGTATCAATAGCGCTGAAGTGCAAAAGGGCGATGCGTTTCTGGCCCTGCCTGGCACTAAGACTCATGGTAATCAGTTTATTGAAAAAGCTTTAGCAGCAGGTGCAGTGTTAGTGCTGACTGATACTCAGCCTGCGCTGAATGATCAGCGTATTGTAGTTGTACCTCAGCTAGTTGAACTGCTGAGCGCTTTAGCAGCAGCTTTTTATCCGCATGATGCTCAAAAACTGGTGGGTATTACCGGCACCAACGGTAAATCCAGTACTGCTATTTTTGTCAATCAGCTGGCCGTGTTGTTACAGCAACCAGGCGCCGTGATTGGCACTTTGGGTTATGGTGATTATCGTCATCTGACGCCACTGAATAACACCACACCACATCTGGTGGATATTCACCGTATTCTGCATAGCATCCAGAGCACAAAAGCTGTTCAAGGCGATACGCTGGTGGCGATGGAAGTATCTTCGCATGCCTTAGTGCAACAGCGTGTCGCTGGTCTGCAGTTTGAAGTGGCTGTGTTTACCAATTTAACCCGCGATCACCTGGATTATCACGGCACTATGCAAGCCTACGGCGAAGCCAAGGCTTTGTTGTTTCAAGCGGATTTAGCCAAAACAGCTGTGATTAATGTTTCCGATGAGTTTGGTCGCCAATTAGCTGCGGACTGCACTCTGCCTGTACTGGCTTATGGTCAGTTAAAAGATTGTGTTGGCTATAACGAATATTTAGCTTATGACCAATTGGAAATTACCCCGCAAGGTTATCAGTTCCGTTTAACCAGCCATTTAGGTCAACAGCAGCTGCAACTGAAAGTGCTGGGTGAATTTAATATTCAAAACGTATTAGCGGCCATGGGCGCCATGCTGCAGTTAGGTTATAGCTTTGAGGCTTTAGTCCGGGCTGTGCAGCAATTGAGCAGTGTACCGGGCCGTATCGAGCAGTTTTATCAAGCACGTCGCAAGGTGATGGCTGTGGTGGATTATGCCCATACGCCGGATGCGCTGGAACAAAGCTTAATCGCAGTTCGTCACCATTGTCAGGGCCAGCTTTGGGTGGTGTTTGGTTGTGGTGGCGACCGCGACAAAGGCAAACGTCCTTTAATGGGGGCAATCGCAGAGCGATTAGCGGATCAGCTGATTATCACGGCAGATAACCCACGCACTGAAGATGTGATGGCGATTTGTCTGGATATAGCAGCAGGCTGCACAGAGCAGCAGTATCAGCTGATTACTGATCGTAAAACAGCGATACGTACTGCTTTAGAACAAGCCAAAACCGGTGATCTGGTGCTGATCGCTGGCAAAGGGCATGAAGATTATCAAATCATTGGCCATGAAGTTTTACCCTACGACGAACGTGCCTTTGTCAGACAACTGGTGACGGAGACTGCTTTATGATCCCTTTACAAACAAAAGAAATAGCACAGTTAGTGCAGGGACAACTGGTTGGCGCTGATATTCAGATCCAAAGCGTCAGTACAGACAGCCGCAATATCAATCAGGGCGATTTATTTATTGCCTTAAAAGGCCCGAACTTTGACGGTCATCAGTTTGCCGCCGACGTGATTGCCAAGGGCGCTGTGGCTTTGATTGTAGAGCAGCAGTTGGACCTTGCTGTGCCGCAAATTATTGTTGCCGATACCCGATTGGCGTTGGGAGCTTTAGGCGCTGCGGTAAAACACAAGGTCAATCCTAAGTCTGTGGCTGTCACAGGCAGTGTAGGTAAAACCACAGTCAAAGAAATGATGGCTGCTATTTTGGACCGCATCGGTAATGTACTGGCGACCGCCGGTAACTTTAATAACGATATCGGTGCGCCTTTAACCTTATTACGTTTAACAGAGCAGCACCAGTATGCTGTGATGGAGCTTGGCGCTAATCATTTAGGTGAAATTGCTTATACCTCGTCTTTAGTAAAACCTGAAGTGTCCATTATCACCAATGTGGCAGCCGCTCATTTGGAAGGCTTTGGCGATTTGTTTGGTGTCGCCCGGGCCAAAGGCGAAATTTATGGCTCTTTGGGCTCAGATGGTGTGGCTATAGTGCCGCTGGACAGCGAGTTTTCCGGGTATTGGTTAAAACGTTTACAGGACAAAAAGGTACTGACTTTCAGCAGTACTCAAGCCGCTGATTTCAGCGCTGAACATATAGTGCTGAATGAACAGGGTTGTGCCAGTTTTGATTTAGTTTGCCCACAAGGCCGGATTTTTATTCAGCTGGTATTGCCTGGTAAACACAATGTCGCCAATGCGTTAGCTGCTGCTGCCGCCACTTTGACCTTAGGTGCCAGCCTTACTGATGTGCAGTTAGGTTTAGCGGCAATGAAGCCAGTCAAAGGCCGTATTAATGTCACGCAAGCCAGCGATAAGTTGCGGCTGATTGACGATACCTACAATGCGAATTCTGAATCGACCAAAGCCGCCATCGACTTATTAGCCACTTATCCTGGCTTTAGAGTTTTAGTTTTTGGTGATATGGGCGAACTGGGCGCTGATGCCCGTTTGTATCATGAAGAAGTAGGTTTATACGCCAAACAAAAGGGGATTAATCTGTTATTCACCCTGGGTGTGTTATCACAGAGCGCCAGTGATTTATTTAACGGCCAAGGTGCCCATTTTAGTTCCCGTCAGCAACTGATCCAAAAGTTAAGCCCGATCCTTGATGAGCAGTCCGATGCGACTGTGCTGGTCAAAGGTTCGCGCAGCGCCAAAATGGAATTGGTCGTGCAGGACTTGCTAGAGAGATGTCAGCAGGAGATCAGCCCATGTTAGTGTGGTTAGCCGAGTATTTAACTCAATATATCAATGCCTTTAACGTATTCAGTTACCTGACCTTCAGGTCTATTCTGGGTATTTTAACGGCTTTAATGTTAAGCCTGTACCTGGGGCCTAAGCTGATCGCCAAACTGCAGCTGCTGCAAATAGGTCAAACGGTACGGGATGATGGCCCGCAAAGTCACTTCTCGAAAAAAGGCACCCCAACTATGGGCGGTTTGCTGATTTTAGGTTCGGTACTAACCAGTATTCTGTTATGGGCCGACCTGGCGAATAAATATGTCTGGGTGGTGATTTTTACGCTGGTCAGCTTTGGCTGGATTGGTTTTATTGACGATTACCGCAAAGTAGTGCGTAAAGATCCAAAAGGCCTTATTGCCAAGTGGAAATACTTCTGGCAATCCCTGTTTGCTGTGGCTATTGCATTTTTCCTGTATGCCACGGCAGAACGTCCGGCTGAAACCAGTTTAGTGGTGCCGTTTATTAAAGATGTGCTGCCACAGTTGGGCTTTATCTTTATTGCTTTGTGTTACTTCGTCATTGTGGGTACCAGCAACGCGGTGAATTTAACTGATGGTTTAGACGGTTTAGCCATAGTGCCAACCATTATGGTGGCTTTTGCTTTTGCCATCATTGCCTATGCCAGCGGTAACGTGAATTTTGCCAATTACCTGAATATTCCTTATCTGCCCCATGCCAGTGAGCTGGTAGTGGTTTGTGCTGCATTAGTAGGCGCTGGCCTGGGTTTCCTCTGGTTTAACACTTATCCGGCTCAGGTTTTTATGGGCGATGTAGGCTCTTTGGCCCTGGGGGCAGTGCTGGGTGTGATTGCCATTTTAGTCCGTCAGGAAATTGTGCTCTTTATTATGGGCGGTGTGTTTGTGATGGAAACTGTGTCTGTGATTTTGCAGGTCGGTTCTTACAAATTACGCGGCCAGCGAATTTTCCGTATGGCACCTATTCACCACCATTACGAATTAAAAGGCTGGCCTGAGCCCCGCGTTATAGTGCGGTTCTGGATCTTGTCCGTCATTTTTGTGCTGATTGGTTTAGCTACTTTAAAACTGAGATAAAACATGAACGCTAAGTTGTTTCAGGGAAAACGTGTTGCTGTGATAGGACTAGGCCTTTCAGGTCTGGCCACAGTACGCTTTTTGCTGAAACAAGGCGTCAAACCTGTTCTGATGGATACCCGCTTAAAAGTGGCAGGGCTGGAACAGATCCCAACTGACAAAGTGGACGGGATTTATTTAGGTGAGCTGGATGCCAATCGTCTGGCTCATATGGACGTGTTAGTCGTGAGTCCTGGCTTAGATCCTAAGCACCCGGCTATACGTTTTGCCCTGGCGCAAGGCGCCCATCTGATTGGTGATGTCGAGCTGTTTGCACTGCAAAATCAAAAACCAGTGCTGGCTATCACCGGTTCTAATGGTAAGTCGACAGTCACCAGTTTAACCGCGCATATGCTGCAGTGCTCTGGCCTACGGGCGGTCGCAGCTGGCAATATTGGTTTGCCTATTCTGGATGCGCTGCAAAGTGATGCTGAAGTGTTTGTGTTGGAACTCTCGAGCTTCCAACTGGATACCACGCATTCATTACACAGCAAAGCGGCCTGTATTCTCAATGTGACTGAAGATCATATGGACAGATACGGCACTATGGCCGCTTATGCTGCATCGAAACAACGGGTCTATCAGGGCACTGAACTGGCGATTTACAATAAGGCCGATGCTTTGACCACACCACAAACTTCAGTGGCAGCTCTGGCTTTAGATTTAGCAGGTTCTGAATACGGCGTGATTCAACATCAGGGCGAGAGCTGGTTAGTAGTAGCTGGCTCTCCTTTAATGCCGGTGCGCGACATGACCATAGTGGGTCTGCATAACCAGTTTAATGCCTTGGCCAGCTGCGCTTTAGCTTTAGCCGCTGGTGCAAGCCGTGCTGGTTTAATTGATGCATTAAAAACCTTTGTTTCCTTGCCACACCGTTGCCAGTTAGTGCTGGATAATAAAGGCGTGCGTTGGGTTAATGACTCCAAAGCTACTAATGTCGGCGCAACTTTGGCTGCTATTGCTGGTTTGCGCGCAGAAGTGAAGGGCAAACTGATTTTAATAGCAGGTGGTGATGGCAAGGGTGCTGATTTCAGCGAATTAGCCACAGTGCTGAATACGGATGTCGATCACTTAATTACCTTAGGGCAGGATGGTCCAGCTATTGCTGCATTAAAAGCTGGCAGTTTTGAAGTGAAAGATTTAATGGCAGCGGTCAAAACTGCGGCGCAACTGGCTACTGCTGATGATCTGGTGTTGTTATCACCAGCCTGCGCCAGTTTAGATATGTTTAAAAATTACGAAGACCGTGGCCAGCAATTTGCCGCAGCGGTGCAGAAGGTGTGGTTATGAAGCAAATGCTGCTCAACCTGATCCCTTCACCCACTGCAGCTATAGCTCAGTGGTGGCAACGTGACGAAGCCAATAGCTACGACAAACTGTTTATGGTGCTGCTGGTTCTGGTGCTTGGTGTCGGCATTATTATGGTCACCAGCGCTTCAGTGCCTGTGGCTGAGCGCTTACATGGCAATCCGTTGCATTTTACCATCCGACATTTAGTGTATTTGTTGATAGGTTTTGCTGCAGCTTATATGGTGCTCAATGTGCCGGTGTCCTGGTGGCATAACACCAATATACTGCTATTGATGCTGGCCTTGGTACTGCTGATTGCGGTGTTATTGTTTGGTCGTAATGTCAATGGTTCCACTCGCTGGCTGGCATTGGGTCCTATCAATATTCAGGCGGCTGAACCTGCTAAGTTATTCTTTTTTGTCTACCTGTCCAGCTATCTGGTACGTAAGCATGAGGAAGTCAGAGAGAACATTAAAGGCTTTATCAAGCCACTGATCATTATGTTTATTCTGGCGGTTTTGCTGTTAATGCAACCTGACCTGGGAACAGTGATAGTGATGTTTGCCACTTCTGTGGTGCTGCTATTTTTAGCTGGCGCTAAATTATGGCAATTCTTTTGCCTGATTTTCACCGGTTTAGCTGCAATAGGCGTGTTGATTGTCTACAGCGAATACCGCTGGCGCCGGGTGACTTCGTTTTTAGACCCATGGGCCGATCCTTTTGGTAGTGGCTATCAGTTAACCCAATCCCTGATGGCGTTTGGCCGTGGCAGTTGGTTTGGTCAGGGCCTGGGTAACAGCGTGCAAAAACTCGAGTATTTACCCGAAGCCCATACCGACTTTATTTTTGCGGTGATTGCCGAAGAAACCGGCCTGATTGGGGTTTTTGTCGTGCTTTGCCTGCTGTTTTTATTGGTCAGTCGCGCCTTGTGGATCGGTAACAAAGCCTTGTTTAAAGGCATGAGTTTTCACGGCTTTTTAGCTTATGCCCTGGCGATTTGGATTGGTTTTCAAACCTGCGTCAATGTGGGTGTGGCGAGCGGTGTCTTACCCACTAAAGGTTTAACTTTGCCTTTTATCAGTTCAGGCGGTAGTAGTCTGATCATTATGTTAGTCGCGGCGGCTTTGTTAATTCGTATCGATTTTGAAGTGCGACTGAAAGGTCGGCATGCCATCAGCGGAGGTCCTCATGCCTGAGCTGATGCAGACTGCTGGTAAACAGCAAAAAACAGCGCTGATTATGGCAGGCGGTACCGGGGGGCATATTTTCCCTGCGAAAGCTGTAGCTGAACTATTAAAGCAACAAGGCTGGACTATTCATTGGCTGGGTACAGCGGACCGGATGGAAGCGACTTTGGTACCGCAGTTTGGTATCCCTTTTCACAGCATTGCTGTGGCTGGGTTACGCGGTAAAGGTGTAAAGAGCCTGCTCAAAGCGCCGCTGATGTTATGGCGCTCTGTCAGTCAGGCCCGGGCTTTGGTGAAGCAACTCAATCCAGAACTAGTGTTAGGTTTTGGCGGATATGCCAGTGGACCTGGTGGTTTAGCCGCCTGGTTAGCGGGTAAACCTTTGATAGTGCATGAGCAAAATGCAGTCGCAGGTACCACCAACAGACTGTTGGCGCGCATTGCGAAAAAAGTATTAGTGGCTTTTCCACAAGCCTTTGCTGATCGCAAAGACAGAGTAGTAGTGGGTAATCCTGTGCGTGCTGAAGTGCTGGCTGTGTCTGCCCAAAAACAACTGCAGACGCCAACAGCAAGCTTAAAAGTGTTAGTGGTAGGCGGCAGTTTAGGTGCGCAAGTGTTTAATCAGCAGTTACCGGCCTTGTTTGCGCAGGCTGCACAGTTTGGTGAACTGGAAATACGGCATCAGACCGGCAAGGCGATGGAGCAGCAAGTAAAGCAGGCCTATGCCGTTTTACCTGAGTTAAACGCTAGTGCCAGCGCTTTTATTGACGATATGGCGGCAGCTTACACCTGGGCTGATTTAGTGATTTGCCGCGCCGGAGCTTTAACCGTCTCTGAAGTGGCTTGTGCCGGGGTAGCGGCAGTCTTTGTACCTTTACCGTCCGCTATTGACGATCACCAAACCGCCAATGCCAGCTGGTTAGTGCAAAAACAAGGGGCGGTGTTACTGCCACAAAACGAATTCAGTAAAGGTGCGTTGTTGCCTTTACTTCAGTCCTGGTTGCAGGACAAAAGTGCACTGCGTCATTTGGCAAATAATGCCCGCAGAACAGCAATAGATGATGCCGCAGAACACGTTGTAAGAGTCTGTGGTGAAGTAATGGATAAGACTAAATGAGCAACCAACAAAATAAAAATGCAATGCGCAGAGTAGAGCGGATCCACTTCGTGGGGATCGGCGGCGCTGGTATGGGTGGTATTGCTGAAGTATTAGTCAATGAAGGTTATAAAGTTTCAGGTTCAGATATAGCTCCAAACCCTGTGGTCGACCGCTTGGCCTCGTTAGGTGCCTGTATTGTGATTGGCCATAAAGCTGAAAACATCCAAGGTGCTAGCGTTGTTGTGGTCTCCAGTGCTATTAAAACCGATAACCCTGAAGTGGCAGCTGCTCTTGAACACCGTATTCCGGTAGTACGCCGTGCTGAAATGCTGGCTGAACTCATGCGTTTTCGCCATGGTATTGCTATCGCCGGTACCCATGGTAAAACCACCACCACCAGCTTAATAGCTTCTATTTTTGCTGAAGCGGGCACAGATCCTACTTTTGTCATTGGTGGTTTACTGAATTCTGCCGGCACCAATGCACGTTTAGGTGCTGGCCGTTATTTAATTGCCGAAGCGGACGAGAGCGACGCCTCTTTCCTGCATTTACAGCCTATGGCGTCGGTGATCACCAATATCGAACCTGATCATATGGAAACTTATCAGGGTGACTTTGAAAAAATGAAAGCCACCTATCTGGAGTTTTGCCATAACCTGCCATTTTATGGTGTCGCTGTGATGTGTATCGACGATGCCGTGGTGCGTGAGCTGATCCCACAGATTGGCCGTTTTGTCATTACTTATGGTTTTAGCGAAGATGCGGATTATGTGATCAGCGACTTCGGTCAAACCGGCACTCAAAGCCATTTTGTTATTACCGATAAAAACGGTGTAGCCAGCCAAATCGAGTTGAACTTAGCCGGTCGCCACAATGCATTAAATGCAACCGCCGCTTTTGCAGTGGCCAAAGATGAAGGTATAGAACCCCCTGCTATTTTGGCTGCGCTGAAAAAATTCGAAGGTATAGGCCGTCGCTTTGAGCAGTACGGCGAGTTTGACACAGGCCGTGGCAAGGTGCTGCTGGTCGATGACTATGGCCACCATCCAAGCGAAGTGGCGGCTACGTTAGCTGCAGCACGCAACGCCTGGCCAGAGCGCCGTATTGTGATGGCGTATCAGCCACACAGGTACACCAGAACCCGTGATTTATACGAAGATTTCGCTAAAGTGCTGTCGTCAGTCGACTTATTGTTGTTGCTTGAAGTTTATGCCGCAGGCGAAGCCGCTATCCCAGGTGCTGACAGCCGCAGTTTATGCCGCTCTATTCGTGCCCGTGGTCAGTTGGACCCTATTTATGTAGCAACACCAGCTGATTTACCCGCTGCTTTAGCTGATGTGCTGCAGGACGGTGATGTGTTGCTGACCCAGGGCGCTGGCAATATAGGGGCACTGGCTAAACAACTAGCAGCATCTAAATTAGCAATTTCTGCATTAAAACCAAACGAGGGAGCTTGAAGTATGAGCAGCAAATTTGGCAAAGTAGCTGTGATGTTTGGTGGAACCTCGGCAGAACGTGAAGTGTCGTTACGTTCAGGTGCCGCTGTGCTGGCCGCTTTGCAAAAGCAAGGTGTCGACGCCCATGCTTTTGATCCAAAAGATCAGCCGTTAAGTGCTTTAACTTCTGCTGGTTTTGATCGGGTATTTATCGTACTGCATGGCCGTGGCGGTGAAGACGGTACTATGCAAGGTGCATTGCAGCTGATGGGCTTACCTTACACCGGTAGTCGCGTTTTAGGTTCAGCCCTGGCGATGGACAAAATCCGCTGCAAATGGCTATTTCAGGCACAAGGCTTACCTACAGCAAAATTTTTAGTGGCTGAAGCTGGAAAACAACTGAATTATCAGGATATTTTGCAGCAATTAGCTGGTAAAGTGATGGTGAAACCAGCGAATGAAGGCTCCAGTATCGGCATGAGTGCAGCAAGCACAGCCGAAGAACTGGAACAGGCATTGGCGGTTGCGACTAAATACGACTCAGATGTACTGGTTGAACAGTGGATCCAGGGCCGTGAATTTACGGTATCTATCCTCAATGGCAAAGCATTGCCAGTGGTGGAAATGCGTACTCCCCGCTCTTTTTATGATTATGAAGCCAAGTATCAGTCCAACAGCACTGAATACCTTTGTCCTGCGCCTTTGACAGCCGATCAGACTGCCTTTTTGCAACAAACTGCAGCTGCTGCCTTTACTGCAGTTGGTGCGTCAGGCTGGGGTCGTGTTGATGCAATGCTGGACGAGCAGGGTAATTTCTATCTGCTGGAAGTCAATACTGTGCCAGGCATGACAGAGAAGTCATTGGTGCCTATGGCGGCTAAAGCGGCGGGTTTAAGTTTTGAGCAGTTAGTTCTGCAGATTTTAGAACAGACCTTATGAGCAAAAACGGCAAGACAGTGAGCGCACCTATCAATAAAGCCTTCTGGGCTGGTGTCGCCTTTTTCTGTTTTGCCGTCTGGTTTGTTTGCTGGATGGGCTATCAGATCTGGCTCTGGAGTCAGGATCAACAAAGTGCACCTATCCAGCAAGTGAAGGTTTATGGCGATTTTTCTCAGATTGAAGCTGCAGCGTTAAATCAAAAGCTGCAACAACAGTATCTGGGTAACTTTTTTAATTTGAACGTGGATCAGGTGCAGCTGTTTCTGCAGCAACAACCCTGGGTAGCTCAGGCAGCCGTGCGCAAACAATGGCCTGATACGCTCGTGGTGGTGGTGACTGAACATAAGCCAGTCGCGGTATGGAATGACCAGTATTTACTCAATCAACAAGGTCAGATCTTTGTCGCTCCTGTTGCTGAACTAAAGCAGCCATTGCCAAAGTTACAAGGTCCGGACGGGGCCGAGCAGGATGCACTGACCATGTTCAATCAATTAAATCAAATGCTGAGTGTCCATCAGCATGCGGCAACAGGACTCACAGTGTCAGAGCGTCAAGCCTGGCAACTGAATTTAGCAGAGGGCATTCAATTGACTCTGGGCCGGGAAGATACGGCAAAGCGGGTGCAGCGGTTTATCGATTTGTACCCTGTGATTAGTAAACATAAAACTCAGGCAGTCGCCGAAGTTGATTTGCGTTATGACACAGGCGTCGCTGTACGTTGGGTCGAAGCGCCAGAACAAAGAGAACAAGATGACAAAGTCGACAGAACGTGATCTTATCGTTGGCTTAGATATAGGCACAGCACAGGTAAAAGCCTTAGTGGGCGAGATTACCGCTGACAATCAATTAAGCATTGTTGGTGTGGGGACTCATGTGGCCCGTGGTATGGACAAAGGTGGTGTCAACGATCTGAACCTGGTGGTGCAGTCTGTGCGCCGCGCCGTGGAAGAAGCCGAACTGATGGCCGATTGCCGCGTGTCTTCTGTGTATTTAGGTATTACCGGCAAACATATTCGTTGCCAGAACGAAAGTGGCATGGTGCCAATCAATGATGCCGAAGTGACAGCTGAAGATGTGATTAACGTCATTCATGCCGCCAAGTCAGTGCCTATTTCGGCTGAACGTCGCATGTTGCATGTGCTGCCACAGGAATTTTCAGTCGACATGCAGGAAGGCATTAAGAGCCCAATCGGCATGTCAGGGGTGCGGATGGAAGCCAAGGCTCACATCATCACGTGTGCCAATGATATGGCAAAAAATATCGAAAAATGTGCTGAGCGCTGCGAGCTGCATGTCGACCAGCTGATTTTCTCTTCATTGGCGTCAAGCTATGCGGTGCTGACGGATGATGAAAAAGAGCTGGGTGTCTGCGTTGTCGATATGGGTGGCGGCACTATAGATATCTCGGTCTTTACCAATGGTGCTTTGCGCCATACCGCAGTGATCCCGGTGGCCGGTAATCAGGTCACCAGCGATATTGCCAAAATCTTCCGCACGCCTTTAGGCCACGCCGAAGATATTAAAGTGCAATACGCCTGTGCACTGCGCAGCATGGTAGGTAAAGAAGAAAACATTGAAGTGCCAAGCGTGGGTGGTCGTCCGGCCCGCAGCATGTCACGCCATACCCTGGCAGAAGTGGTAGAACCGCGCTATCAGGAATTATTTGAACTGGTGCTGGAAGAAATCCGCAGCTCTGGTCTGGAAGAACAAATTGCCGCAGGCATAGTGCTGACCGGTGGAACCGCCAAAATGGAAGGTGCTATTGAGTTTGCTGAAGATGTGTTCCAGATGCCGGTGCGGTTGGGTTACCCGATTGGCATTACAGGTTTAAGAGAATATGTACAGGACCCGGCCTACGCCAGCGTAGTGGGTTTATTGATTTACGGAAAAGACATGCGGACCCAGCAGAAAAAAGCTGTTGCTGCCCGCGAGTCGGTCGGCGGCATGGTGAAACGTCTCACCAGCTGGTTTAAAGGCGAATTTTAACTTTTTTGAGTAAGCGTACTAAAACGGAGAGAGAGCTATGTTTGAGTTAATGGAAAACCACAGCGAAGAAGCTGTCATTAAAGTAATAGGTGTTGGTGGTGGTGGCGGTAACGCTGTTGAGTATATGGTTGCAAGCAACATCGAAGGTGTTGAGTTTATTGCTGCCAATACTGATGCGCAGGCGCTGCGTAATTCTTCTGCCCATATGACCCTGCAACTGGGTGCTGGCGTGACTAAAGGTTTAGGCGCTGGTGCTAACCCTGATGTAGGCCGTCGTTCTGCAGAAGAAGACCGTGAAACGATCAAGAAAACGCTGCAAGGCGCGGACATGATCTTTATCGCTGCCGGTATGGGTGGTGGTACTGGTACCGGTGCTGCTCCAATAGTGGCAGAAGTAGCCCGTGAAATGGGTATTCTGACTGTGGCTGTTGTCACTAAGCCATTCCCGTTCGAAGGTAAAAAGCGTTCTGCTTATGCTGACGAAGGTATTGCTGAGCTGGCAAAACATGTCGATTCACTGATCACCATTCCTAACGACAAATTATTAAAAGTCTTAGGCAAAGGCACCAGCCTGCTGGATGCATTCAAAGCAGCCAACAACGTGTTGTTAGGTGCAGTGCAAGGTATTGCTGAGCTAATCACTCGTCCTGGTCTGATTAACGTCGACTTCGCCGACGTGCGTACTGTGATGTCAGAAATGGGTACTGCGATGATGGGTACTGGCCGTGCTTCAGGTCCGGATCGTGCAGAAGAAGCCGCCGAACAAGCGATTTCCAGCCCGTTACTGGAAGATATCGATTTATCAGGTGCTAAGGGTATTCTGGTGAATATCACTGCAGGCCTGGATATCAGCATTGAAGAGTTTGAAACTGTAGGTAATGCGGTAAAAGCATTTGCTTCAGAAAATGCCACTGTGGTTGTAGGTGCTGTCATTGATCCTGACATGTCGGATGAACTTCGTGTCACTGTGGTTGCCACAGGTATAGGTGCAGAGCGTAAGCCTGATATCAGCCTGGTACCAAATCACCGTCATGAACCAGTTCGTTCAGCGCACGTTTATGGCAATGCTGGTACAAGCTATGCGCATCATCAGGGTAACGCTGCCCGTGACTTGTCACAAGCGCCGTTAGAAGCTCCTGTAGCGCAAAACAAACCTGTTGCGGAAAAACAAGCGAACATCGATATTTTCGATATTCCGGCGTTTTTACGTAAACAAGCTGACTAATTTTTAGTCAGCTGACAAAAGGCTCAAAGGTTGGCATAGCTGGTCAGCTGTGTTATGCTTCGCCGCCATTTTGGATTTGTTCAATATTTGAACAGGAAAAAATATGATTAAACAACGTACCATTGCAAAATCAATCAGCTCGATCGGGGTGGGTTTACACAAGGGAGAAAAGGTTACGCTTACTCTCCGGCCTGCTCCTGATAATACCGGTATTGTATTCCGGCGTGTCGATCTGAACCCGATCGTTGATTTTAAAGTCACCCCTGAATTAGTGGGCGACACAGTAATGTGTACGTGTTTGATCAACGACGAAGGCGTACGCCTGTCCACCACTGAGCATTTAATGGCTGCAGTGGCTGGTTTAGGTATCGATAACCTGTTTATCGAAGTAGACTCTGCTGAAATTCCAATTATGGATGGCAGTGCCAACCCTTTTGTTTACCTGTTACTGGAAGCCGGTATCAGCGAACAGAAAAAAGCCAAAAAGTTTATCCGCATTAAGCAAAAAGTACGGGTAGAAGACGGTGATAAGTGGGCCGAGTTTGTGCCACATCACGGTTTCCGTATGGATTTTGCCATCGACTTTGATCACCCTGTGATTTCTGAAACTAAACAGCGCATGAAGCTGGACTTCTCTGCTGCGTCTTTTATTAAAGACATCAGCCGTGCCCGTACTTTTGGTTTCCTGCAGGACATTGAATATTTACGCGCCAATAATCTGGCGTTAGGCGGTAGTTTTGATAACGCCGTCGTACTAGATGAGTTCCGGGTGTTAAACCAGGACGGTCTGCGTTACGAAGACGAATTTATCAAACACAAAATTCTGGATGCAATCGGTGATTTATACATGGCCGGTTACAGCATTCTGGGCGAGTTCCGTTCTTATAAAACGGGCCACGCTTTAAATAACCAGTTATTGTCTGCAGTGCTGGCTGATCAGGCGAACTGGGAATTTGTCAGCTTCGATAAAGAAGCGCAAATGCCAATATCGTACTTAGCGCCTCAACTGGCCTAAGTCTTGGGGGCAGAGCGGCTTTGCGCCAGCTCTGCCAGCCTTTGTAATTTCTGCTTTAACTCACCTTCACTGTTTTGTGCTAAAGCCAGTAAATACACCGCCGCTTGTTCAGAGATTTTAGGTCCTTCAGTTTTGATTTCTTCCGCTTTGACATACTGCAGTTGGGTATTCGGTGAGACTTCAATGTCTATCCCTGCCAAATCCGGCAAGATTTTCTGGCGGAAATTGTCTAGAATGGCTTCTCTTTGCATTTTCAACCGGGTGGCCCAGGCGGGTGATTGACACAAAATTACTAAGCGACCGGCTTTTATGGTACTAATTTTGCAAAAACCGGATGGATCCAGTTGCAGAAACTGCGCTAATTCGGTATTAAGTTGGCGCAACAGATCGGCGTGCTGCATAGTCGACAACAAAGAGCTTTGTTGCAGCAACTGACTTAGATCCACGGGTTTCTGAGAATAGCGCGCCATCTTCACTGATAAATTTATACTGAGGTTGCATGAGTGTAACAGTTTTCTATCGTGGCCGACATCGCCACTTCAGCTTTGGCAGCACGCCATCGCAACTGACAGTCACGGCCGTCTTGTTGTTTTGCATCGCCTCTGGTGCTGGTGCTGCCTTTGCTAATTTATTTCAGCAAGGCAATGCTGAACTTGAAAAAGTGCAGTTAAGTCGCGCTGCAGAAACAGAAGAAATTGCTGATATCCGTCGCCGTGCTGAAAATCAGCTGGCTGCATTAACGGCTAAAGTTGCCACGCTGCAGGCTCAGGTGAACCGACTGAATATGGTTGGTGAACGTTTAATTGATGCCGCCAATTTGTCGACGGAAGAGTTTAATCTGCACGAAACTCCAGCTATGGGAGGCCCGGCACAAACTCCTACTGAAATCAGTCTGGCTGAACTGAATGCGGTATTGTTGCAGCTTAATGAGCTGGAGCAAAATCTGCAGTCCGAGCAAACCCGCTTTGCCATGCTTGAATCTCTGGATTTGAATCACCATATAGGAAAAAGCGTTCAGTTGTCTGGTCGCCCTGTATTAAGTGGTTACCTGTCCTCCAGTTTTGGCGTACGTAGCGACCCCTTCAGTGGTGAACCCGCAGTGCACCGTGGAGTGGATTTTGCCGGTAAAGAAGGTGATTCTATTTTTGCAACAGCAGGTGGCATAGTGACCTGGGCTGGTGAACGTTTTGGTTACGGTAAAATGGTTGAGATTGAGCATAGTGATGGGTATCGCACCCGTTATGCTCATGCTCAGGAGACCACTGTTCAGGTTGGACAGATGGTAACCAAAGGCCAGGAAGTTGCCATTATGGGCAACACAGGCCGTTCGACAGGGCCACATGTGCATTACGAAGTTCTGAAAAATGGTCAGCAAATTGACCCTATGATGTTTGTTAATCGCCGTATTCAATAATATATACCCGGTTTTCTGAGGCAGGCGTTTCAGAACGTCGGGTAACAAAGGCTCAGGCCGGACTCGGAGCGAGTCTCAACCAAGAAGTGGTATTTATAAAATGTTTGGAAAATTTTTCGCCAAATTAATTGGTAGCCGTAATGATCGTTATTTGAAGAAATTAAAAAAGACGGTTGATCTGATTAATAGCCTGGAACCTGCTTTTGTTGCTCTGTCTGATGAAGAACTCAAATTAAAAACCGCTGAATTCAAGCAACGTTTTGCCGATGGCGCAACCTTGGATGATTTACTGCCAGAAGCTTTTGCCACAGTACGCGAAGCCAGTAAACGTATCTTCAAGATGCGTCATTTTGATGTGCAGCTGATAGGCGGTATTGTGCTGCATCAGGGCAAAATCTCTGAGATGCGCACAGGTGAAGGTAAAACCTTAACCGCAACTTTGCCAGCCTACTTAAATGCGTTAAGTGGTCAGGCGGTGCATGTCATTACGGTGAACGATTACCTGGCCCGTCGTGATGCCGAAACGAACGCGCCTTTGTTTGACTTTTTAGGCTTAACCGTAGGTGTCAACGTGCCTGGTATGGGCCATTTAGACAAACAAGCCGCTTACAAAGCTGATATTACCTACGGCACCAACAACGAATTTGGTTTTGATTACCTGCGCGATAACATGGCATTTTCTGCCATTGAACGGGTACAGCGCCACTTAGCTTACGCCATTATTGATGAAGTCGACTCTATTTTGATAGACGAAGCCCGTACGCCACTGATCATATCCGGTCAGGCTGAAGACAGTTCAGAGCTGTACCGTGTCATTAATACAGTAGTGCCTCAGCTAGTGAGGCAGGAAAAAGAAGACGAAGAAGGTGTAGAGGGTGATGGCCACTTCACCATCGACGAAAAAGCGAAACAAATTTATCTGACTGAGCTGGGGCAAATTCGTGTCGAAGAAATTCTGCAGGAACTAGGCTTAATTCAGCCGGGTGACTCTTTATTCTCTGCCGCTAATATCACTCTGCTGCATCATACTTATGCCGCTTTGCGCGCGCACAACCTGTTTAAAAAAGACGTCGATTATGTGATCAAAGATAACGAAATCGTTATTGTTGATGAGCATACAGGCCGTACTATGGAAGGCCGTCGTTGGTCTGAAGGTTTGCACCAGGCTATTGAAGCCAAAGAAGGTGTGCGTATTAACCACGAAAACCAGACCTTGGCATCTATTACCTTCCAGAACCTGTTCCGTTTGTACGACAAGCTGGCAGGTATGACAGGTACAGCCGATACCGAAGCTTTTGAATTCCAGTCTATTTATGGTTTAGAGACTATAGTGGTTCCTACCAATAGACCTATGGTGCGTAAAGATATGGCCGATTTGGTCTATCTGACGGTGGAAGAAAAGTATCAAGCTATTATCAAAGACATTGAAGAAAACCGAGCGCTGAAGCGTCCTATCCTGGTCGGTACTGCTTCCATTGAAAGCTCTGAGTATCTGTCGAAGTTACTGCATGACGCTAAAATTCCGCATCAGGTATTAAACGCCAAGTTCCATGCCAACGAAGCGCAAATTATTGCGCAGGCTGGTCAGCCTGGTACTGTGACTATAGCAACTAACATGGCCGGTCGTGGTACTGACATAGTACTGGGTGGTAACTTGCAGGCTGAATTAGCTGCTTTAGGGGAAGCTAGCCCGGAGCAAATTGAACAAGTCCGTCAGGAATGGCAAAAGCGCCATGATGCGGTGATTGAAGCAGGTGGCTTACACATCATTGGTACTGAGCGTCATGAATCTCGCCGTATCGACAACCAGTTACGTGGTCGTTCAGGTCGTCAGGGTGACCCTGGTTCCTCTCGTTTCTATTTGTCTTTAGACGATGCCTTAATGCGTATTTTTGCTTCAGACCGTATGGCAGGCATGATGCGTAAGTTAGGTATGGAGCCAGGTGAGGCGATTGAACACCCTTGGGTCAGCCGTGCTATCGAAAACGCCCAGCGTAAAGTCGAAGCCCGTAACTTTGATATCCGTAAGCAGTTACTGGAATTCGATGATGTTGCGAACGATCAGCGTAAAGTGGTGTATGAGCAACGTAACGAGTTGATGGATGCTGCCGATATCTCTGAGACTATCAAGGCGATTCGTCACGATGTAGTTGCTTCTGTACTGGATCAATACATTCCACCTCAGTCTCTGGACGAGATGTGGGATATCCCAGGCTTAGAAGCCCGTTTCCGTGCTGATTTTGCCATCGACATGCCTATAGCCAAGTGGTTGGCAGACGACAAGAAATTGTTTGAAGAAAAACTGCGTGAACAAATCCACGAAGTGGTGGATAAATCGTACGAGCTGAAAGAACACATGGTCGGCCCTTCCGTACTGCGCCAGTTTGAAAAATCAGTGATGCTGCAAAGTTTAGACACACACTGGAAAGAACACTTAGCCGCGATGGACCACCTGCGTCAGGGCATTAACCTGCGTGGTTACGCACAGAAGAACCCGAAACAGGAATATAAGCGCGAAGCTTTCGAGTTGTTTTCTACCATGCTGGATAACCTGAAACTGGATGTCATTGGTGTGTTATCACGGGTGCAAATCCGTGCCGCTGAAGATGTGGATGCAGTAGAAGATCAGCGTCGTAAAGCAGAAAGCACAGAGATGCAGTTCCAGCATGAAGAAATGGAACAAGTAGCGACTGAAGTGCCACAAACCAGTCCTGCACCTGTGTTTCGTGACGCCGAAAAGGTAGGCCGTAATGACGCATGTCCTTGTGGTTCTGGTAAGAAATACAAACAGTGTCACGGTAAGCTGGTGTAAGCCATGACAGTCAAAGTGGTTCATGTCGCTGTAGGTGTGGTTTTACAGGACCATAAGGTGCTGTTAGCTCTTCGTCCTGACAAGTTACACCAGGGCGGTCGCTGGGAGTTTCCCGGAGGTAAAGTAGAAGCAGGTGAAACCACCGCACAAGCTTTAGCACGTGAACTGCAAGAGGAAGTGGATCTGGCTATTGCGGGTTCCACTGCCTGGTTTGAACTGCAGTATGCTTATCCAGAAAAAACGGTGTTGCTGGATATTCATCTGGTGCAGGACTTTACAGGCGAAGCAAAAGGTTTAGAAGGGCAGCCAGTGCGCTGGGTGCCTTTGTCTGAGCTTCATCAGTATCAGTTCCCTGATGCGAATCAGCCGATATTAGATAAACTTCTTTCCGAATTCGGCAATCCCCTGCGTACTTGAAGCCGCAGCTTTGTTGGCTGCGCGCTCTCGCCCCAATCACATAGTAGCCTATGTTCATGGGGACTCACTCACTTGCCGTCGCGCTGCAACTCTAATTACTTTGGGTCTTAATGAGCGTATCTCTATTTAAAGAACTCGTTATCCTGCTCCAGTAACTCATTTTCCAGTTGTTCTAATTGCTGCTCAGACAGTGGCAAATCGGCGCGGCCTTTATCCGGTATTTTGTGTTCTTCATTGGCCCAGGCGCCTAAATCTATTAAACGGCAACGGTCAGAACAAAAAGGCCGGAAGGCGGACTCCGGACCCCAAATCACCTCTTTCTGGCAGGTTGGGCATTTGACGATAGTGGCCATAAGACGTACTCCAAAAAACGTATTCAAAAGTGCGCTAGTGTACCGTAGTAGGCGGATTTCAGGCGAGCAAATAGTAGGGGCGGTGGTTTATCCCTGCCCGTCTCAAATGACCAACTGATGCTGATTGGGTTAGCAACAAGCTAACTTAAAGGGAATTGCTTTATCCATAGTAGTGCGACCTAAGCTGTCACAGAGCTGCATAAAACGTATGGCGTAGCGGTATCTGTTACCGCTGATGGTTGGATAACTTTGATACTCCATGGAGTATTCAATACGCAACAGTTCAAACTGCTCGGTATTGCTTTGAAAAAAACCATTTTCAGCAACCAGATCCTGAAATTGGCCACGTTCACGGATAAAGGTCAGTACATAAGCAATGGCAGTTTCAACCAAAGACAACTGTTCCAGCCAATCTTGCGCCGCTTTTTTGCGTTGCGCCAAAGGTTGAGAAAACCAATATTGCAGTTGAGGTAAATCAAAGTAACAGGTGCCGCCCGGAATAAAAAAGCGCTGCCGTAGTGGTGCCAGAAATTTGTCTTCTTTTAAGCTGGTGGCAAACTTACCGCATCTTAATAAATCACTTTGCAAGCGCACTGCTTTTTGTAACATGCTTTGCAGCATTTCATCTGAAATGGATGGATGACGTGACCAGTTCACCAAAGCGGACTCACAACGCTCTACATCTTTGATTAAATCCGGCCGCACATCATTACGTTCCAATACTTCAATCAACGAAAATAACGAGTTAAAAAAACCCTGTTGCTGCCATTCAGTTTCGAGTGGTAGCAGCTTGGTGACTTGCTGAAACAAATACTCCACCCGCAAATAGGTGCGCACTTTTTCGTTCAGCGGATGTTCGTAGATGATTGAGGTCATAACTGAAACATTTGTTAACAATGTCGATTACCATAAACCTAAGTCGAGCTTTTTGCTAGTTTTTCCTTGGCAAACTGCTGATAACGGCTATGTAGTTGTTGTATCTGTGGCTGAAGCGCAAAAACAGGTACTGTATTGAGTACTACATCGTCTGCTAAGCGCAGGCGTTCAGGTCTTGATATCTGGCTGTTCAGAATATTCTGCACTTGTTCTGCTGGCACTTGATCCCGTTGTATAGTGCGGCTTAGTTGTAGCTCTTCAGGCACATCGACCACCAGTACTCTGTCTGCGTAGATCTGTAGGTTATTTTCCAGCAGTAAAGGGGCTATTAACAAAGCATAATCTGAGGTGCATGCGGCTAATTGCTGCAGCATACGCTGACGGATTAAAGGATGTAACAACTGATTCAGCCATTGCTTTTCTGCTTCATTCGCGAAGATTTTAGTCCGCAAAGCAGCTCGATCCAACTGGCCATCGTGCTGCAAAATGTCCGCCCCAAAGTGCTGAACTATGGCATCTAATGCTGCTTCTCCTGGCATCACCACTTGACGGGCTACCAGATCAGCATCAACACTTTGTATGCCTAAATCATGAAATAAATTGGCGACAGTAGTTTTACCGCTGCCTATTCCACCTGTCAGTCCTACTACATAGCCAGACATAAGCTTAAAGCCTCATCACTTATAGACCCATAGTGCTCAGATACCAGGCGGTAATATCCTTACCCCATAACATCGCAATCCAGCCTGCTGCTGCTATATAAGGTCCAAAAGGGATAGGTGTGGCTTTGCCTTTGCCTTGCACCAGTAACATCAGCGAGCCCAGCACAGCACCGACCACAGAGGATAATAAAATAATCAGCGGTAATAATTGCCAGCCGAGCAGGGCACCAAAAATAGCCAGCAACTTAAAATCACCATAACCCATACCTTCTTTGCCCGTCACCAGTTTAAATAACCAGAAGACAGACCATAAACTTAAGTAACCTGCGGCAGCGCCTATCAATGAATCGGTCGGGGAGACAGTAAGGCCTGTGACGCTGAGCAATAAGGCAAACCAAAGCAGCGGCTGGGTAATTTGATCGGGTAAAAGCATTTTGTCTATATCAATAAAGGACAACGCAATCAGACACCAGGTCACCAGCAAATAAATCAGAGTTTGTTCTGTGACACCAAAATGTATGGCGACCAGCACAGATAACAAGCCTGTAAAGCCTTCAATAGCCGGATAACGCACACTGATAGGGGCTTTACAATAACGGCATTTGGCTTTTAACAGCATCCAGCTGATTAATGGAATATTGTCCAGCGCCGACAGCGGATGCTGGCATTTAGGGCAATGTGAATGCGGTAAGGCCAAATTAAAACGGTTTTTTGTTGGCTCAGCGTTTGGATTGAAATACTGTTGATAGTCCTGTTGCCAGGCGAGTTCCATCATTTTTGGTAATCTGTAGATCACCACATTCAGAAAACTCCCTACGGCCAGACTAAACAGCGCTACCGTGATATAAAAAGTAAGTTCAGATTGTTCGAACACTTGCACCAGAGGAGAAAAAAAATCCATTACACAATACTGCCCAGTTGGAAGATTGGAAGATACATCGCAATAATAAGTCCGCCTATTAAGACACCTAACACGGCCATAATCAAGGGTTCCAGCAAAGCGGTGAGGCCATCCACTGCATCGTCTACTTCTTGCTCATAAATAGTAGCAACTTTCGCCAGCATACTGTCTAGTGCGCCGGATTCTTCCCCAATAGCAACCATTTGATTCACCATCTCAGGGAAAGCTGCAGTGTTTTTCATTGCCAGATGCATTTGATTGCCCGCCGCTACTTCTTCGCGGACTGACAATATCGCCGCTCTGTATTTCTCATTACCTGCGGCTCCGGCTGCCGATTCCAGGGCTTCAATTAAGGGCACGCCAGCGGCAAAAGTGGTCGACAAAGTACGGGCATACCGGGCCACAGCTGCTTTGTTTAAAATCATGCCGATAATAGGCAGTTTTAAAATGGCATGGTCGGCAGCGACTTTAAAGCTCTGATTGGACTTATAGGACTTTGAGATGGCCACCACACTAGCAATGACAGCGCCAAGCACTATAAACCAATAATTTTTCATAAAATCAGAGATACCCAAAACAAACAAAGTAAAAGCCGGCAATTCAGCTCCCATGTTGCCAAAAATTTCGGCAAACTGAGGTACCACAAAAATTAATAAAATAGAGGTGACTATGCCTGCAACCACAATGACTGCTATCGGATAAAACATCGCCTTTTTAATTTTAGATTTCAGGGCTTCAGCTTTTTCTTTATAGACGGCGATTCGGTCAAAAATCCTGTCCAGAGCACCGGACTGCTCACCAGATTTGACCAAATCACAATACAACTCGTCGAAGTAATCTTTATGCTCACGCAATACTTCAGACAAAGCTGTACCGCCTTGTACCTTCACTGAAACTTTGGTCATCAACTGACGCAAAGTGTCGTTGCTGGCACCGCTGGCAATCAAATCAATACTCTGTACCAAAGGTACGCCAGCGCCCAGCATAGTGGCAATTTGCCGGGTTACGACGCTAATGTCAGAGGATTTAATACCGGGTTGAGTAAAAGCTAAAGGTTTGCTTTTTTTCTTGACGGATGAAGGAGTAAAACCTTGTTGGCGCAATAAAGCTTTGGCGTCAGCAATAGAGCTCGCTCTGATTTCTCCATGGCTGGTTTTACCCCTTTTATTAATGCCTTTCCAGAGAAATGTGTCCAGCTGTTTCACTTTTACTTCGGCCATAATCCAAATCCTTGCTGCGCATTATCGTGCTTTAAGCATTGGTCACTCTGTTCACTTCAGCCAGGCTGGTGAGCCCTGCCGCTGCCTTTTTCAACGCTGATTGACGTAAGTTGGGAAAGCCCTCAATTTGAGCCTGAGCTGCTATATCAAGAGAATTGGCACCAGCCATAATTTTAGCGGCGATTTGTGCTGTGATTGGCAGTACTTCGTAAATACCTAAACGGCCTTTATAGCCGCCAGTGCAGTGATCACAGCCTACAGGCTTAAAGAGTTTTAACTGGCTGATCTGAGACGCTGTAAAGCCTTGTTTGATAGCCTCTTGTTCCGGGAGCTGTTCAGCAGCTTTGCAGTGATTGCATAAGCGTCGGGCCAGACGCTGCGCGATAATCAGTGTGACTGAACTGGCTACGTTATAAGCTGGTACGCCCATATTCAGTAAGCGGGTTAAGGTCTCAGGTGCCGAATTGGTATGCAGGGTGCTTAACACTAAATGTCCGGTTTGCGCCGCTTTAATGGCAATTTCTGCGGTTTCCAAATCACGTATTTCACCGACCATGATCACATCTGGGTCTTGCCGTAAAAACGCTTTTAAAGCCGAGGGGAAAGTCAGACCAGCTCTTGGATTGACTTGCACCTGGTTGATGCCCGGAAGGTTTATTTCGACTGGATCTTCAGCCGTAGAGATATTAGTTTCTTCGGTATTGAGAATATTTAACCCTGTATACAGCGATACGGTTTTGCCTGAACCTGTGGGACCTGTCACTAAAATCATGCCCTGGGGCTGGGCCAAAGCGTTCAGATACAATTGTTTTTGCTCCGGCTCGTAACCCAGGATATCTATACCCAGCATGGCACTGTCCGAGTCGAGGATCCGCATCACTATTTTTTCACCCCATAAGGTTGGCAGTGTGCTAACCCGAAAGTCGATCGACTTTTTTTGCGACAGTTTCAGTTTAATACGGCCATCCTGTGGTACACGTTTTTCGGCAATATCTAAGCGGGACATTACTTTTAAACGGGCGGATAAGCGGGTGGATAGAGCCACTGGCGGCGAGGCGACTTCATGCAAAATACCGTCGATACGAAACCTGATGCGATAACTTTTTTCGTAAGGTTCAAAATGCAGATCTGAGGCGCCTTTGCGAATAGCGTCATGTAGCATTTTGTTGATAAAAGAAATAATAGGTTGATCTTCACTGTCCGAGCCGACCGTTTTTGTGTCTTCTTCTTCACCGCTGGCCAAGCCCATTTTGGCCAAATCCCACTGTGTATCGGTGAAACTGTCTGTGGCTGTGGTTTCAAATAATTTGTCGATGGCTTTATGCAGCTTATCAAATTCCACCACTATCATTTCAGCATTCAGGCCGGTATTAAATTCGAAGTCTTCTACAGAGGTCATGTCTGTCGGGTCTACTACCGCCAGAAATAAAGTTTTGTGTCTTTTAGCAAGGGGCAGAATATGGTGTTTGCGGATCAGTTTTTCATTGCGCAGTGACTCCGGAACGGTATTGATATCAAAAAAATCTAAATCCAGCGCGCTATGCAGAGTAAAAGCTGCTGCAGCTTCAGCTAAAGCTTTGGCCTGAAGCAGTTTTTCGCCAATCAACAGGTCGGCAATAGTTTGGTATTGGTGACTTTTTTCTTGCAGCAATTTGGCAGTGATCTGTGGATCAACCAAGTTCGCTTGTTGTAAGCGTCTTAATAATATGGAGCTTGGGTTTAAGGCCATACAGACCCCCGGTGGCAGAACTTAGCGTATCTCATACAGGTATCGACATGGGAGAAACGGCCCTGCACGGGCCGCTGCAGCTACAACAGGAGTAAACTTTATGGAACTGTACAGCCTTTAATCGGTACTGCTCCTGTGCCTGATAAAGTACAAGCCCAAGTGATGCTCTCACCTGCGGCTGCTGGTCCAGTGGGTGTTAAGGTTGCGGTAATACCATCGTATGACATCGACAGAATGCCTGCGCCTGAGCAATCTGGAATAGCTACGTTTGACGAATCTGTACAGCCCAGAGAACCGCTGGTGGCATAGGCTTCCGCGACTTTAATTTTTTGACCACCCAAAGAGGCTACAGCATTGGAGGCACGGGCTTTTGCCGTGTAGTCCTGATAAGCAGGTAAAGCAATAGCAGCCAATATACCGATGATGGCGACAACTATCATTAATTCAATAAGGGTAAAACCTTGATTACGTTTCATGGGACATCTCCTGATTGGTTTGCCCACAGCCGGGGCTACTTAATTCTGGTTAATATTTGTTATTAAGCAAGCTTTGCTCTGATGTTTAATTCCAGTTGCAAACCAAGCAAAGAAAAAAGGTGAATCATTGGTTAAATAATTGATTTAGCTTAGATAAATTAAAATAGTGTCACTTTTTGCAAAAAATTTGAACCAGACTCTGATAGCAGCCAGAGTAAAAAGCAACTATTGCCATAAATCACAAAACGGAACTCGCGCTGAAAAGACATCTTGTGCACCTTATGGTGCAACCGTTTTTGTGCGATTAAAGCGCCTGGCCAGCCCCCAATCAGACTAAACATTTGTAGACTCTCTTCAGGTAAGCGACTGCTGTGCCCGCTGGCGGCCAGCTTTTTATCGATTTGATACAACCAGTACGTAAAAAGACTGGCTTCGAGATAAAACAAAGGCACAATAAAGGCAAAGGAACCAGCTAGTAGCGACAGCAGCAGTAAGGCAAAAAACAAATAACGAAAACACCAGGCCTGTTGTTGGATTTGATAAACGTCTGGTGCTGTTGCTTTGGCTGGTTTTGTCTGTGCTACGGTACTTTCTTCAAGTTGTAGTGACTGGGCATAATGGCGTTGTTGTTTGTCAACACCAAGCTCAAAGCTAAGCCTGTCACCTTGTTGCGGGCGTCTGGCCGGAGCTTGTTTAAAATCGCGGATATGAAAAAAAAGCCGTTCTTTGTGGTCTGTAATGACAAAGCCAAAACCTTTGTCATCACGCCAGTAGCAGACAGTACCTTGTAACCTTAGTGGAAGGGTCATAGCGATCACAGCTTTGCGGGAACACTAAACAAAGTGTATCAATCTTTTGTAGCTTTGCCGGACGCTGCGACGAATGATAGCAGAGGAGATCGAAACCTCCACCTGCTGATTAAACCTCAGATACTGCGTAAACGCATTGATAAATCAATGGCTTGTATATTTTTAGTTAAGGCTCCACTGGAGATATAATCTACGCCTGTACTACTTAACGAACGCAGAGATTCCGCAGTGATATTACCTGATACTTCAAGTTTGGCCTGGCCTTTATTCAGACTAACGGCTTGTTGGATATCGGCGATATGAAAGTTGTCGAGCATGATAATGTCAGCACCAGCCTGAAGGGCCTGTTCAAATTCAATCAAGTCTTCCACTTCAACTTCAACAGGTTTCCCAGGGAAATTCTGCCGCGCTATGCTGACGGCATTATCAATAGAACCAGCGGCTGCAATATGATTTTCTTTGATTAAAAACGCGTCGTATAAACCCAGACGGTGGTTTTTACCGCCCCCACAAGCTACAGCATATTTTTGTGCTAACCGCATACCAGGCAAAGTTTTACGGGTATCCAGCAAACGGGTGGAGCTGCCTTCCAGTAAAGACACATATAAAGCCGTAGTAGTGGCTGTGCCACTTAAACTTTGGATAAAGTTAAGTGCGGTACGCTCGCCTGTTAATAAAATTCGGGCTGGGCCTGTCAGCTCACACAAGACGGAGTTGGCCGTCACTTTATCACCATCCTGAATAAACCATTCCACTTGTACTTCTGCCGATAACTGACGAAATACTTCACTTAGCCAGGCGCTGCCGCAAAATACACAGTCTTCGCGGCTGATAATAGTAGCTTTGGCTTGTTGAGTCGCAGGGATCAGAGACGCAGTAATATCGCCTTGCTCCAGCGGTAAATGGCCTAAATCCTCGGCCAGAGCCTGACGAACCGTCAGTTCAATATCCCGTTGTAAATCAGTAAGGTAAGGGACGTTAATCATCTGTATATAGTTCCGCTGTCCTAATAAGCTCTCGAGCCTATTCAAATTAGTGTTGGATAAGTTTGAGCTCATCCTGTTGTTGAGTGAATTCTAATTGTTTTAGCGCGCTCATGCCTAACAAAATATCGTTGCCATGTAAGCCAGGAGTAATGCTGGCGCGTATATCGGTCAGAACTATGTCGCCCAGTTGTAGACTGGACAGTTGGCTGTCGTATGCGATAGCAGGGCCATTCGCTGTGCTGACCTGATACCTTTGTCCTTTCTGCATCCCCAGTTTTTGTGCGGCTTGTTCTGATACAGCCACTACGGTAGCTCCGGTATCGAGCATAAATTCCATCGCAATACCGTTAAATAATGCTGTACCTACATAGTGACCGGCTTTATTGCGCTTGAGTACCGTAACTTTTTCACCACTACTGCCAATCTGACTTTGCAGCTGCTGATTCGGATTTATTTGTAACGAAATTTGATCTTCAAAAAACCAGTACAGCAGCCCAAGTAACAAGAGCCAACTGATCCAGCTAAATAAGCGGCCTAATTTAGTTGTATTGTCAGATGCTTGCATTCCAAAGTCTCAGGGTTGACAATAAAGGCATCAGCTTAACCGAGCATGAAGCGCATTTGCAAAACAGGATCGATACGGTGAATCAAGAACCGGTTTCCTTGGAACTTGAACAGCGACCAAGTCCACATTGGAATTTAAGACCGAATGACATTGATATCAGTCTGTTGGTGATCCATTGCATCAGTTTGCCTGCTAGCCAGTTTGGCAACAGTTACATCGATGATTTATTTATGGGTGTTTTGGACACAACGGCCGATAACAGTTTTGCGGATTTAGCTGGCGTACGGGTATCGGCGCATTGTGTTATTTTCAGAAACGGTGTGGTGCGGCAGTATGTGCCTTTTCACTACAGGGCCTGGCATGCCGGAGTATCGGAATTTAACGGGCGGCAAAACTGTAACGATTTTTCGATAGGAATAGAATTAGAAGGTACTGAACATCTGCCTTATACCGATGCGCAGTACCAAAGTCTGGTGCTATTAACCAGACAACTGATGCAAGACTTTCCGGCTATCACAACGGAACGTATTGTGGGACATCAGCAGATTGCGCCTGGTCGGAAAACCGATCCTGGCCCGTCATTTGACTGGGACCGTTATCAATCTGCGTTAAAGGAGAATGGATAAATGACCTTGATCAGTATGCTTATCGCCTTAATTATCGAACGGCTGGCGGTTCGCAGCGAGGCCTGGCAGTTTTTGTTTTATGCGAAAAAGTACCTTTCCCTGAGCCATAGTTCTGGATTATCTAAATTGTCAGACGACAGTAAAGGCCAGTATCTGTGGGTACTGTTGCCAGGTGTTTTCTATGCTTTGCTGTTGTGGTTAATCGGCAGTAGTTTGGTGACTTTAGTGCTGAACACGCTGGTATTACTGGTCTGCATTGGCTGCTGGCATTATCGTCAGTTGTACAAACAGTATTTAAATGCCAGTGAAAGAGCAGATAACGAAGCGGCTTTTTTGACGATGCAGCAACTCAGCAATGATGCGGGTTTAACCGATGCTGAGTTAAGTTATGGCCAACGTCTGGTTTGGCTTAATTTCCGCTATTACGCTGCAGTGCTGTTTTGGTTTGCGCTGTTAGGTGGCGCCGGTGCTATCACTTATGCTCTGCTGCGTCAGATGAATGAACCCGCCAGTTGGGATAAACCTATGAAACTGGCGGAAGAAGGAGATGAAACTGCTGAATTTGTTGAAGCAACACCTGATATTCCTGCGGTATTCCAGCAATTGATGTTCTGGGCTGATTGGGTGCCAGCACGTCTATTTGGTGTAGGTTTGGCTTTGGTTGGGCACTTCTCCCGTGCTTCAGCTTCTTTGTTGGCCTTCTTGGGCGACTTCACAACGCCGGCAGACAAAGTAGTGACTACAGTAGCCAAAGCTGCAGAACCTCTGCCGGATGATGCTTATAACTGCGCTGAAGAAACCTCTTGTATGGTGCAGTTAGCTAAACGTAATGTCCTGTTTTTCCTTGCATTAGTGGCGGTGTTAACGCTATCAGGCTGGCTGCGTTAAACTGACTAATTAACAAAAAGCAGCTTCGGCTGCTTTTTTTATGTCCATGGAAGGACGGTATGTCGCAACTGTAGGGAACAGTGTTGCGGCGATGTCCATAGAAGGACGGTATGTCGCAACTGTATGGGTGATAGCGGTCTTTCGACATGCCAACAATTTGGCATTTCGCCGATATCACGCCTTCGCGTCTGGCGAAGGCCGGGCTTTTGTTGCGACGATGTCCATGGATGGACGGTATGTATTTACTACTAATGGTCAGACCAATTTTATTGCTATCTTTTCCTCTGTTTTTTTTCTGAGCTTTTACTCTAATTATTTGGCCGCTTTGGTCGCATAATTCCGCAGTTTAATTTACAGTTTGATTCCTTTCTGCTAAGTTATGCCGCATAAAATTTAATTGGTAAGACCAATTTACAAGTGGTCAACGCTAAAACCAATAGCTTAACATCAGGGTGACAATGTCCAGTCTGAGAATCAAACCTGCTAAATTGTCCGATCAAATAGTCCAGCAGCTGGAACATATGCTGCTGGAAGGTACTTTTACGCCGGGACAAAAGTTACCGCCTGAGCGTGAATTAGCATTGCAGTTTGATGTCTCACGTCCATCCTTGCGTGAAGCTATTCAAAAGCTTGAAGCCAAAGGTTTAGTCAATCGCCGTCAGGGTGGTGGCACTTATGTTTGCGAAAATCTGGCTGTGGGTTTAACCGATCCGCTATTTGCTTTGATTGGTCGTCATCCGGAGTCGCAATTTGATTTGTTAGAGTTTCGTCATGCTTTAGAGGGCATTTGCGCTTATTACGCTGCGTTGCGTGGTACACAAGCTGACTATGACTTGATTAAACAACGTTATGAAGAAATTTGTGCTGCCCAGCAGCAACAGGATTTAGACGCTGAAGCGCGGTCGGTAGGCCAGTTTTATTCGGCGGTTGCAGAGGCATCACACAATGTGGTGCTTTTGCATTTGGTGCGCGGCTTAACGCCGCTGGTAGAGCAAAACATCAAGTTAAACCTTGAAGTTTTGCGGAAAAAAGAAGGCATAGTGAGCCAGCTGAATTCGCACAGGCATCGCCTGATGCAAGCGGTGATCAATGGCGAGCCGGAGCAAGCCCGGCAAGCCAGCAACAGCCATTTAGCCTTTATCGAAGAGGCATTGCTGGAAGCTGACCGGGAGCGCTCACGCATTGAACGCTCGCTCAGACGTTCACAACAGAGCGAATGAGCGTAAGCATACTTTTTAACTGTTAATGTTCCGCTCTCTGGCGTGGAACTGATTAAGGAAACTTTGATATGTCTGAAGTCAATAAGACTGACATCGACGCGCTCGAAACCAAAGAATGGTTAGAGGCTCTTGAATCTGTAGTTCGCACCGAAGGTGTAGAGCGCGCTCAGTTCCTGTTAGAACAAGTGCTGGAACAGGCTCGTCTGGAAGGCGTGGATATGCCAACAGGCATTACCACCAATTACATCAATACCATTCCGCCACAGCAAGAACCTGCCTATCCGGGTGATGTAAATCTGGAAAAACGTATCCGCTCCGTGATCCGCTGGAACGCTATTATGATCGTTTTACGCGCTTCGAAAAAAGAGCTGGATTTAGGTGGCCACATGGCGTCTTACCAGTCTTCAGCCGCGTTTTACGAAACCTGTTTTAACCACTTCTTCCGCGCACCAAATGAAAAAGATGGCGGCGATTTGGTGTATTACCAAGGCCATATTTCTCCGGGGATCTACGCCCGTGCTTTTGTCGAAGGCCGTTTAACAGCCGATCAGCTGGATAACTTCCGTCAGGAAGTAGGTGGTGAAGGTTTATCTTCGTACCCACATCCTAAATTAATGCCTGAATTCTGGCAGTTCCCAACAGTATCTATGGGCTTAGGTCCCATTACGTCTATCTATCAGGCGCGTTTCCTGAAGTATTTAGATGGTCGTGGTTTAAAAGATACCAGCCAACAACGCGTCTATGCCTTCTTAGGTGACGGCGAGATGGACGAGCCGGAAAGCCGTGGCTCTTTATCTTTTGCTGCCCGTGAAAAGCTGGATAACCTGTGTTTCCTGGTCAACTGTAACCTGCAACGTTTAGATGGTCCTGTGATGGGCAACGGTAAAATCATCCAGGAACTGGAAGGTTTATTCCGTGGTGCCGGCTGGAACGTAATTAAAGTGGTATGGGGTAGTGGCTGGGACAAGCTGCTGGCCAAAGACACCACAGGCAAGTTACTGCAACTGATGAACGAAACTGTAGACGGTGACTACCAGACCTACAAAGCTAAAGACGGCGCTTATGTGCGTCAGCATTTCTTCGGACGTTACCCTGAAACTGCAGCTTTAGTGGCTGATATGACAGACGAAGAAATTTTCGCGTTAAAACGTGGTGGTCATGAGCCATCCAAGTTATACGCAGCATTTAAATCTGCGCAGGAAACCAAAGGTCGCCCAACTGTCATTCTGGCCAAAACCATCAAAGGTTATGGCATGGGTGAAGCGGCTGAAGGCAAAAACATTGCGCACCAGGTCAAGAAAATGGATATGACTCATGTGCTGCAAATCCGTAAGCGCCTGAGCCTGGAAGATTACATCAGCGAAGACGATGTACAAAGCCTGCCTTACATCCAGTTGCCTGAAGGTTCGCCTGAGCACCAGTACCTGCATGCCCGTCGTAATGCGTTAAATGGTTACACGCCAGTGCGTTTACCAAATTTCACTAAAGCTTTAACTCTGCCAGAACTGAACGTGTTTGAGCCTCTTTTAGAAGAGCAAAAACGTGAAATTTCGACCACTATGGCTTTTGTGCGTTCACTGAACGTATTGCTGAAAGATCCAAATATCGGTCAGCAAATTGTGCCTATTATCGCTGATGAAGCCCGTACTTTTGGTATGGAAGGTTTATTCCGTCAGATTGGTATTTATAACCCACGTGGCCAGACGTACACGCCGGAAGACCGCGCTGTAGTGTCTTACTACAAAGAAGAAACTTCAGGTCAGGTATTGCAGGAAGGTATTAACGAGCTGGGCGCTATGGCGTCATGGGTCGCAGCTGCTACGTCATACAGCACCAACGATCTGCCGATGATCCCGTTCTATATTTACTACTCTATGTTTGGTTTCCAGCGTGTTGGCGATATGGCCTGGTTAGCGGGCGATCAGCAAGCCCGTGGTTTCCTGTTAGGCGCTACTGCCGGCCGTACTACGTTAAACGGTGAAGGCTTACAGCACGAAGATGGTCACAGCCATATTCTGGCAGGCACAGTACCTAACTGTATTTCGTACGACCCGACTTATTCTTATGAGCTGGCGGTGATCATCCAGGATGGTATCCGTCGTATGTACGGTGTGGACCAGGAAAATATCTACTACTACATCACAGTGATGAACGAAAACTACCATCACCCTGCTATGCCAGCAGGTGCTGAAGAAGGTATTCGTCGTGGTATCTATAAACTGGAAAGCCATGTCGGTGAGAAAGCCAAAGTTCAGCTGTTAGGCAGCGGCACTATCATGAATGAAGTGCGTAAAGCGGCTGAAATTTTAAGTGAAGATTACGGTGTAGGCTCAGACGTGTTCTCTGTGACTTCATTTAACGAGCTGGCACGTGATGGTCAGGATTGTGAGCGTTTCAACATGCTGCATCCTATGGCTGAAGAAAAAGTGCCATACATTGCCACTGTGTTAGGTTCAGCTCCTGCGATTGCCGCCACCGACTACATTAAAAACTATGCCGATCAGGTGCGTTCTTTTGTACCTGCGGTGTCTTATAAAGTTCTGGGTACAGATGGTTTTGGCCGTTCTGACAGCCGCGAAAATCTGCGTCGTCACTTCGAAGTGAACGCAGGTTACATAGTGCTGGCGTCCTTACGTGAACTGGCCAAACGCGGTGAAATCGACAAACAGTTAGTGGCGGATGCCATTGCCCGTTTTGGTATCGACACCAATAAAACTAACCCACTGTACGCATAAGAGGATTTGTCATGACGATTGAAATTCATGTGCCGGACATAGGTGCGGATGAAGTTGAAGTCACCGAAGTACTGGTGAAAGTGGGCGACAAAGTCACGCTGGACCAGTCTTTATTATCGGTAGAGGGCGACAAGGCTTCGATGGAAGTACCAGCAGCTCAGGCCGGTACTGTTAAAGAAATTAAAGTCAAAGCCGGCGATAAAGTAAAAACCGGCTCACTGATTATGGTGTTTGAAGCTGAAGGTGCTGCTGTTGCAGCGCCAGCAGCTGCTCCTGCTCCTGCGCCTGTTGCCGCACCAGCTCCGGTTGCTGCGGCTCCGGCCACTCCTGCAGCTGCAGAGTTAAAAGAAGTTCAGGTGCCTGATATTGGTGGCGACGCCGTTGAAGTAACGGAAGTGATGGTGAAAGTCGGTGACACTGTTGCCGCTGATCAATCACTGTTGTCGGTGGAAGGTGATAAAGCTTCAATGGAAGTGCCAGCGCCATTTGCCGGTACTGTCAAAGAAATCAAAGTCAAAGTAGGCGACAAAGTACAAACAGGCTCTTCAGTCTTTGTATTTGAAGTGGCTGGCAGTGCTCCATCAGCTGCAGCTGCTGCGGTAGCGGCTCCTGCTGCTGTTGCTGCGCCAGCTCCAGTAGCAGCGCCTGCGCCTGCAGCATCAGCTCCGGTTGCAGCGCCATCTGCATCAGCAAGCGAATTTACTGAGAACCAGGCTTATGCTCATGCTTCTCCTGTGGTGCGTCGTTTAGCCCGTGAGTTTGGTGTGGATTTAAGCAAGGTCACAGGCACAGCCCGTAAAGGCCGTGTGCAGCGCGAAGACGTGCAAAATTATGTGAAAAATATTATTGCGCAAGTGGCATCAGGCAAAGGCAACGTCACCAGCAGTAGTAACAGTGTGGGTTTTGATTTAATCCCTTGGCCAAAAGTGGATTTCAGCAAGTTTGGCGCTGTGGAAGAAAAACCTCTGTCGCGTATTCAGAAGTTATCCGGTGCAAACTTGCATCGCAACTGGGTGCGCATTCCACATGTGACTCAGTTTGACGAAGCGGATATCACAGGACTGGAAGAATTCCGCAAAGAGCAAAACGCGCTGGCTGATAAAAAGAAAATGGGCGTCAAATACACCCCATTGGTCTTTATTATGAAAGCCGTTGCTAAAGCTCTGGAAGAGTTCCCAACCTTTAACAGCTCGTTATCAGAAGACGGTGGCAGCCTTATTCTGAAAAAGTATGTGCATTTAGGTATAGCGGTCGATACACCAAATGGTTTAGTGGTGCCTGTGGTACGTGATGTGAATAAAAAAGGCATTATCGAATTGTCCCGCGAACTGCAGGATATTTCGTTAAAAGCCCGTGAGGGTAAACTGACGGCTGCAGATATGCAGGGTGGTTGTTTCACCATCTCCAGCTTAGGTGGTATTGGTGGTACGGCCTTTACGCCTATCGTCAACGCGCCTGAAGTGGCTATTTTGGGTGTGTCAAAATCTGACATTAAACCTAAGTGGAATGGTAAAGAATTTGAACCACGCCTGATGGTGCCTTTGTCTGTATCCTACGACCACCGTGTGATTGATGGTGCTTTAGCTGCGCGTTTTACTGCGACTCTGGCATCCTATTTAGCGGATATCCGCCAAATCATTATGTAAGACGAAACACGACTGAAAGTTGTCCTGTGCTCTGAAAAGATACGGGACATCTTTCAGGTAGGGTGATAAAATTCCGTCACTTTATTTCCTGGCCGCTTGTTTTGACGGGTGGCTATCTTAGCAAAAGATAAAAAGGTAAAACGATGAGCAACGAAATCAAAACGCAAGTTGTGGTGTTAGGCGCCGGCCCTGGTGGATATTCTGCAGCATTTCGCGCAGCTGACTTAGGTCTGGAAGTGACTTTAGTTGAAGCACGCAGCACACTTGGTGGTGTTTGTTTAAATGTTGGCTGTATCCCATCTAAAGCTTTATTACATGTCGCCAAAGTGATCGATGATGCGAAAGAAATGGCATCACACGGTGTTACTTTTGGTGCACCACAAATCGATTTAGATAAAATCCGTGCCTGGAAAGACAAAGTAGTTGCTCAGCTGACCAACGGCTTAGCTGGCATGTCGAAGATGCGTAAAGTCAAAGTCGTGACTGGTTACGGCAAATTCACTGGCCCAAATACGCTGGTGGTGGGTGATACTACTATTACTTTTGAAAGCGCTATTATCGCTGCTGGTTCTGAGCCAGTGGCTCTGCCATTCATTCCAAAAGATGACCCACGTGTGATCGACTCTACCGGCGCTTTGGAATTAAAAGACATTCCAGGCGAAATGCTGGTGTTAGGTGGCGGCATCATTGGTTTAGAGATGGGTACTGTGTACCGTGCTTTAGGCTCTAAAGTCTCTGTGGTTGAATTTGCTGACCAGTTGGTTCCTGCTGCGGACGCTGATTTGGTCAAGGTGTACACCAAGTACAACAAAGACAACTTCAACATTATGCTGTCGACTAAAGTGACAGCTGTTGAAGCTAAAGCTGATGGTTTGTATGTGACCTTCGAAGGCAAAAATGCACCAGCAACACCTGTACGTTACGACAAAATTTTAGTGGCAGTAGGCCGTCGTCCAAACGGTTCTCTGTTAGATGCTGCCAAAGCTGGTGTGAACGTGGATGAGCGTGGTTTTATCAATGTAGATAAACAACTACGTACTAACGTGCCACACATCTACGCCATCGGTGATGTGATTGGCCAGCCAATGTTAGCGCACAAAGCTGTACACGAAGGTCATGTGGCTGCTGAAGTGATCTCTGGTCTGAAGCACTTCTTCGACCCACGTTGCATTCCTTCTGTGGCTTACACCGATCCGGAAATGGCATGGGTTGGTATCACTGAAAAAGAAGCTAAAGAAAAAGGCGTTGCTGTTGAAACTGCAACTTTCCCTTGGGCAGCTTCTGGCCGTGCTATCGCTTCAGCCCGCACTGAAGGCTTCACTAAGTTAATTTTCGACAAAGAAACACACCGCATTTTAGGTGGCGCTATTGTTGGTATTAACGCTGGTGAAATGTTAGGTGAAATCTGCTTAGCAGTAGAAATGGGTGCAGATGCTGAAGACATCGCTCTGACCATCCATGCTCACCCAACCTTAAACGAGTCTATTGGTTTAGCTGCTGAGATGTACGAAGGTTCTATCACTGACCTGCCAAATCCAAAAGCGAAGAAAAAATAAACTGACTCTTCATTAAGAGACAGAATAAAAACCGGCAACTGCTTCGCATTGCCGGTTTTTTTATATTTTGTTACAACTTCCATTAACAAAAAGTGGCCTGCCGGAGTAGTATACTGCGGTTATTTAACCCTTTTGGCAGGAAACCCTTCGAATGAAAAAAATTACCTTAACTGCGCTGAGCGTCGCTATGGCCCTTGGCCTGGCTGCTTGTGGCAAGGCACCAGAAACCACTAGCACTGAAACCGCGAAACCAGCAGCAGAACAAAAAGCAACAGCAGCTGTAGCGACTTTGGTTTCTGGTGTGGACAAAGAAAACTTCGACCCGGCAGTACGTTTTCAGGATGACTTCTTCTTAGCAGTCAACGGTGGCTGGCTGAATAAAACTGAAATCCCAGCGGAAAAATCTTCGTACGGCTCTTTCCACGTATTGGCAGATAACTCGCAATTGGCAGTGAAAGCTATTATTGATGAAGTCGCCAGCCGCACTGATTTAGCGCCAGGTTCAGATGGCCACAAGTTAGGTAGCTTCTACAACAGCTATATGAACGAAGCCAAACTGGAAGAGTTGGGTTTAACCGCTTTACAACCTCAACTGGAATTGATCCAGGGCTTAAAAGATAAAAAGCAACTGGCCAGCACTTTTGCCTCACTACAGCGTGACGGTGTGACTATTCCATTGGGCTGGTATGTGAACAACGATGCGAAAAAATCCACTGAATATGCAGTGTATGCCGATCAAAGCGGTTTAGGTTTACCAGACCGTGATTACTACACCAAAGATGATGAAGCTTCGAAAAAAATTCAGGCTGAGTACCAGGCCTACCTGCTGGATTTATTCACTTTAGCTAAGCATGCAGACCCGGCAGCTGCTGCCAAACGTGTGTATGCGCTGGAAACTGAGCTGGCGAAAAACCAGTGGACCCGCGTACAAAACCGCGATGCCGATAAAACTTATAACAAAGTATCGACTACTGATTTAGCTAAAACTTTAGGTGAGTTTAGCTGGAACGACTATGCTGCTGGTTCTAAGCTGACCAACGTCAACGAAATCATTATTGGTCAGCCAAGCTATTTTGAAGCTCTTGGCAAAATTGTTGCTGCCACCGATCTGCAAAGCTGGCAGGACTATCTGACCTTCCATACGGTCAATGATTATGCCGACAAGCTGAGCAAAGCCTTTGTTGACCGTCAATTCCAGTTTTATTCCACTACCTTACGTGGTGTAAAAGAGCAAAAACCACGCTGGAAAAAAGCTGTGGATGCCAGTGATGCCGTATTAGGTGAGTTAACAGGCAAGCTGTATGTAGAGCGTCACTTCAAACCAGAAGCCAAAGCTCATATGGAAAAGTTGGTAGCGAACTTAATCAAAGCTTACGAGCAGTCGATTAAAGATCTGGAATGGATGTCGGAAGACACCAAAAAAGCTGCATTGGTTAAATTAGGTACTTTTACGCCAAAAATCGGTTACCCGAACAAGTGGAAAGATTATTCCAATCTGGAAATCAAAGCAGACGATTTAGTTGGTAACTTTGTGCGCTCCACGCACTGGAGTTACGATCAGATGCTGGCGAAGTTAGGCAAGCCAATCGACAAAGACGAATGGTTTATGACACCACAAACAGTCAATGCTTACTACAACCCGGCGAATAACGAAATCGTGTTCCCTGCAGCTATTTTACAACCTCCTTTCTTTAACATGGCGGCAGAAGATGCAGTGAACTATGGTGGCATTGGTGCTGTGATTGGCCACGAAATCGGCCATGGTTTTGACGATCAGGGTGCTAAGTATGATGGCGAAGGTAACTTACGCAACTGGTGGACAGAGCAGGACGAAACTAAGTTCCAGGCTTTGGGCAAAGCTTTAAGTGCACAGTACAGCAAATATGAGCCAGTGCCGGGCCATTTTGTGAATGGTGATTTGACCTTAGGCGAAAACATCGGTGACTTAGGTGGTTTAACTGTCGCACTGAAGGCTTACCATTTGTCGCTTGAAGGCAAAGAAGCACCAGTGATGGATGGTTTTACCGGCGATCAGCGCGTGTTATTAAGCTGGGCTCAGGTATGGCGTTCTAAATACCGCGATGAAGTAATGAAAGAGCAGTTAGCGACTGACCCACATTCACCACCGCATTATCGCGTCAATGGCATAGTGTCCAGCCTGCCAGTGTTCTACACAGCTTTTGATGTGAAAGAAGGCGATAAGCTGTATATAGCGCCGGAAAACCGCGTGAAGATTTGGTAATTCGTTTTTTATTACTGACAAATGGCCGCTTGATGCGGCCATTTGTATAATTGCTGTCCTGCCAAATCTCCTCAGGGCCATCGTCATGGCGCTCCGATGTTCAACATCGTTTCAGATGATTCTGTCTATCTGCACGACCAGTTTTAGTATTATTCTTGAGAATGATTCTCAACTGGGCGGGGTATTCACGAAAGTTATAGCGACTATAAGCTTGGTTGCTTATACTCAGGTGTCAATTCAGGCGGTTTTTTCTTATAATCCAGCCTGTTCGAGATTCCTGTCTATCGCTGCGGTACTGATACAGTGCTCTGTGGCGACCTAACCAGAGGACATTACTGTGCTTCAACAATACCGTGAACATGTGGCCGAACGTGCGGCTCAAGGCATTCCTCCGTTGCCACTGAATGCGCAACAAGTGGCGTCGTTAACTGACTTATTGAAAAACCCACCAGCAGGTGAAGGTGAATTCTTAGTTGATCTGTTAGAAAACCGTATTCCACCTGGCGTGGACGAAGCTGCTTATGTTAAAGCCGGCTTTTTAACTGCTGTTGCCAAAGGTGAAGTCACAAGCCCGTTAGTGACTCCAGAGCGCGCTACTGAATTATTAGGCACCATGTTTGGTGGCTACAATATCCAGCCTATGATCGACTTGCTGGATAACCCAAAATTAGCGGCTTTAGCGGCGAAAGGTTTATCTCACACTTTGCTGATGTTTGATTCTTTCCATGACGTGAAAGAAAAAGCCGACGCAGGTAACGTGCATGCCAAAGCTGTATTACAAAGCTGGGCTGATGCCGAGTGGTATACCAGCAAACCTGCTATCCCAGAAAAAATTACTGTGACTGTGTTTAAAGTCACTGGCGAAACCAATACCGACGATTTATCTCCAGCTCCGGATGCATGGTCACGCCCTGATATTCCTCTGCACGCTTTGGCGATGCTGAAAAACGTGCGTGATGGTATCGAGCCTGATGCACCTGGTTCAAAAGGCCCGGTGAAGCAAATCGAAGCGTTAATTGCTAAAGGTTTCCCACTGGCTTATGTCGGTGATGTGGTAGGTACAGGTTCAAGCCGTAAATCAGCCACTAACTCTGTGCTGTGGTTTATGGGCGAAGATATTCCATTCGTACCAAACAAGCGCACTGGTGGTGTTTGTTTAGGTAGCAAAATTGCACCTATTTTCTTCAACACTATGGAAGACTCAGGTTCATTACCTATCGAATTAGACGTGTCAAACATGAACATGGGTGATGTGATCGACATTTTCCCACATCAGGGTGTGGTAAAACGCCATGGTACTGATGAAGTGGTTTCTACTTTTGAACTGCGCTCTAACGTGTTGCTCGATGAAGTGCGTGCCGGTGGCCGTATTCCTCTGATCATTGGTCGTGGTTTAACAGACAAAGCCCGTGAAGCTTTAGGTTTATCTCACTCTACAGTGTTTGAACGTCCTGCTGTGACTGAAGTGACTAACAAAGGTTTCACCTTAGCTCAGAAGCTGGTTGGTAAAGCCTGTGGCGTGAAAGGTATTCGTCCTGGCCAATACTGTGAACCAAAAATGACCACTGTAGGTTCTCAGGATACGACAGGCCCAATGACTCGTGATGAGTTAAAAGATTTAGCTTGTTTAGGTTTCTCTGCTGACTTAGTGATGCAGTCGTTCTGTCACACTGCGGCTTATCCGAAGCCAGTTGACGTGAACACGCATCACACACTGCCAGATTTCATTATGAACCGTGGTGGTATCTCTTTACGTCCAGGTGATGGTGTAATCCACAGCTGGTTAAACCGCATGCTGTTACCAGATACAGTAGGTACTGGTGGTGATTCTCACACCCGTTTCCCTATCGGTATTTCTTTCCCGGCAGGTTCTGGCTTAGTAGCTTTTGCTGCTGCCACTGGTGTAATGCCACTGGATATGCCTGAGTCTGTGTTGGTGCGTTTTAAAGGCGAAATGCAGCCTGGTATCACGTTACGTGATTTAGTGCACGCAATCCCTTACTACGCTATCCAGCAAGGCTTACTGACTGTTGAGAAGAAAGGCAAGGTCAACATTTTCTCTGGCCGTGTGTTAGAGATTGAAGGTCTGGAGCATTTAACGGCTGAACAGGCGTTTGAATTATCTGACGCTTCAGCTGAGCGTTCAGCTGCAGGTTGTACTATCACCTTGTCTGAAGCTTCAGTGGCTGAATACTTAGAATCCAACATCGTGATGCTGAAATGGATGCTGAGCGAAGGTTACGGCGATGTACGCACTATCGAGCGTCGTATTCAGGCGATGCAAGCCTGGTTAGCCGATCCAAAACTGGAACGTGCTGACGCTGATGCTGAATATGCTGCGGTGATCGAAATCGATCTGGCTGACATCAAAGAGCCAATTCTGTGTGCACCAAACGACCCGGATGACGCTCGTTTATTGTCTTCAGTCGAAGGCGATAAGATTGATGAAGTCTTTATCGGTTCTTGTATGACCAACATCGGCCACTTCCGTGCCGCTGGTAAACTGTTAGACAAGTTCAAAGGCCAGATCCCAACCCGTCTGTGGATAGCTCCACCAACCAAGATGGATAAAGATCAGCTGACTGAGGAAGGTTATTACGGTATTTACGGTCGTGTGGGTGCCCGTATCGAAATCCCGGGTTGTTCATTATGTATGGGTAACCAGGCTCGTGTAGGCGACAATACCACTGTGGTATCGACTTCTACCCGTAACTTCCCGAACCGTTTAGGTCAGGGTGCTAACGTTTATCTGGCTTCTGCTGAATTAGCTGCTGTTGCATCTATTATCGGCCGTTTGCCAACAGTACCTGAGTACCTGGAATACGCGAAGCAGATTGAAACGACGGCTGCGGATACCTACCGCTACCTGAATTTCCATCAGATGAGCCAGTACACCAGCAAAGCGGCCAATGTAATTATTCAGCAAGCTGTCTGATTACTTTAATGTGATGCAAAAAGGCCCGCTTAGCGGGCCTTTCTATTTGGAACAATGCATGGAATTCGATTTTATCTACAACACTGAGGCGAAGCGCTACAGCCTGAAGTTAAGTTCTGAACAGCTGGCGCTGCAGTGTTTCTTATTGGATGAGTTTGAGCCTAAGGCAAGTGCATATCAGCCTCTGTTAACACAGCTACAACAGCTGAATGCACAGAGTCAGTATCAATGGGATGGTAAAGAGTATCGGCTCACGGTACAGGCCTCTGAAGTGGTGATTTGTCACTTCTCATTGTTGCAGGAGCAGGGCATTGAAATGGAGTTGGATCCAGAGCAGGATTTGGAGTTGGATCAAAGCCAGCTTTATGCTGAATGTGGTCTGGAAGATCTGCTGCATTTAATACAGCAGTGGCAGCAATTTTTACCCACCTGATTTAGTTCTGTTATCTATCCGCTGCACTCTGGCAGTGAATAAACGCACCTTGTTGGTGCGTTTTTTTTGAGCGCTTTAAATTTATTTTCATAAGTAGTTGAAAAATATAGGTTATAAATCTTGGCACAAGGTTTTCTTGTCTTATTGGCAAATGCAACAAGACACCATAAGGATAATAACCATGAAACTCGTATGTGCCATCATCAAGCCGTTCAAGCTTGACGATGTCCGTGAAGCGATTGCGGACATTGGTATTGAAGGTCTTACTGTGACAGAAGTGAAAGGCTTCGGTCGTCAGAAAGGTCATACAGAACTCTATCGGGGAGCGGAATATCAGGTCGATTTTTTACCTAAGGTAAAATTGGAGATCGCGGTATTGGATGAAAACGTCGAGCGTTTGTTGGAAGTGATCCAAAAAGCTGCACACACAGGCCGGATCGGGGACGGAAAAATCTTCGTTTACGATCTGGAGCAAGTGGTGCGGATCCGCACAGGTGAAATGGACTCAGAAGCCATCTAAAGGGGTAAATCATGCAGGAACAAATTTATCATTTACAGTTTGCGATGGACACCTTTTACTTTTTGGTGTGTGGCGCTTTAGTGATGTGGATGGCCGCTGGCTTCTCCATGCTGGAAGCTGGTCTGGTCCGTGCTAAAAATACCACGGAAATACTGACAAAAAATATCGTTCTGTATTCAGTGGCTTGTGTTATGTATCTGATCTGTGGCTACCAGCTGATGTATGGTGGTGGTTATTTCTTAACAGGTATAGGTGAAGTCGATGTTGCACAAACCTTAACCAGTTTTGCTGAACGTGAAAATGGTTTTGAAGGGAAAGCGATTTATTCTAAAGCCTCAGATTTCTTCTTTCAGGTGGTATTCGTAGCAACAGCTATGTCTATCGTCTCTGGTGCAGTAGCTGAGCGCATGAAGTTATGGGCGTTCCTGACTTTCGCTGTGGTGATGACAGGTGTGATTTACCCAATGGAAGGCTCGTGGACATGGGGTGGTCAGTCTGTGTTTGGTTTATACAGCTTAGGTGACTTAGGTTTCTCTGACTTCGCTGGTTCAGGCATAGTGCACTTGGCTGGTGCGGCTGCGGCTTTGGCTGGTGTATTACTGTTAGGTGCCCGTAAAGGTAAATATGGTAAAGATGGCAAAGCACATGCTTTCCCTGGTTCTAACATGCCACTGGCTGCTTTAGGTACCTTAATTTTGTGGTTAGGTTGGTTTGGCTTTAACGGTGGTTCTGTACTGAAATTAGGCGATATTACCAACGCTAATTCGGTTGCCGTGGTGTTCTTAAATACCAATGCTGCCGCTGCTGCCGGAACTATTGCTGCAATAGGCTTGTCTATGCTGTTGTTCAAAAAGGCTGATTTAACCATGGCGTTAAATGGTGCTTTGGCTGGTCTGGTGGCTATTACCGCAGAACCTTCAACGCCAACGCCTTTAGAAGCGTCTATCTTCGGTGCTATTGCTGGTGTCTTAGTGGTTGGTTCTATTCTGGCCTTAGATAAGTTAAAAATTGATGACCCTGTAGGTGCGATTTCTGTGCACGGTACTGTAGGTTTATTTGGATTATTAATTGTTCCTCTGACCAAACCGTCTGCCTCATTAGTGGGTCAACTGGCTGGTGCTGCTACTATTTTCGTCTGGGTTTTTGCGGCGAGTTTAATAGTGTGGTTTGCTTTAAAAATGACAGTGGGTATCCGTGTCACAGAGCAGGAAGAATATGAAGGTGTCGATCGTTCTGAGTGTGGTGTAGAAGCCTATCCTGAATTTGTATCGACAGTAAAGTAGGCAGCCTGGGAAGAGCCGGTGGGGCTTCTCAGGAGCTGGTTGCCAAGCCAGCAGCTACGCAAGTAGCAGTTGGTCTTGGCAACTAAACCCGTACCACCAAATTCGTCTATCCTTGTCCTTTGTCTTTATCAGACAACCCCGGCGGCGTAAGCTTCCGGGGTTTTTTCTTGTGGTCTTAGCCACGGACCTGTGCGCTGTTTTAGTGCAGTCGCCAAATCATTTTGCAAAGAACGGATGTAATCTAACAGCTGTTTTCAAACAGGAAAAGGGCCCTGTTGAAAAAAACAACATTATTGTTAGTGCGAAAACTCTAAATTGCTTCAGGGTGACGCAAGAGGTGCATTAATATGGTGCATTTGTGAGGCAGCTGACTAGAACGGGGGAGAAAATAAAAACCGGTGCTCTGAAAACAAGACGGGCCGCGAACTTCGCGGCCCCTAAAACTTGGTGGCGTCCTTCCAACCACTATCCCTGATGGATCATCCCTGTGCTCGTCCTGAACATTCCAACTGCAATCCTGCAGCATCCCTTTCCATTTAACTCTCTATCCTGAGAGTACCTTCTGCCTCCGGCAGAGTCCCTATCCTTGAATCTTCATCCTGAAGATGTATGCTCACTCCGGAGCCTGTCCTGTTCATCCTTGTGCAGCCCTGCACAATCCTTTGATATCCCAGCTTCCTGCGGCTACTTCATGTAGCTTGTCCTGTTAAACATCTTGTTTAACTGTCACATCCAGCGACGAAATAATTATCCTACATTTAGCGTCGGAAAAGGACCTTCTTTGTTAAATACTTGTAGTGAAATATTATTGTAATCTTGGTGTTTTTTGAGTTTTTCTATTATGAATCATATGTTTGTGAATTTGTTATAGGAGTGTTTCTTGCAGTAAAAGCTATATTAGCTTACTGATTTGTGAGATATATCTCACAAAGAAATAGGGCGATTGTCTGCCTGAACTTTGGCTTGCGTGAAAACTACTGACCGGGAGCAGCCAAATTGATATGATCATTCTTTCTTGATTCTGATGAGATAGATATGGCCCGGGAACAATCTGGCATTTGTGCCGAAGCAAACTTGCACTGTTGTTATTTATTGTTAAATGCCCTGGATGGTCATGAACAGTATTTGCGCTTGCAGTTGGCTAAAGTTCCCCTATTAGCAGAGCGTTTATCCGAGCAGTTTTCAGAGGCGATGCTTAATGTTGTAGTTGCTGTAGGTCAAAATTACTGGCTTCATTTGTATCCTGAGCAGCGACCTGACCCCTGGCCTGACTTTTCCGATAATCTGGCAGATATAGCTGTGGTTGCTTCGGATTTATTGATCCAAATTCGGGCTGACCGTTTTGATGTGATTCATATCGCGACTCAGCAAATTTATCATGTGTTACAGCAGCATGTGGATCTGTACGAACAGTGCCATGCATTTCGTTATCTGGATGGTCGTAATTTGACTGGATTCCATGACAGCCCGGATAATCCAAAAGGCAAATTACGGCGCTCCTGTGCTTTGATCAGTAACGAGCCGAAAAGCGCTATGAGTGCAGGCAGTTATGTCTACATGTTACGTTATCAATATGATTTACAACGTTGGCAACAACTGACGATGCCAGAGCAGGAAGCTGTGATGGGGCGTAATAAGCTGGATGGTCAACTGTTGCCATCAGCACAACGTTTGGCAAATTCTCATGCGGATAAAACAGCACTGGAAAATACAACAGGCCGCAAACAGATCCTCTGGCAAAACATGCCTGTAGCTAATGTTCGTGCTCAGGGTATGATTTCCGTCGGGTTTTCAGCTAACGCCACAGAGGTGCCTTTGTGGTTGTCGAATCGTTTAGGGCATAACAGCGAAGATGCAGATTTATTGTTAGAGTATTGCCAAATTGAGGCGGGGGCTGCATTTTTTGCCCCCTCCATCAGTTTTCTTGAAGAGCAGGCCGGATCAGACCTTTTCAAATAACTCTGTCACCTTATTCAAGGTGAAGTTAATGTTTTTGACACTGGTCGGCGCGATAAAAATAGTGTCATCGCCAGCTATGGTGCCCAACACGCCTTCGGCTTTACCAACAGAATCCAGCAAACGAGCTATCAACTGAGCTGCACCAGGACTGGTGCGGATAATGATCATCACATCGTTATGTTCGATATCCAGTACTAATTGCCGTAATGGGCTTTTAGTGGTGGGCACACCTAGCTCAGGAGGCAAACAATACACCATCTCCTGCTTGGCATTACGGGTACGTACAGCACCATATTTGCTTAGCATGCGGGACACTTTAGACTGACTTATATTATCAAAGCCTTCCGCTTTCAGCGCATCCACAATATCGCTTTGGGAACCAAAACGCTCTTCTTTTAATAAAGACTTAAAGGCTTGGATCAAAGCTTCTTGTTTCGATTGTTTAGTCATCATTTTTATTTAAACTTTTTATTTTTTAGGCCGAATTAACTGAACTTGGACTAATACTGTGGTTCAGCAAGTAAATTACACCAAAATCGGATAAAATGCTTAGACTTTAGGCGTAAGTGATTTGTATTTTGTGCCACATTTCAGTATTGTTGGCGCGTTTCTTTTGAACCGTAAATTGGGAGAATAGCATGAAAGTTGCCGTATTAGGTGCTGCTGGTGGTATAGGTCAGGCGCTGTCTTTATTATTAAAGTTAAACTTACCGGCTGGTACTGATTTAGCTCTGTACGATTTAGCCCCAGTGACTCCAGGTGTAGCTGTTGATTTAAGTCATATCCCTACAGCGGTAAAAATTACAGGTTTTGGTAAAGAAGACCTGGATAAAGCGCTGATCGGTGCAGATATCGTGATGATCCCTGCCGGTATGCCACGCAAGCCAGGCATGGACCGCTCTGATTTATTCAACATCAACGCTGGTGTTGTAAAAACTCTGGCTGAAGCCATAGTAGTGAACTGCCCTAAAGCCTTGGTTGGTGTAATCACTAACCCTGTGAACACCACTGTTGCTATCGCAGCTGAAGTGTTCAAAAAAGCCGGTACTTATGATCCTAAGCGTTTATTCGGTGTAACTACGTTGGACGTGATCCGTGCTGAGACTTTTGTTGCTGAATTAAAAGGCAAAAACCCTGCTGAAATTACTGTTCCAGTGATCGGTGGTCACAGCGGTACTACTATTCTGCCTCTGTTGTCTCAAGTCAAAGATGTCACTTTCACAGATGAAGAAGTATCTTCATTAACTTACCGTATCCAGAATGCCGGTACTGAAGTTGTGGAAGCTAAAGCTGGTGGCGGATCTGCCACTCTGTCTATGGGTCAGGCGGCTGCTCGTTTCTGTGTGTCTTTAGTCAAAGGCTTACAAGGCGAAAAAGTAACTGAGTATGCTTATGTTGAAGGTCAGGGTGAACATGCCCGTTTCTTCGCTCAGCCAATCGTATTAGGCAAAAACGGCGTTGAAGCGCTATTACCTATTGGTGCATTAAGTGCATACGAGCAAAAAGCGATGAACGATATGTTAGGCACGTTAAAAGCTGACATCACCTTAGGCGAAGACTTTGTTGCTAAAGCAAACTAAGATTGTTTTTATAGAGAAAAGCCAGCATTAGCTGGCTTTTGTTTTTTTGAAGTGTATCTGCTTTTTAGTGATTGCGTTGCACAGCTATATCGGCCAAGGTTAATAAAGCGTCTTTGTAACCAGACTCTGGTAAGAAGGCGATGCACTGGCGGGCTTTTTCAGCTTCCAGTTCAGCCATAGAACGGGTGTATTCAAAAGCTTTAGTGTGCTCCAGAATCGCCATAATGCGCTCCAGATGCTGCATACCGTTGGCATGTTCAATCGCATCTTTCAGCAGTTGCTGGTCATCACCGCTGGTGTGGCGCAGTGCATAAATCAGTGGCAGTGTCGGTTTCCCTTCTGCCAAATCGTCACCGATGTTTTTGCCCAATTCATCCGCATCTGCCTGATAATCCAGCACATCGTCAATCAGTTGGAAGGCCGTGCCCAGATGCATGCCATAGAGTTTCATGGCGTTCACCACAGATTCAGGCTGATTTGCCAGAATAGCGGCAAGCTGGGTAGCTGCTTCAAATAATTTAGCGGTTTTGCAGTAAATCACCTGCATATAGTTCTGTTCGGAGGTTTGTGGGTCGTTGACGTTCATCAACTGCAACACTTCACCCTCAGCGATGATATTGGTCGCATCAGCCAGAATTTGCATGATTTGCATTTTATCCAGCGACACCATCAGCTGAAAAGCTCGTGTATAAAGAAAGTCACCGACTAGCACACTGGCTTGGTTACCAAACACAGCGTTGGCGGTTTCCTTACCACGGCGTAGCATGGATTCATCCACTACGTCGTCGTGCAACAAGGTCGCGGTGTGAATAAACTCCACTATAGTGGCAAGCGTAATATGCTGCTGGCCTTCATAACCCAGCGCACGAGCTGCCAACACAGCTAATAGCGGGCGTAAGCGTTTACCACCACTATTGACTATGTAGATGCCAAGCTGATTAATCAGCGCCACCTCAGAACTAAGCTGAGAGAATATATGTTGGTTCACGGCCGTCATGTCGTTAAGACTGAGCTGGCGGATCTCTTCGAGCGTCATCTGGTAAAACAACTGCTTAGGTATAGAATGTGGCTGATTCTACACCATTGCAGCTGATCAGCTAAAGTAAAACCCGATCCTTTTTGTGGCTCACTGATCTTTTTAATAATTGTGCTTGCGAGGGTAGGGGAAATTGCGTACAATTCGCGCCCTGTGATTATAATTAACACGCCCTTAAAAGTCGGCGTGCTTTGTACGGAGTTAACTATGTACGCGGTTTTCCAAAGTGGTGGTAAACAGCACCGTGTAACGGAAGGGCAAACCCTTCGTCTAGAAAAACTAGACTTAGAAACCGGCGCAACTATTGAATTTTCAGCTCTGATGATCGCTAACGGCGAAGACATCAAGATCGGTACTCCTTTAGTTGAAGGCAGTAAAGTAACAGCGGAAGTGGTCAACCATGGCCGTGGCGATAAAGTTAAAATCGTCAAATTCCGTCGTCGTAAGCACTACCGTAAACAAGCTGGTCACCGCCAGTGGTTTACTGAAGTGAAAATTACCGGCATCAGCGCGTAATCGAAGGAGTAACTACTCATGGCAAGTAAAAAAGGTGTAGGTAGCACTCGTAACGGTCGCGATTCAGAAGCGAAACGCTTAGGTGTGAAACGTTTTGGTGGTGAGTCAGTATTAGCTGGTAACATCATCGTTCGTCAACGTGGTACTAAGTTCCACGCTGGTAGTAATGTAGGTATCGGTAAAGACCACACATTATTCGCCTTAACTGACGGTAAAGTGCAATTCGAAACGAAAGGCGAGCACAATCGCAAATTCGTAAGCATCGTTAGCGAATAACGACGCATTGATTCGAAAAGCCCCGCCTAGTGCGGGGCTTTTTTATTAAGAATCATCAAAGGCTGATACTTCAGTCTACTGAAGGTTAGTTTTGTTGCTTTCAATTCATCAGAGCCTTGCTATGCATTCATGCTGGGGCTGAATTGATAGTATAATGAGCCCATAGTTTTTTTAGATCAGGATAGTCCAGATGAAATTCGTAGATGAAGCGGAAATTCGGGTTGAAGCCGGCGATGGCGGCAACGGTATTGTCAGTTTCCGTCGCGAAAAGTTTGTCGCCAAAGGTGGCCCAAATGGTGGTGACGGTGGTGATGGTGGTGATGTTTATTTAATGGCTGACACCAACCTGAACACCCTGGTGGACTATCAGTTCGAAAAGTATCACCAGGCAGAACGTGGTCAGAATGGTATGAGTACCAACTGCACAGGTAAGCGTGGTGATGACCTGATTTTACGTGTCCCGGTTGGAACTCGTGCTGTAGATATTGATACTGCTGAAGTGATAGGTGATTTAACCAAAAACGGCCAAAAGCTGATGATCGCGAAAGGCGGCTGGCATGGTTTGGGTAACGCCCGTTTTACCAGCAGTACCAACAGAGCTCCACGCAAGAAAACTAATGGTACGCCAGGTGAAGTACGTAACATCCGTTTAGAATTGCTGTTATTGGCTGATGTGGGCCTATTAGGCCTGCCAAATGCCGGTAAATCGACTCTTATACGCGCAGTATCTTCTGCCAAGCCAAAAGTAGCTGATTATCCTTTTACGACTCTGGTTCCTAATCTGGGTGTGGTGCGGGTTGAAAGTCACCGCTCTTTTGTGATTGCAGATATTCCGGGTTTAATTGAAGGCGCAGCCGAAGGTGCGGGCTTAGGTATTCAGTTTTTAAAACACTTAGAACGTTGCCGCTTGTTATTGCACGTTGTCGATGTATTACCTGCTGATGGCTCAGATCCGGCTGAAAACGCTGTGACCATATTAAAAGAATTAGACAAATACAGTGAAAAGTTAGCCAATAAACCTCGTTGGTTGGTCTTTAACAAGCTGGATTTAGTGCTCGAAGATGAACTGGAAGAAATCATTGAGCGCGTCACTAAAGCTATCAACTGGCAAGGTGAAGTTCATAAAATTGCTGCTGCAAGTCGGACTAATACTGAGCGTTTAGCTGCAGACATTTTAAATTACATAGAATTATTGCCGGTTGAAAAACCGCGAGAGCAAGTCGAAGACGCCGTAAACTTTAAGTGGGATGATTATCATCAGGACGTACTATCTGTTGAAGACGACCTGGATGATGATGATTTTGATGAAGACGATTACGACGTTGAAGTAATTTATAAGCGCTGAGGTGACAATGCGGATTGCAATGATAGCGGCTATGGCCAATAACAGAGTGATTGGCAAAGACAATCAGATGCCCTGGCATTTACCGGCAGATCTAAAGCATTTCAAGAAAGTGACTTTAGGTAAGCCGGTGATCATGGGTCGCAAGACTTACCAATCTATTGGTAAAGCCTTACCGGGACGCCGTAATATTGTCATCAGCAGGCAAGGTGTGGCTCTAAGTGCAGATGCAGATTGGGTACGAAGCATAGAGCAGGCGCTGGCTTTAGTACAAGATGAAGCAGAAGTGATGATCATAGGTGGTGCAGAGATATACCGTCAGGTGCTGCCTTTAGCTGATACCTTATATATCACTGATATTGAATTGACCGTAGAAGGCGATGCCTTTTTCCCTGACTATCAGGCTGCAGCTCGCTGGCATGAAGCAGCATCAGAATCCCATCAAGCTGATCCACAAAATCCCCATTCCTATCATTTCCGTATCCTGAACAGAGAATGAACAGGACTTCATTGCACCTGTTGCTACATGTTGTTACTATACTTTTGTCTGTTTTTTGACTGCTTCAGGAGTAATGTATGAAATTGTTGCCAGCAGTGTTCTGTGGTGTAGTGGTGGCCGGTGCAGTATTGGTGTCCCCGGTAGTGCATGCTGACGACCAGTTAGCGGCTTCGATGTGCGATTATGTCAAGGCTGACGATAAAAATAGATTACGCAAAGTTCTGAGTGATTACCGTCTGCGCTTACGTAATATTTATGAAGGCGTTACTTGTAATGGCGATAGCTTAGTTCGGTTTGCGATAAAAAATAATGCAGCTGATGTAGGTGAGTTTATAGTGAAGCAGTTACCTGCAGCTCAGGTTGCAGCATCTGGTGATGTTGCATGGGCTGAGGGTAATGGTTTTGCATCTTCCCCTTTGATAGCTGTTATCAAAGAGCGAGCCGGTGGTGGTGAGTAAGTCGCTATCCTGACCCAATAAAAAATCCGCCATCTGGCGGATTTTTTTTAGTATGAACTAGCGATCAGTTCAGACTTTGAACTGATCGACAGACTGACGTAACTCTTCCGCTAAACGAGCTACTTCATGACTGGACTGAGAGGTCTGCTCAGCGCCAGAAGCAGTTTGCTCAGCGATGGTCACAATAGACTCTAACAAGTGGCTGATTTCGTTAGACACTTGGTTTTGCTCTTTAGCGGCATGGGAGATTTGCTCACTCATATCATGGGCCAAGTGGACGGCGTTAGTGATAGATTCCAGAGCCTGGGCAGCTACTTCAGTTTGAGTCACACAATTTTCAGCCTGCTTTTTACCCTTGTTCATCGCTTCTACAGCTGCATGAGCACCGGTTTGCAGCACTTGGATCATGGCTTGAATTTCCTGAGTGGATGCTTGAGTTTTGCTTGCCAGAGAACGAACTTCATCTGCTACCACTGCGAAACCACGACCTTGTTCACCAGCACGTGCTGCTTCAATAGCGGCGTTTAATGCCAACAGGTTCGTCTGTTCAGCGATGCCACGGATAACATCAAGAATGCTGCCGATTGAGGCGCTATCTTTATGTAGTTTATTAATCACAGCAGAGGCCTGATCAACTTCTGTAGATAATTGCAGTATGGTTTGTTTGTTATTTTCAGAAATCACTTTCACACGTTCAGCTTCGCTGTCAGCATTTTTGATTTCAGCCAACGCGTCGTTTGAACTTTGCATGACGCCTTGTGAAGTACTGCTCATCTCAGTTGTCGCTGTAGCTGCCTGAGTGACCTGAGACTTCTGTTCACGAATAGCTGTAGTAGTTTCTACCGTAATAGCTGAAGTTTGTTCTGAAGCCGCGGCAAGCTGTGTAGAGCGGGAAATAATGCCTTGGATCAACTGACGTAAGTTAGTGATTACCTGATTACAGTTACGAGCCAGATCGCCAAATTCGTCATGAGCCTTGTCATCCAGGCGTTTCGTTAAATCACCTGAGGCGACTACACCTAAAATTTCGTTCACTTTAGCTAATGGGACTGTGATGCTGCGCACCGTAACCATGGCTATACCTACAGCCAAACCTATAGAAATCAATACGACAAGGAAGATAGTCGTAATGGCACCTGATACGTCAGATTGAGCTTCAGCCTGAATTTCACCTGCAGCTGTACGCGCTCTGGACAATAAACGATTTAATCCATCTAACGCAGTTTTGTTGTGAGCTTCCGCTTGTGTCAGTTGTTTTTGTGCTTCTGCAGAGGCTGCTAACATTTGTGCTTTTAACGTCAGTATACCTTCATCACCCACTAACAAATCATTGATTGCTGTGATTTTTTCATCTAAATCAGCAACCATATCAACACTGGCTCCTGCTTCAGTTTTGATGGTGGTCATTTGCTGATTGACACCTTCTAAACGTGAAGTGACTTCATTCGAAATAGTCTCTGCTGTGCTGGCTGATGTTGTACGGGTTAAATCAACGACGATACTGACTAAGGTATTTAATCCGGTCTCCAGCTCAGCAGCGGCTTTGCTAGCCTGTGGGAAACGACGAGTCACGTCTCTGACATCGCTGAAATCCAGTAACAAAGATGCCGAGTCATCTGAATTTAACTCCACATCTGATAATTGAGAGGCAATTTGGTCGCGCAGCGTCAGGCTTTTGCTAAGCTCTGAGAATAGTTTTTTACTGACTGGGGTAAATTCGGTATAGGCAGCGGATACATCCTTAAAAGAATTTGCCAGCGTTTCTTCTTCTGCTACTACTACTTGCAGTGCTTTAGCGGCAGTGTCGTACAAATCTTGTTCAATAGCGAACTGAGTTTCTAATTCTTTAACCTGCTTCACTTCAGTCGCATAAAAAGCCTGCAGACTGACTTTGCTCATTTTGACAAATTCACTTTGCAGTACGGCACTATTTTCTAATGCTGGGATCGAGATTTCGTTTACTTGCGTGGTTGAGGCATTGATACTATTCAAGCTCATGTACGAGGTAATACCGATCACCAGCAGTAGCAGTGAAATAACACCAAAACCACCAATAATCCGAAGTGCTACCGTTAACTTCATAACCTTACTCCCAGTATCCAGGTTAAAAGGGCATTGTTACCCCTGTCACCACACAATATCAATCAAAAATATATTATTTTGAAACAGCGCCGCATTATAGCGTTATTTTTAGTCAGAAACACTATAACGCCGTGCCGTCTCAATACAATAGGCCGTTAAATAATTTCCCCAGACACATCCGGTATCTAAAGCGTGAATACCCGCTACCGGGCTATGTCCCATTAAGGCCGCCCAGTGACCAAAAAAAATCTCCGGATGAGATTCTTGTTGCCAAAATGCATACCATGGAAGCAGCGTACTCACTTTTTCAGGATGACGCTTTTCTTTGAGTTCAAGTGCTCCATTTGCCAGACAAAATCGCATTCTGGTGCAGCTGTTAATAGTAAAACGCCAACGCTCCTGCTCAGAGTGTGCTTCTGACCATAAAGCCGGGGTATTGCCATACATGACAGAAAATAGTCTCTCTGGAGAGCCCTTGAGTACAGAGCTGACTTCTGCGGCCGCCTTTAATGCGATATCTACTGGCCAGTTTGGGGCTAACCCGGCATGAACCAGCAACAAGTTACGCTCTGGTTCAAAATGCATCAAAGGTTGCTGCTGTAGCCAATGGACGAGCTCAGCTAAATCCGGAGCGTGCAGCAAGTCGTCTAACAGATCTTTTGGATCAGCTTTAGCGAAACCAAAAGCGCAGGCCAGAAAATGCAAATCATGATTTCCCAGTACTACCTTGGCTCTATCACCCAAAGAGCGGATAAACCTTAGTGTCGCCAGCGAATCTGGGCCTCTGGCGACTAGATCTCCGCAAAACCACAAATAGTCTTTATTGGCATCAAACTGGATTTTAGCCAAGAGCGACTGTAGTTGTTGAAAACAACCTTGCACATCGCCTATCACATAGCCTGGCATAACATCAGTTCAGAATATTTGGAATGGCCAAACGGAACAGAGGAATAGCTGCTTTAAAGCTTAACTGGCTCTGGCTGGTCATTTCGTAGTGACCTTGCATAGTTCCTACTGGAGTCTCCAGCACTGCGCCACTGGTATAGCTATAACTGGAACCAGGTGCCAGTTGCGGCTGTTCACCAACGACTCCGTCACCATGGACTTCGGTTTCTTTACCATTAGCATCGGTAATCAACCAGTAACGCTTTAACAGTTGTACCGTCTCTACACTGTGGTTTTTTATGGTAATGGTATACGCAAAAACATAGCGGTTATTAGCCGGGTCTGATTGCGCTGCGACATAAAATGTTTCAACTGAGACAGGAATTTCAAAACTCAGACTCATAACTGGTGTTGCTCTTGTTGATGTAACCAGCGAGCTATACCGATAAACTGCTCGACACTTAATTGTTCCGGACGCAAGGTTGGATCTATCCCCATTGCTACAATCTGCTCTGCTGTTGCAAAGTTGCTGAAACAGTTGCGTAAGGTTTTTCGACGTTGATTAAAGGCTTCCAGACACACTCTGTTTAATACAGCGACAGGCACATCCTGACGCTCTGATACAGGTTTGGGAATAAGCCGAACTACGGCTGAGTCAACTTTAGGGGCCGGTTTAAAGGCGCCTGGTCCAACTTCTACCACTGGCATGGCATGACAGAAAAACTGAGTCATAACAGATAAGCGGCCATAAGTTTTAGAGCCATGGCCTGCGGTCATTCGCTCAACCACTTCCTTTTGCAGCATAAAATGCATGTTCTCAATATCGTCAGCATAATCGAATAAATGAAACAACAAAGGAGTCGAGATGTTGTAAGGTAAATTGCCAAAGACTTTGAGTTTTTTTCCAGGTTGCACTAACTGACGGAAATCAAATTTCATTGCATCGGCCTGATAAATAGTTAATTTATCTGCCAGCACAGGATGTTCCTGTAAACGTTGTGCTAAATCTCTGTCTAGTTCAACGACGGTGAGGTGGCCTGATTTTTCTGCCACAGGTTCTGTAATAGCGCCTAAACCAGGACCAATTTCTACCAGTATGTCTGTTGGTTTCGGATTGATGGCTTTGACTATGCGTTCGATCACAACTGGATCGTGCAGGAAGTTCTGACCAAAACGTTTTCGGGCTGTATGTCCTTGGTGTACTTTATCTGTCATGTGTTAACTTGGCTCTTTGCGCTAAATAAATGGCTTGTTCCAGGGCATGGAATAAACTTCCGGGGTCGGCTTTGCCTGTACCTGCTAAATCCAGTGCAGTGCCATGATCAACTGATGTTCTTATTAAAGGTAAACCAAGGCTAATATTGACTGAACGTCCAAAACCTTTGTATTTCAGCACAGGCAGGCCTTGGTCGTGGTACATGGCCAGAACTGCGTCAGCATGTTCCAGATATTTGGGCTGAAACAAGGTATCTGCAGGCAATGGGCCGACTAAATCCATACCTTGCGATCGCAGCTCGTCTAAGGTGGGGCTGATCACGTCGATTTCTTCACGGCCTAAATGTCCGTCTTCTCCTGCATGTGGATTTAATCCACAGACATAAATAACCGGAGCTTCAATAGCAAATTTGTGCTGTAAGTCGTGATGTAAGACGGAGATGACTTTATGCAGACGCTCTTTCGTAATAGCTTTTGCAACATAAGCAAGTGGGATATGTGTGGTGGCCAGGGCCACCCTTAGTCCTTCAGTGGCCAGCATCATTACTACATAAGGAGTGTTTGATAACTGGGCAAAAAATTCGGTGTGACCGCTAAAAGGAACTCCTGCTTTATTAATAATCCCTTTGTGCACTGGACCAGTCACTATGGCATCGAATTCACCAGAGATGGATTTTTCGCCTACATACCTTAAGGTGTCGACCACATAACGTCCGTTGGCTTCATTCAACTGGCCCGTCATGACAGGGGCTTCTAATGCAAAGTCAACGCAGGTTAAGGTTCCTGCCTGTTGTGGTGAAGCAGGTTGATTTGGCTCATAAGGTAAAAGCTGAAGCGGCAGGTTTAACGCCGCCGCTCTTTGCTTTAACAGGTCTGCGTTGGCGCAAACAATCAACTGGGCTGGCCAGTTTTTTTGCGCCAACATCACCACGAGATCAGGTCCTATACCAGCTGGCTCTCCTGGGGTGATTGCTATCCTTAATGTCATTCAGTCTCCGTCAGTACTTCAATAAAAGCCTGATCACGAAGCTCACGCAGGAAGTTAGCTTGTTCTTCATTAAAGCGGCGATTAAATAACATACGGTAAACTTGGTCTTGTTTTTTCTCTGCGGTCATGTCAACAACACGTTTATCCAGCAGTTGCACTACATGCCAGCCATGCTCAGTGCGGAAAGGCTGACTAATTTCCTCGATCTGCAGATTATTCAGTGTATCGCGAAATGCAGGGACATACATGGCCGGATCGGCCCAACCTAAGTCACCACCTTTTAATTTAGAGCCCGGATCTTCAGAGTTGGCTGACGCAAATTCGGCAAAGTCTGCTTTGCCTGCTTTAAAGTCAGCGACAAATTGCTTTAAGGTGTCACGGGCTTTTTCTTCGCTCATAATAATGGAGGGTTTGATCAAAACGTGACGTGATTTGACTTCATTCAGTTCAGCCACATTCGCGCCACGAATATCAAAAATAGTCAGGATGTGAAAACCGGCACCAGAACGTAAAGGTCCAATTATATCGGTTTTTTTCTTGCCGCGAATGGCATCAGAGAACAGCGTTGGCATTTCGTTAATATTCATCCAGCCCATGTCACCGCCATCCAGAGCTGTAGTGTCAGACGAGGAAGCAATAGCAATTTTCTTAAAGTCGCTACCTTCACGCAACAGCTTCATCACTTTGTCAGCGCGATCTTTGGCTTCGGTAATTTCCTCAGTACTGGCCTGATTTGGAATGGAAATCAGAATGTGCCCTATATTGTATTGCTCATTCGAGGAACCTTGTTCTTCCATCACTTTCATCAGCGTATCTATTTCCTGCGGGCTGATATAAATGCGGCGTTGTACGTTGGCTCTTAACACTTCGCCCGTGGTAATTTCTTCACGGAAGCGTTCACGAAACTGTTGGTAGTCGCCTTCTTCCTGCACTATACGCTGACGAAATTGCTCCATAGTCAGGTTTTCACTGCGTGCAACGTTTTCCAGCGCCTGGTCCAATTGAGGGTCTGTGATCTGTAAACCCATACGTTTAGCCATTTGCATTTGCAAGCTGTTGCTGATTAAACGTTCAAGGGCCTGAGTGCGTAAAGCGCGATCGGAAGGCAAGGTTTGCCCCTGACTTTGCGCGTTACGTTTTACTTTATTGACCATATCCGTCACTTCAGTGTCCAGTACTACACTGTTGTTGACGATAGCTGCAACACCGTCGATCTTTTGTTCTGCCGCCTGGCCCGAAAAGGCCAGAAATGCGGCCACAGAGCTGGCAATCAAAAGTTGTAACTTCATAGGTTCCTACATTAATTATTTAGTAAATATGGGCGTCTATAACCAAAAATACCATTCGACAACATGTCGCTGACTGAGAAGCCAGCTCCTTCACCAAAACCTTTCAAGACAAATTGTACGGCGATTCCATTATCGAAGGTTGGAGGTTGTGACAAATCATCCAGCGCCAATTCAAGGTTGGTATTGATTTGGCGCTTGGCAACCACACGTATAGCCCAACAACAGGACTCATATTGCAAACCAAAGTTAGCTTCTATCATATGATGCTTGTTGATGTCACGATAATAACTGGCAATCAGTTTCCATTTATCATCTATAGGTGTGGTACCTAAAAAACCGACCTGTTCAATTTCGTAGTCTGAGACCTCACGACTGTAGCGGTGGTTCAACTGCAGCAAACTTTTATCATCAGCCACGTAATCTAAAGTCACGTTACTTTTTACCATCCGCTCATTGCTTGCATCATACTGCAATGCCGTATTTAAGTACCAGCCCTTGCTCCAGTTCCATAAAAGCTCAGAAGCAAGTACCGAGTCTGCGGTCTGTTCTGTGTCCTGCAAGGAATTATCTATAGGCTTGGGGTCATCAAGGAAAACGATTTGGCCTAAACTGAAACGAAACAACTCTGTATCTTGCGAGTCATAAAGCCGGGTTGTCCAGCCTACCGTCAGTTGGTTGGTGTCGGCTATTCGGTCCAGACCTGAATATCTATTTTCACGGAACAAACCATAATAATCGTCCTGCAGCCTGGCTGTATCGTAAAGTCCAATATCTGATTGGTCACGATAAGGAATATAAAGATACTGCAACTGGGGCTCGAACGTTTGTAATGACCCCGAATCTTCCCAAGCCAGTTCTCTTTCCATATTCAATTTGGCATTAATCTGCACTTTAGGTACAGTTCTGGTCGTTTCTTCTTGCACCAGCAGGGTGGTTTGATCGGTATTTTGTTGATAGCGCGTGTGCAACAGGCTGGTTTCTGCAACCAGTTCCATGGCTGGCGTGATTAAAGGCCAGCGAATACTGGGTTCCAGGTGTAAACGGTCAGCATTGTTAATGATAGCTGCATCATTGCGAAAATGGGCATATTGGCTGTGCCAGTTAAACTCAAAACCTGCAGCTAAATCCAAAGGTGCAGCTGAGCTCAGATCAATCTGAGGCAAAGCAGCATAAGAAGGGGAATAATTCCCAAGGATTTCAAAACCCTGCAGACGAATTTCTGAGTTCAGATAATCGCCGAAATAATTCAGGCTAGCTTGACGGTATAACTGCGTATCGCTTTGATTGCTGTAATCTGAACCTAATTCAGACAAGTAGGCGTCGTCGCTGACATCGGTGAAATCGACACTGGCTCGCCAGCGGTCCGACAGATCACCGGTGTGGCTAAAATGAGTTAAATAACGACTGCCAAAGTCTGCAGGTTTGTCATTATCATCAGGCAACACTTCTACTTGCAGTTGACCAGCATGGGCCTCTGTCAGATAACGGAATTCAGTATTGAGCTGTGCGCCCCTTTTACTCATCATACGTGGACTGATGGTCGCATCGTAATTCTCTGCCAGATTCAGGTAATAAGGAGTTTCAAGTTCTAGCCCCAACTTTTGCGAGCTGCCAATTTTTGGAAACAATAAACCACTTTTACGTTTGTCACTGACCGGGAAGGTCATATAAGGTAAATAAAAAACCGGGACATCCTGAATTTTGATCACCGAATGCCAGGCTTCGCCCCAACCATCCTCTGAGTTGATATTAATTTTATCTGCATGCAAGGCCCAGCTACTGTCGTTTGCAGGGCAAGTGGTGAAACTCGCCTCTGACAAATTGATCTGTTGCTTTACAGCACTCATTTCTTTGGCATAACCACGCCCAGACTGGCTGACCAGTTGATAATCAGCGTCGTTTAACACGGCCTTGTCTTCTTTGAGCTGCGCACTAAACTGGCTGCTGCTGACTTTTAAATCAGGGCTGTAGTACTGGATCCCTCCAGTGGCAAGCAAGGTTTGTTCTTTTTGGCTGAGCTGCGCATTTGCAGCATGGAGCATGGTATTGCGGTAAATAATTTCTATATTGCCGTCAAATAATGCAGTTTGGTCTTGCATCATTCGGATCCGGTCAGACAAAATCTGTAGTCTGCTGTCTTTTGCTGATAAAGAACTAAGCTTGGCTGGCATTTCAACCGCACTGTAACATTGCTCAATAGGTTGAGATGTTTGCTCTTCTGCATGGACTATATAGGGGATACCAAGTGCCATGATAATGAGGCGATAGATCAGAGAATGAGTCATGCAACCTACTTAGTACAATACCTGAAATGGGTGAAAACGACCGGAACACCGAGCGAGCTATAATAAATCAATTTTCCAGATCCTGCTAATCCGTTATAGTGCTGGCTTTGACCTGTAGGGGAAGAGTGAAGTGCCAGAGCGAATGCAGTTAATTCAAAGTTTTTTAGCCGCTTGTTTTCCTGGCGAAACAATTCAGTTGGATCCCATCACAGGCGACGCAAGTTTCAGACGCTATTTCCGTTTTTCCAGAGCTCTTCAGCACTATATTTTGATGGACGCTCCAACGCCTGCAGAGGATTGTGGCCGTTTTGTTGCTACTCAGCAGGCCTTTGCCAACGCAGGTTTGCAAGTTCCGCAAATTATTGCGCAGGATATCCAGCAAGGATTTTTATTGCTCAGTGATTTAGGTGACACTTTATTGTTATCCAAACTGACTGAAGATACAGCCAGCTCCTTCTATCGTCAGGCTTTGGCGCAATTAGCTCAGATCCGGAAGATCAGCGCAACCAGTGCAGGGCCTCTCCCTGTATTTGATCAGGCCTTTTTGATGCGGGAAATGCAGATTTTCATCGATTGGTGTGTACTTCAACACTTGCAGGTATCACTCAGTGAACAAGAACAAGGTATGTTGCAGCGGTACTTTCTGCGGTTGGCAGACTCTGCACTACAGCAACCGCAGGCTGGAATGCATAGAGACTACCACAGCCGTAATTTGATGCTGCAACCCGATGGTTCTCTGGCTGTGATCGATTTTCAGGATGCGGTGACAGGGCCAATCAGCTACGACGCAGTATCGCTGTTAAAAGACTGTTATATCAAGTGGCCGACAGAGTTGGTCCAGACGCTCAGCCAGGAGTTTTATCAAAACCTGGTGGCTCAGGAGGAATTGTCGGCAGAAGTCAGCCCTGACCAGTTTCAGCAATGGTTTGATTGGATGGGACTACAGCGGCATATTAAGGTCTGTGGTATTTTCTGCCGCTTATACCATCGAGACGGAAAGTCTGGCTATCTTACTGATTTACCTCGGGTCTTTGACTATGTGCTTGAGGTCACATCGCGCTATCCAGAGCTACAGGAGCTCGACTTGTGGTTAAACACCAAAGTGAAACCAGCATTGGAGGCCAAAGACTGACATGAAAGCAATGATACTGGCGGCAGGTCGTGGCGAGCGTATGCGTCCTTTGACTGATCATTTACCTAAACCACTGTTAGCTGTGGCTGGCAAACCATTGATCCAGTATCACCTTGAAGCGTTATGTGCTGCGGGTATCAGAAATATTGTGATCAACCATGCCTGGTTAGGACATTTGTTACCCCAGCATTTAGGGGCTGGTGGGCAGTTTGGTGTCAGCATCCATTACTCAGATGAAGGCGCTGAAGGACTTGAAACTGCTGGAGGTATTAAAAAAGCGCTACCTTTGTTAGGTGATGCTCCTTTTGTTGTGGTAAACGGCGATGTGTTCACGGATTATCCTTATCAATTATTGACTACCAGGTTGGCATCAGACAGCTTAGCGCACTTAGTTCTTGTTCCTAACCCTGTACAGCATCCCCGTGGTGATTTTGGCATCAGTGAGCAAGGTTATGCTTTAGCTGAAGCCACAGACTGCTTTACCTTCAGCGGTATTGCAGTATACCGGCCGGAATTTTTCAGGGATATCGCTGCAGGTAAACAAAAACTGGCTCCCTATTTGCGTCAGGCCATGCAGAAAAACAAAGTCACGGCGGAGCTGTATCAGGGCGTCTGGCACGATATTGGTACTGTGCAACGACTGACAGAATTATCGGCACAGTTGGAGTCAGAGCATGTGGGGTAAAATTCTTGGCGCCTTATTTGGTATGGCGCTGCTCAAAATTCCTGGTTTATTGCTCGGTTTATTAGTAGGACATTGGTTTGACAAGTCCTATGGCGGGGCTTTTGCCAGCCGCGGTGGTTTTAATGGTTTTTCTCGTGACAAATCAGAAGCACAAGGCATTTTCCGCTATAACACTTTTGCGGTAATGGGGCATATCGCCAAATCAAATGGGGTAGTGACTAAGTCACATATTCAGCAAGCCACTGTCTTTATGGACCAGTTAGGTCTGAGCGCTATGCAAAAACAAGAAGCTCAAGCGGCTTTCCGTCACGGTAAGCAGGCTGATTTTCCTTTGTTAGAGCAATTAGCCGAATTTAAGTCTGCATACAGAACCAGGCCTGATCTGCTACTGATGTTTCTCGAAATTCAAATCAGTACCGCTTATGTCGACCTGAATCTGAGCAGCGCAGAGCAAAGGATCCTGACTCAGGTCGCATCAGCTTTGGGGATCAGTGCTAGTCAATTAGAACAAATGATTAGCCGCTACGAAGCCGAAGCCCGTTTTGCCAAAAGCAGTCAAAACGGCGCTGCTGATACGATAGATCGTCTTGCTGATGCCTACAAAATTTTAGGGATCAGTGCCGAAAGTTCTGAAGCAACTGTTAAAAAAGCCTACAAAAAACTGATGGCACAGCATCATCCGGACAAACTGATGTCACAAGGATTACCGCCTGAGTTGATGGATGTGGCCAAACAAAAAACTCAGGATATTCAAGCCGCTTATGAGTTGATCCGCAAGCAAAAAGCTTAATCGCGGAAAAACATAAAATAGACAGCTCCCATCAGACACAAACCGGCGTAGACATAATTCCATTTGAAGGGCTCTTTCATATAGAGCACCGCGAATGGGATAAATACGCTCAAGGTAATAACTTCCTGCAGAATTTTTAGCTGAGCCAGACTCAGTACCTGATGACCTATCCGATTGGCAGGTACCATTAACATGTATTCAAACAAAGCTATCCCCCAGGATACGGCAATCGCAATGTACAACGCTGAGCTCTTAAAATGCTTTAGGTGCCCATACCAGGCAAAGGTCATAAAGATATTACTGGCGGTGAGCAATAAGACGGTTTGGATCAAGGGCGACATAGTCCAGCTTTTCCGGTATGTGGTGACAAAATGATGAATGCTGCACAGTGTAATAGTTTTTTATCCGAGGCAAAGTGATTTTTAGTAGCCCTGATAGCTCAGCCAGCCGTATATTTCTTTCAGTACCCGTTGCTGAGTTTCAGCTTGTGCACTAAGTCCACTGATTTCACGTTGGCGATAGAGTAATTTTTGTTGTTGCCTTGCCAATTGTTTTCTTAATTGCCACTGGGCTGCGACTTGCCGATTTCCTTGTTCTTGCATCAGATCTAAAGTGGGAACCTGTTGCTTAGCTATGGCTAAGGGCAAGCTGCGTTGCTGTTCTGCTAACGGCAAATAAGCTTCCAGCAAAATAAGAGATTGAGGCTCTTGTAATTTTTTATCTGCATACAGCTGGCTGAGTAGTGCGGCGCTGCTGCCCTGAGCTACAACTATGATGGCATTGTTCTCTGGCTGCACACTGGCCATTGCTGCCGCGACACGTTGTTGCAGCTGCATTTTGTAGCTGTCTAACGCTGCAATATCATCCTCAAAAGGAGCATCTGGTACAGCTATAGCTAAAGTGTCCCAGCCATAATCATTAAATTCTTTACGAAGTAAATTCAGATATTTAGGACTTGCAGCGTGTTGAGACCAGTCGGGAATAAATAAAATAGTGCCTTTTACTTTTGCAGTAAATGCGGCTCGTTTTAATGCCAGAAAACTTTGGTCGCCAGCCAATAATTCGGTGATTTCATCTGTAGGTAATTGCCAGCTTAAATCGGATTGATTCCATTGCTCCATCGACATAGGTTCTGAAGTTGCGGTGCAGCAGCTTAAAAGCAGCAGAACAACTAAACTTTTTGGTAGCATTAGCTCGACTCTGAAGTATGAAAATCTGTATAGGCTATATCGGCAGCCTATTGCGAAACTTTATCGATGAGTATGAATGAAAGGAATAAAAAAACCGCCTTGCGGCGGTTTTTTCTCAAAGCAGAGATTAACGCTCTACTTTCTCTTTTACTGTAGCAGTAACAATAGCTTCGATGCGGCGGTTAGCAGCATGAGCAGCTGCAGTATTGCCTTCTACTTTTGGACGGTTCACACCGTAGCCAGTAGCAGTAACGCGGCTTGCACTGATACCGTGTTCATTGGTCAGAACCTGAGCAACAGCGTCAGCACGACGTTGAGATAACTTCATGTTATAAGCTGCAGAGCCTACGTTTGAAGCATGACCACCGATTTCAACATCAGTACCAGGGAAACGTTTCAGGAAGGCTGCTAATTCAGCGATTTCTGTTCTGTACTCTGGTTTGATTTCAGCTGAGTCGTTAGCAAACTGAGCTTTTAAAGTGAAGTTCACTTCTTTTTCTGTGAAGATTGAACAACCTGTTGCGTCTACTTTATCAGTAGAAGGAGTGCCTGGGCACAGGTCGTTTGCATCAGGTACACCGTCGTTGTCGCTGTCGGCGACTACAACAACAGGAGCTGCTACTGGCTCTGGAGCCGGAGTTGGTTCAGCTACAACAGGAGCATCACCAAACAGCACTGACATACCTAATTTAATGCCTGCATCACCAAAGCCATCATCCAGACTTTGGTAGCGGTTCATTTCACCGAATAAAGACACGCGATCCGTTGCATAGTAGCGGTAACCAACACCAGCGTTCACTGCATAACCGTCATCACCGCCTTTGAATTGTAAATGCTTCAGACCACCAGCAATATACATGCCTGTGGTACCTACATTATACAAAGCGTCAAGACCTGTGCGTTCAGCGCTCAATTTTTCGTCAGTGTTTAACTGTTCTAAACGTTGTTTGCTGTGCTCAAGACGCATACCCCAGGTTTCGTTGAAGTAATAGCCTAATTCAAAACCAAAACCTAAACCTTTGTCTTGGAAAGACCAGTCAGCAGATTCAGTTTTTTCGCCATCTGGCAGGTAGTATTCGGCGAATAAAGAGCCAAAAGCACGATCAGTCAATACTGGTTTTGAGCTATCAGCTAAAACAGTAGTGGATAATAAAGCTGCCGTAATGGCAATTGCGCTAGTACTTAGTTTCATCCATATCTCCTAAGAGGTAAATTGCGGCTGCTATTCTATTTCACTAAAACATTTAGTCAAATTTAGCGGCTCGTTATTACAAATGTTAGTCAGATATCCACCTGACTCCTTACCCTGATGCTAAGTTTACCTTAAATAACTGAACCTTAGGTTAACAAAGCAATCAATTACAGCTGTTCCTTTGATCAGAACGGACATTGCACTTCAAAATATAGCTCAATTCCTGAAGTTGGGTGTCTGAATGCCAAAGAGCCAGCATGCAACTGAAGTCGATCTACTGAACGTCGTCCACATTCAGTACCATAAAACTTGTCTCCGAGGATCGGATGACCAAGCCACAACATATGTACTCTCAGCTGATGCGATCGCCCTGTAACAGGCGTTAACTCAACTCTGGTCTGGTGTTGGTTTCGCTCCAGTACCCGGAAGTACGTGAGCGATGGCTTACCGGATCTAAAATGCACCATTTGTTTTGGTCTGTTGGGCCAATCACACAATAAAGGCAAATCAACAGTCCCGGAGTCCACAGGGACTTGTCCTTCCAGTAAAGCGAAGTAGCGCTTTTTAGTCTGGCGCAGCTCAAACTGTTTATTCAAAGCCCGCTGACTCTGGGCGTGCATCGCCATGATAACCAGCCCGGATGTCGCCATATCCAACCTGTGTACTATACGGGCTTGCGGCCATACCAAACGGACCCTATAGTCCAGGCTGTCTTTGTGCTCCGGAGCTTTGCCAGGAACAGTAAGGAGTCCACTTGGTTTATTCAGGATCACAATATCCTCATCCTGAAAAACTATATCCAGATATGGGGTCGTCGGTGGCCTATATTCAAGTAGCATTTTATTAACTTTTAATCATGACTGACAACAACGACCCGCAGCGCATCAAATTTTAACCTGGCTTTACTGATGTAATCCGTTAATTCTTGTTGCTGTTGTTGTAAATATGCAATTTCTTCCGGACGTACCGAAGGATTTAGTTTTTGTAGCGCCTGCAGACGTTCGATTTGAGCGTTCAATTTTTGTTGCATCAATTCTTGTGCTTGTTGTTGTACTTCGACAAGACGCGCAGTCGCCAATTCCTGAGCTTTGCCTATCAACGGATGGATGAAGCTTTGTAAGGCTTTCACCATTTTTGCAGCAGGTTGACGCCCAACAGGTTTTAATTGTTTATTAAACTGCTCAAAACCCACGTTTGCAGCCAGATTTTTCCCATTTTTTTCCAGCAATAAACGCACAGGAGTCACAGGTAAATAACGACCCAGCTGCAATTCTTTTGGTGCACTGGCTTCTACAATAAATACAAATTCTACAAAGTAGGTGCCGGCGGGGAGGGCTTTATTCGGCAACAATGCGACAGAACTATTGCCCATTTGTTCATTGGTCAGAATATCCAGTGTGCCTTGTACCATCGGATGATCCCAGCTTAAGAACTGGATATCTTCCTGTGCTAAAGCCGTTGCTCTGTCAAAAGTGACACTGATGCCATCGTCGTCCAGCATCGGGTAATGGCTGTGCAGATGCTCGGACATCGTCAGCACCATGCTATTTTCACCCCGGTCGTCTTGGTTGACACCCAACACATCCCAGGCTCTTAGCATAAACATAGGTAACTTCGTCTCGTCATCCAAAGCAGCGATAGCTTCAGCAAGTTCACGGGCCTTGCCTTGGCCTGAACTATTGATTTCCAGCAGTTTATCGCGGCCTTGCTCCAGTTTTTGTTTCAGTTGCTGGTTGAGTTCTGCGCTTTTGGTAATCAGCGACTGAACGGCTTCTTGATCCACAGTAGTAGCGGCCAGCAATTCAAACAGCTCTGTGCAGACCTGTTCAAATACCGAGCGTCCGGTCTGGCAAGTCTGGCTCAGTGCCTGTAAACCCTGTTGATACCAATCCAGCAGTACCTGCTGTGGATGAGCGGCAAAATACGGTATATGAATTTGAATATCCTGAGTCTGACCTATACGGTCCAGACGACCGATACGCTGTTCCAGCAAGTCAGGGTTTAAAGGTAAATCAAATAACACCAGATGATGAGCAAACTGGAAGTTGCGGCCTTCACTGCCTATTTCTGAACAGATCAGCATTTGAGCGCTGTTGTCTTCCTGAGCAAAATAAGCGGCAGCCATATCCCGTTCAACAATAGTCATGCCTTCGTGGAAGACTGACGCTCGAATACCCTCACGCACACGCACAGCTTCTTCTAGTGCGATCGCTGTGTCGGCATGAGCACAGATCAGTAAAAACTTGCTGCGTTTATGTTGTTTCAGTAAGGCAATCAGGTGATCGACTCTAGGGTCAAACTGCCACCAACTGCTGGCTTTGCCTTCGAACTCCTGAAACACCCGCTCAGGGAATAAACTGGCTTTGGCTTTTTGCTCCAAACTTTGTTGTTTATTAAAGGCTTGTTGCACTTTTAACGCATTTTTATATTGTTCAGGCAGTTCTAAAGCCACGACTTGTGGCTGGCGTTGGGGGAAACCTGAAATAGCACTACGGCTATTACGGAATAAAATCCTGCCTGTACCGTGACGGTCCAGTAATTGATTTAACAGCTGCTGTTTTGCTTGATCAATATCATCATCACTGCTGTTAGTCTGTTGCAAAGTGGCCAGAGCAGTTTTGATGTCGCTTTCGGCTAACAGCTTGCTTAAAGCTTGTGCGGACGCCGAACTTAAAGGTGTTTGATCCAAAACCGCACCAGCTAAATCAGCGATCTGTTTATAGCTTTGTTCTTCTGCAATAAAAGCCTGATAGTCGTGGAAACGGTTGGGATCTAATAAACGCAAACGGGCGAAATGGCTCTGATGACCTAATTGATCAGGAGTGGCCGTTAGTAAAATTAAACCAGCTGTGCCTTCAGCCAGTTCTTCAATACGCTGATATTCAGTGCTGGCCGCTTCTTCGCTCCACTGCAAATGGTGAGCTTCATCCACCACTAATAAGTCCCAGTCGGCTTCAACTGCTTTTTGGTGATGGCTACGTTTTTTTACCAGGAATTCAAGGCTGGTTAACACCAGCTGTTCAGTTTCAAACGGATTGCCACCATCCAATGAGGATTCCACACAACGTTCGTCATCAAAAATAGAAAACTTCAGGTTGAAACGACGTAACATTTCCACCAGCCACTGATGCTGCAGCGACTCGGGCACGACCACCAATACGCGTTTTGCTAAACCTGCCAGCACTTGTTGATGAATAATTAAACCGGCTTCAATAGTTTTACCTAAACCTACTTCGTCGGCCAGCAACACGCGCGGTGCGTGGCGTTTGGCTACCTCTTCTGCAATATAGAGCTGATGTGGGATCAAACTCATACGGCCACCAACCAGACCTTGCAATGGACTTTGTTGCTGGCGGTGCAAATGCTGCCAGCTCTGATAACGCAGCGGGAAGGTTTCAAAACGATCCACCTGACCGGCAAATAAGCGGTCCTGTGGCTGGCTAAAACTAATAAAGTGATCGAGGAATAATTCGCGTAAGGCTACAGTTTCGTTGGTGTCTGTACGGGTGCCATGATAAATAAAACAGTCGTTTTTGCTTTCGACTTCGCTGATTAATAGAGAAAAACCTTCAGCGCTTTTGACTGTATCGCCCGGGTTAAACTGAACACGGGTCAGCGGTGCTTCCAAAATAGAGTACAGACGGTTTTCACCACTGGCTGGAAACAGTAAAGTCAGCATTCTGCCTTCCTGCCCAATTACAGTACCTAAACCTAAATCCGACTCACTGTCGCTGATCCAACGTTGGCCCAAAGCAAATTTTATCATCTTGTCCTCACTGCAGAAAATGGCGCGCTATGGTACAGCTAAATGCCTGATACCGCATCAGCTCAACGAACGTATTTTTTTGTAATAGATTAAAAATCGTCATCTATTGGTCATACAGGCAGTGCATTTTTGCTCTAAGCTTAGATCAAATGAATAAAAGTACTGCGGGTTCTGTCTTTGCTGAACCAAACAGCATCCTATAAGTCAGACGCTGTATACCGAAAATAAATAAAGATTGTTGTATTTTTGCCATGGACTTTCATGGTTTTTATTGACGCTAAGGAGCTGCTTATGGCGCGAAGAAGAGCTAAAGATAAAAAAATATACGTTCTGGACACCAACATTCTACTGCATGAACCTTTCGCCTTCTTAAACTTTCAGGAACACGACGTTGTCATCCCGATGACAGTGCTCGAAGAATTGGATCACATCAAAGACAAGCATAAAGACGTCAGTCGTGAAGCCCGTATTGCGATTCGAGCTTTGGAGGATGTGCTTAAAGACGCAACACCGGAACAGATGCTACAGGGTGTCGCTTTACCCAGTCATGCAGAGGAAAAAAATGCCGGTCATTTATTTATTATTAATGACCATCATATCAGTGATCAGATACCAGGTTTACCTGGTGGGGAAAACGATCATTTGATTATTAATACTGCGTTGTTTTTACAGAGGGAAAAAGCGCCGACCAAAGTGATACTCGTCACTAAAGATATTAATATGCGACTTAAAGCTAAAGGCGCAGGACTGAAACTGGTTGAAGATTACCGTACCGACCAGTTGATTGACGATGTACGATTTTTATATAAAGGCTATTACAAGTTTTCGGGTGATTTTTGGTCCGTCGTCAAAGACTGCCGCACCCACAATGAAGGCCGTGAAACCTACCATTTTGTACCCCGTTCCGTTTTACCTAATGCTTATATCAACGAATACCTGATTGACGAAGCTGAAACTTTTGCTGGCCGGGTGCTGGAAATCAATGAACAGGAAATCAAAATTCTTGATTTAGGTTTTGAGCGCCTGATGCACAAACACGCCTGGGGTATCCACCCGAAAAATATTTATCAGGCAATGGCGTTAAACGCCTTGCTTGACCCGGATATGGATTTAGTGATCCTGACTGGCCCCGCCGGTTGCGGTAAAACTCTGATTGCGTTGGCCGCGGCGCTGGAGCTGGTGATTGAAAAGGGCATGTACGACAAAGTAATAGTCACCCGCAACACGCCGGAAATTGCTGAGTCTATCGGCTTTTTACCTGGCACAGAAGAAGAGAAAATGGCGCCATGGCTGGCGGCCATTACCGACTCGCTGGAAGTGTTACATAAAACCGACGAACATCCGCATGCCAGCGTGCAATATATTATGGATAAAGCCAATATCCAGTTTAAGTCAGTCAATTTTATGCGCGGCCGCAGCATTCAGAATGCAATAGTGCTGCTGGATGAATGTCAGAACTTAAGTGCAGCTCAGCTGAAAACCATCATCACCCGTTGTGGTGAAGGCACCAAGCTGATCTGTTCAGGCAACCTGTCGCAAATTGACAGTAACTATCTGACCGCTGTTACTTCAGGTTTGACTTACATCGTAGAGCGTTTTAAAAACTTTGAAGGCAGTACCACCATCAATCTCAATGGAGTAGTACGTAGCAGATTAGCGTCTTTTGCTGAGGCTAATTTATAAATGCAATAAAAAGCCCCGCAGCAGAGCGGGGCTTTTTTAGTTAAGAAATATTCACTTTGCGTCTGTACCAGGCTATCCCTGCCAATCCCAGCAGACCAAACCAACTAAAACTACCGCTATCCTCTTCCACTATCACAACCTGTGGTTCGTCGTATGACAAATCTTCCAATGGCAGTTCCGCTAATGCTGGTTCGTCAAAGCCGGAAATTTCGGCCAGTAAGTCGTTGTAATCGGCGTCATAAATCCGGATCACCAAGTCATAGTAAGCGGGGGGTAAGCTATGCAGCAGTTCGCTTTCTATTGAAAACCAATCTTCTGCACTAGTACCGTACAGAGTAAATACGGAACTGGTATGAATGATGACTTCAGGGGCTCCGGCACGTTTGAGCGCAAAATGGGCGTATACAGGTACTGAACTGTAGTTGGTATCTGCGTCAAAACGGACATATACGTTGTGATAAAAGCCGTTATTGTTTAAATCGGACTCAAATGAGATATCAATAGTGTCAAACCAGACGTTATTTTCGACGCTCTGGATCAGGATACCGCTGCTACGAAGTGCTGTTTTGGGTTTCGCAGTTTTTGCAATGTCCGAAGGTAACTTAAATGACTCTTTAGTGGATGCAATTTCTGCAGGCGCGGCTATCGAAACAAGGGGTAAAATAGCAGAAGTTATAACAAATACACTGACCAACCAGAATTTACGCATACACAGAGCCTCCTTAGCTTTGGTATCATTACAGGCTAATGGCCATGAATACTGGCTGAACTTATTTTTAAGTGAAGAATTATTTTGAAACTATCAAAAAAGCTGCAGATCACCACAGCACAACAGGCCATTGATGCTTTAGTTACAGCGGCACCACAGCTCAGCAAAGGTCGGCTGAAAGATGCGATGAATAAAGGGGCTGTGTTGTGGCGGCGTGGCAAGCAAAATAAAAGATTGCGCCGTGCTCAGGCGGATCTATTGCCTGGCGATAGTCTGGAGCTGAATTACGACGAACAGCTGCTGCAACGCAGTTGTGAGCCCGCTGTTCTTATCCACGAAGCCCGTGGCTACAGCGTCTGGTTCAAACCTGCAGGTATGCTGTCGCAAGGCAATGAATGGGGCGATCATCTCTCTTTATTACGCTTTGCGGAATTGTACTGGCAAGGTAAACGTCAGGTCTTTTTGTTGCACCGTCTGGACCGTGAAGCCAGTGGTTTGGTGTTGATTGCTCATACTAAACAAGCTGCCGCAGCTTTTAGTCTGATGTTACAGCAGCACAAAATAGAAAAAGAATACCGTATTGAAGTGAAAGGCCAGTTGTCCGCTGAGCTGATTACAAAAGCTGTGCTGAATTCTCCGTTAGACGATAAGGCGTGCGCCACTGAGTTTGAATTGGAGTCTTATTCTGAACAGCGTCGCAGCAGTGTAGTTAGGGTAAGGTTAATCACCGGCCGTAAACATCAGATCCGTCGTCATTTTGCACAAGCAGGACACCCGGTGATGGGCGATCCAGCCTATGGCTCAGGCAATAAAAATGAACAGGGCTTAATGTTACAGGCGGTAAAACTGAAGTTTATATGTCCTTTTCGCAAAACCGTGATGACATTTGAACTGCCAGAATCCTTGTTGCAGCTTCAGATATGAGCCAGTTGGCTCTGTAGTTTTGCGCTTAGCGAAACGCCGTTGGCCTGAACCTCTAATAAACCCAGACTAATGGCGTTAAATAAATCCTGACGTAGTTGTTCAGCCTGCCAGGCACAAGGTCGACTCTGATGACACTGATAACCCAGGTGTAATGCGCCTTTCAAACCTTGTTGCTCCGCCAGATACAAGCTGTACCACACCAGCTCTCGCAGCGCATCTAAATCCTGTTCGCAAATACGCTCTGAAAGAAGTGCATGCAGAGGCAGGACTGCAGAGTGAGCCTGATAGTCTTCAGGCAAGCTTTGTACGAGTTGATGTTGCAATTCCACAGCCTGTTGTTCTGAAGCACAGTACAACCAGAATTCCTGATCCTGTTCAACCCAGAATAACGATTGATCCAATATCAGCCTGAACCCCTCTAAATCAGTACTGACTTGTTGTATACCTTTGTTCAATAGCGCAGGCGTTTGTTGTGGCATCACCAGCAGCAAGTGTCCCTGAGTTTTGGTTCTGTGATGATGCAGCAATAACTCGGTAAAACTGCGCCATTGTGGCATTTGGACCAGTGGGCCAGAACGATTTTTTTTCTGTTTGCTCAACAGCAGTAGTAGTGTCAGGACGGCAATAGTCAGTAGAACCAGACTAATCCGCAACCAGTATTTCAGTTGAGTTTGCTGACTGAAGTGCAGCTCTTGTTGTTTTTCCTGTTGCAGCTGTAATTCAAGACTGCTTTGCAGGTTGTCCAGTTGCAGCTTGCTGGTATCGTTTAGCTCTGCCACCTCCATTTGGTTGGCTGTTTTTTCCAGTTGATAAGCTTGTTGCCATTGTTGCTCAAGCGCCGCGAGTTCTGCGCTTAATGCAAGATGCTTACGCTTTAGAAAGGCCGCCAGCTTATCCGGTTCTGGAGCTGCTTCATCCAGCATTATTTTGGCTGCACTATAGTTTTGTTTTTTGATAAATACGTTCGCCAGAAATAAAGCGGTTTCTGCTTTAATCGATTGTGCTGAAAGCTGGCTGGCCAACTGATGTGCTTTGGTCAATAACTGCTCAGATTGGTCTAAGTCAACTTGTTCCAATGCCAATTCAGATAAGCTGACATAGGCAGAGATCAACATGTAAGGATCTTCACTCTCCACTGCCAGTTTCAGTGCTTTGTTGTAGGTTGTTTTGGCGTTGTCTAATTGTTTTAAAACTAATTGACTGTCACCGCTATTAATCAGTGCATTGACCTGAGCACTTAAGCTATTTAATTGCTGATACAGCCGCGCAGCCTCGTTAAAGTACTGTAACGCCAGCTCGTGTTGTTCCAGTTTTTGATAGGCCATCCCCAAGCGCATACTAATGGACGCTATCGCTTGCTGATCACCCATTTCACTGGCAAGTGGCAACGAAGATTTAAAATATTGATAGGCCTTGCTCAGGTTGTTGTTTTGTAGATGCAGGCGTCCAAGCATGATCATGGAATTCAACTGGCGCTGTTTATCTGCAGCTTGTGTTGCCAGGGTCAGGCTTTGGGTCGCGGCTTTCATCGCAAGTTCTACATTTCCCTGTTGATTATAAGCCTGAGCAAAACTTTCCAGAATATCCATACGCAAACTACGTATCGCTGTCGTGTCCTGTTCCGGCAAAATAGCTTCTGCCAGTTTTAACTTTTCGATGGCCATCGCGGTGTCACGATAAAATACGCCATAGCTTAAAGCTTGCATCAATAAGATGCGGCCAGCCAGTTCAGCGTCAGGTTCCAAAGTCATAGCTTTATTGCTGAATTCCAATGCCGCTTCTTTATTCTTCAGGACATAATGACTGTAAGCCAATAAAAAATGCTCTTCGGCTGTTTTGGCTGGGTGCTTTAATTGTGTGTCAAGTTGTCCTTGTGGGTTGGCTTTGACTTGCTGCATTAATTGAGACAAATCTGCTGCATGAACCGAAAAAGTAACCAGTACTAAAAGAATGCTTAACGCGTGGCGCATGCAGAAGTTCTCCAAAAATAGACAACGCAGTGTAACTGAAAGAAAATCAGACAGCCAGATGAAAACGATGAGGTGCTTAGTGACTGATAATTCAGGATATTTATGGCTTCGGCAATGGCTTTTTTATAGCCTAAAAGTGCAGTTATCCAATCAGAGCGTTTGGAATGAGCAACTAAGGCGTTTAAGCGAGGAGCAGCCCTCGCAGTCATTTATTATCGGCATCAGCGGGGCGCAAGGCAGTGGAAAAAGTACACTCGCAGCCAGTTTACAACAACTATGGCTTGAGCAAGGGGTGCGCTCTGATGTGATCTCGCTGGATGATTATTATCTGGAACCAGCACAGCGGTTGGAGCTGGCACGTCTTTGGCACCCGCTCTTTGCTGAGCGTGGGGTCCCAGGGACTCATGAGACAGGCTTACTGCTTTCACAGCTTCGGGCATTTCTTCGTGGCGATGCTCAGAGTTGGCGCCGTTACGACAAAGGCAGAGACTGTATTTCAGCTTACTCTGAAAAAACAGATGCCCGTTTGCTGATCCTCGAAGGATGGTGTGTTGGGGTGGCGGCTCAAGCGGATGCAGCCTTGCTTACCAGTCTGAATATGCTGGAACAACAGCAAGACCCTGACGTGATATGGCGGCGCAAAGTGAATCAGTCTGGCAATTATTAAACCATCTGCTATGGCTCAATGCACCGGACTGGGACGCAGTATGCCGTTGGCGAGCTTTGCAAGAACTCCCTTTACAGCAGCAAGGGCTTGGCAAAAGCCCGGCTGAACTGACGCAGTTTATGTTGTATTTTGAGCGTTTGACTCGTGAGAGCTGGCAACAACTGCCGCACTGCGCCGATTTTACTCTGACGCTGGGGCAAGATCACAGCCTGCTGAACCTCATACCTGACGAATAGGTTGTTGTGCCAGAAATGCCTGCAGGTTTTCAGCCAGTTGTGCCACCAGACGTTGCATGGCTTGACGACTAGCCCAGGCTACATGAGGAGTGATGATCAGGTTGGGTATGGCGCTTTGAAGCAGAGGATGATCGGCAGCCGGAGGCTCGGTACTTAGCACATCCAAAGCAGCTCCAGCCAGAGTACCTTTTAATAAGGCTTCTGCTAAAGCCACTTCATCAATCAGTCCCCCTCTGGCGGTATTGATCAGCAGCGCCTTCGGTTTCATAAAGCTTAGGGTTTTGGTATTGATCAGTTGTGCCGTGTCTTCTGTCAAAGGACAATGCAAAGATAAGACGTCGGCCTGACGTAATGCATCTTCGAACGAGGTTCTGCCAGTACGGATCTCTTTAGCGTCCGGCCGTTCTGCAACAAGAACTCTCATGCCAAAAGCTTCAGCCAGACGAGCAGTAGCCTGACCTAAATCACCATAACCCAGCACAGCCATGGTTTTACCCGCCAGCTCTTCTATCGGCTGCAAGTGCAAACAAAATTGCGAGCTTTGACTCCAAGCGCCTTGTTGTACCGCCTGATGATAAGTCTGAATATGGTTGGTCAGTTGCAGCAACAAGGCAAACACCTGCTGTGGCACTGCAGTACCGGCATAACCCTGCGCATTGCAAACGACTATACCAGCCGCCTTGGCTGCGGCTAAATCCACCATATTGACGCCAGTTGCCGCCACCAGAATGCAGCGCAGCTCTGGCAGCGCCGCTATGGCTTTGGCATCTAATGCAACTTTATTGCTGATCAGCACTTGTGCGCCGCTGGCGTGATGCTGTAGCTGCTCAGCAGAGGTAGATGGATACAAAGTTAAACTAACGTCAGCCAGATGCAGCGGGCTTAAATCAGTGTCAGCCAAAGTGGCTGCATCGAGAAAAACAACCTTTGCAGCCATTAGCGATACACCACGTCTTTGTACATCGGGGCCAGCATAGCCAAAAATTCGTTTTGCGCTTCTATCGGCACTTGTTGTTGTTGCATGGCGCTGATGAGATGGTTCACCAGAGCGTCAAAATGGGCTTGAGTAATTTGGAATCCTGTATGGCTCTCCTGCATCGATGCGCCGGTATATTTACAGGGGCCACCAGCGAGTTCACAAAACTGTTCTATTAATAAACGGCGAAATCTGGGGATATCGGTATCAGCAAAATGATGCACTATGCTGGAATCGTGTTCTATACCAGATAAAACACCATCCACAATATTTTCGACTCCTGTTTCGCCGCCTAAACGCTGATATAAGCTGGCTTCAGGATGGTGTTGGCATGCAGTTAATACTAAGGTCGTTACGAACAACAGGTATTTCACCATGTGCCCTCCACTGATAAATAAAAGCCCGTTTGTTCGGTGAGACCGGCAATATCACCTAAATCAACATAACCGAGCACCACAGATGCATTTTTATTAATAAACCAGGCGGCAAAGACGTCACGCCAGTGTTGTTCATCAGCAAACCCCAGCTGATTAGGTTTTTGTTTAAATTCTGTCCCCAGCGCCAGATTATAATTGAGCAACAACACTGCTGAGCTTTCAAACATCAGTTTGTGGCTAACGCCTGCGCCACCAAAGCCTAATAAGCCGGCTTGATGAGCATCGGTGGAGCGAACAGTGGCATTGAGCAGCAGATTGCGGCCTGCTATGGCATCAAAAAATACTTTGCTGGCAGCCAGATACAGCTCATAACCTGAATCATCTCCGGCTCCGACCGCTGCAGGTAAAGCAAAATCACGGTTTTTCTTAAACTGAGCCCCGAGGCTTATTTGCGGCATACCAGAGTATAAAAGTTCGCCCGCGATTTTGTACTTGATCCCCAGAATGTCCTGACGCAGTTCACCACCTATGGTATCCAAGGTAAATTTTTGCCGGGCAAAGGACAGTTCCCACTGATTATTAAAACTGGCTCCTATCCCCACACTGTCCAGCGTAAAATCATCGACGCCAACCCGCCCAGCAAAGGTGTTTACCGACCACTCATCGCTACTGCTGTAGCCGTTGATCGTAGCCCAAGGCACTATGCCGCCCCCTGAATTACCTTCAACAGTGGTTGCGCCACCTGTGGCTATTACTTTTGAGCCTGCCATCAGGCTGCCACTGGCCATCAGTAAACAAAGACTGCAGAGGAGTATTTTCATTGATTGCTCTCTTGTTCAAACCAGTCAGGGCTTTTTTCAGAAAACTGTTGAAGCCATTCGCCGAAAACTTCTGAGGTTAAAGGTTTTGAAAAAAAGTAACCTTGTACTTTATCGCATTGATACTGTTGTAATTTTGCCAGTCCTGCCAGATTTTCCAGGCCTTCAGCCGTTACTTTGAGGCCTAAACTATGGGCTAGTTGAGTGGTGGCGCTGACGATCAGGGCGTCATCCTGATTGTGTTCGATGTCTTTAATAAAAGCCCGGTCAATTTTGACTTCGTGTACGGGTAATTGTTTTAAGTAAGCTAATGACGACTGACCCGTACCAAAATCATCAATGGCTAACTCAATCCCCATGTCACGCAGTTGGGTTAAAATCTGGATCACTTGTTTAGGGTCCTGCATCACAGCACCTTCAGTGACCTCTAAAGCCAGCACTGAAGAGGGCAGGTGATAGCATTGCAACAGTGCAGCTATATCTGCAGGCAGTTGCGGGTTGGTGAGATCGTGAGCGGACAAGTTCACGGCCACTTTGATCCTTTTTCCTTGCTGATACCAGAGCGCTAGTTGTGCAATAACGGTATTGAGCATCCATTCGGTCACCAGCGCTATATTGCCGGCGTGTTCTGCTAATTTTATAAATTCATCCGGTGGTACAAAACCTAGTTCCGGATGTACCCAGCGGATCAGCGCTTCTGCTGAATGGCAGGACTGTTGTTGCAGATCGACTTTAGGTTGGTATACCACAAAAAGCTGGTTTTGCTGCAAAGCGGCAGGTAAATCACGCAAAATGGTCAGCTCACGCTGGTGGCTTTCATCCTGGCCTTGTTGATAAAACGCGACTAAGCCGGGCTGATCTTTAGCATGATTAAGTGCAATATCCAGCCGTCGTATTGCATCATTGGCATGAACACTGCCGGGACTGATGTTATAAGCTCCAATGGTTACCTTCAGGCTCAATGGCGAGTCGGCCAGTAAGTACCCCGAGTGTAGTTGTAGTTTTAATTGTTCTAGCTGTTCCGCAGAAAAATAGTGGGTGTAGAGCAGTAAAAACTCATCACCGCCTAGTCGGGCCGCTAAGACAGGAGTTGGATTGAGTTGGTGTAAACGTTGGGCCATTTGTTGTAGCAAAGAGTCGCCATTGGCAAAACCTAGAGCGTCATTGATATGCCTAAAGTTTTTGATATTCAGTAGTAACAAGCCCACATTTGCCGACGGCAGTAGTTCTGCCAGTCTACGTTCGGCTGCACCTCTGTTTTTTAACCCAGTCAATGAATCATGTTCGGCCTGATACAGCAATTCAGCTTCACGACTACGAATGTCCTGCTGCATCTTATATAAAGTGTTGCCTAACACGCCAATTTCACCTTTGGCTTCGGGCAAATCTGCAGTGGTCTGGCCCTGGCCAATCTGGCTGGCGAAATTGGATAATAAACGCAGAGGTTGTGTGATGCTTCGGGCTATCACAAACGCTAGCAACAAGGCCAAGGTTAAACTGAAACCAAAAATTCCCAGTAGTTGTTGGCGGATGTCCTGGTAACTTTCCTGCCAGCGAGAACTTGGATAATGCAATACAGCCCACAGAAGTTGCTGCTTGTCTAAGGCCAGCGCCAAGGATAAAAATTTATCCTCATTGCTGCTAAAAGGTTGCTGCCTGGTTTCAACCAGACTGGGTAACAATGGCAACAAACTTTGTTGAGTGTCGGTATCTAAAGTGGAATGCAGCGTCTGATTGCCTCTGTCGCCATTGGTGGTGAAACTGATGTCCAGATCCGTGATGCCTTTGATTTGTTCTGCAAGCTGCTTATTTAAACTAAAGCCCATACCAACCCAGGCTATAGTTTGAGGTGCTTTAACTGGTACTAAAACAAACTGATAGGAGTTGCCTGCTAATACAAGTATGTCGTTGACTGTGCCTGACTGATTGCCTTTGCTTTGCAAAAACACGGATTTTACATCTTCATTATTCAGGTCCGGGCTGGTGCTGGCGAGCAGATCTCCAGCAGGTGACAATAACAACACTAAATCTGCATTGACTCTACTGCCATGATTTTCCAGTACAGATAAAATAGTTTCCTGCTCAGCAGTGGCTACAGCCCGTCTAAAGCCAAAATCACTGGCTAAGATACTGACAGAACTGCTGAGCTGGCTGGCCCTATTGTCCAAAGCCTGCAGAAACACATTCGCTGCAACTTTCAATACTTGCTGTGCCTGCTGCTCGCTGTCTTTTTTCATGGTACTTAACGTGGCGAGGCCGCTGGCTAAAGCCAGAATAGTCAATAAGCTGATAAGGGAAACTACCAATCTGCTGCGTAATGAATCGAACATTTGACCTCGTTGTGGCAGCCCAACTTGAATGCTGTCATAGTAGATAAAAAAATTCCGGGTAGCGCAACACTGCGCGCTCAACTAAGCATAAGTGAAAAGCAAAGGTCTGGAAATGTGTTTTAAAACCTTAGCAATAACTCGGTTTGCACTCAACTCTAAAGCGTCAGAACCAAAGAAAAACCTGATTATTCAATTTAGTAGTTTTACGGATAACGAAAAACAGCTCAAGAGGAGCCGTGTATGAAGGCAAAGTGGCTGCTGTGGTTATTGCCCATACTATTGAGTGAACTATCTTTTGCCGCCCAAACGGAGCATCAGCAACAGTTACCTTGCGACAAAGTCAAAAACCGTCCTTGTATTGCTTTAGTACTGGGAGGTGGCGGAGCCCGGGGCGGTGCTCATTTGGGGGTGATCCGTCAGTTAGAGCAGCAGTCAATCCCTATTGACTTGATTGTAGGGACCAGCATTGGTGCTTTTATCGGCGGGCTTTATGCAACAGGCCATAGCCCGGATGAAATTCAGCATATTCTGAATCACTTAGAATGGAGCACAGGATTTCGCGATAAAGTGCACCGGGATGAAATGCCGGTAAGGCGTAAACAGCAGCAAGATGACTATCCTATCCGTTTGGGCTTAGGTTTAGATAGTTCTGGTATCAAAATTCCAAAAGGAGTGCTGTTAGGTCAGGCCATGGCCGAGTTAATTTTAGAAGCCTATGGACCCGTATTAAATCACAGCCATTTTGATCAGTTACCCATTCCTTTTCGCGCTGTCGCGGCCGATCTGACCAACAGAGAAACGGTAGTGATGAGTCAGGGCAGCTTATTACAAGCCGTGCAGGCCTCAATGTCTATCCCGGGTGTTGTCAGACCTATGGAGATGAATGGTCGTGTTCTTGTTGATGGCGGAGTTGCCAATAACTTACCTGTCAGTATTGCGAAAGAGTTAGGCGCTGACAGAGTGATCGCAGTAGCAATCGACGCGCCGCTGCTCAATAAAGACCAATTAGATTCTGCCTTTGCGGTCACGGATCAGCTGACTAATTTTTTAGTGCGTCAGGTGGTGGATCAGCAGATTGCTCTATTGGGGACGCAGGACTTGTTACTGGTTCCGGACGTTGCGCAGATAGGGACTCTGGATTTTGAGCTGTTACCTCAATCTATTGAGGCGGGCAAAGTCAGCGCTTTGCAACAAAGTAAAGCCCTCGCCAGCTTTGCTTACCCCGAGCACTATTCACAGTGGCTGGCGGCGCACAGAGCACAACAAGAGCAAAGTATCGAGGTGGATAGCATAGAATTGGATAACCAAAGTTTATTGTCTGATCAGGTGCTGCTACAACGGCTTGCGTTAAAAGAAAACAAAATTTATGACAGCAAAAAACTCAAAGAAGGCCTGCGCCAGGTCTACGGAGTGGATACGCTGGAGAGAGCATCCTTGCAACTAGAAAAAAGTGAACAGGGAAAAGACACTCTGCTAAAGGTGCGGGCCGTAGAGAAAAGCTGGGGGCCTGGTTATCTGAATTTTCGTTTCGTCATGGAGGATGACTTCCGGAACAATAGATACTACCAGCTGGCAGGTTCTTATACGTACACCAATATCACCGATCTCGGCGCCGAACTGCACAATGAACTGGCACTGGGCACTGATAAATTTATTAGTTCAGAGTTGTATTGGCCTGTGTTTTCACCTGCCACTTTTATTAGTGCCCAAGTCCAGCGGGAAAACACTATTTTGTCGCTGGAGGATACGCAAGGGTTATCTTTAGGAGATTTATCCAACAGAGAAACAGCACTGACAGCTAAGGCAGGCTGGAACCTATCGGATCATGCAAGACTAAGCTCCGGCTGGACGAACAGAGACGGCTATTTCCGTATTCCGGGTGCTGGAGTGGAGGATTTGGGATTGACCAGACTGGGTTATGATCGTGAAGGTCCGTTACTGGATTTTGTCTGGGACAGAATGGATAACCCGGTATTTGCCAGTCGTGGCTTTCGTGTCAGTGCAAACTGGCAATGGTTGGATGACACAGCCTTTGGCCGAACTTATCGTAGCCGCAGTCACTCGATTGAAGTGCAGGCTGCCCGCAGCTTTTTTGAACGCCATATTCTGCGTACCCGCTGGCGTTTTGAAGATTACACGCCAGGCGATCCAGAGGTTGCTGTTGAGCAGTTTTCATTGGGAGGCTTATTAAATCTGTCTGGTTATCCAAAAAATTATTTATTTGGCAGTGAAGTAAAATTTGGCAGTCTGGTGTATTTATACAAAATGAGTGAAAACAGATTCAGTGTTTTTAATTCACCATTTTATCTGGGAATGTCTCTGGAAAAAGGTCAGGTTAAGGGCAATATGATCCAACTGGATAGTCTTGCCAACGAAACAGACTGGATATGGGCCAGCAGTCTGTTTGCTGGCTGGGATAGTCCTTTCGGTCCTGTGTATATGGGATATGGCAGAGCTGAAGACGATATCAATGGCACTGCCTACAGGTATTATTTATCCCTTGGGCAGAATTTTTAACTTCAGGCGCTCTTATGCACACTTTACCTGGTTTACTGCTGCTCCTGTGTTGTAGTTTTACTTCTGTAGCATCAGAGGGCGAAGCACCTTTGCTGGTGGGGTTGAGTCAGAATTCAGCACCAGAAAAACAAGGTAAAACCATTCAGTTTGAAACGGAGTTATTCCGTCAATTGCTGACAGAACTCGGGTACAAGGCAGAGTTTATCGCTGCGCCTCACGCCAGGTTGACCCGCATGTTACAAAATAAGCAGTTGGATATGGCGGCAAGACAAGGTGGGGAACCTGTTGCCGGCTTATTTTATAGCCAGCCTTATCTTGAATTTCATAATCTGGTTTTTGCCTTGTCAGACTTTCCGGATCAATTGCACAGCATACAGGATATGAGCCGTTATTCTGTCGCCAGTTTTCAGAATGCCAGCAAAATTCTGGGTACTGAATTTACGCAGGCAATGAAAATGGCAGCTTCGTTCCGCGAGGTGGTCGATCATGATCAGGCGATTGAGATGCTGCAGCAGCGGCGAATAGAATTGCTGGTGCTGGATAAGATCACTTTTTACAGGCGCTGGGCTGACAAAGGATTAAAGCCCCATCAGGTCCGTACATTTGATTTGTTTCCAACTGCTCAGCACCATATTGGCTTTACCGATGCCAAGCTGCAGCAGCAGGTGAGTCGACTTTTACAGCAATGGCAGGATTCCGGCCGGGTTGCAGAATTACAGAAACAAACCCGGCAGCATAATCAGTCGCTGAACTAGCTTTCTTCTACCAGTTTTTTAGCGGCTTCTTTAATCAGCTGTTCTTTTTGTTTTTGCAGCATTTCTAATTGCGATTTCTCCGCATCGCTCAGCTCGCCCTTTTTGTTGGTAAGGGCTTCAATTTTCTCTTCTATTTCTTCCAGCTTTTTCCTGTCTATACCCAGTTTACCGTCCAACACTTGCTGCATCAGCGTTGCTAACCTATCGGGTTGTTGCAGTGATTCGTTTTTATCCTGGTTTTGTATGCCCGATTCAGTTGAAGCCGTATTGTGTTTAGCTAAATGCTGATAGGTCAAAGCCGGCTCTTGTAAGCCGCTGGATAAACTAACTTTGTCGGCATAAGGATCGTCAATAAATACTTTATCTTTGCCAAAAGACGGTGATTGAACCAGTTGAACTTCCGGTCCCAGTGCCGGAGCCAGACCTGAAATACTGAACATATTTATCTCCAGAGCTTTAGGTTGTGGCCATAGTACTGGCCTTTTGCTTGAACAACAGCAAATTTGATGCCAAAGCGAGAGCACTGGATCTTCAGCAAAATAGCGGGGCAGTAGCTGGGCTGCGGCAAAAGCTGGCCGCTTTTGACATTTTTTTACATCTACTTTGCCACTTTACACCATTGTTCGCTGCGCTGGCTGACTGCAGCTGAACTGACGTTGATACTGGCGTGGACTTATTCCTAATTGTTTCTGAAATTGCTGGCGCAGATTCAGAGTCGAACCAAAACCTGTCAGATCTGTGATCTGCTCTATCGAATGCAGGCCTTGCTCCAGATAGTGTTGTACCAGTTGCAAACGTTGTTGTAACAGCCATTGCAGAGGGCTTAGACCTGTACTGGCTTTAAAATGCCGGTCAAAGCTACGCCTGGACATACCCGCCTTATTTGCGAGTTGTTCCACAGCTAAAGGCTGATGTAGATGCAATAAAGCCCAGTCCATGGTTGCGCTGAGTAAATTGGTTTTTTTCTGCAGCGGCTGAGCGACAAATTGAGCCTGGCCACCCTGACGGTGCGCTGAAATCACGGCTCTTTTGGCCACTTGATTGGCGATTTCAAACCCAAAGTCCCGCCGTATCACGGCCAGTCCTAAATCCAAAGCTGCGGCACTGCCAGCAGAGCAGCCAATCTGACCATCAAAACAATAAAGGACATTTTGTTGATAGCGACTATCTGGATAACGGCGCTGAAACTCATCGGCATAACGCCAGTGCGTTGTTGCTGCTTTATCTTTTAGCAGACCAAGTTCCGCTAATAAAAAAGCGCCAGAACAGAAAGAAATCAACCGGACTCCGCGCTGATAAGCGGCCAGCAATTGTTGGCGTAATGTGTCGGTTGGCTGTGGCACTGAGACAGACCAGTTTGGGATCAGAATCGTATCGTAAGGGCTTAAATCCTCAATCTGCGGCACTAATAATTGCAGACCACCAGTGGCCATTAAAGGCCCGGGAGCAAAGCTGACTATATCGGTCTGATACCAGTTAGGGTATTCAGGCCGGTTTAAAGCAAATAATTCAGAAGCACAACCGAGCTCAAAGGTTGCTACTGAAGGGCCTAATAAAATCGCAACTTTATGCATGCCTGTGCGCCGGTTTGCTTTGATACTCAGATTTGGCTTAATACTAATCTATTGTGTCTTTTAAGCCAATGGTGTGAGTTGTGTAAGCAAAGTACAGTGCTGCTGAACCTGATTTGCTTTGAACAACCATCTAGTTAGGAGCGGCCCTTATGTCATCTATGGTATCCAGACCTGCAGCAGCGGGATCAGCCCAAGCCATTGCTCACTTTAGCGCTTTATTACAATTTGAAACGGACTGCTGGGATGTACAGCATGCTATCAGCAATAAAAGACAGGATTTTGTACTGTTGGATGTGCGGGGAGAAACTGCTTATGCCCAGGGCCATCTGCCGGAAGCTGTATGTTTTCCTCACAGCCGAATTTCAGCAGACACTGTGGCCGGATACCCGGCGGACACTTTATTTGTTGTGTACTGTGCCGGACCTCATTGTAATGGTGCTGATAAAGCGGCGCTAAAACTGGCGCAACTGCAAAGACCTGTGAAGAAAATGATAGGTGGAGTCACAGGTTGGCTGGATGAGGACTTCAGGTTAATTCGTTAAAGAGACATCCAGTACACCAGGTGACAAATAACCACTACAGTGGTCAGATGATTTCTTAATCTGTTATAGGCTGGTGAATAATTGAGTTGGCTTTGCTGTGTGTATTCAAACAGCCGCAATGCGGCAAAAGCTGCTGCCAGCACAAGCAGTTGCTGCTTAGGTAACAGCAGACTGCTAAACCAGCCTGCTAAGGCAAAACTGACCACCCAGAGCGGAAAAAGCTTTCCAGAGTGTCGATAAAGCACAGGCCATAGGACCCCTGCCATAAAGGCCAGAATAATCTGACTGTAGCTTTGAAACGCGATAAAGGAAGCAGGAAAAGTTGCAAGCTGTTGCCAGAGCTGCAGGCAGGTCAGGCCGATAAAGGGCAGTAAGCCAGCGTAACCTAAAATCTGGATAAGGGACATAACAGTATTTCTTTAAGCAAATTAATTACTAATACGCAGTCAATCAGGTTCTGGATGAACAGTAAAAAAAGAGGGAGAACCACAAGGGTTTCCCTCACAAAAATCCAGGACAATCCAGAGAGTTAAAGCAACAGTTCTATCCTAATTAATTGGAATTGCGGCAAGGCGACAAGCTATAAAGTCCCCATGAGCATAGTAAAACTATGTGATTGAGGCTTTAGAGCGCAGGCAACACAGCTGCAGCTTCAATTAAGACGGATATAGACAGGGTTCGCGCTTAACTGGGGCTTATTATCCGGCTGGTCCGTGGCAAATTTATGACAAGTTGATAAAGCTTTCGCGACACTTGCCAATTGAGTCGCTTTGCGGTTGACTGTGCAGGAGCCGTTTGGTCTGGAGCAGTAGATGTTAAAAAAATACCTGCAGCAAATCCGTCAGGGTAAGCCTGTGCATTACGGCCGTATGCTGGAGTTGTTGCCACCGCTGTTTTATCAGAAAAAGTCCGAGATGTTTAAGGTGCGGCAGTTAGGCTCGGGTCGTTGGCAGGTTAATATCTTATCTGAAGCTTTGTTTAGTCAGCTTGAGCAGCAAGCGCTTAAGCCGGCATCACGCAAAGAGGCGGCTCAGATTGGTGACTCGCATCAGGTCAATACCTCTTTTGGTTACCAACTGGTGTATCACCAGTCATGTCTGAATCGACAACCTGAAGTGGTGGTGTTGGACGGCACCAATAAATTCCAGAGTTATCAAGCGAAACCTACCTTGTTACTGATTGAAAACGAAGAATGTTTTTTCCGTTATGCGGATCTCTTGCCTGTCTGTGGTCAGATGCTGGCGCTGGATTTTTCTTTGCACACTACCGACATTGGGTTTGCCTCTGGCAGTAAAGCCAGTTCAGCCTTGCTGATGCCGTTTTACCAGCAGTACCAGCAAATTTATTGCGCCTTTGATTTTGATGCTGCAGCGTTAGAGCTGTTTGATTTGTTAAAGCAGCGCTTAGGCGACAAACTAAAATTTGTTACACCAGCAGATTTCAGCCCATGGCAGGCGTTGTTTAACAACAAACCCAAGCACCCTAATCAGTTGGAAAAAGCCCTGGAGTTAGCAGAAAAACATCATTTTTATGGTTTGTTGGATGCGTTGCAGCAAAAGGGCTGCTTTTTGGAGCAAGAGGCGCTGTTAGAAATATAACGGCTTTAGTGGTGAGATCTGTCGTAAGCAACTACAGTGTTCAGGACGCAACAGGCAGATTAAATTCGCTGTAAATCAATAAGCTGTGTCTGTTATTGGGCTTTGTGGTTACTAGGTATAACTATTAAGGGGAAATCTGGTTATGTATAAAAATATGCTGTTTGTTTTTGTAGTGATGATGTTTAGCTCTTTGGCTCAGGCCGCCGGTGCTTTAGCTATTGATGAAAATCAGGGCGATCAATATGGTTTTGCCTATGACTATGCTTCAATTTCAGAAGCTTCAGAGAGAGCTTTAGCAGAATGTGGTGGAAACTGCAGTGTAGTGCAGGTATTTGAATCTGGTTGTGCGGCTTATGCTGCTGACCAAACTGCAGGCAGCACCATTTATGGTTGGGCGACCAGCAGTGATGGTGGCGATGCTCAATCTCAGGCGTTGCAGTACTGTTCAAGTTATGGCGGTAGTCAGTGTATGGTACGCAGCTGGGGCTGCAATTCACAGTAAATCGGGCGCCAGACAGTCCAGAGGCCGCTATGCTGCTGCAAAATCAGCCAGAGCAACAGTGTGATGCCATAGAAAAGCTGGTGCAACAGGGCTATATAGTGCGCATCCGCAGTGATGAATTTCATCCAACAGCCTATTCTATTGCAAGACGGGATACGGCTTTGCGAAGTGCTGCTCAGATTGTTTCCACCGACTTTTATCCACAAGCGCCACAACAAACACCTGATGGCAAAGCGGTGCAATTTCCGGATCAAAGCCTATGGCGTTGTCACCCTAAATTAACCGATAGCCCTTGCGTGGTCTCAGAATAATCTGCAGAGCCTGAGCACAACTTTTTTGTTTGCTCAGGCTCTGCTTAGGTTTACCGCTATGAAGATACAGTATCGACGTCTGATTTTTGTAAACGCTGAAACAACCAGCCAAGCATGACCAGGCTTAAACCTAAACCAATAAAAGATAAGGCTCTAAGGACCCCGGTTAAGTCGTTTAAATCCACCACAAAAACTTTCAGCACCACAACACTTAACAATACAAACCCTGCTTTACGCGGTCCACTTTTGTTTTGCCATTGTGAGAGCAACACTGTAGTGATGGCGATGGTTAAAAACACCAACGAATAGCTGTATTGCTCCGCCACTGACGTCGGCAAGCTCAGCAGTAGTTGCCCTTGTTGCCAAAAATGTCGGATAGCGCCAGTCAGGTACAAAGTGCCACTGCCTAAAGCCAGATAAAGGGCTGCTTTTTTTAAGCGAAGCTTTAATGGCAAGCGGCTAAACCCCCAAAAAATAACGGCAGGTAAACCCCATAACAGCAGCAACAGATTTAGCACAGGCACAGAACCTAAAGACTGAGTATGCCAGAACGGGTTTTCTTCAAGGCTAAGTTCTAAATGCGCCAGACCGACCAGTATCACTAAAACAGCGGCTGCCGCCCGGTAAAGTGGTGCTGTGCTGCCTGCTTTACCGCTGCGCCACTGATAAATCCATGCCATCAGTAGCCAGTTAAAGGCCTGAATAGTCAGGGTGTTAAAGTTCATATCAGTAAAATCAACGACACCGTTATTGAGCCAGTACTGGGTTTGCACTGTGATAAATACAGCCACCAAATGCAGTAACGCTCCCTCCAGATAGCTTCGAAGTGTGGTGCTAAACCACAAGTACCAGCTCAGTGCAAAACAGAGCAGAGCCACAGGGTAAACCACAAAAGACCAGTGCACCCCCAATAACAGCTCGGTTTCATAGTGTCCAATCAGAGGGGCCGTTGTTAAACGTACCAGTACGGCAGCCACTATCAGTTTGATGAGCCAGTGCGGCACAGGCATGTTTAATCGGATACCTAGCAGCGTCAGCAGCACCAGTTGAACGGCGATAGCTAAAGTTAAAGCTGCATCGGAAAGCCACAAGGTAAAACATAAAGTCAGTGCAAAGTTAGCTCCTGCCATCTGAATAAAGGCAGCAGCTTTGTGGCTGGTTTTCAGCGCCATCGCACTTTGAGCCGCAACCAGAAGCAGCGCTAAAAAAGTCCAGAACAGTTGCAACTGTTGCTGTATTTCAAGGCTGGCCTGGGCATGACTCACTCCCAGTATCAGCACAGGCAATAGGGCCAATGCACTGCTCCATTGCAAACGCTGTGGCCACTTCAGTGCTACAGAGCAAAATGGCACTGCAAATACAGCCAATAACAGCAGATGTTGTTTTAGGCTGGCACTGCTGGTGGCATAAGGGTCTGCGGATAATCCCAAAGGTTCTAGTATCAGCCAGCAAAGGGCCGGCAGAAAGCTCAGCCAGATCAGTAGTTCTGACTTACTGTCTGTAGCTGCGCAGCACAGCATCAGTAGGATAAGCACAACCAGGCCTGTGAAACTGACGATATCTGCAGTGTCGAACAATGAACAGCATGCCACCACCAAAAGCGCCAGGCTCAATATCAGCGTCCGGTTCAATGGCCACCAACTGCGCATGGGCTGATGGGTAAACTGCATATGTTGGGCTTTAACACCAATACGGGGTAACCAGACCAGCATCGCAAAACTGCCACAAAGTACCAGCCAAAACGCCCACAACTGATGTGAACTAGCTAGCCAAATCGCGGCAAAAAGCCATAACAGATGGGCAGACATGGGCAGCCACCATAGCCAGGGGCGTTTCACTTTTTGTTCGACCAGTACTGAAGATGCGGTGACCAGTGAAATATAAGCCAATAAGGCTGGCACATTGCCTGAGTCCGTGGACACCAGCACTGGCACTGCATAAGCACCCACAATGCCAATCAGTGCTAATAATGGGCCTTGTCGCAAGGACATCCAGGACGCAGACAACGCAACAATGGCAAGGAGTGGAAAAGCAACAGCAGGGCTAATCAGTTGATACCAATCCAGCGCTACCAGCACAGCTGCATAAAGGCTGATAAAACCACCACTGGACAATGCCGCTGGTGCATAGTTGTTCAGTGCATGGCCCTGACTACGTCTATGCAGCCATTCACTACCGATAATCAAAGCCAGACCAAAGATTGCTCCGGACGCGCTGCGTAAGGCCGGAGATAACCAACCAGCGTCCAGTGAATGTTTGACTAAAAAGATGCCTCCCAAAGCCAATGCCAAAGCGCCTACCCAGACCATGCCTCTTTTAATCAGCTGTTGTTCTATCCAGCCAGATAGAGCAGAAAATAAATCGACAGGGGCAGCTTTAGTCTCTGTGCCTGCTGAATAAGTAGGTTGGGGTTGAGGTAGAACGGCTAATGGGTTGAGTGGATTCAGCTCCGAAGTGCGCTGTTCTGCCATAACTGGCACGGCTTTAACAGAGGCAGGAGCTGAGCTTTTTAGTTGTTTTTTCAGCTCAGCCAGTTCTGATTTTACTTTTTGTAACTGTACTAAGGCGGTGATGCCACAGGCTGCACCAAGCAGCACAGCAAACAGAGCTAAAAATGCCAGAGCTGTCATAAGTCTGGCCTTTTAGTTCGGGTCATCAGAGAAACAGCAAACAACATCCGGGCACTCCATTGTATAGATAGGCAACTTCACAATAGCCTCAGCTGAAATAGGCCGCAACCTCAATGTGCAGCCCGTGACGATGCTTAGTGGTTGCGTTGTTTTAGTTCTGATCGCAAGGCCTGTAATTCCTGCTGGATCTCTTTGAGTTGCTGGTGCATAAGCTGTTGTTCTGCCTGCTCTGCTTTTTTATCTTCAGCCCGCTCTGCCGCATGCTCCTGCTCGGTAAAAGTTTGCATGGTGTTAACGATAATGGCGATAAAAAGGTTCAGCATGGTAAAAGTAGCGATCAGGATAAAAGGCACAAAAAAGGCCCAGGCATAAGGATACTGTTCCATCACAGGGCGAGAAATCCCCATGGACCAGCTTTCTAATGTCATCACCTGAAACAGAGTATAAAAAGATGCACCAAGAGAGCCAAACCATTCAGGGAAGGCACTACCAAATAGCTTAGTGGCGATGACAGCGAAGACGTAATAAATCAGCACTAAAACCATAGCTATAGAGCCCAAACCAGGTAAAGACCCCAGCAAGGCCGAGACCACGCGGCGCATCGAAGGCACAATAGATAATAAACGCAATACCCGCAGTACCCGTAAAGCCCGCAGCACCGAAAATTGTCCTGTGGCTGGCATCAGGGCTATAGCGACTACAGCAAAATCAAACAAACTCCAGGGATCTTTAAAAAAGCGCAAGCGATAGGCGAAAATCCGTAGCAGTAGTTCCAGCACAAAAACCGACAACAGGATCTTGTCTGCAACTAGGATCACGGTACCAAAGTTTTGCATCAGTGCAGCTGAAGTTTCCAGGCCAAGTAAAACCGCGTTAATTAATATCAGCACTAAGATACTGTGACTAAACCAGTTTTTCTCCACCAGTTGTTGCACCTTATGTTGCATCTGTTGTTTCATTTTTCCCTCTGAGTATGCAAAATTATGCCGCATTGTATCTGTCGCTTTGTGAACTTGGTAGCTGGCGTTGAAGCTCGGTTGTCAAAAGAATGTCTCTCATACTGGCTTGTATTTTGCTTGGTCAGCCTGAGCTAGGTAAGGACATTTTTATGAAACTGGACAACAGCAATCTTTTTGAAACCTTAAGTCAAATCCGCTCTGGTCAATATTCTGCTCTGTATGCAGCTGTCGCGAAAAGGGAGCAACAATCTGTCGCTGCTCCAACTGATCAGACTGTGGACAAGGGGCAAGTAGGGGATGGTAAGACCCTGACCTTTGATCAGATGAGCCGCAAGCAATTATCCGACTGGCTGACCAAGGGCCTGGAAAGCGGAAAAATTCCGGCTGATCAGGAACAGGCATTTCGGGTTTTGCTGTATTCAGGGAAAACTGAAAGTTCTGCTGAGCAAAGCGCTGCAGATACTACTGCAGTCGATTTTATGGCCAAAGCCAAAGAAGCATTACAAAGTGCGGTGCAGCGCAACGATACCCGCTCTATCCGGTTTTGGGCCAGTGCTATGGCTACTATGAATCAGGATCAGGGCAAAACAGCCTAAGGCAGTACCAGACTGCCCTAGTAAAACTGTTATTCAAAAGGTGACAATAAAGTCCGTAGCGCAGGGCGCAACGCCAGTAAGATCGTATCTTTTTGTAGTTCAGGATACAAAGTACGGCGTATCGACAAGCCACCTATCATGGCAAAAATCACGTTAATACGGGCATCCAGTTCTTTGTCTGTTGCATCTTTGACCAGACTGCGTTCACCAGTTAACAAGCGGCGCATCCTGGCTCTGGCATGGGTATCGGATTGTTGCATCAAAAACGCCACTTTTTGATTACGGGCTGCTTCTGCCAGCATCTCCAACTCTAGTGCATTTTTTTCTTTATCTATATGCCGTTCAACACCATGATCTGCACCATCGAGCATAATGGTCAGCAGATCACCAGGATCGTCTTCGAACTGCTGGAATATAGAAAACATCTCTTCCATATCACGCTGAATAATAGCTTCGATAATGGCTTCTTTGCTGTCGAAATAGTTGTAAATGTGACCTGCGCTCATCCCTGCGGTTTTTGAGATCTCCGCCATACCAGCACCATGGTACCCCTTGCGGCGAAAACACTCCGCTGCCGCTGTCAGTACCTGATTTCTCCGCGCCGCTGCCAGCGCAGGATCTGTATGTCTTTTTGTGATTTTTTCTGTCATAGGGAACTCCGACACCGGGCCCAAAAGCCCGGTGAGCACGCATTTATTCGGCTGACGTATTACTTTGCTGCCAGCCACCGCCGAGCACTTTATACAAACTAATCTGACTGGCAAGTAAAGCTTGCTGGCCACTGATTAATTGTTGTTGTGCGCTGTACCAGGACCGCTGCGCGTCCAGTACCTGCAGATAACTGTCAGCCCCTTGTTTAAAGCGGGCTTCGGATAATAGAAAGCTTTGCTGGTTGCTGTTGGCCAAATCTTGCTGTGCCTGCAGCTGAGCCGCATAACCTTCACGATCGGCTAAACTGTCAGACACTTCACGAAAAGCCTGCTGGATTTTTTGCTGATAGGTTGCTAATGCTACTTGCTGCTGTGCTTCGGCCACTTCTAAATTGGCCTGAGTACGGCCCATGTTAAAGATCGGCAGGTTGATGGACGGAATAAAACTCCAATTGCCTGAACCGCCTTTAAACAGATTATCCAGCTCAGCTGAAGCAGAACCCGCATTAGCCGTTAAGCTGATGCTGGGGAAAAAGGCCGCTTTGGCTATGCCAATATTAGCGTTTGCTGCCAGTAAGTCATGTTCTGCTGCTTTTAAATCAGGCCGTTGTTGCAACAAATCTGATGGGAGGCCGGCTGGTAATTCCGGCAATTGTAGCAATTTGCTCAGTGGCTGATCCGGCAACAAGTCTGTGGACACTTGAGTTCCTGTAAGTAAGTCCAGCGCGTTTTTATCGCGGGCGACTAAACGCTGATACCGCGCTATATCTACTTTGGCGGTTGCAACTGTACTTTTCACCTGCTGCAGTGTTAAAGCTGAAGTGGCGCCTAAGTTGTAGCTTTGCTCTGTCAGTTCCAGGGTTTTCTGCTGGCTATGCAAGGTATGGGCTGCCAGTTCCAGCAACTGCTGATCGGCGGCATAGGTCAGCCAGGCATTGGCAAGCTCGGCTACCAGACTGATTTGGCTGCTTAATTGCGCCTGCTCTGTTGAATAGAGCTGCTGCAAAGCTTGTTCTGACTGATTCCGCACTTTGCCCCAGAAATCCAGCTCGTAGGAGGTAATACCTACAGTCGCACTGTATTGCTGATTGATTTGCGCGTTGCCTGTACCTGTTAAATCAGCCGGCAGACGCTGGCGTGTGCCGGATGCGTTTAAGTCCAGAGAAGGATACAAGGCCGAGTCTTCAATCTGATACAAAGCTCTGACCCGCTGCACATTCAGTGCAGCGATTTGTAAGTCTTTGTTGTTGGCAAGACTAAGCTCGATCAGCTGTTGCAGTTTCGGATTATTGAAAAACTGCTGCCAATGCAGCTCTGCTGCTGCGGTGCCTGAGCCTTGTGCTGCTGAGGCATAAGCATTTGGCACTGGCAACTCAATAGCCTGCTGTTCTGGTGCCAACTGGCAAGCGCTTAATACCAGCATGGCCAGAGCGCTTACACTTAAGGTTTTTAATTTCATTCTGCGTTCTCCTGCGCTGCTGGGTGTTTAACCGGGAAGACACGGCGAACCAGCACAAAAAACATCGGCACAAAAATCACGGCCAGAATAGACGAAGCTAAAGTGCCGCCTATCACTGAAATACCCAGAGCATTCTGAGCACCTGAACCTGCGCTTGAGGCAATAGCCAGCGGCAAGACACCACAAATAAAGGCCATAGACGTCATTAAGATTGGGCGCAGACGTAAACGCACAGCTTCAATGGCGGCTTCGACTAAACCTAAACCTTGTTCCATACGGTGGATGGCAAATTCCACAATCAGGATAGCGTTTTTCGAGGCTAAACCTATGGTGGTTAATAAGCCCACCTGCAGATAGATATCGTTCGACAAGTTGGCAATAAGAGCAGCCAATGCAGCACCAAAGACACCTAATGGCACTATCATCATCACAGCAGCAGGCACAGACCAACTTTCATACAAGGCAGCTAAACAGAGGAATACCACCAGCAAGGATAAAGCGTATAGCAGAGGAGCCTGACCACCGCTTAAACGTTCCTCATAAGAGATGCCTGTCCACTCATAAGCAAAACCCGGCGGTAACTGTTTAGCCAGTTTTTCCATTTCATCCATGGCCTGACCTGTACTGTAACCAGGAGCAGCTGCGCCCTGAATTTCCATAGACGAGAAGCCGTTATAACGTTCCAGACGAGGAGAACCATAAGTCCAGTGAGAGCTGGCAAAGGCGGAGAATGGCACCATGTCACCTTGGCTGTTACGCACATACCATTTGGTTAAATCTTCCGGCACCATACGACTGTCTGGAGCGCCTTGCAGGAAGACTTTTTTCACCCGGCCACGGTCAATAAAGTCATTGACGTAACTGCTACCCCAGGCTGTGGCCAGCGTACTGTTGATATCGGCCTGACTGACATTTAATGCTTCGGCTTTAGCCAGGTCTATGTCCAGTTTCAGTTCTGGCATATCTTCCTGACCATTAGGACGCACACCAGCTAATACCGGGCTCTGGCCTGCCAGACCTAACAACTGGTTACGTGCAGCCAATAACTGGTCATGACCTAAGCCAGCTCTGTCCTGCAAGTGCAGGTTAAAGCCGTTGGCTGTGCCAAGCTCTACCACTGCTGGCGGCGGGAAAGCAAATACAAAAGCTTCTTTGATGGTGGAGAAATAGCCCATGGCTTTGCCAGCCACAGCACCTACAGATAAGTCTTCGCGCTGACGCTCGTCCCAGTGCTTTAAATTAACGAAACCTAAGGCAGCGTTTTGACCTGAACCGGCGAAACTAAAACCTGTCACTGTGAAAATAGACTTCACAGCTTCGCTTTGATCGTTCAGGAAATGGTTTTCCATTTTCTCTACGACTTTCAGGGTTTGTTCTGTGGTTGAACCTGCGGGCAAGACCACCTGGTTAAACATAATGCCCTGATCTTCATCCGGTAAAAATGCCGAAGGCAACTGGCTGAAAATAAACACCATACCGCCAACAATCAGCGCATAACCTAACAGGTATCTTTTACTTTGTTTAATCATACGACTGACAAAGTTTTGTGTACCTTTGTTGGTTTTATCAAAACCACGGTTAAAGCCAGAGAAGAATTTACCTAAAACAGAGCTGTCATCATGTACATGGCTTGGTTTTAATAAAGTGGCACACAAAGCTGGAGTCAAAATTAAAGCTACCAATACAGACAGGCCCATAGCAGACACCAGTGTGATAGAAAACTGACGGTAAATTACACCGGTAGAGCCACCGAAGAATGCCATAGGTACAAACACTGCAGACAGCACCATGGCGATACCTACTAAAGCACCTTTAATTTCATCCATCGACTTACGGGTCGCATCCAGGGCTGACAAACCTTCTTCGGTCATCACCCGTTCGACGTTTTCGACCACAACAATGGCGTCATCCACCAACAGACCTATGGCCAGTACCATAGCAAACATAGTCAGGGTATTAATGGAGTAACCAAAGGCCGATAAAATAGCGAAAGTACCCAGTAAAACCACAGGCACAGCTATGGTTGGGATTAAAGTAGCGCGGAAATTCTGCAGGAACAGATACATCACCACAAACACCAGCACAACAGCCTCAATTAAGGTATGTACTACTTTTTCAATCGACAAAGACACAAAAGGTGTGGTGTCGTAAGGCACTACAGACTTTAAACCAGTCGGGAAAAATGGTTCTAAATCAGCCAAGGCTTTTTTCACACCAGCTGCAGTGTCCAACGCATTGGCGCCGCTGGCCAGTTTAACGCCTATACCTGATGCAGGTTTGCCGTTAAAACGGGCTACAACACCATAGTTTTCACCACCTAACTCTACTTTAGCCACGTCAGCTAAACGCACAACGGAGCCGTCGCTGTTGGTTTTCACCAGAATTGCACGGAACTGCTCCGGAGTTTGCAGGCGGCTTTGTGCTGTAACGGTAGCATTCAGTTGCTGGCCTTCAATCGCAGGCATACCCCCTAATTGGCCGGCAGAGACCTGGGCATTTTGTGCACTGATAGCAGCGCTGATATCTGCTGTAGTCAGTTCATAGTTTTGCAGTTTGGCCGGGTCTAACCAAATTCGCATGGCGTACTGGGAACCAAACAGCTGCACTTCGCCTACACCGTCCACACGAGAAATAATGTCCTGCACATTAGATGCGACATAGTCGCCTATGTCGATGTTGCTCATGCTGCCGTCTTCAGAGACAAAACCTGCCACTAACAGGAAGTTACGGGCAGATTTAGCTACAGAGACGCCCTGACGTTGTACTTCCTGCGGTAACAGCGGAGTAGCTAAGGCCAGTTTATTTTGCACCTGAACCTGAGCTATGTCCGGGTTAGTATCAGCGCTAAAGGTTAAAGTTAAAGTCACAGAACCATTGGACTCAGAAGTGGATGACATATACATCAGGCCATCCAGCCCCTTCATTTTCTGTTCTATCACCTGGGTAACTGTATCTTCCAAAGTGCGAGCAGAAGCACCGGGATAACTGGCGCTGATGCTGATAGCAGGCGGTGCTATCGATGGATATTGTGCTATTGGCAGAGTATTGATGGCTAACACACCTGCGAGCATCACCACTATCGCCAATACCCAGGCAAAAATCGGCCTGTCGATAAAAAATCGTGACATCAGAATTCTCCGTTGGCTTTACTGGGATTTAGTTTGAGCAGCAGCTTCCGCTGGTACTGCCTGCACTGGCGCACCAGGACGTATTTTCTGCAAGCCTTCAATAATCAGTTGATCACCGGCATTTAAACCGCTGCTGACCAGCCAGTCTGAGCCTATTGTGCGGTCAGCTTGTAAAATACGTGCTTCTACTTTGCCTTCTTTGCCAATCACCATGGCGGTGGCTTCGCCTTTGCTGTTGCGACTGATACCACGTTGTGGTGCCAGAATAGCGTTAGCCTTAACGCCCTCTACTACCTCAGCGCGTACATACATACCTGGCAGCAGTAACTTTTCAGGGTTAGGAAATTGAGCTCTTAAGGTCACTGAACCTGTGCCCGGATCTACTGTCACTTCTGAAAATTGCAAAGTACCTTTGTGTGGATACGCAGAGCCGTCTTCCATCTTCAGTTCAACTTGTGTCTGAATGGCAGCATCTGAACCTAAAGCACCGGAGGCCAGCGCTTTTTTCAGTTGCAGTAACTCGTTGCTCGACTGAGTCAGGTCGACATAAATAGGATCCAGCGAAGTCACAGTGGCTAAAGCCGTAGCTTGATTAGCGCTGACCAAAGCGCCGGCAGTGACAGCTGACTTGCTGATTTGGCCGCTGATAGGAGACAACACTTTGCTGTAATTTAAATTAATCTGCGCTGTTTTTAGCTGAGCCTGGGCTGTTAATAAATCAGCCTGAGCTTGTTTATAGGCCGCATCTGCCTCATCAAATTCCTGTTGGCTAACGGCTTTAATTTTTAACAGTTCGGTATAACGGCTGGCTTTTGCTTTGCTGCTGGCAATACTGGCCTGAGCACGGGCTACAGCTGCTTTAGCGCTTGAAAGCTGTGCTTCAAAAGTAGCTGGGTCAATTTGATACAAAGCCTGACCCGCTTTAACTTCACCACCTTCGGTAAATAAACGTTGCAGCACTATGCCGTCCACCTGAGGGCGGATTTCGGCAATTTGTGAGGCGGTAACACGACCCGGTAATTCTTTAGTCAGGGTAATGGCCTGACTTTTCAGAGTAACTACACCCACAGGCATGGCCTGAGCAGCGGGTGCTGAGGCTTGTTGAGCCTGGCCACAACCGGCCAAAGCAACAGAGCCCGCCAGGGCTGAAAGGGCAAAAAATACAATGCGGGAACGCTGCATATTTGAAATCTCCATTTAGAGTGAACGTTCATTCTAAGTTAATTGGCTGACTTTTTCTAGCTTTATTTGTCGTCGTTTTTCCGGCTTTGGTCGATACTAGAGCTGAAAAATGGCTGTCACCGACTTTGTTTCAGATCAACACAAGGGAAAAACTGCTGCTTTACACTGTAGCCACCTTTGACGGGACAACAGAGAAAAGTTCAATGCAGGTATTATGGTCGGCTGAATTAATACAGAAATACTCGGTGAATGGTCCCCGCTATACTTCGTATCCGACGGCTTTATCTTTACAGCCTGACTTTCCGGCTTCCGCGGTACGTGCTGCTTTGGCGGGCTCCGCCGATGAGCTGTGTTTGTATCTGCATATCCCATTTTGTCAGCAGCTGTGTTACTACTGCGGCTGCAACAAAATAGTAACCCGCCATAGTGAAAAAGCGGATTTGTATCTGCAAAGCCTGGCGACAGAGATGGCCTTGTACCAGCCTTTAATCGCAGACAAAACCATAGCTCAGCTGCATTTGGGCGGCGGAACTCCAACCTTTTTAACACAAGAACAGTTATCCAAACTTATGCAGTTGCTCAGGCAACATTTTGTCTTTAAAGCGGACCCAGAGCTTTCGATCGAAATAGATCCACGCAGCTGTAGTCTGGAAAAACTGGCTCATTTACGCCAGTTGGGTTTTAGCCGTGTTAGCTTTGGTGTGCAGGATTTTGACGAGCAAGTACAAATCACGATCAACAGAGTGCAAAGCGAAGATCTGGTACGCGCTTTGGTTACTGAAGCTAAACGTTTAGGCTTTAGCTCTATTAATCTGGATTTGGTGTATGGTTTGCCTTACCAAAAACCTGAGAGTTTTTTACTAACACTGCAAAGCGTATTGCTGCTGGACCCGGATCGGGTGTCTTTGTTCAGTTATGCCCATTTGCCGACTCGTTTTGCCGCTCAGCGCAAAATTCCGACTCAAAGTTTGCCGCAAGCTGAAGATAAACTGGCGTTGTTGCAGCTTGCTATTAAACATTTCAGTGAGGCCGGTTACCAATGTATTGGCATGGATCACTTTGCCAAAACCACAGACTCTTTAGCCATAGCGCAGCAACAAGGCAAACTGCAGCGTAATTTTCAGGGGTATACCACAGCGGGGCAGGATGCGTTGATTGGGCTAGGGGTATCTTCTATCAGTCAGGTGAATGGCGTGATCTGGCAAAACCAAAAAGAGCTGCAGGACTATCAGCAGCTGCTTGCTGGCGGACAGTTGCCGCTGGAGCGGGGTTTTAGTTTAAGCCAGGATGATAAAATCCGTGCCGCTTTAATCAGCCAACTCATGTGTCATTTTGAACTGGATGTACCGGCTTTTTGTCATCGCTTTGCTATAGAGGACTTCTGGAGTTATTTTGCTGATGCTTTACCTAAGCTGGATCCGCTGATCGGCGATGGCTTAGTGTTGTGTTCCGATCATCATATTCAGGTGACACCACTGGGTCGGTTACTGGTGCGTTTAGTTTGTGCCAGTTTTGATCGTTACCTGCAAAGCAATAGTAATCAAAGCTATTCCAAAGTGGTTTGATCCAACGCAAAACCCGGATAAAAGCAGGCGCTATGATGCGCCTCGTCTTTTTACGATCTGTGGATTGCCCAATGAATGCTCCTGAACTTTTATCCCCGGCCGGCAGTTTAAAAGCCATGCGGATGGCTTTTGCTTATGGCGCTGATGCGGTGTATGCAGGTCAGCCACGTTTTAGTTTGCGGGTGCGCAATAATGAATTTGATCTTGAAACCCTGGCCATCGGTATTAAGGAAGCTCATCAGCAAGGCAAAAAGTTTTATCTGGTGGTGAATATTGCGCCGCATAACAGCAAGTTACAGCGTTTTGTTGAAGATATGGCGCCTGCTATAGAGCTGGGGCCTGATGCACTTATTGTGTCTGACCCCGGTGTGGTGTTTTTACTCCGTCAGCATTTCCCTCAAATGCCGCTGCATTTGTCGGTGCAAGCCAATACAGTCAACTGGGCTGCTGTATTGTTTTGGCAGCAACAAGGTATAGAGCGGGTGATTTTATCCCGCGAACTGGCGCTGGAAGAAATAGCACAAATCCGCGACCAAGTGCCAGAAATGGAGCTGGAAGTTTTTGTGCACGGTGCTTTGTGTATGGCCTATTCAGGTCGCTGTTTATTGTCTGGCTACATCAACAAACGCGACCCGAATCAGGGGGCTTGCACCAATGCTTGTCGTTGGTCTTATCAAAGCCATAAAGCAAAAGCTGACGAAGTGGGGCAATACAACCCTGCAGTTTCAGAATTACCGGAGCCTGTGCTGGTCGAAGAGCAAGGTCGCCCTGGCGAGCTGATGCTGTTGGATGAGGACGAACACGGCAGTTATATCTTTAATTCTAAAGACTTGCGAGCTGTACAGCATGTGCCAGCGTTGACGGCTATGGGGGTGCATTCGCTGAAAATAGAAGGCCGCACTAAGTCACCTTATTATGTCGCCCGCACAGCCCAGGTGTATCGCAAAGCTATAGATGACGCGATGGCAGGCAAGAGTTTTGATATGGAATTATTACAGCAACTGAACGGCATGGCGAACCGCGGTTTTACCGAAGGCTTTTTGCGCCGCCATGTTCCTGCCGATTTACAAAATTATCAGACCAGTCATAGCGAAGGTGAGCAGTTGCTGGTGGGGGAATTTAGTGGCGAGCTAAATGCGCAGGGCCAGGCTTTGTTGCAGGTGAAAAATCGTTTTAGTTTTGATGATGAGCTGTTGCTGATGACACCACAAGGTATCACAGCCTTAGACTCCATTTTCTATGCTGCCGATGGTCAACAACTGCTGGTGGCGCCGGGTTCTGGTTATCAGGTTTGGTTTCCACTGCCGGACGGAGTAAAGCCTGAGTATGGGTTTTTATTGAAGCAACAAAAGACTCATGCTGCAGCAACCTGTGGGGACACTGTATGTCAGTGTGGATAGAGGCTGTCTGTATTAACTGTGATATGTGTGCGCCTGAATGTCCGAATACTGCCATTTACAGAGGTGAACAGCATTATCAGGTCGATGCAGACTTATGCACTGAATGTGTTGGTTTTTATAATAAACCGGCCTGTATTGAAGTTTGCCCGCTGGATTGCATCCAAATCGGTACGGTGGTAGCTGATACAATTTAATTTCTCGGTTTGCACTTCTTTTTCTGTTTTTCTCACTAAACTGTTGAAACATAGCCACTAGCTTTTAAAGGCTTGTGGCTGCTTTCAGACGATCCACAGTCGATCTACAGGATTAAAGTGAATGACAGACCCTTTTATGTTAGCTGCGATAGCACAAGCCAAAAAAAGTTTAGCCGAAGGCGGTATTCCTATAGGTTCTGTGCTGGTGATTGACGGCAAGATCGTTGGCCGTGGCCATAATCAGCGGGTACAAAAGGGCAGTTGTGTATTGCATGCAGAAATGGATTGTCTGGAAAATGCCGGCCGTTTAACGGCAAAAGACTACCAAAATGCCGTGTTGTATTCGACCTTATCCCCTTGTGACATGTGCAGTGGTACCGTGTTGCTCTACGGCATTCCCAAAGTAGTGGTTGGTGAGAACCGCACTTTTCAGGGGCCAGAAGATTATGTCAAAAGTCGCGGTGTGCAGTTGATTGTTCAGGACAATATCGAATGCGTGCAACTGATGCAGGATTTTATCGCAGCTAAACCCGAATTATGGAATGAAGATATAGGGGAATAATGTGAAGCTGTGGCGAGCGCTATTCTCGGGACTATTGATCACAACTACGGCCTACGTTCATGCTTCAAGCTTGCTGTCGGGTAACTCCGGCTGGCTGTTTCCGGGCTTTGCTGCACTTTTTATTATTTCTGCTGCTTTAATCTTTATCATTCGCGGCAATCGTAAACTCAAGGCGTTAGTTATTGCAGGTCAGCGTGTAGCCCTGATGCAACAAAACAGAGGCAGAGTTCTGTCAATGATTGTTGAACAGGCGCCACTACAGAAGGTGCTGGATGCGTTGGTTGAGGGAGCGGAGCACATGGACCCGTCTGCTCGCTGCACAGTGTTATTACTGGATGAACAAGGTATTTTGCATGTCGCTTCCGCACCTCATTTACCTGAGGAATACAATGCAGCTATTGATGGCATAGCTGCAGGTTATGGTGTTGGGTCCTGTGGCACCGCTGCCTATCTGGGGCAGCGGGTAATAGTGGAGGATGTGCGTGTGCATCCATACTGGCAACCTTATCAGGCTTTGGTTGATATCGCAGGTATCCGTTCTTGCTGGTCTGAACCTATTAAAAACCGTCAGGGTAAAGTGCTGGGGACTTTTGCGATTTATCATCAAGAGGTCACTGCCCCATCTGAGCAGGATATTCAGCTGATCAGCGAAAGTGCGGCGTTGGCCGAAATTGTCATAGAACGTAGTCAAGCCATAGAGGCGTTAAAACGTAGTGAAGAGCGACACAGGTTATTGGCAGACCATGCCACTGATGTGATCTGGACTATGGATCTGAACGGGCATTTTACCTACATCAGCCCCTCGGCAGAAAAGCTAACAGGTTTTACGGTAACAGATCTGATGCAACGCCAAATGCGGCAATTGGTGGCACCTGAATCTTATATACAGGTGAAACTACAAATGAAAAAAGCAGCGAAAGCCCTGCAAAATGGCGAGTGTTATCCGGATTATGTGGGAGAGGTTGAGCAGATCTGTAAGGATGGCCACCGGGTCTGGAGTGAAGTAAAAATCTCCGGTATGTACGACGCTAAAGGTGTCCTCGTTGGTATTTTGGGAGTAAACCGTGATTTAACAGAACGGCGTAAAATTGAGGAACGTATGCGTTATATGGCGCAGCACGATACGTTAACAGGCTTACCGAACCGTACTTTATTCTCTGACCGCTTACAAAAAGCGCTGCAATACGCAGTGCGACATAAAAAAACCTTAGCCTTGATGTTGTTGGATTTAAACAAGTTCAAACCAGTTAATGATACTCATGGTCATGCAGTGGGAGATTTATTATTGCAGCAGGTGGCAGACCGGCTGCTGCATACGGTACGTGCTTCTGATACGGTCGCCCGGATAGGAGGAGATGAGTTTATTATTTTGCTACCCAAAGTAGAAGAATGCCACAGTGCCGCTCTTTTGGCCGAAAAAATTCAGCATGCTATTGCGCTACCTTTTGATATACATGGTCTGAGTATCCAAATCAGTTGCAGCATAGGGCTGGCATGTTACCCACAAGACGGAGACTCTGATTTAGTGCTGAGTAAAGTGGCAGACCAGCGGATGTATCAGCAAAAAGCCAGTCTTGTGAAGCAGGCGCTCACTGATGAATCTTAACTGGCGTTTTTGCTCTGATGTTTAAGCGTTACGCCTTCTGTGCTGCAACGAGACCGAGCAGCAGAATTGGCCGTCGGGCTGCTGGTTGATTCAGATAAAATTTAGCAGGACAGCTCAATCTAGCTCTCATTTTAGCTACGCACCGTCTTTTCAACTTTAATACCTAAGCGTTTAGCGAGGCGCGCCAGATTGGCTCTGTCTACACCCAACTGTTGGGCTGCCAGACTCCAGTTACCTGCTGTTTGGCTTAAAATGTGGATAATTTGCTGCTTCTGAAACTCTTCAGTGGCGGCTTTCAGGCTTAAGCCGTTGCTGTGGATCATCGGCAAAGCTGCTTGCGGGTTGTTATCGGCTGAAACTGCGCGCTCTGCCAGCTCCAGATGCTGTGGCAATAGCGCAATAATATCCTGAGCTTTGGCTTCTTTTTTGGCTTTGAGCGCAGCGCGGCTAATCACATGTTCCAGTTCCCGCACATTACCCGGCCAATTGTACTGCAACAACACAGACTGAGCAGCAGTACTGAGTTTCAACTGACGTATACCCAATTTACGCGCTGTCAGTTCGAGAAAATAGCCGGCCAGTAATAACACATCCTGTTGCCGCTCCTTTAATGCAGGCACGGTAATGGGGTAGACCGACAATCGATGATACAAGTCGGCGCGAAAATGACCCGCAGCCACTTCTGTGGCTAAATCTCTGTTGGTGGCCGCTATCACCCGCACATTGACCGTTTTTACTTCATCTTTGCCGACAGGCTGAATTTCACCGCTCTGCAGCACCCGCAATAATTTGCTTTGTACGCTCAGCGGCAGTTCACCGACTTCATCGAGGAATATGGTGCCACCGTCGGCCAATAAAAATTTACCCGGCCTCTCCCGCTCGGCGCCGGTAAAAGCACCTTTGGCATGACCAAACAACTCAGATTCAGCTAGCGTTTCAGGCAAAGACGCACAGTTTAGATGCACCAGTTGCTGTTTAGCTCTTCTGGATAACTGGTGCAGAGTTCTGGCGACCAGCTCTTTACCTACACCCGTCTGGCCCTGAATAAGCACTGTGTAATCTGAGCCCGCTACCAGTTGAATATCACTTTTTAGCGCCAGCATGGCCTGGCTTTGACCTATCAGCTCGCCACCATCGCGGATCAGGGCTTCATGCGTCAGTTCTTCGACTAAATCCTGTGCCTGCAGCGCTTGTTGTTCGAGTTTTTTCAGCTGAATAGCGGTTTTTAAGGTGGCTGCCGACATAGCTGCTATTAACTCTAAGGTCCGTTCAGCTATGGCAGAAAAAGCATCAGGTTTCAGGCTGTCCAGCGTCAGCACACCTATCAGTTGACCATCTGAATACAAAGGTAAACCCATACAGGAATGCACAGGCAAGTCACCTGCCTGCGCCAGTAACAGTCCATCGTAAGGATCGGCCAATTCAGTGTCGGATGGAAAACGCACCGGGCTGGTACTTTGACAAATGATCGCCAGGCGAGGATGGTCCTTCAGAGCGAAACGACGGCCTAAGGTATCAGCCGTTAAGCCCTGGATGGCCAGCGGTATCAGCAACTCCCCCTGATAAGAGAGCAATACCACGGCATCGCAGTTAATGGCTTTACGCGCAGAACCCAGCAAGCGGTCAAAGCGATCTGTGGTGGTGATGCTGTTCGCCAGATCCAGTGCCACTTCCAGCAACAAGGTTGAGTTGAGTTCGGCCATTGCGGCTCCCGCTGACATTTGTTCTGCCTAAATTGTGTCACAAAGATTCTTATTTGTCATTTTGACTTGTTATTGTTGTTGTCATTTTGACTCTTGTTTTAACCGTGGATTTATTAAATGATTGAATTTTAAGTTAAAAATAGTTGGCATCGGAACTGCAATACCTAAGCAAACCCAACAGGAGTCAAGGGACTCCACAGGAGCTTATGATGTTTCATGTTGCCCAATTTTTTAGTAATGAAAAGCTGTCTGCCTCTGACAAGTTTGAAACATTGTTACTCTCTGCCAATACCTTATTAGCTTTGTCTTTTAGTGTACTGCTGGCGACTGTGGTTGTTTGTTATCCGTTGTCTTATATGTTTCCGTTTGAGCTACAAATGGCGGGTCACGTCGCTATGATCTTCAGTGCAACTTTGGTGAAAATTGCCTATGTCTGCCGCTGTATAGCTCAGCACGAACTGCATAAAGAAGTGCGTTAAGCTATGAGCCAGCGTCCTCCTTTAATCAATATCCACTGGCCTGAACAGGTGCAAGAGGGCAAGCGAAAAGCTCTATCCGCTTATCCGCTGTTTGCTCTGGCATTCCGGCCTTTTTTTCTGGCTGGTGCCTGTTGGGCTGTTGTAGCGATCAGCATCTGGGCCTTGTGGTTTAGCGGCTTGATGTCCTTTCAGTTTGGTTTTCCTGCTGCCCTTTGGCACGCCCATGAGATGCTATTTGGCTTTGGTGCTGCTGTGGCTGTAGGCTTTTTACTGACGGCAGTACAAAACTGGACAGGCTTGCCCAGTCTGTCAGGTAAACCACTGTTGTTATTAACTCTGTTATGGATGGCTGCCCGTTTTAGTTTGTTATTCGCCCACTACACACCATTGTTGTGGTTGTTTATCGTCACCCAACTGCTGTGGTGGACTGCTGCTATTTACAGTCTGGCGAGCTTGCTGATTAGGGCAAAAAGCAAAAATAACTATCTGTTTATTCCGCTGTTGTCTGTGATGGCTTTGCTGAATACGATTTTTATTTATGCAGCTGCAACAGAGCGGTTTGCCTCTGCTTCACATTTAAGCCACAGCATGGTCCTGCTGTTTAGCATCCTGATGGGCATAGTCGGCGGCCGGGTGATCCCATTTTTTACCGCCAGAGCTTTGGGATTGGAGCAAAACAAAACGCCGCTGCTGGATAAGTGGTTATTGCCTTTGTCGGCGTTTGGCACCGTTTGGTTTATTACTGATTTTTTTGTCCAACTGCCACTTAAAGCGGGCTGGTTGATGCTGCTGGTGGGGTCTTTGCATCTGGTGCGTTTATCTTTCTGGACCCCATGGAAAATCTGGGCAGCCCCTTTGCTGTGGTCCTTACAGCTGGCTTATCTGGCCTTGGCTTTAGGTTTAATCCTTCTTGGCATCAGCGATTTAACTCAGTTACTGGTATTTAAAGATGTGTTGCATCTGCTGAGCATCAGCGCTATGGCGGGCATGATCCTCGCCATGATGGCCAGGGTGTCTTTAGGCCATACCGGCCGGGTACTGCAGGTCAGCAAAATGATCACTCTAGCTTTTGCTTTGCTGTTGCTGGCTGGCCCAGTGCGGATCTTGGCCAGCTTAGCAGGATTCCCTCTGCTGCTCTGGCAAGTTAGCGCTCTGTTATGGCTGTGTGCCTTTGCAATCTTCCTTTGGTTTTATTGGCCTGTTCTGACTCAGCCCCGTGCTGACGGCAGACCGGGTTAATTGATGCTGTTCTGAATACTTAATTCACACTCATTTAGTCACTCAAAAGAGGTTTTCTTATGTTATCTGCTCAAACCATTGCCATCGTTAAAAGCACAGTGCCATTACTGGAAAGTGCCGGTGTGGCCATCACTAACCATTTTTATCAGCGTATGTTTCAGGTAAATCCTGAGCTGAAAGATATATTTAATATGACCAACCAACACAGTGGCCGTCAGCAATTTGCCTTATTTAGTGCTATTGCTGCTTATGCCAAGAATATCGATAACTTGTCTGTGCTGACTGAAACCGTCGAGCGTGTGGCACATAAACATACCAGCTTTTTTATTCAGCCTGAGCACTACGACATTGTGGGTCATCACCTGATTGAAACCTTACGTGAGCTGGCTCCTGCGGCTTTTACGCCTGAGGTAGAGCAAGCCTGGACTCAAGCTTATGGCGCTTTGGCAAACATTCTGACAGGCCGGGAACGTCAGCTGTATAAACAGACTGAACAAAAGCCGGGTGGCTGGTATGGTCCGCGTCGTTTTATCGTCAAAGAAAAAATCCGTGAATCTGAACTGGTATCGAGCTTTGTATTGGTACCAAAAAATGGCGAAGCAGTCGTAGATTACCTGCCTGGTCAGTATCTGGGCGTGAAGGTAAAGCCAGCACATTGTGACTACTATGAAATCCGTCAGTATTCCTTATCTGACAAAGCCAATAGTCACAGCTACCGTATCAGCGTCAAACGTGAATCGGGTGAAGTGGCAGGTTTAGTGTCTAATTATCTGCATAACGAAATTCAGGCCGGAGACGAGCTGGATATTCTGCCGCCGGCTGGCGATTTTTTCCTGCAATCTGCCCATTTACCTACAGTGCTGATCTCAGCTGGTGTGGGTTTAACCCCAATGCTGTCTATGCTGGAAAGCATTGTGGCGTTAAAACAACAAACCCCTGTGTTTTTCCTGCACGCCTGTGAAAATATGCAGCAACATTCTTTTGCACAGCGTATTTCGCAACTGGAACAAGACTACCCCTTACTGCACAACTTTACCTGGTACAACAAGGCGGAGCAGAACACAGCTGCCGCTCAGTTTACCGGTTTGATGGATCTAAACGCTGTCGCTGCCCAGCTGCCGCTGCAAAGTGCCAACTTCTACCTCTGTGGTCCTACAGGTTTTATGAAATTTGCCAAAGATCAGTTACTGGCGTTGGGTGTGGCTTCGGCTCAAATTCATTATGAAGTTTTTGGTCCGCATAGCGACTTATAAGCAGCATTTCATTCTGCTGATAAAAAAATACAGAGGAAAGATTTGAGGTAAATGGTGGCCCCACCTGGACTTGAACCAGGGACCTGCCGATTATGAGTCGGATGCTCTAACCAACTGAGCTATAGGGCCATTTGAAACAGGCTTTAACTAAACAAGTTCAAGGGATGAACTCTTTAAAGCGCAGGCAGTATAAGAAGTTTTTCCGCTGTTGTCACCGCTTGATAACACGGAGTTTGTATCGATTGCTTACTTTTTATCCGCTTCTGATTTGTTTCAATAAAAAAGGCACCTTGCGGTGCCTTTTTTTATGTCTTGATACTACTCGTCGAGGAAGCTTTTTAATACTTCTGAACGGGAAGGGTGGCGCAGTTTACGCAGCGCTTTGGCTTCGATTTGACGGATACGTTCCCGTGTTACGTCAAACTGTTTACCCACTTCTTCCAGGGTATGGTCGGTATTCATATCGATACCAAAACGCATACGCAGTACTTTTGCTTCACGGGCTGTTAAACCGGCCAACACTTCGTTGGTGGCGGCTTTTAAGCTTTCCATGGTGGCTGAATCCAGCGGCGATTCTGACGTGCTGTCTTCGATAAAATCGCCCAGATGCGAATCTTCATCATCACCTATTGGTGTTTCCATGGAGATTGGCTCTTTAGCAATTTTCAGCACTTTACGGATCTTGTCTTCCGGCATGCCCATACGTTCGGACAATTCTTCCGGTGACGGCTCACGACCCATTTCCTGTAACATCTGACGTGAAATACGGTTCAGTTTGTTGATGGTTTCGATCATATGCACAGGGATCCGGATAGTACGGGCCTGGTCAGCGATAGAACGGGTAATGGCCTGACGGATCCACCATGTCGCGTAAGTTGAAAACTTATAACCACGACGGTATTCGAACTTGTCGACAGCCTTCATCAAGCCGATGTTACCTTCCTGAATTAAATCAAGGAATTGTAAACCACGGTTGGTGTATTTTTTCGCGATAGAAATAACCAGACGTAAGTTCGCCTCAACCATTTCTTTTTTCGCACGACGGGCCTTAGCTTCACCAATCGACATGCGACGGTTGATATCTTTAATTTTAAAGATCGAAAGACCAGTTTCTTCTTCAATTTTTTTCAGCTTCTCAACGCTGCGGAATAAATCTTCACGCATCTCACCCAGCTTGGCTGAATAAGGTTTGCCTGCGGCAATTTCGGCGTCGATCCATGCCGTTGAGTTTTCGTTGCCACTGAAAGACTTCATAAAGTTTTTCTTTGGCATTTTTGCGTACTCAACGCAGTTCTTCATTACAATACGTTCCTGGACGCGCACGCGGTCCATCATTTCACGCATGTTTTTGACCAGACGGTCGAACTGTTTTGGCACTAAACGGAAGCAACGGAACACTTCGCTCAGTTTTTCAATTTCTTCTTTGGTGGTTGGGTGTTCACGGCCATTTTTGACGATCGAGGCACGGGTCACTTCGTATTGAGTACGCAGTTCGCCAAACTTCTCGCGGGCCATTTCCGGATCCGGGCCAGTGTCCGCTTCATCATCACCGTCTTCTGACTCTTCGTCGTCACCAGAAATATCAGCGTCTTCATCGGCCAGCTCTTCTTCTGGCACGTCAGAACCGATATGGGTGGCCGTCGGAGCCATATCATCCACTTCGTTTGGATCGATAAAAGCAGTGACAATATCACTTAAGCGAATTTCTTCGGCTTCGAATTTATCCCATTGTTCCAACAGGTAGGTGATGGCTTCAGGGTATTCAGCCACAGAGGTCTGAACCTGATTAATACCATCTTCAATCCGTTTGGCGATGTCGATTTCGCCTTCACGGGTTAACAGCTCTACAGTGCCCATTTCACGCATATACATGCGGACCGGATCTGTAGTGCGACCTAACTCTTTATCCACACTGACTAAAGCCTGAGCGGCTTCTTCTGCGGCGTCTTCATCCGGCGCAGCATCAGTCATAATCAGGTCATCGGCATCTGGTGCTGTTTCAAACACCTGAATACCCATGTCATTGATCATGCGGATAATGTCTTCGATCTGATCGGAGTCAATAATATCTTGTGGAAGATGATCATTCACTTCAGCAAAGGTTAAATAACCTTGCTCTTTACCCTTTAAGATCAGGAGTTTTAGTTGCGACTGAGGATTGTGCTCCATAGAGGCTGTTCTTCCACCCAAATAGTTAGTTCAAAAATGCGAATTAGCGATTATAACAAAGCGCGGCTTTTCTAGCCACCGCGCAATGACAGCTTACTCACGGTTATTTGCTTTTAAAAGCTTTTAACAGCAACACAAATTCGTGTTTTTCCGCCGTGGTCAGTTGCTGCAAGGTATCTTTGCGTTGCAATTCTTCCAGACGTTGACCCAGATACTGATCCTCTATAGAGCGGAAGGTATCCAGAAATTCTTTAGTTAACTGCTCTTCGGCAACCTGATGGTCCCATAACGCCAGTTTCACTAATATGTTGTATTCAGGCGTATCACGCCAATGTTCCAGCAATTGCGCTGTGGTCAGTTCAGGTTGAGCTAATAACCTCTGTTGTAAGGTCAGTAACAACTGAATACCAGGCAAATTCGCTTCTGCCAGTTCAGGAGCCAAAGGCATCGCTTTCGCGAGAGCCGGATATTGCAATAACAGAGCTATAGCGCGGCGCATCGGCGTAATTTTTGTGGCCGCAGGAGCTTTGTTCTGCACCTTGTTCTGGCTTCTGGCTGTCGTATTCTGCTGCGACGATTTGCCCACCAGCGATCCCAGTGTTTCAAACAAGGCATCGCGATAAAATTCACTGGGAATTTGTTTAATCAGCTCATTGCCTTTAACCCACAAGGCGGACTTTCCGGCATCGCTGTTTAAATCTAGTTCTTTGGCCAGATGGTCAAATAAATACTGACCTAAAGGCATGGCCTGTTCCAGACGGTTTAAAAAGGCCTCTTTGCCTTCTTTTTGCACCAGCGAATCCGGGTCTTCGCCGTCCGGTAAAAATACAAAATTCAGTTCCACGCCGTCTTTTAAATGCGGTAAAGCGCTTTGTAAGGCTCGCCATGCGGCGTCGCGGCCTGCTCTGTCGCCGTCGTAACAGCAAGTCACAGTGCTGGTCAGGCGGAATAACGTATGCATATGATCTGGGGTCGTGGCGGTGCCTAAACAAGCCACAGCAAAAGATATTCCTTGCTCGGCCAGACCCACCACGTCCATATAACCTTCCACAATCAGCACACGATTCAGCCGATCCTGGCTTTGTCTGGCTTCATATAAACCATAAAGTTCACGGCCTTTATGGAAAAGTCGCGTCTCAGGTGAGTTTAGATACTTTGGTGTGCCTTCACCTATCACCCTGCCGCCAAAACCTATCACTCTGCCGCGTTTATCCCGGATCGGAAACATCAGCCGGTCACGGAAAAAATCGTATTCACGGCCCTGATCATTACGGCTGATCAATTTAATTTCAAACAGCTGATCACGAGCTGAACGTGAAGCGCCTAACTGCTTTAACACAAAATCCCAGCTGTCAGGTGCGTAGCCTATGCCATATTTTGTTGCTGTGGCTTCTGAAATACCACGTTTCTGCAAATAAGTGGCAGCATGAACCTGTTGCTTCAGCTGTTGCTGATACAAATCTGCCGCTTTTTGCATCTGGCTGTAATCGTCGGCCTGAGCCTGCGGATACTGCTTACCACTGCCTTGTTCGCGTGGTATCTCTAAATGATGCTGTTTCGCCAGTTCTTCAATGGCTTCTACAAATTCAAGCTGTTCGTACGCCATCATAAAACTGATGGCATTGCCGTGAGCGCCACAACCAAAGCAATGATAAAACTGTTTGTCGCTACTTACGGTAAAAGAAGGGGATTTTTCGTTATGGAAAGGGCAACAAGCCTGGTAATTCTTACCGGCCTTTTTTAACGGAACTCTGTGATCGATCAGTTCCACTATATCTGTACGAGCTAATAAGTCGTCGATAAAGTGTCTGGGGATTTGTCCTGCCACCTTTTTCCTCATCTACTGATATAGACCCAAGCAACTTGACGTTGCAGGGAGGCGACAAGCTCGTGAGACCCAGGAGCATAGACGCACTATGTGACCGGGACGAATGAGCGCAGTCAACAAAGCTGCAGCTTCAAGTACGACGGGTATACAGAAAAAGACAAGCCGTGCTTAGGGCACGGCGTGCAGTAGTTAAGCTAGAAGCTTAACTCAAACGAGCTTTAATCACCTGACTTAAAACGGCCATATCAGTACGGCCTTGAACCTGTGGTTTTAAGTGGGCCATGACTTTCGCCATGTCCTGCATTCCAGAGGCTGCAACAGCAGTAATAGCTTGTTGCACTAAATCATCCAGCTCAGCCTGAGATAAGGCTTGTGGCAAAAACTGTTCTACGATTACGATTTCTGCTAATTCAATATCAGCTAAATCTTGCCGACCTGCTGCACTGTATTGACTGGCAGATTCTTTCCGCTGTTTTACCATTTTAGTAAGCACAGGAAGAATGTTGGCGTCATCAGGCACCATCTGCGAGTCAATTTGACGTTGTTTGATTTCAGCCAAAGCTAAGCGAATAGTGCCGAGACGCAATTTGTCTTTGGCACGCATTGCGTCTTTTTGGGCTTCTTGCAGCTGTTCTAACAATGCCATAGGTCAGGCAATAATCTTAGTAAAGCTTGATGCGACGTGCGTTTTCGCGAGAAAGCTTTTTCATGTGACGCTTAACAGCGGCAGCTTTCTTACGCTTACGAACCCAAGTTGGCTTCTCGAAAAACTCTTTAGAGCGTACATCTGCTAATACGCCAGCTTTTTCACAAGAGCGCTTGAAACGACGTAAAGCTACGTCAAATGGTTCGTTTTCTTTTACTTTAACAACAGGCATTAAATTCTCACCTCGGTCAACTCTGGTTAGTGTCTAACCAATACGATTAAAAATGGTGCGGCATTTTACTCAAAAGCCAGCCCCAATGTAAAGCAATAAGTGTTGTACTGGTGATGATGCTCGGATCCCAGTACAATTCGCCGCGTAGCATATAGGTAAGGGGAGAAAAATGCGAGTACTTGGCATAGAAACATCATGTGATGAAACCGGCATCGCTGTGTACGACGAAGAGCGGGGTCTGTTAAGTCATGTGCTATACAGCCAGATCCCTTTGCATGCCGATTATGGTGGTGTAGTACCTGAACTGGCCTCACGTGACCATATCCGTAAAACTTTGCCTTTAATCCAGCAAGCTTTAAAAGAAGCGGGTTGTGAAGCGTCCGACATAGATGGCGTGGCCTACACTGCAGGTCCGGGTTTGGCCGGAGCTTTGTTAGTGGGCGCATCAATAGGTCGCAGTTTAGCTTTTGCCTGGGGCAAACCAGCCTTGGCAGTGCATCATATGGAAGGCCATTTACTGGCACCTATGCTGGAAGAAAATCCGCCAGAGTTTCCTTTTATTGCCTTATTAGTCTCTGGTGGTCATACCCAGTTAGTCCGGGTGGATGGTATAGGTCAGTATCAGCTATTGGGTGAATCTGTCGATGATGCAGCAGGCGAAGCTTTTGATAAAACAGCTAAATTGATGGGGTTGGAATATCCGGGCGGGCCTTTGCTTGCCAAATTAGCTACACAAGGTCAGGCCGATAAATATGCTTTTCCACGTCCTATGACGGACAGACCAGGCTTAAATTTCAGTTTCAGTGGTTTAAAAACTGCTGCTGCTAATGTGATAGCAGCCGAAGGCAAAAGCCCTGAAGTGCAGGCTGATATCGCCGCGTCATTCCAGCAGGCTGTGGTGGATACGTTGGTATTAAAATGTCGTCGGGCGCTAAAAGAGCAACGCTTAAAACGCTTAGTGGTGGCAGGTGGCGTCAGCGCCAATACGTCGTTACGTGAACAGCTGGAAGTGTTACTGAAAAGCTTAAAAGGCGAAGTCTATTACCCACGCAAAGAATTCTGCACCGACAACGGCGCTATGATTGCTTTTGCAGGTTTTCAGCGGTTAAGAGCAGGGCAGCAGCAGGATTTAACCATAGGTGTGACACCACGCTGGCCTATGGAGCAATTACCTGCCTTGTAATGAATTGGGGTCAGATCACATTGTTAACAGTTAACAATGTGATCTGACCCTGAGGGATCCCCACGAATTTTTCATTAAGCAGCCCACCGGACAGCATACTCAGCAGTATGCTGTCTGAACCGTTCGAT
>NZ_BMLH01000003.1 GCF_014645135.1 Rheinheimera tangshanensis
AATAATCGAACGGTTCAGACAGCATACTGCTGAGTATGCTGTCCGGTGGGCTGCTTAATGAAAAATTCGTGGGGATCCCTCAGGGTCAGATCACATTGTTAACTGTTAACAATGTGATCTGACCCCCATTTTAAATCTACAGCGGGCAACTGCCTAAAAGTTTTATGCTGCCATCTTCATTGAGTTGCTCCAGTTGCACATTAAAGCCCCATAACCGGTGCACATGCTTTAGTACCTGCTGGAAATTATCGGCCAGCGGAATGCGCTGATTCGGAACAAATCTCAAGGTTAAGCTGCGATCGCCGGTAATATCGGCGCTGTACACCTGGATATTGGGTTCAATGGTACTTAGGTTGTATTGTGCGGATAAGGTTTGACGGATCTGTTGATAGCCCTCTGCATTGTGAATAGCAGAGACCTCCAAAGTACTCTCTCGATCATCGTCTGTGATGGCAAATAAGTGGAAATCACGGATCACTTTGGGTGATAAGTACTGACTGATAAAACTCTCATCTTTAAAGTTTTGCATCGCAAAATGCAACGTCTCCAGCCAGTCCGAGCCTGCGATATCCGGAAACCATTCTTTGTCTTCTGCGGTTGGGTGTTCGCAAATGCGGCGCAAGTCGGTAAACATGGCAAAGCCCAGAGCGTAAGGATTAATGCCTGAGTAATATTTACTGTGGTATTCAGGCTGAAATACCACATTGGTGTGGTTATGCAGTACTTCCAGAATAAACTTGTCTGTAACTAAGTTCTCCTGATACAGATGCTGCAATATGGTGTAATGCCAGAAGGTAGCCCAGCCTTCATTCATCACTTGGGTTTGTTTTTGTGGGTAAAAATACTGCGAAATTTTGCGTACTATACGCACTATTTCACGTTGCCAGGGTTTGAGCAGCGGCGCATTTTTTTCAATAAAATACAAAATGTTTTCCTGAGGTTCAGATGGAAAACGGTACTCATGCTCTGCCGATAAATCGTCTTTGTTCGGGATAGTTTTCCACAGCTGATTGACCTGAGATTGCAGATAAGCTTCACGGTCTTTCTGACGTTTTTGCTCTTCATCCATCGAAATTTTTTGTGGTCTTTTGTATCTGTCTACGCCGTAATTCATCAGCGCATGACAAGAATCCAGCATATCTTCCACTTCACTGATACCGTATTTTTCTTCGCAGTGACTTAAGTACTGCTTGGCAAATACCAGATAATCGATAATGGACGACGCATCAGTCCAGGTACGAAATAAGTAATTGTTTTTAAAAAAAGAGTTATGACCATAACAGGCATGCGCCATCACCAGCGCCTGCATCGTCATGGTGTTTTCTTCCATCAGATAGGCAATACAAGGATTGGAGTTAATCACAATCTCATACGCAAGCCCCATAAAGCCACGTTTGTAGTTTTGTTCGGTTTGAATAAATTTTTTGCCGTACGACCAGTGGTTATAACCAATAGGCATGCCAACACTGGAATAGGCATCCATCATTTGTTCGGCCGTAATGACTTCAATCTGGTTGGGGTAGGTGTCCAGTTTGTATAGTTTGGCGACCCGTTCAATTTCTGCCTGATACTGGCCTAATAATTCAAAGCTCCAGTCCGGGCCGTCGGATAAAGGTTGTTTTTGTGTGGCAGAAGACATAAGCAACTCCCTGAAGTCAGTAGCTAAGCGGCCTGTTTTTTGAAAAGTTCGCGAAATACAGGATAAATGTCTGCGACTTGTCGTATCGGCTGAATGGCAAAGTTATCAAAACTCTGCTGCAATTTTTCATACTCCAGCCACAAGCTCTGATGCGGCCGTGGGGTAATTTCGATATAGGCGTAATAGCGCACAAAAGGCAATATTTGCTGTGCTAATAAATCGGCACATTGCGGGCTGTCATCGGCCCAGTTATCGCCGTCTGAGGCCTGGGCAGCGTAGATATTCCACTCGGCTGGGTTATATCTGTCTTTGACTATATCTGCCATCATCTTTAGCGCACTGGACACTATAGTGCCGCCTGTTTCTTGTGAGTAAAAAAACTCTTGTTCGTCGACTTCTTTGGCCTGGGTATGATGGCGGATATACACCACTTCGACATTTTTATAGCTGCGGCTTAAAAACATATAAAGCAGGATATAAAAACGTTTGGCCATGTCCTTGGTCGCCTGATCCATCGAACCCGATACGTCCATCAGGCAAAACATCACCGCCTTACTGGTAGGTTCAGGCCGTTTCTGGAAATTGCGAAAGCGTAAATCAAAGCTGTCGATAAAAGGCACTGCATCTATTCGTTTTTCCAAAAGCGCTATCTGTTCGCGTAGCGCCATCAACTGATGCTGATCCGGCACAGCTTCTGCTTCAACCAAAGCCAATTTAGCTTCCAGTTCATGCAGTTCACGTTTTTTACCAGCCGTCATAGCGACACGGCGTGCGAGTGAGCCTTGTAAGGACCGCACTATATCAATATTGGTCGGTACGCCTTCAGAGCGAAAACCTGCCCGCACATTTTTGTACTGCACCAGCTTATCCAACTGGTTTTTTTTCAGATTGGGCAGTTCTAAATCTTCAAATAACAAATCCAGGTATTCATCTTTGGAGATTGAGAACACAAATTCGTCTTCGCCTTCGCCATCTGCGCTGGCATCGCCCTGGCCTGAACCTGCCCCTTGTCCGCTTTGAGGCCGTTTGATTTTATCGCCAGGGCTGAATTGGTCATTACCAGGATGCACCCGCTCTCTGTGGCCGCCCTGGCCTTGATGGAAAAAAGGTTCGGTAATGTCTTTGCCGGGAATAGAGACTTTTTCACCGTTGTTGATATCAGTGACACTGCGTTTGCTGATGGCATCGGACACAGCTTGTTTAATTTGCTGCTTGTAGCGGCGAATAAAGCGCTGTCGGTTGACAGCACTTTTATTTTTGCCATTTAAGCGTCGGTCAATAAAATGCGCCATACAACCTCCGGGGCTTTGACCTTACTGTGATTTGCGAACCCGTAAATACCACTCGCTCAGTAAGCGCACTTGTTTACGGGTGTAGCCTTTCTCCATCATCCGGTCGACAAAATCATCATGTTTTTTCTGATCGTCGGTGGAGGTTTTGGCATTAAACGAAATCACAGGCAACAGCTCTTCTGTGCTGGAGAACATCTTTTTCTCTATCACAGTGCGAAGTTTTTCATAGCTGGTCCAGGTAGGATTTTTGCCATTATTTTTGGCTTTAGCCCGCAAAACAAAATTGACGATTTCATTGCGGAAATCTTTGGGATTGCTGATGCCCGCTGGCTTTTCAATTTTCTCAAGCTCAGCATTCAGTGCAGCTCTGTCAAACAACTGACCGGTTTCTGGGTCGCGGTATTCCTGATCCTGGATCCAGAAGTCAGCATAAATGACATAACGGTCAAAAATATTCTGGCCATATTCGGAGTAAGACTCTAAATAGGCGGTTTGAATTTCTTTGCCGATAAATTCTATGTATTTCGGAATTAAGTAGCCTTTTAAATGCTCCAGATAACGCTCTGACACATCGGACGGGAATTGCTCCCGCTCAATCTGCTGCTCCAGCACATAAAACAAATGCACAGGGTTAGCGGCCACTTCGGTCGAGTCAAAGTTAAAGACACGGGATAAAATTTTGAAAGCAAAACGGGTGGATAAACCCGACATGCCTTCATCCACGCCCGCATAATCGCGGTACTCTTGGTAAGACTTCGCTTTAGGGTCTGTGTCTTTTAAGCTTTCGCCATCATACACCCGCATTTTTGAATATAAACTGGAGTTCTCCGGCGCTTTTAAACGCGACAATACGGCAAACTGTGCCAGCGAGGTTAACGTCGCTGGAGAGCAAGGTGCGACTTTTAATTCACTATGCTCCAGCAGTTTTTCGTAAATTTTGACTTCTTCAGACACCCGCAGGCAATAAGGCACTTTGACAATATAAACCCTGTCTAAAAAGGCCTCATTGTTTTTGTTGTTGCGAAAGGTCTGCCATTCCGACTCGTTGCTGTGTGCCAGAATAATGCCTTCAAAGGGCAGGGCGGCCAGACCTTCAGTACCGTTGTAATTGCCTTCCTGAGTGGCAGTTAACAGTGGATGCAGCACTTTAATAGGTGCTTTAAACATCTCAACAAACTCCATCAGGCCCTGATTGGCACGGCATAACGCGCCTGAATAGCTGTAAGCATCCGGATCGTTTTGGGCAAAATGCTCCAACTGGCGGATATCGACTTTACCTACTAAGGATGCAATGTCCTGATTGTTTTCATCACCAGGCTCAGTTTTAGCAATGCAGATTTGATCCAGAATCGAAGGGTATTTTTTTACCACTTTAAATTGGCTGATATCGCCGTTGAATTCATGCAGGCGTTTACTGGCCCATGGCGACATAATGGTTTTCAGGTAACGTTTGGGAATGCCGTATTCCTGCTCGAGAATAGTGCCATCTTCATTGACATCAAACAGACACAAAGGGCTGTCGTACACAGGTGAGCCTTTGATGTAATAGACAGGCACCTGCTGCATCAGCGATTTTAGCTTTTCGGCCAAAGATGATTTACCACCCCCTACAGGGCCTAGCAGATACAAAATTTGTTTGCGCTCTTCCAGGCCCTGAGCTGAGTGCTTCAGGTAGGAGACTATTTGTTCTATCGCATCTTCCATGCCATAAAACTCGGCAAAAGCCGGATAACGAGCTATCACTCTGTTGGAAAATAATCGGCTTAGTTTGGGATCTTGGGCTGTATCAATCAGCTCAGGCTGACCTATGGCCATTAACAAGCGCTCGGCTGCGCTGGCATAGCAACTTTTATCTTTTTTACACAGCTCCAGATACTCCTGGATGCTGTATTCCTCTTCTTTAGCTGCTTCATATCTGGATTTGTAGTGCTCAAAAATGCCCATAGTGCACCTCCGAAACTGGTCTGTGGGAACTGAATACAAATAAAGCCACTGATGTAAGGTTAGACAGTAAAAAAGCGCTTCGCTCAACTAATTCACAGAAAAATATGAATTTTTTTGTAGCGATGCGTGCACAGAACAGGTGGGAGCCCAGCGTAGAGCCTCTGGTTTTTAATTCGGAACAAAAAAGAAAGCCCGGCGAGCCGGGCTTGAGGATCTACAACAACCGAAGATTAAGCAGCGAAGTTTTTCGCAGCAAATTCCCAGTTGATTAATGCCCAGAATGCATTCAGGTAGGTTGGACGTGCATTACGGAAATCGATGTAGTACGCATGTTCCCACAAATCCACTGTCATCAGAGGTGTTACTGAGCTATCAGTCAGTGGTGTGCCAGCGTTGCTGGTATTGACGATATCTAAAGAACCGTCTGCTTTTTTCACTAACCAGGTCCAGCTTGAACCAAAGTTATTGACAGCTTTGTCATTAAAAGCAGTCTGGAATGCAGCAAAAGAGCCCCACTGTGCAGTAATTGCAGCAGCTAAAGCACCAGTTGGTTCACCGCCGCCATTTGGTGATAAGCAGTTCCAGTAAAAAGTGTGGTTCCAAATCTGAGCTGCATTGTTAAATACAGGACCTTGAGAAGTGCGGATGATGTCTTCTAGAGACTTACCAGCAAATTCAGTACCTTCAACCAGTGAATTTAATTTCACCACATAGGCGTTATGGTGTTTGCCATGGTGATAATCCAGAGTTTCAGGAGAGATGTGAGGTAATAATGCGTCTTTTGCGAAAGGTAATGCTGGTAATTCGAAAGCCATTGTCGTTCTCCGTAGGCGTTGTTTATGGGGTCTGCATCGCGTAGACTACAAAACCCGACTAAATTACTCAAGTTTTAGTCGTAAATTTCACAATCAGAGTTTATTGCAATGCAGTAGTCTGCTCCCCATATTCTTGGGGCGTATTGCAAAATCTCAAGTGCGAAATGAGTAAACACAGCGTAAAATGAGACAAATTTTTAAACCCAGTAGTGCCAGAGGCTGAAGATGGAAACCATTGAGAAAATTAAACAACAGTTGGCTGATAATCCAATTATCATTTATATGAAAGGTTCGCCAAAATTACCGAGTTGCGGTTTTTCAGCTCAGGCGTCTCAAGCCCTGATTGCATGTGGTCAACCTTTTGCATTTGTCGACATTCTGCAAAACCCGGATATCCGTGCTGAATTACCAAAATATGCCAACTGGCCAACCTTCCCACAGTTATGGGTTGAAGGAGAACTGATTGGAGGTTGTGACATTATTCTGGAAATGTTCCAGCGTGGTGAATTGCAGCCGCTGATTAATGAAACTGCGGCTAAGTACAACAGCGAAAGCGCAGAATAATGTAGTGTTTGAAGCAAAAAGGCAGCGCAAGCTGCCTTTTGTGTTTCTAAAGAAGAAAGTGAATTAAGCCGGGTCTGATTCCGTGCTCTCTTCCTGTTCACAGTCATCCATCAGCATAGGTGGGGGCCAGCCGCCAAGTTGATGCCAACGATTGACTATGTAGCAGAATAATTCAGCGGTACGTTCTGTGTCATACAAAGCGCTGTGTGCTTCTTTGTTGTCAAAATCAATACCTGCTTGTTTACAAGCTTTTGCCAGAACGGTCTGACCTAAAGCCAGCGCAGATAAAGTCGTGGTATCAAAGGATACAAAAGCGTGAAAAGGCGAGCGTTTTAATTTAATTCGATCAATGGCTGCATTTAAAAAACTTTGATCAAAAGCTGCATTATGAGCCACCACTACAGCTCGTTGACAGTCGGCATCTTTCTGCGCTTTACGCACAGCCCGGCAAATTTCGGTCAGAGCTTCCCGCTCTGAAACTGCGCCACGAAGCGGGTTGTAGGGATCTATACCATTAAAAGCTAAGGAGCTGGCTTCCATGTTGGCCCCCTCAAAAGGTTCAATATGAAAATGCAAGGTCTGGCTTGGAACAAGCATGCCTTTTTCGTCTATAGTCAACAAAGTTGCAGCGATTTCTAACAATGCATCTGTTTTTGCATTAAAGCCTGCGGTTTCGACGTCGATAACAACAGGGAAGTAGCCACGAAAACGTTGTGCTAACGGATGTAAAGCTTGAGTCATAAGACCTGTGTCCTGATAAGATAGGCAGGCATTATGCCAAATAATTTGCAAAGCGTCTTGTTTGAGTACCTTGTTTGTCCTGGTGGAAGTTGAAAAACAACAGGTGTTGAGATGAAAAAAGGGAAACCTATGCGATATAAGCTTTGTCTGGTACCAATTCTGCTGGCGGCTGCTCAGACGCAGGCCGGGTTGCGTCAGTATTCAGCGACAGTCGACCAATCTACCTGGTCTTTGAAGCAAAACTCGCCTTTGGTGTGTGAACTAAGTCATCCAGTGCCGCGTTTTGGTGAAGCGTTTTTCCGAAGCACAGCCGGAAAAGAGCTGAACATGCAGTTTGAATTGAACATGTTGCGTTTGCCTGATCATTATGCCTTGGCAGAAGTGCTGTCAGTTCCGCCGGTCTGGCGTCCGGGTGAGCAGGCCAAAGCTATCAGTAGCATGAAAATGTTGAAACAGTTTGACGGTGATTTAGGTAAAGCCGAGAGCTGGATCATGCTGACTGAGCTGGAGCAAGGTTATAGCCCAACCTTCTACTTCTCAGACTGGTATAGCCCTTATGACAAGGTGAGCGTGTCTTTAAATCCTGTACATTTTATTGAAGCCATGGACCAGTTTACTCAGTGTGTGAGTTCTTTATTGCCTTACACCTTTGATGATATCGCTTTTACTGTGTTGACCTACGAATCAGGCGGCGATGAACTGACCAAAGCCTCGAAGAAGCGTTTGCAGCAAATTGCTGACTATTTAAAACATGATCAAAGTATCGAGAGTATTGATATTCAGGCCTACAGTGATTCCTTTGGTGGTCGTTGGATGAACGAGCAGTTGTCGATAAAACGCGCTGAAGCCATTAAAACCAAACTGGTCAGTTTTGGTCTGGAAGAAAATAGAATACGCACTGAAGGTTTGGGAGAAAAGCGTCACGTGGCTTCGAATGAAAGCTCTTTGGGCCGAGCCAAAAACCGCCGCGTTGTCATTCAAATGGAAAAGCCCTGATCTAGGGCTTTTGGATCAGTGGTTCTTCGATTACTTTAGGAAGCTTGTTGTAGTAACGGTCAAATTGTTTTAATACCGCAAGAATTTTATCACCGGTAAAAGGTTTGACAATAAAAGACGCTGCACCCGAGGCTATGCTGGTTTTGACGTTTTCCAGTGTGCTGACTCCGCTGACCATCACGACAAAGCATTCAGGTTTTAGTTCTTTAAAACGTTTTAGTAGCTCAAGACCTGAACCATCAGGCAGCTCAATATCCAAAAATACCAGCTCCGGTAGTTGCTGGCTAAAGGTGAGTAACGCCGTGGACGCATTGTGTGCCTGAAAATAATTGAAGGCTCTGTATCTCAGTTTTTCTTTTGAAAACAAAGCGGTAAGATTGTTACGCAGTAATTGCCTGTTGTATTCCAGGTCATCCACTAACAATATTTTTTGTTCCCGTACTTTTACTTTAGTTTGCATGCCTTGCACTGCTCCAGAAAATAGGTGGCGCGCTCTGTTCTTTGTCCTGCCGGGATAGTTTTCCATTCTTTTTGCAATTGATCGGCCAGTTGACCCAAAGGTGCTAAATCAAAGCTGGCAGCACTGCCTTTAAGTTGATGCACAATAGCCATAAAATCAATCCAATTTTGTTGTTCTGCGAGTGTAGCCAGTTGCTGTACTAACTGTTTAGCATGCGCCAGATAAGCCTCTTTCAGCTCTGTTGGCAGTTCTAATTCTATTGAAGGAATAGCCTTAAACTTTGCCAGTTGCTGCTGTAGCTCTGGCCATTGCAATGGTTTTTTCAGCACCAGATCAAAGCCTGTGGCTGGCACTTCTTCGGCTGACATGGCGATAATAGGTCTGTCATAGCCCAGCTGACGCAATAGCTGCATCGCACTGATCCCATCCATGACGGGCATCTGAATATCCATAAGGAGCAGATCAAACTGGTAACTTAAAGCCTGCTGCACTGCAAGATCACCATTTGCTACCCACAGGACCTGATAGCCCAGAATTTCAGCCTGTAACTGAAACAGCTGGGCCAGTAGTTCATCGTCTTCAGCAAAAAGTAAGTTCAACTATGTTATTCCGCTGTGCTGTGGGTAAGATAACGTTGTATATCAATACTATCGAGCTGTTGTACCGTTAAAGGTAGTGGCTCTTTCATAATGGCACAAGCCAAAACTTCGGCAAGTAAAGGCGCCCAGGTTAAACCTCGCGCCCCTAAAGCGCCAAAACGCCAGAGTTGTTTTTGCTGACCAAGTACAGGCATATGATCTGGCACAGTGGCGCGTAAGCCTGCTTTGGCAGATATGACTTCAACATCCTCAAACCAGTCAGGTTGTCCTAATGTCTGATTAACTAGATCGAGATTTTGTTGATTATCGGCTTCCAGCACTTCGCTGTGTCCATTGCTGCGATCAAAGGTAGCTCCAACACAATGCAATTGCTGATGGGCTGGGGTGATGTAACCCTGATGGCAAACTACAGTTTTTAGTGGCGTCATCGTTTGGCTTTGCAGATGACTGACCTGGCCGCGAATTTTTCGAAGCGGGAAAGATTCCTGATAGTTCAGAGCATTTAATTCTGCGCCAGTGGCTAGTATCACTGTGATTGCTTGCAAAGTTCCGGCAGATGTTTCCAGTTCACAATAGTGTTCGCGCTCTGTGATTTGTTGTACTTGGGTCCTGTAGATAATCTCTACGCCTTGGCTGCTAAGCCAATTAGCCATCTGCTGGCAATAGTCCTGAGGGCATAACCAGCCTGCGCTTGGGAAAAATAGTCCATCATAAGGTAAGGTCAAACCTGCTATTTCTGAAGCTTGTTCTTTGGTGAAACTGCTGAATAAACCGCTTGAGGCAAAAGCTTGCTGCAGGATTTTATGTTGGCGTTTAGCCAGATTATCGTTACAGGCCAAAGTTAATACACCGCACCACTGAGCGGCCACTGCTAATTTTTCCAGCCAATTGGCATAAAACTGTCTGGCATATAAAAAACTTTGACAGCTTAAGGACGACATCAAATCGTAAGTCGCATGCAGGTTAGGGTAGACAGCGCCTTGACGATTATGAGACGCGCCCATTCCTGCTGCTTCATCCGCACATAGAAGTTGCACTTTTAAGCCTTTTCGCCATAAGGCAAAAGCAGCATTAATACCCGCAACGCCAGCCCCTATCACGGTGATCTGCTCTGATGGTGCGGCGCTAAGCTCCTCCGCTTGCTCCGCTGTGGCAATTAACATTTCGCGTTTTTGGCCATGGCCTTTGGTTTTTCTGGCAGAAAAACCTGCGTCATTTAAACCTCTGCGGACAAAACCTGCACAGGTAAAAGTAGAAGCGGTAGTGGTGCTATGGCTTAGTCTGAACATCTGATTAAATAAATTTTGTTGCCACATATCCGGGTTTTTACTGGGGGCAAAACCATCTAAAAACCAGGCATCTACTTTGTTTTGCGCCGGCACTTGGGGCAGTAATTCATTCACATCACCCAGCCATAAATCCAGTACTACTGAACCATTATCAAAGATCATGCGATGTGGGCCGGGTAAAGCAACAGGGTAACTTTCTATCAGTAAGTTGGTAAGTTCAGCCAGTAGCGGCCAGGCCGCCAAGGCTTTGGTTAAGTCTGTTTTGCTAAAGGGGAATTTTTCAAAACTACTGAAATACAGCCGCTGACAAGTAGTTGATTGGGCTTTGTATTGCCGAAATCTCAGCCAGGTCAGCAGAAAGTTTAGACCTGTACCAAAGCCTGTTTCTGCGATATGAAAAAATGGGCGTGGATGGGTAGACCAGCGTTCAGGTAGCTGATTTTTATGCAAAAATACATAATCGGTTTCATCCAGACCGCCATTGTCAGAAAAATAAATATCGCCAAACAGCTCCGAGACCGGTGTGCCAGCATCGTTGTAGTGAACTTTAGCCTGTTGCAAGGAAATCAAACTCTATCGAAAAAGAATAAGGTATTGTAACTTAGGCGCAATATAAATAGATAATAGTGTACAGCTGTACGCTGAAAGCGGACCAGTTTCGACAAGAAACTCCGTACAATGTGGCGCAATTACTAAAAGACATCCGATTTTTTGTTTGGAGCAAGCATGAAAAGAGCAGTGATCACAGGGTTAGGCATAGTATCCAGCATTGGTAACGATAAACAGCAGGTGCTGAACTCGTTAAAGGCTGGACGCTCAGGCATTAAAGCGTCGCAGGAATTTGCCGACATGGGTCTGAGATCACAGGTTTGGGGCCAGATTGACATTGATACTGCCGCTTTAATAGACCGTAAAGCTTTACGTTTTATGGGGGATGCAGCAGCTTATGCCTACATCTCTATGCAACAGGCTATTGAAGATGCCGGCTTAACACCGGAGCAAGTATCAAATTTCCGCACTGGCTTAGTGGTCGGCTCTGGTGGTGCTTCGTCTAAAACTCAGATTGAAGCTGCTGATACTTTGCGTGAAAAAGGCGTGAAACGTGTCGGTCCTTATGCTGTGCCAAAAACCATGTCGAGTACCTGTTCAGCTTGTTTAGCTACTCCTTTTGAAATCAAAGGCGTGAACTACTCCATCAGCTCAGCCTGTGCAACCAGTGCGCACTGTATTGGTCATGCGGTCGAGCTTATTCAGCTTGGCAAACAGGACATTATTTTTGCCGGTGGTGGAGAAGAAGTGCACTGGACTTTAGCGATGGAATTTGACGCCATGGGCGCTTTATCGACTAAATACAACGAAACGCCTGAATTGGCGTCACGTACTTATGATGCTGACCGTGATGGTTTTGTCATCAGCGGCGGTGGCGGTATTTTAGTAGTGGAAGAGCTGGAACACGCATTAGCCCGTGGCGCTAAAATTTATGCTGAAATCGTCGGTTACGGCGCAACTTCAGATGGTTACGACATGGTCGCGCCAAGTGGTGAAGGTGCAGTGCGTTGTATGGAAATGGCGATGAAAGACGTCAAAGGTCCAATCGACTACGTTAATACCCACGGTACCAGCACGCCGGTCGGTGATGTCAAAGAATTAGGTGCTATCCAGCAAGTCTTTGGCGGCAAATCGCCAGCCATTAGTGCAACTAAAGCTATGACTGGTCATGCTTTAGGGGCTGCTGGTGTGCACGAAGCCATTTATTCGCTGTTGATGATGGAGCATAACTTTATTGCTCCTTCTATTAATATCAGCAACCTGGATGAAGCAGCTGCAGGTTTAAATATCGTGACTAAAGCGACAGAAGCCAAATTAACCACTGTGATGTCCAATAGCTTTGGTTTTGGTGGTACTAATGCCACTTTAGTGATGCAAAAATATCAGGGCTAATCTCCATTATCCTTTGAAGGGTCAGGCTTGTAGCCTGGCCTTTTTTATTGGCTTATCAAAAGTTCCGAAATCCGATAGCTCAATGCAAACCCTGTCGTTACAATGTCGCTATTCCCGTTCAGGACTGATACAGATGATAATATATGCCGACGAAAATATGCCGTACGTCAATGATTTCTTTGCTGATTTAGGCGAAGTCAGGCTGGTGAATGGCCGTACTTTGACTTCAGAGCAGATGAGTGATGCTGATGTGCTGCTGGTGCGTTCTGTCACCAAAGTCAATCAGCATTTGTTAGCAAAAAGCCCAAAGCTGAAATTTGTTGGTACTGCCACCATTGGCACCGATCACATTGATCAGGCGTATCTGCAACAACGGGGTATTGGTTTTAGCAGTGCGCCTGGCTGCAATGCTCAGTCTGTGGTTGAGTATGTCTTGAGTAGTATTTTCGTACTCTGTGAAAAGTACCAATGGAATCTACAGCAAAAGACTGTGGGCGTGGTTGGAGTCGGAAATATAGGCAAGTTGCTGGTACGTGTGTTGCAGGCATTGTCTGTCAGGGTTTTATGCTGTGATCCAGAGCGTGCAGCCACTGAAGTTGATTTTCCACATATTCCGTTTGAGGAATTATTACCCCAGCTTGATATCGTCAGCTTTCATGTGCCTTTGGTGAAAAACGGGCCAGACGCCACAGTAGATTTACTCAATAGTCGGACTTTAAAACGACTTAAGCCGGATTGTGCAGTAATTAACGCCTGCCGTGGTGAGGTGACTAATAACGAGGCTTTATTGGCAGAAGCCCAATCAGGCCACCATAGGCCACTGGTGTTGGATGTATGGGCCAATGAACCGGAACCTGATTTAAGGTTAATTCCTCATACAGATATAGCCAGTGCGCATATTGCAGGCCACAGCATTGAAGGCAAAGCCCGCGGTACTGAAATGTTGTATCAGGCACTTTGCCAGCAGTTGGAGCTCAGTCCGACCAAGTCACTGTCGCAGGTGTTACCAGAACCTCAAATTTCAGAGCTGAAAATAAATTCAAATTTTAGACTTTTAGATGTCCAAAATTTAGCCCGGCTGTTATATGATGTACGCCGGGACGATGCTTTGTTTCGTTTCTATATGATGCAAGACAAAAAAACACAAGGTTTTGACTGGCTTAGAAAGTCATACCCACCGCGGCGTGAATTCAGTTCGGTGCGGCTGACAGGACAAGAGGTGCCTGAGTTTTTAACAACATTAGGTTTTAACACCCAAATTAATTGACGTTGCAGCGCGGCGACAAGCGAGCGAGACCCCAGGAGCATAGTAGTCCTATGTGACTGGGGCTTCGATCGAAGTCAACAATGCGGCAGCGTTAAGTAAGAAGGGTAAAGCAGCCAGTAATCAGAGGGGAATAACCATGGCTCAGCAATACGACGTCGCTGTGTTAGGTGCTACAGGTTTAGTAGGCCAGCATTTAATTGAAATTTTGGAACAGCGCGATTTTCCAGTCAATAAACTTTATCCTTTAGCCAGCAGCCGCTCCGCTGGTGGCCATGTCACCTTTAAGGGTAAACAAATCGAAGTACTGGATGCTGAGACCTTTGACTGGACTAAGGTGCAAATAGGCTTGTTCTCTGCAGGTGGCAGTGTGTCTGCAACTTATGCCCCCCGTGCTGCGGATGCAGGTTGCGTAGTGATCGACAACACCTCGCATTTCCGCTACGAAGCCGATATTCCATTAGTGGTGCCGGAAGTGAATGCGCATGCTATTGCTGAGTTTCGTAACCGCAATATCATTGCCAACCCGAACTGTTCCACCATTCAAATGCTGGTGGCGTTAAAACCTATTCATGATGCTGTAGGTATCAGTCGTATTAATGTGGCTACTTATCAATCGGTTGCTGGTGCAGGCCAACAAGGTGTGGAAGCTTTAGCCACAGAAACAGCGCAGTTACTCAATGGGCGTCCTTTAGAAGAAGGGGGGAAGTTTGCCCGTCAGATAGCGTTCAACTGTATTCCACAAATTGACGTATTTTTGGATAATGGTTACACCAAAGAAGAAATGAAAATGCATTGGGAAACCCAAAAAATTATGGGGGATGCCAGTATTTCCGTCAATGCTACTGCGGTGCGTGTGCCTGTGTTTTATGGTCATGCTGAAGCTGTGCATCTGGAAACCCGCATGCCAATCAGTGTGGAACAGGTCAAAGCTCTGTTAGCCAATGCACCAGGTGTGACTCTGATGGAAGAGAATGCTGATTACCCGACTCAGGTAGGCAATGCCGCCGGTCAGGATGATGTGTTTGTTGGCCGTATTCGTCAGGATTTCACTCATGAAAACGGTATTAACTTATGGGTTGTTGCGGACAATATCCGTAAAGGCGCCGCAACTAACAGCATTCAGATCGCAGAACATTTAATTCGTGATTATCTGTAAAAATATACTCAACAGAAACAAAGGCTCCTGATGGAGCCTTTGTTGTTTCTAAAGCAATGGACTTTTCGGCCGATGTACTCAGATATGCAGATGTTGTTTAAGCGTAGCCAGTGACATCCTTCTGGTTTACTATTCAGTTATGGAACGATGTTTGCAGTGTTTTTGTGTCAGAAAAAATAATCTCCGGCCTTAAGGGATCATCGATGCGTTTAGTTGGGCTTCTCATTTTTAGTATTGTGTTGCAGATTTGCAGCGTTCAGGCTACTGCGGACACCACTGTGCGTCTCAAGGGTCCTAAAAGCACCGAAAATCCGGATCGCAGCAGGGTCGGCCCTTTAACCCCAAACGATACCTTATGGCGTATTGCTGAAGAAGTTCGGCCTCATCCAGGTTTAAATATTTATCAGGTGATGTACGCCATCTACCTGAAAAATCCACAATCTTTTCTTGATGATAACTTTAACCATCTGAATGTCGGTTCATTTTTAGCTATCCCTAATGTAGACGAAATACTGCAGGTGGATGCTGTGGATGCACAGCGTAAATCAGAAGAAGATGACCGTATTTGGGCTGACCGGGTGCGCGCAGCTGCTGCAGCGAAAGTGAAGCAGGGCGTCAACACAGCGCAACAGAAAGACGTAGACAAAGCCAAGCAAGAAATTAAAAAGGAGTTGATCCGTGTTGAGGGACAACAACAAGGACAACTGCTTGATCTACAGAAAAAGCTGGATGAATCAAAAGTAACGGTTGAAGCTGTATTAGCAGATAACACCGCTTTGAAAGACAAACTGGATCAACTGGCTGATCAAATGCTGTTAATGAAATCCCAAGTGGATAAAGACAGTGAAATACAGCAGCAGTTACAATTACTGGTGGCACAACAAGCAGAAATGCTAGCGCAACAAAGAGCGCAGATTGAGCGGGAGCAGCAAGGGACAAATTTTGCCGAGCTGTGGCAAAAGATTTCCTCCAGCAGTCTGACCTGGGTCCTTCTTGCGACTTTACCCACTTTGTTTGTGTTGTTTGCGGTATTAGGCTGGATTAAACGCCGTACCAGAAAATCAGAACAAATAGTCACAGCAGCCACAGCTGTGCCTCAGCAAGAATCGGGTTACCGCTCACCGCTGCCTCCTTTGGATGAAAGTCTCGACTTTGACGAAAGTAGCCTGATGACACTGGATGAGTCTTTGCTGGATACGGGCAGTAAAGGCATACGTTTGGATGATGAACCCATAGATTTACATGACGATATGTTACTCGATACTCATGCTGACGAGTTCGATGACATTCTGATGAACGACGATGATTTGCTCGACAGTAAGGATTTACTCGATGCCAGCTCAATGGATGACCAGTTGTTGGACGACCTGCTGGATCAACCTATCAAAGCCGAAAAAGATTTTGATCCAAATAATATTTTATCTGGTGCTGATTTATCGGCCTTGTTTGATGAAGAGCCTGAACTGGATGATACCGAAGATGTATTTGCTCAGGCGGTCGCAGAGCAATTAGCTGAAGAACAAAAGCAAAAGCAAACAGAGCAGACACCAGACGAGCTGGATGAGCTGATTGAGGAAATTGAACTCGACGAACCTGACAATGAACTGGTTGCCATTGCTGCCGCTGAAACCAGGGACGAGTTCAGCCTGGACGAAATTGAAGAGGTCGAAGAAGTCGACTTTGACTCACTGCTTGATGAGTTAGTGGTGACTTCAGAAGTGCCTGAAGTTGAAGTTATTGCCGATAACGGCGCTGAAACTAAAGCCGACACTGCGGCAGAAGATTTAGTCGATGTAAAACCTGAACAATCGCATTTTGATAGTTCAGAATTGGATGAATTTGCTGAATCACTTGCTGACGAGGAGCTATCAACACCTACATCTTTAGAGATGGGGGAGGATGGCGAGATAGATATTGATGCATTGCTGGACGGCTCTGCAAACTGGCCTGACGCTACCAGCTCTGTAACAGTCAGTGAACCTGAACTCGACGAGTCTGGTTTGCCTGAGGAACTTACGCCTGAATTTGATACGGCGCTATCTACCGATACTCATCTGGAATTTGACGAAGATGATTATCCGCTGAGCCCGGATGATGTGGCGTTACTGTTGTCGGATGAAGCAAAACAGCAAGATGGAGCAGAAATGCCTGCTCATTTTCATGCTGATCACGCCGATTTAGCCGAATTGGCAGACGAAGTTGAGCCTGAGGTAACAGCAGAGCTGACGGAAACTGAAGCCAAAGATGTGTGGCAAGATCTGACGGAACAGGCCGTGGACGCTGAGTTGATCGAGTCGTTGCCTGATGAGCTGGAGCTGCAGGAGGATTTGAGCGTCAGCCGGGTGTCCGCAGCAAGCGTATCTGTGGAGAATCCCAGTAAAGTACTGGAGGAATATCCGGAGCTGGAATTTTCTGATGATGCCATATCTGCTGATGAGGCGGAGGATGAATTGGATGAGGACCAGATCCATACTGCCGAGGTCGCTGCGGCAGATACCGCTGCAACTCAACAGGCAAATGAGGATATCTCCGCTGAGCTTGATGCTTTGGAAGGTACAGATTTTGATGCGTTACTGGCTGATTATGCTCAGGTTGACACTCAAACCAAGCTGGCAGATGAGCAGGTAACGGATGCAGTACTGGCTGAGTTAAATTCGCTTGAGCCCGCTACACCTGACTTAAGTGCCATACCACAGAATACAGGCGAACAAGATACCGCGGATAGCGATGTGGCAACAGAGGTTGCTGAGCAGGAACAACTGTCAGCATCGAAGCTGGCTCAATCTGATGATCTTGAGCTGTCTTTACTGGCGCTGGACAAGCTGTTGGATGATTCTGAAGATGAGCCGCAGCTTAGTCAAAACCTTGTGCGCAATAGAGATGTTGGGTTGGAGGATTATCAGGATTTTATCGCTGCACAGCATGAACCAGAACTGGATCCAACAGAACAAGGTTTCGCCGCCGATCTGGATTTAATCCGCGCTTATATTGAAATTGGCGAACAGGATGGTGCGGAACACCTGATTGATAAAGTGTTAAATTCCGCAGCACCAGAACATATCAAACAGGAAGCTCAGAGCTTAAAAAGTCAGCTTTAAATCACTGACTCAGAGCCTTGGCTCTGAGTCAGTAGTTCCTTAGTTCTGTTTATGCCTTAATCTGCGAAAGCTAGATCATGCCTCTGTTTTTGCTGTGAGCGCAGGCTGTTGTCGTTAAAATTCGTGAGTTTCCCTCTATGGCTGAGTTATACTTCTGCTCCTAAATGGTGGGAGTCAGAATGCGAATTGCGTTAGGTATTGAATACAACGGTGTCGGTTTATTTGGCTGGCAAAGGCAACGTGAAGTGCCAAGTGTGCAAGGTCATTTGGAAGCTGCGTTATCCAAGGTTGCCAATACGACTATCGAATTATCCTGTGCTGGCCGCACTGATGCCGGCGTGCATGCCACAGGGCAGGTGGTGCATTTTGATACTGACGCTACCCGCGATATGCGTGCCTGGATTATGGGCGCGAACTCCAATCTGCCAGATGGCATAGCCGTGCGCTGGGCAAAGGAAGTATCAGATGATTTTCATGCCCGTTTTTCTGCAACAGCGCGTCGTTACCGGTATGTCATTTACAACAATAAATTCAGGCCCGCCATTTTGGGTGCTGGTTTAAGTCATTATCATCAGGAACTGAATATTGAACTGATGCAGCAAGCCGCTGTCCATTTGCTGGGTGAAAATGATTTCACGTCATTTCGTGCTATCCAGTGCCAATCACACAGCCCCTTCCGTAATCTGATGCATCTGCACTTAAGCCGGGTAGGGCAGTTTATCGTGCTTGATATTAAGGCCAATGCTTTTTTGCACCATATGGTTCGAAATATAACCGGCAGTTTGCTACAAGTCGGTATGGGCTTAAAAGAACCAGAATGGATTGCAGAGTTGCTGGCTGCTAAAGATCGAACATTAGCTGCAGCAACAGCCAAAGCGGAAGGCTTGTATCTGGTGGATGTGGACTACCCTGAACACTTTGGTATTCCGAAAATGCCACTGGGTCCCTTGTTCCTACCCGACACATTCTGCTAACTACTACGACCAGTTAGCTATAGGTTCTATCATGGCTTTGTGCTTTAATAAGCGCCGTTAGCCGCATGATCGGCGCTTTTTTACACAATAAACTAAGTTTGGGCTCAGGCCCTGCTGCGCTACCAAGGAACAACTATGAGTTGGTTAGAAAAAATTCTGCCCAGAACTTCGTCTTCATCCCGTCGTAATATTCCTGAAGGGGTCTGGACTAAATGTACCTCTTGTGACGCTGTATTGTACAAAGCAGAACTGGATCGGAACTTAGGTGTTTGTCCTAAATGTGACAACCATATGCGTATCAGTGCCAGAGACCGCATCAACAATTTTCTTGATACAGGTGGTATGGTCGAATTGGCTGCAGAGCTGGAACCTCAGGATCTGCTGAAATTTAAAGACAGCAAAAAATACAAAGACCGTATTGTTGCTGCACAAAAAGAAACCAATGAAAAAGACGCCATGGTGGTGATGCGCGGTACTTTATTGGGCATGCCAGTGGTCGTCGCTTCGTTTGAATTTGCCTTTATGGGCGGCTCTATGGCGTCTGTTGTAGGAGCTAAGTTTGTCAAAGGTGTGGAGTACGCGTTAGAACACAAAGTACCTTTTATCTGTTTCTCTGCCAGTGGTGGCGCCCGTATGCAAGAAGCTTTACTGTCTTTAATGCAAATGGCCAAAACCAGCGCGGCTTTAGCTAAATTGAGCGAAGCAGGTTTACCCTATATTTCTGTGTTGACCGACCCTACCATGGGTGGTGTGTCTGCGAGTCTGGCTATGCTGGGCGATTTAAACATTGGTGAGCCAAAGGCGCTGATAGGTTTTGCCGGTCCCCGTGTTATTGAACAGACAGTCCGCGAAAAATTACCTGAAGGTTTCCAGCGCAGTGAATTCCTGCTGGAACACGGTGCTATCGACATGATTGTTGACCGCCGCCAAATGCGCGATACAATTGCCCGACTTGTGGCTAAATTCATGCGATGGCCAGCTCCTGCCAAGGAACACCGCGTCGCCTAATAAGGTGTTATGACCAATCTTTTATCGCCTGCAAGCCAATCCTGTCAGACCCTGACGGATTGGCTTTGTTATATAGAACAAAAACATCCGCAACATCAGATTGAACTGGGATTGGGTCGTGTGCTGAAGATTGCACAGCGAGCCGATTTGCATCTGCTGCCTGGTAAAAAAATTCTGATCGCCGGCACCAATGGCAAAGGCACTACTGCCCGCGCTCTTGAGCAGCTTTGTGCTGTTCAGGGCTTGTCTGTGGGTGTCTATAGCTCGCCGCATTTATTACACTTCAACGAGCGCTTACGTATCAATGGCGAAGATGTTGCTGACAATCTTTGGTGTGATGCTTTTGCCTTTATCGAACAGCTACGCGGCGACATCGAACTGACCTACTTTGAGTTCACTACGCTGGCTTCTTTTTATCTTTTAAAACAAATGCAACCGGACTTATGCCTGATTGAAGTGGGTTTGGGCGGTCGACTGGATGCCACTAATATCATTGAGCCGGATTTAAGCATTCTGACCACTGTCGATTTAGATCATCAGGATTATTTAGGACCAGATAGAGAAAGCATTGGCCGCGAAAAAGCTGGGGTGTTTCGCGCAGGCAAACCTGCTGTGATAGGGGAAACCGATATACCGCAGTCTGTATTCAAGTACAGCCGGGATGTTCAGGCTCAACTGCTTTGCATCAATACGCATTACCAGTACTTTGTCACAGAGGCGTGTTTTCATTGGCAAGGTGTGCATAATCGTCTGGATGCTTTACCTTTGACCGCTGTACCGCTACAAAATATAGCTACAGCTTTGACTGCATTGGAAGCTTTGGCTTTATTACCTTCGAAGCAACAAGCCAGCAAGGTGCTGGCTGAATTAAGTCTGCCCGGACGTATGCAATGGCTGAGTAAAACTCCTGGTATTTTATTGGATGTGGCGCATAACCCGCAGTCGGCTGGTTATCTGGCGGCTCAGCTTGAGTTCATCAAAGCAGGTTATGCTCGGGTCCATCTGTTGGTGGGAATGCTTAAAGACAAAGACATTCAGCAAAGTCTGGCACCTTTTCATACCTTGGCTGCTCACTGGCATTTGGTGGATCTACCCGGTGCTCGTGGTGCTCAGGCTGATTTATTAGCAAAGCATCTGCCGGCCCACAGCAGTTATTGCTGTTATGCAGATTTGGAGTCGGGTTACCAACAAGCGCTGTTATCTCTGCAGGCTAATGATTTATTGGTGATTTTCGGCTCTTTTGTTACAGTGTCGGCAGTTCTAGCGCTGCAAAAGGAGACAGACGTATGACCAGCGCCTTTAAAAATCGCTTAATTGGCAGCAGCATTTTAATAATAGCTGCCATCGTTTTCTTACCTGATTTGCTGGATGGGCAAAAACAGGTGGTCAAAGACGAGTTTAAAGCTATTCCACAGCGTCCTGAATTTTCCACAGTACAACAGGAGCAAGTCTTTACTAAACAGCAATTAGCGGAAAAGCAGCAGGAATTATTGGCTACTCCCGTTAATCAGCCTGCTGTTGATGCAGCTTTACCGGATAATAGTTTTGCAGAGGTAACAGCCGGAGCCCCTGGCAGTGAAGCCTCGACAGATAGCGCAACTATGGTGGCGCAAGCGGCTCAAGGCACAGATACAGATCCAATACCTGTACCTACCGATAATCCTTTAGCGCCAGAGCCTGCTGTTGATCCTGTAGCTCAGTCCGTAACACCTCCAGCTACAGAAAAGCCGGTGGAGCTTAAAGGCAATCCTGCGCTGAACGAGACGGCCTGGATAGTCAGGGTCGGGAGCTTCAGCAAAGTAGATAATGCGACTGCTTTAGTGGCTAAATTAAAAGAAGCCGGTTTTACCACTTTTACCCGCTCGACCACTAACGCTCAGGGCCAGTCTATGGTCAGTGTCGTGGTGGGGCCTGAATTGAAAAAAGAGCGTCTGGAGCAAAAATTACCTCAACTACAGCAACTGACCGGGACTGCGGGTCTGAAGTTGACTGCTTTTAAGCCTATCGAAAATAATTAGGTGTTATGGCGCGTGTTTTGGTAGAATGCGCGCCGTCCTTAAGCATCCTTTGGTAGCAAATGGTTTGGATTGATTATGCCATTCTGGCAATTATCTCTCTGTCGACTGTCATCAGTCTGGTCAGGGGATTTGCCAAAGAAGCGGTTTCTCTGATTATCTGGATACTGGCCTTTTTTGTGGCTAGTTATTACTACCCCTATCTGGCAACCTATTTCACTGAATTGCAAGACGCACTGGTGCGAAATGCGGTTTCTATTGCCGTTCTGTTTATCTCTACTCTTATCCTTGGTGCCTTAATTAATTACCTGATTGGCCGCTTGGTGGAATCTACAGGTTTATCCGGCACAGACCGATTACTTGGCCTGATCTTTGGCGCCCTGCGTGGTGTGCTGGTGGTCAGTGCATTGTTATTTTTCCTGGATGCGTTTACCAGCGCCGATCAAAGCGAATGGTGGCAAGCGTCCAAACTAATACCCGAATTTGGTTTTATCATTGAATGGTTTTTTGAGTACATCAAAGCCCATTCCAGTTTTATGCAGCGACCCTAAGCGTGGCGAGGAAATAATCGATGTGTGGTATTGTTGGAATCGTAGGTAAGTATCCGGTCAATCAGGCGTTGTACGACGGTTTAACTGTGTTGCAGCACCGTGGTCAGGATGCCGCCGGCATAGTGACAGTAGACAACAAAACCTTACGCTTACGCAAAGCCAATGGCTTAGTGAAAGACGTATTTGAAGCCCGCCATATGCAGCGTTTGTCTGGCAATATGGGCATAGGTCATGTGCGTTATCCAACAGCAGGTTCTGCCAGCACGGCCGAAGCTCAGCCGTTTTATACCAATAGCCCTTTTGGTATAGCCCTGGCACATAACGGCAACCTGACCAATTCTGAAGAATTAAAAGACGAGTTATTCCGAACGGCCCGTCGTCATGTCAATACCAACTCCGACTCAGAAGCACTGTTAAACGCTTTTGCCCATGAGCTGGATATTCATGCCGATATGCATGTAAATCCTGACCATATTTTCCGTGCTGTAGCCAATTTACACCGTAAAATCCGCGGTGGTTATGCGGTAGTAGCGGTCGTCATTGGCCATGGTTTAGTGGCCTTTCGTGATCCAAACGGTATCCGTCCTTTAGTAATGGGAAAACGCGAGACAGCGCTTGGCACTGAGTATATGGTGGCTTCTGAAAGTGTGGCTTTGGATGCAGATGGTTTTACTGTATTGCGTGATATCGCGCCTGGTGAAGCTGTGTACATCACTGAAGATGGTCAGCTGTTCAGCCAGCAATGTGCTGAAAACCCAAGTTATGCCCCATGTATTTTTGAATATGTATATTTTGCCCGTCCGGATTCCACCATAGACAATGTATCTGTGTATGCATCCCGCGTGGCTATGGGTAAAAAGCTCGGTGAGAAAATCAAAAAAGAATGGGCGCATTTAGATATTGATGTGGTCATTCCAATTCCTGAAACCAGTAACGATGCTGCTTTACAAATTGCGCATGAGTTAGGTTTGCCATACCGTCAGGGTTATGTGAAAAACCGTTACATTGGTCGTACTTTTATTATGCCGGGTCAAGGCGAACGTAAAAAGTCAGTCAAACGTAAACTAAATGCGATTTGGCAGGAATTCAAAGGTAAAAACGTTTTGCTGGTGGATGACTCTATAGTACGTGGTACTACCTCAGAGCAAATCATTGATATGGCACGCGAAGCAGGTGCGAAAAAAGTGTATTTCGCCTCTGCTGCTCCGGAAATTCGTTTCCCGAATGTCTATGGTATTGATATGCCTTCGGCCAACGAGCTGATTGCTCATGGTCATGATGTCGAAAGCATCTGCAAAATCATTGGTGCTGATGGGTTGATTTTCCAGTCGCTGGAAGACTTAGTGGATGCAGTACGTTCACAAAATCCGGAACTGAAGCGTTTTGAAACCTCGGTGTTTGATGGTGTTTATGTAACCAACGACATCGACCAGGCTTATTTAAACCGTTTGGATGCACAACGTAACGAAGCGTCCAAACGTAAAAAAGAAGCTGAGTTGTCTGCAAGTTTAGAATTACATAACGAAGGTAATTAATAGACTTGATTTAGTCTGATGAAATTAAAAAGGGCCGGTTTTTAACCGGCCCTTTTGTTGTTAAAGAAGTACGTCAAACCATTAGTGTGTAAAGGCTGGACCAAAGCCAGAGCTCCACAGAATTGCTGTTGCTGTCATCACGCAAACCAGCAGTATCAAGCCTGTGGTAACCACTGAGCTGGCGTAAATAAAGCCACGTTCTTCAGGAATATGCATCAAAATTGGCACGCCCACATACAACAAATACACTGAATAGGTTAAGCCTGCCAACCCCACCAGCATGACAAACCAAAGCTCAGGGAACAAAGCGGCAAAGCCCACCATAAAAAGTGGTGTTGAGGTGTAGGACGCGAGCTCCAACGTTTGGGTGTAGGTAGGTTCAGCACCAAAAGTATGAGCCATCCAATGGGCCAGATAAGCCAGCGCAAAAACACCACCAATCAAAGCTACATACATAGCGGATGAGAGCATTAAGGCACTGTCTGCTGTCAATCGTATTGGCTCACCTACACCAATACTCCAGCCGATATGTACCGCTGAATAATAAGCGCAAATAGAGGGAATTAAGGCGACTAGCAAGATGTGAATTAAACTGTATCTGAAACTCTCGTGACGTGCGTCTATCGTATGCCATTCTTCTTTGGGATGGGCATACAGCCCCCATAAGTGATTTAAAATCATAGTTGTTATCCTTGGCTACTACGTTGTTCATTTCAGGGCCTTAACAAACCCTTACCTTTGTTATGGCTAATAGAAGCGGGTTCGTCAAGTTTAGAAGAGAAAATCTCTGAGGAAGCAAGGACGCATGCACCAGCTATGCTTGCTGATGCGTCTGAAAAGGGCTGAAAGGCAGAGTTACTGGAGCGCCACTATGGAATTTAAAATCCGGATCCGTTGTTGAAATCAGCTCTGCTTCAAGTTTGCCAAAAAAATCTACCCGTGGCGTGATATCTGTTTTGGAGATCACCTGAGCCAGTTCCAGATAGTCAGCAAAATGTCGTGCTTCTGAGCGTAATAAGGAGGTATAAAAGCTGGCTAGCTCTGGATCAACACATTCCGCCAGCCTGGCGAAACGCTCACAGGAGCGGGCTTCGATATAAGCACCACAGATCAGTTTATCGATCAGAATTTGTGGCTCATGGGTTTTGCAGTTCTGGATAAGCGTCCTGGCGTAACGGCTGGCGCTGATATTTTCATAAGGAATACCGCGTGCCTGCATTATTTCCAGTACCTGACAAAAGTGGTGCAGCTCTTCACGAATTAACAACACCATACGGTCGATAATACGATCGGAGTGCGCAAAATCAGAACGACCAATAATACTTTTGTTTAGTTTTTCAGCCTGCTTTAATCCCTGAATATCACCGTCAAAACGATAGGCGAAATCTTCAAAAGGTTTCAGCCAATTCAGTAGGGTGAAAGAGCTTTCTTTGTCGCAGGCATAACGGCGTAGCAGATACATAGCGGTTTGCGCCGCTTTTAATTCGCAAATTAAGTGGTCTTGTAATAAAACCGCCAACCGCTCAGGTCTCTGCGCTTCGGTTATCCAGCTATCCGGGGTTTCACACTGTAAAAACTGATGAATGGGCTGAAGTAATTCGGTAAAACTCATAAAGATCTCAGCATTAAACCTGGGGCAAGGGGTTGAAGTACAGTTGCCAGCCGTCCGCTGACACATCTAAATAAGAACTCTGACTGTACCAGTCGCCTAACACATAACGTTGAGCTGCACTGCCATCGGCAAGTTCTAACTGATGCACCATTGGCCTGTGGGTATGACCATGAATTAAATGTTGCACCTGATACTGAGCCATCACTTTAGGCACTTCATCTGGCGTGACATCCATAATGTCAGAGGTTTTGCCTTTTTTGTCCATAGCGCTGACACGACGGGCTTTGCGAGCCAGATGTTGTCGATACCATAGCGGTAAAGACAATATGAGCTTTTGCCACCATTTTTGGTCCCACCAGGCGCGAAACTTCTGATAGCCAATATCCAGGGTGCATAGTGAATCACCGTGCATCAGTAAAGTGTGCGTGCCGTATAAATTGACCACAGTCAGAGGCGCAAGCAATTGCATGCCTGAGCGCTTAGCAAAATTTTTTCCGAGTAAAAAGTCGCGGTTGCCATGACAAAAATACACCGGCACAGCCTGAGCTGTTAAAGCTTTGATCGCTGTTGCAACTTCAGTCAGTAAAGGCGAGGGGTTATCATCGCCAATCCAGACTTCAAACAAATCACCCAGAATATAGAGCGCATCCGCATCAATAGCTTTTTGCTGCAAAAAAAGCAAAAACGCCGCGGTAATATCCGGGCGTTGTTCGCTTAAATGCAGATCGGCAATAAAAAGGCTGTGGCCTTTAGCCATGGATTTCTGCTTTTTCGATGATCACGGCATCATTGGGTACATCTGCATGACCAAACTTGCGTCCTGTCGACACAGTTTTGATTTTGTTCACCACGTCCATACCTTCGACCACTTCGCCAAAGACGCAGTAGCCCCAGCCTTGTGAAGTTTCTGAGCTGAAATCTAAAAAGTCGTTATTGGCTACGTTAATAAAGAACTGGCAGGTGGCCGAATGCGGATCGCTGGTGCGGGCCATAGCTATAGTGCCGGCTTTGTTGGCTACTTTGTTATTGGCTTCGTTTTTGATTGGTTTGCCTGGTTCTTTTTGTTCCATATCAGGCGTGAAACCACCGCCTTGGATCATAAAACCATTGATTACACGATGAAAAATGGTGTTGTCATAAAAACCTTCTTTGACGTAATTCAGGAAGTTTTCTACTGTCGCAGGGGCTTTGTCGGCAAATAATGCCAGTTTAATAACACCAAAATTGGTATGTAAGCTAACCATGATGATCTCCTCAAGCTCAAAAATGGCGATAGTGTACCGCAGCTGCGTCTTATACCCAAGTAACTTCAGGGAATGCATTCAGTAAATTACAAAGCAACAAAGCGAGGATAGCTCAAGGCATTTGCTGATGTTACACTGTTGCACTTTGTGATTGCTGTTTTGATGATTTTCCGAGGAGCCCATGCTGCAGATTTTTAATACCCTGACCCGTAAAAAAGAGTCCTTTGTGCCTTTAGTCCCTGGCAAAGTTTCTATGTATGTCTGCGGCATCACTATTTATGATTTCTGTCATGTTGGCCACGCCCGTACTTATGTTGCTTTTGATGTGATGAACCGTTACTTACGTTTTTGCGGTTATGACGTCACTTATGTGCGTAATATCACAGATGTAGACGACAAAATCATCAAAAGAGCCAATGAAAACGGTGAAAGCTGCGACGCTTTAACGGCCCGTTATACGGTTGCTATGCATGATGACTTTCATGCGCTGGGATTAATGCCTGCCGACATTGAACCTCGTGTTACCACTCATATGGCTGAAATCATTGAACTGATTGAAACCTTAGTGGCTAAAGGTTACGCCTACATAGCCTCTGACGGTGACGTACTGTTTGATGTCAGTAAATATGAGGCGTACGGCCAGCTCAGCCAGCAGAACCTGGACATGCTGCAATCCGGCGCCCGGGTGGAAATTGATCAGGCCAAAGATGATCCGCTGGATTTTGTATTGTGGAAAATGGCTAAACCCAATGAGCCAAGCTGGTCATCACCTTGGGGTGAAGGCCGTCCAGGTTGGCATATCGAATGTTCGGCTATGAGTGCAAAGCACTTAGGTAAGCATTTTGATATTCACGGTGGTGGTTCAGATTTACAGTTCCCGCACCATGAAAACGAAATCGCCCAGTCCTGCTGTGCCCATGACACTCCATACGTCAATACCTGGATCCATACAGGTATGGTGCAGGTGGATAAAGAAAAGATGTCTAAATCTTTAGGCAACTTCTTTACTGTCAAAGATGTACTGGCAGATTACAACGCGGAGGCCGTGCGTTATTTCCTGATCTCCAGCCATTACCGTAGTCAGCTGAACTACTCAGCGGAAAACTTGCAGCAGGCACATGCAGCGTTAGGCCGTCTGTACACAGCATTGCGTGGAGTAAAACCTGCGACAGATGTTGATATGAATAACGATTACGTCAACACCTTCCGTGCAGCTATGGATGATGACTTCAATACAGCTCTGGCTTTGCCTGTGTTATTTGAACTGGCGCGTGATATCAATAAAGAAAAAGCCACAGACTCAGCCAAAGCTTCACAGCTCGCTGGCCTGCTTATTAAACTTGGCGGTGTGATGGGGATTTTGCAGGGCGATGCAGAAACCTTTCTACAGTCAGGTACAGATTCAGATGACGTGGCTGAAATTGAAGCCTTGATTGCACAGCGTAATACTGCACGCGCGAACAAAGACTGGGCTGCAGCTGATGCTGCCCGCGATGCTTTAGTGGCTAAGGGTATTATTCTGGAAGATAAGGCAGGTGTGACCACCTGGCGTCGGGGTTAAATAGTTTCCACGAAAAAGGGGCAGAGTTTTAGCTCTGCCCCTTTATTCATTTATGGCTGCATCTGATTATTGATCGTGGAACTGCTCGCAAGCTTCCAAAGTATTTTCAATCAGACAGGCCACTGTCATAGGGCCTACACCACCAGGCACTGGCGTAATGAAACGCGCATGCTCTTTGGCTTTATCAAATTCAACGTCACCCACCAGTTTGCCGGATTCCAAACGGTTAATACCAACATCAATCACCAGTGCACCAGGTTTAATCCAGTCTCCCGGAATAAATTCAGGTTTACCCACAGCTACTACCACTAAATCAGCACGGCGCACATGCTGCTCAAGCTGCTTGGTGAACTTATGACAGACGGTGGTCGTGCAACCAGCTAATAATAGCTCCAGCGCCATAGGACGACCGACGATATTAGAGGCACCTACAACTACTGCATCCATGCCACGGATTTGAATCCCCGTGCTTTGCAACAGCTTAATGATGCCTTTAGGCGTGCAAGGACGCAGGGCAGGCATACGCTGCGCTAAACGACCAATATTATAAGGGTGGAAACCATCGACATCTTTCAGTGGATTGATACGTTCCAGAATAGCCGAAGCGTCTAAACCTGCCGGCAGAGGCAATTGCACCAGAATACCGTCTACTTTGTTATCTGCGTTTAAGCTGTCGATTAAATCAAAGAGCTCTTGTTGAGTGGTGCTTGATGGCAAATCATAAGAGAAAGATACAAAACCTACTTCTTCACAGGCTTTACGTTTACTGCCTACATAGACCTGAGAGGCTGCATCCATACCTACCAGTACCACGGCAAGGCCTGGGGCTCTTTTTCCTGCTGCAAGGCGTTGCTGAACCCTTAATGCGACCTGTTGACGGGTAGATTGTGCTACCGCTTTGCCATCTATGATTTGTGCTGCCATAAAACTGCTCTGTTGACCTGAAATCTGAGGATTTGTATTTTCGCACAGCTACGGCAAAGAGGCCAAGCAGATCAGTTTAAGTCGCGTAAAAAGTTAAAAAATCAGCATATTTTCACCGTATTGGTCGCTTTTGTAGCAAATGGGTTCAAATATTAAGCAATCAGTTTTTTAGCTGCAAAAAAGGTTTGACGCTCCAAGGCTTGGGCTGTAATATTCCGCCCCGTTGCAGTAGTGTAGCGAAGTCGGTGATTAGCGCAGCTTGGTAGCGCACTTGGTTTGGGTCCAAGGGGTCGCAAGTTCGAATCTTGCATCACCGACCATTTAAGAGAGCCTAACGGCCTCGAATTTGGCGCCCGTAGCTCAGCTGGATAGAGCAACGGCCTTCTAAGCCGTGGGTCATAGGTTCGAGTCCTATCGGGCGCGCCATTGCAACAAGTAAGATAGTAAAGTTCTACCGTGGTGGCTGTAGCTCAGTTGGTAGAGTCCCGGATTGTGATTCCGGTTGTCGTGGGTTCGAGCCCCATCAGCCACCCCATTTTAGACTGGTTTATATGTCGGTGATTAGCGCAGCTTGGTAGCGCACTTGGTTTGGGTCCAAGGGGTCGCAAGTTCGAATCTTGCATCACCGACCATTCTCTATCTAAAAACAATAACAGCAGCAATGCTGTTTTTTGCTTTCTGGCGTCCTGAATATCTCTACCAAAAACAACCTCCAGATCCTTTTCCTCCTGATTAATGATCCTTTCGAACTGTGCTTTATCTCCTTCTCTAAATCTCTGAACCAAACATTGTCACAGGCATAAAAAAAGCCTGCACAGGGCAGGCTTTTTCGCGAGCTATTGCAGTTTAAGCAGCAACTGACTTAGGTTTTGGTTTTTTATCAAACAAAGACTTATCAGCAGCCAAATCCAGTGGGTCAAAATCATCCACGTTAATGGCATGCAGACGGCCTTGTTCAGCCACTCGCAGCTTCTCTGCTTCAGCTTCAGTGATCACACCCAGCTCTAGGCCTAACGCAGCCACTTCGTGTAAGCGGAAGAATGGCAGGCGTTTATTGGCTGCATGCACCACTTTGTCGAAGATAGGCTCAGCGGCCAGAATATCCGTCAGGGCTTTTTCAATTAAACCAATCTGGTTGTTAGGCTCCAGCGTCAGGTAAAGATTAGTACCTAAGCGACTGCGTGCTTCACAAGGGGTTTGCATAATGCGTGACACCTGATGATCCAGCTGATCGGAAGCCTTACGTAAAGTGCGGCCCCACGGGAATAACAGCTTGCCTAAGACTGAACCTACGATACGGTTCGGGAAGTTATCCAGCATCTCATCCAAAGCCACCTGAGCTTTGTACATATTGTCTTCACAAGCCCATTGCACTAAAGGTAAATCCTGCGCCGGACGACCGTCGTCATTAAAACGCTTCAGCACAGCAGAGGTCAGATACAACATGGATAACATATCGCCTAAACGGGCTGAAATACGTTCACGGCGTTTCAAGTCACCACCCATGGTACCCATGGCGACATCAGACATCAGTGCCAATGCAGCGCTGTATCTGTTCATTTGTTTGTAGTACTTCGCTGTTGCATCTGCATACGGGCTGGCAGAGAAGGCTGAATTGCTTAAGCCTAACCATAAAGCACGGAAGAAGTTGCTGATACTAAAGCCAATATGGCCAAACAAAGCACGATCAAAGGCGGTCACAGCAGCGCGTTCATCTTCTAAGCCAGCAGCCTGTAATTCAGCCAAAACAAATGGATGACAGCGAATTGCGCCCTGACCATAAATAATCATATTACGAGTCAGGATGTTTGCACCTTCTACAGTAATAGCAACAGGAGCACCCTGATAACCACGGGCTAAATAGTTGTTCGGGCCCATACAAATACCCTTACCACCATGAATATCCATCGCATCAATAATGGCCTGACGCATACGCTCTGTCATATGGAACTTGGTGATAGCGGAAATAACAGAGGGCTTCTCGCCTAAATCGATAGAACCTACCGACATAGTAGTCGAGGCCTCTGCCATATAAGCGTAACCGCCAATACGGGCTAAGGCTTCTTCAATACCTTCCATTTTACCGATTGGCAGCTTGAACTGACGACGAATGCGGGCATAAGCACCTGTCAGTAATGCTGCTGCTTTGATACCACCTGTGCTGTTGGACGGCAGCGTGATAGCACGGCCTACAGATAAACATTCCACCAGCATACGCCAGCCTTGACCAGCCATCTTCGGGCCACCAATAATGTAATCCAGCGGCACAAACACATCTTCACCTTGGGTAGGACCATTCTGGAATGGCACGTTCAGCGGGAAGTGACGACGACCAATTTTTACACCAGGCGTTGTGACAGGAATTAAAGCACAGGTAATGCCTAAGTCTTTTTTGTCGCCTAATAAGCCGTCCGGATCCTGCATTTTAAAGGCTAAACCTAACACAGTGGCGATAGGTGCCAGCGTGATATAGCGTTTATTCCAGGTCAGGCGCATACCAATAATTTCTTTACCTTCCCATTCACCTTTACAGACAATACCCAGATCAGGGATAGCACCGGCATCAGAACCTGCTTCCGGGCTAGTTAAGGCAAAACAAGGAATTTCTAAACCTTTGGCTAAGCGCGGCAGATAGTGGTCCTGCTGCTCTTTAGTGCCATAATGTTGTAACAGCTCGCCTGGGCCTAATGAGTTAGGTACACCTACAACGCTGGATAACACCATGCTTTTGCTGGTTAATTTTTGCAGTACACAAGACTGGGCGTAAGCAGAGAACTCAAGACCACCATATTGTTTTTTGATGATCATCGCAAAGAAACCATGGTCTTTTAAGTACTGATAGACTTCAGGAGATAAGTCAGCACGTTCGTGTGTGGTGTGCCAGTCATCGACTATAGCCAGTAACTCCTCGCAAGGACCATCTAAAAAGGCCTGCTCTTCAGCAGTTAAACGTGGTTTAGGATAATTGTGCAGCTTGTGCCACTCCGGCGTACCACGGAATAAATCGCCTTCCCACCAGGTAGTACCTGCATCAATGGCTTCTTTTTCTGTAGTCGACATTTCCGGCATAATTTTGCGGTACAGTTTTAACAAAGGCTTGGTTAAATACTGTTGACGGATACTCGCCAGATTTAATGGCAGAGCCACAACCAGGAACAGGATCCAGCTGACTGCACCTACTGTATCAGTAAAGGTTGCAGCCGCTAATAAGGCGGCTATTACCGCAGTAAACATAGTTAAACTTGCTCTGTGGTAGGCGAGCACGGCAACTGCGCCAAGCAAGGCTACCCAAAAAATTAATACATCCATAAATTACTCCTGATAACTAGAGGTCAGACCACTGTGGGCTTAGAGTAGTGCGCCTGTTGCAAAGATGCAAGTAATTCCTTACTTTGCATACTGGTTGACTGTCAACTTATGTTGCAGCTTCCGAGTGTTGAGTTATCAAGTATAGGAAGCTATCTGATTTATGTGTGAGTTATTAGGGATGTCTGCCAATGTGCCTACCGATATCTGCTTTAGTTTTAAAGGTCTGAGAGAGCGGGGTGGTAAAACTGGTCCACATAAAGATGGCTGGGGTGTGGCTTTTTATCAGGGCAAAGGCGTCAGTACCTTTAAAGACGCGGACCCGAGCTATCAATCGGAAATAGCGAGGCTTATTAGTGACTATCCGATAAAAAGTACAGCTGTGGTGGCGCATATCCGTCAGGCGAACAGTGGTGGAGTAGGGCTTGAAAATACTCATCCTTTTACCCGCACTTTATGGGGACGCTACTGGACTTATGCGCATAATGGGCAATTACAAGGTTTCGAAACCTTGCCGGTTGGACAGCATCATGTGGTAGGACAAACCGATAGTGAACATGCGTTTTGTTATTTACTGCATAGGCTTGAACAGCGGTTTCCTGTTGCGCCTGCAGATATGAAGCAGGCTTTTGATTATCTGGCGACTTTGTGTCCTGCTTTGCAGCAGTTGGGGGTTTTTAATTTGCTGTTATCGGATGGTGATTATCTGCTGGCCTATTGCAGCACCAAATTACATTGGATCACCCGAAGGGCCCCTTTTGGTGTGGCGTTGTTGTCAGATATGGATGTGGATATAGATTTTTCAAAAGAAACCACAGAAAAGGATGTGGTGACTATTATTGCCACTTTACCGTTGACCTGTAACGAACAATGGCAGGTGATGACGTCAGGGCAAGCTCAGCTGTTTAAAGCAGGAGAGCCGCAATAAGCGGCTCTGTACCCTTCGCATTTGAAGTTTCTTGAGTATATAAGGGAAAGCTTTAGTTTGCCGGTTTGAAAGTCGCCAGTTGAATATCAAATTGTTCGACGTTATCTTCAGCTTGCCACAAACGCACCAACAAATAATCCAGCTCTGGTGCGACCCAGGCCAACACTTCTTTATCTGCACCAGTGCCAGTGCGTTCAATCCGAATAGTTTTTACTTTGCCGTAAGGCAGGGATAACCATTCTTCGCCTGCCACTTTGTAACTGTATTTGCGCTCATCACCATGACGGTTCAGCACCTGATACACAAATTCAGTTTTACCAGCTTTTAAATCCAAAGCAAGCTGGCTGTGGTAGCTCAGTGGATCCAACCATTGCTCATTCCATTGGATGGCTTTGAGCTTTTTCGATTTCTCAACCCTTAACTCTCTGCTGTCCCAGTTCAGGTTCAGTTCGTAATATCGGTTAGGGCCTGAACCTGTTCGCTGCATCACATAACGACTAGGCTGAATGCGCCCCTCTTTGATAGTAAAAAAGGATTGCTCTGAACGTTTATCTTCGAAAATCAGCCAACTGATATCGCTGCTGTAACCCAGTTCATAGCCTTGTTCTGTAGTTTTCAGATAACGTTTGGCTTCACCATGTTTTTTGCCTGAGCGCAGCACATTATAACTGGCCTCGAAAGTTGAGAATTGAGCTGAAGGGGCAGCTGTAGGTTCTTCAGCTGATAACAAGGTAGAAAAGAGTAAAAAAAATGACGCACTAAGGCGCCATTTATTCATCATCCTGGTCATTTGCATATCCATGGTCAGACAATAAAAGGCCGTCTAACAATGCCTTATCTGACTGCTGTTGTAAACGGTTCTGGCAAAACCAGCGTACAACCAATGGATAAATCCGATGTTCTTGTTCATGTACACGTTGTGCAACGGCCTCTGCATCGTCATCGGGAAAAATCGGCACCTTGGCTTGTAAAATTACGGGCCCACCGTCCAATTCTGCCGTGACAAAATGCACTGAACAGCCATGTTCTGTATCACCTGCTTCAATAGCGCGCTGATGGGTATTCAGCCCCTGATATTTTGGCAATAACGAAGGATGGATATTCAGCAAACGGCCCTGATAATGCTGGACAAATTCAGGCGTTAAAATACGCATAAAACCAGCCAACACCACCAAATCAGGTTGATGCTGGTCAATAGTTGCGATCAACTCCTGATCATAAGCTACGCGGTCGGCATAGGCTTTATGATCCAGCACTATAGCTTTAGCGCCGGCTTTTTTAGCCCGCTCCAAACCATAAGCTTTGGCTTTGTTGGATAAGACAGCAGTGACCTTGCCATCAATAAAACCAGCACTGCAGGCATCTAAAATAGCCTGCAGATTGGAGCCACTACCTGAAATCAATACCACAATAGATTTCATGGCTGGATTTAGCCCTGGATCACAACTTGAGGCTGATCGGCTGCTACCTGATTGATTTCACCTAAATGCCAGGCGTTTTCACCAGCAGCTTTTAATTGAGCTAAAGCTGCATCTAAATGAGTGGCAGGGACTACGACTATCATACCTACACCACAGTTAAAAGTGCGGTACATTTCGTGACGTTCTACATTACCTTGCTGTTGTAACCAGCTGAAAATAGCAGGCCACTGCCAGCTGCTTTCGATGATTTTTGCCTGAGTATTCTCTGGCAGTACACGTGGAATATTTTCCCAGAAACCACCACCAGTGATATGACACAAGGCATGCACAGGCATAGATTTAATCAACGCCAGTAAATTTTTCACATAAATGCGGGTCGGCTCTAACAGATGATCGGCAATAGTTTTGCCTTCCAGCAGAGTCTGAGGATCCTGACCACTGACTTCCAGTACTTTACGAATTAACGAAAAGCCGTTGGAGTGAGGACCTGAAGCGGCAAGCGCAATTAACTGATCGCCAGCTTTTACTTTGCTGCCATCAATAATTTCAGACTTTTCAACCACTCCAACGCTAAAACCTGCGATATCGTAGTCTTCGCCATGGTACATACCTGGCATTTCAGCTGTTTCTCCGCCGACCAGAGCACAACCTGCCAGCTCACAGCCTTTGGCAATACCTTCCACTACAGTAGCTGCGGTATTGACATCCAGCTTGCCTGTGGCGTAGTAGTCGAGGAAAAATAACGGCTCTGCACCTGAAACGACGATATCGTTCACACACATGGCCACTAAGTCGATACCTACGCTGTCATGGCGTTTTAAATCCATCGCCAGACGCAGTTTAGTACCTACACCGTCAGTGCCTGATACGAGAACCGGCTCTTTATAGCCAGCTGGGATTTGACACAAAGCACCAAAGCCGCCTAAACCGCCCATCACTTCTTTACGGGTTGTGCGTTTTACCGCACCTTTAATACGGTCAACCAAGGCCTCACCGGCATCAATATCCACACCAGCGTCTTTGTAACTTAACGACGTTTTTTGCTCGCTCACGGCAATCCCCAAATGGCTAAAAAGTGAAGGTCCAAAAAAATTGGCGGCATTTTACCTTGTAACGCCGTCAGACAAAAGAATTAACTGCTGTGCATTTTCGAATGCTCGCTAGTGTCTTATAACCTCGCAGTTTATTGCATCGCATTGCTCATAGCTTGAGCCACATAATTGCGTAAACTAGCATTTGGAGTTTTGGCAATCTGATGATAAACCAAAGAGGCAAACGGGAACTCTTTGCCGTTATGGTGCACACAAATATAAGGCGCATCTGGTGTTGACTGATCGTGATACCACTCACCACCGACATGATGAATAAATACTTCACCTGTATAGGCACCAAATACGTTGGATAGGGTAAACAACAAATCGTCGGCATGACGCTGTTCTTGCTGACGTAAATACAGCTCGCTCAGTATTTCATCCACTTTGACTAAGCTGTCAAGACTAAAATCCAGCAGCACCTGATGCTCCTCTGCCGCATAGACAACGGCATCCTGTGCTGTGGCTTTCATTAATTCAGTTAATTCTTGCTTATTCATATATATCCCCAGCTATTAAACTTTATGTTCGGCTAACAGCAGCTCACGCAATTGACGGCTGCCGGGTCCTAATGTTTCTTCTTTAGGTGTCACTAAGGCTAAAGGCACGATGCGGGCTGAACTTTGCGTAATAGCAAGCCTGACTAAAATACCTTGCTTGAGTAAGCCATCAATTAAATGCTCTGGCAACCAGCAAAAACCAATGCCGTTTTTCAGAATATCGACAGCTTCAAAAAAATTATTCACTGTCCAGCGTTGTTCTGCCCGCAACCAGCCTACGTCTTTTGGTTTGCTGGCTGTATCACGGATTACGATTTGCAAATGCTGGCTGAGTTCATTTAAATCGAGTTCTGGCAGCTGAGCCAACAGATGGTCTTTGCCTACCACAGGAACCATCTGAATCACGGTCAAAGGTTCGCCAATATAGCCCTTAGGTACACTGGGAGAAGCGGCAATAACTAAGTCCGCTTTATGCTCCAGTATCATTTCAGTGGAGCCTGTGATTACAGTATCAATAATCTGAATGCGACTACCACGGGAAATCGGATGAAATTTAGCTAAAGCGCGGTACAAGATTTGTTTGGGATACACCAGTTCAACCGCAATGCGAATTTCCGGCTCCCAACCCACATTGATATTTGAGGCCAAGAGCTCCAAATCTTCAATCTGCTGAGTTAACAGGCGGGAACGGCGTAACATCACTTCGCCTGCCGGAGTTAAAAAGGCTTTACGGCCTTTGACTTCCAATAGCTCTACACCGAGCTGATACTGCAGTTTAGCCACGGCGTGATTGAGTGATGACTGACTTTTATTAAGTAGATCAGCCGCTTGCGCGTAGCCTCCCGCATCTACCACAGCTTGCAGTATGCGCCATTGTTCCATGGTCGATTTAGGGCGGTACGGCATCAAAAGTCCTTAGGTTCAGGCCTGAGCTACTATCACAGCGCGCAGCGGTGCCGGATAACCCTCAATGGTTTTACTATGATCAGTTGGGTCAAGAAAATCAATCAGACTTTCATTTTCCATCCAGCCGGTTTTACGTTGTTCATCCAGACTGGTCACTGATAAATCCACTACTTTGGCGTCTTTAAAGCCAACCCGCTGTAACCAAAGTAATAAAGCTGCTGTGCTTGGGATAAACCAGACATTACGCATTTTAGCGTAGCGGTCTGTGGGCACTAAGACGGCCTGATCATCGCCTTCAATGACTAGTGTCTCCAGCACAAGTTCGCCACCCGGACGCAGTTGCTGCTTCAGCTGCGCTAAAAAGTCGATTGGGGAGCGGCGGTGATACAACACGCCCATTGAAAATACCGTATCAAAGGCTTTTAGCTCTGGCATATCATCTATACCGACCGGCAATAAATGCACTGTTGGATCAGGATTAAAATGTTTAATAGCTTCAAACTGGCAATAAAACAGCTGCGAAGGGTCTATGCCTACGACAAATTCGGCGCCTTCACCTTTCATGCGCCATAAGTGATAGCCACTGCCACAGCCGACATCCAGCACTGTTCTGTGTTGCAGCGGGCTGATATGAGGCAACACTCTGTCCCATTTCCAGTCGGAGCGCCATTCGGTATCTATGGTTAACCCATGCAGGGTAAACGGGCCTTTGCGCCATGGCATCAACTGGCGTAACAACACCTCAAGCCGTTGTCTTTGGCCTTCGCTTAAATCTTCGGCTAGACCAAATTCGACTTTAGTTTTTAATTCGACACAGCTTTTGGCTGCAACAGGCAAGTGATCCAGTACTTTTTGCCAGTGCTTAAAGTCGCCATGCAAAGCCTCTTGCTCCCAGCTTTTTAATTGAGCGGGCAGGGTCTCCAGCCAGTGCAGTAGTTTATTGCCTGCTATTTGCTGATAAAAAATCTGAAAACGGCTCATCGCTTTGCCTCGGCTTTAATTGCCACCATAGAGCAAAAGTTAAAACATTGGAACCACAGGCTGATATGTTCAAAACCTGCGGCGGACAGCCGGGCTTTGTGTTCGGCCAGACTGTCAGGACGCATCACATTTTCAAGGGCTGTGCGTTTTTGGCTAATTTCCAGTTCGCTGTAGCCGTTGGCGCGTTTGAAGTCATGGTGTAAATCAATCAGCAATTCATGAGTTGTGGCATCGGGTTCGATAATTTTCTCCGACAATACAAAAATACCACCGGGTTTAAGCGCTTTATAAATACGTTCAATCAGGCGGGCTCTGTCTTCTTTAGCCAGAAACTGCAACGTGAAATTACTGACCACCATCGCAGCGTTTTCCATAGGAATATCACGGATGTCGGCCAGTAATACGGTAGCTGGTACATCAGAGCGAAAGGCCTGTAAATGACGGGTGCAGCGTTCGACCATAGCGGTACTATTATCGACACCAATCAATTGGCAACCTGGCTCTGTAATTTGACGGCGCATGGCTAAACTGGCGGCGCCTAAAGAGCAGCCCAAATCGTAATAATTGCTGTCAGCTTGCTGAAAACGGCTGGTCAGTTTACCTATGGTCTGAATGATCGTTTGATAGCCAGGCACAGAGCGTTGGATCATGTCCGGAAAGACATCGACCACGGCGGAGTCAAAACAAAAATCCTGAATATGGCCCAGAGGGTCAGCGTAAATATGATCTTTTTGCATCAATGGAACAACTTCATAGCTGTAATTGGCGGATAGTTTAACGTATTTCGACTTTAAGACGAAATCAAAGCAAGCTGAGTTGAGTTTGATCCTGCGGCCAGGGAGCCAGTATGGGGTGATCAATACCCAAATCCATTACAAACTGCCGTGCTAATACCGGGGCTGTTAAATTATCCGGACTATGGAAAAAACAAAAAGGTGTTTTACCTTCATCCAGCCACTGCCGCACTTTACCCAGCCAGGGCTGATAATAATGCTGATTCACTGCCATATCATCAGTTCCGACAAAACGTAGCAGAGGGCTGTTGGTGAGTGCCACTGCATGTACAGGCAAATAAGGTTTTTTACGTTGTGCGTCCACTAATGCCGGTGTTGTCGCGGGCACTGAAAACAAGGCTCTGCTGTCAAAAATAACCCTCTCCGCTGCAAAATCCCTTAGCAGCCGGTTGAGTGTGATTTCATGTTCCGCTTTGTCGAAAAATACCGGATGACGTACTTCAACAGCGACAGCAAAGGATGAACACATTTGGTTCAGCATTTGTTTTAACCAGCTCAAATGCTCTGGTGAAAAAAAAGCGGGCAGTTGCAAATGAACCAAGGCTAATTTATCGGCCAAAGGTGCTATTAAATCTAGCCAGTGTTGTAACTCCTCAGCCTGAAACTGCTGAAATTGGTGGCTTAAACGCTTAGGTACTTTTAAAGTGAAACGGAAATGTTCGCTGCTTTGCTCCGCCCAGCGTGTCACTGTCTGTGGAGAAGGATCGGCATAAAAGCTGGTATTGCCCTCTACAGAATTGAAATACCTACTATAGTTAGCTAGAAAGTCAGACGGTTCCAGTTTGCTGTTAAATATCAGGTTTTTCCACTGAGGGTTAGCCCAGACCGGGCAGCCAAGATAAAGCATCGATGATTTCCGTTGTAAATGAGTGGCGTATTATCGCTGCATTTAAGCTGTTAAACCAAGGTAAAGATCTCTGTCCTGAACATGATTAAAACGTTTCTGCTGCTGTTAATTTTAGTTACAGGCTGTATCGCCCAGGCTCAGAGTTCCGGCGTGCCCAGCCCGCTTCCTGCATCAATTAAAATAGGGATCTCCAACGATACGTATCCTTATATGTTTGTTGACGAAAAAGGCCAAGCCGCAGGTCTGGTGGTGGATTACTGGCAAGAAATCGCCAGACAACACGACATAGAGGTGGAGTTTATTGCCGCCGACTGGGCCGAGACTCTGACTATGCTGGATGCAGGGCATATCGACTTACATGGTGGTTTGGGGCGAACGACTGAGCGGGAGCAGCGGTATTTATTAGGTCAGAATTATCTGGATATTTTTAGTAATGTTTTTGTACATCGGGACTTAGCCGGGGTATATAATTTAGCGGATTTAAAACCTCATTTGGTGGGGGTCGTTGAGAGCTCCACTCATATCGACAGCCTGAAGGAGCGGCAATCTGATCTGGTGCTTAAGCGATATGCTTCTGTATCGCAAATGTACGATTCCGCTTTAAAAGGCGAGATCAAAGCTTTTACCGGTTTGGATCGTTTACCCCCCCGATACGCCCATTATCCTGAGCTAATGTCGTTTTATCCTGTCTATAAAAAGGTCCCCATACGCAAAATAGAGCTGACTTTCGCAGTCAGACGAGAGCATCCGCAGCTATTACAGGCGTTGATGCAGGCCGCAGATCAGATGGCTGTGAGCTTCAGAGACCAGTTAGAGCGTAAGTGGCTTAGTGTGGACACAAATCCTGATACATTATTAATCGGCGTTTCCATAGGTAATCAACCTTATATGGACGTTAGCAGCATAGGTGATGTGCAGGGGATTTTTGTTGATTTATGGCGCTTGTGGTCAGAAAAAACTGGTGTTGCTATTAGTTTTGTGCCCAACCAATCAGAAGATTCTCTGGCTTATTTGCGTAAAGGTCGTATTGACGTACAAATGGCTCAGATAGAAAATGCAGAAAAATTCACCGGTTTAAAGCCTGCTTATCATCTTTATAATATTTACTCCTCTTTATTTTATAACAGTCAGTTTGACCTTTCCGATCCAGAGCAACTGAACAAGGCGACGATAGGGTTGTTACATACAGCAAATTTCCGTGCGCAGTTGCAGCAGCAATTACCTACTGTCCAGCTTCAGGTTTTTGATACGGTAGAGCAAATGATTGAAGCCGTATTAAAAAAACAGCTGACAGGCTTTGTGGCTTCGGATGTGATAGTTAAAAGACGTCTTGCACAAAATAATAGCCTACAGAGTCTTAAGCTTCTTCCCGGCATTCGTTATGAGTCAGCTGTGTATTCTCTGATCCGTCCTGACGATCAAGCGCTTTATCAAAGTATCCAGCGAGGATTTGCTCAAATTAGCCTGGATGAGATGGTGGAGATTGAAAAACGTTGGTTAGGTAAGGAAGAGGGCGGATATTTTCAAACTTTTCGTGACAAAGTGCCACTTACTCAGGCCGAACGGCAGTGGCTTAATCAGCATCAGCAGATCCGGGTTGGGGTCATGAGTAACTGGCGTCCTGTAGAGTTTGTTAATGAAAAAGGTGAACCCGCGGGCATCACGACAGATGTACTGAATTTGCTAAATCAGCGTCTGGAGTCACAGTTTGTCCCCACACCTTACAGTGATTGGGAGCTGTTGCTGGACGATTTTAAAGCTGGAAAATTGCAAATGGTCGCAAATATTTCCGATGTACCTGAGCGACGCAGCTTTAGCGCGTTCAGCACCGACTATTGGACTTTACAATGGATTATGGTGGGGAAACATGATGCACAATTTGATGATAAGGTCGCACAAATGCGAGCGCAGCGCATTGCTATTATGCGCGAGTATCAGTTCGTGAAACAGCTCAAACAAGATTTCCCACAGCATAAGATCATTGAAGTGGACAATTTAGATCAGGGGCTGGACATGGTCGTCTCAGGGCAAGCTGACTTTGTACTTGATACTGTCGTGTCTTCTGGCATTGCACTGCGGGATCCTCGTTATGTCAACTTAAGGGCTTTTGTACCAACAGATTTACCTGTTTACCCCTCTTATTTTGGTGTGCACAAAGACTTACCTGAACTATTGGTGATTTTGAATAAAGGTATTAAAACCATCAATGACGCTGACCGAAAAAGCCTGTTGGACAAGTGGTTAAATCTGGAGATCAAGCAAGGGCTTGATCAACGTCGTGTTTTTATTCTGGTGTTGCAGATTGCAGGTTTATCATTGGTCGTTATTACAGGTTTTTTGATTTGGAACTTTTCATTACGTCGCGAGGTAAATTTACGCCGTAAGGTTGAAGAAAAAATGCGTTTTATGGTGGGCCACGATGATTTAACTCAGCTACCGAACCGCAGTCTGTTAATTGAGCGCCTGCAAACTGCCTTGCATCAGCATGCCCGTCATAATGAAATGCTGGCCTTGATGTTTATAGATTTAGATGGCTTTAAACAGGTCAATGATCAATACGGTCACGATGTGGGGGACGAAATGCTGGTGAAATTGTCAGCTATTTTAAGCCACTGTGTACGAAAAACAGATACCGTTGCCCGTTTTGGTGGGGATGAGTTTGTCATTCTGTTAACTGGGTTGGTGGACAAAGACGATGCAGCTATTGTGGCAGAAAAGATTTTACTCTACTTGCAGGAACCGCTGAATTTATCTGTTTGTCAGGCGAGTGTAGGTGCCAGTATTGGGATTGCAATTTATCCGCATGATGGCACAGATGCAACTGGCTTGCTCAAATCCGCTGACAAGTTGATGTATCAGGTGAAGCAGCAAGGCAAAAGCCAATATCGCTTTAGCAGATAGCCCTTGAGTAGTGTTCGGAACATTTAAAATTGAAATCCAATGATTAACAGGCTTTAAGGGCAGTGACATTAATCGTCTTTTCTATATAATTAGCGCTCATTTTCGCAGGCAGATTAAAGTTCGACTGAAAGGATAAGTTAATGCGTAGCCATTATTGCGGTTCATTAAAGGCAGAAAACATTGGTCAACAGGTGTCATTGTGTGGTTGGGTCAACCGTCGCCGTGACTTAGGTGGTTTGATTTTTATTGACCTGCGCGACCGCGAAGGCCTGGTTCAGGTGTTTTTTGATCCGGATTTAACCGACTTATTCACTCAGGCTGCTGATTTACGTAATGAATACTGTGTACAACTGACAGGCACTGTGCGTGCTCGTCCTGACTCTCAGGTCAATAGCGAAATGGCTACAGGTGAAGTGGAAGTTTATGCCTCCAGCCTTACCATTTTGAATAAATCAGCGCCTATCCCGCTGGATCCAAACCAGAACAACAGCGAAGAGCAGCGCTTAAAATACCGTTACATTGATTTACGCCGTCCTCTGATGAGCGACCGCTTAAAATTTCGCGCTAAAGTCACCAGCTTTGTCCGTAACTTTATGGATAGTCAGGGCTTTTTAGATGTGGAAACTCCTATTCTGACCAAAGCGACTCCTGAAGGCGCGCGCGACTATTTGGTGCCAAGCCGGACGCACAAAGGTCAGTTTTTCGCATTGCCACAATCACCTCAGTTGTTTAAACAATTGCTGATGATGGCGGGTTTAGATCGTTACTATCAAATCGTTAAATGTTTCCGTGACGAAGATTTACGCGCCGATCGCCAGCCGGAATTTACTCAGATTGATATCGAAACCTCGTTCATGACCTCAGAGCAAGTGATGGAAGTGACGGAGCAGATGGTGCATCAGATGTTCCTTGAGCTGTTGAATGTCGATTTAGGCAAAATGCCACGCATGACGTATAACGAGGCGATGCGTTTATACGGTTCAGACAAACCAGACCTGCGTAACCCTATGCAGTTTGTTGATGTTGCCGATCTGTTAAAAGACGTCGAATTTAAAGTATTCTCAGGCCCGGCCAATGATAAAAAAGGCCGAGTAGTGGCATTAAAAGTGCCGGGTGCTGCAGAAAAAGTGTCGCGTAAAGACATCGACAACTACACAGCTTTTGTTGGCATTTACGGCGCTAAAGGTCTGGCCTGGTTAAAAGTGAACGATATCAATGCTGGTGCTGAAGGTATTCAGTCTCCTGTAGCCAAGTTTTTAACGCCAGAAATTATCAGCGAAATTTTAAGCCGCACTGAAGCGACCACTGGTGATTTAATTTTCTTTGGCGCAGACAGCTACAAAGTAGTTTGCGAAGCTATGGGCGCTCTGCGTCTGAAGTTAGGTGAAGATTTAGGCTTAACAGTACAGGGCTGGAAACCATTGTGGGTTGTCGATTTCCCTATGTTTGAAGAAAACGATGATGGCAGTTTCTCTGCCGTGCATCATCCGTTCACTTCACCTTTGGACACAGCCGAATTCCTGGCGACGGAAATGGACAAGCTGGATCACAGAGCGCTGCTGTCTAATGCCTACGATATGGTACTCAACGGCACCGAGCTAGGTGGTGGTTCTGTGCGTATTCACACACCAGACGTACAAGCCAAAGTATTCCAGTTGCTGGGCATCAGTGATGAAGAAGCGGCTGAAAAATTTGGTTTCTTACTGGAAGCCTTACGTTATGGCGCACCTCCGCACGCAGGTTTAGCTTTTGGTTTAGACCGTCTGGTGATGTTAATGACAGGCGCGAGTTCAATTCGTGACGTGATGGCTTTCCCAAAAACTGCCACTGCCGCTTGTCCGCTGACAGACGCACCAGGCGAAGCTAATCCGGCACAACTGGCCGAGCTGGGTATTCAAGTGGTAAAAAAACAATAACTGATAAAATGCCGCAACTTTTTATTGCGCGCTTTTGAAGACCTATGTTGAAGCGGCTAAGGCCGCTTCAGTTTTATAATTACAATGGAGTTTGATGCTGATGGCTGGTCATAGTAAATGGGCTAACATGAAGCACCGCAAAGCTCGTCAGGATGCCAAGCGGGTCAAAATTTTCACTAAATTGATTCGTGAGCTGACGGTGTCAGCCCGCATCAGTCCTGACGTCGATGCTAATCCACGTCTACGTACTGCCGTTGCCAAAGCGCTTTTGAATAACATGACCCGCGATGCGATAGACAGAGCAATTAAACGTGGTGCTGGTGAGCAGGACGGTAGCAATTATGAAGAGCTGGTGTATGAAGGATACGGCCCTTGTGGTGTCGCTATTGTGGTAGAAACCCTAACCGACAACCATAAACGTACCGTCGCTGATGTACGCAGTGCTTTTACCAAATACGGCAATATGGGTACTGCAGGTTCGGTCAGCTATCTATTCAGTAAAAAAGGTATCATCTCCTTTGCGCCAGGTTTATCAGAAGATCAGGTGCTGGACATAGCCTTAGAAGCTGGTGCAGAAGATGTGGTCAGTCATGAGGATGGCAGTCTTGAAGTCATTACCAGTCCGGACAGTTTCAATGACGTACGTGAAGCCTTAGAGACTGCTAAGTTGGTGGCAGATGATGCTGAAATTACTATGGTGCCTTCGGTGAAAGCTGAAGTAGATGCAGAGCATGTAGTGAAATTTTTTAAACTCATCGATATGCTGGAAGACTTCGACGATGTGCAAAACGTCTACCACAATGCTGACATTGCGGATGACGTGATGGCGTTAGTGCCTTAATGGCTATTATCCTTGGTATTGACCCCGGCAGCCGTTTAACAGGTTACGGGGTGGTGCGCCAAACAGGACAGAAATTCGAATACATTGCCAGTGGCTGTATTCGATTGACGCTCAATGATATACCTGATCGCTTAAAACAAATTTTTGATGGCGTCAGCGAAATCATTCAGCAAACCCAGCCGGATGTCTTTGCGATAGAACAAGTCTTCATGGCGCGTAACCCAGACTCAGCTTTAAAGCTCGGACAAGCCCGGGGGGCTGCTATAGTAGCAGCAAAAAATGCTGGCCTTGAGGTGTTTGAATACTCAGCCCGTCAGGTGAAACAAGCAGTGGTGGGCACTGGAGCTGCGGATAAAGCTCAGGTGCAGCATATGATCCGTACCTTATTAAAATTGCCAGGCAATCCGCAAGCGGACGCTGCCGACGCCCTTGCCGTGGCTATGTGTCACGGGCATACTCACCAAAGTTTATTGCATATGGCGGGGCAGGCCACCAAAACAGTACGTGGTCGATTGCGCTAATTTATTGAAGACCGGAGCTTTTAACTGTGATTGGATTATTACGTGGTGTTATTTTAGAAAAGCAGGCGCCGGATTTATTGATTGATGTGGCAGGTGTGGGCTACGAAGTGCAGCTACCACTGACCAGTTTCTACAAACTGCCTGAAGTGGGCAAAGAAGCTGTCATTTATACCCACTTTGTGGTGCGCGAAGATGCGCAACTGCTCTACGGTTTTCATACCAGCACGGAGCGAGCGCTCTTTCGTCAACTGATCAAAGCCAATGGTATAGGGCCTAAGTTAGCTCTTACTATCTTGTCTGGCCTTTCAGCCCAGCAGTTTGTCCGCTGTGTGCAGCATGACGATATCAGCACCCTGGTGAAATTGCCCGGTGTAGGCAAAAAAACCGCCGAACGTTTACTGATTGAAATGCGTGACCGCTTAAAAGACTGGGGGCTGAATATCAGCACTCCAGTCACCGACCATTTAGTGCTGGCCGGCGATGAAGTCGATTCGTTTGAGCTGGTAGAAAGCGCTGAGCAGGATGCGATCAGCGCATTGGTAGCTTTGGGTTATAGTCAACTACAAGCCAGCAAAGCGGTACAAAAAATTAAGCAGGCCGATATGAGCAGCGAGCAGCTGATTAAACTCGCGCTGCGCAGTATGATTTAAGCAGGAATTGTCATGATAGAAGCCGATCGTCTGATCGATACCAAAGCCAGTCGCGAAGACGAGCTGATTGACCGCGCCATCCGGCCTAAATCCTTGGCTGATTATACCGGGCAGTCCCATGTTAAAGAACAAATGGCGATTTTTATCGAAGCAGCCCGTGGTCGTGGCGAGCCTTTGGATCATTTATTGATTTTTGGTCCTCCTGGTTTGGGAAAAACTACCCTTGCTATGGTGGTGGCGAATGAAATGGGGGTGAATATTAAAAACACCTCAGGCCCTGTGCTGGAGAAAGCTGGTGATTTAGCAGCGCTCCTAACCAACCTCGAACCCAACGATGTGCTTTTTATCGATGAAATTCACCGCTTAAGCCCTGTAGTGGAAGAGATATTGTATCCGGCGATGGAAGACTATCAGCTGGATATTATGATAGGCGAGGGGCCTGCGGCCCGTTCTATTAAACTTGAATTACCGCCTTTTACCTTAATAGGTGCCACCACCAGAGCTGGGGCTTTAACCTCACCTCTGCGTGACAGGTTTGGCATAGTGCAGCGGCTGGAGTTTTATAAGGTCGATGAGCTGGCGCAAATTATTTTACGCTCAGCGCATTATCTGAATTTAGAACTGGAGTTACCTGCAGCCACTGAGATAGCCCGTCGCTCCCGAGGCACTCCTCGTATTGCCAATCGTCTGCTGCGAAGAGTCAGAGATTATGCTCAGGTCAAATCCAGTGGTCTGGTGCCGGTGGATATTGCCTCAGCGGCTTTGCATATGGTGGACGTAGACGCCAGTGGTTTTGACTATATGGATCGTAAGCTAATGCTGAGCATTATCGAAAAGTTTGGCGGCGGCCCTGTAGGTCTGGATAACCTGGCAGCAGCCATAGGCGAAGAAAAAGAAACCATTGAAGATGTGATCGAGCCTTTTTTAATTCAGCAAGGTTTTATCCAGCGCACACCACGAGGCCGTATCGTCTCTCCAGCCGCCTACAAACACTTTGGTTTTGATTTACCAGAATCGAATTAAGTAAGTATTCCTTCTCATTAGACACACAAAATCGCCGGGAGCGATTTTGAACAGCTTCAGCTGGCCTGATAAGGCGAGGGCAAGGATAGCCCGAGTAAATTCGTCAGGAACGAATTTCACTCACATCGTCCATGATGTTCGCCATCGGCAGCTTAAGCTGTGAAAAACAGCTATCCTGCTGTTTTTTGAACATCGGAGTGTAACGACGATGGCCCGAAGGGCGAAGCCGGAATTAGCATTGCCAACAGTTTGGCAATGCACGGCTGAGCGCCAGTGGCTCTGTCCACTGGCCGGATGGGGTCATGGGTGAAGGCAAAAAAATCGTATGGAGCGATTTTTAACACGGGAGCGAAGCGACGGTGGCCCGACCGGGCATTTTGCAGGAAAGCAAAATGTAAAAAAAAGCCCGCTAAATTAGCGGGCGAATGCAACAAGTTGAAGTAAATCTTCAAAATCCAGGGAACATGTTGAGAAGCAACATAATTATCTTCAATCAGACAATCACATCACCAGTATTCATCACTAAAGTTGGGCCACTAGGACCACTACTTTTGCGCTAGCTCAGAACACGGGGGCATTTTAGGGAGTTAGTGCAATTACTTCAAACTAGAAAAATTGAGATTTCACATTACCTTTTCTAATCTGAATAAATATCTGTTTTGTACGAATTTTAATCTTATTTTGGTTTTTGTCTGGCGGTAAGCCTTGAAAATTAAGGGAAGCTGAACATCGTCTGCTTTAATTACAAATTACTATTTTTTGAACAAATTTAATGTGACTGAGAAAAATGGTCATTAGTCGCTATTTTTTCCCCTTTTGTCGTGAAGAGGAAACTTTTCAGGAATTTTTGACCCATAGCCCTAGATAGTCGTCAGAATGTCATAAAATCAAAATATTTTTAACGTCCACAAGGCTCGCCCTGTTGAGTTCGGCTGTGGGCTCCAATATCATAGCGGCCAATTTGGATGACAAACGAGTATGATGCTGCAAGGCTTTGAATTTCCAGTCCGGGTATATTACGAAGACACCGACGCCGGTGGCGTAGTATATTATGCTAACTATTTGAAATTCTTTGAAAGAGCCAGAACAGAGTGGTTACGAAGTTTAGGTATAGAACAGGATTTATTATTGAGTCAGGATATTGGCTTTATGGTGAAAAGTGTTCAGATGGAAAACCACAAGCCAGCAAGGTTTAATCAACTCTTGTCGGTGAAAAGCGAGATTAGGCAGCTGAAAAAGGCCAGCTTGGTTTTTTGGCAAGAAATCTACAACGCAGATACGGAATTGCTTTGTTCAGCGCAGGTTAGTATTGCTTGCGTAAAACTATCATTAATGAAAGCGAGTGCAATACCTCGCGATGTTTTAGGGGTGTTATCAGGTGACAGGCGGACTATCAGTTCTTGATTTAATTCTTCACGCTAGTGTGGTTGTGCAGCTGGTTATGCTGATGTTACTGAGCATGTCTGTGATGTCGTGGGCCATGATCATTCAACGCAATAAAGCACTCGGTGCAGCCGTGGAAGAGACCAAACAGTTTGAAGACAAGTTCTGGTCTGGGATTGACTTGTCCAAGCTCTACAACGAAGTCAGTGCCAAAGTGACGGTAACAGGTGTTGAGGCGCTGTTTAAAGCGGGTTTTAAAGAGTTTGCCCGTCTGCACAAGACCAGTCGTCAGGCTGGCGCTGTGATGGAAGGTACTCAGCGAGCTATGCGAGTAGGTTTGTCACGAGAAGTGGAGCGTTTAGAAACTCATCTGCCTTTTTTAGCGACAGTTGGTTCTATCAGCCCTTATATAGGTTTGTTTGGCACCGTCTGGGGTATTATGAATTCGTTCATCGCTTTGGGGGCCGTGCAACAAGCAACCTTAGCTATGGTGGCTCCGGGTATAGCCGAAGCGCTGATTGCGACAGCTATAGGTTTATTTGCAGCTATTCCGGCAGTTATTGCTTACAACAAGTTCTCTCATAAAGTGGAGATGCTGGAAAGCGCCTATGCCAACTTTGTTGAAGAGTTTGCCAACATTCTGCACCGTCAGGCGATGGCGAGCGGAGAAAACAACTAATGTACGTTCGTAAAAAACGCCGTATGGTGGCAGAGATCAACGTCGTTCCTTATATAGACGTGATGCTGGTATTGTTGATTATCTTTATGGTGACCACGCCGATCATCACACAAGGCGTCAAAGTCGAATTACCCAAATCAGATGCCGAGCCTATAGAGCAGATGAAAGATGGTAAAACGCCGCTAGTGGCGACAGTAGACGAAGGCGGTCTGTATTATTTTGAGAAAGATGGCGTTAATAAAGGCCCTTTTAATGCTCAGGAAATGCAGATTGAGGTGGCTGGTACTCTGCAGTTAGAACCTGGCACGCAAGTTATTATCAAGGGTGATGGTCGTGTGAATTACGCTGCTATTATCCAGTTATTAAATCTGCTGAAAGATGCTGGAGCCCCTTCTGTTGGCTTAATGACTGACGATGTGGAGCAAAACTGAGATGGAACCAGCGTTTAAGAAGTCGCTGATCATCTCGGGTGCTCTGCACCTTCTTGTAGCGGTGTTGTTATTTGTTAATTTTAATTTCTTCAAAAATGAAGAGATTTTAGTAGTGCCTATGCCGGGGGATTTAAGTGCGCCCTTGAATGCCACTACAGTCGATCAGTCTCAATTTGATGAGCTGAAAGAGAAAAATCAGCAGAAAAAGAAAGACGAAGAAAAACGTAAGAAAGATTTAGAGAAAAAGAAACAGCAGCAAGAACGTGAAAAGCGTCTCGAAGAGCAGCGTTTGAAAAAGCAGGAACAAGAGAAAAAAGAAGCCGAGATAGCTGAAAAGAAAGCGGCTGAAGAAAAGAAAAAACAGGCTGTAGAAAAAGAGAAACAACAAAAGCTGGCTGCCGAAAAGAAAAAGAAAGAAGATGAAAAGAAAAAGCAGCAAGAAATAGAGAAAAAGAAAAAAGAAAAACTAGCGAAAGAAAAAGCCGCTAAAGAGAAAGCTGCTAAAGAAAAAGCAGAAAAAGCCAAAGCAGAACAAGAGAAACGTGAACGCGAAGCTGCAGAAGAAATGTTAGCTGAGCAGTTGGAAGAGGAAGCAGAAGCACGCCGAGCAGCGAAAGCCGGTCAGATCCTGACCGAAAAACAACGCTACCTGGCGATGATTATTGCAAAAATCCAACAGAATTGGTTTGTAGACGATACAATGCGTGGCAAAGAGTGCCGGGTGAATATTCGTTTGGCCAGCAATGGTTTTGTCACCTCCAGTTCGATATTGGGCGGAGACCGAGCGCTTTGTGAATCGGCAATGCGTGCAATACAAAAGGCAGGGAACTTCCCTATGTCGCCAGACCCTGATGTTTATGATGCATTGAAGGATTTAACAACAATTTTGAGACCGGAACTGAGATAACAATATGCTGAAGTTGATAGGAAAAAGCCTGGTGGCGTTTGCCCTGGTGCTAAGTGCAAAATCGTATGCCAGTTTAGAAATTGTCATCACTGATGGCGTAGACAGTGCGCGTCCTGTAGCCATAGTGCCATTTAAATTTGAAGGAAATACGCTTCCAAATCAACGTATTGCTGATATTGTGTCTGCAGATTTAATGCGCAGCGGTAAATTCAATCCTATCGCTGTTACGCGGATGCCACAGCAGCCCACCAATAGCAAAGAAATTGATTACCAGCGCTGGATGAAACAGGGTGTTGAAGCTGTGGTAACAGGCACTATCCGTGAGGTTGGTGTTAACAGATATGCAGTACGTTTCGAGTTAGTCGACGTCTTTAAAGGCGCTTCAGGCGGTGGTTCATCGTCGGCAATTATCGGTGGTCAACTGACCACAGGCCTGACTCATATTCTTGATGCACGCGAGACAACCATTAGCGGTGATCAGTTTAGACAATATGCGCATCGTATTAGTGATATAGTGTATGAAAAATTAACTGGTGAACGTGGTGCTTTTTTAACTAAAATAGCCTATGTGTTAGTACGCGACAAAGCTGACTTTAAATATCAACTAGTTGTAGCTGATTACGACGGTGAAAATGAGCAGGTGTTATTAAGAGCGAAAGAGCCGTTGATGTCGCCAGCCTGGTCACCTGATGGTACTAAACTAGCTTATGTGACTTTCGAGAAACGCCAGTCACAAATTTATATTCAAGATATTTACACTGGCCGTCGCAGTATATTGACCAGTTTCAAAGGAATTAACGGTGCACCGAAATGGTCGCCTGATGGTCGTAAAATGGCTATGGTGTTATCAAAAGATGGTAATGCTGAAGTTTATGTGATGGACATTGCGACTAAAGCACTGACAAAACTGACGAATCATAGACGTATTGATACGGAACCGAACTGGTCTCCGGATGGTTCTAAGCTGATTTTTAGTTCAGAACGTGGTGGTAATCCACAAATTTATAGCGTAAATATAGCTTCAGGTGTTACTGAAAGGGTAACATTTGAGGGGGAAATGAATCTAGCTGCCTCTTATACACCAGATGGAAGTGGTATTGTTATGGTCAACAGAACAAATGGCCAGTATAATATCGCCCGCATGGACGTTGAGAGTCGCTATATGCAGGTGTTGACTCGCACTTATCTGGACGAGTCACCAAGCATTGCGCCGAATGGCTCAATGATAATTTATAGTACTTTGTACGGTTCGTCACAAGTACTGGCACTGGTATCCATGGATGGGCGCTTTAAAGCACGGTTACCGGCGGCAAACGGCAGAGTCAAATCTCCGGCTTGGTCACCATTTTTATAAAAAACGAAAATTTGGTTAATTGATTTACTAAGGACAACAATTATGAACTTAAACAAAGTTTTAAAAGGCTTGTTAGTTGCAGTGCCAGTGTTAACTTTAGCTGCTTGTAGCTCAACTGATGAAGTAGCTGCTACTGATGCAAACACTGGTGCAAACACTAACCAAGTAGTTGAACAAGGCCTGTCAGCTGAAGAATTGCTGCGTCAGCAATTAGAAGCTCTGCGTCAAGACAACACTATTTACTTCGACTTCGACCAGTCAGCTATCCGTTCAGAATTCGCTTCTGTGCTGGAAGCTCACGCTGCTTTCTTACGCGCTCGCACTAACATCACTGTAACTGTTGAAGGTCACACTGATGCTCGTGGTACTCCAGAGTACAACATCGCGTTAGGCGAACGTCGCGGTCAAGCTGTGACTCAATACTTAGCAAACCTGGGCGTTGCTGCTGGCCAAATGTCAGTAGTTAGCTACGGCGAAGAGAAACCAGCTGTTGAAGGTAACGACGAGAGCGCTTTCTCTAAGAACCGTCGCGCTGTTTTAGTTTACTAATAACTGATACGAAGCAAAGCAGTGAAAAAATCTTTAGTTACTGCGCTTTCTGTTATCAGCATTGCCTCGTGGGCAGATCCGGCTCCTGTAGCCGATCTGTCCCGCGCTGGCGGTGGCGCTATCCAGACTCCAAAATACGCATCCACGGCTGACCGTATAGCTGCATTGGAACGTATTGTTGAGGCCAGAGCTAATGCTCAGGTTGCTATGCAACAGCAAGTGTCCGCTTTATTAGACGAAGTGTCTGAATTGCGTGGCATCACTGAGATGCATTCCTACAAATTAGAAGAAATATTGCAGCAACAACGCAATATTTATCAGGAAATTGATCGGAGAATGGGCACTGGTGCCGCTTCAGGTTCAACTTCCGCCACTCCGACACAACCAAGCACACCAGCAACTCCAGCTGAACAAGCGCCTGTGGGCAATCCTGCCGCCGTAGTTAATGGTGGTGAGTCTCAGACTGCTGGACCGACCGCTGATGCAGACGATACAGTAGCTTCTTCGAGCCCGTCGGAAAGTGATGCTTATGAGAGTGCGGTGAATCTGGTGCTAAAAGATCGCGCCTATGATGCAGCTATCCCTGCGTTTGAAAATTTCGTCCGTACTTACCCGGATTCCAGCTATGCACCAAACTCCTACTATTGGTTAGGCCAGTTGTTTTTTACTAAAAATGAACTGTTGAAAGCCAAAGCGCAGTTTGAGCGTGTAGTAGCTCAATATCCACAGTCAGCAAAAGCTGCAGATTCTTTGTCTAAATTGGGCCAATTGTCAGAACGCGAGGGGGATACAGCTGCAGCCAAGCAGTTTTATCAGCTTTTAGTTAGCAAGTACCCACAGTCTAAACCTGCAAAAGCGGCGAAGGCGAAGTTAGAGACTCTGTAATCAAGCTGTTGTGATGAATATAAGCCCTGGCCAGATGCCGGGGTTTTTTATATGTTGACGTCCTGAACTCTGATTTCTAAATCAGGTCAGACAAAATTTTTCTTAGAATCATGCAGAAAAGTTATGCAATGGCAGCCGTGCTCAGTGCTGTAACTTGCAAGCGGTAGTAACCATTTTGCTGTACATAAATAATACCATCAGTTTCTGTTTTGCCTGAGTCTGCGTTTTTATGCTGGCATTTTAAGCAGTTGAACAAAGAAAATGGCCTTTCTGATAATTTTTGGTTGCACTGGAAATTTAAATAAGTAAGATATGCGTCCGCGGCAGGGGTCATTAGCTCAGCTGGTAGAGCAGCGGACTTTTAATCCGTTGGTCGATGATTCGAATTCATCATGACCCACCACTCCCGCGCAAACTTTTGTATCGAACTGGGTCATTAGCTCAGCTGGTAGAGCAGCGGACTTTTAATCCGTTGGTCGATGATTCGAATTCATCATGACCCACCACTTCGATACCCTTGTTTGGGTCATTAGCTCAGCTGGTAGAGCAGCGGACTTTTAATCCGTTGGTCGATGGTTCGAATCCATCATGACCCACCACTTTCTCGATTCTCCTTGCATGGGTCATTAGCTCAGCTGGTAGAGCAGCGGACTTTTAATCCGTTGGTCGATGGTTCGAATCCATCATGACCCACCATGCAATCATCGCCTTCTTTGTGTTTTAAGCTAAGCTTTTTGTGTATAATGCCGCACTTTTTAAAACCGGGTGGCCGTTATGGATCAAGCACTGCATTTTAACGAACTTGACTTTGTATTCCCGAAAAAACCTTTACCGTTAGACGCGGATCAAAAAGCTGCCTACAAAGAACGTATCAAGCTTTTATTACAGCAGCGTGATGCTGTATTGGTTGCGCACTATTACACAGACCCAGAAATTCAGGCATTGGCTGAGGAGACGGGCGGTTGTGTGTCAGACTCGCTGGAGATGGCACGTTTTGGCAATAAGCATTCAGCCAAAACCTTAATAGTGGCCGGCGTAAAGTTTATGGGCGAAACTGCCAAAATTCTGAACCCGGAAAAAACCGTATTAATGCCGACTCTTGAAGCCACTTGTTCACTGGACTTAGGCTGCCCTGCAGATGCGTTTAGCGCATTTTGCGATGAGCACCCTGACCGTGTTGTGGTTGTGTACGCCAATACCTCTGCTGCTGTAAAAGCCCGTGCTGATTGGGTGGTGACCTCTTCTATAGCTCTGGATGTGGTGGAGCATTTAGACAGCGAAGGCAAAAAGATTTTATGGGGCCCGGATCGTCACCTGGGTGCTTATGTGCAAAAACAAACCGGAGCCGACATGCTGTTATGGCAGGGCGCCTGTATTGTGCATGACGAGTTTAAAGCCAAAGCGCTGGTGGAGCTTAAAAAGCAATATCCAAACGCTGCTGTGCTGGTTCACCCTGAATCCCCAGCCAACGTGGTGGATTTAGCCGATGCGGTAGGTTCGACCAGTCAGCTGATCAAAGCCAGCCAGACCATGCCAAATGACACCTTTATCGTGGCTACAGACAGGGGCATTTTCTATAAGATGCAACAGGCTATGCCAGAGAAGACCTTTATCGAGGCTCCAACGGGCGGTAACGGCGCAACGTGCCGCAGCTGCGCGCATTGTCCATGGATGGCGATGAACGGTCTGAAGGCGATTGAGGACGCTTTGCTGCAGTCTGAAGGCCACGAGATATTTGTAGATGCCGATTTACGCGAACAGGCGTTAATCCCGCTGGATCGAATGCTGAACTTCGCAAAATCAGCGCAAATGCCGGTAAAAGGCAACGCTTAAAGCGTTACTAGTGAGTTTTGCTGAAAAATCCAGCAAAAGAACAAGGCTTTGTATTTAACAGTTGCACGGCGCGGTGATTTTCAATAGGATAGCCGCGCTTGCTGTAGCAAGCCTCGGAGAGATGGCTGAGTGGCTGAAGGCGCACGCCTGGAAAGTGTGTTTAGGTTAACCCCTAACGAGGGTTCGAATCCCTCTCTCTCCGCCAGTTTAAATGAAAAAGGCCCACGCAAAAGCGTGGGCCTTTTTCATTTAATCCGGAGAGCGAAGTCTTGGTTCGAACCCTTAGTTCGACAAATTCGCCGGGAGCGAATTTGGACGCGCTTTAGCGCGGCCCGCAGGGCCAGCACCACGGATGGTGCTGGCAATCCCTCTCTCTCCGCCAGCCTTAATCCTCAACTGTGCCCCTTGGCATTACTGTTCTTGCCTACTTACAAGCAACCGACCGTAGCTTTGCCTTGCCCCATCCTCACACCTAATCTCTACTCCAAAGTATCTACAATGTATATCCATCGAAAAGGTATTTATGTCCATCGCCATATCTAAAAGGGGTAACAGCGCAGCGCTTCGTTTGCCAAAAGACTTGCTGGACAGGTTGTCTTTACAAGTGGGCGACAAGGTCGAAATACAGCAGTAAGGTAATCAGATCGTGATTACGCCCAGCAAACCTTCACTGGAGGATTTGCTGTCCAGGGTTACAGCCCAAAACAAACATCAATCACTTGTAGATGATGCACAGGGCAGGGAGCTGCTATGAATCCAGTTCCTGATGCGGGTGATATTGTTATTATCGATTTTGATCCTCAGGCAGGACATGAACAGGCAGGTAAAAGGCTTGCAGTGGTATTAAGTCCAAAACAGTTTAATAAGGTCACTGGTTTTGTCTGGTTGTGTCTAATCACCAGTCAGGTCAAAGGTTATCCTTTTGAAGTGGTTGTGACTGGTTCAGAAAAAACACAGGGCGTTATTCTGACTGATCAGTTGAAGTCTTTAGATGCACAAGCCCGAAGGCTTAAAAAAGTGGATAGGGTGAGTGCTGATTGTTTGGCCAATGTAAAAGTATTAATTGCGACCATTCTCTCGATTTGATTTTGGGCATAAGCTTTGTCATTTAACCCTATCCAGCCAAATAACTCATCACTCCGACCAATACCAACTTGTCACGTTGTAGCGATAAGCAGCGGCGGCGCCATGAGTTACAGCTTTTACCCAATGCTCAGAGCCCTCTGAGGAGGGATCAAACAATACACAGCGGTTGTATAAAGGCGCGATAGTGACTGAATGATCATCTTTACCCATAAAAACCAGTTCACCGCCTTGTTCATTGCTCCAGTCTTTATTCAAATACAGCAGCAAACAGATTTCTCTGCCGGGTGAATCATCTGCATGTTGATTGACAAAATCCCTGGCGCCTAAGCGGAAGAAATTGGTATTAATTTCAGGCTTGGCAACATGAATATCTGTAACTTGGACATCAAAGATCTTAGAGAGCAGGGCCATAAACTCTGTGCCTCGCAGAAATTGCAAAAACTCCAGCGCAATAGCTGATTGGGCATGATTTGCAACTGCTATATAACCTTGCCACAGATCCCGCTGCACAAAGCGTTCTGTGTCAGGAGTTGCATGCCATTGGCTTTCGTCGACGTATAAGGCAGAGTAGCTGTGTTTCTGGCTGTGCCAATATTGTTCCTGCTGCAATACAGCGCAGATGCTATCTAACTTCTGCTGGTCAAACAGGCCGTCGATCACTATATGCCTGGGCGTAGAAGCCGCCAGGGCTTTTCTATACCTACGGATAGCGGAAGGGATAATTTTCTGGTCATTCAGCCACATTCAAAAACTTGCCTCCAAAGTGAGATAGCGCTCCAAAAGTTTGATCATACAATATTTTGACTCTTGACCCTCACTGGTCCATAGCTTTGGGACTTTTACTTATTTTGGTTGATGCCGAAAAGTAGGTTTTTGTATAACTGTTGAAATAACTCAGGTAATTCATTACCTTATAACTAGCCACTATTGATCATGGCTATCAATAATCCCGGTTTTGGTTGTGACCAGAATTAGGGTGACAGAACTAACGGAATGTATAAAAGGACTTCCCGATGAAAAGTATATTTTTCTTTGACTCTATGCTAACGCCAAAAATTATCACCGCAGTGTATTGGATCTTGTTAGCAGCTTCAGTGTTCAGCGGTTTAGGCGCCATGTTTTCTGATTATGGTGGTGGTTTTCTGGTTGGATTAGGTATTTTGATTGGTGGCGCTATTGGGGCTCGTATTTGGTGCGAGTTGTTGATCGTGTTATTTAAGATCAATGCCAATCTGCAAAAAATAGCTGAGAAGAGCGATCAATAAACGCTTTGATACCACGATTCTGCAGCAAGTCCATGATGCTCTTGCTGCAATTTTAATGCTCCAGCTTCATCCCACCCGCCACTCAAGACCATAATGAGCAAAGAGCTCTGCATCTTTAGCAAACCAGAGTTCAAAGGCCTGTACATCATAACCCTCTTGTCGAGCCAATCTAAAGATCCTGACAGAAAGCTCCAGCAGGTCGCGGTATTGCCAGGCTTTGCCTTGATAGAGCACCGCCAAATCAGGTTGTTCAGCCAATATCTCTATCGCTTTCATCGTCTGATTTAAACGACGTAGTTCTTCTGTGCGCCATGTTGTGTTCATTACTCAGATCCTCTGGTCAAAATACCGTCAGTATTTGTTTAGTAAAGGATGTTGTTCAATTTTTATGCCATGGCTTTTGCGAATAACAAAAGTTAACGCAAAGCACGACCGAGTAAAGAAAAATAACCAAGCCAGTGCTGTGCTAACACTGAAGATAACGCAGAGTCTGGGTATAAGCCGGCTTTGGAGGCTTTGCTTTTCAAAGTACCGCTGACTAAAAAGCTGTTTTTAAGTTGTTGCTGTTGCAGCATATGTTCGAAAGCCCGCGCGGCCAGCTCTTCTGGTTTGGCGTAATAATAAATACCATGTTGCTGATCAAAGGCGGCAGAGGTTTTGACATAGTGATTGGGTTCAGAGCCATTGGCTGTTAAAAACAACGCAGCAAAACTCTGCTCTAAATATTGATTGAGTGGGTGAGGGGAAACTTTTGCATTATTTAGCCAACTGGAACTGGCAAAAGCAGAAGCTGGAAGCTCATCGCTGAATAATTTGCTGCAAATATAATGATCAAAAGCATGAAACCACTCGTGCGCTAAGCTGCCTCCACCCGCATTTTTCGCCAGCGCCAGTAAACGCCCCTGCGGCTGATAAAAAGCGCAGCTGCCTTGTTGGCCACCAATGCCAAAATTCAGGCTCAGGCTTTGATTCAGTGAAATCACTCGTTCTGGCACCTGTAACAGCAGCATCAGGTCGGATAAAGCGTCAAAAAACAGATTCGCTGCCAGTTGTTGCTCGGAAGCTGTAACCCATCGACCAATTTTAATACTTTGGAAACCAAAAATTTTTACTATATCCAAAAAGCTGACATCGGCACCGGATCGATGTGCCGGGCCGTTACGAAAATAGGCTTGCTGGATGCGGGGTACTAAATCTGCCATAGGGTAACTGGTTCAAATTTAAACATTTTTTAAAGGCTTATGCTGGGAAAACACAGTTTAAGTCGTATACTGACAAGCGGTATAGTGATTTTCATTAAAACCTGATGGCTTTTCTATGCCAAAGTCCATTTAAAAAGAGTGATTTTATGTCCCTGCTAGAAAATTTACTGATTATGTTACTGCTGATCAGTGCCAGCGCCTTCTTTTCCATGTCTGAAATAGCTTTAGCTGCTTCACGCAAAATCCGCTTAAAACAACTGGCGTCTGATGGAGAGCCCAGGGCGGCCTTAGTCTTACAACTGCAATCCAACCCTGGCAGTTTTTTCACCATAGCCCAAATTGGTTTAAATGCGGTGGCTATTTTAGGTGGTATTTTGGGTGAGGCAGCTTTTACTCCTTCTATTTTGAACCTGCTGAATTTATTTTTTGAAAGCCCGGCCAATGAAGGCATAGCCTTTGGTTTATCAGTATTTTTTGTCACAGCCTTGTTTATTTTGTTTGCTGACTTAATGCCAAAGCGCCTGGCGATGTTAGCGCCGGAAAAAGTAGCTATTTCTGTGGTCAACCTTATTTTATTAATGCTGGTCATTTTTAAACCTTTGGTTTGGTTTTTTAATAGTTTGGCCAATCTGGTGTTTAAACTCTTTAACGTACCAACTCAGCGGATCGACCAAATTACACCAGAAGACATAGTGGCCATGATGGATGAGGGCGCTCAGGCTGGCGTATTGCAGCAGCAGGAACGTACTCTGCTGGAGAACGTGTTTGATATGGATTCCCGCACTGTGACTTCTGCGATGACAGCACGCGAAAGCTTGATTTACTTTAATTTAAAAGAATCGGCTGACAGTATTAAAAACAAAATTGCTGAGCATCCCCATGCTAAATTTATTGTCTGTGATGACAGTCTGGATAAAGTAGTGGGTTATGTCGACAGTCGCGATATTTTGATGCAGGTGTTGCATCAGCAGCCTATTAATTTACTCAAAGAAGGCATGATCCACACCCCTTTAATAGTGCCTGACTCTCTGTCCCTGTATGAAGTGCTGGCACATTTTAAATCCAGTGGTATCGACTTTGCTGTCGTGCTCAATGAGTACGCCTTGACTGTTGGTATGGTCACCCTGAAGGATGTGATGAGCATAGTGATGGGTGAGTTGGTGAATTCAGACGAGGAACAAATAGTGCAGCGCGATGAGGCGTCCTGGCTGGTAGAGGGGTTAACGCCACTGGATGATGTGATGCGGGTCTTTGATATCGACAGTTTCCCTGATGATGAAAACTACGAAACCATTGCCGGCTTTATGATGTATATGCTGCGAAAAATTCCAAAGCGCACCGACTTTGTGGTCTATCAGGGCTACAAGTTTGAAGTGGTCGACATCGACAGCTACAAAATTGACCAGTTGCTGGTCACCAAAGTAAAAGTCGCAGAGCAAGGCGAGCAGGCTGGGGGTTAACCCCTCACAAAGCAAACCAATAGGGGGCAGACTCTATATCTGCCCCACAACTATTTTATACCTTCTGAGCCGCCACCCAGTTTTTCACTTTGCTATCCAGCACCGACATAGGCACTGCGCCCCCTAACAGCACTAAATCGTGAAAGGCCTTGATGTCAAATTTGTCGCCTAGCTGCTCTTTGGCATAAGAGCGTAGTTCCACAATCTTCAGCATGCCCAGCTTGTAACCTAAAGCCTGACCAGGCCATGCCATATAACGTTCGATTTCTGACACTACATCAGACTCTGTGGTGCCAGTCGTTTCAGCCATGTAGCTGATAGCTTGCTCCCTGGTCCATTTTTTCGCATGCAGGCCGGTGTCGACCACTAAACGCACAGAGCGGAATAACTCGGCTTTCAGACGGCCTAAATCACCAAAAGGATCGTCTTTGTACATGCCCATTTCTTTCGCGACCAGCTCCGAATACAAAGCCCAGCCTTCAACATAGCTGTTGTATGGTGCAACACGACGTAGTAAGGGCAAATGTTCCTGAGCTAAATTCAAGGCCACCTGCCAGTGGTGGCCTGGATTGGCTTCATGATAAGTCAGCGTTTTTAAATCAAATTTAGCGTTAGCTTTAATATCGCGCAGATTGATCCAGTAAATACCTGGTTTACTGCCATCCATAGCGGGCGAGCTGTATTGTCCGCCTGCTGCACTGTCCTGAATTTCTACCGGAATACGGCGCACTTCCACCGGATAAGGTGGCTTGGTGGCAAATTGCTCAGGCATGCGCAGATTAATTTCCGCTATGTATTTATTTAAATCATCCAGCACTTGCTGACGACCAGCGTCTGAGTCTTCGTACAAGAAACGCTTTTCATTGTTCAGTGCTGTCATGCGTGCACCAACAGAACCTTCTTTATAGCCTTGGGCTTGTAAGATGCTATCCATTTCCTTGCTAATACGGGCTACTTCATCCAAACCTATCTGGTGAATTTGCTCCGGGGTAAGATCAGTGTCGCCTAGCTGCTTCACTGAGTAGGCATAAAATTTATCTCCACCGGGCTGAGCCCAAATACCAGATTCAGTTCTGGCTTTTGGTAATTGCGCGCGCACTGCAGCGGCGAGTTGCTGATAACCTGCTTGAACTTGCTGCTCAACTAAAACAGCAGCTGAAGTCAGATACTGCTGCTTAGCTTCTGCTGACAGGTCTTTTAATGTATCCAGCTTTTTCGCGAAATCCTTATACAACACATGCTCTGTGGCTTCACCGCCAGCATAACCATCAAGTATGGCCAGAGCTTTTTCTAACAAAATTTTAGGGGCTATCCAGCCCGCTTCAGCGTCAGAGGTAAAACCTTGCTCAACCGCTTTGAGCGCAGTGCCAAACTTCTCCAGTCGGCTTAAGTAGTTTTTGGCGTCCTGTTCATTCGATACGGGATGAGAGTTTTGTAAGGCACCGGCCATATCTATGGTAGGGCCATTGATCTGATTGACCACAAAGGCAGAGTGCCCCATCCAGGAGTCGATATAGCCATGAGGTAACTCGTTGCTACCGGCGTAGTACTGCATAATATTTAGCATCACAGCCTGGTTTTCCGCCTCTACAGCATCGGCTGGCACAGGAAGAGCTGCAAGTTGGCTAATCACAGCGTTCAGCTGTTGCCGAAGTTGTGCTTCGGCTTCTGCGCTGTAGTTTTCCAGCTCTGTGTTAAAAGCTTTGCCTACCACCTCTTCGGATAAGCCTAACGCTGAGGCATTTAAGGCGCGAGCCTGAAACAGAATTTGGGTAGCCTGCTGGTACAGTTGAGCTGCAGATTGGGCTTTTGGAATAACAGCGGCTGCAGTTGTAGTGGGAGACACGGGTTCTGCTTGTTTGGGGGCATCGTTACAACCTGCGACTAGCAGGCTGCTGATGGTCAGAGCGAGAAAAGAGAGACGCATAGTTTTTCCTTTTGGTTTGAGTGCGTAAAGTGGGGTTTATCTTACGCTTTGCCTGAGGTTATTTCAGCTGTACGACAGGCATTTGCGGTAAAACAAAGTAAAAATTGGCTTGTTCGCGGTATACTTAGCCATCTTTGGTGAGTCGTTTCTGTGGCTCAAGGTTGTTGACGAATACGATGATTGAAAAAAGAACACCCGCTTTTTACGCCGCTAGTTTTGCGCTTTGTCTGGCCGCGGTATTTGTGTTTGCCAACCTGCATATGCTGCAACCTTTATTGCCACTGTTAAGCCGTGAGTTTCAGCTAACGCCACTACAAACCAGCTGGAGTTATGCCATAGGCACGCTGGCGCTGGGGTTGTCTTTGCTGGTGTATGGAGCCTTATCGGACGCTTATGGCCGGCGTACTTTGCTGCTTTGGAGTTTGGGCGGTATGGCGCTGAGTACATTGGCACTGACCCAGGTTGAATCCTATCACTCACTGCTCGTGCTGCGTGCTTTGCAGGGCTTTTGTCTGGGCGGTTTACCCGCTATTGCCATTGCTTATATGGGCGAAGAATTCAGTAAAACCGCCATGGTGGTGGCTGTGGGCTATTACATCAGCGCCAATTCATTGGGAGGCATCAGCGGACGTTTGTTATCTGGCTGGTTTGCTGAACTGAATCACTGGCAATGGGTATTCTGGCCTATGGGGCTGGGTAGCGTGCTTTGTACTTATCTGGTCTGGCGTTATCTGCCTGAATCCAGCTATTTTCAGAAGCAGCCATTTCAATTCAAACAAGCCATGTCGGACAACTGGTTTCATTTAAGACAAAAAACTTTGTTGCTGACCTATCTGATTGGCGGTCTTAACTTTTTTATCTTTTTAAATCAGTATACTTTTGTCGCGTTTCGCCTCACCGAAACACCTTATTTGCTATCTAGCGGCTGGATTGGCTTGTTATTTATTACCTATTTAACCGGCACTATTGGTTCTGCTTTATCTGGCAAAGTGGGTCAAAAAATCCATCCGGCTTTGGGGATGGCGCTGGGCATAGGCATTATGATGTTGGGCACTGTACTGACTTTATTTGCAGCTTTGCCTCTGATCGTGAGTGGTTTTTTTATCAGCGCTTTTGGTTTTTTCCTTTGCCATTCGCTCGCCAGCGGTTGGGTCAATCAGCAGGCGGTAAAAGCTAAAGCCAGTGCCAGCGCTTTGTATCTGGTGTTTTATTATCTCGGCGCCAGTTCTGGCGGGTTGTATTTATCGCCTTTCTGGCAACACTGGGGCTGGACTGGCGTGGTCATAGGTTCTTTGCTGATGTTTATGCTGACCTTATTTTTAAGTTTTTGGCTACAGCACAGTGCATCAAAAATGCAATAAAACAACTTGCGTCCATTTTGTGTTGCTTGTTAGCATAAAACCACTTTTACTTCGAGTATCGCTGAAATGAACAACTAAATTCCCGAAAATTTGTAGCCGTTATTGTACAAATCATCAGGAATGCTGTTGTTTAACAGGTCTTTATTGCTTTTTTCTTTTTGTCTGTGAGCACAGTATTCCTGTATTTCAGGAGTCTGTATGTCTGAATTATCCAACGTTTTATCATGTCGCCAATTCCAATGGCTCCATCCGGGGCTTGAGTGGTTACACCCAGCTATTGATTTACAACTTCAGAACAAAGCTCAGGCTTTGGTTGGGTTAAATGGCTGTGGTAAATCCTTATTTTTACGTTATTTAGCCCGGCAGGAAACTGGCTTGGTGCACAGTGGTGAACTGCTTTGGCAGCAGCCATTTTATTACGTGTCACAACAGGAGCCTGATCTTAATCAAAGTATCAGCCATTATCTGGGGCTGGATACATTGTTCGCAGCTTTAGATCGAGTCGAGGTCGGCGGTCTGGAGCAAAACGATTTTGATCATATTGGTGATCGCTGGCTGGCCAAAGTTGAGTTAGTGCAGTGGCTACAGCAATTAGACTTGCCCTCAGAGCCTGCTTTGTCACTAGGTGCATTAAGCGGAGGGCAATTGATGAAACTGCGTCTTGCCAAAGCTTTTGCAACAGAGCAGTTTTTGCTACTAGATGAAGTTTCAAACCATTTAGATAAAAAGGCTCGTTTGTGGCTTCAGCAACAACTGCAGCAGCACCAGGCTGGTTATCTGCTGGTGAGCCATGATGTGGAGTTATTGTCGACTGTAGATTGTATATATCAATTATCGCCTTTAGGGTTGGAGAAATATCAGGGCAACTACCAGGACTTTTTACAGCAGAGCCAAAGGCAACAGCAGCAGTTACAGCAACAGAATGACAAGTTAAAGCAGCGACAAAGCATTCAGCAACAGCAGCAACAGCGTTTGCTGGAACTGCAACAGCAAAAGCATCAGCAGGCAAAACGGAACCGCGTACACAGCAATCAGGCACCGATACTGCTGGGGAAAAAAGCACAACAGGCTGAGCAGAGCCGGGGACGTTTGCAACTGCAGGTGCAAGCTCAGCAGCAAGAGCTTGGTGCAAAGCGGCAGCAGATACAGCGACAACTGGATTATCGTGAATTGCCCAAACTACCAGAGCCCCGCGAGGTGAAACCTTGCAGTGGACCAGTGATTTGTTGTGACACAGTTGTGTTGCCTTATGGTCATAGTGCGCCTTTATCCTTTCAGCTTAATGTGCAGCAACGTTGCCTTGTCAGCGGAGGCAATGGCAGTGGTAAATCGACCTTACTTCAAGCACTGGCGGGTTTTATTCAGCCAGAACAGGGCTTGGTGCAGGTAAAGCAGAAACTCTGGTACTTGGACCAGCATTTATCTTTATTGGATAGTTTTCCGGGGGCTGTTGATGCGATCAGGGGGCTGACCACCATGTCGCAGGAGTCGCAGATCCGAACTGCCTTGTCTGGCATAGGCCTTGATGCTTTGCGTCTGAACGTGCCAACGCAGCAACTCAGCGGTGGAGAGCGGATGAAGTTGCTGTTACTGATTTTGGCATTGCAGCCTTATGCGCCTTTTTTGCTGTTGGATGAGCCTGACAATCATCTGGATTTTCAGGCTCTCGCTATGCTCAAAGCCTTCTTACGGAAATATCCAGCCGGTTTTATACTGGTGACTCATCAGGATGCACAGTGGCAGCAGCTTGATTTCTCTGCGTTGATAAGACTGGATTAATTCAGTCTTATCTTGGTTAAACTTGCCTTTGCCAAGCTAATCCAGTCTTACCCAGACTTCCTCAATTTTCATTCCATCTTCCATACCACTGTGATGCCAGAGATCGCCCTCTACTCTGGCTTTAAATTGATACGTTTTATTGAGCATGTTGATGACTGAACCTGTTCGTGGAGTTTCGTTATAGTCATTACCTTTCAACTGGTAGGAGCCTGTTAAGGCACTACTGAAGCTGCCGTCTTTATTGACTGTGACAAAGCTGAAATAGCTTTTTGATAAGACTTTTACCGATTTCAGTTCGTCACCTGACAGAGTGATCACAGTGCCATCGGCTTTGGTGTAAACCGCAGATTTTAGCATCCAGCTGCCTTGCAGTGGGGTAGCTTCTGCAGCGGCTGCAAAGCAGAACATAGTAAAAGCCCAAAAGGTGAAGTGCTTCATTTTGCGCCCTTTTCAGTAGTTTTTTCATGACTAACTTTACAGCACAAAATGGAAATTGATAACCGCTTTAGCCTGCACTGAGGTTAACGGTTTGAAAACAACCTTCAGCTAAATCGGCGAGGCTAAACTGTGCAAGCTGAATACGCTTGAGCTGTACTACTTTCAAACCGACGGAACGGCACATATAGCGGATTTGTCGGTTTAAGCCCTGGGTCAGTACAATTTCAAACCGATTGGAGCTAAGTTGCGTGACCTGACAAGGACGGGATTGATAGGTATTAGGGCCAACAGTCCAACTCACGCCGGATGCCAATTGCGCTAAAGCCTGAGTTGTAAGAGCTATATCCACCCTTACCTGATAGGTCTTTTCATGATAAAAATCAGGGTGTAATAAACGTTGCGTCAGTTCGCCATCATTGGTCAACAGCACTAAACCACAGGAGTCTTTATCCAGTCGTCCAACCGGGAATAGCCGCATTGGAAATTGCTGCAGCAGATGGTAGAGGCTGTCAGCTTTTTCAGGATTGAGGTTACAGTCTATGCCGACAGGTTTGTGATAGAGCAGATAATGTTTTTCAGCCACAGCCCGAAAAGGCTGACCATCGACCTGAATCGAATCGTCTTCATCAACATGGTCAATATGATTAGCTGGGCGCTGGTTCACCAACACCCGGCCTTCGTCAATCAACCTTGAAGCGGCACGTCTTGAGCAAAGGCCGTGGTCGGCCAGGTATTTGGCTAAACGAATTTTCATCCGTTTCTCTACCTGAGTAACAGCTTAAGCCGTGGTTTTAGGCTTAGGTTTAAAGCGACGACGCTGACCATTGCCGTTGTTGTGCTCAGCAGCTGGTGTGGCCATATGACCTGCGGCCTGAGTCTGAATACCAGGCGTTTTAGGCGCTTCAAAGCGACGTGCAGGCTTTTGAGCCTGAGCTGGTTTTGCTCCGCCATGGGCTGCAGGCTTGGTGCCACTCTGTTTCGCTTTGGTGTTTTCAGCTTGTGGCTTACGCACAGGACGAGGAGGACGTGGCGCTTTAGCGATAGCGACCATAGCTTCAGGCAATGGGTTTGGATTCATGCTCTGGCTTGGTAATTTAATACCAATTAAACGTTCCACTTGTTTCAGTTGTGGAATTTCATCCGGTGCAACAAAAGATACAGCCAAACCCGATTTGCCAGCACGGCCAGTACGGCCAATACGATGCACGTAATCAGCAGGTGAGCGTGGCAGCGCAAAGTTCACCACATAAGGCAGCTGAGAAATATCTATACCACGGGCGGCTACATCTGTTGCAACTAAGACTCGTAATTCATTGGCTTTAAAGTCGGCCAAAGCTTTAGTGCGGGCATTTTGGCTTTTATTACCATGCAAAGCAGCAGATGGAATACCGGCATAGGTCAGCTGTTCACTTAAGCGGTTGGCTTCGTGTTTGGTGGGCATAAATACCAGCACCTGTTGCCAGTTATTTTCAGTGATCAGCTGACACAAAGCGGCAGTTTTCTGACCTTTGTTCAGCAAGTAGACTTGCTGTTCAATTTTCTCGACAGTAGTGTTTTCCGGTGTGACCTGGATCATCAGCGGGTTTTGTAACAGGCCTTTGGTCAGTGATTTAATTTCATCACTGAAAGTGGCGGAAAACAGCAGGTTCTGACGAACCTTAGGCAAGAGTGCCAGAATTTTTTTCAAATCACGGATAAAGCCCATATCCAACATGCGGTCGGCTTCGTCCAGCACCAGCATTTGCACCTGATCCAGCTTTAAGGCGTTTTGGCTTAATAAGTCCAGTAAACGGCCAGGGGTAGCGGTTAAAATATCCACACCACCACGTAAAGCCATCATTTGTGGATTAATGCTAACACCACCAAACACCACATGATGCTTAAGTTTTGGACTTAACTCTTTACCGTATTTTTGAATTTGCTCTTCAATTTGCGCTGCCAGCTCACGGGTCGGCGTCAAAATCAGTGCCTTGACCGGACGAGGTTTCTGAATAGGCTGAGCGGATAAAATTTGTAGTATAGGTAATACAAAGCTGGCAGTTTTACCTGTGCCGGTTTGAGCGGCAGCCAACAGATCACGGCGCTGTAACACAGCAGGAATGGCCTGTTGTTGAATAGGGGTTGGTTGGGTATAACCGGCCTGATGCACGGCCTCAACTAAAGCTGGGTTTAAACCCAAAGCAGAAAATGACATTAAATTTCTCAAATAAAAGCGCGAACCCCAATTGGCCCACGCAAAAAGCCGCGCATTGTAACGGGAAAGCGCTGGCGCGACCAGCGCTATTGTTGGTTTTTTGTGCAGTTTGGCAAATTGAGTGGAATTAAAGCCAAAATCGGGTCAGGCAAAACGAAGCGAGGCGAGCTTGCTTAAGCCCATAGCGACAGAGCCAAACTGATCCCCCCGGATCACCGGCACATCCGGCAATAACTGCTGCAGCATCTGTTGCACACCGGGCACAGCAGAGGCGCCCCCTGTAACAAAGATACTGTCGGGTTTAACACCAGCGCTTTGTATACACTGCTGGATCAGCTTACTGATACCGGATAATTCCTGATACAAGGCATCCATTAACTGTTGCTGTGACAGGTTTTGCACCAGATGTTGCTCAATACGCTCCAGCACCACATCTACAGCAGGATGCTCAGTCAGACCTATTTTGGCTTGCTCAGCTTTTTGGTTCAGGTAATAACTCAGGTTCTGCTGATAGACCTGGATAAAGCGTTGGATCAGGGCCGGTTCAGCCGCCAGTTGCTGTAAATCCAACAGTTCGTCATAGGTTTTTTCCGCATAAAAGCGTTCCTGGGCGTGAATATCGATGATATTGACTGCATCACTGAACAGCGCGCCGGGCAAAGGTTTACCATCCTGCGCCAGACTCTGGCGGCCAAATAGCTTCATCAGGCCATAGATGGTCAGTTTGATGTCCATATCCACACCACCAATACGTTTACCGCTGTGGCCTAATAGATCGCTGCTACGGTCAAAGGTCTGGCTATGTTGTGGTCCTAACCGGATCAGGCTGATATCACTGGTACCGCCACCAATGTCCACCACCAATACCAGTCGCTCTTTATTCAGATGACGTTCGTATTCAATCGCTGCTGCGACCGGCTCGTAGGCAAAATCGACTTCTTTAAAACCAACCCTGCTTGCCGCCTGGTTTAAAATCGCCAAAGCCCGTTCATCACCTAAAGCTAAATCTATGCCCTGAAAATGGATGGGACGGCCAATCAGCACTCGTTCAACCGGATGAGCTAACTTTTGCTCTGCACCTTGTTTGATCCGGCTGAGCAATAAAGTCGCCACTTGGGTATAAATTTCAGTTTGAGCTGGTGTTAAGCGACTGCCCAGCATCGACTTAGGCGAGCGAATAAAGACCCCGCCCAAAGGGTCCATGCTGTAGCGTTCGTGTGCGGCTTTACCGACCAGCACTGTGCTGTTTTGCGCCAGTAAGCGGGTCAAACTGGCGGACAGGTAGGCGTCTTCGTCGTCTGGATCCCGCTGACGTTCAATATACAAGGCTGAACTCAAATAGCGGCTGCCGTCTTGCTCCAACGCCAGTAAATGCGGCTGTTGCTCCAGCATAAAACCTGCGGCACAGTTGGAGGTACCAAAATCAACGGCAAGATAAGGAGCAGACATAACATCACCTGTCAGAAAAAAGGCCGGCGAGTATAGCCTTAATCCTTCGGCTTGTCAGTTGGCTTCACCAGCGGGTTGCCGCAGTACTTGCACTAAAAACTGCACGGCTTGGGGCGATTGGTAGGAGTTATGGCTTGAAGGCACAATGATTTCCTGTACGGCTTTGTTTTGATGGGCGCTGAAAAAAGGCACCACGCCATCACTGATTTGACTGCAGCTTTTTTCATCCTTGCATGATAAAGGTCCATTGCTGCCGACAATAGAATAGACAGGTCGTTGGTATTCCAGCTTATTTAAACCCTGCAGCAGCGGATGACGGGGTGATAAGACCTGAACCGAATGGGGACCACCGCCGCTTAAGTATTCACGCATAGGCAAAGTGATTTTGTCTGGTCCCAGTTTCAAAATAAAGTTACTCATCAACAGCGTGAAATTTTTTGGCAAATTAATAAACCAGCTGGCCACTTTTGCCACCACAGATTCGGAGGTTTCAGAGCCGCCATGTGGGGTATCGATAAACACTACTTTGTCGATATAAGGTCTGGCATGAAAGATAAAAATATCTTTAATGTTGTCCAGTTCTTGCTTGGCATAACCCAGCTGCTCAGGGCGCTCGGTAAAGCTTAAATCCCAAAGCAGATAGTCAGTTGTTTGCACCATAGTTTTACTGATCACACCGCCCATGCTGTGGCCTATGACGACAATTTCATCCAGTTGATTGCTGCCACCTCTGGCTTTGAGCATGCTCTGCAGCTCATCCAGTTTTTTACGTAAACGCATAGAGTTGTAAAAAGGTGGTGGGCCTGAAGGGTAAAACGCATGCCAGATCTGATAGCGCTGTTTTAACTCTTCGTCCTGTAGCACAGCCATCGTCAGTTCATACCAAATCAAAGGGCTGGAATTCAAACCATGGATCATCAACAGGGGTTGTTTGTTGTTTTGCAGCGGCGTCACGCTGTAAATACCCAGTTTATTGTCGGCCAGCTCTGCGTTAAATAAGCCGGGTAATTCTAAATCGGCCAGCTTGGCTTGCTGCATCAACCACAAGTAACTGCTGGCGGCGTCATACAGAAGTGGATAAGAGCCTGAGGCAAACTTTAATTCAGCCGCTTCCTGCATCAGATGTCCTTGCAAGGTCAGCTGAATTTGCAGCTCTTTAGTAAATTTCAGCTGTTTCAGACTAACAGTCACGGAGCGGAAGATACCCTCAGGCGGATAATATTTATCCTGGCCTTTACCGGTATTGGGCCGTATCGCCACCAAACTAACCCCAAGGCCTGAATGGGCAATTCCCTGGTGATGGCTTTTAATGGCCTGAAACTCGCTGGCCAGCACGAAATCTTCGAAAGCCAGTCCGGTTTCATCCTTCACGGGCTCCAGCACGATACGAAGCGCGGGGTGACGGTACTTTTGTTTAGGCAGCATAGTGCGTAGAAACTGTGTCAGACTTTGATTGTAAAGCTGGGACGCTTGTTGCAGCGCTGTGCCCTTTAACTCAGCAGACGCTAACCAAAATTGTGCGCAACTCAGTTGTAATAAGCTTTTGTTGGCGCTTGTGTCTGGCAAGCTCAATAGCTCAGGACAATAGGAGGCCAGCTCCTGACTATCCATTTGTTGCATGCGGGCATACTGGTAACTAAATAACTGATTAGCTTCCAGCGCTCTTTTAGTCGATGGCAGGAGTTTTAAAAAATGGGGGCTGGTGCAACCGGCAAGCAAAAACAGACAGAGCATCAACAAACCGGCTTTTTTTAGCTTAGTGTGCACCTGTCTCTCCTGTTTTGTTGAAAACACCTTCAGATTATGCGGTGACTTTGTAGCAAACTAAGCAAAATTTGTATTAAAAATCAGTCACTCAGCTATAGTATGGACATCACTGATACTAATTTGAAGTTTTTTATTCCGGCATTTAAACCTTTTGTTGCTGTGGCTCCGACTAACCCTATAACAACAAAAAGCAGCATTTTTAAAATAGCAGGGGCGGGATGTTAAGGTCTGACTATCCAGAGCAAAGAACGCATGACATGGATGAACTGGTTTGCCTGTCGCAGCAAGGCGATCGTAGCGCGTTCAGACAACTGTATCAGCAGCATTGCGGCCGGGTGTACGCGGTCTGTTTACGCTTACTGGCGGATCGTAGTAAAGCAGAAGATGCCTGTCAGGAGGTTTTTGTCAAAGTATGGCAACAGCTGAGTCTGTTCCGCGGCGACAGTCTTTTCAGTACCTGGCTGCACAGCATTGCGACCCGTACAGCTATCGATCTGTGGCGTCAGGATAAGTTGCTCAGACTAGCCACTGAAGAAATGCCTGAATTAGCAGGGGCCGAACTGGGACAGAGCAGGGAATTAGAACAGTTGATTTTACGTTTGCCTCATCAGGCAAGAGCTGTGTTTGTGTTGTTTGCCTTAGAAGGTTATCAGCACCAGGAGATTGCGCAGCTGCTCGGCATAGCCGAGGGCAGTTCGAAATCGCAGTACCACAGAGCACGGCAGTTATTACGGGAGTGGTTAGATGAAAACTGAACATGAATTAGATGCCCTGATCGCCGGACTTTCCAGTGAATTAAAACCCTCCCGCGATTTATGGCCAGAGCTGGAGCTGCGTTTAATACCTGCAGAGATAAAAAATGAGGAGCCGGTGCCGCTCAGACCTAACAAATGGTTGTCTGTACCTTTTGCCGGTGCTTATGTCGCAAGTGCAGCTTCTGTGTTATTCGCTGTCACTTTGTTTTGGCAACCAGCGGCTTTGCAACCATCAGCACCAGTGCAAGCAGGCTTGTTTAACCCGCAGCAGGTGGATGCACAAACCGCTATCGTTTATAGCTATGAGCAAGCGAAAGCTGAGCAGTTGGCCAGTATGAAAGTCGTTGATCCGGTGTATGCCGACTGGCAGCAACAACTTGCACAGTGGCAACAAGCTATAGGTCAGGTACAACTGGCACTGAAATACAACCCGAATGAAGCAATGTTGCTGAAACAATTAAGGCAATTGTATAGCCAGCAACATAATTATTTACAAAAAGTGGTCCAGTCGGGCCTGGTTTAATCTGGAGTAACATGATGAAACAACAACTGATTTTAGGCTTGGCTTTGTCCCTGTTCAGCCAGCTTGTAGTAGCCGCAGAGTCGGTGAATGAAAACCTGCAAGTGGCCGGTAATGAGAAAATTTATATCGAAAATATGCGTGGTGAAGTCGAAATCGTCGCCAACTCAGAAAACCGCTTTAAAGTCTCAGGTACCCTGGACGAAAAAGCCGAAGGTTATGAGCTGGATTCAAAAAATGGCTTTACCAGTTTTAAAGTGAAAATGCCGAGTCTGCGTAACTATGGCAACTGGGACGATCAGGAAAAAGAAGGTTCACGGTTAAAAATTGAAGTCCCTTTTGGCACTGAACTGGAGTTTCAAGGGGTGAATGCCAGTGTCAAAGTATCAGGGGTGCAGGGCAGCACCAAAGTTACGACGGTGAATGGGTCTGTTTATGCAGAAAAGCTGCAGAAGTTTATCCAACTGGAGACCGTCAATGGCGAAATTACCAGTGTAAATAACAATGGCCGCATTACTCTGAATACGGTCAATGGTGAAATTGAAGACACGGGCTCAGAAGGAAGGTTGAGTATTGATGCGGTGAACGGCAGTATTGAGACGAAATCTTCGGCCTCAGAAGTTTCAGTATCAGTGGTCAATGGCGAGGCTGATTTAGAGCTGACGAATGTGCAGCAACTGAATATGAGTTCTGTCAATGGATCCCTGGATGCTGAAGTCAAAGGTAGCCTGACTCCACGTATAGAAGCGAGCACGGTTAGCGGTAACGCCAAATTAAAACTGGAAAAAGCCATCAGCGCAAAATTTAATCTGGTGGCCAACGCTGGTGGTTCTATCAAAAATGAATTGACCAGCCAAAAAGCGGAGAAAGCAAAGTATGGTCCTCGTAGCAGCCTTGAATTCAGTACGGGCAAAGGGGAAGGCAGTGTTGAAATGAATACCGTCAGTGGTTCAATGAAACTGGAAACACATTAAAGCCAAAGCAGCAGGCCCCAGGCCTGCTGCTTTAATTGCAGTGATTATCTTTACTTAACTTTGCAATAGCCATTTGGTGTTCAGTTATAAATGATTTGTAAAGGGCTGTTATTAACTGTCTGAGTTGGTAAAAACGCTAGGATTTTCATAGGGCTATACATAATCTCTTGGCCAACTAACAACCAAGTTACAGGATAGCTTCATGAACATGATACTGCGTGCCAGTCGTCTGGCTTTGCCATTATTTTCGCTGATCGCTTTGGCCGCCTGCGGTGGCAGCTCAGGGGATAAAGCAGAAGAGGGTTTTAATCAGGGATACGTGCAGTTTTACAATGGTGCAGGCAATAGTGCCAACAGCTCTTTGACTGTGAATGAGATTGCTGCAGGCAGTGCCACTTTTGGTGATGCGTCCAACATGCTGGCGATTGACCCGGGTTCATACAAATATCAGCTGAAAAATGCCACCAGTAGTGCTTTGATTAAAGAAGCCGATATCACCCTGAACAAAGGCGATAAAACCTTGTTGCTGATGGCAGGTGACGCTGCAAACCCAAGCATTCTGACATTAACTCACAAACGTGAAGAAAAGTTTGACGATGAGTTCCGTGTCTTCGTTGCTAACTTATCCAATAGCTACGACAAAGTTGATTTGTATACTGCGGCTGAAACAGATGACTTCAGTAAAGCCACCTTAGTCGAGTCTGTTTCTGCAAAAGAAGTGACAAGCACAGGTAAAATGCTCAAACGTGGGAAATATAAGCTGTTTATCACCACGGCTGGTAGCAAAACTCCATTTTTTGAGGCTGTTGCCTATAACTTCCAATACACCACCAGCTATGTGTTAGTGGTACGTGACAAACTGGGCCCTATGCAACAGCAAGTGTCGTTAGACATCGTTGGCAACTCTACGGCTGTGGAAGCGCTCGAACACCGTCTGGCCAAAGGTCAGGTTCGGATCTATAACAGTCTGGATAATCAGCAAGGTCAGATTGCGATCAATAACTTACCTGTCGCAGATTTAGTGCAGGATACGCTGACAGATTACATTCAGTTAGATAAAAATGATTACAGCATCGCTGTGTTAAATGAAAACAATCAGTTGCTATTAAACAATGTGTTACTGACCATCAACGCCGGACAAAGTAAGTCGGTGCTGTTGTTCCGTGATGCTGAACAAAAAGTAGGTCTGGTTAGTTTTACAGAGAAAAACCTGCCTCAAGTGCACGAGCATGAAATTAACGTAGCGAACCTGGTGCCTGATTTTAAAAACCTGCATTTCTATTTTGTGCGTCAAAACGAAACTATCGAAAGCGCAAAGTTCCACGTCAAAGCATTAGACTTTAAAAAGTACGCAAGCTTGGTTCTGCCAAAAGATTTCTACTCTGTCTCTTTGGTGCATGTGGCGGACAATGGCACCATCAGTCTGTTAGATAAAACAGAGATGCTGCAATTGGAGGCAGGCAAAAACTATATTCTGGCGGCAGAACCGTCAGCTGCGGCTCCAAGTGGTTTCAAAATCACACTGGTTAAATAGTTCGCTGCTAGTGAAGTTGTAAAACAAAAACGGCCACAGAAAGTGGCCGTTTTTTATCGACAGAAAACGCCGCTCACAGGGCAGTTTTCCTTGTCTGTTACAACGTTGCTTAGAACTTATAATTCCACTGTACCGCCAGTACCTGAGCTTTGTTGCGGTAAGTTGCCTGAACACCAGAGTTGTAAATACGATCGCCATTGGCGCTGTATTCGTGTTCATCGATGCTGACTTTATTCATCCACATATAACCATAAGCAAAATCTACACTTTGTTCTGGTGTCAGAGCCCAGTTTGCACCCCAGGTCCACCAGATCCGGTCCGCTGTAGGAACACGCGCTGTTTTATGGCTGCTGCTGATCGGGTTTTCATCATAAGCCAGACCTGTTTTTAACGTCAGCTCCTCGTTGTACTGCACTGTGGTGCCAACAGAAAACGACCAGGTGTCCTGCCAATGTTCCGGGATATAGCCAATGTAACCGGCTTTATTCAGGTTTTGTGGCTGTTGAGTACTCAGAGAAATGCTAGGTGTGGCGTCATCACTGACAATATCAATAGACTCAAAGCTGCTCCAGCCTGTCCAGTTCACACTGGCTTGCACAGATAAAACATCTGTCAGCTTCTGATCAATGCTAAACGCCAGATTGGCAGGAGTGGTTAAATCCAGTTTGCTTTGCTCTGACAGGTAGCTGTTCGATGCCAGTTTGCCAGTTGCTAAACTGATGGCTGGCAAGTTTGCACCTACCACGATAAAGTTCGGATTGCCAGCAACGTTGGCACCAGTGATAGGCGTATTGGTAATTTCAGAGTCACCTTTTAAGGTGTATTTCACTTCAGAATGATAGACCAACGCCAGTTTGGTTGAACCTAAATCGCCATGAAAACCAAGGTTATAACCTGCAGCTACATCATCGCCATTCACTTCATAATGACTGTTGCAATAGGCAGCGTTGTAAACATTGGCGCCATATAAACCATTGATATTAGTTCCCAGTTCACATAAACCTGAATGATCTTTGAACTTAGATAAGGTGCCTTCTGCATAGTTAACATTTACACCTAAACCGAAGGACCAATCCTGGCTTAATTTGTAAGCCACGGTAGGTTGCATAGAAACTACTTTTATTGAGGTTTCATCGCCAAAATAGCGGCCAACCCAATCGTCGTTGTAATCAGATGACAAACCAAATGGAGCGTAAACCCCTATACCCCAGCTTAAATTGTCAGTGAAGTGGTCGCTGTAAAAAGCAAAAGGAACTAATTCAGATAAAGTCAGTTTGCCTGAGTCACGGCCTGTGACAGGCATACCGTTGGCGCTTTGGGCTGACGCGTCGCTGTAACGGGTTGTAGCGTAAATCAGGTTGGCACCACCAGAAAATTGTGCGCCTTTGAGTTTGGTTAAAGCAGCAGGGTTGGAGTAGACCAAAGAGGCGTCTGTAATTTGTGCGCCGCGGCCTGCATAAGCGTTACCTGCTGCACTGACTGATTGTTCAAATAATTTATAACCTTCAGCAAAAGCAGACTGACTGACCAAAGCAAGGCTGATGGCTAAAGGTAATGAAGCTTTTCGTAACATTGTTTTTGTACCCTGTAATAAATTTCGCGGCATTATAGAGAGACTAAGCCCTAGAGTACATGCTCTAAGTCTGGCAAATTTTGCTACTGGTCGGATCTTGCATTGACTAAAAAGTGGTGAAATTCACTAAAACATTGAAGTGAATCCAGGCTGAATTTTTAAGATTTTTTATTTAAGTTATTGTTTTTAAAATGATTTGTGTGTGTTTTTTGAAGTGGCACAAGGGATGCAATTCCATCGCAACTGATTCGACTTTGCTTGTTTAAGGATAAATTATGAAAACCCGCTCATTACTCGCTACTGCTGTAACTACTGCCTTATTGGCTGGTTCTTTGGTATTAACTGGTTGCGGCAGCGCCGAAGGAAGTCCGGATGCTGCTAAAGTGGACGCTGTGATCAGCATCCCAGTCGAAGCTGCTTTGGTCAGCCGTGGTGAAATCAGCAGTTTGTATCGCACCACCAGCACATTGGAAGCCAAGGAAGATGCTGAAGTGAACAGCAAATCAACTGGCATAGTGCAGCAGTTGTTTGTTGAAGAAGGGGATTATGTCAAAGCCGGTCAGGTGATGGCTATCTTAGATACCGAACGTCAGCAACTGAACTTAGCCAAAGGCAAAGCTGAATTGGGCCAATTAAAAAGCGAGCTGGCGCGCTTAGAAACTATGTACCAGAAAAAACTGGTCAGTTTTGATGTCTATGACAAGTTAAAATGGCAGGTGGAATCTTTATCCGCTTCTGTGGCTTTGTCTGAGCTGGCATTAAAAGAAACTCAAATCATTGCGCCTATCAGCGGTGTGATTGCCCGTCGTCATGTCAAAGTAGGCCAGTTGATCACTGAATATTCATCCAAAGCTTTGTTTGAAATTGTGTCACAAGAGCGTTTAGAGGCGGTGATCAATTTACCAGAGCATCAGTTACCACGCGCTAAAGTAGGCCAGGTTGCGCACTTGCATTTTGCTGCTCTGCCAGCCAAAGAAGCGAAAATTATCCGTATCTCTCCGGTGGTAGATGCAACAACTGGTACTGCCCGCGTCACAGTGGCGGTGGATAACAGTGACCTGACATTAAAAGCTGGCATGTTTGCTCAGGTCGAAGTGCAATACGACGCTAAAGCCGCGGCGTTATTAGTGCCTAAACGTGCTGTGATGGCGATGGATAACAGCAGCTCAGTCTTTGTGGTGAATAAAGACGGCAAAGTCGAACGTAAAACCATTACCACGGGCTATGAATCCGACACTATGTTTGAAGTGGTGGAAGGTTTAACTGAAGGTGAGCAAGTGGTCACTGCAGGTCATGCCAGCCTAAAAGAGCAAAGTCCTGTTCAGGTTATTGCGAAAAGCTAATTCAATCTCCCTCATTGGTGGGGCCTAATCCCCACCATCAATAATAAAGATAAAAAGTAAGGGATCCTCTATGAAACTCGTGGATACAGCCGTTGCACGTCCGGTCACTATGTGGATGTTCACTTTAGGTATTATGTTATTTGGTCTGGTCGCTATGGGGCGACTGGCCGTCAATTTACTGCCAGATTTGTCTTACCCCACTTTAACCATCCGCACTGAATACGCAGGTGCAGCGCCAGCCGAAGTGGAGCAGTTAGTCAGCAAGCCAATTGAAGAAGCTGTAGGTATTGTCAAAGGCATTCGTAAAGTACATTCGGTGTCCCGCGCTGGTCGCTCTGATGTGATTATGGAATTTGAATGGGGCTCAGATATGGATCTGGCAGGCCTCGAAGTGCGTGAGAAAATCGACGTGCTGTACCTGCCGCTGGATGTGAAAAAACCATTGTTACTGCGCTTTAACCCGAATTTAGACCCTGTGGTCCGTTTGGCGTTAAGCCGGGATGAGAAACAGGATTTAACGCCAGCTCAACTGGTGAGCTTACGTACTTTTGCTGAAGAAGATTTACGCCGCCGTTTAGAATCCTTAGCCGGTGTGGCTGCAGTGCGGCCTGATGGCGGTTTAACTCAGGAAATTCAAATCCTGATTGATAATGAAAAACTCAGCCAGTTAAAGCTGGATATCAGCACCATCAATCAGCGGTTAAAAGAGCAAAACATTAACCAGGCTGGTGGCCGTTTAGAAACCGGCAGTCATGATTATTTAGTCCGGACCATTAATCAGTTTGCCAATCTGGATCAAATCCGCAATTTGTATATTGCCAAAGTAGGTGAAAGCCAAATTCGGTTGTCTGATATTGCCGAAATTCGTGACTCTTTTGTCGACCGTCAAAGTATTACCTATGTGCATGGCAAAGAAGCGATAGAAATTGCCATCTACAAAGAAGGTGATGCCAACACAGTTCAAGTGGCAAAAACTGTTACAGCCAAGCTGGAGGATTTACAAAAGAATCTGCCTGCTGGTTATCAGTTAACCTTAGTGTATGACCAATCCACTTTTATCAAACAAGCCATAGATGAAGTGAAATCAGCCGCTTTTGAAGGCGGTATTCTGGCGATGATAGTGCTGTATTTGTTCCTGCGTAATGTCTGGACCACGCTGGTGATTTCTATCTCGATTCCGCTGTCAGTCATTGCCACCTTCAACCTGATGTATGCGCAGGATATCAGCTTAAATATTATGAGCTTAGGCGGTATAGCCCTGGCTATAGGTATGCTGGTGGATAACGCCATTGTGGTACTGGAGAATATCGCCCGTTATAAAGAGCAGGGCATGGCTCCGATGGAAGCGGCGAAAAAAGGCGCCAGTGAAGTGGCGATGGCGATTACGGCTTCAACCTTAACCACAGTGGCGGTATTTTTCCCGCTGGTGTTTGTCGAAGGGGTCGCAGGCCAGTTATTTAAAGATCAGGCGTTAACCGTCACTTACGCCTTGTTGGCGTCATTGCTGGTGGCTTTAACTCTTATTCCCGCCATGGCGGCCCGTGAGCGCACAACATCAGCTGCAGCTATCACTTCGGATACTCAAGCTGCAAAACTATCCATTAAGCCATCGCGCTGGTATTTATGGCCGCTGGTGCCGTTTCATTTGTTGTATCTGGCGGTACGTTTTGTATTTTTAGGTTTATTTACGGTATTCACTATCCTGTTCCGTGCAGTAGCTAAAGGCTTAAGTTTTGTCTTTAATCCGCTGCTGAACATAGTGCAGGCTTTTTTACGGGCTCTGGAATCGGGTTACCGTGCTGTATTAACCGCCGCCTTGCGTGCCAAAGCTTTGGTACTGGCAGCCACTATAGGCCTGACCGCGCTGATTTATTCACTGATCCCGGGTTTAGGTTTTGACGTGATCCCAAGCATGAGTCAGGGCGAGTTTTATGTCGAAGTTCAACTTCCTGTTGGCAGCGCGATAGAACGTACGGACAAGGTATTAAAACAACTGGCGGATGTGGCCTCATTACAGCCTGAAATTGACCGCAGTTATGCCCAGGCAGGTACAGGCCAGCAAATGACTGTGGATCCCAATGTAGGTGGCAGTCATTGGGGCCGGTTAAATATTATTTTAAAAGACAGTGCCACCAAAGCGGATGAAGAACGTTTAATTCAACTGTTTCGCGATGCGGTCAGCACCATGCCGGATCTGAGCGCCAAGATCGACAGACCAGAGCTGTTTAGTTTCAGCACGCCACTGGAAATAGAATTATCCGGCCATGATTTAACCAGCTTAAAAGCCACCTCGGATCAATTGGCTAAGGCATTGGCTGCTAATGACAGATTTACCGATATCAAAAGCTCGTTGCGTTCTGGCCAGCCGGAAATTACCTTACATTTTCATCATGACCGTTTATCTCAGCTGGGGTTAACCGCGGCAGATGTATCGAAACGGGTGGCGAATTATATTGGTGGTGAAGTTGCAGGCCAGTATTCGATTAACGATCGCAAAGTCGATATCCGTGTGCGTCTGGCAGAAAACTTCCGCAACTCAGAGCAGCAACTGTCGCAAATTATCATCAACCCAAATAGTGAAAAGCCGCTGCCGTTGTCTGCAGTCGCTGACATTAAACGTGAAGTAGGCCCAAGCGAAATTACCCGTATTGGTCAGCAACGTGTGGCTTTGGTGAGCGCTAATTTAGCTTACGGCGACCTGGAGCAGGCCACAGCGGCAGCCAAAGCTGTATTGGCACAGCTGACGCTGCCTTATGGTGTTGGCGCTACTATTGTCGGTCAAAGTGAAGAGATGGAACGTTCCTTTAATTCCCTGATGATGGCGTTGCTGTTAGCGGTGTTTCTGGTCTATCTGGTGATGGCGTCGCAGTTTGAAAACCTGCTGCAACCTTTGTTGATTTTATTTACTGTGCCTTTGGCTGGTGCTGGTGCCGTACTTGGTTTGTGGCTGACGGGCACCCGGGTTTCTGTCATCGTCTTTATCGGCCTGATTATGCTGGCCGGTATAGTGGTGAATAACGCCATAGTGCTGATAGACCGTATTAATCAGCTGCGTGATGAAGGCATGGCGGTGTCTGATGCCATAGTTGAAGCCGGTGCAACCCGTTTACGTCCTGTACTGATGACGACTTTAACCACAGTGCTGGGTTTATTACCTATGGTGCTGGGCAGCAGTGATGGTGCTGAAATCCGCGCTCCAATGGCCATTACGGTGATTTGGGGCTTAAGCCTGTCGACCTTGCTGACGCTGGTGTTTATCCCTGTGCTATACCGCCTGACTGCGCGTGACGTACCAGCGGCTAAGGAGTAACAACATGGATCATAAACCCTTAGCCATCACCCGTTTTGCCTTAACCCGGCCTGTGACTTTATGTATGTTGTTTTTGTCCTTGCTGGTGTTTGGTTTAATCGCGAGCAGAATGTTGCCTTTGGAGAAATTCCCGGGTATCGATATCCCGGAAATTTATGTGCATGTGCCTTATCCCAATGCTACGCCCAGCGAAACCGAGCGTTTGATCACCAGGCCAGTGGAAGAAGCGCTGGCCACAGTGACCGGCATTAAAAAGATGCGCAGTTTTTCCAAAGAAGACGGTGCTGACATTTCGCTGGAATTTAACTGGGAAGAGGACATCAATACCAAAAGTATTGAAGTACGTGAGCGTTTAGACAATATGCGTCACCTGTTACCACGGGATGTAGAGCGGGTGATGGTGTATCAGTTTAATACCAGCGATATGCCTATTTTCCAGCTGCGTATTTCCAGTGAACGCGATTTAGCCATGGCCTACGACTTACTGGAGCGTGTGATTAAGCGTCCGCTGGAGCGGGTGCCTGGTGTATCGAAAGTCGAGCTGTATGGTGTGGATAAACGCCAGGTGACTATTCGCCTTGACCCACAACGTATGCGCAATTTGCAGGTCGACCCGGTGCAGTTAGTGCAATTATTGCAGGCCAGTAATTTTGCGATGACAGCGGGCGAGCTGCGTAATCCAAATGAAAGTATTCTGGTGAAACCTGTTGGCGAATTTACCAGTCTGGATGAAATCCGCGCTTTGCCTATTCGTGCCGGTCTAACTCTGGGCGCCGTGGCTGATGTGATGCTGGAGCTGCCCAAACGTATTGAAGGCCGGCATTTACACCAGACCTATGCGGTCGGTATGAACGTCTTTAAAGAGTCGAATGCGAATCTGGTCGATGTATCCCGCGCAGCAATAGCTGTAGTAGATGCAGCGGGTAAAGATCCGGCCTTTAACGGTATTAATTTATTCCTGATGGACGACACCGCCAAAGGCGTCACAGACTCTTTGTCGAACCTGTTGGGTTCTGGCGCTATGGGCGCTGTGTTGTCTTTTGGAGTGTTGTATTTATTCTTACGCCATATTCCCACTACTTTAGTGGTGGTGTTGTCTGTGCCTGTGTCTATCGCCATCACTTTGGGTGCTATGTACTTCCTCGGTTACAGCCTGAATGTGCTGAGTATGATGGGCTTAATGCTGGCGGTCGGTATGCTGGTGGATAACTCAGTGGTAGTGACTGAAAGTATATTCCGCGAACGTGCTGCCGATGCTGATATGAAAAGAGCCACAGAATTGGGAGTAAACAGAGTGAGTCTGGCCGTGCTGGCCGGTACTGCGACTACAGCCATCGTATTTTTACCCAATATTATCGGCCAGAAAGTCGATGTCACTGTGTTTCTGGAGCATGTTGCTATTGCCATCACCATAGCGCTTGCTGTGTCTTTGCTGATGGCCTTAACTTTAATTCCGCTGTTAACTACAAAGATTAAGCAAATCCATAGCTCAGACAATGCGGCACCGAGCAAAGTCGATAAGTTTTATGGCCGCTGTTTACGTTGGGTGATGGCTTCACCTAAAGCTGCAACCGGCATCGCTTTTTTATTGCTGTTCAGTATTGCTATTCCGTTAAGCCAGGTGTCTGGTGGTGACGATAATGATGGCGACAGTAACAGAGCCTTTTTGAACTACAACGTGCAGGGCAATTACAATCTGGCCGAGGTAGAGCAGGAAGTAAACCGGATGGAAGCCTACTTATATCAGCACAAAGACGAGTATGAAATTGAGTCTGTGTACAGCTATTACACCGCCAATCATGCGATGTCGATCATTATGTTTAACGATCCGCTGGTAAAACCTGTCTCTGAAATTAAGGAAGCTATTCGCAAAGGCTGGCCACAGCTAGTGCGCTCACAACCCAGTTTTGGCTGGAGTGATAACGGCGGTGGTATGCAGGTGCATTTATCTGGCCCTTCGACTGAAATGCTGACCAAATTAGCTGCTGACATAGTGCCTGTGATCTCACAAATTAAAGGGCTGGAAGACGTGCGCTCTGAAATTTCCGATGGCCAGTTTGAAATGCAAATTCAGCTGAACAATGAAGAGTTACAACGTCAGGGCCTGGATGCCAGCGAAGTGGCGCAAGCCGTTACATTGGCGCTGCGTGGCACGAATTTACGCACCTACCGCTCGGACGAGCAGGGCGAATTGCAGCTTAGGGTGTTGTATGACGAAAAAGTCAGCCATTCACCGGCTGAATTGGCCGCTATTCCTGTGCTGGTGAAAGACAATGTAGTCATTACCTTAGCGCAGGTGGCTGAACTGAAAGTAGAACCCCTGCTGTCGGAAATCCGCCGCTTTAATCGTCAGACTACGCTTGCCATTGGCATGAATATGAATAAAGACCTGACGATGGATAAAGCCCGTGAAGAGCTGACCCAAAGATTAAATCAGCTGCAGTTGCCAGCAGGTTACGCCTGGTCTTTTGAAGGCAGCTTCCAGTATCAGGATGAAGCGCAGGGCATTATGCAAATCAATATGTTGCTGGCTGTGGCGATGATTTATCTAGTGATGGCGGCGCTGTTTGAGTCCTTGATTATGCCAACCGCGGTCATAGGCTCCTTGTTGTTCTCTTTTGTCGGTGTGTTCTGGGCCTTTTTATTCACCGGCACTTCTATGGGCATTATGGGCATGATAGGCATGCTGGTGCTGATGGGCATAGTGGTGAATAACGGCATAGTGCTGGTAGACCGTATCAATCAGCTGCGTAATGAAAGCCCTGATGCAGAGCTGGTACCATTGATTATCGAAGCCTGTGAAGCCCGGTTACGACCTATTCTGATGACGGTATCCACCACAGTGCTAGGTTTATTACCACTGGCTTTTGGTGATGCCACTATAGGCGGCGACGGCCCAAGTTATGCGCCTATGGCAATCGCTATCATTGGTGGTTTGGTGTTCTCCACCTTAACCAGTTTACTGCTGGTGCCGCTTACCTACTGGGGTTTAGTGCGTTTTAATATTCGCTGGTCCGGCTTTTTGGGCAAAGCCAAAGTGCTGGCGAATAGGGTGATTACGGCGCCTTAAGTTGCTTCGTTGCTAGTTTAAATCTGCCGCTCTTCAGTAGTTGGTGAAGGTGGCAGCGGAAAAGCCATAGTGCACGCAGACTCGCCGTAAATATGTCCCTATAGGCTCCTGTCCAGCATCCATGCTGGACAGGGTCTGCTAAGCACCATGACTTTCCTCGCTTTGGCTGCTTAGTCCTCTTTAGACCGCAATTCCAATCTTCGGTCGATTCAGTTCGAATTGCTTAAGTTGTCTGAGTATAAGTAAATCGGATAACCGCTTAGTGCCAATTGCGGACATTCGAACGCTGGTAATTGCGATGTCTGCTAAGAGTTAATAGCGGAATATAACGCTGCCGGCACCATGCTTAAACGCTATGTGCATGGCATCGGCAGTGACGACCCGTTGGTAAGCTTTGACGGCAGTGGCACCAGCAGCCCGATGTATCTCTTGGCAGACGAGCGCGGTAGTATTATGGCGGAGACTAATGCTTCTGGTGCTGTAGTACAAAAACACCAATACGGCCCTTACGGCGAGCCGATTAATCAAAGCGCATCACGCTTTCGCTACACCGGCCAAATCCTGCTGCCCGGCACCGAGCTTTATCACTACAAAGCACGGGTGTACCATCCGAAGTTAGGCCGTTTTCTGCAAACCGATCCGATCGGCTACAAAGACGGCATGAACTGGTATGCCTATGTCGGCAATGACCCGATGAATGCGGTGGCTCCGGATGGGACTTGTAAAAAAGATGGTGTTGGAACACGTATTTGTGGTGGAGTTTCTGTTAATAGCTCCGAATTTACGGCTAGTTCAAAAGTGAGTCGATCAGAAGTTAATTTTGGAGAGCGTCTTGAGTGGAAAGAAACAGGAAAAACCAAAATTGTGGATGGTGGCAAAGTCGGTGAGTCACGTGATGATATAAACAACACAATAGATCTTGCATTCTCGTTAGGTGGACATGTTATGAAAGAAGGGATTAAGAAAACTCTCGTAGAATCGGCGAAATTTCCGATTGCTTATGATGAGTATTCAATCAAAGTAACGTTGAAGGAATCAGAATTATATAGAATTAATTACCGTTCGGATGTTGCCGGAGACAGTCCATACTCAAGTATGGAAACAATTTTGAAAATAACTCCAACAGGAACAACAAGATGGGCGGAGTCTGCGCGAAGTTTAACTGGACCAAGATTGAAATGGTGTGCACAACCAAATTGCCCTGCAGGAGTTGAATAAATGAAACCAATGCCTTTCATATGTGCTGTTTTAATGATTGCGTCTGAAGTGGTGTCGCTGTTAATGTCTACCTCGCATGGGGGAGGTATATATAGCGCTATAGGTATAGATATTGAATACATTCAGGCTGAATGCGCTAAAATAGTTGCATTGTCGGATGTTAATCAATGCTATATCGATGGCATGAGAGCCATTACCTACATTACAAGGTGGCCTTACGTCATCGCATATGCCACATTGTTTTTACTGTCTTTCTATAGCGTTAAATCTTTTATTGTCTGCGTGACGATGTCTTTTTTATTCATGACATATGGTTTCATTGTTGATGGCTTTAACTCGGTAGCACCTTGGGTAAATTTGTTTGTATTGCTAGTTTGTGCTTATCGAGCGCGACGAGTGATCTATGGCACTTAAAATATTTAAAGTTTAACTAATTCAAGTTGGGGATCCCATAGTTTCCACCGAGCTATGGGTGTTCTTCTTTAGTTCTCAGACTAATCCCACAATGTCCGCAACAGCAGCAAAGCGGTCATTTAGTTTTTCCAAAAATAAATCATTTTTAGATCTACTATTCGCTCATAGCTAACAACCACTATCCATCAGTCTTAAAAGCTAAAAAGGCCAGTATAAAACAGTGGCCTTTTGCTCAAGCTTTGTAACAACCAAGAGTTTTAGCTTTGCTTGGTTTCAGCCTGCAACTTTTCCAGCTGTGCCCATAATTCTTCTGCTTCTGCGGTTAAGTCGGCAAATAAGCGCATATCGCCTTTTCGCTGGGCGAGCATAGCTTGCTCGGCTTTGGCATCGTATTTTTGGCGTAGGGCTTTGATTGGATCTCGTTTAAAAAAACTAAACATGGACTGGGCTCTTTGGTTGAGGCGTTGGGTTAACGCTGTGGCTTGAGTAAATCTGTATACGTCAGCACTCAAGGTTTTGTTCAACTGACGAAGAACAAAACCTTGTGCTGAGTGAGTTTGAATCTGCTTCAGTTGATTTTCTGGAATGTCATTTCATTAAAAGACAGGCTGGTGACTTTTTTACCATCAAGCTTAAAGTTGGCGATTTCTCCTGAGTTGGGTACCCAGCCTAGCCGTATTGCATCGGGTTGGTCATAGCCAGTCGCCACAGTCTGTAGTTCTCCCCATTGCAGTTGCGGTTGCTGTTTGTCGGTCAGTGTCAGTTGAATATCACCCAGTTGCGGGTGGCGATAGGTGCCTACATAAGCTGCTGCAGGCAAAGACAGCTGAAAAGTACGCCCCTGAATTTTTTGCTGCTCTTTTAGCACGGCTTTTGGCAGGCCAGCTGCTTTTACCCACAAATCGTCAAAGCGGGCGGCAACTTTGGTTTTTATATTGGCTTCGTTCAGTAACAAACCATAACTGTAATCGGCAATCAGATTAGTGACATGGCCACTTAAAAAGTCTTCGTTGTTCAGCACCACTAAACCAATATTTTTCTCCGGAATAAAAGACAAGTGAGCGTGAAAACCAGCAAAACTGCCAAAATGATGCAGCATGCGCTCACCTTTGTAGTCACCGCTGTACCAGCCCCAGGCGTAACCTGAGCGTTTAAAATCGTTGTAGTTGCTGTCTGTGACCACTTCGGTCTGTTGTGCTTTTTTAATTACAGTTTCAGGAAAAACTGAGTTGCCATCTTGCATTTGCGCTATTAAAAATTTGGCCAGATCCGGCGCTGTGGCCAGCATGCCACCCGCCGCATGCATAGTCCGATCGGTTTTTTGCAGATACAACTCTTGTGCTGGGTTGGGGCTCATTGCTGAATAAGGTTTAGCCAGCATCCAGTTTTTGCGCTTCGCTTCGCTGACCAAAGTGGAGCTGTGCTGCATCTGCAGTGGTGTAAAAATCAGTGTTTGTAGCTGTTGTTGCCAGCTGAGATCAGACTGCTGATCCAGCCAGGTACTGAGGATGTTGTAGCCCACATTGCTGTAATTAAACTGGCCTGTTTTGCTTTCTGCATCCGGATAGGACCCGGCCACCAGAGCTTTTAAAGAGGCTGGGGTGTGAATGCCGCTATAAGCTGTGGCCCAGACTAAAGGCTGATTATCCAGACCAGACTGATGCGTCAGCAGTTGTTTGATTGAAATTTTACTGACATCAACACCCCTGAATTGAGTATCGGCAAACATCTGTTGTAAGGAGGTGTTGGTGCTCAGTTTATTTTGCTGTTCCAGCAACAAGGTGGCAAAAGCGGTAAAAGGTTTAGTAGCCGAAGCAATATAAAACACAGTGTCTGGCTGGACTTTTTGCCGGGCTTTGATGTCAGCATAACCAAAGTAGCCCTGATACAGCACTTTGCCATCTTGCACCAGGGCTATTGCTGTTCCTGACTGAAGCTTGGTTTGAGTCTTAGTTTTTTCAATCAGTTGTTCCAATGGGGCAAAATCTTTGTTGCCAACTGCATAGGCTGAATGCATAACAAAGGCCGAACTTGCCAGCAGGCCGAGAATGATGTTGTTCATGATGGCTCCTGATCGTCTGTAAGTGGCTTGGTGTTGTAACGCTGCTGGTACTGTTGACGGTAGTGCTGAAATACCTGATTTTGCGTGGTAAAAGGGTGCAGATGTGCGGTGTTTTGCAAAATCTGTTGTGCCAGTTCCAGATTGGATTGGCTTAGCGCTTGTTTTAGTTCGGTCAGGATCAACTCATAAGCCAGGCCTGAAAATATATTCATATTCATCAGGGCACTGCTGCTCTTAAAGGCTTGGATCAAGTCTTTTTTGTTGGAGTGCAGTAACGCCGTCACAAAATGCCGGCCATCAGCACTGAGCTTAAAACGGATGGTGTCGGTTCTGGCATACACTTCTGTGCCATTTTGCCTTAAGGTCAGGAGCACTCCGGGTAAACTCACTTTTTCATAGACTTTCAGCCGCACTTCAACGCCTCGTGCGGCGGCCTGTTGCAGTGCTTCGGCAAAATACATCAGCGCGTCAGGTTCTATGTCCGCCAGAATTAAATGCTGTGCTCTGTGGATAAAAGCTAAGGTTTCAGACCGCACCTGGTCCAGATTACTTAACTGATACACTTGTTCGTTTTCATCCGGCTCAGGCAAGGCATCCAGTTGTTCGGCCAAAGCCTCTATGGTCTGACTAAACTTGCGTTGTTCACTGTCCAGCAACTGGCGCCAGGGCACGGCGCAGTAAATTTTTTTATCCTGATGGGTCTGGATCACTGCGCCTTTTTGCGTCAATGACTCCAGGCCTTTGTACACATTGGCAACGGCTTTATTGATCTGTTTGGCCACTGCATAGCCTGTCATTTCGCCTTGAGTTAAAAGTGCAAGGTAGAGATCAGTTTCAAGCTCGGTAAAACCCAGTTGATTTAATGGAATTTTAGACATTCTTTCGTACTTGTTTTTTAGTAGTATTTTAAGCTACTACTAAAATGAAGCTTGAGCAAATACCTTGTGTAACTTTTGATGTCAGTTTAGTTTGTCTGAACAGGAGCTGTGTCTTCCAAAGCGATGCAAAGGGCAGAGCATTAGAGTCTGTGGAGGGGCAAGTTGTATTCATGCAAAGATGTCGCACAGAAGTTGATGCAGTTGATGCGGAACAGGCCGCAGATGTCTGCGCAATCTCAACCATAACATCGAATCAAGTTTGCTGTGCCCTCAGGCACAGCTCCAATAGATAGCAGTTGGTGGTGAACTCCCTGAGTTGTTTATTCAGCTGCTACAGTGACAACCACTTTGCCATTATTGCTTGCCGTTGCTACTTTTTCATAAGCCTGCTCTATGTGGCCAAAGTCAAACTCTTCCGGATCAAGTCGCACAGCGAGCAGCCCTTGTTCTGTCAGTTGGCTGGCACGGCGCAAAATAGCGCCATGTTGTGCTCTGTGTTGACCTGTTAATAACGGCAGTAAAGTGAACACACCTGAGTAGCTGGCGGCTTTGAATGATAAAGGCGCTATGCTATGTGTACCCCAGCCGAGACTGCTAACTACATGGCCCGTATAAGTTTTTACCGACTGAAAAGCCAGATCCAGACTAGTGCCGCCCATAGTGTTGTAGACAATATCAAAGCCTGTGTTGTTGGTATGTTCGGCCAGATACTGCGCTACAGTGGTGTGCCGATAGTCGATAAATACAGCACCGAGAGAACGGATATAGTCAGCATCTTTGGCTGAAGCTGTGGCATAAACTTCTGCACCAAAAGCTTTAGCGAGTTGAACTGCGACATGACCGACACCACCAGCACCGCCTTGCACCAGCACTTTATGTCCTGCTGCGACTTTGGCTCTGTCTATCAAACCTTCCCAGGCTGTGATCACCACCAAAGGCATTGCAGCGGCCTGACGCAGGCTGATATTAGATGGAGCTTTGGCCAGAAAGTCCGCATCCACTAACTGATACTGAGCTAAGGAACCCTGCTGACCTGCTACACCTCCCGTCATGCCGTACACTTTGTCGCCTTTTACAAAGTGATGGATATCAGAGCCTGTTGCTACCACTTCACCTGCCATATCTATGCCCAATACCGCAGGAAAAGGCTGTTTAGCATGGGCTGCCAGTCCTGCTCTGATTTTCAAATCCAGTGGGTTGATGCCACTGGCTGCTACTTTTACCAACACCTGGCCTGGTCCGGGTTGAGGAATAGATTGTTGGATTAACTTGAAACTGCCGTTGGCTTCACTGATTTGTAGGGCTTGCATGCTGTATTGAGTGCTCATCTGAATGTCCTCTGCTGTGTTCGGCGCCCTGTTATTGGGCTGAATGCAGTATTGCCCATGCTTAAAAGAGCTGAAATCAACTAATATGCATTGATGCTATGCGAAAATGCATGAGTAAGTTGAAGAGGCAGCTATGGAACATTTGGACTGGAGCGATATCCGTTTATTTCTGGCGGTGGCGGAGCAGGGCACTTTAACGGCAGCTGCACGTGCTGTAGGTTTTACTCAGCCCACTTTAGGCCGACGAATTCAAAGCCTGGAGCAGAGTTTGGGGTTGAAGCTGTTTCAGCGCACAACAGAAGGCTTTCTGTTGACCGAGGCCGGGCTGGCTTTATTGCCTGCAGCTAAACGTATGGCCGAAGAAGCGGATGCGGCGATGCGGCAGTTGGCCGGTCAGGAAGTAAAACTGACAGGGACCTTACGTATTTCGTCTTTTGACTGGTTTAGTCATTCTGTTTTGACGGACTGCTGTGCTGAATTTTTACAGTTGCACCCAGATGTCAGCATAGAGCTTCTTAATGACAGCAGACTGTTTAATCTGGCGCGGCGTGAGGCGGATCTGGTATTCAGGCTGCAGGCTTTTGATGAGCCGGATATAGCGCAGCGTCAGCTGCTATTGCTGGATTATGGCTTGTATGCTGCCGCTGATTTTGACCTGAGTTTGCTCAACACGCCAGAGCAGCTCAAATTGATCAGCATGGATAATTATTTTAGTGATTTACCCGACGTGGTCTGGCTTAACAACCAGTTTCCGGGCGCAAAGCTGGCGTTTAGCAGCAATAGCAGAGAAGCGCAGGCCAGATTGTGTGTCGCGGGGCTTGGGCTTGCCGTGTTACCTGTGCGGCTGGCTGAGCAAATGCAGGGATTGCAGCAACTGCCTGTTGCCAGTGCGCCGCCATCACGGCCTATCTGGTTGGGCTATCATCAGGATTTACGCCATCAACGCAGGCTTAGAGCTTTTATAGACTTTATAACGCAAAGGCTTGGTGCTGCTAAATAGCTGCAGTGGTGTAAAACAAAAGTCCGCCGATCATTAAATCAGGCGGACTTTTTTAGCTGGGTAGACTCAATGCCTTGTTACAGAGCTTTTAAAATCGCGTCCACAGTGGCTTTGGCATCGCCAAAACACATTTGGGTATTATCTTTATAAAACAATGGGTTGTTAACACCCGAGTAGCCAGTGTTCATCGAACGCTTAAACACCACTACGTTTTGTGCTTTCCAGACTTCCAGCACTGGCATGCCAGCGATAGGGCTGGTTGGGTCTTCAGCAGCTGCCGGGTTGACCGTATCGTTGGCGCCTATCACCAGCACTGTATCTGTATCAGAAAAATCTTCATTAATTTCATCCATTTCCAGTACTATGTCATAAGGCACTTTGGCTTCAGCCAGCAGCACGTTCATATGCCCGGGCATACGACCTGCCACAGGGTGAATACCAAAACGTACTTTAATGCCACGCTCTTTGAGTTTCAGGCAAATCTCCGCCACCGGATACTGCGCCTGAGCGACCGCCATGCCATAACCCGGCGTGATCACCACAGAGCTTGAGTTTCGTAGCAAATCCGCCACATCTTCAGCGTTGATTTCGCGGTATTCACCTTGCTCTTCGTCGCCTGAACTTTGTTTGGCATCGACCTGACCAAAACCTCCGGCGATGACAGAGATAAAAGAGCGGTTCATCGCCTTACACATAATGTACGACAGGATAGCGCCGGACGAGCCGACCAGAGCGCCAGTGACAATGAGTAAGTCGTTCGACAGCATAAAACCTGCAGCAGCAGCGGCCCAGCCTGAGTAGGAGTTCAGCATAGACACCACCACCGGCATATCGGCACCGCCAATAGAAGCGACCAGATGCAAACCAAAGACTAAGGCGATTAACGTCATCAGCAGCAACGCAGTTTCACCACCTTCGAAGCTGACAAAATAAACCAGCAGCAGAGCAGATGCGACTAAAGCCAGCAAATTCAGCTTATGTTTATGTGGAATACTTAATGGTTTGGAGCTGGCTATGCCACGTAATTTGGCAAAAGCCACGATGGAACCTGAAAAGGTCACAGCGCCGATAAACACTCCCAAAAATACTTCGGTCAAATGCACTGTGAGCGCTGCACCTGCGGTTGTATGAGTTTCAAAGAAGCTGTTGTAACCCACCAGCACTGCGGCTAAACCAACAAAACTATGCAAAATGGCCACTAATTCTGGCATTTGCGTCATTTCTACTTTAAGCGCCAACCGCAGGCCTACAGCACCGCCTATCGCCAGAGCTATCACTAACGGCAACATGGCATCCATACTAACGCCCGCAATGGTGGCGAGCAGGGCTATGGTCATGCCCAAAATACCCAGCCAGTTACCGCGGCGGGCTGTTTCCTGTTTAGATAAACCGGCTAAGCTGGCAATAAAAAAAGCAGCCGCTACCAGATAGGCTGAAGTGATTAATCCTTGTGTCATGGCTGTTACTCCCCGCCTTTGGTGAACATCTTCAGCATGCGCCGTGTGACGGTAAAGCCACCTACTATATTAATGGTGGCAATCAGTACGGCGAAAAAAGCCAGCGCCTGTACCAGCAGGGAATCGCTGCTGATTTGCAGTAAAGCGCCCAAAACTATAATGCCGGATATCGCATTGGTGACCGACATCAAAGGCGTATGCAAGGCATGAGTCACGTTCCAGACAAGGTAATACCCCACCACGCAGGAGAGTAAAAACACCGTAAAGTGTGCTAAGAAGTCGCTGGGCGCTGCGTAACCTATCCAGAGCAGTAACACTGCCGCTATGCCGATAAACCAGTTGGAACTGATTGATTTTTTCTCTGTTTTTGCAGTTGGTGCAGCACTGGCCACAACAGGTTTGGCCGCAGCTGTCACACTGATAGCTGGCGGCGGGAAGGTGACTTCCCCCTGATGTACTACAGACATATTGCGGATAATCACATCCTGCATATCCAGTACCATCTGACCATCTTTGGTTTTACACAAGAGCTTGGCCAGATTCACCAGATTGGTGCCATAAAGCTGTGAGGACTGGGCCGCTAAACGACCTGGTAAGTCGGTGTAACCTATCACTTTGACACCTGATACCGTTTCGGTGATTTGACCTGACTTTGTGTATTCACAGTTGCCGCCTGTGGCTGCCGCTAAATCAACAATGACAGAGCCGGGTTTCATCGAATCGACCATTTCTTTGGTGATGAGCTTTGGTGCAGGCCGGCCCGGAATAAGGGCCGTGGTGATGATAATGTCGACTTCTTTGGCCTGCGCGGCAAAAAGAGCCATTTCAGCGGCAATAAATTCATCCGACATCACTTTGGCGTAACCACTGGATGAAGAGCCATCTTCGGCAAACTCCAGTTTTAAAAACTCACCACCCAAAGACTCAATTTGTTCTGCCACTTCAAGGCGGGTATCAAAAGCCCGCACTATAGAACCCAAAGAACGGGCCGCACCAATAGCAGCAAGACCTGCCACACCAGCGCCAATCACCAGCACTTTTGCAGGTTGCACTTTACCTGCTGCGGTAATTTGACCACTTAAAAAACGGCCAAAACTATGAGCCGCTTCAATCACAGCGCGGTAACCGGCGATATTTGACATCGAAGACAGGGCATCCAGTGACTGAGCGCGGGAAATACGTGGCACCATATCCATCGCCAATACATTCACACCTTGAGCCGCAAGGCGCGCCACTAACTCCGGGTTTTGTGCTGGCCAGATAAAACTGACTAAGGTACTGCCTTTTTGCAGTAAATGGATTTCCTGCTCCGTCGGCGCATTGACCTTATAAATCAGCTCACTGGCCCAGAGCCTGGTGCTATCAGCTATGCTGGCACCAGCCTCTACATAAGCCTCATCGCTAAAACCTGCGCTACTGCCAGCGCCACTTTCTACCAGTACAGTAAAACCTAATTTGCGTAGCTGTTCCGTTGTCGCTGGGGTGGCCGCCACCCGGGTTTCGTCGTGCAGTTTTTCTTTGGGTATTGCAATAAACATCCTGACCTCTTGTCCTGTTTTCTTATTGGATCCTGCTAAGCAGATGGATCTGTAGCCCCTATCAACCAGGATAAAGGCATAGCAGTTGAGCTGGTTGCCGCGGCTAGGTTTGCTTCTTCCTGAAGGGACTACCACTGTGCTGACATAAGAAGATGATGTCAGCACAGGCTCGGTCAGGTCGTGCTGCTGCGCCAGTCTTTGTAGTGCCGAAATTACTGTTTTTTGTAGAAAAAATCGGCGTAACGACTATAGGGCAAGGTCAGACCAATTGACTAATGCCTTTTAGTTATAGCTTAGAGGATAGTTATAGCTTAGAGGGGGGCGGCAATTACAGTTTTGCCGCGAATTGAATACAGGCCGAACAGCAAAGTGGTCAGTAATAACAAAAGCCCTGAGTGATACGTCAGGGCTTTTGCATTGCGGCTTTATTAAGAGAGTTATTGCGCAGTCGCTTCTGCTGCTTCAACGATAAGTTTGGCAACCTGCTCTGGTTTGGATGTCATTACCACATGAGAAGCATCTTTGATTTCAACAATCTTTTTAGCACCAGCACGCTCTGCCATAAATTTCATTGCAGCGACCGGGATATTTTTGTCCGCTGTGCCGTAAATCGCCCATGACGGAATTTTTTTCCAGGCAGGTGCTGCTGAAGCTTCATGCAATGCCGCTTCAGTCACCGGGCGCTGAGTGGCAGCCATTAACGCGGCTTCAGCTGCAGATACATCTGCTGCAAACTGAGTGTGGAATTTGTCCTGTTGAATGTACAAATCTTTATTGCCATCTTTTAATACCACCGGAGCCGCAAGGGTTGGGCCTAAAGTGCCACCAGGGTAACGTCCTGATAATTCTGCAATATTTTCACCTTGTTCAGGAGCAAAAGCAGCGACATAAACTAAAGCTTTCACTTTGTCTTGGTCTGGTGCGATTTGGCTGATCACTGAACCGCCATAGGAGTGACCGACTAAAACCACAGGCCCTTTGGTATTGGTGACTACATCTTGTAAATAAGCGGCATCACTTTTTACGCTGCGTAGCGGGTTCGCCAGAGCTATGACCGGGTAACCTTGTTCGTGCAGTTCAGACACTACACCGTTCCAACTGGATGATTCAGCAAAAGCACCGTGTACCAATACCACTGTAGGTTTTTCAGCGGCAAAGGCGGCGGCGCCAAAGGTCAGGCCGAATGTTGCGATAGCTGTAGTGAATAAACGTGATTTGAAATGAGTCATGTTCGTTTCCTTTTGGAGTTGCAAGCTGAGTTCGTTGGCTGCGCTCTTCTTCGTGCGCCTGCCTCATGGGTCTTTCGCTCGCTTCAGGCAAGAGGGGGTCGTTGTTTCCTCTTGGTCGCGGCTGTGAGTATAGTAAGCTGCCATTCTTTTCTTTTGGGTTCAAATGGTCTAATTTATGCAACAGATCGTCTAAATTATTGATTTTCGGATCTGGAGAAAAGTGTGGACCGGCTATCAACCTTGCTTGCTCAATTTGGCATGCATGCCACTACTATCTTTGGTGGTGTGCTTAGCGCTGACATGGCTTTTGATGCAACGGACAGGACAGCCAAGCTGCATTTGTTGCGCTCTGGTGATGCGGCATTTCAGCTGGATCAGCAAAAGCCCGTTGTGATCACTGAACCCAGTTTGTTATTTATTCCACGGCCTTGTGGTCATAGCTTGTCTGCCAGCTCAGAGCAGCAGGTAGAACTGGTGTCAGCTGCATTGAGTTTTGACGGCGGGCTGGATAATCCGCTAACCACAGCTTTACCTGCTTATGTCGTCATGCCTTTGGCTGATCTTGCAATGCTTAGCGGTAATCTGAATTGGTTGTTTGACGAGGCCTTTGCGCAGCATTGTGGCAAAAATGCGGTACTGAACCGTTTGTTCGAGTTGGTGGTGATCCAGTTATTACGTTACATGATGGCTAATCGTAGTGTATCGACCGGTATGATGGCCGGGCTTGCTGATTTAAGGCTATCAAAAGCTGTGACTTTAATGCACGACCAGCCCGCGAAAGCCTGGTCTGTGGCTGAGCTTGCGAGCGCAGCCAGCATGTCCAGAGCAAGTTTTGCTGCCAAGTTTCATAAAGTGGTCGGTATTACCCCAGCCGATTATCTGGTGAGCTGGCGGGTAAGCCTTACGCAAAAAGTACTGCGTGAAGGTCGTCCCATCGCCCTGATCGCTGATGAAGTGGGTTATGAAAGCCCATCGGCTTTAGCCCGGACCTTCAGACGGAAAACTGGTCATAGCCCCAGGGAATGGTTGCAATTGCAGAGTCTGCAATAACACGTTAGCCGGTTTTAAACTTGGCAGTGGCCTTGGTATAGAGCTGTTCATAAGATTCTCTGCGTCTGGTACCGAGGCTGGACTGCAGACTTTCATCTGTCACTCCAACCCATTGTTTGGTTCGATAAATCATACCGAGATCCATTTCTACTTGGGTATCGTGATGGAAGCGGTCTGGCAGGGTTGAGTTGTAGTCTTCTATCTGCTGAATAATTTGAGCGTCAGTGAGTCCTTCTGCTTTGCCCTCTTTAAAAATAGCGATCCGCTTATCTACATGCTGGTCAATCATCTGCTCGCTTTTGAGCCACTCGTCATAATTGACGATGTCGGTGGAATCCATCCAGCGGGGCGGATTAGTTTCAGTATTGATGCGTAAACCATCTCTGCGATACACCATATCTTCCAGAGGTGTAGCTGGATCTGGGGCTAGTCTGTGAGGCGCAGACACGTAGGCGTCTTTAATCAAAAAGGCTGGTGTGCCGTTATAGCTTTTTTGCAGCTCCAGAGCTTTTTCAGACAGAGTTACGATAGCGCTGGGTGCTCTGTAGGCGGTGTCCGAAGTGTCTTCTGCATGGCTAACAGGCATAGCTGGACCTGTCTGTAATACGTTGTTGGAACGATCCAGAGCCGCAATTGAATTTTTACCAAAGCTCTCTATTTTACTGAATAAACTGATCATCATTATCCCTTTGATAGCTCATGTTCCCTGTGGATGTTGCTAGGGTTGCAGCTTCTGTGCCTGAGTTTTTAATGAGGTTATAAAAAAGTGAATTTATGTTGTGGCTAGGGTTTTGCCGACAGGTTGGCAGCTTAAGGCGGGCTTGTAGGGGTGGATTTCTGGTGGCAGAGTGGCAATTATTTTCCGTAGCAAAACTCTGGAGCGGAACTAAATTTCAGTGACTTGTATAAAAAAGCCCATGTAATTCATGGGCTTCTTATTATAGAACCAAGAGATTGTCAGGCTGGTTCAGAAGCCTGTTCAGCTTGTCCATCCTGATGCTGTTTTTTGTATTTTTGCGCAAAAGTTAAAATTGCCATGCTGATGCTGCTAAAAATCAAAAAGCCTGCTGTCACAGGAATTACAGTACCGTTGTACATTTGGCCTATCACTGTGCCTATGCTCATCGACATAATGGATGAAGTAGAGCCAATAATGGCAGCCGCTATACCAGCTACATGGCCCATAGGTTCCATTGCCATGGCGTTGATATTACCAAACACCAGACCAAAGCAGAAAAACAGCACGGACGCATACAACACAAAAATCCATAGCTGAATGTCAATCACCCAATGCAGCGCTAAAAATACTGCTGAGCTTAAAATAATGCCCCAGACCGCACGGTTAGATAAATGTTGCATGCCCCATTTTTGCACCAGGCGGGAATTGACTAAAGAGGCTGCGCCAAAAACTATCGCCAGTAAGCCAAAATACAAAGTGAACAGCTCACCTGTTTTAAACAAGTCCTGGAAAATTTGTTGCGATGAATTCAGATAACCAATAAAGCTGCCAAAAAATAAACCCATACACACCATGTAGCAGACCGTAGGCACATTGCTGATCACTTCTTTGAAACCTTCAGCAAATCCTTTAGAACTCATGGCGATACGGTGCTCTTTGGGCAAGGTTTCCTCTAAACGGCAGAAAATCCACACGACAATGAGCAGCGCATAAAATACATAAAGGATAAAAATATCGCGCCATGAACCTATCCATAACACCACCTGACCTAGGCTTGGTGCTAAAGCCGGCACCATCACGAATATCATCATCACCAGCGACATAATGCGTGCCATATCATTGCCGGAGTATTTATCCCGCACTATAGAAATAGCCGAAACATAAGGGCCTGAAACCCCTAAACCCTGCACAAAACGGCCGAATAATAAGGTGTTGATATCGGTGGCGACATAACAGATCACAGTACCGACTAAAAACAGCACTATGCCACCGTTTAAAACTTTCTTACGGCCTGTCGCATCCGACAAAGGGCCACAAATCAGCTGGCCTATCGCCATACCAAAAAACAAGGCACTGACCACCAGTTGCGCCTGATTGGGGTGACTCATCGAAATATCAGCACGAATAGCGTCCAGCGCTGGCAATAAGGCATCAATAGAGATAGCAACAATCGACATTAAAAGTGCCACCAGCATAGTAAATTCGCCGGTGGAAATACGCGATGTGGGTGCATGAGTAGAGTAATCAGACATGTACTGCATTCCTTGTTTAAAACGGCCTGAAAAAGGCGCGGCTAGTGTAACGCTTTTCACAGACCAGAGTGTTGGGAAATGTAAACAAATTCTACATGGGTCGGTTGAGAGTGGGGGGAATCGACAGGGATAGTGGATCATTTGGCTCAGGCAGAGAGTCGATCGGACACAGCCAAGACACCGCGTCAGATGACGAATACGTCCGACTGGGTTTTTGTTCGTGTTAAAGCCAGACTCACCACAATGGCTTTATTTTTTCCGCATTTCTTTTTAGTTGAGCTGAAATGTTATTGTTTAACTCAAGCCAGCTAAAATCTTTATTCCAGAACTTTTTAAATTCTTCTCCGCCTTGTGAATGATCAAGCATTTCTTTTAAATCAAATACTTTTGAAAAATTGTTTTCGTTGACGTCATAATCTGACCAGCCTGAGCTGCCAAATTTCAAATGCGCTAAGAAACCAGACTTAAAATCCCTGGCTGCGCTCATAAAATCTTCGTTGGCATTCAATGTTTCTAGTATCAAGGCTTTTTCGTCATGACTTAGTTTGCCTGTAATTTCTGGTTCACCTGATTGATTCAGTGCTATAGCCCAGTCTTTATTGACTAATTCAGGCTGCTTGCTTTTTATCTCAGACATTATGTTGTCATACTGAGAAAACATTCTTTCAACGGATTGAGACACTTCACCGCCAGGCATGTAAAGATTAAACATGGCCGTCGAATTCCTGAGTAGCGCTTTTTCTTCAATTTCCGCAGTGGTCAATACATGATTGGACACTATAGTCATTGACTTGTGGTAGGTTGGGGCAGGTTCCTGATGCTGATTTTTGTGATAAGTATCTTCGGCGAGTTGCGTTAGCTCACGAGTTAATTGTTCTGAACTATCTGTGTCTTTTTTGATGTGCAGTGCTGGCTTGTTTGGCGGTATGTGCAACGCCTGACTTATCCCTTGTGGCTCCACTTTCATCTTACTCTCCTTGTTGTCCGTCATCAGATTATTGTCGGCAAAAACGTTTTTTACTTGAGTATTTTTATCAAAAAATTTACCTCCTGTTTGCTTTTCAGTGATGGTATTCCCCCAAAAAAGTGAAAGAGATTTCCCCGTTCTCTGGTTTATCCATGATTAGAACGTGTTCGCTGCAAAATCGGGGGGGCTGGCTAGGCTAATTTTTATAAGTTCGGGCTCAGCTGAACGCTGTACTTCTGCATCAGTTATTAGTGATAAGCTGCAATACAGGTTGTGCCCGACGGCCAAAGTAGATTTGAAAGGTTTCTTGCTGACCTGCAGCCAGCGTCAGCTCGAATGACTGGGGATAAATCCGGCTGCAGTCCGCCATGATAGCCACTAGATGTTCCTGATTAAACATACGCTGGCCACTAGCTCCATTTGTCACCGTAATAGTGGCGACCCGCTCCCCGTTATCCGCCGCCAGCAACGCGTAGTGATCCAGCACCAGATCGCTACGTCTGGGCACCACATCTTTATCACGCTGGCAATTAAGCTCTGTATTCTGAAAAGGCGAAGGTTCAAACCGCAGTATTTGATCCCGGTCCGGTTCATAGGCCTGTGCACCGGTGGACAATAGTGCTACTAGCAACCACTTCTTCATCATGACCTCAAAAGTTGCAAAAAAGTTAAGTTAATCTATCAGGCTTAACTTGCCAAGCAGCCAGATGTTTGAAATTGTAAGCAGGATGCTGTTTTACAACTCTGCATCCGGCTGAAAATCTTCAGCCAGACTGCTGAGTTGCTTCAGCTCTGACTCTTTTTGTTTTTTCTTTTGTTGCAAATGATAGATAGCAGCCAGGCAAAGCGGAGCGACTATGAGGCTGTAAAAAACCAGCAGGGTCGGGGTCACCTGAGCGATTTGCCACCACTGCATCAGCCATAACAAACCAGCAAATACCACCAGTGCAGCACAGGATAGCTGGGTATACAGGTAATAGCGTAGGGTTAATGTACAGGCCCTCGCCCGAAATTGTACCAGCCCGCCGCTGCTCCAGTTGTCATATTCCAGTATAGGTTTGTGTACTGTCCAGGCGACATAAGCGGAACTGAGGGCTCCGCTTATCAGAAACAACGCAGACAGATAGCTCAGCCAATCAGGAATGTTAAATGCGAGCCAGAAGGCGGCAATAAACATCACAGCAGCCCCGAACCACTCGCCGTACATCAACCACTTTTGTTCAGCCTGGCGCTGTTTAGCTTGGGTTAAATCAGCGCTATTGGGTGGAAGTTCTGTTGCTGTGGGTTGTTGTTGCCAGCTTTTGGCCAGAGCGGCAAAGTCAAAATTATCTGCCATGGTGCATGATCTCCATCAGTTCTGTTTTGGCGCGATTTAACCGCACTCTCACTGCGCCCTGGGTTAATTGCAGGATCTCTGCGATCTCAGGTGCGTCTAAATCTTCCATCGCCAGCAAAATCACCTGACGGTTCGCTGGGGAGAGTTGCCTGACAGCCCGCAATAGCTGCTGGCTTTGCTGCTGTTCGTCGACTTCTTGCGACGGACAATCCTGTAGCAGCAGATGCTGGGTGTCCTCATCTAATTCCTGCCAGTGCTGGCGTTTGGCGCGGGCTATATGATCGACAGTCACGTTGTGCACTATGCGAAACAAATAAGCCCGCGGCAGCTCTGCAGCCTGAATACGTTCGGCGGACTGGTGCAATGCCAGATAAATATCCTGTTTTAAGTCCTGTCGTGCAGCGGGATCGGCCTCTGAAGCCATCAGAGTGCGGCTGATCGCACCCTGATTTTGTTGCCACAGCTCTAACAAAAACTGCTCAGCTGTTACAGTTTTGTGGTCGGAACTAGCCAAAAAAACCTCCCTGTTCAATGTATTAGAGTCTTTATTGAAGTTATCACTCTGTCAAAAGTAAGTCTGCCCCAGCTGGCAAAGTGTTACAAAAATAAATAAAAAAAATTCTGTAACGGCTGAAGAAATACTCCCGACTTCTTAAGCAAACACAGCAACTTTATTTTGGTTTTAAGGAGTCTTCACATGAAAACACTGCATGTAAAAAAATCTGTCGCGCTTTGTCTGATGGCCCTGTGGCCTGCATTACAGGCGGTAGCCCAGGCCCCTGTTGAACTGGCACAAAGCGTGTTGTATCACAATGCCACTTTACTCAATCCTGCGACAGAGCAGTTGGTTCAGGATGGCTGGCTACTGGTCAAAGAAGGCCGCATCCTACAAATGGGCCAACAACAAGCGAATACAAAATTACCTGAAGCCAGCAAAACGGTGGATATCAAAGATCAGTATCTGATGCCGGGTCTGATTGATGTGCATTTGCACCTGACTGCAGGGCCACATCGGGCTGAGATGCAGGATGGTAAACCTGTAATCAGTGTGAAAGGTCATAGTGAGCTGACGCGCTATCACGCCATCAGCACCTTAGCCACCGGAGTGACTACAGCCTTTAGCCCAGCAGGCGAACCAGAAGCCAACGCTGAATATGTCGCGCAGCAACAAGCAGGTAACTGGCCCGGCCCCAAGTTAAAATACGCTGGTTTTGTTTTCGAACCTACGCCAGTGTTAGGTGGCTCTGTCTATCCAAAAGACGAAGCAAGCTGGCGCGCTGAGATTGCCCGTCAAAAACAACTGGGCGTTCACTACATTAAGTTATACGCCGGGCTGAGCAAAGGCGAGGTTGCGCTCGGAGTGCGGTTAGCCAAAGAAGCGGGCCTGAAAACTCTGGCTCATCTGGATAGCGTCAGTTGGCAGTATGCAGCGGATCTGGGTATCGACATGCTAACCCATGCGTTGCCAACCAGTGCTGAATTACTGACAGGCGATACAAAACAGGCCTATTTGCTTGAACGAAAAAATCCATATGACAGCCGTTATCTGTACCGGTGGTTCGACTATGTCGACTACGACAGTGAGCCAATGCAAAAGCTGTTTAGCACTCTGGCGCGTCAACAAACCAGAGTCGACCTGACCTTAGTTGCCAATGAGTTGTTCTACTTTGGCCGTGACTTGAACAGCTTATATCCGGAAGAAAATATGTGGGTCTTTCACCCGGAAAATCGTAGCCGCTGGCGCGCCTTTTTTGCTGCGCTCAGTTATGACTGGTCAAAAGAAGACTTTGCCGCCGCTCAGCGTCAAATGCCGAAGGTAAAGCAATTGCTTAAACGTCTTTACGACGCCGGCGTGCCGCTGGCGATAGGCACAGATTTAAGCGCCAGCGGTCCTTTTTATTTGCGCGAATTGTTACTGACTCAGCAGGCAGGTCTGACGCACTGGCAGGTGTTGAAGCTGGCCACCAGCGGCGGGGCTGAGCATCTGGGGCTGACTGATTATGGCCAGCTGAAAACAGGCTATGTCGCTGATTTTATCGTGCTCGATGCCAATCCACTTAAGGATTTGAACGCGCTGAACACTGTGCATACCGTAGTGCAGCAAGGCAAAGCCTGGTCTGTGGACGAGCTGAAAGCTCAGTTGGCTTCGCTGTCAAATCTGAAACTTTAATTTGAACCCTTACACACTAATTTATTTCACAAGCTTAACGAGGATAGATGGATGGAAACTTTAAATGACTGCGTGTCTGAGCTGAGCAATCAGGTCGCATTGACCGATGCCGAATTTCTGGTGCTCTTTATGGTGTTCTGGCTGGTTGCCGCTGTACTGCAAAACAAATTTGAAATGAACAAAAACGAGGAATAACCCATGGAAACTGTACAACAATTTTTCGATACCTTTGTCCAGGCATGGCAACAAGCTGATCTGGTATTTTTAGTTGGGTTTGGCACGCTTTTTCTGCTGATTTGGTTTTTACCCAGCCTGCTGGCATTCGTTTTTAATCGCCAGCATGCCGGCAAAATTGCCTTACTGAATGTGCCGGCTGGTTTTTCCTGGATAGCCTGGGTGGCGTTAATCGTTTGGGCTGTGACAGGCAAACTGAGCAATAAACTGGCTGAAAAGGCGCGCTTAAAGCCAGTGGCCTGATACAAGGCTGTTATAACTGTACGCTATCACCTTCATTTAAAATTAGCAGCGGCACCTGACTGTTCAGTTGTCGCTGCATATGCAATAAGCGTAAGAGTGGCGAATGTGAACTGATGTCCCCCATCTGCCAACTCCCATTACCATAGCCCCAGGGGATCATCACTTTGCAACCCAGTTCTGTCGCCGCCACTAACGCATCTTCAGGTGTGGTATGCACATAACGATACCAGTCAGCATGCTCTTCATGATGATAGGAGGCTATCGGCAGCAGGCAGATATCAATATCCCCATATTTTTGCTGAATATCTTTAAAATGCTCTGAATAGCCGGTATCTCCCGCAAAAAACAAAGTGTTTTCACCGTGCTCTAACAACCAGCCTCCCCAGAGGGCCTTATTGTCATCGTTAAACAATCTGCGGTTATTAAAATGATGGGCTGGCACCAGATGGATGCTGAGCTCACCTTGCTGGCTTTGGCTGTACCAGGCCTGCTCAATAATGTGGTATCCACCCTTTGGCATGTAATCCGCCATCCCCAGAGGCAGGTAATAAGTTGGCTTATTGCCTATTTGTTCGATGCTCTGGTGGCTGAAATGGTCGTAATGCAAATGGGAGTACAACACGGCATCTGTTTCTGCCAAAGTGGTACTGCTGATAGTCGGGGTGTAAGGTCTTTTGATAATGCCGGCAAACCATTGCACCCAACGGACCGGCCAGTCAAACTGGCCAAATACAGGGTCCAACAGCAGTTGCTGGCCATCCGGTGTATTGATCACAAAGCTGGCATGACCCAGCCATTGCACACCAAAACCAGTAGTTAACTCAGGTGCTTGCTGAGCTGCAGTGTAGCGGCAATCCTGACCCGGAGTATTGCACTGCAGCGCCTGATCCGCCGGATAGCAGTTTGCCTCACAGTGCGCCGGATACTGCCGCTGCCCCAAAGGCGTGCGATACAGATTACGGTAGGCACCCTGATGTTCACCTTGAGTGATCTGTGGCAGTACTGCATCTTTGTTTACCTGACGCTGAACCTTATTCGGTGTGCTGCAGGCGCAAAGCAGCAGCACACCGATGAGCAACATAGCTTTTGGAGTCAGCTTTGGTCTCATTAATAGCCCTTATTAATCAATTGTTTACTCGTTATTGTTGTCTTAATACCATAGCAGGTTTGCGCCCTGCAACCTGCCAGGCTAAAGCGGCTACTGTGCACCAGCAAATAGCGAAAGTAACGGCTGCCGCCAGCAGGTACCACAAAGGGTTTTGGCTGATCCGGACGCTGAATTCGCTCAGCCAGCTATTCAGTGCCCAGAAGGTGGCGGGGATAGCCAGTACAGCGCTGATGGTCATCAGCTTGAGGTATTCGCTGGCCAACAGATTCACCAGATTAAAGCGGCCAGCGCCCAGCACCTTGCGCATTGCTACTTCACGTGAACGTTGTTCGGCACTAAAAGCAGCCAAACCAAACAAACCGACACAAGTTAAAGCTATGGCCAGTGCTGCAAAGATGGCTATTACTTTGCCCTGACGTTGCTGGTTCTGATAAATCGCATTGTAATCATCACTCAACCAGCTGAGTTTTAAATCCTGACGCTGCAGGCGCTCGCTCAGCAGTTGCTGTACTTTATCACGGGCGCTAACGGCCATGTCCGGCGCCATGCTAAGCATGATATTGGCGTAAGTCATAGGTGAGCGGCCACAGATCAGCAGCAAAGGTTCTTGTTGTTTTAAGGCTGATCCAACTTGAATATCGGCAACGACCCCGACAACCTGCATCCGCAGTACCGGCACATCGCCAGGCAACAGCCACTGCTGACCAATCACATCCTGCAGATGGGTGTAGCCCGCTTTGCGCGCCAGAGATTCGGTAATGATCACCGCCGCTGTGGCATGATCGCCATGAGTCTGATACCAGTCGCTTTGATAGGTTTCGCTAAAATCACGACCAGCCAGCAAGGTCAGGCCTGCGGTTTTAGCAATATCAAAGCCTGTGCCCATCTGAGAAATAGGTGGCAGCGCTGTGCCCGCAGTTTGCCCTGGTAGCTGAATATCCATAGCCTGAGAAATAGTATCTGTGATTTGCATATCCAGCATGGACACTGCATTGACACCTTCTACCTTTTGCAGACTTTGTAACAGATTTTTGTTTTCGGCATGAAACAGCAGGCTGTTCTCTACGGCGTTTACCATTAATCTGGCCTCACGCTGATAACCCGTACTCTGATTTTGCAGCAGCTGCAATTGCTGCTGAAGTACCACGCTTGCCACTAATAAACCTATAGTAATAGCGCCTTGCAGTACCAGTAAGCCTTTACGTAACCAGATGGCAGTGTTGCCTCGCTGAAAATCGCCACTCAGTACTTTTTTTGCATCAAAAGCTGAGATAAACACCGCCGGATATACACCTGCTAGCACGCCGACACTAAACACACTCGCCAGCAAAATCAGACCAAAATTGCCAATATAATTCAGCTGAAGCGGGCGATTTACCAATAGGTTAAATTCTGGCAGCACCAACTCTACTGCAACAGCTGCCAGTAAACCGGCACAGCAGGCGATCAGTAAGGATTCCAGCATAAACTGCACAAACAGCTGACTACGGCTCGCGCCCAAAGCCTTGCGTACGCCCACTTCTTTTGCTCTCATCGCGGCGCGCGCTGTGCTCATATTGATAAAGTTAATAGCTGCAATCAACAGCAGTAAAGCGGCCAGAACCAGACTAATCTGTACAGTACCAGCTGAGCCGTTGACATTAAACTCATAGGCCAGATTGGAGTGCAGATGAATATCGGTCAGAGCGCGAAGTTGCAGTTCTGTCACTTTGCCGCCTTGATAAGCTTGCTGATTCAACTGAGTGGTTAATTCTTGCAGCAGAGCCCTTTGATCAAGACCGTAGGGTAAATGGATATAGCTATAGACGTTATTGACCGCCAGACGGCCATTGGCCACTTCATCGCTGATCCGGCGCAAAGAACCCGCCTGAAAATGACTTTGTTCAGGCATACGATAGAGAGCGCTGATGGTATAACGCTGTTCACCGAGTTGAAATTGCTGGCCAAGCACAGAGGTCTGTCCAAATAATCGCAAAGCTTCCTGTTCTGATAAAGCGATCTGGTTGGGTTGTGTTAAAGCCGCAGTTAAATCACCCTGGAGTACCTCAATCTGGAAAAAGTCCGTGATATTGGCATCCACAGCCTGAGCTTTCTGTAAACTCAATTGCTGACTGGAACCGGCTAAACGCAGCGTATCGGCGCCACTGTTAATGCGGGTCACTTTGATCCCTTGATCATAGTTTTCCAGCAAGGCTTTCATCGCTGGGCTCGACACCGGGAAACGTTGATTCACAGGCAGAAAAAATTGCTCCAGTCGGTAGCTGTTTTCTGCATTAGGGTGCATTTGGTCATAACCCAGTTCATAGCTGGCGTAGAGCAGTATCAATAAAGCCGAAGCCAAACCTGTGGTTAAGCCCAGCAAGTTCAGTGCTAAATGGGTTTTATGCCGCAGTACAGCTCTGATGCCAGTGATGAAATAATTGCCTGTCATGCTGAAAGAATTAAGCATATTTGGCCTCCAGAGCTCGTTCTGTAATGATCTGACCATCCAGCATTCGTACTATACGGCTGGCATATCGAGCTTCATGTTCTGAGTGAGTCACCATGACCACAGTCGTACCTTCGCGGTTCAGCTGGCGCAGCATCTGCATTACTTCTTCACTGTTTTTCGAGTCCAGGTTGCCAGTAGGTTCGTCGGCTAAAATCAGCGCCGGGTTTATCACTAAGGCTCGTGCTACCGCAACCCGTTGTTGTTGACCGCCAGAGAGCTGCAACGGCAAATGATCGGCCCTGTGGTCAATTTGCATGCGTTTTAAGATGGCTTCTACCCGTTGTTTACGCTCTGCTGCGGCAATGCCCTGATACTGCAGCGGCAGCTCCACATTTTGAAACACACTCAGCTCATCAATCAGGTTAAAGCTTTGAAACACAAAGCCAAGCTGGGTTTTACGCAGCTGTGCCAATTGTTTTTCACTGAAATTTGCAATGTCGGTGTCCTGAAATAAGTAGGCACCAGAGCTTGGGCTGTCCAGCATGCCCAGAATGCTGAGTAGAGTAGATTTACCGCAGCCAGAAGGGCCCATAATGGCGACGAAATCCCCTTGTTCAATCACTAAATCAATCTGGTTCAGTGCAGTGGTTTCAAGCTCCGCAGTACGAAATACGCGGTTTAATTGCTGTAATTGGATCATGGAATAGTCCTTATTGCTCTAGTTGAATAGTATCGGCTTGCGCGAAATCGCGATAGCTGGAAATGATCACCTGATCACCGGCCTCAAGGCCGCTGACAATTTCAATTTGGTTGGCGCTTTGTTTTCCTAAAGTAACGGCTTGTTTGCGTGCCACCGCGGTTTGGCTATCGAGAACATAAACATACTGTCCAGCACTGTCAGTCAGGTAGGCACCGCGAGGCAGCACCAGAGCAGCACGTTGCTCAGCTTCGAGTTGCAAAGTTAAGTTCACCGACTGACCGCGTTTGACCTTGTGCTCGCCGGGCAGAGTAAATTCGAGTTGGAACTGATTATTAACTACCCGGCTATCGACACGGCTGACGGTCAGTTGCACCTCTTCTTGATTGACGCTGGCATTGGCTTGCATGCCTGTCGTGACGCGGCTTAAGTAAAATTCATCGACGCTGGCGACTAACTTGTACTTATCCGGTATATCAATTTGGCCCATACGACTGCCCGGAGCGCGTGACTCACCGGCTTCGACATTAAACTCGCTTAAATAACCGCTGACCGGAGCACGCACCAACAGGTTTTGTACGTTCTGGCGGGCAAATTCGAGGTTTTTGGTCAGCATAGCCACACTTTCACTCAATTGGCTTAATTGCTGTTTCCGAATGGCCTCATCCTGCTTCTGTTGCTGTTGCGTCAGCTTCAGGCGTTCTTGCTGGTAGCGTAAATCCTGTTGCAAATTCAGCAGTGTTTCTTTGGCCAACACGCCGGTTTTGACCAAGGGTTCTGTCTGAGCCAAATTGCGTTTGAGTGTGACTAACTGATGCTCAATATCCAGCACATCACGTTTGAGGTTTAATCTGTTGGTTTCGATGGTCATTTGAGTATTACGCAGGAAATTCATCTGCTCTGTGACCTGAGCTTCACGACTGATCAGATCCAGCTGCAGTGCTGTGTTGCTTAACCTGACCAATGGCTGGCCCTGGGTTACAAACTGACCCTGTTCCACCAGCTTTTCTTCCACCCGGCCACCTTCAATCACATCGAGAAATACGGTCTGCTGCGGCATCACATTGGCCCGCAGCGCAATACTCTCCTGCATGCTTTGTTGCTGCACTATGGCAGTGCTGACTGAGCTCAGTGGCAAAGCCAATGACATTTGTGCGCTGGCTTGCCAGGTACTGCCAAACCAGGCGACCCCAATCAGCAAGCTGACGACCAGAGCTGGTGCTGTCAGGCGACGGCGGGTTGGAGTGATTTTTTTATCCATTGCTATGCTCCAAAAAATCATGTTCTGTGCGCTTTATAACGCAATGGCTGTGCCAGAGTGTAAGTTATTGTTTATCAATGATTTGTTGTTTTTTATTGTTTGGAACTGTCCGCTGGTGATACAACAGACTGTCCACTAATGGACAGTCTGAAAACGCCTTAAGCTATTGGATTTAAAAGATTGTTGCGAAGGTGTGGCGTTTTCGGTAGGGTTCTGGAATCAACCGCAAGGATGTAGTCATGAAACAGCCCTATAAGGTACTGGTACTGGATGATAACCAGGATATTTTGATCGCCAGTCGTATTTTTTTGAAGCAGCACTTTGCCCAGATAGTGACCTTACATGAGCCCGCTTTATTGCTTAGTACGCTGCAGCAGCCGACTGACGGACAGCCTTTTGATTTGCTGTTGCTGGATATGAATTTCAGCCGCGACACCCAAAGTGGCGAAGAAGGTTTGTTTTATTTAAAGCAGGCTTTAAAGGCGCAGCCCAATCTGAAAGTCGTGATGATGACCGCTTATGCCGCTTTACCTCTGGCGGTTAAGGCGATGCAAAACGGGGCCGCAAATTTCATTGCAAAACCCTGGCAGAATGAGCAGTTACTGCAGACGCTGCAACAAGCTCTGCAGCAGCCACTGCACCACGACTCCAGACAAGGCGCTGCTGCAAAAACGGCTTCCACCAGTGATGCCATTCCACTTTTGGGGCAAAGCCCTGCTATGCAACAGGTATTACGCACTATTGAAAAAGTAGCGGGGACAGAGGCTAATGTACTGCTGCTGGGGGAGAGCGGCACAGGAAAAGCTTTGGTTGCTCAGGCGATTCATCAGGCCTCACAACGCTCTGCTGCGCCTTTTGTCAGTGTGGATATGGGCAGTTTAAGTAGCAGTCTGCTGGAAAGTGAGTTGTTTGGTCATAAAAAGGGCGCTTTTACTGACGCAAAAAATGACTATGCCGGCCGTTTTGTCGAAGCCAGTGGCGGCACATTATTATTGGACGAATTAGCTAATTTAGCTTTGCCACAGCAAGCGAAACTATTAACAGCACTGCAAAATCGCACTGTGGTGCCTGTAGGTTCCAGTCAGGCAGTGGCTGTAGATATTCGTCTAATTTGCGCCACCAACGAGAATCTCTATCAGGCAGTGACAGAGGGCAGCTTCCGTCAGGATTTACTCTACCGTATCAATACGGTGGAGATAGTCTTGCCTGCGCTTCGTGAGCGTAAAGAAGATATTCCTCTGCTGCTGGAGTGGTATTTGCAACATTATTCAGAGCGTTATCAGCGCGATGGCTTACACATCAGCACTGCCGATAAGCGCACTCTGCAGAGTTACGACTGGCCTGGTAATGTGCGTCAATTAGCGCATGCGGTAGAGCGTGCTGTGGTCTTGGCCGAGGGCAATACTCTGGATTTTAGTCATCTACAAAGCTCAGTGCAGAACGCGCGTGCCACTACTTTATCTGAGCAAGAGGCAGATACGGAATTTTTCCTCGAATTTGTCGAAGAAAAAACCATTCGTCAGGCGCTGCAGTATTATCAGGGTAATGTCAGTCAGGCGGCGAAAGCGCTGGGTTTAACCCGAGGTGCTTTATACCGGCGGTTGGAAAAATATGGCCTTTAACACTCGTCTGCTGCTCTTGCTTGGCAGTTTTACTGTGCTGTTGATTTTTAGCTACCAACAGTGGCAGGGGGGAGCTTCGGCTTTTGCCGTCGCCTTAACTTTGGCTGCGATAGTAGCGGCCTGGTTGATTTGGCAACACTGCAGCACCCGACAGCGTCAGACTGCTTTGGTGCTGAAAGCTTTGGCGAATCAGGATACGTCGTTAAATCTGCGCGACCAGCCAGAACTGCAGCAGCTACTGGGTGTGGTGCAGCAGCAATTAGGCAATAGCCGCCAACAAGCGGAAGCTAAAGCTCAGTATTTGCAAACATTGCTGAGCCAACTGGATGTTGCTGTGCTGGAGTTTGCCGCTGACGGTCAGTTACTGCAAGCGAACCCGGCAGCGCTGCGTATGCTCACGTCCGCTCAGCAGCAACAACTGCAACAAGGTCAGTTTGACGAAGCGAACTTAGCGCAACTGGCCCTGATACTGCATAGCACCACTACGCATTATCAGGGCCAGTTGCAGTGGCAGCAGCAAGGCTACACAGACCGGCTGGTGCTGAGCATTGTCTGCAGCCGAATTCAGGGGCAGTTACGTAAACTGGTGACGCTGCAAAGTATTAATCAGGCACTGCTGCAGCAAGAAGTGCAGGCTTATCAGCAACTCACCAGGGTGTTGACGCACGAAATTGCCAATTCGGTGACCCCTATGGCGTCTTTGGCACAAAGCTGCCAGCAGATTTTGCCAGTGGCAGGCACTGTGCTAAGTCAGGAAGACCATGTTGATCTTAGCGAAGCGCTGACGACCATCTACAGACGTGGCCAGCACTTGAGTGATTTTATCCTGTCCTTTAAACAGCTAAGCCAGCCGGTACAAGCGGATTTACAACAGACCAATCTGGTGGCCATTGTCAAAAATTGTCTGGCCTTGGAGCGTGATGTCATCACAAGGTTGGATATTCATTTGGATACAGATTTACCCAGCCAAGCCCTGTTATGGCTGGATGAAGCCCTCATGGAGCAGGTGCTGATTAACCTGCTGCAAAATGCTTTGGATGCGATGCAGCACAGTGCTCAGAAACAGCTTAGTGTGAGGCTTGAGCGCACCACACAACAGCAATGGCAACTGGATATAAGCGACACTGGACCAGGTATTGCACCCGAAGTGGCAGAGCAAATCTTTATTCCGTTTTTCACCACCAAGGCCACAGGCTCGGGTATAGGCTTGCCTTTATCGCGCGCTTTGTTGCAGGCGCAGGACGCTCAATTGGAATACAAACCCGCTGAGCCAGGCGGTAGTTGTTTTAGCATACGTTTTGGGCAATAGCCTTTGGACTGTTTTCCAAACCCTGCTGCAACCAATCCAGTAGTAAGCGCACTTTAACCGGTAAATGCCGGTTGAGTGGATACAGTGCCCAGATACCCTCGTCCTGCGGTTGTTGCTCTGCTAATAAAGCGACTAAACGACCATCTTCCAGATAGGGCTGCAAGTAATAATCCGGTAGTTGGGTTACCCCTAAACCTTTGAGTACCGCATCTGTTAAAGCCACACCGCTATTACAGCGTAAATAAGGCTGGGGTTTAAATTGCAGCTTTTGGCCTTGTTGTTCAAAACGCCAGAAATCAACAGAGCCGACTAAACAGCGGTGTTGATGCAATTCCGCTACTGTTGCTGGGGTGCCGAATTTTTGCAGGTAGTCCGGGCTGGCGCATAAATACAAAGTGCGTTTACCTAAAGCTTTGGCCTGTAAACTTGAATCAGTCAGTTGACCTAAGCGAATAGCGCAATCAAAACCGCCTTGTACTAAATCCAGCTGCTCATTGGTGAGTTGCAAATCCAGCTGCACTTTGGGGTAACGTAATAAAAATTCATGCAGCAAAGGCGCAATAAATTGCTCGCCATAATAAACAGGAGCCGTGATTTTTATTGCGCCTGAAGGCTCGTGTTGCAGGCTGGTCAACAGCTGATTGGCCTGTTGCAGGCCGTTCACCAAAGCGCGGCACTGTTGGTAATACAGAGTGCCTTGCTCTGTTAAACGCACTTGACGAGTGGTGCGAAGTACCAGTTTGCAGTTCAGTCGCTGTTCTAATTGCAGCACAGTGCGACTGACCTGAGCGACTGAAATACCTAAGACCTTGGCTGCTTTAGAAAAACTGCCGAGTTCTGCCACAGCCACAAATTCGCTGATGCCTTGCCATTCTTTCATTTATGCAAAACTCATTTGTTATTTGTGGGGATTATCATCGATTAAGAAAAAATTACAATGAGTTATACTCAGTGACAACTCAAACTGGAGAATTCAGATGCAAATGATCAAAACACGTGCTGCTGTGGCCTGGGGCCCGGGTCAACCGTTAAAAATTGAAGAAGTGGATTTAATGCCACCGCAAAAAGGCGAAGTGCTGGTACGTATTGTTGCAACCGGTGTTTGCCATACCGACGCATATACTTTGTCGGGTCAGGATTCTGAAGGCAAATTCCCTTGTATTTTAGGTCATGAAGGTGGCGGTGTAGTTGAAGCTGTAGGCGAGGGTGTGACCAGTGTGGCTGTGGGCGATCACGTGATCCCTTTATACACACCAGAATGCGGTCAATGTAAATTCTGTTTATCTGGTAAAACCAACCTGTGTCAGGCCATTCGTGCTACCCAGGGCCAGGGCTTAATGCCAGATGGTACTACTCGTTTTTCCAAAGACGGTCAGCCTATTTATCACTACATGGGCACTTCTACTTTTTCTGAATATACGGTGCTGCCAGAAATTTCGTTAGCCAAAATTAATAAAGCAGCACCTTTGGAAAAGGTCTGTTTATTAGGGTGTGGCGTTACCACAGGTATGGGCGCTGTGATGAATACCGCCAAAGTGAAAGAAGGCGATACTGTGGCCGTCTTTGGTTTAGGTGGCATAGGTTTGTCTGCCATTATTGGCGCTGTGATGGCCAAAGCCAGCCGTATCATTGCCATCGATATCAACGAATCTAAGTTTGATATTGCCCGTCAACTGGGTGCGACTGATGTGATTAACCCAAAGAATTTCGACAAGCCTATTCAGGATGTGATTGTTGAAATGACAGACGGCGGCGTGGATTTCTCCTTTGAGTGTATTGGTAACGTCAACGTGATGCGTTCGGCCTTAGAGTGCTGCCATAAAGGCTGGGGCGAGTCGGTGATTATTGGTGTGGCACCTGCTGGTGCTGAAATCTCTACCCGACCCTTTCAATTAGTCACAGGTCGGGTATGGCGTGGCACTGCTTTTGGTGGTGTCAAAGGCCGCACTGAATTGCCGGATTATGTAGAGCGTTATTTAAAAGGTGAGTTTGAACTCGATACCTTTATCACCCATACCATGCCTTTGGAGCAAATCAACGAAGCTTTTGATTTGATGCATGAAGGGAAATCGATTCGCACCGTCATTCATTTCTAATTTTAGGTGTTAATTTTTATAAAAAGCCCGGTTCGCCGGGCTTTCTCTATACAAGGACAAAGTTATGACCTTAATTCAGTTATCCGAACATAAACTCTTTGCTGGCCGCCAGATTAAATATCAGCATCACTCAGAATCCGTCAAAGGCGTGATGCACTTTTCTGTGTATTTGCCGCCTGCTGCCGAAAGACAAAAAGTACCAGTGCTGTATTGGTTATCCGGTTTAACCTGCACCGATGAAAACTTTTCAGTCAAAGCCGGTGCGCAGCGTGTCGCCGCAGAATTGGGTATAGCCTTAGTGATCCCGGACACCAGCCCACGGGGCGAAAAGGTGGCGGACGATGCTGCTTATGATTTAGGTCAGGGCGCTGGTTTTTATGTCAATGCGACCCAAGAGCCATGGGCTGAGCACTATCAGATGTACGACTATATCAGCCGTGAATTACCTGCTTTAGTCGAAGCACATTTGCCTGTTACATCAGTCAAAGCGATCAGTGGCCATTCCATGGGCGGCCATGGCGCTTTAGTGATTGCTCTGCGTGAACAGGGCGCTTATCGCTCCGTATCGGCTTTTTCGCCTATTTGCCAGCCGACAGAGTGCGACTGGGGTAGAAAAGCGTTGACTGCTTATTTGGGCAGCGATCAAAGTCAGTGGCTGCAGTACGACGCGAGTTTTTTGCTGGCACAGCGCCAAAGCACGTTGCCTATGCTGATTGATCAAGGCGAGGGCGATCAGTTTTACCCGTCGCAGCTTCGCACTCAATCTCTGATCGAAGCCAATCAGCGCAGCCAAAGCGCAGCGCAAATTCGCCTGCAACCAGGTTATGATCACAGCTACTTTTTTATCAGCAGCTTTATTGAAGAGCACCTGCATTTTCATGCAAAGCACCTGAAGGCTTAGGTTGAGCTCCATCGCTACGGATTTTTTACTTGCCCAAACTCCTCAAGCACGGCTAGAATGGCGCCGCGCTTAGGGGAGTAATTTACAAAACCGCCAGGTTTTGTGTTGTTGTCAACATACTTGTACCTCACTGTACATGGCAATAACGTCCCTCCGATCAGCTTTGATCAGGTATTAATGAGACCTAAGACAACGTACTAACCCCAGGCGGGAGTTGGTCTGTTGTCTTATGTTTAGTTTTCCCGCCAGGTGCAGTTTATGTTTTTTGATGCCTTTGTTGCCTCTTTCGCTTCTGTTGCTGTTGCAGAGATCGGCGATAAAACTCAGCTTTTGTCTTTATTCCTCGCGGCCCGCTTTCGCTCCCGTGGCGCTATTATTGCCGGTATTCTGGTGGCTACTTTGCTTAATCATGCCGCATCAGCCTGGTTTGGTGCCTGGGTGGTGCAGTTTATTCCAGAGGGTTGGCATAGCTGGCTGTTAGGTGGATCTTTTATTGCCGTGGCCTTGTGGTTGCTTATTCCGGATAAAGACGACAGTGAAGAAGTCAGTGTTTTGAAATACGGTGCCTTTTTTGCCAGCTGTATTTTGTTTTTCCTGGCAGAAATTGGCGATAAAACACAAGTAGCTACTGTGCTTTTGGCAGCCACTTACCCTGAAACCTGGCAAGTGATTTTAGGCACTACCATCGGCATGCTGGCCGCTAATGTGCCTGTCGTTTACGCCGGTAGCTGGTTGCTGGAACGTATTTCGTTAGACTGGGCACGTCGTGTTGCCTGCGCCATTTTTATGCTACTGGGTGTCGTGACTATTCTGATGTATTAACCCAGAGTCGAAAACGGACTGAGAATATTGAGTTGTTTAATTTGTGAACAACTCAACTCTGCCTTAATGTTAGTATTATCCTGCTGAGTCAAGTATAATGCTCGGCCATTTTTGGCAGGCAAAACCGAGTGAATAACAGATGCAAACGAATCAGGCCCCTTTAAGAAAATCCGCAGCAGTGGACCGCATGGCCGCCGAGCGGGAACTATTTTCTTATCCTAAATACTGGGCTGAGTCCTTTGGTACTGCACCGTTTTTGCCAATGAGCCGTGCCGAGATGAAACAACTCGGCTGGGACAGTTGCGATATTATTCTGGTGGTCGGTGACGCTTATGTTGATCACCCGAGCTTTGGTATGGCTGTTGTGGGGCGTATGCTGGAAAGTCAGGGCTTTCGGGTGGGCATTATTGCTCAACCGGATTGGTCGTCTAAAGATGCTTTTATGACGCTTGGCAAACCTAATCTGTTTTTTGGCGTCTCTGCCGGCAATATGGATTCGATGATTAACCGCTATACAGCGGACAAAAAATTACGTCACGACGATGCCTATACGCCAGGCAATGAAGGCGGCAAACGACCAGACCGGGCTGTCATTGTCTATTCGCAGCGCTGTAAAGAAGCTTATAAAGATGTGCCTGTGATCATTGGTGGTATAGAGGCCAGTTTGCGCCGTATCGCCCATTATGATTACTGGCAGGAAAAAGTTCGTCGCTCCATTATTTTTGATGCCAAAGCAGAATTACTAATTTACGGCAACGCAGAGCGCCCTCTGGTGGAAGTGGCGCATCGCATAGCTAATGGTGAAGATATCAATACGCTGCACGATATTCGTGGTACTGCGGTTATTCGTAAAGAACCTTTGCCGGGCTGGCGTGGTGTCGACTCTACCGCTATTGATAAAGTCGGTAAAATTGATCCCGTGCCTAATCCTTATGGTGCAGACGATGTCGGTTGTGGCACTTTTTCTGAATTTGCGCAGCAAGGTATAGACTTAAGCAAAGCGCCTGAAGTGGAAGCTAAGCCGATACTGGTGCAGCCTCCGCGGCAAAAACCCTGGGAAAAAACTTATGTGAAGTTGCCAGCTTTTGAACAGGTCAGTGTGAACAAGCCGCTGTATGCTCATGCTTCACGTATCCTGCACCAGGAAACCAACCCAGGTTGTGCCCGTGCTATTTTCCAGCGCCATGGTGACCGTTATTTATGGGTGAATCCGCCAGCTTTTCCATTAACGACGGAAGAGATGGACGGCGTGTTTGGCCTGCCTTATCAGCGTGTGCCTCATCCTGTGTATGGCAAGGCAAAAATTCCTGCTTATGAGATGATCAAAACCTCGGTCAATATCATGCGTGGTTGTTTTGGTGGCTGTTCCTTTTGCTCTATTACCGAGCACGAAGGCCGCGTCATTCAAAGCCGTTCTCAGGAATCGATTTTAAAAGAAATTAAGGAAATTCGTGACAAAGTGCCGGGTTTTACCGGCGTGATCTCGGATTTAGGTGGCCCAACCGCCAATATGTATCGCCTGCGTTGTAAAAATCCAAAAGCGGAGCAAACCTGTCGCCGACCTTCTTGTGTCTATCCGACTATTTGCGAGCATATGGACACAGACCAAAGCCCAACTGTAGATCTATACCGTGCAGCCCGCAAAGTAGATGGCGTGAAGAAAATTCTGGTCGCGTCCGGTGTTCGCTACGACTTAGCGGTTGAAGACCCTAACTACGTCAAAGAGTTAGTGCAGCATCATGTCGGCGGTTATTTAAAAATTGCTCCTGAGCATACTGAAACTGGCCCTTTGTCGAAAATGATGAAACCAGGCATGGGCGCGTATGACAAGTTTAAAGAAATGTTCGACCGCTTTAGCCGTGAAGCGGGCAAAGAGCAGTACCTGATCCCGTATTTTATTTCAGCGCATCCTGGCACCACTGACAGAGACATGGTGAATTTAGCGCTTTGGCTAAAAGAGCGTGACTTTAAACTGGATCAGGTGCAGAACTTCTACCCAAGTCCTATGGCCAACGCGACTACCATCTATCACACAGAGATGAACTCGCTAAAGAATATCAAAGGCAATACCGAAGTAGTGCCTGTGCCTAAAGGGGAGCGTCAGCGTCGCTTGCATAAAGCTTTATTGCGTTATCACGACCCGAAAGGCTGGCCAATGATCCGTGAAGCTTTGGTCAAAATGGGCCTCAAACAGCTGATTGGCCGTGGCAAAGGTTGTCTGGTGCCGGAAGAGGGTAAAGAAGACCTATTCCTGCGTGGCACCAAAGTACCGGGCAAAAAACCGGGTCAGGTGGCGTTAACCCGTCATACCGGAGTTAATCCGGCGGCTAAAGCGGTAGAGAAAATTAAACGCTCATCCGGTAAACCGTCCTTTAGCAAGAGAGCCAAAGGCTAAGATGATGGCGATGGAAGCTGTGCTTGAAACACCAAGGTTGATTCTGCGCGCTTTTACACTGGATGATGTGGATGCAATGTATCAGCTGATGACAGTGCCGCAAGTGATACGTTATGTTGGCAACCAACCAGCGCAGTCAAAACAAGACACACTGGATTATCTTATGCAGCATCCACTGCGGGATTATCAGGTGTATGGGTACGGTCGTTTTGCCTGTGTCTGGAAAGAAACGGGCCAGGTGATAGGTTTCAGTGGTATTAAGTTTTTGGAAGAAATTCAGGAAACTGAGCTTGGTTACCGCTTCTTGCCAGAGTTTTGGCGCAAGGGGCTGGCCACTGAAGCCGGGCAGGCCGTCATTCAGTTTGCACAAGGCTTAGGTTTGAAAAGATTAGTGGCTGTGATCCATCCGCAGAATGAAGGCTCTAAGCTTGTGGCCACTAAATTAGGCTTTGGCCTCGAAGGTAAAACAGAATTGTCTTTGCTTGAAAATCAGGATTTATTGCTGTTTTCCAGAACCATCTAAGTTTTTATAGTCTAAAGGCCAGAGCCTGAGCTTTGGCTTATTATTTCCCGCGCCATTTAAACAAGCCGCTTTAGTACTTATTCAGGCTCTGTTAAACTTTGCCGCCTTTTGATTGGAGTTCGTATGGCGTTGAAGTTTTCGCTCAATTTACAATCTGTTGCTGCACAGTGGATGCTCTGTTTGCTGCTGGCTATTGCTGCTGTTTTTGCGTATCAGGCCAAACCCTGGTTGGCATTTATGCTATTGCCTGAACCCATGACTCAATCTCAGTTAAAGCAAGTGAATGATTTTGAATCTGAAAATCCAGAAGCTACTCAAGTGCTCCATGCCTATCTGGGGATCCGCGCTTTGATGGCCGAAGAAACGTTATTGCTGGAGCAACATGCGGCTTGGGACGACCAGGACCGTGATGAAGGCTGGGCTGAGGCCACAGAGTACTTATTAGCCCATTTAGCTGTGACTACCACGAATAATGAATTACGGATCCTCGATAGCGAATGTCGCAATACCTTGTGTCAGGTCAAGTTGATGGCACCGACACCACTAACTAAAGAATTTACTGTGAAGATCCTCGACTACGCCAAAGTGCTAAAAGCCGGCGAGTTAGAATATGAAGATTTGGAAAGTCTACCCGGCGCTGTGTTATTAAAACTCAAAGCCAATAAAAGATATAAGTTTGATGAAGCGACTTCGGCACAGTTGTGGCCGCAAGAGCGCAAGCAATGGGAACAGGAGTTAAAAACATGGTACACAAAATAAAGTATCCGGCAGTATTTCTGCTGGTGTATCTGTTGTGTGCTTTGATTGATTTTGGCACCACCTATTATCGCCAGGCAAAAATTCCTGTGACAGAGTACAGCAGTGCAGAATTGTCTGAGGCTATGCAACAACTCATGCAGCAGCATCGTCTGACTGGCGCTGAGTTGTCTCAGGCGATTAGCGATGTGCAACAGCAAAAGAAACGTTACCTCGATTAAACGCTGTTCTGGCTTAACTTGACGGACAACATACTTAAAGCGCCATATAAAATGTCGTTGTTAAACAGGCTGATGTCGTCCCCATCCAGCATGCTGCCGAGTACATAAAGTAAAGGTAAAAAATGGTCCGGGTGAGGCACCGCTAGTCTGGCCGCTTCCCCGAGGCTCTGATACCGAGCTATCTCCTCCACCTTTTTACTGAGTAATAATTCTTTTATTTGATGGTTAAACTGTTCGGCCCATAAAGGTGGCTGAGTGCTTTGCCAGTCCAGCATCCGCAGGTTATGCACCACGTTTCCTGAACCCAGAATCATCACACCTTGTTGACGCAGTGGGGCCAGCTTTTTTGCCAGTTGCAGATGCTCAGCTGGGCTTAAATGCTGATCCAGGCTCAGTTGCACCACTGGAATATCCGCCTTAGGAAACATATGGATCAATACAGACCAGGCGCCATGGTCCAGGCCCCAGGTTAAATCCAATTCCACCTGATGTGGGTTTAACAGAGTTTTTATTTCAGCCGCCAGTTGTGGGCTACCCGGAGCAGGGTACTGCACCTGATGTAAATCTTGTGGAAAACCATAAAAGTCATGAATAGTTTTGGGGGCAGCCATGGCTGTGACCGCAGTGCCTTTAGTGTACCAGTGCGCTGATACCATCAGGATGGCTTTTGGGGGCAGGCCTTTTACTACAGATTGCCATTGCTGTACCTGGGCATTTTGCTCCAGCGCATTCATAGGACTGCCGTGGCCAATAAATAAAGCAGGTTGAATCGACATATTCTGGCTCTCCGAAAGTAAAAGAGCAGTATAGAAGCTATAACTTCGATTGAATATGGTTAAATTGTGCCTCTTTTGTTCGATTTATTCGATGCTTTATCGAACTGAGAACCTTTAGATTTAACAAACAAAACCGGACTAAGCCGGTTTTGTCTGAGTTACTGCTCTGGCTTTTGCAGTGTCAGAGCTTGACCCTGTGCCTTTGGTCAATTGAGTTAAAAAAACCAGGGGGCCCGTTGTTTTTTCTCAGGGTAAATCTGGTTCATTGACTCTGCGTCATACAAACGGCCGTTGACCATGCTGTATTTCACTTTGTCGCTGTCCATGATGTTTTTCAGTGGATCGGCATCCAGGATAATCAGGTCAGCCAGCTTGCCTGCTTTGATAGAGCCCAGTTGATGATCCATACCAAAAGTTTTGGCCGGGTTAATAGTGGCTGTTCTCAGGGCTTCCAGCGGGCTCATGCCGCCTTGGGCAAACATCCAAATCTCCCAATGTGCACCTAAACTTTCACGCTGACCATGAGCACCAATGTTAGTGACGACGCCTAGATCGGATAACTCTTTGGCCATTTTGGCAATAGAGATATGGTTGTAGTGATGATCGGGTGCTTTAGGGCGACGCATGCTGCGCGGACGTAGCTCATCAGCTGGTACATATTTGCTCAAACGTGGATGTTTCCAGACATCAGTTTTATCGTACCAGTAGTTTTCACCAAAAATACCACCGTAGGCCACGATCAGGGTCGGTGTATAAGCCGTGTTGCTTTGTTGCCACAGTTGTTTGACATCGTCATACAGCACAGCCGCAGGTAAAGAGTGCTCCAGTGTGGTGTGACCATCCACCACCATGCTCAGGTTATGCTGCAATAATGAGCCACCCTCAGGCACTACCAGCATCTCCAGTTCACGTGCTGCCTCAATCACCTGTTGGCGCTGATTACGACGCGGCTGGTTATAGCTTTTCACCGAAAAGGCACCCACTTTTTTCAAGCGCTCTAAGTGAAATTTTGCATCGTCCAGACTATCGATATGGGAGGTATAGCCTGCACCATAAGCGCCGTACAAAATTGTGCCGGTAGAGAAGATACGGGGACCTACTGTGATACCTGCTTTTTGCATTTCGCTGGCGGTGAAAATTTCCTGAGTGTCATTCGATGGATCGTGAATAGAGGTCACGCCCAAAGCCAAACTGGCGTAGTTCGCATAGTTTTGTTGTGGGATCAGCTGATTGACGCCCTGAGCGCCGTGGGCGTGTGCGTCAAACAAACCCGGTAATAAAGTTTTGCCGGTAATATCGATAACTTCTGCACCGGCCGGAACTTTGACGTCAGCTTTAGTACCAACAGCTTTGATTTTATTGCCTTCAACCAGTACTACCGCATCCTGCAAGACGGTATCGCCTTCCATGGTAATGACCTGACCACCAACAAAAGCGATTTGGCCCTGTGGTTTATCCATAGGTACAGTAAAGCCAATGCTGCTGCCATTTTTGGCATCGACTTTGACTTTGCTGTTTACATCAAACAAACCGGCAATGCTGTGGTGATACAGTTCAGGCCCTAAGTGCCAATACAAGCTGCTGCTGTCAGAGGTCCAGCTGATATCAGTCCCTGCTTTGACGGAGAGCTGTTTGACCGGGAATTGGGTGTCCGAGCCGCTAATGTCAATCACCGCACCACGCTCTGCGAAAGGCGTGACATAAACCTTAAAACGATCAACAAAAGCTAAATACTTGCCATCTGGTGATAACTTAAACTCGGTGCCGTATTTGGCCGTGTATAAAGTGCGTTGCTGCTCTGTGGTCAAATCTATGCTGAGCAGTGTCGGCGATGCACCATAATCCTGCGCGAACACTCTTTTACTGTCTTTGCCAAACATAGGGGCATAGCCATTACGGCTAATCAGTTTTGGTTTATCAGCACCACTGACGCTGACTGCATAAAGGCCAGTATTGAGTGACCACTTTTTATCCAGTAACGAACCAGCACCAGATTTACGATACACCACAGTACGGCCATCCGGGCTGAAGGTAGGTTCTACATACTTACCTGGCTCTGGCGTTAAATCACGGCTTTGGTTTGAGGCTAAATCCAGCACTTTCACCCTACCTTGAGCTGTGTCATGCCAGCTGACATAAACCAGCTTGCTGCCATCACGGGAAAACTGCGGGTAAAACTCAAAATGTTCGTTCTGGCTGGTCAGGCGTTTGGCTGAACCTGACTTTAAGTCTTTGATATACAAATGACCTAAAGCCGAATACACCGCCTTTTTACCGTCAGGCGACATATGCAGATTACCAAGGACCTTCACATCTAACTGGTCTTTGTCTAAATCCTGTTTAAATGTAACTGCCTGCTGAATTTTTTTGCTGCGCTCAACTGAGAAAGGGATTTGTGTTTTGCTTTTGCTGGCGATATCCAGACTGTTGATTTTACCACCGGCCCAGTACACCAGCTTTTTGTTATCTGGTGTCCAGCTCAAGGTAGGGTACACACCATGAATAGCCCAGGTTTCCTGCATATCACGGTCAAGCTGGTTATCTAATTGGATATGCTCGCCACTTTCTAAATCGTATAAAAACAAAGTGCTCTGGAAATCAACACGGCGAATATAAGCTAAATATTTGCCATCAGACGAAGGCGTAGGGCGGATAGCGCCACCAGCGCCTTGCAGCAGCACGTCAATTTTGCCGGTTTCGCGCTCAAAACGTTTAATAACATAAATGCCTTGTTCTGAGTCCTTGCTGTAATGAAAGGTTTTACCTGGCGTATCGTCCTGTGAAAAATAAATATATTTGCCGTCTGGCGAGAAAGCGGGCTCGCCTAAGTCTTTTTCGTCATTGGCTTTGGCGGTGAGCATCACACCAGCACCGCCAGATTTATGGTATTGCCATACTTCGCCAGCGCCTAAAGAACGACCCGCAGTAAAGTGTTTACGGGCCACAATAAACTCGCCATCCGGACTCCAGGCCGGGCTGTTGAGTAAACGGAAGGTCTCATCTGTGACTGCTTTTTGCTCTGAGCCATCGGCTTTCATTACCCAGATATTATCACCACCACCTTGATCGCTGGTAAAAGCGATGTATTTGCCGTCTGGGCTGAATACGGGTTGCATTTGCCAGCCGATATCAGAGGTTAAGGCTTTGGCTTTCCCACCGCTGATGGGCATGGTGTAAATATCACCCAGCAAATCAAAAGCAATGGTTTTGCCGTCCGGGCTGACACTGACATTCATCCAGGTGCCTTGTTGCACATCGATGTTGATGTCAGTGAATTTGCCTGCGGGTTTATCGACATTCCAGCTGGGTTTCTTATCATCGGCGGCAATGGCCAGAGTGGAGCATAAAGCCAGGGCTAACAGACTGTAGTTATAGTTTTTCATCGGTGGACCTCTTGTTGGTTGACCGTACGCTGCCATAAAGCCAACACAGGGTAAAGCCTTGCAGGCAAAACTGCGGTTAAAAGCCCAACATTTCAGACTGATTACAGGTTCAGTGGAGTAAAACTTTGGCCTGCATCAAAAAGTGGTTACACTGGAGTGAATTAGAATAAATAGCCGGAGCTGAAGTGGACTCTCCTTGTGTTGCCTGTTGCAGGCTAAATGAAGATAAAGTGTGTGTCGGTTGTTATCGCCATATGGATGAAATTGTCGACTGGCGGAAAAAAACGCCAGAACAGTACCAACAAATTGCATTAAATATTCAAAAGCGTAAAACGCTCGCTCGCAGTCTGGGTGAAACAGTGCCTATGACCGAAGCGGAGTGGAGAGCGGCCAGAGCTCGTAACGCAGAAAAGTTAATGGCCGGAGGGGCAGTATGATGCTGGATCCAGTCTGGTTTGATATCAGCCCTTTATCCTGGCACGCCATAGGTATTACCTTACTCACTGGCAGTATTGTGGGATTAGAGCGGCAGTTACGCGGTAAACCTGCAGGGATCCGGACTTCAATTCTGATTACTTTAGGTACCTATTTATTCGTTGCTTTGTCCTTGCCTTTGGGCCATGCCGTGCTTGATGCCAATCGTGTTGTTGGTAACGTAGTGACAGATCCTAGCCGTATTATTGGTCAGGTGGTCACAGGTATTGGTTTTCTGGGCGCAGGTGTCATGCTAACCCGTGAAGGCATAGTGGTGGGGGTGACCTCTGCTGCTACTATTTGGGTGCTGGCCGCAATAGGGGTTGCCACAGGTTTGGGTCATTATCAGGTGGCGATTTGGTTGTCTGTGGTGGTGGTTGGTGTATTGACTGGGGTTGATATGCTGGAAAATGCCAGCGCGGCTTTACGCCGGGGTGTGCACAGAACTACAAAAGACTGGATTACCCGAAAAGCTACAGATGGCAATGAAGTGTCGGAAACAGAACCTGGCCAAGGTAAACAATAAAAGATAGAGACAGGATTGTTATGTTATTAGAAGCCGTATGGATAGGTTTTGCTTTTAGTTTGGGTTTGTTGGTGCGCTTAATTGGTTTGCCGCCTCTGATTGGCTATCTGGCCGCTGGTTTTATGATCACAGCCTCGGCGACAGAGTTGGATTTGCCTAAAGAAGGCAATGCCATTATTGCTCATGTCGCTCACTTAGGGGTGTTGCTGCTGCTATTCACTGTTGGGTTAAAATTAAATATCCGCAGTTTAGGCAAACCTGAAGTGCTGGGTGGTAGTTTGGCGCATTTTGCCAGCTCAGCCTTGCTTTATACCCCTATCATCTATCTGACCTTTGAACCCGATTGGTATTACGCTGTGATGCTCTCGGCTGCTTTGGCATTTTCCAGTACAGTGCTGGCGGCCAAGGTACTGGAAGGTAAAAGAGAAATCAGAGCTTTCCATGGTCGTGTCGCTATTGGCATTCTGGTTATGCAGGATTTAATAGCCATGGCGCTGTTGAGTTTTACACAGGGCATTACGCCATCGCCTTTTGCTTTGCTGGTGCTGTTGGTGCCTTTATTACGCCCATTACTGTACAAGCTGATGGATTTAACTGGCCATGATGACTTGCAGATTTTATTTGGTGTGCTGCTTGCTGTGGTATTAGGTGGTTCAGGATTTCATGCCATAGGCCTAAGCTCAGAGTTAGGAGCTTTGGTATTTGGAGCCTTGTTGGCTGGTCACAACAGAGCAGGTGAGCTGTCTAAAACCTTATGGGGTTTAAAAGAGTTTTTTCTGGTCGGTTTTTTCCTGCAAATAGGTTTAGGTGGTCTGCCGGATCAACAGGCCTGGCTCTTTGCGGCTTTGATGACGGTATTATTACCCTTTAAAGCTGTATTGTTTTTTGCGTTGCTGGTGTTATTCAAATTACGAGCCCGTAGCGCATTCTTATCCGGTTTGGCCTTGAGTAATTACAGCGAATTTGCGCTTATTGTCGCTGCCAGCGTGATGCCGCAATTTCTTATTCCACTGGCGTTAACCGTAGCTTTGTCTTTTGTGGTGTCTGCGCCGCTGAATCGCTTTGCCCACCCTTTGTATGAACGTCTGGCACATCGGCTTATTCCTTTTGAGCGCGATATTCATCACCCGGATGAGCAGCCTGTATCTTTAGGTGATGCTGAAGTACTGATTATGGGCATGGGGCGCACAGGCTCGGCGGCTTATCAGTATCTGGAGCATAAATGCCATTTAGTGGCGCTGGACTCCGATCCGGCCAAAGTGGCAGAGCATCAGGAAAAAGGCAATAACGTGCTGTTTGCTGATGCTGAGGATCAGGTGTTTTGGCAAGGTTTAACCTTAGGGGGCATCAAAGCCGTAGTGCTGTGCTTAAATGATGTAGAAGCCAAAGTGATAGCGACCAGAAAACTGCGACAAGCAGGTTTTGCTGGTTTAATCGTCTCACATAGTATGCACAAAGATGAAGCCGCTGCGATTTTGGATGCAGGAGCTGATCATACCTATCTGACCATGTCAGAAGCTGGTGTGGGTTTAGGTGAACGAGTACGGCAGCATATTACGATTTAGTTTTTAGTGGGGCACTGTTGTGCCCCTGACATTTAAAAATGGCTCTCTAAGAGCTAAGTTTTAAGCCAATAATACCGAGTAAGATCAAGCCAATACTGATTAAGCGCCCAGCGGTGGCCGGGTCGCCTAACAGGTAAATTCCGACTATGACAGTGCCGACAGCACCTATACCAGTCCAGACCGCATAAGCCGTGCCGACCGGCAGATCACGCATTGCAAGCCCAAGCATGGTAATGCTCAGTAGCATAGCTCCCAGAGTCCAGACCGATGGCCAGAATTTGGTAAAACCTTCAGTGTATTTTAAACCCACAGCCCAGCCGACTTCCAATAAGCCAGCCACAACAAGTAATAACCAGTTCATAAGGTATTCCAGTGTTTGAAGTTGGGGTCGTCCCCGCTAAATAGATGCGCTATTGGGTCGTCCCAACAGGCCATAGTAGAAAAAAGCACCACAATTTTAACTATGCCAGCGCTTTAGGGCAAGCTGGAAGCCTAAATCTAGTCGAGCGTCCCCGCTACTATCTGCAAATCTTCGCTGCTTTGCAATGCCACAGGCAAACAGAGTTTTAATGCTCGCACTACCATATCCACTGGCATAGAAGTGACTGCTTTGCCTATCGCTTGTTCTGGAGCATAAGGAATGTGTAAAAAACCAGCCCGTACTTTGGGTTTGTCCTTTAACTGGTGCATCATCGCATAAAACACCGTATTGCAGACATAAGTCCCAGCTGTGTAAGACACTGCTGCGGGGATGCCTTGTTGCTTCAAACGGTTGACCATAGCTTTGATGGGCAAGGTGGTAAAGTAGGCGGCAGGGCCTTCGGCGACCACTGGCGCACCGACAGGCTGCTGTCCGGCATTATCGGCAATACGGGCATCGATAAAATTAATAGCGACTTTTTCAAAGCAAAGTTCAGTGCGGCCACCAGCCTGACCCAAAGCCAATACCAGCACAGGTTTTAATTCAGCAATGGCTGTTTTAAGTTCCTGCTGGCTTTTCTCAAATACACAAGACAGTTGCCGGCTGACAATCTGCACTTCATCGTCCAGTTGATAACCGTCAAGCTGTTGTACAGCCAGCCAGGAGGGGTTGCTTTGTTCGCCGCCAAAAGGCTCAAAGCCAGTCAGTAAAATAGTGTGCATGAAGGCTCCGGTTTAAAACATTAATAGATACATCAGCGCTATATTGACGCCAAGTAGCAGAAGCGCAGTCGGCGCCTGAGCTTTAATGACAGCGTTTTTATCCGGCAGTTCTAAAAGTGCAGCCGGCACTATATTAAAGTTTGCTGCCATAGGGGTTAATAAGGTACCGCAGTAACCACAAAACATGCCGATGGCCGCCATAATGGCAGGGTCGCCACCATGCTGCAGCACCAATAAAGGAATACCTATGCCTGCGGTAATGACTGGAAAAGCGGCAAAAGCGTTGCCCATAATCACAGTAAATAAGGCCATGCCGATAGCATAACAAGCCACTGCCAGCAGAGGATGGTTTAAATTTAAGTACAAACTCGTCAGCTGCGATACGGTTTCACCGACACCGGCCTGATTAAACAACAACCCCAAGGTGGCCAGTAACTGCGGCAATAAAAAGGCCCAGCCTATGGCTTCAATTAAACGTGAAGATTCTTTGAAAGCTTGTTGAGGTTTCTCTTTAGTGAAATACAAAGCGGCTAGGACAGCAAAAAAAGCTGCTAAGCCCAGCGCCGATAAAGTGGTATTTTTTGGATCCAACAAAGACCAGCCATCGCCCTTGATATGTACCAACACCAAAGCTGAAAATACTGTCAGTAAGGGGATCATCAGGGCAGGAATAAACAATGCATTGCCAAGACGTTTGACGGAGCTCAGCCGTTGTTGCAGTTCAAGCGTCTGGTAGTTGCCACCTTTGACACCACCAAAGCCTGCCACTATAGCCATTAACACCACTATGGCACCAACCAGCGCTGGCGGCATAAAGTCACCCAGCAGAAAAATCAGACCGTAACTAAACCAGAATAAAGCGCTGCTGTATCTTTTGTCTTTAAAGCTAAAAAACGCTACTGCAAAAAACAATAAAGCTGCAACGTAATACAGCAAAGTCATGCTAATCATGGCGTTGCTCCTGCTTTAATTGCTGTTGAAGCTGACGGGCCAGATAAGCATCAAAACGTAACAAACGGGTCCCATGAATTAAAAATGCAGCCAGAGCGGTAGGAATACCCCAGAGTGCGATATGCAAAGGCTCGGTTTCGATACCGGACTCACGTAAAAACGTGTGCATTAAGATAATAGCGCCAAAAGCGACAAAAATATCTTCACCAAAAAACAAGCCTATATTGTCGGTCGCAGCCGACATAGCACGAATTTTATACTTTATTTTATCCGGCAGGCTGTGGTGTTTTTGCTCAAAAGCCGCTTCTGCCATAGGAGAGAGTAAAGGCCTGACCATTTGTGGATGCCCGCCTAAACTGGTGAGACCTGCAGCAGCCGTGCTTTCGCGAAGTGCCAGATACACCAGCAGCAAACGTCCTGTTGTAGCGGCTTTAATCTGTTGGATCCAGTTTTGAGCTTTTTCGCGCAGACCATGACGCTCTAACAGACCTATAACAGCCAAAGGCAGTAACAAGATCAATGGCAAATTTCGGGTTTTCAAAAAGGCAGTGCCCAAAGATTCCAGCCAGGTCAGTATCGGCATCTTCACCGCCATACCCGTAGCAAAAGCTGCGACAGTGACCACAAGTACAGGGTTAAATTTCAATAAAAATCCGAGCATCACCACGGCGATGCCAAGCAAAGGCCAAAGGCTGAAATCGGTCATAAGGGTCCTGTTATTTTTGTTATCTCTGACTATTGCTACACAAAAGAGGGGGGTAAAGCGAGAAGAAAACGCTAAAAATCATTGGAAAAGCGATGCTTGCCTTTTGCTGTTTTTTATTTGAAATCCCGATTCTTTGGATAGAAAAATGACGTGAAATTAGGCCTCTAAGCCGCGTCAAATCTGATGTTGTATCAAAAGCTCGACTCGGCGAAAAACCCTCGCTATAATGCCGCGTCCTATATAACAGGTCTGGATTGTGTGCGTAAAGACAGAGCCCGGACAAGCGAAAAGATGGCGTAGCGAGACGCCCGATTTGATTTTGAGGTAACAAGATGCAATTTTCTGTTGAGACCACACAGGGTTTAGAACGCCGTTTGACTATTACTGTTCCAGCTGCTGCCATCAGCACTGAAGTAGAAAAAGAATTAAGAAATATCGCGAAAAATCGCCGTATTGACGGTTTCCGTCCAGGTAAAGCACCTGTAGCTATGATCAAAAAAATGTTTGGTCTGTCGGTATTACAAGACGTGGCTTCACGTCAGATGCAAAACCATTTTTACCAAGCCATTATTGCGAATAAACTGACACCAGCTGGTGCTCCTACTTTTGCTCCAGGCCAACTGGCTGAAGGTAAAGATTTAGAATTCGCAGCGACTTTCGAAGTGTATCCGGAAGTTGAGCTGAACGCTCTGGACAAAATCGAAGTGACCAAGCCAGTGGTTGAAATCACGGCTGATGATTTAGAAACTATGTTAGGCACGCTGCGTAAGCAGCATGCAACATGGGCAAAAACTGACGCTGCAGCAGCGTCGGGCGATCGCGTGATCATCGACTTCGTGGGTTCTATCGATGGTGAAGAGTTTGAAGGCGGTAAAGCTGCTGACTTCACGTTAGAGTTAGGCCAGGGTCGTATGATCCCAGGTTTCGAAGACGGTATCATCGGCAAAAAAGCGGGTGAAGAAGTGACTGTTGATGTGACTTTCCCTGCTGAATACCATGCTGAAAACTTGAAAGGTAAAGCGGCTAAGTTTGCTGTGACTGTAAAAGCAGTTGAAGCTCAGCAATTACCAGAAGTCAACGACGAGTTCGCTAAGCTGTTCGGTTTAGCTGAATCTACTGTTGATGCATTAAAAGTTGAAGTGAAAAAGAACATGGAGCGTGAGCTGAACAACAGCATCAAAGCTCGTGTGAAAGATCAGGTGATTAAAGGCTTGTTAGCCACTCATGAAGTGGAAGTGCCACAAGCTCTGATTGACAGCGAAATCGATGTATTACGTCGTCAGGCGTTACAGCGTTTTGGCAACAATCTGGATCCAAAACAATTACCAGAACTGCCAGCTGCTCTGTTCACTGAACAAGCCAAAGACCGCGTCAAAGTAGGTTTATTATTGGGCGAAGTGATCAAAACCAACAAACTGCAGGTTGAAGATGCACGCGTTCAGTCTCTGATTGAAACTGTAGCTTCTGCGTACGAAGATCCACAAGAAGTGATCCAGTACTACAACAGCAACAAAGAGCTGCTGCAAGGTATGCGTAATGTTGCTTTAGAAGAACAAGCCATTGACCTGGTTCTGGCAAAAGCTAAAGTGACAGAACAAAAAGCCAAGTTTGATGAGATCATGAATCCACAAGCTGCAAACTAAGATTTGACATCTGTTTGTCAGGCAGTTTTAATGGCTCGAGCATCATAGTTCGGGCCATTTTTATTTTAGAGCCGTCGTACTTGAAGCCGCTGCATTGTTGACTGCACGTTCTCACCCCAATCACATAGGAGTGCTATGTTCATCGGGCTCTGAGCATTCGTCGCGGCTCTGCAACATCAATTATTTAGGCTCTGGATACAGCCCCTCTTTTTAAGGAAACCGCATTATGGCATTTGAGCCGAGAATGAATGAATTAGTGAATGCCTTAGTTCCTATCGTTATTGAACAAACCGCTAAGGGTGAGCGTTCTTTTGATATTTACTCGCGTTTATTAAAAGAGCGGGTGATTTTTTTAACGGGTCAGGTTGAAGACCATATGGCAAACCTGATTGTCGCTCAGCTGTTATTTTTAGAATCTGAGAACCCGGAAAAAGATATTTATATTTATATCAATTCACCAGGCGGCTCTGTCACTGCCGGCATGTCGATTTACGACACCATGCAGTACATAAAGCCAAATATTGCTACCGTCTGTGTCGGTCAGGCTTGCAGTATGGGTGCTTTTTTATTATCTGGTGGTACTAAGGGCAAGCGTTATGCGTTGCCAAACGCTCGTGTGATGATCCATCAACCTTTAGGTGGTTTCCAGGGCCAGGCCACAGATTTTGAAATTCATGCCCGTGAAATCCTGACCATCAAAGAGAAATTAAATCGTTTGATGGCAGAGCATTGTGGCAAAACTTATGAACAGGTTTGTAAAGACACGGAGCGTGATAACTTCTTAAGTGCACAACAAGCCTTGGAATATGGCCTAATCGATGCCATATTAACTCAAAGGGATGCGAAGTAAGTTTAATTCAGGGGTGGATAGGGGCGCGAAGCCAGCCATCCCTCTGTAGTGGAAGAGGAAGTTACATGTCTGATCATCGCTCTGATGGCGAGAAAAGCAGCAAGTTGTTGTATTGCTCTTTTTGCGGCAAATCACAACATGAAGTGCGCAAACTGATTGCTGGCCCACAGGTTTATATCTGTGATGAATGTGTCGACTTGTGCAACGATATTATTCGCGAAGAAATCAAAGATATTTCGCCAAAACGCGACAGCAATAAATTGCCGGTGCCAAAAGAGATCCGTGCTCATCTGGACGACTATGTCATAGGTCAGGAGCATGCGAAAAAAGTTCTGGCAGTAGCGGTCTACAACCACTACAAACGTTTACGTAGCATGCAGCACAAACAGGATGTTGAGCTGAGCAAAAGTAATATTCTGCTGATTGGTCCTACAGGTAGCGGTAAAACTTTATTGGCCGAAACCTTAGCCCGTTTACTGGATGTGCCATTTACTATGGCCGATGCTACCACCTTAACTGAAGCAGGTTATGTTGGTGAAGATGTCGAAAACATTATCCAGAAGTTACTGCAAAAATGTGATTACGATGTAGAAAAAGCTCAACGTGGCATTGTTTATATCGATGAAATCGACAAAATTTCACGCAAGTCTGACAATCCATCTATTACCCGTGACGTATCGGGTGAAGGTGTGCAGCAGGCACTGCTGAAACTGATTGAGGGTACTGTGGCTTCAGTTCCGCCTCAGGGTGGCCGTAAACATCCACAGCAAGAGTTTTTACAGGTTGATACCTCAAAAATTCTGTTTATCTGTGGTGGCGCTTTTGCTGGTTTGGATAAAGTCATTGAACAGCGCTGCGCTAAAGGTTCAGGCATAGGTTTTGGTGCTGAAGTGCGTGCAACCTCACAAAGCCGTACCCTGACCGAAAGCTTTAAAGATGTGGAACCGGAAGATTTAGTCAAATACGGTTTAATCCCTGAGTTTATTGGTCGTCTGCCTGTGGTGGCGACTTTAACTGAACTGGATTTAGCCGCATTGATGCAAATTTTAAGCGAGCCGAAAAACGCGCTGGTGAAACAGTTTGGCGCTTTGTTCCAAATGGAAAATGTCGAGCTGGAGTTCCGTGAAGATGCGCTCAAAGCCATAGCGCAAAAAGCCATGGAGCGTAAAACAGGTGCCCGTGGTCTGCGTTCAATAGTCGAAAACGTCTTGCTGGATACCATGTACGACTTACCTTCTATGGAGCATGTCAGCAAAGTTGTTATTGATGAGACAGTGATCCGCGGCGAGTCTCAGCCGATATTAATATACGAGACAGTAGAAGCAGCAGCTTCTGTGTAAGTAAATTGGGGTCAGAGTAAAATTAAATCGCCGATTTAATTTTACTCTGACCCCATTTTTACCGCGCTAACTCATTGAAGTGACATAAACAGCCCCCATATACTGTTGAATCATGTCACCTGCAGTAAATAATTCGAGAGAGATTTCATGACAGTAGCAAAGACTGAACGTTTGCATATGCCTGTACTGGCATTAAGAGACGTGGTCGTTTATCCGCATATGGTGATCCCGCTGTTCGTTGGCCGGGCTAAATCCATCAAATGCCTGGATGCCGCGATGGAAAAAGAGAAACAAATCTTTTTAGTTGCGCAAAAAGACGCCACGCTGGATGACCCTAAAGATACTGACTTGTATCAGGTGGGTACTGTCGCCACTATTTTGCAATTACTTAAGCTTCCTGATGGCACGGTCAAAGTGCTGGTGGAAGGCGGTAAACGCGCTCAATTAGTTGAATTTACTGATACAGAAGACACTTTCGCCGCTTATGTGGATTTGATTCCGACACCGGAAATGGACAGCCGCGAGCAGGAAGTGATTTTACGCTCTGCCGTCAATCAGTTTGAAGGCTATATCAAACTGAATAAAAAGATCCCACCTGAGGTGCTGACTGCGCTTTCTGGCATAGATGACGCTGCACGTTTGGCTGATACCATGGCTGCCCATATGCCATTAAAAGTTGATGACAAGCAGAAGGTATTAGAAATCATCGATGTGACGGAACGTTTAGAGTTCCTGATGGCGATGATGGAAAGCGAAATCGATATTCTGCAAGTCGAGCGCCGTATTCGCAGCCGTGTTAAAAAGCAGATGGAAAAAAGCCAGCGCGAGTATTACCTGAATGAGCAAATGAAAGCCATTCAGCGTGAACTGGGCGAGCTGGAAGATACACCGGATGAGTTCGAAACTCTGTCGAAGAAAATCGAACAGGCGCAAATGCCGGAAGAAGCCCGCACTAAAGCGACGGCTGAACTGCAAAAGTTAAAAATGATGTCGCCTATGTCGGCTGAAGCCACAGTAGTGCGCAGCTATATCGACTGGCTGACTAATGTGCCGTGGAAAAAGCGCAGCAAGGTGAAAAAAGACCTGGCAGGCGCAGAACGTATTTTGGACTCGGACCACTATGGTCTGGATAAAGTCAAAGAACGCATTCTGGAATATCTGGCCGTGCAGCAGCGTGTCAACAAATTAAAAGGCCCGATTTTATGTTTAGTCGGACCGCCAGGCGTAGGTAAAACTTCACTGGGTCAGTCTGTTGCTAAAGCAACAGGCCGTAAATATGTGCGTATGGCTTTAGGTGGCGTGCGTGATGAAGCGGAAATCCGTGGTCACAGACGCACCTACATTGGCTCTATGCCGGGCAAAATCATTCAGAAAATGGCTAAGGTTGGCGTACGCAACCCGCTGTTCCTGCTGGATGAAATTGACAAAATGGCCTCTGATTTCCGTGGTGATCCGGCTGCAGCTTTGCTTGAGGTGTTAGATCCAGAGCAAAATACCGCCTTCTCGGACCACTATCTGGAAGTGGATTACGACTTATCCGACGTGATGTTTTTTGCCACATCGAACAGCTTAAATATTCCGGCAGCCTTGCTGGACCGGATGGAAGTGATTCGTCTAGCGGGTTACACCGAAGATGAGAAGCTGAATATTTCCAAGCAGCATTTGATCAACAAACAGATTGAACGCAACGGTTTAAAACCTCACGAAATTGAGATTGAAGACAGCGCAATTATCGGCATTATCCGCTATTACACCCGTGAAGCTGGTGTGCGTAGCTTAGAGCGTGAAATTTCCAAGTTATGCCGCAAAGCAGTGAAAAACATTCTGCTGGACAAAAACCTGAAGAAAGTGGTGATCAACCAGGACAATCTGGAGGATTTCTTAGGTGTGCAGCGTCATGACTATGGTAAAGCCGAAGACAGTAACCGTATCGGTCAGGTGACTGGCTTAGCCTGGACTTCTGTCGGCGGTGACTTGCTGACGATTGAAGCTGCTGCTGTGGTAGGTAAAGGCAAACTGACGTACACAGGCTCTTTAGGCGATGTGATGAAAGAGTCGATCCAGGCCGCCATGACCGTAGTTCGAAGCCGTGCTGAGAAGCTGCGTATTAACGAAGACTTCTATGAGAAACGTGATATTCACGTGCACGTGCCAGAAGGGGCGACTCCAAAAGATGGTCCAAGCGCAGGTATTGCTATGGTGACTGCTTTGGTATCGAGCTTAACAGGCAACCCGGTGCGGGCCGATGTCGCCATGACAGGTGAAATTACCTTACGTGGCGAAGTTCTGCCGATAGGTGGCCTGAAAGAGAAGCTGCTTGCTGCACACCGCGGTGGCATCAAACGGGTTTTAATACCGCATGACAACGTTCGGGACTTAAAAGATATTCCGGATAACGTCAAAGGCGATATCGAAATTCGTGCGGTAAAATGGATTGACGAAGTGCTGGAATTGGCTCTGCAAGAGCCGCCAACCGGCATGTCAGTGCTTGAAGTGGAAAAAAATCCAACAAAAAGCAAAAAAAGCGTAAAAAATCCGGCTTAGGGGCTTTTCAATTGCTCTGGCTGTGTTAAGTTATGGGCAGTTTCGACGCAGCCCTTGTCCTGCAAGGGTTGTGGCCTAACAGAAATTTTTGTAGAGCGTCGTTTTGTGCTTGCAAGCCCACATCAGGCTTGATATAACAAACACGCTACTACGACAAAGTAAATTACTGTAGTTGTTGAAAATAATAACAATTGAAGGGGATGATATTGTGAACAAGTCTCAACTTATCGACAAAATCGCTGCTGGTGCAGACATTTCTAAAGCGGCAGCTGGTCGTTCTCTGGACGCGTTCATCGACGCTGTTACTGAGGCTCTTAAGGAAGGCGATTCAGTAGCCTTAGTTGGTTTTGGTACATTTGCAGTTCGCGAGCGCGCTGCACGTTCAGGCCGTAATCCACAAACTGGCGAAACTATCCAAATCGCTTCTGCGAAAATTCCTTCGTTCAAGCCAGGTAAAGCGCTGAAAGACAGCGTAAACTAAGCTGAACGCCTGGCTGACCAGCCAGGCCTATGAAGCTGATGGTTCTGCCGGGTCCAAGTGATACGGGCAGAGAAAAGCAAAACGCATTAAGCCTGACGCTGCCACAGCTTTTATGAAAAAGGCGTATCTGCTAAGATGCGCTTTTTTTTTAAGACAACCAAAAGTTGCCAAAAGAGACGTAGATACAATGTTAGAAAAGATCAGAGATGGTTCGCAGGGCATGATCGCCAAGGTCATTCTTGGTTTTGTGATCCTGACGTTCGCTTTAGCCGGGGTTGGCAGTTATCTTGGCAACACCAGCGAAGTACCTGTTGCCACAGTCAACGGCGATGAAATAACCAAAGTTCAGTTCGACACCGCTTACCAAAATGAAAGAGCCAGAATGCAGCAGCAGTTTGGTGAGATGTTTGGTATGTTGTCAGCTGACAGCAACTATATGAATAATTTCCGCAGTTCTGTGCTGGAAAAACTGATTGACGAACAACTGCAGCGTCAGCTTGTCACACAGTTAGATTTAATGGTCAGCGATGATGTATTGCGTGACACTATCCGTGCTATGCCTGAGTTTCAGGTAGACGGTGTGTTTAACAACGACCGTTACATAGCGCTGCTGCGTCAAAACGGCTATGAGCCAAACCAGTTCCGTGATTATTTGCGAGCGCAAATGTCAGCCAACCAGCTGGTGGTTGGTTTAGCAGGTTCAGAATTTGCAACAGTGTCTGAAATGCAGTTGCTGTCTAAGTTGCAACAACAAAGCCGCGATATTCAGTACGCTGTGTTAAAAGCCGCTGATTTTGCTTCTGCTGTTCAAATGAATGATCAGCTGTTGCAGGACTATTACCAAAGCAACATCAATCAGTTCGTATCGCCAGAAACTGTGTCAGCCGACTATGTTGAGTTAACTGCTGCTGACATTGCGAAATCAGTGGTTGTGGCTGATGCTGATCTGCAAGCTTATTACGATGCCAATCAGGCGCGTTACCAGACTGAAGAGCGTCGTCGTGTGTCACATATCCTGTTAGAGTCTGCTGACGAGAATGCAGAAATCAAAGCTAAGGCAGAAGCTATAGCGACACAATTACAGCAAGGTGCTGATTTTGCTGAACTGGCGAAAAAAGAATCTGCTGATACTTTTTCTGCAGAAAAAGGCGGTGATTTAGACTTTATCGAAAAAGGCGTGATGGATGCTGAGTTTGAAAAAGCAGCTTATGCTCTGACTAAAGCTGGCGACATCAGTCCTGTCGTGAAAACCGAGTTTGGTTACCACATCATCAAACTGACCGAAGTTCAGCCGGGTTCCACTAAAGCTTTTGCTGATGTCAAAGAGCAAATTCTGGCAACAGTGAAAGAAGAAAAAGCGGCTGAGAAATTTACTGAACTGCAGCAGTTGTTAGGTGAAAAGAGTTTTGAAATCGCAGACAGCCTGCAAGAAGCGGCAGATGCTGTAGGTGCGAAAGTGGTCTCTGTGCCAGCCTTCAGTCGCGCAAATGCACCCGCTGAACTAACAGCACCTAAAGTGCTGGAAACTCTATTCTCTGAAGACTTTATCAATGCTGGTGTAAACAGTGACGTGATTGAAGTAGCTCCACAGCATGTTGTAGTGGTGCGGGTAAATGCACATCAGCCTGAAACCACGAAGAAGTTTGAAGAAGTCAAAGAGCAAGTGAAATCTGCTGTTATTGCAAGCGAAAGTTCTGAGCTGGCTAAGGCTAAAGCTGAAGCTATGTTAGCGGAAGTAGTTGCAGGTAAGCCTTTGGCTGACGTGGTTGCCGCTGCGAAGCTGACGTTGGAAAGCAAAGCTGCTGTCACTCGTTTTGGTGGTGATATTGATTCGGATATCCGTACTAAAGCCTTTGAACTGGCCAAACCTACAGAAGGCCAGCCTACGACTGTCGCTATGTTAAATCTGGCCAGTGGTGATGCTGCTTTGGTTGCAGTGACAAAAGTGACTGATACTGAAGTCACAACCAAGCCTCCGGTTGAGCAGTTACAACAGTTTGCTGATCAGAAAGCGCAAAGTAGTTTTGGTGTTTTATTGGCCGCATTAAAAGCTAATGCCGAAATTACCCGCTCACTGCCAGCTGCGACAGTTGACGAATAATCTCAGTCGTAGTTAGCCCGAACATAAAAAAACCAACCGCAAGGTTGGTTTTTTTATGTTCGCTTTTAGGCGCACTGCAGCTCTTAGCTTTGCGCGCTTTTAATCAACTTCCTGCTGTAGTCATGTTGCGGGTTGCTGAATACTTCGTTGGTTTGGCCATAATCCAGCGCTTTGCCCTGATGTAACACGAGCATGTGGTCACTGATATGCCGTACCAGACGCAGGTGGTTAGTGATCAATAAATAGGATAATCCCGTGCTCTTTTGTAGCTCCAGCAATAAGTTTACGATCTGAGCTCGTAGTGATGGGTCTAACGCTGTTAAAGCTTCATCCAGTATCAATAGCTTAGGATCCATAATAAGGGCTCTGGCGAGCGCTACGCGCTGTAATTGACCGCCAGAGAACATATGGGGGTAATAGTCTGCGTGTTCTTCCATTAAGCCCAATTGTTGCAAGGTTTGATGGATCTTATCCTGACGTTGTTCTTCATTCAGTTGCGTGCTGTATCGCAAGACATCGTCCAGCATTTGTCCGACTTTCTGATGAGGGTTCAGCGAACGGGCAGGGTCCTGAAAGATGTAACGAATGACGTGATTGTATTTTTTATAGTCACTGATGGTGACAGCCTGCCCCTCGAGCAGGATCTCACCACTGTCTGGTTTTTCTATCCCCACCAGTAATTTTGCCAGTGTACTTTTGCCTGAGCCGGTTTCACCGACAATAGCCAGGGTTTGCCCAGGGTAAAGACTGAAACTGATATCTGACAGAGCCTGAATGGTTTTACGGCCAAAAATGCCCTGGGCTTTCTGATAACTTTTATATAGCTGGCGGATTTCCAGTAAAGGGGTGGTCATAACTTTTTACCCTGCAGCGGAAAATGGCAACTGAAATAATGATTTTGCAAACGCTCCAGCACAGGCGTTTTGACACATTCTTTGCGGGCATTAGGGCAACGTGGGCCTAAACGACAGCCTATAGGCAAGTGCTGCAACGTAGGAATACTGCCATGTAAGGCATACAAAGGTTGTTTACTGATAAGCTCCGGCTGAAATTCGGGCACACTTTTGATTAATGCATCGGTATAAGGATGTAACGGCGATTTAAGAATAGTGGCCGTTTCTCCAGCTTCCACCAACTGACCACAATAAAGCACACTCAAGGTTTGAGTATTGCGCGCTACAGTTTCCAGTTCATGGCTGATTAATAGAATAGACATGCCTTTGAGCTGATTAAAGCTGGCCAGTAAGCGGAATAATTGCGCCTGAGTAGTACTTTCTAAGGCTGTCGTTGGCTCGTCTGCGATCAATAGTTTGGGTTTTTTCGCTATGGCCATGGCGATCATGATCTTTTGACACACCCCTTCAGGCAACTGATAAGGGTATGAGTTGAAAATCGCCTGATGGTCGCGGATCCCCACTTTATGCAGCAAAGCTATGGCTTTTTTCCGCCGTTCAAAAGGCCGGCCCCACCAGCTGCTTTCCAGCTCTGAATCCGGGATAGACTCTATCAGCTGCTCCAGAATTGGGGCTGTTGGGTCCATGCTGCGGCTGGGTTCCTGATAAATCATCGCAATATCGCGGCCGATAATTTTGCGCTGTTCCTCATAGGACAAACGCAATAAATCCTGGCCAGCCCAACTAAAACGATCAGCTGTGATATGCCATCTTTTATTCAGTACACCCACTATAGCTTTGGCGATTAAACTCTTGCCTGAACCGGATTCACCGACTAAGCCACGGATCTCGCCCTCTCGTATAGTCAGATTGATCCTATCCACTGCGCGAATAAGGCCTTCCGGCGTCTCCAGCTCTATCGTCATATTTTTAATATCGAGCAGAATCATCAGTTCTCCCGCCGCTTTTTCATTGCTGTGCGCAAGCCATCACCCACCAGATTCACCGATAAAACAGACGCAAACACCAGAATACCCGGCAGCGCTATGGCCCAGGGGGCCAGATAAATTAAGTCCAGCGCGTCAGCTATCATCACCCCCCACTCAGAGGTTGGAGCCTGAGCACCTAAGCCTAAAAAGCCCAAAGCTGCGATATCCAGAATAGCGGTCGAAAGTGCCATGGTCGCCATTACAGTTAAATGCTCCCAGATATTAGGCAACACTGCGTAACGTAACACTTGCCAGTTTGACGCGCCGTCCAGCCGGTAAGCAGCGACATAATCCTGTTTTAACGTATCTTGTATCGCATTACGAATACCGTGCACAAATTGCGGTAACAGCGCCAGCATAATAGCCCAGGTGGTATTCCACAGCCCCGGGCCCAATACGGCCACTATAATAATAGCCAGCAGCAGGGAGGGGATAGTTAACGCCAAATCCAGCACATGGTTAAAAATACTGGATTTAACGCCTTTGCTCATGCCCGCCATAGCACCCAGTGCCAGACCCATCAGCAAAGAGCCAATCACTGTAACCAGTGCTATACCAAAGGTGTAAGTCGCGCCTTTCATCAGACGCGACATGAGATCCCGGCCTAAATCATCGGTACCAAAAGGGTATTGCACTAACCCCTGATCGCTCCAGGACGGCGCCAGTAACAGCAGATCCGGGTTTTGTAAGTACGGATTGTGAGGGGTGAGCAAGGGGGCAAAGATAGTCAACAACAAAAAAAACGAAAACATCACCAAACCCAAAACGGCAGCATGCTGGCGTTGAAACTGCTGCCACAGCTGGGTCAAAGGCCCGCGGTTCTGTTCCTCAAAATACAGCCGGAATTTTTTCATTATGCTTTCCTGGCCAGTGGGTTAAACAAGGTATGCAGGATTTCAGTCAGCATGTTCACGACGATCACTAAGCAGGATACGACCAGTAAGCCGCCTTGAATAGCCGGATAATTGCGCTGATAGATACTGTCCAGTAGCCATTGACCTATACCGGGCCAGGAGAAAATCACTTCGGTGATCATTGCAAGGGTGATCAGGGTGCTGAACTGCAGACCAATTTGTCGGATCACCGGCAAAAGCGCGTTACGTAACCCATGGTGATACAACACCTGAGCCCGGCTTAAGCCTTTAGCTCGTGCTGTTTTAATGTAGCTTTGCTCCAGCACAGCCAGCATAGAGTCGCGGGTAAAACGGATCATTACTGTGGTTGGATAAGTAGCCAGCACTACGGCAGGTAGCAGTAAATGTCGTAAAGCGTCCTGAGTGGCTTCAGCTTTATAAGCGATATCGGATAACCAGATATCCGGCAACATAAAACCTGTAGTAGTTGGGATATCGAACAACACATTGATACGCCCGGCCGTTGGCAACACACCAAGTGTCAGCGAAAACAACATAATCAGTAGCAGCGCCCACCAAAAAATAGGAATGGAATACGCGACCAGTGTGATAGCGGAAATCAGCTTACCCAAAAAGCTATCGGCTTTAACGGCAGCAAATAAACCTAAAGGAATACCTAAGACAAAAGAGAGGAGCAGTGCATAACTTGCCAGTTCTAATGTGGCCGGAAATACAGCGATAATTTCAGATAAAACAGGTTGTTGGCTAGAGAATGACAAGCCCCATTCACCATCTAATATGCGGTTTAGATAAGCGATGTACTGTTGAAGCAGTGACTGATCTAAAGCGTAATACTGAATTAGGTTTTGCTGCTGTTCAGGTTGAATACTGCTGAGTCCTGATACGTTGGTGAGCACATCGCCGGGGAACAGGTAACTTAAACTAAAGGCTAATACTGTCAGGGCAACAAATACAAAGCCTATTAAAAAAGCACGGCGTAAAAAATAATGCAGCATCATAAGGATTTTCTCGCCCGAGCCATCGAAATACCACCATACGGGTTAATGGTCACTCCAGTTACGTTGATGCTTTTGGCCTGAAATCGTTTGGAGTGAGCAATGCTGACTAAAGGCATTTGTTCATCCAGATAAAGCTGAGCTGTTAAATAAAAACTGCGCCTTTGTTTTACATCAGCGGTTAACAGTGCCTGATTAATCAGGTTGTCAAAATTAGGATCACACCAGTTGGCTCTGTTGCTACCAGACTCTGCTGCACTGCAACTTAATAAAGGACGGAAGAAATTATCAGGATCTGCATTATCAGCTGACCAGCCAATCAATACTGAATCATGTTCAAATTCAGAGAGTTTACGTCTGAAGCTATTCCACTCAAACGACACTATGCTGGCCCTTACCCCAATTTTTGCTAAATCTGCCTGCATCAGTTCTGCCATTTTTAACGCATTCGGATTGTATAAACGTTGCACTGGCATAGCCCAGATATCCATACGAAAACCATTGGCAAAGCCAGCCTGAGCCAACAACTCTTTGGCTTTGACCGGGTCATACTGCTGTTCAGGCAAGTCATGGTAAAAAGCCCAGGAGGTCGGGGGCAGTATAGTTTTCGCTTTATCCGCATAACCAAAATAAACGGCTTCTAAAATCGCATCTTTATTAATGGCATAAGCCAGAGCTTTTCGTACCAGCACATTATCAAAAGGCGCTTTTTTGGTATTAAAAGCCCAAAAGCCCACGTTCATACTGGTTTGGCTTTGTACTTCGACATCAGGCCGTTCGGTGATGAGTTTCAGTTCAGCATTACGTGGATAAGCCACCACATCACATTCATGAGTTAATAATTTGGCCATACGTTTGGCATTGTCAGGTACCAAATCAAAGACCAGCTGAGTGAGCTCTGTTTTACCGCGCCAGTATTCTGGGTGGCGGTAATAACGAATAAACTGATCCTTTTTATACTCTTTAAAGAAAAAAGGTCCTGTGCCTATGGGTCTTTGATCCAGCAGTTCAGGTTTGCCTTGTTGCAGTAATTGTTTGGCGTATTCGGCAGATAAAACGGCAGCAAAATCAGTCGCCAGATTGGATAAAAATGAGCTGTCAGGACGAGCCAGTTCAAAGCGCACTGTTGTGCTGTTTTCTGCCACTACGGCTTTGACCAAAGAATCCCAGCCAACACTCTGAAAATACGGATAATTTGCTCCGCCGACCTGATGGTACGGATGTTCGGTTTGCAAAATACGGTTAAAAGTAAAAGTTACATCGTCGGCGTTTAAGGTTCTGCCTGGAGAAAAAAACGCAGTGTGGTGGAATTGCACATCAGAGCGTAAGGTAAACCAGTAGGTTTTACCATCCTCACTTAAGTGCCATGCAGTGGCAAGTGCGGGCAACAATTCGCCTGTCGCAGGGTCAATATCCAGCAGTCGGTCATATAATTGCTGACTAATCGCATCAATAGTAGTACCAGAGGTAACCCGCTGTGGGTTGAAGCTTTCAGGAGAGCCTTCGGCGCAGTACACCATACCTTGCTGAATAGTTTCCGGGATATCAGGCTGGCAGGCGCTGAGTATTAAGAGTGAGCCGCAGGGAACCATCAGGCTCAGTAAGGCTTTGATCATTGTTGGCTGTCCAGCAGTTTGTACTTTTTCATATAACCACGTAACTGATGATAGGTCAGATTCAATGCTTCAGCGGTTTTCTTCTGGTTAAACTGATTCGCAGCAAGGGCTTGTTTGATTAAGTCCATTTCAAAGTGTTCAGATAGGATTTTAAAATCCTGCACCTGATTAAAATCAAAAGCTGATGTCGTCTTTGCTAAAGCGGGCGAATTATCGCTGCTTTGCTCTTTGGATGCTACCACTGCTTTGTCTGGTTGTGGTCTGCGATCTAAAGTACGAACCCGGGTTCTGGGCCGAAATGGTGATTCAAAAGGGTCAAGCTGAATATGATGCACCGGTACGTAAGGATTATTGGTGCGATAGACACTGCGCTCCACCACGTTTTTCAGTTCACGCACATTACCTGGCCAATCGTACTCCAGCAGGGCACGTTTGGCTTTTTCGCTGAAACCACTAAAAAGCTCAAACCCCAGCTCCCGCGCCATATTAACGGCAAAATGCTCGGCCAATACCAGAATATCTTCTTGTCTTTCCCGCATCGGGGGCAAGGTGATCACATCAAAGGCTAGCCGGTCCAGTAAGTCGGCACGAAATTCACCCTGTTCAGCCATCGAAGGTAAGTCTTCATTGGTCGCGCAAATTAAACGCACATCCACTTTCACTGAGCGACTGCCACCGACTCGTTCAAACTCGCCATATTCAATAACACGCAGTAACTTCTCCTGCACCATAGCAGGAGTGTTCGCCAATTCATCCAGAAATAAGGTGCCGCCGTTGGCCCGTTCAAAGCGGCCTTCATGGCGTTTGGCTGCACCAGTAAAAGCCCCAGCTTCATGGCCAAACAGTTCACTTTCCAGCAGGTTTTCGTTCAGAGCCGCACAGTTGAGCGTTAAATAGTTTTGATCCCAGCGCTGGGACAGGTAATGTAGGCGGGCAGCAATCAGCTCTTTACCTGTGCCTCTTTCTCCGATGATCAACACAGGTTTATGCAAAGGTGCGATTTGCGAAACCTGATCCAATACGTTTAAAAAGCTGTTGGACTGGCCTATTAAATTGTCTTGCTGAAAACTTCTGCTCATCTGGGTTCACGAAGTGGTGAAATTAACTAATAAGTAGTGTATTTCATAACATGAGCTTGGCATAGTCTTTTTGTGATATAAATAAAATTAATATAAAACAATAGGTTAAGTTGTTTTGGCAAGTTGGCAAGAAAACTGAATAGATAATAGCGAATCCAACAAGTCATTTAGAGGTAAAACATTATGGGTATCTTCTCTCGCTTTTCAGATATCGTGAACTCCAACATCAATGCTTTATTAGATAAAGCAGAAGATCCGGAAAAAATGGTCCGCCTGATTATTCAGGAAATGGAAGACACACTGGTTGAAGTGCGTTCTACCTCAGCCAAAACCATCGCAGAGAAAAAAGAACTGCAACGTGTCGTGGCTAAATTAGAAGCTGAAGTAGCCGACTGGCAGGCGAAAGCTGAACTGGCTTTAAGCAAAGAACGTGAAGACTTAGCTCGTGCTGCACTGATTGAACGTCAGAAAGCAGCCGACCAGGCTGCAGCTGTAGCGGCTGACATCACTCATTTAGATGAACATGTCAGCAAATTACAGGATGAAGTGGGTCAGCTGCAGGATAAGTTGGCTGATGCCAAAGCCCGTCAGAAAGCCATGCTGATGCGTCAGAAAACGGTATCCTCCCGTTTGGATGTAAAACGTACCTTAGACAGCACTCGTTTAAACGATGCCATGTACAAGTTTGAACGTTATGAACAAAAAATCGATTCGCTGGAAGCTCAGGTTGAATCCTACGATTTAGGCAAAAAGACCTTAAAAGATGAGTTTGCAGAACTGGCATCATCTGACAAAATCGATAACGAACTGGCTGAATTAAAAGCTAAAATGTCTAAAAAAGATAACGCCTGATTATCAGGCGTTGTAGGAGCTAAAAATGGAAATTAGTGAGGTCATTGGTATACCGTTCATCCTGTTCATGATTTTTGTAGCGCCACTGTGGGTGTTTATGCACTACAGAAGCAAAAACAAAATTGGTGAAGGTTTGGGGGACAGTGAACTGGCTCAACTGAATGAGTTGTCTCATCGCGCCGAGAAAATGGCGGACCGCATCAAAACGCTGGAAGCGATTTTAGATGCGGAATCACCGAAGTGGAGAGAGAAACATGACTAAAATACGCAAAGAGCTGTTGCGGGATGACCGCAACGGCAAACTGGCCGGGGTCTGTGCAGGTATTGCAGACTACTTCGGCTGGGAAGTGTGGTTAGTGCGCTTGATTGTGGTCACTTCGGTGTTGTTAGGTTTAGGTGGTTTGTTACCTGTTTTATACGTCGCTGCCTGGTTTATTCTGGAAAAGAAATCAGTGCATGAAGCGAAAAAAGGCCTGACCGAACCTTCTTACGATGAGCGCCCTGTGGAAGTAAAAACCAGGGTATGGCAACGGGGTGAAGCACCTAAATCGGCTTTACACCACCTGATGAATCAGTTTAACAGTCTGGAATTACGCTTACGCGACATGGAAACTCATGTCACCTCTGCCAAGTTTCAACTGAACAGAGAAATCAGCAAGTTATAGTTAAAGCAGGGAATAAGTTTGTCGACCCGTCGAATAGACGCCATATAGGATCACTGCATGGATTGGTTAAAAAAGGCGCGCTGGCATTCAGAACAACTGACGAAGCGCACCTTTCACCGTCAGCTCAGACTGGGCGTAACTGGCTTAAGCGGCGCAGGAAAAACTGCGCTCTTGACTGCGATAGTGCACCAGTTGACCCAGAGTCACTCTTCTCATCTACCATTTTTTTCCGTGATGCAAAACCGTTGGTTAGGCGCCCGGATTGATGATAATCAGTTGCCGCAACTGCCACGTTTTGCTTTTGAAAAAAACTTAAGTTACCTGCAGCAACAACCTGCCTGCTGGCCTCCGTCTACTGTTGGCTGGAGTCAACTGACCTTAGCGTTGCGTTATCAGAGCGAATCAAGCTTGCGCGCCCGTTTTCAGGATTATCAGGAGACCGAACTGGTGCTGGTGGATTATCCGGGGGAGTGGCTGCTGGATTTGCCTATGCTGCAACAAAGTTACCAGCAGTGGTGTGAGCAAAGCTGGTTGCTGTTTGCGCAACCCCACAGAGCGGCTACTGCAGAGAGTTTTAAGCAGAAACTGCGAACTATTGATTTGAATGATGCTTCGGTACTTTCTGTGCAGGAGTTATGCGGTGAATACAGTACCTTGTTGCAGCAATTCCGTGAAGTCGCAGGTGCTTATTTAAATCAGCCTGGCCGATTACTGGTGCCTGGTGAATTTGAAGGTACGCCTTTACTGCAACTGCTGCCTTTGCTGCCAGAACAACTGGCACAAGGTGGTGCTTTGGTGGACTTAATGCAAAAGCATTTTGCCAGTTATCAAACTCAGGTGATTGAGCCTTTTTACCGCCAGTACTTTTCAGGTTTAGACCGTCAGGTGGTGCTGGTTGATATTTTGGGCGCATTGAATGCAGGTGAGTCGGCACTTTTAGAGTTGAAACAAAGTTTGTTGTTGATTTTACAAAGCTTTGATTACGGCCCGGAGCACTGGCTGCGGCGTATTTTCAAACCTCGGATCAGTAAGGTGTTATTTGCTGTTAGTAAAGCCGACCATGTTACGCCGGATCAACATCAGGCACTGACGTTGCTATTGCAGCAGCTCTTGTTGCAGCATCTGCAGAGTGTAAAGTTTCAACTCTGCCCTTACGAGGTGATGGCGATAGCGGCTATTAAAGCCAGCGAAGCAGGTTTTGTGAAACAAAACGGTTTGCAGCAAGCGTGTTTACGAGGTTTTAGCGCAACAACAGGAGAAGCACTGACCTATTATCCGGGTGATGTGCCGCGCTACTGGCCGGATCATCAGCTATTTACCGAACATCATTTTGAATTTCAGTCCCTGGCGCCTTTGCCATGGCCTAAACAGCAAGTACTGCAACATATCCGTCTGGATCATCTGCTGGAGTACCTGTTAGGAGATAAACTGACATGACAGATTTAAAACAAGCAAAACGCTTTAAAGAGGCCGATTTTATTGGCTCGGATGCAGTTTCAGAACTGCCTATGGCAAAGGCTGTGCAGTTTGAGCAGGCAGATTTTGTGGTTGAACCACAGGTTGAACCAGAACCACCAAAACGCAAGAGAGTGTCGGGGCTGATGTGGGCTGGGATCAGTAGTGTGGTGCTGTTAGTGGTTGTGGCTTTGTACAGTGCTGTGACAACTATTCAACAGGCTTTTATAGCGCCAGGTATAAGCACTGTACTGGAAGCCTTATTTTGCGCCGCTTTATTAACGTTAGGCAGCTTATTGCTGACACGGGAATGGCGCTTATGGCGACGTTTAGCCAAAACCCGCAGCTGGCAGCAAGCTCATCAGCGTATTCATGCCAGTATCCAATACGGTGAAGCACAACAGCTCTGTCTGGATATTGCTGCCGTATTACCTGAATCTACAAAACAGGATGTGGAGGGCTGGAAAGCTCAAAAACAAGCAGAACACAGCGATCAGGAACTGTTGGAGCTGTTTGAAATTACTGTACTGAGTAAAGCCGATGCAAAAGTGCGTCAACAAATTCATCAGGCTTCGGCTGATGCCGCTATTGCTGTGGCGGTCAGCCCTTTTGCTCTGGCCGATATGCTGCTGGTGATGTGGCGCACCAGCAAATTATTACGCCAAATGGCTGAAACTTATGGTGCCTCTTTCGGGCAACTCCGCAGTCTGCTTTTAATAAAACGGCTATTTGCTGCTTTGTTATGGGCGGGAAGTTCAGAGCTGGCGCTGGATCTGGGTTCCGATATGCTGGGGGCTGAGCTGACCAGCAAATTATCAATGCGTGCAGGGCAAGGCTTAATAGCCGGTATGCTGGTGGCCCGTTTAGGTTTAGCTGCACAGCAACTGCTACGCCCTTTACCATTGGCGCAAAACAAGAAACTAAGTTTGTTGGATTTAAGCAAAGCCTTAGTACGGCGTTTATTGGGGAAGACGGAATCTTTGTCAACTTAACGCTACATCTCTTGTCGTTTCTAGCCAAACTGACGGTGCTGCTTCAGACCGTCAGATGTCTATATGCCTTGTCGCTACCTGACCTGCTCGGTATAAAAAACTCATAAAAAATAAAACAGTAGTCACAACAGGTGTTTTTATGAGTAAGCAGCAGTACAGTCATCCCGATACGGTATGTATCCATGCCGGAAAAACTGGTTTAAACCCCCATGGTGCTTTAGCCACGCCTTTGTACCAGACCTCCACTTTTGTCTTTGATAGCGCCGAACAAGGCGCAGCCCGTTTTGCCGGCGAAGAGCCTGGTTATATCTACACCCGTTTAGGCAACCCAACGACACGTGAGCTGGAGCTAAAAGTTGCGGCGTTGGAAGGCATGGAAGATGCCGCTGCGACAGCCACAGGTATGGGCGCTGTGGCAGCGGCTACTATGGCTTTTTTACAGCAAGGTGATCACCTGATTGCCAGCAAAGCCATTTATGGCTGTAGTTTTGCGTTGTTTAACCATCAGTTTGCCCGCTACGGTATAGAGGTCAGTTTTGTTGATATGACGGACCATAACGCCATCAAACAAGCACTAAAACCCAACACCCAAATGATTTTTGCCGAAACGCCGATAAACCCTACTCTGACTGTGCTGGATTTAGAGTTTATCGGTCAGTTTGCCAAACAGCACCAACTGATTTCGGTGATCGACAACACCTTCCTGACGCCTTTACTGCAAAAACCAGCCGACTACGGCATAGACCTTATTTTACATAGCGCGACCAAGTACCTGAACGGCCACGGCGATGTGGTGGCAGGCATCATTGTCGGCAGCACTGAACGCATTACCCAGATAAAACTGACTACCTTAAAAGATATGGGCGCCACCATTAGCCCCCATGATGCCTGGCTGATTATCCGTGGTTTAAAAACCTTGTCGGTGCGGATGGAACGGCATTGTCAGAATGCGCAAAAAGTAGCGGAATTCCTTGAAGCTCATCCGGCCATAGGCCAGGTCTATTATCCGGGTTTAAAATCACATCCGGGTTATAAATTTATCGGCAAACAAATGAAAGCTGCCGGTGGCGTGTTGGCCTTTGAACTGAATGGCAGTCTGGATGATGGTCGTTATTTTATCAACCAATGCAAATTACTTAGTCTTGCAGTCAGCCTTGGCGATGCGGAGTCACTTATTCAGCACCCAGCGTCTATGACTCATAGTCCCTATACTGCCGAGGAGCGGCAGATGGCAGGGATCAGTGATGGTTTAATTCGCATTTCGGTAGGGCTTGAGCATGTTGAAGATATTATTGCCGACCTGAAGCAGGCACTGACGCTGATGCAGCAACGCCAGCAGATCGCAATAGTTTAATGTAACCATTGCTTTACAAAAACAACAGAGTTGACGTTAACGTCAACTCGAGCATGGGTTAACAGCTGTTGTCCAATCCTCTAGTATCGGCCGCAACTAAAGGGCAAAGCCCGTTTACCCTTCGTACTTGAAGCTGCAGCATTGTTAAGTGCGTGTTCTCGTCCCAGTCACATAGGATGGCTATGCTCCTGGGGGCTCACACACCTGTTGCCACACTGCATCACCAATTACGTTGGGTAGAATAAAGAAAAACAACAGGGTTCTATGAGCAAATCTAGTAAATACGTATCGCACCAGTCGGATCAAGATGGCTTTATTCACTGGTCTGCTGAAGAAAATCAAATCTGGTCTGAATTAATGCAGCGTCAGTTGTCTTGCATTGAAGGGAAGGCTTGTGATGAATATCTGGATGGACTGAAAAAACTCAATCTGCCATTGGATCGTATTCCGCAGCTTGCTGAAATTAACGCAGTATTAGAGCCAGCAACAGGCTGGAAAGTCACAGAAGTGCCGGCTTTGATCAGCTTTGATCGGTTTTTCCAACTGCTAGCCAATAAAGAATTCCCGGTAGCCACTTTTATTCGAAGCAGGGAAGAATTTGATTACCTGCAGGAACCTGATGTGTTCCACGAAATATTTGGTCACTGCGCCATGCTGACCCATCCGGCTTTTGCTGAATTTACCCATACCTATGGCAAACTGGGCTTAGCCGCCAGCAAAGAAGACCGTGTCTATCTGGCTCGTTTGTACTGGTTTACTATCGAATTTGGCTTATTAAATAGCAAAGACGGCTTACGGATTTATGGCGGCGGTATTTTATCCTCACCTGGTGAAACTCAGTATGCTATTGGCTCAGACGTGCCAGAGCGTAAGACCTTTGATGTGGTCGATGTGTTGCGTACCCCCTACCGTATCGACATTATGCAGCCTGTGTATTTTATGATTAATTCGATTAACGATTTATTTGACGTATCCCAGTTGGATTTGATGGCGATGGTACAACAAGCCCGGACTTTGGGTTTGCATGCACCGAAATTTCCGCCTAAAGAAAAAAAGGTCAGCTAAAAGCGGCCAACTATAGAGAATGAGAAAATGTCTGAATTAAAACAAGCCAAATGTGAAGCCTGCCGTGCCGATGCACCTAAGGTGTCGGATGAAGAATTAGCTGTGTTAATGCACCAAATCCCGGACTGGACTCCAGTAGTACGTGACGGCATTTTGCAATTGGAGCGTGAGTTTAAGTTTAAGAACTTTAAACTGGCATGGGCGTTCCATCAGAAGGTAGCGCAGTTAGCGGAAGATGAAGGTCATCACCCGGCTTTATTGTTGGAGTGGGGCAAGTTAACCGTCACCTGGTGGTCACACTCAATCAAAGGCCTGCATAAAAACGATTTTATCTGCGCCGCTAAAACGGATGCCTTGTTAGTTTCTTAACACCGACCTTTATGGCCTGCTTCTGCAGGCCTTTTTCCTTATTGCATCCTATAACTTCTATATCTCCCATATCCCAAGGGGTTGTGCATATTTCTTTACAAATAATACTGGTCTGCCCGAACCTCTTTACCGTATGATTGGAATCAAGCAAAAGCATAAGGTGGTTTTGTATCATGAGGTTAGAAATTCATTGCCAGGACCGGCTGGGGATCACCCAGGAAGTGTTAAATATCCTGGTGAGTTATCAGTTGGATTTACGCGGTATCGAGGTGGATCCAGCCCTTGGCCGGATTTTTGTATCCTTCCCAACGGTCGAGTTTGAGAAGTTTCAGGAGCTGATGGCGAAAATCCGCCGCATTACAGGTGTGGATGATGTCAAAACCACAGCTTTTATGCCATCCGAGCGCGAACACAATGAGCTCAGCACCTTATTACGCACTTTGCCTGATGGCATTATTGCAATAGATACTCGTGCTAATGTCACCATTATTAACGAAGCGGCGCTTGAAGCTTTGTCGATGGAGCGCAGTGCTATTGAAGGTCAATCCCTGACTGCTATGGTCAAAGGTTTTAACTTAAGTCGTTGGCTGGAAAGTGAGGATGTACTGGCGCAAACCCGCAGAGTCGAGATCCAAAACAAACGTTTTATCGCCGATTTATTGCCTGTGCTGGTACCGGATGATTCTGGCAAAGATATTCTGGCTGGCGCTGTACTGAACTTAAAATCTGAAAGTCGGTTAGGCGAGCAGATGGTGGTGTTTAAAAAAGGCGATCAGGAAAGCTTTAATAACTTACATGCCCACAGCAATTTAATGCGCAAAGTGGTGCGTGAAGCCAAGAAAATGGCTCAGCTGGATGCCCCTATTTTGATTATGGGGGAAACTGGCACGGGTAAAGAAGTATTAGCCCGAGCTTGTCATGCTGCCAGCAGCAGAACAGGCAAACCTTTTTTAGCAGTCAACGTGGCTGCTATGCCGGATTTAGTGGCTGAGTCTGAGCTTTTTGGTCATGGTCCCAATGCTTTTCCTGGCGCCAGTGAGGCCAAGAAAGGTATTTTCGAGCAGGCCAATAAAGGCACCGTTTTCCTTGATGAAGTCGGGGAGATGTCGCGTGAGCTGCAAACTAAGCTTATTCGCTTTTTGCAGGATGGCAGTTTCCGCCGTGTCGGTGATGAAAACGAAGTCAAAGTCGATGTGCGGGTGATTTGTACCACGCAAAAAGACTTACCCACTATGGTGCAGGAAGGCAAATTTCGTGAAGACTTGTTCTATCGTCTTAACGTACTGACGCTAAACTTACCGCCATTGCGGGAGCGTAAGCAGGATGTTGTGCCTTTGGCTGAGTTTTTTATTGCCCGTTTTGCTGCTCGTTTAGGCCGCAAAGCCCCCAAATTAACCGATTCCTGTGCCAATTTCCTGCAGCACTACCCCTGGCCAGGTAATGTGCGCCAGTTAGAAAATGCCTTGTACCGGGCCGTCACTTTGCTCGAAGGCTATGAGCTGGACAAAGAGCATATGCAGCTGCCAAGCTACACCAGTGACTTTGGTTATCTGGAAAAAGACTTTGACGGTACTTTGGATGAAGCGGTGCGAAATTTTGAGGCTGATTTGCTCAGGAAGCTCTATCCGGCTTATCCAAGTTCACGTCAATTGGCGAAAAAACTAGGGTTAAGTCACACCGCTGTCGCCAATAAACTGCGCGAATACGGTATTAACCGCAAGAGCGTAAAAATTTAGATACGTATTGTGTGATTTGCTCTACAAATCAAAGGCCTTAAAGCTCGTTTTAGGGCCTTTTTGCTTCATATTTCAGCAAAATGATGTTTTTGTCAGGTTTTTTGTACAAAACAGACCTTTTTTAGCCTTTTAGTCATCCTTCAGGCCTCTCTTCCTTTTTTATCCGGCAAGCGCAAGATAAGCACAAACTTGCATTATTTTTGTCTGGAGACTTTTATGTTTGACCCTATTAACCCTTTGGGCACCGATGGTTTTGAATTTGTTGAATACACCGCAGCGACAGAGCAGGGTATTGCAGATCTGAAGCAGCTGTTTAAATCATTGGGCTTTACTGAAGTCGCCAAACACCGCTCGAAAGAGGCCTGGTTATACAAACAAGGTGATGTGAATTTTATTGTGAACGGTCAGCCAAATTCCCAAGCTGAGCAGTTTGCCGCAGAACACGGCCCAAGCGTTTGTGCTATGGCGTTTCGCGTGAAAGACGCAGCTGAAGCCTTAACACATGCTATTGCTAACGGTGCTAAGCCGTATCAGAATCAGGTCGGCCCTATGGAGCTGAATATCCCTGCTGTGTACGGTATCGGCAGCAGCCTGCTGTATTTTGTTGACCGTTATGGCCAAAACTCAGTGTACGACGTGGATTTCAAATTCCACGATAACTGGCAAGCTGAAATGGCAAAAAACCAGGTTGGATTAGAAGTCATTGACCACCTGACGCACAACGTCCGCCGTGGCAATATGGCCGTGTGGGCTGGTTTTTATGAGCGTATAGGTAACTTCCGCGAAATCCGTTATTTTGATATTGAAGGCAAGCTGACGGGCTTAGTGTCTAAGGCGATGACAGCGCCATGTGGCAAAATTCGTATTCCAATCAACGAGTCTTCGGATGATAAATCTCAAATTGAAGAATTTATCCGCGAATACAAAGGCGAAGGTATTCAGCATATCGCCCTGACCACAGATAATATTTACGAGACGGTGCGAACCCTGCGCCAACGTGGTATGGATTTTATGCCAACGCCTGATACTTATTATGAGCGTGTGAACGCCCGTGTAGAGGGGCATACTGAAGATCTGGAACAGTTAAAACAGCTGCGTATTCTGATTGACGGTGCCCCGATGAAAGACGGTATTTTATTGCAGATCTTTACCCAAACTGTGATTGGCCCAGTATTCTTTGAAATCATCCAGCGTAAAGGCAATGAAGGTTTTGGCGAAGGCAACTTTAAAGCTCTGTTTGAATCCATTGAAGAAGATCAAATTCGCCGTGGAGTGATTTAATTATGCGTAAATGGGCATCTTTTCCGCTAAAAGAAGGTGAAGTTTCCCGTCAGGCTCATGCTGATTTTCCAGACAGAGCCATCTATGAGCGTGAAGTGGGTCGTAGTGGCTTTTTTGGCCCAGCCACCCATTTCCATCATACCCACGCCCCAACGGGCTGGAGTGACTGGGAAGGGCCGTTAAAACCACGTTTGTATAACTTTAACGACATAGCGGGAAATCACAACGTATCGCCATGGCAAGTGCCGACTTTATTGCACAATGCACATTGTAAAATGCGTACCTGGCGTTTAACAGAGTCGATGGATTATCTGGTGCGCAATGCCGACGGTGACGAGCTGCTGTTTGTCCACGAAGGTGCGGCGGAGCTTTTTTGTGACTATGGTCATTTAAGCTTGCGTGATGGTGATTATGTGGTGATCCCACGTTCCACTATGTGGCGTTTAGAAGTGACAGAGCCATTGTTTTTGTTGATGATTGAAGCCACCAACGATTCTTTCCAGTTACCGGAAAAAGGTCTGGTTGGCAATCATGCCATTTTTGATGCGGCGATGATTGACACACCAAAAATAGATGAAGCGTTCAAAGCTCAGTACAGCGAGCAGCAAAGCCGGGTACAGGTGAAACGTCACGGTGAGGTGTCGCAAATTACGTACCCTTACAATCCGCTGGATGCGATTGGCTGGCACGGTGATTTGGCGGTGATGCGGATTAACTGGCGGGATATCCGGCCTTTAATGAGCCACAGGTATCACTTACCGCCGTCAGCTCATACTACTTTTGTTGCACAGCGTTTTGTGGTCTGTACTTTTGTACCTCGCCCTATTGAAAGCGATCCGGGCGCATTAAAAGTGCCGTTTTATCATAACAATGACGATTACGACGAAGTGCTGTTTTACCATGCTGGTGATTTTTTCAGCCGTGACAATATTGAGCGTGGCATGGTGACTTTCCACCCTGCAGGCTTTACCCATGGGCCTCATCCCAAAGCCTTTGCTGCGGGCCGTGAGTACAAGAAGAAATTTACCGATGAAGTGGCCGTGATGCTGGACACCCGCGATGCACTTTTTGTCGGGGACGCCGCTTTAGCCACTGAAAACCCGGACTATGTGAATAGCTGGAAAATCAAACCGGCCAGTGTGTAAGGATTAAAAATGAAGTTAGCAAGTTTGAAAAATGGCCAGCGTGATGGCCAGCTCGTGGTTGTCAGCCGTGATTTAACCCGTTGTATGGCAGTGCCTGCTATTGCAACCACTATGCAACAGGCGCTGGATCACTGGTCTGTGGCCGCGCCACAGCTATCAGAAGTCTATCAGGCGCTGAACAGTGGTTCTGTGCAGGGCGAACAAGCTTTTGATCAAGCGCGGTGTGAATCCCCATTGCCACGCGCTTATCAGTGGGCCGATGGCAGTGCTTATGTTAATCATGTTGAGCTGGTACGCCGTGCCCGTAACTCGGAAATGCCGCCGAGTTTCTGGACTGATCCTTTGATGTATCAGGGCGGCTCAGATGATTTTATTGGCCCACGCGATCAGATTGAAGTCGTCAGCGAAGACTATGGCATTGATTTTGAAAGCGAAGTCGCCGTGATCACTGATGACGTGCCTATGGCGGTCAGCGCAGAAGAGGCACGGCATAAAATCCGTCTGGTGATGCTGGTGAACGACGTATCGTTACGGGGGTTAATTCCAAATGAACTGGCCAAAGGCTTTGGTTTCTTTCAATCAAAACCTGCGTCTGCGTTTAGCCCTGTGGCTGTGACACCGGATGAATTAGGCGCAGACTGGCAGGATGCGAAATTACATTTACCTTTAGTCTCGCATTTAAACGGTAAGCTGTTTGGCAAACCCAATGCCGGTGTCGATATGACTTTTGATTTTGGTCAGTTAGTGGCTCATGCGGCGAAAACCCGTAATTTAGGTGCGGGTGCTGTGATTGGTTCTGGCACAGTGTCGAATAAACAAGGCACTGACTACGGCACTTCTATTGATGAAGGGGGCTTAGGTTACAGCTGTATCGCTGAAATCCGTATGATTGAAACTATCCGCGATGGCGCACCTAAAACTTCTTTTATGAAGTTTGGTGACAGCATCCGGATTGAAATGCTGGATAAAAGCGGCCAATCCATCTTTGGTGCTATAGAGCAAAACGTAGTGAAATACCGAGCTTAATGAGGGTAGATTGATAAGGCCAGTCGTTTGACCTGAATGGGACGACTGGCTTTTTTGTATCTGTGTTACAAGGACTGAGATGATGAAATTACACGGTTACTGGCGCTCAAGCGCCGCCTACAGAGTGCGTATTGCACTGAATTTAAAAGGGCTGCAGGTCGAGCATTGCCCTGTCCACCTGGTTAATAATGGCGGAGAGCAACACAGTGCTGGTTATCAGTTGCTTAATCCATCAGAACTGGTACCTACGCTTGAAGAAGGTGAGTTGAGTCTGAATCAATCTTTGGCCATTATTCAGTATCTGGAAGACAGTTACCCGCAAGCGCCTTTGTATCCGGAAGAACCAGCGCAAAAAGCGGCAGTGATGGCTTTTGCATTAGATATCGCCTGCGATATTCACCCTTTGAACAACTTACGTGTGTTGCAGTACCTGACAGGGCCTTTGGCTTTGTCTGAAGCACAAAAAATGCAGTGGATAAAACACTGGCTGGCGGTGGGTTTTATTGCTCTGGAGAAACGATTGCAGTTAACGGCAGGATGTTATTGTTTTGGTGATACAGTGACAGTCGCGGATCTGTGTTTAGTACCACAAGTCTATAACGCCTTACGTTTTCAATTACAGATGACGGATTATCCTCTGATCACTGCCATTTATCAGCGTTGTAATCAGCTGGAAGCCTTTCAAAAAGCCGCTCCTGAGCAGCAAGTGGACGCAGTTTAAGTCGCCTCGTTTGACTGTTTTTGTTACTCTGCGATTATCGATGTAGTGGGAGAGCGTAGTATGATGAAACTGCCTAAAAAACCTGTCAATGCAGTGCTATTTTATATAGGGACTTTGGGGTTGCTGACTCAGGTGCTACTGAGTTTCTATCTGCTCACACAGGGCCGTACTATGGATTGGCACTGGTGGTTTCATTGGATGGCCCCCACACTGTGTCTGTTGTGGGGGATAGTTCCAGCTTTGCAATTGCAAAAAGAGGATTAGCCTCAGCTATTGCGGGCCTAGCGGCCAGGGGTATACATACCTTCAATCCGCACTTCGCTGACGCCGTCTTTCGTAAAGTAAAATTTAATTTGCGCCATATTTTTATGAAAAAAATAGGCCGTATTGTCAAACATCAGCACATAACCACCACGAGCCTTTTCTTTATATTTAGGATCGGTGTTTTTAGTTAGTTTAAAGCTGTGTTTACCCAAGGTCCATTCAAAGCCCTGCAAAGGTTGATTGAGCCAATCCGTCACCCAAATTTGTTCTTCCTGATGCAGAACCAGAGCCAGGGTATATTTATCCGGTAACTCAGCGACTTCGACTTCCTGAACTCCGGCTTGAAATACTTCGGTGCCATTTTTCTGAGTAAAAGCAAAGCCAAAGTGCAGACTTTGTTTGCTGCCATCCAGTAACACCAACTGACCATGCCCTGGCAGAGTAAAATAGGCCCAGGATACTGGAGCCCATAGCAACAAGATTAACGACAGGCCAGATTTAACCATGCAACACCTCAACCCTATTTACGACCCTAGTCTGTCAACTCGCCAGATACAAAGTCAATTGCTGTCCAGGTTGTAAGTACTTATTTGCTTTAATATTATTCCATCTGACAATATCAGCAACTTTTACTTTAAATCGTTGGGCTATGCTGGCCAACGAGTCTCCTGATTTGACTTCATACGTCATACTTTTAGCTGCAGACGCCGATTTTTCCACGGGTTTTGTATAGTAAGTCAAGGTCTGACCGGGCTTGAGCTGTGTTTTGGCCGTGAGCTTATTCCATTTCGTCAGTTGTTCAGTGCTGACTTTGAGTTTTTGGCCTATTTCCCATAAATTATCTCCACTTTTGACCCTGTAGCTTTGAGCTCCAGAGCTCGTGGGATGAGCTGCTTTGTCTGAGCGAGCTACTTTCGTAGTCTCCGCCATCTGAGACAGACCCGGAATAATAAGTTGCTGACCTATTTTTAACTGGCTATTACTTAACTGATTCGCTTGCTGTATCGCTTTGACTGACGTTTTATGAGCTGCAGCAATTTTACTTAAACTATCGCCTGACTTGACCTTATAACGGCCTGATGCAGCCACAGGAGCTACTTTTACTTGAGGTAAAGCGGCAAGGCGCTGCTCGATGGAGTCAGGGCTATCGATAGGTACCACCAGCTGGTAACTGGCGCTGGGCACAGTGGTACTTTTAAAGCCAGGATTCAGTCGTCTGATTTCGGCCACACTGATACCTAACAGGTCTGCTGCTTTGTTTAAATCCAGCCCCCTGTTCATAGGAATCACTTTAGTTTGTGGCTGGTTGGCAAGTATCGGCATAGGGATAGCGTACTTTTCTGCATTTTTCAGCAGTTCCGCTAGAGCTAATAATTTGGGGATATAGCTGGTATTTTGTTTCGGCAAATGCAGAGACCAGAAATCTGTCGGTTTTCCTCTGTATTTATTACGTTCAATTGCTTTAAAAACCCGGCCTTCGCCTGCGTTAAAAGCGGCGACAGCGCTGAGCCAGTCCTGCTCTACATTGCTGTACAGATACTGCAAATAGTCCATAGCTGCGCGGCTGGATTCAATCACGTCACGGCGTCCGTCATACCATGCGTTTTGCTTCAAGCCAAAGTTACGCCCTGTGCCTGAACTAAATTGCCAAATTCCCAGTACACCAGAAAAGGAACCTGCTTTAGGATTATAAGTACTTTCGACTATAGGCAGCAGTGCTAATTCAAGCGGCATATTGCGCCGCTCCAGCTCAGTGACTATGTGATATAAAAAAGGAGCTGCGTTATCAGAGGCTGTTTTCAGCAGCTTTTGATTGCGGATAAAAAAACGCTTTTGGCTTTCTATATCGTCATTGTACGGCACTGTTAATGTCATTTGATCAGCAATACGTTGCCACAAATTATCGTACTGAGCTAACTTAGCGTCGGGTTGCAACGGTGAGTTATGTTTCAACAAGGCATTGGCGACTTGCTGAGCCGACGCTGCTTTATCCTGAATAGGAGCATCTTTGCTTTCATACTGCCCGTCAGCAGAGCCTGCTGTTTTATCCTGTTGGGTTGGAACGGCACAACTGGCCAGCAGTGCAGCCGCTACCGCGACAGATAATTTTTTCAGCATTCGCTTTTCCCAAAATAAAAAATCCGCCTTATGTTACCTGCTCAGCCTTCAAAAGCAAGGTTAGGGATCAAAATCGATCTTTGGCGGATCGTAATGCAGTGAACAGATCCACGGCATTATGTTGTTGCCAGCGGTGTTGCAACCCGACATCTCCAGTCCTTAAAAAGGGATTGATTTGTCGTTGCACAGCAAGGGGAGTAGGCAGCGTAGGTTGCTGCTTTGCTCGTTGCTGTTGACACCAATGTTGATAGCTGGCCAATGTTTGATTATCCGGATCTGCCCAAAGGGCGAACTCCAGATTGGCCAGGGTATATTCGTGTGTGGCGTAGATTAATGTTTGATCAGGCAAGGCCAGAATACGTGACAAACTTTGCCACATCTGAGTTGCTGTGCCTTCAAACAAACGACCACAACCTGCGTTAAACAACGTATCACCACAAAACAGAATGGGCGCTGAATAGTAGGCGATATGACCCAAAGTGTGACCAGGAAGTTGCATGACCTGAAAAGTTAAATTGAAATCAGTCAGCTCAAGTTGTTCATTGTCCTCTAACCAATGGTCTGCATAAGAGATTTTGTTTTGTTCTAAAGCCGGTGCATAGACTACAGCATCCGGCCAGAGTTGTTTTAGTGCCAGGATGCCTCCAGTATGATCCGGATGATGGTGGGTGATCAGGATCACAGCGAGCTGTAATTGATGCTGCTGTAAATGCTGTTGCACCACTGCAGCGTCACCGGGATCGACCACCAGCGCCAACTTCGCTTGGCGCAGGCACCAAATATAGTTATCCTTAAAAGCCGCTATGGCGGTGATGTCTTGCATAATGAATACCCATGGCTAACGTTCTGATAAGGTATAGTGTACCGGATGAAACCTGCGTTAAGTTACCACAGTACAGTAGTTCCCAAACAGTGGCAGCAATTGCCGCAAGGGGAACTGATGGCCAAAGCCATAGAAGGGCAATTGAGCCAGTGGTGGCCGAAAATATTTGGCTACCATCTCTTGAAAGTGGGCAGTTTAAGCTGTGCCTTAGATACTTCAGCCTGCGCTATCAAACATCAAATTAACTTAACAGAACAAGCTGAACAGGCCTCAGTGGTCGCAGAGCCCGATGCATTGCCTTTTTTAGAACAGTCAATAGATGCGGTATTGTTATCGCATTGTCTGGAGTTTTACCCAGACCCACACCATATAGTGCGTGAAGCTCATCGTGTCCTGATGCCGGATGGTTATCTATTGTTAAGTGGTTATAATCCACTAAGCAGTGCCGGACTGATGAAACTCTGGCCTGGTGTGAAGCAGCAGTTGCCTTGGGCCGGGCGTTTTTTCACGCCATCCCGGGTTAAAGATTGGCTGCATTTACTTGGTTTTGAAGTGATGTATGAACAACGTTTTTTTTGGTCTAGTTTGCTTGGTAAACATAAACCAGATAGCCGTTGGCAACAGTGGTGTGAGACTTATCTGGGCTATTTTGGCGCTTCGTATTTGCTGGTTGCCCGTAAGAGAGTATTACCTTTGACGCCAATCCGGCCTAAATGGCAACGCACTCCGGCTTTTCAAACCTCCGTCAAAGGCATCAGTGCCCGGCAGGGGCTTTACCACGATTAACTGGTTTTGGTCTGCTTTTGGAGCCATTGATCCAGCTGATTGGCAAATTGTTGCTTGTCCTGTGGACCCAGAGGCGCTGGGCCGGACAGCTGAACACCACTGCTGCGTAGCTCTTCCTGCAAATTGCGCATCGTCAGCCGGTCACTAATATTATCTGGCGTCAGTAAGCGGCCTTTGCTGGTAATGCAGAGTGCGCCTTTGGCCACAACAGCTGCGGCCAGCGGAATATCATTGCTGATCAGCAAATCACCGGAACTGATACGCTGTTCAATATAGCGGTCTGCCACATCAAAACCATGCTCTACCTGCACAGCTCTGATGTACGGGCTACGAGGAATTTGCAAGCTGTGGTTAGCCACCAGATACAAAGGCTGCTGTTTTCGTTCAGCGGCCTTAAATAACATCTCTTTTAACACTTTGGGGCAGGAGTCTGCATCAACCCAGATTGGCATCCTGATGATCCTTTAACAGTTGTTTTGCTGCTTTACGGCTTAACTTCATAAAAAACAACAAGGGATCGGCCACACCTGGTTGTTCAGCTTCAACAAAACCTAACTGCTGGTAACACTGCACTGCAATATGGTTTTTACGATAAACAAACAACGAAAAGTCCCGTAGTGGTTGCTGCTGTAAACCTTGTGCAATTAATCCTTTGATTAAGGTTTTGCTATGGCCCTGACCTCGGTTGTCCGGATGCACTAATAAACGGGCCAGATGGTTGCATTCAAAACGGTCGCAGAGTTGGCCAAAGGCGACACGCTGCCTGTGTTGATAAAGCCAATAACTCTGAGTTCCTGGTAAATACAATTGCTGTAAAAATTGTAAAGCGCGGATAGGAAAAGAAAAACCTTCACCGCCCCATTGATCCAGCTCCTGTTGTGAATCAAACCAGTTATGCAGATAAGCCGATTGCTCAGGCGTTACCGGGCTTAGTTGATAAGGCGCATGTTTCATAAGCTGCCTTGTACTTTTGTGATCTGATATCCCTGTTGTGCAAGCTGCTTAATCAAGCCGTCATTGCCCGCCAAATGCAAAGCGCCTACCACAACAAAGACCGGAGTCTGATAACGAGCCTGCACTAATTGTTTAACCCAGGCATTGTTTCTTTTTACAATCAAGCTTTGGTAGATGGCCGGATAACTTTTTAAATCATCCAGATACAAATGCTCAAGTTGTTGCAAATCACCACTGCGCCATGCTTTTCGCATTGCATCAAAGTCTTCGCTGCTGTCAGTTAAATCTTCCATGGTACTTTTAATCAAGGTTTCAGCACCGCTGTTATTCAGTTCGGTCAGCACGGCCAGATGCTGTTGCATAGTTTCAAGCCCCGTTACTTTTTTTCCAGCTTTTTTCGCTTCATCCTGCAAGTAGGCGTCTACTCCAGGGGCGGTTGCCCCTTGAGCCTGAAGCTGAGTGGTCGTCAGCATCACTGCGGCAAAAGCGGGTTTAAAACGCGTGATCTGCTCAAGCGGAATATTATTTTTTTTACAATAGTCGGCCAGTTGCCTGGCCAGAGGTTCTGATAGTTGTTGCAGCAGATTTTCGCCTGAAGGGTAGGAGTTTAAATCAATCATCTGCTGTATCCCCGCAGGGCTTGACAGCTGTGCCAAATCGGTTTCCAACACCAGGCTATCGCTGTTGTGTAGCGCTTTGAGGTATTCAGGCGGCAAAGGGTAATCGTCCGTACTGAGCAAATGAATGGAGCCTGCCAGATAAAAATGCTCAGGGCCTTTGCTGATTTTCCAAACTCCGTCAGCGAATACAGCACTGCTGAGTAATACGAAAGTAAAAAAGCTAAAAATACGGAACACTACTGAAACCTCTGATTAGTCAAAAGAGCCTACTTTGCCGCGCAATTTTTTGCGCTCTTTATGCTGCGTTTTCTCTTTGAGTCTATCCATGCGCGCACCAAAAGTGGGTTTAGTGGCGCGTCTTTTTTTCGCTTCGAAACTGGCGGATTGCAGTAGTTGCAGTAATTTCGCTACTGCATCCTCTTTATTCATATCCTGGCTACGGTGAGCCTGAGCTTTAATGACAATGACCCCACTTTTACTGATTCGGTCATCCGGATACTGCAGCAGTTTTTGTTTAAACTCTTCCGGTAAACTGCTGCGGCCTATATCAAAACGCAGTTGCACTGCCGTCGATACTTTATTGACATGTTGGCCGCCACTGCCCTGAGCGCGGATAAAGCTGAATTCCAGCTCATCCAGATCAAGCTCAAGACCGGGTTTGACCTGAACTAAAGTTACCACATCAAATCATCCGGGATCTGATAGGCTGCATAAGGATCGTCTTCGGCCTGAACTTCAGCGCTTTGACCTGTGTTATGCAGCACTACAATGGTCTCTGCCAAACGTTGCTGGATTTTTTCTGCCACTTTGACCGGGATCACATAATACTGATCAGACAGCTTGGCGATAGCTGCCTGACCTTTGGTCAATTCTGCATGGATACGGTTGCTGACATACAAACGTTTGACCAGACTACCATCGGTAAAATTAAAAGCGGTTTCCCCTTTGTGTGCAATGGTATTGAGTTCAACCAGTTGTTTCACCTGCGCCGCCAGTGCTTTTTTATCCTGTTCAGCTTTACGCTGACGGTTTAACTCCTGATCGCGTTGCAATTGCTGTTGTCTGGTTTGCTCGGCAAGCACTGAGGCTTCATTGACCACTGTGCCATTTTTGCCTGCTTGCACTCGTTCTTTATGCTTTTCTTTTTTTATCGCTTTTAGCTTTTTCTCGTTGCCAAGGCCTGCTTTGAGCAATTGTTCCTGCAGTGATTTACTCATAAAAATATCCTGTCTCTTTCATGGCGCTATTGTTTCATGATACAGCTGCGCTGCAAAGAGCTGAAGGGCAGACTAACTGCCGATGCGAAAAATGCGTTATGATAAGGCACTTATATTGAATTTGTCCGGGACCTTATCTTGTTATTTCACGATCTTGCGTTAGACCCTCGTTTAGTCCGTTCTATCCAGCATCTTGGCTTTGCGAAACCAACGCCAATTCAGCAGGAGGCTGTGCCTGCCGCTATGACAGGCAAAGACTTAATGGTTTCTTCGCAAACCGGTTCAGGAAAAACTCTGGCTTACTTGCTGCCGATGATGCAACGTTTATTGCGCAGCAGACCTTTATCTAAACAAGATGCCCGGGCTTTGATTCTGGTTCCAACCCGTGAACTGGCGCATCAGGTCTATGCCAAATTACGTTTGTTTGTCGCCAATACGCCATTAACCAGCGCTTTAATAGTCGGCGGTGAGAACTTCAATGAGCAGGAAAAAATCCTCAAACGTCAGCCGACTATCATAGTGGCAACGCCGGGTCGTTTTATTGATCACCTGCAGCACAAAACATTTTTTATTCAGGGCCTGGAAATGCTGATTTTAGATGAAGCAGACCGGATGCTGGATCTGGGCTTTATGCCACAACTCAATGAAATCAATAAAGCTGCTGATCACCGCTTACGCCAAACTCTGATGTTCTCTGCCACTTTAGATCATGCCGAAGTGAATGAGCTGGCAATGTCCTTGTTAAAGTCGCCACACCGGGTTTCTGTCGGGGCTTCTTATCAGCAACACGAAGATATTGAGCAGCGTTGTTATTTTGCCGACCATCTGTCTCACAAAGAGGCTTTACTGGCTTATTTATTGAAGCAGGAACAAGTAAGTCAGCTGATTATTTTTACTGCCACCAGGGAAGATACCGATCGTCTTGCAAAACTTTGTGATTCTATGGGGTACCCTGCTGTAGGTTTGAGTGGCAAACTCACTCAAAGCCAGCGCAATAGTGTGATGCAGAATTTTGCTGCGAACAAATATCAGGTGTTAGTGACCACTGATGTCGCTTCCCGCGGTTTAGATTTATTGCAGGTCAGTCATGTGGTGAACTTTGATTTACCAAAACATGCTGAAGAGTATGTACACCGCATAGGTCGTACTGGCAGAGCCGGAGCTAAAGGGATAGCAATTTCTTTGGTTGGGCCAAAAGACTGGGTCGCTTTTTGTGCCATAGAAAGTTTCTTACGTCGTCCTTTGCCTATGCTCAAAGTGGAGTCTTTACCGGCAAAATTTAAAGGTGTAGACCTGCATGCGCCCGCAAAAGCGGTGAAGAAAACTAAGCCCGTGGTGAAAAAAGCTAAAATAAAATCAACTGATGCAACGCAAAAAGCAAAGCCTGCAGCCAAACCTAATTTTTATCAGGCGGGTGATGATGGCATGGCACCGGTAAAGAAAAAGATCAAATAATTTACAGTAGTATGTTTTTTATTCGGAAAATAGTGCTACACTCAGGTCGTTACTTTGTAGATTTGTTCGACAGTTTTTATTGCAAGCAATTGTTTTGGCTGAAGAATTATTTAGAGTAACTGGAACGGCCAAAACCAGAAAAACTATTTTTCTGTCGGATCAGTAATAGCTATTGACCACTTTGTCGGGTTCACTGATAATGGGGTCGTAATATGTACTAGCTCGAACACGGCCGGTAATATTTAAGTCGCCAAACAATTGGCAAATTTAGTTAAAGTAAGAGAATGTTATGTCACAATTAATTTCCGGTACCGTTAAGTGGTTCAACGAAGATAAAGGTTTTGGTTTCATCGAGCGTGAAGGCGGCAAAGACGTATTCGTACATTTCCGCGCTATCAATGGCACAGGCCGCAGAACTTTAGTTGAAGGTCAACGCGTAACTTTCGAAGTTACTGAAGGCCAAAAAGGTCCTCAGGCTGAGAACGTAACTGTTACCGGTTAATAGTTTTCTGAAAAAGAGCCAACTTTAAGTTGGCTTTTTTTATATCCGAAATTCAGTGATTATCTTCCGCAATCAATTGTTTTAACTAGTTAATTATAAATTTATGAGATTTTCTTTACTTGAATATCAAAGCTCTAGTGACAACTGAGCCTGAGCTTCCTGCGCCTTTAATCCAACATGAATACCCACCAACCGTACTTTTTTACCCTGACCTCTGTGCCATGCTTGCTCTAATAATTGTTTTAAACTGGCCATATCTAATTCGGGTTGTTGTTTCTCAATAGTCGTTTGCTGAAAATCGGCAAATTTTAGTTTAATACCAATTTTTTGAATATAAGCACTAGCTTCACAGCGTTCAATACGACGTCGAAGTTTAGGTAACAGTTCAGATAAACTTTGTTGGCCTGCATTCAGATCCGGTAGATCTTCAGTATAAGTGTGTTCAACAGCAACAGATTTACGCGGGTAATCGTTCTGCACATCACGGCTATCGCGGCCAAAACTACGTTCTATCAAGGTTTCAGCAAAACTTCCAAAGTGTTTAACCAGTGTATGCAAAGGCGCATTTTGGATATCAACGCATTTGTAAAAACCTAAAGTTGCCAGTCGTTCAGCAGTTTTTTTGCCAACACCAGGGATTTTATGTAAAGGCAGGAATTTTACGAAGTCGCTGACTTTTTCGGGCGGTAAGACAAATAAACCATCAGGTTTGTTTTCATCACTGGCGATTTTGGCGAGGAATTTATTCGGCGCTACACCAGCAGACGCTGTTAGGCCTGTTTCGGCAAAAATAACCCGACGAATATCTTCAGCGATAAGTGTCGCGCTGCCTGAAAATAAACTACTGTCGCTGACATCTAAGTAGGCTTCATCTAAGGATAAAGGCTCCACTTTGTCGGTGTAGCGATGAAAAATAGCCTGAATTTGTAGGCTGGCTGCTTTGTATTTTTCCATATTGCCAGGTAATAACAATAGGTGAGGGCAGAGCTTTAAAGCCTGACCTGTCGGCATGGCGGAGCGCACGCCATAGATCCGGGCAGGGTAGTTACAGGTACTGATTACACCCCGTTCAGTGCGACTGCCACCTATAGCTAACGGAATAGTGCGCCAGTCGGGTCTGTCCCGCATCTCTACTGCAGCGAAGAAACAGTCCATGTCGATATGAATGATTTTTTTCATTTACAAAGCACTGTTGGTTTATACAGTTGTATAATTGACCAGTTTTGGCTTTTTGTAAAGCCAGATACTGGTTTTATTTACAGTTGATACTGTTACTCCACCGACCACCCATCTGAAACTTGGTTTTAGAAGTTTAGACGGCTACTTTATAGCTGCATCTTTGACGGATTCCATGTAGAATACAGCGCAGTTTTTTTGTAAATAGCCTGGCCCTTTTGGCCACCTGGGAGCAAGCATGTTAAAGCGCGAAATGAACATTGCCGATTTTGATCCGGAATTATGGCAATCCATTACCAACGAAACCCAACGTCAGGAAGATCACATTGAGCTGATCGCTTCTGAAAACTATGCCAGCCCACGTGTATTGCAGGCTCAGGGTTCTCAGTTAACGAACAAATATGCTGAAGGTTACCCGCATAAACGTTATTACGGTGGTTGTGAGTACGTGGACGTGGCTGAAGATTTAGCTATCGCCCGTGCGAAGGAATTGTTTGGTGCCGATTACGCAAACGTGCAACCGCACTCAGGTTCGCAGGCGAACTCAGCGGTATTTTTAGCTTTATTAAACGCAGGCGACACCATTTTAGGTATGAGCCTGGCGCACGGTGGTCACTTAACTCACGGTGCTACGGTAAGCTCTTCAGGTAAGTTGTACAAAGCTGTGCAATACGGCCTGCACCCTGAAACCGGTGTGATTGATTATGCTCAGGCTGAAGCTTTAGCTTTGGAACACAAACCTAAACTGATTATCGCTGGTTTCTCAGCCTATTCAGGCATTATCGACTGGCAGAAATTCCGTGAAATCGCCGACAAAGTGGGCGCTTACCTGATGGTCGATATGGCTCATGTGGCAGGTTTAGTGGCGGCTGGCTTGTATCCAAACCCAGTGCCTGTGGCTGATGTAGTCACTACCACGACACATAAAACCTTAGCTGGTCCGCGTGGTGGTTTAATTCTGGCGCGTAAAAACGAAGAGATCGAAAAGAAACTCAACTCTGCCGTTTTCCCTGGTGGTCAGGGCGGTCCTTTGATGCACGTCATTGCGGCAAAAGCAGTAGCGTTCAAAGAAGCATTGCAACCAGAGTTTAAAGTGTATCAGCAACAAGTGCTGAAAAACGCTGTGGCTATGTGCGATGAAATGATCAAACGTGGCTATAAAATTGTGTCTGGCGGCACGCAAAACCACTTATTCCTGATGGATTTAATCGACAAAGACATCACCGGGAAAGAAGCGGACGCTTGGTTGGGGCAGGCTCATATCACAGTGAACAAAAACTCAGTGCCAAACGACCCGCGCTCTCCATTTGTCACCAGTGGTTTACGTATCGGTACTCCGGCTATTACCCGTCGTGGTTTTAAAGAAGCTGAAGCTCGTTTAGTGGCTAGCCTGATCTGTGACGTGCTGGACAGCCGCGGTGACGCTGGCGTCATCGACAAAGTGCGTGCGCAGGTGTCAGAGGTTTGTCGCCGTTTACCTGTTTATGCCTGATTGCCCGCTATGACTGAGCAAAGATAGAGTGTTATGATGGCCGCCTAATGCGGCCATTTTTTTCGGAGAAATTCCGTGTTTTGTCCTTTTTGTCGTGCCGACGATACCAAAGTGATTGACTCCCGTTTAGTGGCGGAGGGGTCTCAAGTAAAAAGAAGACGTGAATGTGGCGCCTGCCATGAGCGTTTTACCACCTTTGAAGCTGCAGAGTTGGTGATGCCTCGTATCGTAAAACGTGATGGTTCCCGCGAGCCTTATAACGAGGCGAAGCTTCGCAGTGGCGTGATGCGTGCGCTGGAAAAACGCCCAGTCCCTACAGAGCAGATTGAATCTCTGATCAGCAAAGTGGAAAGCTTATTACGCGCCACGGGCGAGCGCGAAGTGCCAAGCCAAATGCTGGGTACGTTGATTATGGATGAGCTGGTGAAACTGGATAAAGTGGCGTACGTGCGTTTTGCATCCGTCTACCGCTCCTTTAAAGATATCCGTGAGTTTGGCGAAGAAATTGCCCGGCTTGGAGATGACTAAGTGAGCTTTTCCGAACTTGATAAGCACTATATGGCGCGCGCGATAGAGCTTGCTGCCCAGGGGCGTTTTACCACTGCGCCTAATCCTAATGTCGGCTCCGTCATAGTCCGGGATGGCGAGATAGTCGGTGAAGGTTACCATCGTCAGGCTGGTGGGCCCCATGCTGAAGTATTCGCCTTGCGTCAGGCAGAGCATCTCGCTTCAGGTGCAACCTGTTATGTCACCTTAGAGCCTTGTAGTCATTATGGCCGCACTGGTCCTTGTGCTTTAGCTCTGGTCAACGCTGGCGTAAAAAAAGTGGTAGTGGCGATGCTTGACCCTAATCCTTTAGTGGCTGGGCGTGGTATTCAAATTCTGCAAGATGCAGGCATTGAAGTGCAGGTTGGTCTATTAGAAGAGCAAGCCCGTGCATTAAATCCAGGCTTTTTAAGCAGGATGGAGCGGCAAAAACCTTATATCCGACTTAAACTTGCCACCAGTCTGGACGGACGTATTGCCCTTGCTAATGGTAAGAGTCAGTGGATCAGCTCTCCAGAGTCCCGCTCTGATGTGCAGCTGATGCGAGCACAAGCTCATGCCATTTTGTCGACTGCTACTACTGTGCTAGCGGACAATGCCCGTTTAACGGTTCGGCCTGAAGGGCTTGCGATCTCCAGACTGGAGGATGGCTCTGTACGTCAGCCCATTCGGGTCATTTTAGACCGCAGCCTTAAATTAACAGGTCGGGAGCTTTTATTTTCGCAAAATGGCCCCATAGTGCTGGTGCATGATAAGCACTATAAACCCAGATTTGAGAACCCGCAGGTGCGTTTTATTGCTGTGGATGCGGATGAGTTGGGGCTGAATTTAAGCGAATTAATGCCTGTTTTAGCATCAGAAAATATCAATGATTTGTGGGTAGAAGCCGGCGCTGTGCTCGCTGGTTCTTTGTGGCAGGCGGGGTTAGTGGATGAACTGATTATCTACCAGGCGCCTGTGCTTCTGGGGGATAAAGCCAAGGCCATGCTGCAGTTACCAAATTACAGTGAGCTTTGTCAGGCTCAACATTTTGTATGGACTTCAGTTGAGAGACTGGGGCCTGATTTAAAATTAACAGCAAGGTTAGAGCCATGTTTACCGGAATAATCGAAGCTACGGGGAAAATCAGCGCTATTAAAGCGTCAGGTGTTGATTTAAAGCTGACTATTGAATCAGACAGTCTGGATTTTACTGATGTGAAATTGGGCGACAGTATTGCCAGTAATGGCGTGTGTTTGACCGTAACCTCGCTACATGGCAAAAGTTTTACTGCCGATGTGTCAGGCGAAACCGTTAAACGGACTTTGTTTGGCCAGTACAAAGCTGGGCAGTTACTGAACCTGGAAAAAGCCTTGCTCTCCACTGGGCGCTTAGGTGGTCATCTGGTCAGCGGCCATGTCGATGGTATCAGCAGTGTTGAAAAAATTGAAAAGTTTGGCGAAGCCTGGCAAGTCTGGATAAAAATGCCAAAAGACTTAGCACATTACATAGCGGAAAAAGGCTCTATCACTGTGGATGGCATCAGCCTGACCGTCAACGAACTAAGTTCCAGTGCTTTTCGTTTAACCATAGTGCCTCATACGGCACGGGAAACTACTTTGATGAGCCTGAAAGTCGGCAGTCAAGTGCATCTGGAAGTGGATTTAATAGCGCGTTATTTAGAACGTTTACTGCAAGGCCGCGAAGGGACTGGCAGTAAAGGCGTGACTATGGATTTATTGCAACAACGTGGTTTTTTATAACGCAGTAAGGCCCGGGGCCTGAGGTGAAGTATGCAACTGAATACACCAGCAGAAATTATTGAAGATATTCGTCAGGGTAAGATGGTTATTCTGATGGATGACGAAGACCGCGAAAACGAAGGCGATCTAGTGATGGCGGCCGAATACGTCACACCCGATGCAGTGAATTTTATGGCCACTTATGGCCGCGGTTTAATTTGTTTAACCTTGACGAAAAAGCGCTGTGAGCAATTAAAGCTGCCTCTGATGGTAGACAAAAACTTATCACCATTTTCGACCGCTTTCACTTTATCTATTGAGGCGGCTGAAGGTGTCACTACAGGTATTTCAGCAGCTGACCGTGCCCGCACTGTGAAAGCTGCAGTGGCCCGTGATGCCAAACCAACAGATATTGTCTACCCTGGCCATATTTTCCCTTTAATGGCTCAGGACGGCGGTGTCTTAGTGCGTGCCGGTCATACCGAAGCGGGTTGTGATTTAGCGCGAATGGCGGGTTTAGAACCAGCGGCTATGATTGTTGAGATTTTAAATGAAGACGGCACTATGGCGCGTCGTCCTGACTTAGAAATTTTTGCGCAAAAACACGGTATTAAAATTGGCACTATCGCTGATTTAATTGAATATCGTAACTTACATGAAACCACTATTGAACAAGTCGCCAGCTGTCAGTTACCCACTGAATTTGGTGAATTCAATTTAGTCACCTTCCGTGACACCATCGACAATCAAATTCATTTTGCTTTAATCAAAGGTCCAGTTGAAGCTGAGCAGCCAACGTTAGTTCGTGTGCACTTACACAATACGTTCAGTGATTTGTTGTTATCCGACCGTGGCGCCAATCGTAGCTTCTCGTTGCACTGTGCAATGAAGCGCATCGCTGCCGAGGGGGGTGTGCTGGTGCTGTTAGGTAAAAATGAAAGCAGTGCTGAACTGGTGCAGATGGTGCAAAATTTTGAAGCCGAAGATAAAGGTGAAAAAGCCAAAACTGAACTATGGAAAGGTACGTCCCGTAACGTCGGTGTTGGCTCCCAAATTCTTGCCAGTTTAGGCGTAAAAAAAATGCGTTTATTAAGCGCGCCGAAAAAATACCACGCGCTCTCAGGTTTTGGTCTGGAAGTCGTGGACTATGTGTCTGAATAAGACTCTGTAACAACTGCTACAGAAACAGTAGCAGGGGACGGGCTATCTTGTGTTATCATGGCGCCCGTTTTTTTGAATTCTGGTGTTTAAAACCATTTTTTTGCAGCTAAATTGCAATAAGGATCTCCAATGCAGGTGATTGAAGCAGGCTTAACCGCTAAAGGTAAAAAATTTGCCATCGTTGTGGCCAGATTCAACAGCTTTATTGTCGAAAGTTTATTAGACGGTGCTGTAGATACCTTAAAACGTGTTGGTGACGTCGCTGATCAAGACATCACTGTGGTTCGTATCCCTGGCGCTTTTGAAATGCCATTAGCTGTACAAAAAGTTGCAGCCAGTGGTAAGTATGACGCGATCATCGCTTTAGGTGCCGTGATCCGTGGTGGTACACCGCATTTTGAATATGTAGCTGGCGAGTGCACCAAGGGCCTGGCTCAGGTCATGATGCAGCACAGTGTTCCTGTTGCTTTTGGTGTGTTAACGGTGGACAGTATTGAACAAGCCGTAGAGCGTGCCGGCACTAAAATGGGCAATAAAGGTGGTGAAGCCGCTATGTCTGCTTTAGAAATGGTAAACGTTCTCTCTCAGTTGTAGGATTTGTTGATGAAACCTAATGCGCGTCGTTTAGCCCGTTCTTTAGCCGTTCAGGGAGTTTATAGCTGGCAAGTCAGCAAGAACCCTGTGGGTGATATTGAACAGCAGTTATTGCTGGAACAGAACACCAAACATCTGGACGTGGGCTATTTCCAGGATATTTTACGTGGTGTGGCTGTGAATCATCCTGTATTGGATGAAGCAGTAAAGCCGTTTTTAGATCGTCCATTTGAAGAAATTGATCTGGTCGAAAAAGCCATATTACGAGTATCAGCCTATGAGCTGAAATACCGTCTGGATGTGCCTTACAAGGTGGTGATCAACGAAGCCATCGAACTGGCAAAAGCCTTTGCTGCCGATGACAGTCACAAGTTTGTTAACGGCATACTTGATAAAGCCGTCAAACGCCTGCGAACCGAATAAAAAATGGAGAGCCGGCGTAAGTCGGCTTTTTTATGGGTGAATTTGAGTTAATTCAACGTTGTTTTGCTGAAGCGGGCCGTAAACGCACGGACGTTACCATTGGTATTGGTGACGACGGTGCTGTCGTGCAGGTGCGTGAAGGCTGTGATCTGGTGATCACCACTGACAGTATGGTCGAAGGTATCCATTTTTTTCCGGACGTCGATCCGCGCTCGCTTGGGCATAAATTGGTGGCAGTGAATGTCAGCGATTTAGCTGCTATGGGCGCTGAGCCCTGCTGGTTGTCGCTAGCCTTAACTTTACCTAAAGTGGATGAAGACTGGTTAACCGCTTTTGCTGAGGGGTTAAGCGAAACGGCAGATTACTACAACTGTCAGCTGATAGGCGGTGATACCACCCGTGGCCCTTTAAGTTTAACCATGATCGCCAAAGGGGTAGTGCCAAAAGACAAAGCAATAACCCGTGCTGGTGCGCAAAATGGCGATTACCTCTATGTTACTGGTACCTTGGGTGATGCTGCTTTAGGTTTACAACTTGTGCAGAATAAAGTTGAAGTCAGCAAAAAACACCGTGCTCATATTTTGCAACGTTTTCATTATCCAACAGCTCGTGTGGCTTTAGGTCAGGCGCTGCGCAACATCGCAAGTTCAGCTATGGATGTGTCAGATGGTTTGGCTGGTGATTTGCTGCATATTCTAAGGCGCTCTAAAGTTGGCGCAGTTGTGGATGTGACTAAGTTACCTTTGTCTCAGGCGCTGAAAGACAGTTGCGATGCGGAGCAAGCCTTGAAGTATGCTTTGTCTGGTGGCGAAGATTACGAACTGCTGTTTACCGTGCCTGAGAATCGCCGTGGCTCTTTAGAAGTCTTATTGTCTCCTTATGGTGTGCCTGTCACTTGTATTGGCCGCATCACAGGTGCTGTAGGTAAGCTGGAATTTAAGCAAGGCGATGTTCCTTTTGCTTACCAGCATCAGGGCTTTGAGCACTTTTAATGACTTCCACTGAACAACAAAAGCCTCAGTTTGACCTGAAAAAATGGACTCATTTCCTTGCTTTGGGTTTTGGTTCTGGTCTGGCACCTAAAGCTCCCGGTACTTTTGGGACTTTAGCTGCGTTACCGCTGATTTATCTGCAATCCTTACTGATCCCGCAACTTGCCCTGATTTGGGTACTTTTTGCTTTTGTATTGGGCTGTTATGTCTGTGGCCAAACCGCCAAAGACATAGGTGAACATGATCATGGCGCCATCGTCTGGGATGAAGTTGCGGGTTACAGTCTGGCGATGTGGTGTATCCCGTTTCAGTGGCAGTATATTTTGCTTGGTTTTTTACTTTTCCGCTTTTTTGATATCGTCAAACCCTGGCCTATTCGCGTGTTGGACAAAAAAGTCCATGGCGGCTTTGGTATTATGATTGACGATATGTTGGCCGGTTTCTTTAGCTGGCTCATTCTGTTCGTACTGGTGCAGTGGCAAGCTTTTAGTTAATATAAATTTTTCCCTGCTACCCGGTGATTTTTGTGCGTTTTGCGCTCTTGGTTTTTTTAGCTTTTCTCTCTATGACTGCGTTCGGTCAGGGCCAGTTTGGTTCAATTTATGATTTTGATATCAAACACTGGAACAGTGCTGATGGGTTGTCTTCCAATTCGGTCAGGGCTGTCAGTCAGGATCAGCAAGGTTATTTGTGGATCGGCACTTTATATGGTTTAAATCGTTTTGATGGCCATCACTTTACCCAGTTCAGCACCAAAACCAGTCGTCAACTTGCCAGTAACTCCATCAATAAACTGCTGTTAGATCAACAAGGTTATATGTGGGTCGGCACTAAGGCAGGTTTATCAGGTTTTAACCCTCAGACTCTAAAATTTGACCGTTATCCTATTTTGGCTGAAGTGACCTCCATGGTACAGGTCGCCCCCGATGAATTATGGGTTGCTGCTGAAAATCTGTTCAGGGTCAAGCAAGGTAAAGTCAGCCGTATTCATAGCATTAAAGAAGCTGTAGTACAGATGGAAAAGGCAGGCAATGCGGTATGGGTAAGCACAGCCCGCTCTTTGTATAAGCTGGATGCACAAGGACAAACGCAGCAAATTCTGTTACCTGATGAGCTGCAACAACATCCACTGTATGATTTAAGCTGGTTTAATGACAGCCTGCATTTTGCCAGCGAATCAGGTTATTTCCATCTGGACGAGCAACAGCAGGTTGTGCGATGCACTCTGCCTGGTGCAGACAATTCCGCGGTATATAAATTGTTTCGGGATAGTTCAGGCAACGATTGGATCTCCGGCTATAACAAATTACATCACCGTCAGGTCGGACAGGGATGGCAGCAAATCAGTGCCGAGGAGCTCGGAAGTTCGCCCTGGTTCAGCGATATCTTCGAGGACAGAGACCATAACATTTGGATGGCCAGTTTTAGCGAGGGATTGTATCGGGCTTCTCCGGGAAAAATGCGCCGGGTGGTAGGGCAGGGGCAGGAGGATGTTGTGGTGCGCAGCGTGCGTTATTCTGCGCGTTTAAACAGCCTTTTAGTCGCGACTCAGACCAATGTTGGGTTATTAAAAGCGGATCAGCATTTTATTGAATTGGTGAATCATCAGGCGCTTGGGCAGAGCACAGTTTTTGACTTTTATGACAGAAACAACCAGCTGTGGCTGGGTACAGACAATGGGTTGCTGCTGTACAATTTTGATGATCAAAGTATTAGCCGTCCTTTTAAAGAATTAGCCTCCAGTGCCATTCGGGTGGTGCAACCTCATGCGCAAGCGGGTCTGTGGTTTGGGGGTTCCAGTGGTCTATATCACTACGATGGTAAAACTCTGCTTGCTGCGCCTTTTAACGCCGATCTGGAATCGGGTTTTGTTACTGTCATTGAAGTTCAGGGACAAGACTTACTTATTGGCACGACCAGCGGTTTGTATTGGTATCAGCAGGACAAATTAAACAGAGTCGGGCTCGGGACTCCGCTATTTGGAGCTTATATCACCAGCGTATTAACCTTGCCCGATCAACAAATGCTTATTGCTACCTTAGATGATGGCTTATTTATCAAAACAGCTCAGGGGCAATGGCAACAATACGATAGCAGCAATGGGTTGCCTTTGGATCCTGTGATCAGTTTATGGTACGACAGGGACTCTGACTATGTATGGGCCAGCAGCTTAAAAGGAGTATTCAGATTTAAACCAGCCGCAGGAGGTGATGGCAGACCTCCATTAAGTTTCGAATTGATCTTATCTCCTTATGACCGACAGTTGGGTACGGCCCCTGGTCGCTGCTGCAATGGCGCAGGTCATAGCAAAGTTGCTAAATGGCTGGACCAATTGTGGTATCCCAGTTTAAAAGGTTTGGTGGCTGTACCATTGCAGTTAAAAATGGCGCCAGACAGAGCATTGCAGCCTTTGCTGCAGGAAGTGACTGGCCAGAAATCTTATGCTTTGCTACCCGATCAACGTCAGTTAGTCTTAGACATGTCTGATCGGAATATCAGTATCAGCTACAGCGCGCTGGAATTTATCAAAGCCAATGCTATTGAGTTTCGCTATCAGCTCAAAGGCTTTGATACTGAGTGGCAAAAAGTAGGGCAACGTCGCGAGGCTATTTATACCAACCTGCCGCCAGGCAGTTATCAATTTATTGTTCAGGCTCGTTACAGCAGTCAAAACTGGACAGAGCGGCAGCAACTGATGCTGGATCTGGTTGTTCCCAGATTGTTTACCGAGACTGTGGTCTATAAGGGATTATGGTTATTGTTAGTGGTATTAGCTTTATACGGCTTAGCCTGGTTATGGCGACGTAATGCGGTGATGCAGCAGCTGGAGTTGAGTAAACTGGTACGTTTGCGTACCGCAGAGCTTGAAAGCAGCAATGCCCGTTTGTATGAACTTAACGAGCAGCTGTCGCAATTGACACACAAAGATACCTTAACAGGACTTCGAAATCGTCGTTTCCTGTTCGAACAACTGCCTAAAGATATAGAGCAATACCAACACAACAGAGATGCGATGTTGCAGCAAGGTAAATGCATAGCCCTGCTGCAGTTGGATATGGATAATTTTAAATCTATCAATGATTTATATGGTAACAGTGCAGGGGATAGCGTCTTGCAGCAAATCAGTGGTTTATTGCTGCGCGAAAGCCGCGGTGCTGATTATGTGGTTCGATACGCTGGTGAGCAGTTTGTGCTGGTGCTGCGGGATGTTGAATTTGCTTTAGTACGTGATGTAGCACTGCAACTGAACCAACTGGTTGCTAATGCTCATTTTCAGATCCCGGACGGCCGGACTGTGTCTTTAACCTGTTCTATTGGTTATAGTTGTTTTCCACTGGAATTATTAGGCGGGCAGCTGATTTCTTGGGAGATTTCGTTGCAACTGTCTGAAATCGCGTTACGTAAGGTCAAACAATCGGGCCGCAATGGCTGTGCTACTTTAGGTTTTGATCCTCAGGTAGACGCTTTTGAGTTTGAAGATTCAGGGCATATTGATGTGCAGATTGAAAAACTGCTGGCCGATGGTTTAGCCTGGTTTGAGGTGAAAAACTATTTAGGTTCATAGCCTTAGTTTTTGAGGCCACAGCGTTGTCGCCAGCGCTGCTCACTTGAACTGTAGTGGAATCTGAGACGGCGGACACAAGGTCCGCCCCTTGGCAGAACAGACTTAACGGCGAAGAAAAACCTCTACTTTCGCCTGAATACCGGCAGAGTCTAAACCTAATTCGGCATAGATCTGTTCCTGAGTACCGTGCTTGATAAAAATATCCGGCAAGCCAATATTCAGCAGCTTTACAGGCAGCTGTTCAGCGATGCAATACTCATTCACTGCAGAACCGGCTCCGCCCATCAACGCATTGTCTTCAATAGTGACAAAATGACTGTGCGTTTTACTTAGCTCTGTGAGCAACTGTTGATCCAGAGGTTTGACAAACCGCATATCCACCAACGTAGCGTTGAGCTGTTCTGCTGCTGTGTGACAGGCTTGCAACAGAGGGCCAAAGGCCAGCAACGCCACTTTTTCACCCTGACGGCGAATGACGCCCTTACCCAGAGCTAATTCAGTCATTACAGACTCTGGCGCTTCACCGTTACCGCTCCCTCTGGGGTAACGCACAGCTGCAGGACCTTTGTGCTGATAGCCGGTGTACAACATCTGACGGCATTCGTTTTCATCCGAAGGCACCATGATCAGCATGTTGGGAATACAGCGCATAAAGCTTAAATCAAACGAACCTTGGTGAGTTGGACCATCGGCCCCTACAACACCAGCGCGGTCTATCGCAAAAAGTACATCCAGATTTTGAATTGCAATGTCGTGAATAAGCTGATCATAACCCCGTTGCAGGAAGCTGGAGTAGATGGCGACTACAGGTTTTAAACCTTCTATTGCCATACCTGCCGCTAAAGTCACCGCATGCTGTTCGGCAATAGCTACATCGAAATAACGCTCCGGATAGCTTTTTGAGAACTGCACTAAGTCTGAGCCCTCTCGCATGGCAGGCGTAATACCTTGTAGCTTTGGATCCACAGCCGCCATATCGCAAATCCACTGACCAAAAATATTAGAGAAGGTGGCTTTACCGGCTTTTTTGGCGGGTTGGCATTGGGCTGCCGGATCAAATTTACTGACGGCATGATAACCAATAGGGTCTTGTTCAGCAGGTAAATACCCTTTGCCTTTCTTGGTCACCACATGCAGTAACTGCGGACCTTTGAGGTTGCGCATATTACGGATGGTGTCGACCAGACCTTTGACATCATGACCATCAATGGGGCCTATGTAGTTAAAGCCCAGCTCTTCAAAAAAAGTACCTGGCGTGACCATGCCTTTAAAATGCTCTTCAGCGCGGCTGGCTAACTGATGCAAAGGAGGTACACCACTGAGTATTTTTTTACCGCCTTCACGCAGGCTGGTGTAAAAGTTACCGGATAAAATGCGGGCGAAATAGCGATTTAATGCGCCAACATTCTCTGAAATCGACATTTCGTTGTCGTTCAGAATCACCAGCATATCGGGTTTAACTTCGCCGGCATGATTCAGGGCTTCAAAAGCCATACCTGCGGTAATAGCGCCATCACCGATCACTGCTACGACTTTACGGTTTTTTTGTTCAGCACGGGCGGCGATGGCCATACCTAAGGCTGCACTGATAGACGTACTGGAGTGACCGACACTTAAGGTATCGTATTCGCTCTCTTCCCGCCACGGGAAAGGGTGTAAACCGTCTTTCTGGCGGATGCTGTGCATCTTGTCACGACGGCCCGTCAGAATTTTGTGAGGGTAAGCCTGATGACCCACATCCCAAATCAGACGGTCAAAAGGGGTGTTGTAGACATAATGCAAAGCTACCGTCAGCTCAATAGTGCCAAGTCCTGAGGCGAAATGGCCGCTGCTTTGGCTGACGGTTTTGAGTAAAAATGCCCGTAATTCATCACTCAGAGCTGGTAGCTCATCTTGTGGTAACTGGCGCAAATCAGCAGGCCAGTTGGCTTTGTGGAGTAAAGGGAAATCCTGACTAGCTAATGTCATGAGAATGCCTGTATCTAAAACTGTCGGGCAATGACGTACCGGGCTAACGCCACCAGTTCGTCTGTTGCATAAGGAAGTTCACGTAAAGCGGCTAATGCCTCTTCAACCAATAGTTGTGCTTTTCGTTTCGCTGGCTCCAAACCCAGTAAAGCAGGGTAAGTGGCTTTATTGGCTTTTTGATCCGAACCTGCGGTCTTCCCCAGTACCTGGGTGTCGCCTTCAATATCCAGAATATCGTCCTGAACCTGAAAGGCCAGACCTATGGCTCTGCTGTAGCGAACTAAAGCGTCTAAATGCTCCACATTATCCACTGGACTGGCCAGATAAGCAAAACGTACTGAACACTCAATCAAAGCTCCGGTTTTTAGCTGATGCATCTGCTCTAGTGCTTCAACCGACATTTTTTGATTGGTATGCGCCAAATCAATAGCCTGACCACCACACATGCCATTGTAGCCAGCATGCAGAGCTAACTGTTGGATCATCGCCACGATTCGCTGCGCCGGAACCTGCTGGTAATCATGGCTGCTTAATAATTCAAAAGCGAAGGTTTGCAGTGCATCGCCGGCAAGAATAGCAGTCGCTTCATCAAAAGCTTTGTGACAGGTGGCTTTGCCGCGACGTAAATCATCGTTATCCATGGCGGGTAAGTCATCATGGATTAAAGAGTAGGTATGCAGGGCTTCAATGGCCGCTGCCGGGGCATCTAAATCTGTTAATGCTGCACCTAACATCTGACCACAGCTGTAGACTAAAAAAGGCCGCATACGTTTACCGCCAAGCAGCAGACTATAGGCCATAGCCTGATGCAGGCGTGGGTCAGTTAAAGACTTCTTATCTAAGTGCTGTTGCAGTACTAGTTCCAGCCGTTGCTGGTAAGAGGTTAAAGAATCTAACGTCAAATCATTCACCTTCGGTGGTCACAAAAGGTTCGAGCTGATCTTGCCCTGAGTCCTGAACTAATAACTGGACTCTTTGTTGGGCAGATTGTAACTGCTGCTGACTGGTGCGGGAGAGCTCTATACCCCGTTCAAATTGTTGCAAAGCCTGATCAAGGCTCAGATCGCCTTGCTCCAACTGCTGTACTATCTGTTCCAGCTCGGCAATACTCTGCTCAAAATGGCTGAAATCTGTTTTCTTTTTTGTCATATTTTCGCCTGATAATGGGTGTCTGACCAAGCCCTGCGCGCTATTATGAGCAATCAGGCCCGCGTTGGGAAAGGATAAATTTGTTTGGAGCCTTAATTTATAGTTAACTATCCCATACTTTTGCCGATAACTCACTATAAGCTAAGATAAAACCAACTTTACGCTGGTACAAGATCAACGATTTGCATTCAGTTTTCCGGGAGATACAGAGTGGATTTAGCAACCGTCATAGGATTAGTCGCGGTCATGGGCATGATGGGCTGGGCAATGTGGCTCAGTTCCAGCGGCAATATGGGCATGTTTTACGATTTTGTCTCTATCGTGATCGTATTCGGTGGCAGTATTACTGCGGTCATGATCAAATTTACTTTCACTCAGCTCGCTGATTCGATGAAAGCTGCTGGCAAAGCCTTTATGTTTAAAATTGAGTCAGCCGAGGAGCTGATTGAAAAAGCAGTGCAGCTGGCCGATGCGGCCCGTAAAGGTGGTTTCTTAGCTCTGGAAGAAGCTGAAATTCCTAATCCTTTTATGCAAAAAGGCATCAATATGTTGGTTGATGGCCATGATGCTGATGTGGTGCGTGGCACTTTAGAAAAAGATATTGAGCTGACCTATGCCCGCCACGATGTCGCTATTCAAGTCTTTAAGCAAATGGGTGATCTGGGACCAGCTATGGGAATGATAGGGACCTTGGTCGGTCTGGTAGCCATGTTATCTAATATGTCTGACCCTAAAGCTATAGGTCCTGCTATGGCTGTGGCTTTGTTGACCACTATGTATGGTGCAATGCAAGCCAACTGTATTTTTTTACCTCTGTCAGAAAAAATGGCTGTGCGTAATGAAGAAGAGAAAACCAACAATCAACTGATACTGGATGCCATTATGGGCATACAGGATGGTCAAAACCCTAAAGTAATCGAAGGTATATTACGTAATTACCTGCAGTCGAAAAAACGTGACCCGGCAGCCCCTGCCGCTGCAGAGTAGGGGCAGGTATGGCTGAGTGTAAAAAGTGCCCACCACCAGGTTTACCCGCTTATATGGGAACCTTCGCTGATTTGATGTCGCTGTTGATGTGCTTTTTTGTGCTGTTGCTGTCATTTTCGGAAATGGATGTGCTGAAATTTAAGCAAATTGCAGGTTCGATGCAGTACGCTTTTGGTGTGCAAAATAAAATTGAAGTGAAAGATATTCCCAAAGGCACCAGCGTGATTGCTATGGAGTTTCGCCCTGGCCGTCCAGATCCAACGCCTATCGATACTATCCAACAGCAAACCGTGGAAATGACGCAACAAATGTTGAACTTTCAGGCGGGCAAAGAGGATGAAGCTGGCGGGCGTCAGGAGCAACGGGAAGATAAAACCGGTGGCCAGTCAACCAGTACCGAAGAAGAGCCTATGGATACAGTCGCTGCCTCAGCTGAGTTGCAGGAACAAACCAATGAGCTTTTGAAAAAAATTGCTGAGCAATTAGAGAAGCAAATTATCGATGGCGCTATCGAACTGGAATCTCTGGGTCAACAAATCATTATCCGCATCCGTGAAAATGGCTCTTTCCCTTCCGGTTCTTCATTTTTACAGCCCAAATTTAAACCTATTATCCAAAATATAGGAGCTTTACTCAAAGAGGTTCCGGGAGAGATCACTGTGTCAGGCCACACCGATAACGATCAGGTGTCTGACGAGCTACATAGCAATAACTGGGATTTATCTGCTCAGCGCGCAGTGTCTGTCGCCTCAGAAATGATAAGAGCGCCGGGTTTTGATAAAAATCGTCTGGTGGTGGTAGGCCATGCAGAAACCCGTCCATTGGTGCCGAACGATACCGAAAGCAACAGAAGACGTAACCGTCGGGTTGAGATTTCTATTATGCAAGGCAAACCAAAAGAGTCTGAGCCTATCAGCCTGGAACCTGCAGCGCAGGGCACACCCAAACAGTAACAACAGCAGCAATTAAAGCTAAACTGTTGTGGCAAGGCGCGCTATAATTCGCGCCTTTATTTTTTCAGCGAGCTTTACCTGATGGAATTTTTAGTCAAACTGCACCCGGAAATATCGATTAAAAGTAAATCGGTCCGGAAACGTCAGACCATGCTGTTAGAGCAGAATCTGAAAACGATTTTGTTGCGGTTAGACCCATCTGTTGCCATCAAAAACAACTATGACCATTTGCTGGTGCAGGTTGAATCCAGCAGCCCTAAATTACGTCAGCAGATGATTGATCATTTAGGTTGTATTCCCGGCATAGTACAGTTTATGGAAATGCAGTCCGGCGCCTACAGTTCACTGCACGATATTTTTGAACAAGTCAAAGCTGTGTTTAGCCAAAGGCTTGAAGGCAAAAGTTTTTGTGTGCGGGTCAAACGTACGGGCGATCATGAATTCAGCTCTCTTGAAGCCGAGCGTTATATAGGCGGTGGTCTCAACCAACATATCCCTTCCGCCCGTGTACAACTGAAAAATCCCGATGAAGTGGTGCGCGTTGAAATTAAACGCGACCAGTTGATTATCGTCAGTCAGGTGTTTGATGGCATGGGTGGTTTCCCACTGCCAAGTCAAACCGATGTATTGTCGTTAATTTCTGGTGGTTTTGATTCTGCGGTAGCCAGTTATTTGATGATCCGCAAGGGGCTGCGTACTCACTATCTGTTTTTTAATTTAGGTGGTGCTGCGCACGAAACTGGTGTACGTCAAATGGCGTTTTACTTATGGCAAAAATTCAGTTTGTCGCACAAGGTCAAATTTATCAGTGTAGATTTTGCCCCTGTGGTCACAGAAATTCTGGAAAAAGTTGATAACGGCCTGATGGGCGTTGTGCTCAAGCGCCAGATGATGCGCGCTGCGGCTATAGTGGCGGAACGTATTGGTGTGCAGGCGATAGTCACAGGTGAAAGTGTCGGTCAGGTGGCGAGTCAGACCATCGCCAATTTAAGTGTGATTGATAAAGCCACTGATACCTTGGTGTTAAGGCCGCTGATTTATCAGGATAAACAAGAAATCATCGATTTAGCCCGAAAAATTGGCGCTGAAGATATGGCTAAAACTATGCCTGAATACTGTGGTGTTATTTCAAACAAACCTACCATCAACGCCGAATTAGCCAAAGTTTTACAGGCTGAGCAGCAACTGGATTTAGCTGCGCTGGAAAAGCTGGCTCTGGATGCTAATGTGCTGGATATTCGTACTGTTGAATTTCAGGCCGAGCAGCAAATCAGCACTGTACTGGATGAAAGTGCGATGGCAGAGGATGCTATTATTCTGGATATCCGTGCTCCGGATGAAGTGGATATCAAACCTTTAACAGGTGTCAGTCATCAGGTGCAGCTATTACCGTTTTACAAGCTGGCTGGTCAGTTTAGTCAGCTTGATCAAGGGCAGCAGTATTATCTGTACTGTGAGCGTGGCGTGATGAGTCGCCTGCAAGCTTTGCTCTTGACGGAGCAAGGCCATCAGAATGTTGGCGTTTATCGCGGTGACTTTTGAAGTAACAACTGATAAATAGCTTGATGCGCAGGTAGTTGTAGTTGATGCTGCTCTGCCTGTCGCAGTAGAAAACCAGTAATGTATTCAAGCTCAGTGCGGCGGCCTTTTACAAAGTCCTGTTGCATTGAGGAGTAGTTCTCTGCGGTTTGTTCGATCACCTGCTTCACTCTGTTTTGTATTGCCTCAACACTAAAATCTTGCCCTGCAGCGTTTGCAACCCGCACAAATTCTTCAATTAACAGGGTTATGGCTGAGGTATAGTGGCTGCGACTGAGTTCGCCATTTTTGCATTGATGCAATGCCGTCAGCGGGTTAATCACTGCATTGACCGCCAATTTCAGCCAGAGTGATGGCTTGATATCGTCCTCGACGACCAGCGGGCCCAATGCAGCTTGCATCGCCTTTTCCACAGACTGTTGTTGTGCAAAAGCTGCCTGATTAAGAGCGCCCAGAACAGACTGTCCTTTGCCACTGTGGATCACTGTTGTTTGGTTGGCTTTAAAAGCGCCGTGGCTGGTGCTGAGAAACCATAGCCCTTGCTTCGGCTTAAGCAAGGGCAAGACCTGCTCTATAGTGCCCATGCCATTATGACTTAACACTAACTGAGCATTCTCTGCCAATAAAGGTAATAGCTGCTGTACCGCATCCACAACCGCATAAGCTTTGACGGGTAAAAGGACGAAAGAGTAGGGGATTTTTAATGGGGTATGTAAAGACAGCGAGAACGCATCATCAGCCGACTGGAACATAAAATCGAAAGGTGCACTGGTGCGACGATGCAATTGCACCGGATAGCCCGCCTGATGCAAACGGGCCGTAGCCAGCAGACCAATAGCACCTTGGCCTACGACGGTCCACAAAGGCGTTGTTATTGGGTGCGGTTGCGCCATTTTCTGACAGCAAAGTAGCACAAATAAAAGGCAGCCATACCCGTTATATCTGCTACCCAATCGAGTAATTCGGCCCTGCGGTAGCTGGTCAGGTAATTCTGCAGAAACTCAATAGCGACACCATAAGCAGCCATAATAACGACGGCTTGCCACAATTTGGGTTTATAACTCCATTGCAACAGAGCGGTAAGACAAAAAAAGATTAGAAAATGCAGATGCTTATCGTATTGGTTCAGGCTAATGCCACTACTTTTTACCTCTGTCAGAAAACCAAAAGTAGCTGCGGTGAACACCAACAAACAAATCGCATGGTAAAGATGACGCTTCACAAGACACTCTTCTTTAAAAGACTTAGCCCGATTGTATCAGCTTTAGGATTACAATCTCCAGCGTGAAACAAAGAGAGGTGAAAAGTCTTGCTCTGATATCCTGTATTCAGTGGGTAAGAGAGCTATGGCTTTTGGAACCGGTAGCTCTCTTGCGGTTGTGGTGAACAACAGTGGCAGATGAACTTAGTCTCTGAAGTTCTTAAATTGGAATGGCTGTCCCAGATCACTGGTTCTGACTAACTGCATCACTTCTTGCAAATCGTCACGTTTTTTACCTGTCACACGCAGCTCTTCGCCCTGAATCGCGACTTGTACTTTAATGCCACTGTCTTTGACCAGCTTGACGACTTTTTTCGCGATTTCTTTGTCGATGCCTTGTTTGATCGTGATATGGCGAGTGATGTATTTGCCGTGACGATCTTCTTTTTCAATTTTAAAACTGCTGACATCCAGCTGAAGTTTGCTGGCTTTGGTGGCGAAAATATCAAACAGTTGCATAACTTGCTGATCCGCTTCTGCAGTCAGCTCAATGTGATCTTTGTTCAGCTCAATTTTTGCATCCACTCCACGAAAATCGAAACGGGTTTCAAGCTCACGTTTAGCGTTTTCAACCGCGTTCTTGGCTTGATTCATATCAATTTCAGAAACAATATCAAATGAAGGCATAGCGTTCTCTTTTTTTCCATTGAAAGTTATAGGGCCATTATAAGCGAAAGAATCCACAGAGCGAACCTCAACACTGGCTAATTACTACTATTTAGCTTGTGCTGGCCTGTTGTGGTAACAAGCTTAAATCCCTGGAACTCTGTATTTACCGCAGGATAGAGACGTCTGGATTTCTATTGACTTTCATCTTGTCGCAGCTACACTGACGCCGCGTTTTTCAGGTGCCCACAGAATATGTTTCATATTTGCGGGTGAAACGGGAATCTGGTGTAAATCCAGAGCTGCCCCCGCAACGGTAAAATAACAGAGAGCTTTGCTCTGGCTTTAATCAAACCACTGTCTACGGATGGGAAGGGATTAAAGTCGCTTTTATATCCTTTGTACTTGAAGCTGCAGCTTTGGTGACTGCAACTCCAACCACTTTGGTTATTTTTGCCTGCTGTTAGCCCGGAGACCGGCCTGAAAAGTTCATTCACTAATCAGGACGCGGTGGGCGTCTTTGGGAGACATCATGTTTAAAAAATCTTTGCTGGCGACGCTTGTCGTTGGCCTGCCTGCTTTTGTATTGACCGCCCAAGCGGACGATAGCTCGGACGATCCACTGGAACATATCAGTGTATACGCCACTCGCCAACCTCAGCCCGTGCATCAGATTTTATCGTCAGTCACAGTGCTTGACCGTGAGCAAATCGAACAGGCTCAGGTGTCTGATCTGCCCGCTTTATTGCGCCAGGTTGCTGGAATACAAATCAGCCGCTCAGGCGGTAAAGGCCAGACCAATACCGTATTTTTACGCGGTGGTGCCGCTGGTCATACCTTAGTGCTGATTGACGGTGTACGTGCAGGTTCTGCCACTTTAGGTTATGCCTCTTTAGCTGAAATTTCTCTGCAACAAATAGAACAAATTGAAGTGATTAAAGGGCCCAAAGCGGCTTTATACGGCTCAGATGCTTTAGCTGGTGTGATTGCTATCAGTACTCGTAAATCTGACCATACCTCATTACAGTTAAAAACCGGTCGTTACCACAGCCATGAAGCGGATGTCGCCACTAGTCAAACCTATGGTGATTTGACCCTTCGCAGTAATTTGGGCTGGTCCGACTCTGAAGGTTTTGATGTCCGTCCCGGCACTCAAGCTGACCAAGATGGTTTTGACCAGCGTTATGGTAAAGTAGCGGGTGAATTCAAGACGTCTTACGGTGTATGGTCTGCTGATCACAATGTACTCAGAAGCCGTGGCCAGTATGACTTTGATCCCACATGGCCAGGTGCAGATCAGGTTGAGACTAAGACCAATCAAAGCCGTTTAGGTTGGGCACTGGATAGCGCTACATCCAGTCAGAAGCTGAGCCTTTCTCAGAATCAGACAGAAGATTTGAACTGGGGAGACAACAGTCCGGCCACTTTGTTTGAAACCAAGCGGCATGAATTGGATTATCAATACAGCAGACCATTGACGCAAGGTTTAACTGCGTTAACTGGAGTGAACTGGTACAAGGAAGACGTGTCAGACAGCGATCTGGGTTATGACGTCGATTCCCGCATCAATAAAGCAGTGTTTGCCGGTCTGAGTTATCAGTCAGGTGCCTGGTTGGCTGATGTAACAGGCCGCCATGATAAACAAAGCCAGTATGGTCATTACAATACCTACGAGTTGGGCCTGGGTTATCAGTTGACTAACGAGTTATTGGTTCGGGCCAGTCGCAGCAGCGCCTTTAAAGCGCCAAGCTTTAACGACCTGTATTATCCGTTCAGTGGCAATGCCGGTTTATCACCTGAGACTGCAACTTCAGATGAGTTGGGTTTAAAGTACAGTGCAGGCGATGTGCAGATTGAAAGCTCTGTTTATCAGCAGAACGTCAATAATCTGATCCAATGGGCGCCAATGGCTGATGGTAACTGGGTGCCACAAAACGTTGGTGAAGCTAAAATCAAAGGTGCTGAATTCAGTGTCAGTCATAGCTGGCAACAGCTGCATCAGCAATTGGCTTATAGCTACACTGATGCGAAAGATAAAGTGACTGATGCAGCGCTGATCAAACGTTCTAAACACACAGTGCACTGGCAAGGTGCTTATCAGTGGCAAGACTGGCGTGTTTTTGTCACTTCAGACTACCAGAGTGATTTCCAGACGGGAGATTTCGCTACACCCCAGCTGGGTGGTTACACCTTATGGGGCGTTGGGGCCAGCTATGAGTTAAGCCCTGAGCTACAGATTTCGGTTAAAGCGGATAATCTTACGAATAAAGACTATCTGTACTTGCCTGGTTATGCTACAGCAGGGGCCGAATGGTCACTGCGTTTAAACTGGACTCCTGATTTTTAATCACCAGGGTCAGAGCCTTGGCTCTGACCCTTCTGTTTATCTCCCATGCTATCGGCTATTTGCAGCAGATTAGTTCGCCATTAAGCTTTCAGCAGACTTGCAAAAGTCTGACGAAATTTAGCCAGTTTAGGTGTGATCAAAAACTGGCAATAAGGCTGGTTAGTGTTCTGTAAATAATACCCCTGGTGATAATCTTCAGCCGGATAAAAAGTACTGGCGGCTGTCACTTCCGTCACTATAGGCAAATCGAATAACGGCTGAGCTGCTTTTATCGACGCAAGCGCCTGCTCCCTCTGTTGCGCTGAATGGTAAAATACAGCAGAGCGATACTGAGTGCCTATATCATTGCCCTGACGATTGAGCTGAGTTGGGTCATGTAGAAAAAACAACACCTGCACCAACTGTTCAAAACTGACCTGAACCGGATCAAACTCGACTTGCACCACTTCTGCATGGCCACTGGTGCCTGTGCAAACCTGACGGTAATCCGGATTCAGTGTCTGGCCTCCCATATAACCGCTGACCGCTTTTTTAATGCCTTGTAACTGATTAAACGCTGATTCAATACACCAGAAGCAGCCAGCTCCAAAGGTTGCTATTTCTGTCTGAGCCATGGGTTTATCTCCATCGTTGATCTTAAGCTTATGATACAGCGTAAGTTCGATATCAGTTCAAAAGAAAGTTTTTGGTTTAAAGAAATACAGCCATGAAAAAAATAGCAGTGTTAGGTGCGGGGCTTACAGGAGCGTCAGCGGCGGCAAGTCTGGTTCGGCAGGGCCATCAGGTGACAGTGTTCGATAAAGGCCGTGCTGCAGGTGGCCGTATGAGCAGTAAAAGAACAGAACAAGGCTACCTGGATATGGGGGCTCAGTATTTTACTGCCCGCAGCGATGTGTTTACACAGCAGGTCAAGCAGTGGCTTGAGGCGGGGCTGGTTGAGTTATGGCGCTGCAAAACGGCACTTTTATCCGATGATGAAGGGGTGATTTCCCTGACAGCTTCCGAAGATAAACAACAGCGTTTTATTGGGATCCCATCGATGCAAAGTCCGGTCTCTGCTTTGCTGCAGGGAATACCACTGCTCACCAGCTGTCGTATTCATAAGCTGGACTATCAGCAGCAGTGTTGGACTTTATACGCTGAAGATGGTCAACACTATGCTGGTTTTGATGCAGTTCTTGTCACTGTACCACCGGTTCAGGCGCAGCAACTGATGACGCAAAGCGGTTTGGCCAACATTTTTGACTCTGTCACAGATTTACTGGAACCCTGCTGGGCTGTTGCAGTGCAAGCTCAGTCTATCCCTTACGGAGATGCTATTTTTTGTCAGCACCCGCAACTGCGATTTATTAGTCACCAGCAGCATAAAACTGGCCGCAGCAGCTGTTACATTCTGCACTTTAATGCACAATTCAGCGCTTTGCATCTGGATGAGCCTGCAGAGTTTTGGTTTGAGAGATCGAGTCAAATCTTACGCCAGGAGCTTCAGGTAAAGGGGGATATCAAGACGCTGGTGGCGCATCGTTGGCTTTACGCCAGTCAAAAAGACCAGATGGCTCCTCCTGGTATATTGGCTATGCCTGCACAGCAGTTATGGGCCGCTGGTGACTGGAGTTACGGCGGGCGGGTTGAGAATGCTTATTTGGCCGGGCTGCAGTTAGCGCAAGCTGTGCATGAATACTCTGATCACACTGAGGCAATGCGATGAGCGCAGTACTTATCATTGGGGCCAGCAGCGCGATAGGGCAGGCGCTGGCGACTCATTATCTGCAACAAGGTTTGCATGTGATTTGGTTGTCCCGTTACAGCCCGGATCTCAGTGATCCGAAGCTTCTGGTGATCCAGGCGCCGGATCTGGCGGAAACTGCGGACTGGACTGTGCATCGGAGTTTTTTCAGCGCAGTGACAAGTACGCTGCAGCAGTATCAGGTCGGACTTATTTTTAACTGCATCGGCTGGCTGCATCAGCAGACTGAGCCAAAACTTTTGCCGGAAAAAAGTTTAAGTCAAAGCTGTGCTCTGTTGCTTCGTAGAACTTTGCAACTGAATCTGGAAATTCCGGTGATGTATTTACAAGGGCTTTGGCCTTATTTAAGTAAAACTTCTGGCATTCGTTATCTGCAATTAAGTGCCAAAGTAGGCAGTATCAGTGACAATCAATTAGGTGGCTGGTACAGCTACCGTAGTGCGAAAGCTGCATTGAATCAATGGATAAAAACCGCCAGCATTGAACTCAAGCGCAGTAATAAAACCGCGGCAGTGGTCACTTTGCATCCTGGTACTACAGATTCTGCTTTGTCTGAACCTTTTCAGCGCAATTTGCCTGCAGGGCAGTTACAGACTCCGGCCCAAACGGCGCAACATCTGGCACAGGTGGCTGAGCAGCTTCAGTCTGAGCACAGTGGTTTATTGCTGAACTGGGATGGCAGAGTGCTGAGTTTTTAGTTCTTGCTCTAAGCCTGAGGCAAAGATAAGCTCAGTTGCACAGGCTTGAACAAGGAATACAGATGGGACTTTTTAGCGGTTTATTGGGCAATGCAGGACAAATTGATTTGGCTGATATTGAAACTGAGTTCAGCCAGATTTTACTACCAGATGAAAAACTGCAACAAGCCTATAAAGTGATTCGCGACTTGATTGTTTTTACCGACAGGCGTTTGATTTTTGTTGATAAACAAGGCTTAACCGGGTCGAAAAAAGAGTTTATGTCCGTGCCTTATCGCTCTATTATGCGGTTTAGTGCACAAACCAAAGGTCACTTTGACCTGGAATCTGACTTGCATATCTGGCTCAGCGGTGCAGACAGTCCTCTCACTAAAACCTTTAATAAAGACGGTTCCATTTTGGATGTACAAAAAGCGCTGGCTCAGTATTGTTGCCGTTCATAGAATGAAACCACAGAGGCGTTGAGCCGTTATCCAAAAAGATGCCAGTGCAGGCATCATTATGCATGCCGTGTCTTTGTTGCCGGCTCTGCCACTTCAGGGAGTTGTTGTGAGCCATCCAATCAGATACAGCATATTGTCCGGCCTGGCGGGGCTTTTGTTGCTGTTAAGTGGCTGTAGCATCAGTCAGACCGCGCCAGTTCAGGGGCAGTCTATTGTCACTTTGCCGCCAGAGCTATTGGAGACCTCAGGCTTACTTTGCCTGGAGCAAGACTTTATAAGCTTTAATGATTCGGGGGGAAAACCGGTCTTATATCGGTTTGATCGCAGCGGTTTGATCCGCGCCCAGCTTCAATTGTCCGTCAGAAATAGTGACTGGGAAGCTATCACTTCAGATGGTAAATTTTTATATCTGGCCGATACAGGTAACAATGCGGGTCGTAAACATAGATTATTTATTTACAAAGTACCTCTGGATTGGTCTGATTTATCACAACCTTATCGGCCTGAACGACTGGAGGTCTTGTTGCCGCCAGATGAAAAACGTCAGCCTTATCAACATGATCTGGACTTCGAGGCTATGGTGTATCAACAAGGTGCATTGTGGCTGATCAGTAAAAGCTGGCAGAGCCAAATCCCTGCACGTTACAAAATCAGTCCTGATGTGAAACAGCAATATCTTGGTGATGCTCTGCCTTTCGCTAATCCCGGCTTTTTGGTGACGGATGCGATTTTTGATCATAACCAGCAGCAGTGGTGGTTGGTCGGCTACCCGGATCCGCGAACAGCAATTTGGGCTCACTTAAGTAATGCGGGTTTTCAGTCTCAGATAGCCCGTTATGATCATCAGCTGCAATTGTTACAAACCAAGACGTTACCGACTAAAGGTCAAGTCGAAGGAGTCTGCATTGATCAGGATAATCAGATTTGGATCAGTGAGGAAGGAAGCAAACAAAACCCAGCGTTACTGATGAAAACAGGGCTGAGCAGCCATTAAATTTTCTTGTGCCTGAAACAAAAAAACTGGCCTTAACGGTCTAAGGCCAGTGTAAAAACCGCTGGTTTCAAACATTCACTGAAACCAGCACGTCAGGAGTCGCTATTACAGAGAATGAATTACACTTTCACCGAAAACCGTAATTCGCTGCCGGTATTGGCCGCAACAGATTCACTCATGTCTTGATCTTCGGTAGTTTTATCCGGGTTTAAAATCATTTCACGGAACTTGGCAAAACCGTCCTGGATCAAGGAATAGGTGCTGTCGATGTCTTCGGCAATTTTGCCATTGAGCACACCCAAGCCATCCAGAACACCGCGGGCGTCTTCAAACCCTTTATCTACACCACCACCTACTAAGGCGAGAAATTTATCCAACCGCTCTTCTTCCGGCATATCGGGGTTTTGTTCTGAGTATTTCTGATAAAACGCTGTGGCAAAACCTACGATACGATCGGCTGTCGCTTGAGCTGAGGTATCGACACCACTATTTTTAATTTTCTCTGCGGCATTGGGACCAAATTCAGCTTCCAGTTCTTTGTTAATGCCTTCAAGAGCTGTTTTATACAATAACTTCATCGAGTTATCGTCTTCACCTGCGCTCAGTTTCAGTTGGTTTTCCATAATAGCAGCATTGAGTTTTTGCTTATTCATGCGTGATGCATCGTAACCAGAGAGCTTTTTCTCTTCGGTTTTCTCATTGCTTTCTGCTTTGTTCGCTTGAGCCTGGGCTGAAGCATTTGATGCGCCGACACCGTTCACAGATGACATAAATACACTCCCTTAGGGGCTGGATCGTTTGCAGTATAGTTCTGACTAATCAGGTTATCGGCGCTGGTTTAAATAACTTTAGGACTTTTTGGCAAAAAATTGCCGCGCTTTGTCGATGTCGGCGCAAAGTTGCCGCACCCCATGCAGCATTCTGCTTGTGGTGCGGTGCACCAGGTCTGAATCTGGCTGGCTAAACTGTTGATATTTAACGGCCGGAATGGCGGGCCAGCGGCTCCAGTCGAGCAGGGCGCGTGGTTCATTCACCGACACAGGCTGAATAATCAGTTGCGGCTGACTGGCGACCACATGCTCCAAACTAACCTGCGGGTAATCCCCTATAGCATCAGCAAAGGGATTGTGGGCGCCACAAAGCTCCAACTGCTGCTGCGGCCAGGCTTTTTGTGCCACAGTCGACAGTGGTTGTTGCCAGAGCTCGTAAAAAACTGTGACTTTAATTTTATCGCTGTAGTTTTTCTGTAGTTCAGCTAAGCCTTGTTCCATTAGCTGAGCTTGTTGTTCTGCCGCCGCGTCAGCGCCTGTCAGCTGACCTAATAAACGTAGTTCTTTGGCAATGTCTGTCAGCAGCAGTGGATTCGAATCCACCACAGTTAAGCCAAACTGGCGTAACCTGGCGACATCAGCCGGCGGGTTGCCGTCCGTCCAGACCAGAACCAGATCCGGTTTTAACGCCAGAATTTTCTCGACCTGCAATTGGGCATAATTGCCAACACGAGGTATGTTTTTTGCGCCTTCCGGGTAATCGGCATGATCGGTTGTGCCAACAATCATGTCACCTACACCAAGGCTATAGAGCTGCTCTACTAAATGGGGAGAGAGCGCAACAATACGTTGAGCCGGTTTGGCTTGTACCGTCACTGTAAATAAAGCACAGCAGCACAACACAATACGTAGCACAGACATTACCAATCGACTCCTTTTTGTACTTGTATGCCTGCATCAAAAGCATGTTTGATTGACTGCACTTCGCTAACGGTATCGGCCATCTCAATTAAAGTCCGGTGCGCAGCACGGCCTGTGATCAGCACATGTTGAGTCGTGGGTCTGTTATTTAGTGCCTTGACTACTCTCTCTAAGTCTATGTAGTGGTAACTCACCATATAAGTCAGCTCATCCAGTAGCACTAGCTGAATACTGTCATCCTGCAAAAACTGTTCGGCTTTGGCCCAAACCTGCTCAGCGGCAGCAATATCGGCAGCTCTGTCCTGGGTATCCCAGGTAAACCCTGTGTTCATCACGGCAAATTCAACACCGTGCTGCTGCAATAAATTGCGCTCGCCACAGTCCCAACTGCCTTTAATAAACTGCGCCACAGCAGCTTTTAAACCATGGCCGACAGCGCGGGCCACAGTACCAAAACCCGCTGTGGATTTACCTTTCCCATTGCCGGTGATCACCAGCAATAAGGCTTTGTCGGCCGTAGCAGCGGCAATACGGCTATCGACTTGTTCTTTCAGTTTTTGCTGACGTTTTTTATGGTTTTGTTGTTTCAGATCGGTCATGGCAGTTCTCGTTGTTCAAATGAAAAACCTGGCGCGGCAATGCAATGGACTTGCCAGGGACTCTGTTCGTTATAACGGCTGATCCGACTGACACTGCCATAGCCAATTGATAGCTGTTGCAGCCAGTGGCTGTGTCTGAGATCAATATGAAGTAAATGGGCCAGTAGCAGACGGATCACACCACCATGCAACAGCCATAATGCTCGTCCACTTTGATACTGACTGTGTCGTTCAAAAGCCTGTAAAACCCGTTGCTGAAACTCAGTTAAAGATTCACCTGCAGGCGGCGTGATTGCAAAAGGCTGCTGCCAGAAGTCTTGTTGTAACGGCCAGTCCGGACTTTGCTCATCAAAAGGCACAGAGTCCCAGCGGCCAAAATTCATTTCTTTGAAATCCGGCTCTATCACAAGCCCAAGTTGCAGGCGCTGTGCCTGAGCTGCGGCACTATGGCGACAGCGCTGTAACGGCGAGCTCAGCACCTGTTGATAATTTTGTTTGTTTAACCAGTCAAGACAGGCTGGCGCTGACTGTTGCAGCGCGACATCTGTCCAGCCATACAAAGCCGCAGGACCGGCCACAGGACCATGGCGGACTAAATCAATCTGTTGCATCTGTGCCTCGTTTTAAATACAGCGGTAAACCCGCTGCCACAAACACAACTTCATCACAGACGGCAGCCAGTTGCTGATTCAGCCAACCTTGCTGGTCGACAAACAGACGATTCAGCTCGCCCAGTGGCACCAGTCCCATACCGACTTCATTGCTGACTAAAATTAGTTGTCCTTCAAACTGTGCAACAGCTTCAGCGAGCTGCTGGCGTAAAAACGCAAAGTTCTGATCTGGCGAATGATACAACTGATTATTCAGCCACAGGGTCAGGCAATCGACTAACACTGTTTGGCCCGAGCCTGAAAGCTGATGTAAAGCTTCACTGAGTAATAAAGGACATTCAAGCAAATGCCAGTGTTTAGGTCTTTGCTGCTGGTGCAGTTTTATTCGTTGGCTCATTTCGGCGTCAAAAGCTGTGGCTGTTGCTATATAAGTCACCAGCTCTGAGGTTTTAGCCAGACGCTCTGCCAGACTGGATTTACCGCTGCGGGCTCCTCCTAAAATCAGCGTTTTTTTCATCCCTGTTGTCTCCACCATATCAGCCATACCAAGTACAAACTCAGTTCAGTAACTTGCTGCGCTGCGCCTAATAAATCTCCGGTATAGCCTTGCAACTGGCTGCGGTAGTAAAAAAACAGCAGGATAAAACTCAAGGCTAATATTGCAAGCAGAGATAAAGTTAAAGACAGAGGGATAAAATATAAAAACGGCAGGACAAAAAGCCAAATCGACAGCAAGGCTCGTTTTTGTAAGGAGGTCGCTATAGGTTTGCTTTTGCTGACAACGTCTAATTGCTGATAAGGCAACACAAAGGTCAGGCTGACTGCGGTTGCGCGCGATAAGCCAGCTACCAGCACCAGAGCCCAAACCGCTTGGGTGTCTAAAGCGAACAGGCTTTGCCATTTGATTAAAAACACAGAGAACAGCGCGACCAGACCATAAGTGCCTACTCTGCTGTCTTTCATAATCTCCAGTTTACGATCCAGAGACAAACCGCCACCTAAACCGTCCGCTGTGTCGGCCAGACCGTCTTCATGAAAAGCACCGGTCAGCACCAGACCTGAGATTAAACTGAGCAGCACGGCAATGGAAAAAGGCAGCAGTTGAGCAGCCAATAGCAGCACCAAAGCTTGCAGAGCACCTAATAACAACCCCACCAGACTTAAATAACGGCTGCTTTGATTTAACAGCTCCGGGCTGTAAGGGGTCGATGCAGGCACTGGAATACGGCTGAAAAATGCTAACGCCAGACAAAAGAGTTGCCATTGTCGGAGGGGCCATTGCAGCAAAGTGCTCATCACGTCGCGACTCCGGCTTCCACCACTTGAGTCACGCCAGCATCAGCAAAACTGGCCATATCGTTGTAAAAGCTGATGGCGGCACGCACGAGCGGTACAGCCAAAGCGGCACCTGTGCCTTCGCCTAAACGTAAGCCTAAATCCAGTAAGGCTGTTGCATTGAGCTGTTGTAACACCGCCTTATGACCGGCCTCAGCTCCCTGATGAGCAAAAATTAAATAATCCCGGCAATTGGGCGCTAGCTGGCAAGCGAGCAGAGCTGCGACTGAAACAATAAAGCCATCAATCAGTACAGGTTTCTGCAAAGAAGCTGCACCTAAGATAGCGCCACAGAGCTGGACCAGTTCAAAACCACCAAATTCAGCGAGTACGGATAGCGGATCTTTGGCATAAGGCCGCTGCAGCGCCTGTTTGATTAAATTCAGTTTTAATGCAAATTGCGCATCGCTGATGCCGGTGCCCCGACCAACACAAGTTTCAACCGGCAAATCAGTCGCAGCGGCCAGTAAGGCTGCTGCGCTGCTGGTATTAGCTATGCCCATCTCACCGAGCAGTAAGAGATCACAACCAGCCAGGATCTGCTGCCGGGCGATATGGCGGCCTAAGGCCAGACCCGCTTCCACCTGAGCCAGAGTCATGGCCGGACCCTGACTGAAATCTGCGGTGCCACAGCCTAACGATTGCTGAATTAAACCGGCTGCGTCGGGCAGGGCAGATAAGATACCGGCATCTACTACAGCTAACTCAATGCCGTTACTGCGACTAAAGCAGTTGGCCGCAGCGCCTCCGGCAAGAAAATTCAGCACCATCTGCTGTGTGACTGCGCTGGGCGCTATACTGACACCATGAGCGTTGATGCCATGATCGCCAGCAAATATCAGCAGTACAGGCTTATTGAGTGATAAGTGGGCCTCTGAGTTTTGTATCAGCGCCAGTTGTAACGCCAGCATCTCCAGCACACCCAAAGCACCTGCAGGTTTAGTTTTTAAATCAATGCGTTGCTGTATGGCTGCCGTCGCCGTTTTATCCAGAGCAGGTATCTCAAATAACATCATAAAACTCCGTTAACCGCGGCGGTATTTAAATAACATGGATAAAAAGAACAAGCTGCCGATGGCGGATGTGACCACACCTATAGGTAGCTCCTGATCTGGCAACAAGCTGCGCGACAAGGTGTCGACCGCGACTAAAAATAAAGCGCCCAACCAGACAGAACCCAGTAATAAAGCCACACTGGATAAGCCAAACAAAGAACGCACCAGATGGGGGATCATCAGGCCGACAAAAGCTATACCGCCACAACAGGCTACGATAGCGGCGCTGACCGCAGCACAAAGCAATAGAATAATCAGACGCAAAGGTTGGACCTTGACCCCCAGGCTGCGGGCACTTTCATCGGTTAAAACCAAGGCGTCGAGCTGGCGGCGATACAGTAGGCCCAGCAACAAGGTGATAAACACAAGGGGACTGATCAGAGCCACATGAGTCAGGCTGGCCTGACTTAAACTGCCCATCAGCCAAAACATCACCCTATTGGCGGCAAAAGGCTCAGATAAATACAGCAAGGTGGTAGTGATGGCACTGAGCATAAAGCTGACCGCTACACCACAAAGCAGCAAAGTTTCTAAACGTTGCCAGCGACTACGAGCGCCAATTAGCAGCACCAGAAATACTGCCAGCAAAGCGCCAAAAAAAGCGAAGAGAGGAGTCAGTAGTTGCCACTCTGGCAGCACTATAGTCGCAATGGTTGCCCCCAAAGCAGCGCCTGAAACTATGCCAAATAAATAAGGATCGGCCAGTGGATTGCGGCTGGCATTTTGCAGCAAAGCGCCACAGAGAGCTAAACCGCTCCCCGCCAGTAATGCCAATAATAAGCGCGGAAAACGCAGTTGCCACAGCACAGTCGATTGCATTTCATCCAGCGCGGCAAAGCCGAATAAGCCAGTAAAGGGGATAGACACGGAGCCGGTGTTTAAAGCCAGCATGCAGACCAGCAGTAACAAGGCTGTTGCCAATAAAAAACGTAAAGGGACAGGCAAAGCTGCCACTAACACTTTGCTCATAAATTGTCCTTATAACCAAAACTTACCCGAGGACAATCACCAAAAGGGTTTTGATCAATAAGGCAGGGGATGCGGAATACCTCGGTGAGCAACTGCTGCGTCAGCACTTGTTCTGCTGTGCCATCTGCGACCAGTTGGCCTTTATTCAACAGCAATAAACGGTCGCAATAACGCGATGCCAGATTGAGATCATGAATACTGGCAATCACGGTAATATCCAGCGCTTTGGCAATACGCAGCACCTGATGCTGGTAATACAAGTCCAGATGGTTAGTCGGTTCGTCCAGCAGTAACAACAGAGGCTTTTGCATCACAGCGCGGGCCAATAACACCCGTTGTTGTTCACCACCTGATAAATGAGCAAAAGAGTGACGCTCTTTATTGGCTAAACCAACCAGTTCAAGGCTGTGTTTAAGTTGCTGCAAGTCTTGTTCTGTATTGGTTTGCCATAAGGCTTTATGAGGGATCAGCCCCATCAGCACCACATCAGCTACAGTTAAATCAAATAAAGGACCAGATAACTGACTGACCAGTGCCACTTTCGCAGCCAGTTCGGATTGGCTAAAAGCGCTAAGCGGCCGACCTTGCAACTTAATCTGTCCAAAGCTTGGCTGATATTCTTTTTGTAGCAAGCGCAATAAGCTGGTTTTACCTGCGCCGTTAGGACCAAGTAAAGCGACAAATTGGCCCGGCTGAATGACAAAATTCAGCGCTGTTAAGATCTGTTGCTGATGGATGCGTAGCTGCACCTCTGAAAATTCGATAACCGGGGTCTGGCCCACAACAAAGCTCCATGAAATAACGGGCAGGGACCAGCACTGGCAGCAGAAAAAACCGCAGAGTTCCGGCACAGTGTAAGCCCGCACTGTGTGCCGCACGGACTGTATACCCCAATGACATTGGAAGTCCGGCAACGCCTGAGATTTGTAAAGGCAGGACATCTGACTTGCCATACTCTGCTCGAGCAAAGTGGCTTACAGTTGCGGGTACAGTACAGGATTTACACCTGTTTCCCTTTCAAGTTCATGACAGTAGCTATTGCTTATGCAGAACACCTTTGACAAAACTTGTGCAGTGTAGCAGAGCTGGGAGCCGGGCGTTAGCAGAAATGTCCGGCGGTCAGGTGTCTTTAGCGTGGTGGAGATGCTTATTCAGCAATTACAGTTTTCGTCAGTTGTGCACCGTCTGCTTGCTTAATCAAGAAGCTGACAGACTCGCCTTTATTTTTCTTCAGCAAGTCTTTGGCATCATCGGCAGGACAACCAGGAATAGCGCAGTCCGCAATCTTCAGAATTTGATCGCCTACCAATACTCCGGCTTTTTCTGCTGCGCCGCCAGCCACAAGTTGTTTCACTTTTACGCTGGATAAAGTAGGGTTAAAAAAACCTCCTTCTACTGCAATATCCAGAGACAAACCTATTTTGCCTTTGTCCGCTGCCAAAGCTGCAGTGCTGATAAATACACTGCAAAACGCAGCAGATAACAACAGTATTTTTTTATTCAATTCGACAACTCCTTATCTTTAAATTAACTAACAAAACCAATCGCTTACATATTTGACATTAAAACGAATAAGAAATAGAAACAAGTGATTGCTAAAGATATTTATCACTACTTGAAGAGGCATCTGGTAAAGCAAATAATGTCGTGTAATAGTAGAACTGTCTAATTAAATCAACAGGATCAGGAATGCGCAAAAGAGTATTGTCTGCATTAGCTGCAATGGTATTACTTTGCTCTGCCAGTATTCAGGCCTGTGTGCTGCGGATGGCGGCAGAAACCGATTTCCCTCCCCACTTGATTTTAAGAGAACAAGGCTGGCAAGGGCAGAGTGTCGAGTTGTTGCAACTGCTGGCAAAAGAGGTGGGATGCGAGCTGGTGTTTGTCAACAGCCCCTGGTTGCGTTCGTTGGCACAACTTAAAAGCGGTGAATTGGATTTAGTCAGTCATTTGTCATACAGCGATGCCCGCAAAGCTGACTTTGCCTTTATTGGTCCTCACCATATTGAATCTATCTGGCTGATTGGTGATCCGAGCAAGTTACCTAAGATCGAACAATTAAATGACTTATCTGACAAGGTTGACCTGGGACGTATTGCGAAGCTCAATGGCGCTTATTACGGCGAGGAGTTTGAGTTACTGGAACAAAACCCCTTTTTTGCCAGACAACTGGTTAGTATCAGCAGTATTCAGGACAAACTTGCGTTGTTGGAGGCGGGCAGAGTCAATGCAATTTTGGAGGATCAGTCAGTACTGCATTATTGGCAAACACATCAGTATAAAAATGCTAAAAATTACCAGGCTTTAGTGCTGGTGTATCAAAGCCCTGTCTATTTTGGTTTCAGTAAAACAACCTTATCCAAAGCTATGTTAATCAAACTGCAAAAAGCCTGGCAGAAGTTGTTTGAGCAAGGTGATATAGAAAAAACGGTGAAGCGTTATCAGAGCACAACCACAGATGTGCTGACCCCTTCGACTAAGCTGTAGTACTGTAGAGTACAGTGGCTATTGCGCTTGCCAGTAAGCAGTATAGCGCCATCGGCAACAAGGTAAAACGCATGATCTGCCCTTCCTGGCCGGTCAGCTTGCAGACCGAAGCCGCAGCTACTACGTTCACTACACACACCATATTACCTGCGTTTGCGCCGAGCATTTGTAGTGCCAGTACCAGAGATAAAGGCAGGGTAGCATCGAGCGCCAATTGTTGTTGCACACTGGCAAACATCAGGTTGGAAAAGGTGGCTGACCCGGCAATAAAGGACCCTAAAGCGCCTATCCATGGGGCACACCACAACCAGAACTCCACTAAATGCTGGCTCGTAACAGAGGCGAGATAGATTGGCATAGCCGGCAAATCTGCGCTGTTGAGATCTGAATGTAAAAACAGCCGTACCATAGGCACTGCGCTGGCTAGCGTAATAGCCGCTGGCCAAATTCTGTGTAAGCTTTCAGTAGTGGCTTTGCGCATCAACTGGCGACGCTTAGTTTGCCATGGCAACAACAAAAGTACGGTCAACACAAACACAGTACCGGGTAGATACAAAGGCTGAACTGAGGTGGATAAAGTTGAACCAAAAATCTCTGACCAGTTGAGTTGCACGGTCTGCAAAACAGCTTTAAAAGGTAAAAACTCCAATCGGCTGAGCACCAATAAAACCGCCAGCAACAGGTAAGCTCCCCAGGCTTTGAATAAAGCTAAGTGCTCAGGCGCAACTTCTCCTGTGCTGGTGTTATTTGTTTCGTTGTCACAGCGCCACAAAGTCGCAGGTACCGCTATACCAAAACGCACTAACAAGGTCAGCACGATCAAACCTGCCAAAGCACCTAACAAAGAGGGAAATTCAGGGCCTAGGTAACGGGCGACAAAAAAAGCGGGCAAGCTGTAACAAAGGCCGGATAAAAAAGCCAGAGGTGCAATAGTCAAACCTGAACGCCAGTCGGGCTTATCGCTAAAATAGCGGCACAATATCAGGCACATCAGTACAGGTATGAGACTGGCACAAAACAGGTCAATACTGGCTGCGGTTACGGCGCTTTGTTCAATCAGTTCTGGCGATATGCCCGGCAATCCGTTGGTCAGTCCGACCAGTACTGGAGTTCCTATGGCACCAAAAGAGACCGGGACTGAATCTGCGATCAGAGTTAAAACCACTGCAGCTAATGGTCTGAAACCCAAAGCAATCAACAGAGGCGCCGCTATGGCGGCTGGCGTACCAAAACCAGCAGCACCTTCTAAAAACGCCACCAGTAACCAGCCAACAAATAATAATTGAATACGATGATCGCCGGAAATCGCGGCAAAACCACGACGGATCAATAAAAAGCTACCGTTATTCTCGAGCAGGTTTAGAAGCAGCAAGGCGCCAAACACTACCCATAGCACAGTGGCAGCGATGACTAGTCCCTCAGCAATAGCTGCTGCTATCTGTAACAGCGATACAGACCAGACAAAAGCGCTTAAGATAGCTGTACCCAGCAAACACAGCGGCATGGCTTGGCGGGCAGGCCAGCGCAACAGGACTAAAAACGTGAGCACGCTCAGTAGCGGAAAAAGTGCACTCAACAAAAGCCAGGCGTCCATTTGCTATTGCTCCATTCATCAGATCTCGTGGTTAAGGTAGCTGATTTTTATCCATATAAACCAGAGCTAAAACAAAGGACTGTGTTTTAATTTGCGCTTGGATAAAAAAGACCCCGCACGAAGCGAGGTCTTTTTACTCAGTCGAACCCTGAATGTTACGACCCTTTGTCCGGTGACTCTTTGTCCAGTAAGTCCAGCTCTTTACTAATAGCCAGTGGTGAGCCTGTATTACGGGCCAATACCATATAAGCCACAGGCACGACATAAATGGTTAGCAAGGTGGCAACACCTACACCTGCGAAGATCACCATACCTATCACCATACGGCTTTCAGAGCCAGGGCCTGTGGTGATGATCAGTGGAATAGCACTGAATACGGTAGTAAAAGCGGTCATCACAATAGGCCGTAATCGTAAAGCGGAAGCCCGCTTAATCGCCTCTTCAAACTCGACGCCAGCGTCACGCAACTGGTTAGCAAATTCAACTATTAAAATACCGTTTTTCGCCACCAAACCTATCAGCATCACTAAGCCTATCTGGCTGTATATATTCAGCGTCATACCAGCCAAATATAAACCAGCCAAAGCACCGACTAAGCCCAGCGGCACCGTCAGCATAATGACAAAAGGATGGACAAAACTTTCGAACTGCGCCGCCAGAACCAAAAAGGTAATAAGCAAAGCTAATGCAAAAATCAGCACTGTCGACTCGCCGCTTTCTTTAAACAGCAGTGATTCACCTTTGTAGTCAATACCGACTGTACCTTCGATATTGTCTTTCACCGTTTGTTCTAAAAACTCCAGCGCTTCACCCAGACTGTAGCCAGGCGCCAGGTTAGCGGTAATAGTGATACTACGCATCCTGTTGTAGCGGTTTAAGCTGGATGTAGTGGCTTCTTCTTTAAGCACCACCAGGTTATCCAGTGGAATAAGCTTGCCAGACTCTTTCGCCCGCACGTAGACATTACTGATACTGCCAGGCTTGGCAAAGTCTTTGTCTGCGCCTTCGAGTATCACGTCGTATTCTTTACCCCGGTCGAGGAAAGTGGTGACTCTGCGACCGCCCAGCATAGCTTCCAATGCCTGACCTACAGCGCCAACAGAAATCCCTAAATCGGCAGCCCGCTCACTGTTAATTTCCACCAGCACTTGAGGCACAGTCTCTTTGTAGTCGTGATCCAGCATTTGCAGTTGTGGATTTTCTGCAGCTTTTGCCAGCACTATATCGCGCCACTGCACCAGTTCCTGATAGGTATTGCCCTGAATTACAAACTGTACAGGACGACCACCACCACGACCGCCACCTAAGCCGCTGCGCATAAAGGTGAAGGCTTTGACATCAGGTAATTGATTCAGTTTACCGCTGACTTCCTGCATCAGCTCTGAGGTACGTCTTTTGCCATTATTCCAGTTTTCAGTGCCTACTATGGCCACGCCGCCTGAATTACCCCAGCCAGGGACCCGGATCAGCAAGCGATTAAACTCACCTTTTTCGTAGTAGGGCATCAGTATGTCTTCGATTAAACGCATGTTACGGCTGTTGTTGGCGTAACTTGCGCCTTCAGCGCCACTCATATTGACAAAAAAGGTGCCTCTGTCTTCCTGTGGTGCCAGCTCAGAAGGAATTAACTTTAATAGCAGTATAGTTGCAACAAAGCTCATCACCAGCACGGCCATAGTCGGCCAGCGCCTTGCTATCACTGCATTCAGCTGATTACTGTAACCCGCTTCCAGTTTGGCAAACCCCTTGTGCATAGCAGCACTGAAACGGGATTCGCGTTTTTTGTGCGTCAACAACTTACTGGCCAGCATAGGGGAGAGGGTTAATGCGGTAATAGCAGAGAAGGCCACAGCAGCAGCTACGGCTAACGCAAATTCAGTAAAGAGTTTACCCAGTTCACCCTGCATAAAGACCAAGGGAACAAAAACCGCAATCAGTACTAAAGTGGTGGCGACTACAGCAAAACCTACTTCACGGGCACCACGGTATGATGCCAGCAGCGGATGTTCGCCTTCCTCGATGCGGCGGTAAATGTTCTCTAGTACGACGATGGAGTCATCCACAACCAAACCTATGGCTAAAACCATGGCCAGCAGCGTCAGCAAATTGATGGAAAAATCCAGAGCGTAGAGCACAGTGACCGCGGCAACTAAAGCGACTGGAACAGTGATGGCAGGAATAAAAGTAGCGCGTAAATTCCCAAGGAACAGGAAAATCACCAGGACCACCATGCCCATGGCAATACCTAAGGTGTTGTACACCTCTTTAATAGATTCAGCGATAAAGAGTGAAGAGTCATAACCCGGTTCTATCGTTGTACCTGCTGGCAGACTGGCTTTAATTTTTTCCATCTCTGCGCGGGCATTTTGCACCACATCCAGCGTGTTGGCTTTTGACTGTTTGATGATGCCGATACCCAGCAGGTTTTTACCATCACCACGGAATTCGTTTTCTTCATCTTCCGAACTTAAAATAACCTGAGCTACTTCACCTAAACGCACCAGGTAATTATCTTCACCGCGTTTAATAGCTAAGCGTCTGAAGTCCTGCTGAGTTTTGTAAGTCCGAACCACCCGTACTGTAAAGTTCCGATCTTCAGATTTGATATTACCTGCCGGTAATTCAACGTTTTCAGCCCGCAGCACAGTTTCAATATCCTGGACTGTCACCCCACGGGCCGCCATGGCGTCTTTGTCCAGCCATAAGCGCATCGCATAGCGGCGTTCCCCACCGATTTGAATACGGGCCACACCATCAACGACTGAAAAACGCTCAACGATGTAACGGTCGGCATAATCAGATAACTCCAGATTGGTCATGGTTTCGCTATTGAGCACAAACCAGGCAATAGTGTCGTCATCGCCATCAGCTTTAAACACTTCAGGCGGGTACGCCTGATCCGGCAGGTTATCCAGAATACGGGACACCCGCTCGCGCACATCGTTGGCAGCGGCGTCTATATCACGGCTGATATTAAACTCAATGGTGACGTTGGAGCGGCCATCACGGCTATTGGAGTTTATATTTTTAATACCCTCCACACCCGAAATCATATCCTCAATGGGCTGTGTGATTTTGGTTTCAACGATTTCAGCTGAGGCTCCCGGATAGTCGGTACTGATGGTCACTATAGGCGCATCAATATCAGGGAATTCCCTAAGCGGCAGCATAGTGAAACAGACGATACCAAAAATCAGTAAAATCAAGTTCACTACAGTGGCAAAGACCGGTCGTTTGACCGAAACATCAGATAACCACATGCTTATTGCCCCGCTTTGCTAACAGTAGGAGTCACCACAGAACCTGAGCGGATTTTAGTAGTGCCCTCAATCACTATCTGATCGCCTGCATTTAACCCTGATACAACCTCCACCAGACCCGGCATACGTTGCCCCAGCTGCACTTCAGTTTGAGTCACAGTGTTGTCCTGATTGACCACAAAGACGTACTGCTTGTTTTGCAGTGGCACTATAGCCTTTTCAGAGACTTGCAGCGCCTGCACTTCTGCCAGCGTCACGCTGACATTCAGCAGCATACCAGGGCGTAATTCCAGTTCGTCATTTGACACTAAGGCATGCACTTTTACAGAACGGGTGACAGGGTCTAAGCGGGTGTCTATCGCTTTGATCTGACCGGTAAAGACTTTTCCAGGGTAAGCCACACTGCTGGAGTTGACTGTCATACCAGGTTTTAATTGAGCCAGATAATATTCAGCCACGCTAAATTCCAGACGGATTTTGTTTAAATCATCCAGTGTAGTGAGTACCGTACCTGCGGTTAAATAGGCACCTTCGCTGACTTGACGTAAACCTAAAACGCCAGTAAAAGGAGCCCGGATCGTCATTTCATTTAAGCGGGCTTTGACTGCGTCCAACTGAGCTTGTGTGGTATTCACCCTGGTTTGCTGTTCATCCAGCAGAGACTGGGCTGTGGCTTGAGTTTTTGCCAGGTTTTTCACCCGTTCCAATTGGCGTTTTTGGTCCACCAAAGAGGCAGAGAGTTCAGCTACCCTGGCTCGTTCTTCCACATCATTTAACTGAGCGATCAGTTGGCCTTTTTCAATCAACTTACCTTCGTTAATATTTAATTCAATTAGATAATCACTGGTGTTGCTGACAATTTGCACAGACTCATTAGCAAGAGCTGTACCTAAACTTGTCACCTGGCGCACTAAAGCTGAGTGCCTGACGACTTGGGTGGTGACTAAGGTCGCTGAGCTTTCTGCCTTTCTTTCCTCCTCAATTGATTGATTTTGAAAGAAAAGGTAGACAATAAACAGGGATAACCCCACTAACAACACCCATATTAGATTCGAATTTTTTTGCGTCACGATAACCCCGGTCTGGTACTCTTAGAATAATGGGCTTTATTGTAGGGAATAATAGCCAGCAGAGTGCACGTGTTATCGCAATGACTCAGGTGTTGGTCGTATCGGAGTAGAGAATGTCGGAACAAAAGTGTGAGTTTTGCCAAAATATGCGGTTTTACATTGTATGGGTGGCACTGATGGCTGCATTTTATTTTTGGTACATGGGCTGATGGATAAATTGCAGTACAGAGCGGCAACAGCCAAAGGTGGTGTGAAAACTCTGCTTTTCAGTAGCTCTGCTTTGTTGTTATGGCTGTTCTTGCTATTGCTAACGCCAGATCTATTGCACAGTTCAGCCTGGGTCTTGTTGTTGATTTGTTGTTTGCTTGGATTGTTGGCGGGGTATGCCAAATTAACAGAACCTTTTTATGTCGTAGAGCTTGACCAGCAGGGATTCTGTTATATACACCACAAAGGGCACTGGCGTATTCCCTGGACCGGGCTTTTTTTTGTTGCAGTGCCGGAGCTGGATGGTAAACAAATCGCTTATATCGGTGTAAAACTGAAAAGCTACGATGATTTTCTCGCTCAACTGCAACCGCGTTTAGCTGTCCATTTAATGGTAGAGCAGCGCCACTTGCTGATTGCTGCACTGGGCAGTAATTGCCCCTCAGGGACCTGTCCAACAGATCTGATGGTAGAAGTTGGTGAATACAGAGGAACAACGCGCAGTTATAAAGGTGCTATTGCAATGTTTGCCCGGCGCATGCAATTATTGAGGCAATTAACAGGCTTTGATCTATTTATTCCAATGAGTGCTATAGGTCCGGAACCTGCTGAGTTTTGCCGCAAAGTGAATCAAATCCGGTTACAATGTTTAGATAATACAGTGACCTAGACACTTGATATGCGTCTGTATCATAATGGCGCAATAAAACAAAATTAAAAACGGTATTTCAGTTATGAATAATTATGAAAAAGCATTTTTAGTTAGTGGGCGTAACACCCTGATCCACAAACAGAAAAAAGTGGATTTAGTCATAGTAAATGACACGGGAGATCCGGTGATTGTTGCCACTCGTCACGGCGTGAAAATATTCACTGAAGAAGTTCCGTCAAGCAAAGCGGATGCAAAAGCCCGTTATCTGGAATTAGTTGATATCGCCAGCTCCGACGTATTCAGTGAAAACAAAACTTTGTTATTTGTACAAGCTTTGAATAACAAAGAATACAAAGTAGATTACAGTAAAGTAGGTACAGATTTGTTTATCCGTATTCACCAGGAAAACTATATTTAGTAAAATTAGGTACAAACTCAATGCCGGCTTAAGCCGGACGAGTTTGACATCATGGTGGCTTGCTCTCTTTAAGTGGTAATTGCCTGTGACAGTAAATGTGTTAGCGTGTCAGTTTAGCCTCCAGGACGATTTAGTCTTTATTCATATGCCTGTCACTCAGACCAATCTGACTGTGGATTTACTCAAAGAGCAATTACACCAGGCTGGTTACGGTCGTTGTTTATTATTGCAAGACCAAATCAAAAATTTATTGCTGGAATATCAGCAAATCCAGCAGAAAATCAAACAGCAGTTACAGGCCGAAGGCTATGTACTGAAGTATAAAGTTGCTCAGCGTGTACATGCTCAGCTGAAGATTGAGCTTAGCAGCGACGCCATGCACGCTACCGCCGAAATCACAGCTGCTTATGGCGGGAACCCTATCTCAGCCAATGAAGCCGTAAAGACAGGGCAGGAAGCCGGCATCGTTTTTGGTTTCCAGAAAGAGCAGATACTGCAGTTGGTAGCACAAGCCAGTCGTGCCGAACCCGGTAGTAAAATTAAAGCCGAAATTGCAGCCGGGCGGTTACCAACACCAGGCCGTGATTCTGTGTTCGAACTGCTGATCCGTGATATGTCTAACCGCAGTAAACAGCCTGTTGCCCGCTCTGAAGGCAAAGTCGATTTACGTGATTTTGGTGCTATTGCGTCGGTCAAAAAGGGGGAAGCTCTGATGCGTCGTCTTCCGCCGACCAAAGGCAAAGAAGGCATGACGGTGACAGGGACCCGGCTCTCTGCTTTGGATGGACAGCAGTTACCTTGGGGAGCGGCTGAAGGTTCTGAGATCTCTGCAGATAACCCCGATCTTTTAATTGCCAGCAAAGATGGAATGCCGCGTTTGATGGAGGCCTGTGTTGCGGTTGATGAAGTCTTTGTGATCAATAAAGTCGACACAGGATCAGGTCATATTATTTTCAAAGGTGCGGTGGTCATTAACGGCGACGTTGCTGAAGCAATGAAAGTGATTGCCGGTGGCAATGTATTTGTCAAAGGTATTTTTGAAGGTGATTTGATTGAGTCTGGCGGTGACATCACTATAGGTGGCGCTATCATCGGCCATCAGATAGGCGAAGTCAGTGAACATACTGAACTGAGCACCCAGCTGAGGGCTAAAGGTAATATTCACTGTACGCTGGCGCAATACGCCGCTATCAAATGTGAGGGCATCCTAACAGTGTCCAAACAACTGCTGCATTGTCAGGTTGAAGCGAATTCGGTACTAGCCGGTACAGTCGAAAAGGCTAACGGAAAAATTGTCGGTGGCCGTTATTACCTGGGCAATGGCTTACGTTGCGGCAATCTGGGGGCGCCATCAGGCAGCTTATTGCAAATAGTGCTGAATAAGCAGATGGATCCTCTGATAGAAAAACAAACTGTACTGAGGGCCAGTTTAGCCGGTTTAAAAGCCGAGATGGAACTGGTGAAACAACACGTCGAGCAACTTAAACAGATGGAGAAATCTGCGGCAGTACAAGAGCAGATGGCCGCTATGGTGGAAGAGTTTGAAGAACACCGTAGTATTGCCTCCGCCTTTATTGCAGATATCAAGCAACTGGAAGAGCAAAGACGACAGTTGTTATTGTCAGTTTGTATTGAAGTGACACAGCAACTATTTGCCGGAGTCGAAACCAGTTTTGGCAACGAACTATTAAGAACAAAAAAAGAGTATGGTCCTTCCCGTATTCGATTGTCTGAGCAAGGTGTTGTTGTCGAAGCCTTGTAGCCTTCCTAATCTTTATGCCAGTTCTGCCGTATTCCTGCGCAAAACTGGCCTGTCTTTTGCTTCGTTTATCCTGTGTTACTTCTGATGTCAAATTTTTGCTGTTATTGGTGCTGATTGACAGTGCCACGAGCGGCCTGTGGTGGAAACAAGACAATGATCCGAATACAACAATGGTTTATTTTGCTTTTACTAAGCACTGCGCTGATTGGCTGTGGGGGGGGGGGTGGTGACGACTCTGACCAGTCAGGCTCGACATCCAGTGTCAATGCCGGCAGAGAGCAGACTGTCAATGAAACCGACAGTTTTACCCTGACCGCTTTGGGTGACCCGGCAGGTGGAACTTTTGCCTGGCGTCAGTTATCCGGAACTGCAGTCACAGGGATGCCTGCCAGCACAGCCGCAGTGACTTTAACCGCACCAGCGGTAAAAGCAGATAGCATCTTAGTGTTTCAGGTGACTTACACTACACCTGCGGGACAAAACTTAACGGACGAAACTCAGGTATTGGTCAAGGCTGAGAATAAAGGGCCTGTTGCTGTTCTTCAAATTACCCAACCTTCGATTTTACCTGTAGCTCAAGGGCTAACCGTCAGTATCAGCGCTGCGTCCTCTTATGACTTAGATGCTGATGGCAGTATTGCCGCCTATCAGTGGAGCCAGACATCAGGACCAGAAGTCACTTTAACAGGCGCAGGCACAGCGACCCTTAGTTTTGTGGCCCCTTTAGTGGCTGCCCAAACTGATATTGAGCTGAGTCTGCTGATCACTGATGATGAGGGGTTAACAGCCCAAGGCAGTATTAAAGTGCCGATACGCGCCAGCACGCAACAAATTATTGCCAATGCCGGACCCGATCAGCAGGTACGTGAGTTTGCTGAAGTGCTGTTAGACGGCAGTGGCACTCGCACAGTGGCAGGTAGTTTTAGTTGTCGTTGGAGTCAGTTAAAAGGTCAGGCATTAGTTCTGGTGAATCCAACCTCTTGTCAGGCGTCTTTTATTGCTCCTGATATTTCAGGTACCAGTCAGTTAGAGCTGCAGTTAATTGCCACAGACAGCAATAACCAAACCTCTACCGATACCATGCTGGTGACGGTCAGCAATGCGGTATTGGGTGACTTGCCCGACACCGGTGTAGTGAATTGTTATGATCTCTCCGGAGTGATCCCTTGTGGTGATGAAAGTTACCCACGTCAGGATGGGGATGGCGGACGTGACAGCGTGGTGCAGTATCTGCGCAAAATAGGCAAAGGTGAAAAAGCCTTCGATTTTACCAAGCTGGATCCATTTGGTGATGAGTTACCCGACACAGCCACTGAATTTGCCTGTCTGCGCGATAATGTCACTGGTCTTATTTGGGAATTAAAAGAACCGGTGATTACCGCCCCACCAGCCAGTACCTTGCGCGCTGCCAATAACAGATACAGTTTTGTCAGCACTAATCCAGGCAATGGTGATGAAGCCGGTGTCCCGGCCGCGGCTTTAAGTACCTGCCCCAGTGCAGAAAACTGTGGTATTGAGGTCTATGTCGAAGAGGTGAATGAAACTGCCTATTGCGGTGGTGCAAACTGGCGTTTGCCTACCTTGGAAGAGTTAATGTCCATCGCTGACTTTGGTCGTGTGGGTGAAAATCATTTGTTAGATCCGACGTTTTTCCGGTTTGAACCTGATTATTCGATACAAAACAATATGTTTTACTGGACAGCTCAAACCAGCGCTGAGGGCGGCGGGGGTATCTCAGCCTGGGTGTTCGATATCCGTAACGGCAACGACAACACCTTGCCAAAACAGCAAAACCAGTTAGGTTATGTGCGTCTGGTGCGCTCACCATAAGGAAAATTTATGTCAAAATATGTTTTGATGATGCTGATGGTGGCATTACCCGCTTATGCAGCTCAAGTATGTTACAGCGATATTACGACGACTAAACCTATCAGTAATTTTCAGCTGAACGCAGATGGCACAGTGCTGGATACTAAGACTAAGCTGATGTGGTCACGTTGTCTGATTGGGCAAAGTTGGGATAGCTCCAGCCGCACCTGTACCGGAACAGCGCAGCAACTGGACTGGCCCGAGGCTTTAACTGAAGCAAAACGCAGTACTCTGGCAGGTTTTAGCACCTGGCGTTTGCCTAATGCCAAAGAAGTGCTGACGCTGGTTGAACGCAGCTGTGTAGACCCGGCTATCAACCTGACCGCTTTTCCTGCCAGCAACAGTGAAAACATGTGGACAGGAACTACAGTGGTCAATCAGCCTGACAGGGCCTGGGCCATTGCGATGTACAGTGGCAAAAACAATACCAAAGAGAAAATTATTCGTTTGTATGTGCGCCTGGTCCGATTCAGTGATGAATAAAAGGTTATATGCTGTGGTCTTTTCGATGAAAGACCACAGCAATGCGTTACTTCCAGATGATTTCGCAATCTTTTTCACCTAAGCTAGCCTGCATTGCCTGACCAATCCCGTTGAAAGAGAGTTGATATTTTGCGCCTTGTGTTGATCCTGTTTCTGATGTTCTGCAGCTGGCAAGGCTTGGCGGCTGAATGCAATATGGCCTTTCGCCACGGTATTCTTATTTCTCCTGAACAAATTCGTATTCAAAACACCAACCGCACAGTGTTTCAGATCAATCAGGATAAAGATCTATTTATCCGGGGTGAATGGATCACCTTAAACCCGGCAGAGCAGGAGTTGGTTCGCCAATACGCTCAGGGGTTACGTAAATTTGTACCAGAGCTGGTGACCATAGCGGTGGACAGCGTCGAACTTGGTTTGACGGCCATTGAAAATATGTTGGTTGGTATTGGCAGCACAGCTCAGCAGGAGGAATGGCAAGCGCTGATCCGCGAAACCACCTATCAGCTGACCTCACGTTTTGTCCGAAGTGGTGAGCATTTTTATCTGGCACCACAAAGTCTGAATGAACTGGACTCCTTTTTACATGGGGAATTAAAAACTCAACTGAAAGACCTTGCCAAATACACTGTAGGCGCAGTGTGGGACGCTTTACGTGATGCTTTGCGCCAAAGTGAAGACGATTTTGAACGGACTGAAAGCCAGAACTGGCAACCGGCAGATGAATTATTGGCAAAAATTAACACAGGGCTGGATTTAAAAGCCGACGAGTTGGAGCAAAAATCTGTGTTGTTTTGTCAGCGCCTGACTGAGCTTGATCAGATTGAAACGCAGCTGCAACAGCGTGTTCCCCAACTTCTTGCCTATGATGTTGTCACGATGAAATAAAATTGAGTGGGCCAGTTAAATCACTCAGCTCATCATTAAACTTCAGGCTGTCCATCCAGTTCGGCGAGTTTAGCTTTTAGCCGCTCATTACGGTTTTTCTCTTTCTCCAACAACAGCTTTAACTGAGCAATTTTGGCGGCAGCTTCATCATCCTGTATAGCTTTAAGCCTGAGTTCCCCTGAGTCTGCATCTCTCACTTGCCTTGCTCTGGCATTACAGGTTGGGCAACTGTGTATATCTGACATAAATACCTCATTGTGGGCTGGTTTGAGCTTTGGTAAATTATATGTTTAGTTGATATAATCAACTTAATTATCTGTGTGTTTGTGGATGAAGTCAACTATCTGTGTGATGAGGAACGATCATGGAACAAAAACAGGATGTACTGGATCAACTACAGCAACTTACTGCTGAACTCAGAGGGCAGTTTTTCCAGCAACTCGGGCCTGAATTACCAGGCTTAACTGCTATGCATGGCCGCTTACTGATACTGATCGCCAGAACAAACGGCTGCACAGCGCAACAACTGTCGGAATTGTTAAGGCGGGATAAAGCACAAATTACCCGGTTGCTAAATGACTTGCAGCAGGCGGCCTTAGTGCAGCGTCATACCGATCCGAGCGATGGCAGGCGGCAATTATTAGTATTATCAGGCCAAGGCCAACACGTCGCTACGCAGTTACAAATAAAAAAACGCCAGATAGCCAGTAAAATGCTGGCAGGCTTGACTTCGCAGCAGCAACAGCACATGTCTGAACTGTTGGCACAGATGTATCAGAATTTACTTAGCAGGGACATCTGAGCCGGACCACTGATCAAAGGAGAGCTGCAATGAAACACTGGTTATTTTTAGCCACAGCTATAGTAGCTGAAACGATCGCCACGTCATCCCTTAAAGCCAGCGAAGGTTTTACTAGGTTCTGGCCATCAATGCTGGTTATTCTGGGTTTTGCTATCGCTTTTTATTTTCTGTCACTCACCTTAAAAGTTATTCCTATAGGCATAGCTTACGCAGTCTGGTCTGGGGTTGGTATAGTGCTGATCACCACCATCTCCTGGTTTTTATTTGGTCAGAAACTCGATTTACCAGCTCTGGTTGGCATAGCTTTGATCATCGCTGGTGTGGTGATTATGCAGGTGTTTTCTAAGGTTGTGAGTCATTAAGGGCTCGTTGTTTACTTCCTCAGCCAATGAATGTGCATCACCTTGAACAAAGGTAAAAGTGGGGATAACGCTGTCGCAGTTGAGCGGCAGGAAGTGCATACAGATATGGTGAAAAATCATCTGGCAGTTTTTGAGTTGCGTGAAAAAAAGTGACAAAATTATTGAGTACTGGAAGTGGGTCGGCCTTTAATTGATTGATATTAATATTTATTTTAATTAACACGCACTATAGATGTAGTTGAGCAAAGAGCTTAACTCACTTATCTGAGGTGTTAATTATGAATAGTCCTGAAGTTGAGTTCTTATTTGAAGTCATTTTGTTGGTATTGGATTACCTTAAATCAAGAACTCTTAAAATAACACAATGTTTGGATAAAGAACTGGGGCATGATCGCTTTGACTATGCGACCCTCAGCAACATTGTAATTATACTAAGATTTATCTATATGCTGTCTTCTGGACAATACTTTTAGTTCAGATTGATGGTGGGGGGGGGGTGATCCTGCCCCCGCGTTTTTCCGTTAAATTTTTCCAGAAAATAGCAGTCTTGCGCTCTTCCATGTAGAATGCGCGCCGGCCTACCTATTCAGGATTTGTAATGAAAAAAACCATAGCTTTGACCCACCCCAAACTGCAACCGGCCCGCTGGGTAGACTCCATTAAATATGATATTAAAAAGTATCTGAACAGAGAGCGCCGTAAAACCCTGCCTGTAGGTATGGATTACTGGACTTTTGATTGCCGCTTTGGTGCGTCTGAAGAGAAAGCTGAAAAGATTTTCACCTCTGAAATTAATAAACATATTGATGCTGCTGTGGCTCAAGAGTTGGAGAGTTTCTATGTAGAAATTCTTGCTCGTGCCTGTAAACATAAACCACGCGAACTTGGCTTTGACATCGACGAAGCTGACGAAGGTTAATACTCTGGATGCTTGTCGCTGCAGATAAGCATTTCACTTTTTAATTGAAAACCAGCTTGCCTCTGGCAGCTGAAAAGTACAGAAAAACTGCGTAAAATTCATTCAATCACAAAGAATTGTCTCTTCTACCGCTAAAATACTGTATATTCTGCCCTCATTTTTTACTGTAGCTATTCTACAGAGGAACTCTTATGCAATTTTCATCTTTAGATTTAGCTCCGGATTTACAACGCGCTTTGGTTGAATGCGGCTACAGTACTATGACTCCGGTACAGGAGCAGGCGATAGTGCCGGCTCGTCGTGGTAAAGATTTACAAGTTACAGCACAAACAGGTACGGGAAAAACGGCTGCTTTTGCTATTCCTGTGTTACAACGCATGCTGGATAAACCAAAAGATACAGTGGCACAGCGCCCACGCGCCTTAATTCTGACTCCAACCCGTGAATTAGCTGAGCAAATCGCCGAGTCTGTTTCTGCGTATGCCAGGTTTGTGCCTTTGAGCGTGACGGCACTGTACGGTGGCGTAAAAATGGGCGGGCAGGCGAATAAACTACAAGCCGGTGTCGATATTGTCATCAGTACACCGGGCCGTTTAATTGAGCATATGGCTCTTGGCAATGTGATTTTAACTGATGTTGAATTTGTCGTGCTGGACGAGGCCGACCGTATGCTGGATATGGGTTTTGTTACGGATGTGCTGAAACTTATTCAAATGACAGCCACTTCACGCCAAACCATGTTGTTCTCCGCTACAACCTCACCAGCAGTGAATGAGTTGTCGCATAAAATTCTGAAAAATCATCAGCAAATCCGGGTGGCGAAAACCAACAGTACTGCAGATACAGTGCACCACGTGGTGTATCCGGTGGAAGAAAGCCGCAAAATCGAATTATTCGAACAGCTGTTAGCAGAAAATAACTGGTTTCAGGTGTTGGTTTTTACCAGTACCAAAGAGCAGGCTGACCGCTTGTTAGCAGGTTTACAACAACGCCGTATTGAAGCCGCTGTGTGTCATGGAGATAAAAGTCAGGGTGCACGACGCCGTGCTATCGCTGATTTTAAATCCGCTAAGTTACAGGTATTAATCGCCACTGAAGTTGCAGCCCGGGGTTTGGATATTCAGGGGCTGGATTATGTGGTTAACTTTAACTTACCTTATCTGCCGGAAGATTATGTACACCGCATAGGTCGCACTGGCCGGGCAGGTGCCGAAGGGCAGGCGATTTCATTTGTCAGTCGTGAAGAAGAGCAAACCTTAGAGCGCATCCAAAAGTTGATCGGCAGTAAAATTAAACGAGTGCTGGTACCTGGTTTTGAAGTCAGTAACCGTGAGTCATTGCTCAAAAGTATTTCGCGCAAGGTGCTCTCAGGCCGCTCTAATAAAGCCAGCGAAACCCGGATTGATCTGGATAGTGCCAACAAAGTAAAACCTAAGGCAAAACCAAAAGCCAAACCACGCCCTACTAAATAACTTTATGTCTTTTCACCAGTCAAAGTTCTTGTACTTTGACTGGTTTCTTTGCTTTGTTTATCCCTTACATATAAGCCTTGGCGAAGGCCTCTTTGGATTGCCTGATATAGCTGCGGGCTTTTTGTGCATGCTGCTCCCAGGCCGCTTTGTCTTTGGCGTCAGTGAATGGGTTTTGATCCGGTGCGACTGAGCGTTCAAATCTGTCGTAAAAGGTAATAGCCGACGAAGTGATTTGGTTAAAACGTTCTTTAAATTCCTGCATGCCTTCGAGCTGCTCAGAGGTTTTTAACATGTATTGGATAAGCTGCGTATTGTCATTGGCGGCCAGATACCCCTGCGCTTTATTGGTCACATTTTCACCCACTTCGTTAATGATCAGAGCACGAATGGAGTCTTCTTTGCTCATCACCCTGCTGTAGTTTTCCTGAGTGCGGGCAAGACCGGCGTGCTGGAGATAATCGCGCAGGTGTTTATCTAAATCTTTGCGAAATACTTCCACCATCTTCAGCATGCTTTGCAAATCGTTTTCCAGGGCGGATACCTGCACCAGCTCTTTTTCCAGCTCGTTTAAAAACTTCTCTGCCTGCTCGTAAATTTTTAAACCATTCTCCTCGGCAAATTTACGATCTTTGCGGTTTAAATCGGCGTTTTCATAATTGGATTTATCAAAAGCTGTGGCCAGGAAAGACTTAAAAGGCTCCGCAAAAGCGGCGTATAACCCACCACTGACCACGGTCAAAGTCGCAGTGGTTAAATCACCAAAGGGTTTCACCATTGAATTGAGCCGGGCTTGCTGTAAAGGCGAAGCCACTCTTTTGGTGTCGGCCAGAATAGTACGAAATGAAGAGTAGGCCATTGGATTGGACATTTTATTGCGCTCTGAACTGGCTAGTGCAAAGGTAATGGTTGAATAAATAGCGTTGGCGTACTCCAGGTACTGGCGTTGACTCTCCAGCTGTGCTGCGTAGTTTTTGCCAATAGTTCGGAACGACTCGCTTTGTAATTCGTAGTTTTTATTAGTTTGAAGTTTATCCAGAATACCACTGATAATTTTCTGCTCATTTTTCTGCAGCGCTGTGTCGAGTAAGATACGTTCCAGAGTCACATCGTCCAGTGCAAGACCACCATGCAAGGTTTCTATATCTAAGCGCAGATACTTACGACCCGGATCATCAATAGAAACCCGATGTGCCATATAAGCTTCAGTGCCGGCAGGCGCTTCAATTAAGCCAACCTGTTGCCACTGCGCATCCAAAGCGACAGAAGAGGAGGTCAAAATATTAATACGGTAGCTGGCAAAAGCGGACTGAGGCTTGACCCAAAACTCCAGCAAACCCAGTTCAGACACAGGATAGCGGCTGACTAACGAGCTGCTGCCATCCTGACAAAATAAAGCGCTTGTACCAGTTCGCGCCATTTCAGAGCTACGCTGGCAACCTGCAAGAATATTCCACTGATGGGCGTCTTGTTCAAAGTCGCTGGAAAATACCAGTTCACCGGGTTTGGCCAGAGCAAAACCACTCCATAAACAAAGCAGGGCAACAGACAAAGGGCGCATACAATCCTCAGATGGAGTAGGGCAAAGAAACTGTCCTTACAGTCTGGTGTAAGGCTGACAGAACGAAGATTTATGGTAGCTGAATTTGCCAGCCAAAACAGCGCTAATTTTTGTTTTCTAATCAACAGCTTTTATCTGCAGGCTGCTGTTTCTATTCTTGCTATTCAAGCAAGTTGCCCGGTATGCTTTGCGCTTACATCAGAGCCTCAGCAGGGGCCAATCACAGAGACAAGTACCATGAAATCTCAGGGAATTAATTTTTACCATCCGTTCGCCTTTTGGCTGGGCTGTATTGCTATCACTTTGGGGGTTCTGGCTCATGTGCCCATGTTTATCCACGCTTCTCATATGAATTATCAGATGGTGGGTATGCCGATGGACAATAATATGTTGATTGGTATGGGACTTATTCCGTTGGGTTTGCTGTTTGCCATGTATGGATTGATGCCAAGGCTAGAGCAACTTCGCACTGCAGATCACAGCAGATTGCATTTTCATGTAGCGGATCAGTTACCGCTCAACAAAGAACATTGGACCTTAGTCATGGTGCTGATGGCTGCTGTGATAGTGGATGTGATGAAACCTGCCACTTTGGGTTTTGTTATGCCGGGTATGAAAGCTGAATATGGTATCAGTTCAAAAGAAGCCGGCGTTTTAGCTCTGGTGGCTTTAACGGGCACCACCATAGGCTCAGTGATTTGGGGCCTGATGGCGGATTTGTTTGGTCGCAGAGCCGCTATTTTGTTGTCAGCACTGATGTTTATCGGTACCGCGATTTGTGGTGCTATGCCGACTTTTGAATGGAATCTGGTGATGTGCTTTTTAATGGGGATGTCAGCGGGGGGCTTATTACCTATTACCTTTACCCTGATGGCCGAAACTATTCCGTCGGCTCACCGGGGCTGGTTACTGGTGGCTCTGGGTGGCTTTGGCACTGCAGCAGGTTATCTGGTCGCCTCTGGCTCTGCGGCGTTATTGGAGCCCATGTTTAGCTGGCGTGTTTTATGGATGTTGGGGTTGCCGACAGGTTTGTTGGTTATTTTTTTAAACCGTTATATTCCGGAATCTCCGCGTTATCTTGCCAGTAAAGGTTTAACCAGCGAAGCCCGGCTGGTGCTACAGCGTTTCAGTGGGGTTCAGGCGCAGGATCAAAGCAGCGTAGTGGTCGAGGAAGAGCCTGCCTCTGAGCAAGCAGGATTTAAACAGCTGTTAAAAGGGCATTATCCTGGTATTACTTTAGGTTTAGTGGCGGCAGGTGTGGCCTGGGGGTTGGTGAACTTTGGTTTTATGTTATGGCTGCCAACCAATTTAGGCGAAATGGGCTTAGCAGGGCAGGCCAGCGCTATTATCACCAAATCCGCTTTTTTTGCATTGCCAGGCGTGGCAGTGGTGATCTGGCTGTATCACAGCTGGAGTAGCATAAAAACCTTATTGCTGTTTATTCTGTTAACGGCTTTGTCTTTGCTAAGTTTTTGCTTGTTTGACTGGCTCGATAGCCGTTCTGTGACCTTGCTCTCTGTATCCATTGCGTTGCTGCTGGTCAGCTCCAGTGGGGTGATCGCCATGCTGATCCCTTACGCGGCAGAGATTTATCCGGTGCATTTGCGTGGCACTGGTTCTGGTATAGTGGCTGCCAGCTCAAAGTTTGGTGGTATTTTAGGGGCTTTACTTGGTGTCATTGGTGTGTTCGACCAGATGGCGTGGTCGGCCTTGTTGATTATGGCTGCTTTGGTTACCGCTGCATTGTTATTGCATCGCCACGGTATAGATACCAGAGGGGTACGACTGGAGGATATGCATGATGCTTTACAAAAGAAGTCTGAGCGTTAAAAAAGCCCACGCAGAGGTGGGCTGATGTGTCGACAGAGCTTACAGTGCGGCTTTAAGCTCCGCCGCGGTTTCGTAGTTTTGCGCTACGGCTTTATCCAGCAGTAATTGACCCTCAGCCTTGTTCCCCTGCAGTATTTTTCTAACGCCACTCCAGGCCTGTACCTGGGGATCGTTGCGCTGTAACAGATAATTCTCCCAGGACTCAGATATCATGGCCAATTGGCGTTGTGCTGCTAAATTGCCGTTTTTCGCCGCCATAGTCCACCAATAGCCGCCAGTATGTAATTCAGACACATAAACAACAGGAGTGACATAGGTCGTTTTGCCAGGATCGGCCCAGAGTCTGAAAACGCCATTGCTGGCATCTTCATCCAGTACTTTGCCCAGCAGCAGAGTATTGGCTTGCTGCTTACTTAGTTTGTCGGCATTGAGCACTTCAGTCACTTTGCCAGTCACATCAGTTTTTACCATGGCTGTACCAGAAAAACCTTGGATACGGCTACTGAAGCCGGATCTGCGGTCAAAGAGCTGGGCTGGTAGTTCGGCGGTTGGCTCTAAAGCCAGATTTTTATCCGCCTGCACAACATAGCTAGAGTTAGTCGCCAGCATATCCAGCAGAGTACCTAGCAAGAATTGGTGCTGGGGGGAGCCGGCGACAGCAAAATCCATTAACTTATGCTGCTGCATAAAGGCCTTCACCTGATATTCCTTTAAAGGCCCCAGACTGTAATGCAGCATCACTTTACCTTGGTGTTTTTGTCCTGTGGCAGCATACTTCCATAATTTAACCGCTTTGACAGATACTTTGTTGAAGGTTTTGTCAGGAAAGGATCCCAACACTTCCACTGTGCTGACATGACCTTGCTCATCTATTAAAAACTTCATCACTGTGTAACCGAAAATGCCGCTGTGGGCCGCCTCCTTCGGATAAGCAGGAGCTTTACGGTTGATCACTTCAGGCAGAGCCGCTAAATCCACTTCGTCATCAGGCAAATCACGGATCTGTACTTTGCTTAGTAGTTCCTGAAATAGCTCAGTCGCTTGTTGCTGCTGCTCTGCTGACAGTTTAGTTGCGACAGATTTGGCAAGAGCTGACGCTCTTTTATCCCCGAGCGCATCGGCCAGTTGAAAATAAGCCAGAGCTTTGACTGTATCGGCTTTTCTACCTTCCCCTTTGTAATGCATAACGGCCAGGTTAAAAGCGGCCAGTTCATTCCCCAAGGGTAAGAGTGAGGAAAATTCTGCAGAGGCTTTTTGATAGTCTTGTTGCTCATACTGTTGTAAGGCATCGAGCAGATCTGAGTAGACAAATGGACTAAAAGCAAGACTAGTGAACAGCAGCAAAGTGCGCATCAAAGAATCCTTTCGCAAATGGTTTTATCCGGAGGAGGAGAATAGAGGGTTTTTATTTACAATTATTTGACATGAAAAGGGCGAAGAAATCAAGAGCAGACTCAGGCTTCACCTAAATCTGCTCTGGCAGTGGTATGAAAATTAGCCGAAATGATTAAAGCAAAGCTTATTGCCGTCTAAATCCCGTACGTAAGCGCCGTAAAACGTTTTTTCAATACGTTGACCTGGAGCACCTTCACAGCTTGCTCCCAGCGCCAGAGCTTTGTGATACAGCTCATCTACCTTCTCTTTAGTGCCTGGAGCGATAGACAGCATAGTACCGTTACCTGGTGTCGCTGGTTCTTTGTTGTAAGGAATACAAATAGCCAGCATAGGGCTTTGCATACTTTTGCCGATAAATACAATGCGGTCCATTTTGATCAACGTCTTAGCACCTTGCTCTTTTAACAGCTCCAAATAAAAGGCAACTGATTTATCTAAATCGTTTGAACCTAAAGTGGCATAACTAAACATAAAATTATCCTGTAGTGAGAAAAAGCCTAATCAATACGCCTGCAATGCAAAATTGGTTGCATCGAATTGAAGTGTTTGGCAAAAAAATGGCCCTTAAACGGGCCATTTTCAAGAGGTTGTCCGGAACTTAAGCCGCTTTTACGCTATCGACCCAGTTCTGCACTCGTTTTTCCAGTACTTGTAATGGCAAGGCACCACCACCTAACACTGTATCGTGGAAACCTTTGATATCGAACTTGTCGCCTAACTGTTCTTTGGCTTTAGCGCGGATTTCCAGAATTTTTAACATACCAATTTTGTAGGCTGTTGCCTGACCTGGCCACACTAAATAACGACGCACTTCAGAAGTGACTGCACCTTCGGCAACAGGGGTTTTTTCTTTGAAATACTCAATACCTTGTTGTTCAGTCCAGCCTTTGCTGTGCATACCTGTGTCGACCACCAAACGCACTGCGCGCCACATTTCCGTGATTAAACGGCCAAAATCAGAGTAGTCGCTCTGGTAAGCGCCCATTTCTTTGGCCAGTAACTCAGAATACAAAGCCCAGCCTTCAACATAAGCAGTAAAACCAGCCTGAGTACGGAAAGTTGGTACTGAGGTTAGCTCTTGTGCAATAGAAATCTGCATATGGTGGCCCGGGCTGCCTTCATGGTAAGCGATGGCTTCCATTTCATTTTTCGGCATTTGTTTCATATCAGATAAATGCGCGTAGTAAATACCAGGACGTTTACCATCTGGTGTGCCAGGGTAATAATGTTGAGCCGCACCTGGTTGTTCACGGAAGGCTTCCACCCGTTTTACTGTTAAAGCCGCTTTGGGCAGAATACCGAAGTATTCAGGCAGCTTTTTCTCAATAAAGGCTAAATAAGCTTCTGAGTCTTTTAAATAACCCTGACGGCCTTCATCTGTATCCGGATAGAAAAATTGTGCATCAGTTTTGATAAAGGTAAAGAACTCTTTGAGAGAACCTTTAAAGCCCACTTTATCTTTAATCGCATTCATTTCTTTGGTCAGGCGGTCAACTTCATTTAAACCTATCTGGTGAATTTCATCCGCAGTTAAGTTGGTTGTTGTTGATTGGGCTAAGCGATGGTTGTAATACGCCACGCCGTTAGGCTGAGTCGATACCCCCGTCACATTAACCTGAGTTTTATCCAGTTCGCTGGTTAAAAAAGCAGACAGGGCTTCATAAGAAGGTTGGAACTGAGTGGTTAAAGCTGATTTCGCGTCAGCCAGTAACTGTTCAGCTTTTTTATCATCCAGTTTGTCGGCTTTTTTCAACGCTTCCACTTTAGCTTTGGCATCAGCCCATAAAGGAGCGTCTTTGTCACTTTGTTTAAAAGGCGCGCCGTCTAACAGGTTATTGACTTGTTCCAATACACCTTCGTACGCAAAGCGTGGTGGGCGTACACCTGCTTCAGCATACTTAGCGGCACGTTGCTGCAAGTCAGCAATAGCTTTGGCAATTCCGCCAATACGTTTGACATAGGCTTCCATATCGACCACTTCGTCAACTTTATGGAAGTTCATCAAAACTTGAGGCAATAACGCATGTACACCTTGCATCTGATTAAACACATAAGTGTTTACACGAAATGCGGCAGCGTCACGACTTTGTTCATACTGATAAATCCATAAGTCGTACGAAGTTTTGGCTTCCGTATCTAACTTGCTGTAATCAAACTGAGATTTTAATTCTTCAACAGAAGCGGCAGCCCAGGCCAATTGCTTGTCTTCGGCTTCTTCTGTCACGTCGTCAATCTGATCTTGCTTATCTTTACGACCTAAGAAGGTCATTTGCAGCGGACTCATTTGCAGCTGCTCTTCGTATTTGGTTTCAAACCACTGGTTTAACCGCTCTGATTCAGATAAAGCTGCTTTAGTTTCTGCTGCTGTCGCAGGTTCAGCTGCGGCTGCGGTGGTTGTTTTGGTATCTTGTGCCGGATTACAGCCTGCCAGTAATGCGGCAATGCTAAGAGCTAATAATGAATGGCGCACGTTGCGTTTTCCTTTTAGTTATTGATTATGGAACATCATCGGTTTGAAACAGCCGGACTGAGGATGTGACTATCAGACTAACCTGAATTGTCACCCGAGTCGAAACTCATTTGTAACTTTATCTTACAAAAAGGCCTGCCTGAGGCAAGCCTTGGTTTGTATTCTCTGAAGCCTCGTTTAGTGTTTTGGCATCAGATCCAGCAAAGCCACCACAGTTGCTTCCACACCGGCTTTAATCGAAGGCTCTGGTGCAATTTTAAATAAAGGGCTGTGATGGCTGGGCACAGGTGCGCCGCCTTGTTTTTCCCGCTCAAAGTCCTCTTTGGGTGTACCGCCAATCTGAAAATACACACTCTGAATGGTCGGGTTCATAATTAAAAACGGATAATCTTCTGCGCCCATACCTAAACGTTTGTAATTCTGATCCAGAATATCAGCACCAAAGTGACTGACCCAACGCTGCTTTAAACGTTGTGTCAGTGGAATATCGTTCACTGTAGGTGGTGTGGTTTGTGGGTCTACTGTCACTTCAGGCAGTTTATCTTCAGGCAAACCCGCGACCCGGCCCATATTGGTCGCTACTCTTTTAATAGCGCCAATCAGCTGCTCTCGGGTTTCTAAAGTATCGTTACGTACTGTCAGCTGTAAATGAGCTGAGTCGGGGATAATATTGTGCTTCGAGCCTGAGTGAAAAGAGCCAACGGTAATGACGCTGGGCTCTTTTGGCGCTACTTCCCGGCTGACAATAGTCTGCAGTGCCAGCACGATTTGGGAGCCTAAGACGATCGGATCTTTACCCCGGTGCGGGCTGGCGCCATGTGCACCAACGCCATGAATATGAATATCCACCGAATCGACACCAGAGTAGGGCGAACCTTCGACAGCAACAATTTTACCTGCTTCAATTTCGCTGGACACATGCAGCGCCATGGCGTAATCCGGTGTGCCAAAACGCTGCCAGATGTTATCGTCACGCATGCTCTGTGCACCACCAACATACTCCTCTGCAGGCTGGCCTATCAGCATTAAAGTGCCTTGCCACTGATCTTTAATTTTAACCATCTGACGTGCTGTGCCAATTAAGCTGGTGACATGCATATCATGACCACAGGCGTGCATCACCGAAACTTCGTTGCCGTGCCAATCTTTGCTTTTTACTTTGGACGCATAAGGCAAACCACTTTTTTCTTCTACCGGCAAAGCATCCATATCTGCGCGCATCATCACCAGTGGTCCTTTGCCATTTTTTAAAATAGCGACGACCCCGGTTTTACCTACTCCGGTAGTCACTTCAAAGCCAGCCGCTTTGAGCTCTTTGGCTAAGCGCTCTGCTGTTTTAAACTCCATAAAAGACAGTTCAGGGTTTTGGTGAAAGTGGTTAAACAGCGGTTCCAGATGCTGTTGATAATCGGTGTGAATAGCTGCGGCTAAGTCTTTGGTTGCAGCTATAGTGCTGGTGCTGAGCAAGGCTGAGCTGATCAGGCAGGCGAGGGGAAGCAGACGCATTCTGAAATCCTTTTTGTTGTTGTTTTAGGCGGTTGGTCGCGTATTCATCACAGCATAAAAAATCAACAAAGGACAAGGGGCTGGAACAGATATGCGTTCAAATCCAGCCTTTTAAAGACTATTGGTGAACGCATATGAGGTAGAAGACTGAAAAACCTGATCTTTTGGTTAAATTTGTCAGGTTGTGCTGCCGATCCGATGGTATGATCAACACACTTACTCACGAACTTTGTAGACCAAGGGGTTGTTTCTCTTATGCTTTCAGGTGGTTGACTATGAGACTGTTAAGTTTTATTGCGCTGTTTTTTTATTTAAGTTCACTGCTTCCCTCAGCGCAGTTTTCGGCTGCCCAACAGTGGCTAGAGTCACCTCAAACTTCAGCCAGCCATAGCCTGGCCCAACTGACCTCGGCTGCTTCACCTGCCAAACATATGATGTTATCCGATGACGATGACAATAGTCTGGTTCAATTGCATCAGAAAGTCCTTAGCCCGGTATTCAGCCAAACTTATAGCTATTTAGTGACAAGATGGCATGTCTTTTCCTTACTGCCTTTTTTGGCACGTGCTCCTCCTGTGGTTTTAAGTTAACTCAGCTGTAGTGTCAGGCAGTCTCCCACTTTAAAAAGTCAGGTGCTGCAAAATGAAGTTCTGCTGTAGGTTTGGCCTGTAGCCACAATGTGAGAACCCTATTTATGTTTGTGATTGACCAAATTATTTTATTAGCCGCTATTCTGATTATTTTTGGCATCTTATCCAGCAAGTTGTCGGCCCGCCTGGGGTTGCCCGTACTGGTGCTGTTTTTAATGGTCGGTATGCTGGCAGGGGAAGATGGCCCAGGTGGTATCGTCTTTGATAATGCGCAAATTGCCCATGCGCTGGGTTCTTTAGCTTTAGCTGTTATTCTGTTTGATGGTGGTCTACAAACCCCCATGGCCTCTATTAAGCAAGTGTGGAAACCCGCCTCTGTACTGGCTACTTTAGGTGTATTAGTCACCTCAGCTATCACTGGTGTAGCTGCCGCCTATATTCTGGATGTATCGTTGTTTTATGGCTTACTCATTGGTGCCATAGTCGGTTCTACTGATGCTGCCGCGGTATTTTCGTTATTGCGTAACGCCGGTATTCATATCAATCCGCGACTAAAATCGACGCTGGAAATTGAAAGTGCAACCAACGACCCTATGGCGATTTTCCTGACCGTGGGTTTGTTGGAAGTCATGGTGAAAGGGTTGGAACCCGGCACTGGCTTACTGATGCTGTTTATCCAGCAAATGGGCATAGGTTCTGCGGTAGGTTTGGCTGGTGGCTGGTTGTCTGTACGTGTTATTAACCGCATTCATTTAACCACCTCAGGTTTATACCCCGTTATGGTGGCCGCTTTGGGTTTATTGGCTTTTGGTATTGCGGCTAATCTGGGGGGCAGTGGCTTTCTGGCCATTTTTATTGCTGGTGTGGTGATAGGCAATAGCCGTTTTGTTTTTCAGCGCAGTACCTTTTTGTTTCACGACGGTTTGGCCTGGTTGGGCCAAATTATCATGTTCGTATTTTTAGGTTTGCTGATTAACCCGTCTTCCTTGCTTGATGTCTGGCTGGAAGGGCTTTGCATAGCCGCAGTGTTGATCCTGATCGCCAGACCTTTGTCTGTACTGCCGGTGTTGAAGATATTTGGCTTTAATGCGCGCGAAATGACCTTAGTATCCTGGGTGGGTTTACGGGGGTCAGTGCCTATTATTCTGGCGATTTACCCGCTGATTTATGGTTTACCTGGCGCAGAGCTGATTTTTAGTGTGGTGTTTTTCGTAGTGCTCATTTCAGCCACCATTCAAGGTTCTACCTTACCCTGGGTGGCTCGTACTTTGGGACTGACAGAACCTCCACCAGTAACGCCTGCGGCAACGCTCGAGATCACTGCTTTGGGTGATGTTGATGCGGACATAGTCGAATACCAACTGGGAGATAATTCGAGAGCGGCAAAGCGTCGTTTATCCCAAATGGCTTTGCCTGATGGAACTGTGGTGGCGATGATCACTCGTGGTAATGAGGTGATCCCGCCCCGTGGGTCAACCTTGCTGCATGCCGGTGATCATTTGTTTATTGTGATGAAACCAGAGGCGCGCGAATTTGTCGATTTGGTCTGCGCCGGAGTGTCTGAAGCCAGCCATCAGGAGCTGCCTGCGACCGAATTACGCTTAAAAGGCTATACCAAAGTGGAAGACTTGCAGCATTCCTATGGCATCGAGTTGTCGGCTGAAGGAGGGGTGTCGCTGGATGAATTATTGCGTCAGACTTTAGCAGACCAGGCTGTGTTGGGTGCCAGCAAAGACTTTAGCGAAGTGACACTTTCCGTCCGTGAAATGGTAGGGCAACGCATAGCCACTGTGGGTATAGCGCCTAAAGCTAGTCCGTTATAACAAAATGGGGTCTTCTGACCCCATTCTTACACCACGCCCAATATGGATGGCATCGCAGCATCGACCTCGTCTGTGATGGCATCCAGAGTTTTTTCTGCTTCATCCAATGAGCTGACTTCGGCTATATGGAATAAAGCTTCGCCCTCATTTACCAGCGGTAAGTTATTGCGGCCTATCACTATGCCGTTAAAGCTGGCTTCAACCGCCACTTCAAAATCGGAGTAGGGGCTGTAAATATGCGCCAGCACATCGCCTTGTTGCACCGTTTGACCAAGGCCTACGTAATAACGTGCTATGCCGTCGTGCTCTGCTCTGATCCAGCTACTTTTTTTACTGAACAAAGAGCCTGTTTTGACCGCCTTTTTGCTTGGGCTGAACATCCGCAAGTCTTGCATCACATTTAAAATGCCATGCACACCAATTTTGATCGACTGTTCATCAAAGCGCAGCGCTTCACCTGCTTCGTACAAAATAATAGGAATACCCAAGGCGTTGGCTGTACCACGCATTGTGCCTTCACGGCTGGCCGCTTTGATAATAATAGGAGCGTTAAATACCTCGGCCATTTGCAAGGCTACTTTGTCTTTGGCACTGGCCCGTACCTGAGGCAGGTTGCTGCGATGAATAGCACCCGTATGTAAATCAATGACATGGGTACATTGTTTTAAAATACGTTCGGTAAACTGGTAAGCCATACGACTACCGAGTGAGCCTTTTTCGCTGCCCGGAAAGCTGCGGTTTAAATCGCGTCTGTCGGGTAAATAACGAGATTGCTGGACAAAACCATAAGTGTTGACGATAGGCACAACGATCAGGGTACCCCGCAACTGGCTGAGTTTGGGCATCTTCAACAGACGACGGCAAATTTCCACGCCATTAATTTCATCGCCATGCAAAGCCGAGGTGATGAGCAATACAGGCCCGGGTCTTTTGCCATGCACCACATGAGCGCCGATATTCAGCTCAGTGTGGGTGTAGAGTTTACCAAAAGGAATATCCACCACGGCACGCTGGCCTGGCTGGATCTCTGTGCCGCCTAAGCTAAAGGGCTGTTGTTTTTCCGTCAGCATGGATTTGCCTTCTGTGGTTAACATCTGCTAGTAGTCCGCCTGCTTTTTTTTCGAGGCTTTTTGTTGTGCTTTTTGCAGCGCTTTTTGGTGCATCCGTGCCTGATGCAAAGGCACGTTTTTTTCCAGATATTCAATCATCCGGCCTGCCACATCTATGTCAGTTGCACCTTCTATACCTTCCAGGCCTGGTGAGCTGTTGACTTCCATCACCACGGGGCCATGGTTGGAACGCAAAATATCCACCCCAGCTACATGCAAGCCCATGATCTTAGCTGCAGCAAGAGCGGTGCGTTTTTCATCAGCGCTGAGTTTAACAAGAGAGGCTGTGCCACCTCGGTGTAAGTTAGAGCGGAATTCACCAGCTTTAGCCTGACGTTTCATTGCAGCAACAATTTTATTGCCGATAATAAAACAACGGATATCAGCACCATTGGCTTCTTTAATATATTCCTGCACCAGAATATTCGCATTCAGGCCCATAAAAGCTTCAATCACGCTTTCGGCTGCAGTGCGGGTTTCGGCTAAAACGACGCCAATGCCCTGAGTGCCTTCTAAAAGTTTAATCACCAGTGGTGCGCCACCAACCATGTCGATTAAATCAGGAATATCACCGGGTTTATCGGCAAAGCCGGTAATAGGCAAACCTATGCCTTCGCGGGCTAAGAGTTGCAATGAGCAGAGTTTATCGCGGGCACGGCTGATGGCGCTGGATTCATTCAGTGCATACACGCCCATCATTTCAAACTGACGCAATACTGCAGTGCCATAAAAGGTAATGGACGCGCCAACGCGGGGGATCACGGCGTCAAACTGTTCCAGCACTTCACCTTTGTAGTGAATGCCGGATTTGGTTTTGTTGATGTTCATATAACACATCAGCGGGTCTATCACCTCAATCTGGTGACCCCTTTCTTCGGCCGCTTCGACCAACCTGCGGGTCGAATACAACTCACTATTGCGCGATAAAACCGCAATTTTCATAACAACACCTTTAATTTTTTTGTTATGAGTATTCTAGTGCGCTTTCCCAGCCAAGTATCTGTATAAAATCAAAAAATTTACATTAAAGCAAAAACAAAGAACCTAAGCCCAGGAAGGCAAAAAAACCTATCACGTCTGTAACCGTAGTTAGTATCACTGAACCTGACAGGGCTGGGTCTATCTTCATTTTTTCCAGCCAGACCGGGATCACTACGCCACTAAAAGCGGCGACACAAATATTGATCACTATGGCCAGACTGATCACTGTGGCAATAATCCAATCACCAAACCATAGATACGTAATACCAGCGATCACCAAAGCCCAGAGCACACCGTTAATAACACCGACCCCAAGCTCCTTACGCATTAAAGTCCAGTAAGTTTGTGGCGTAATTTGCCCCAGGGCTAAACCCCTGATAATCAAAGTTAAAGTTTGACTGCCTGCGATGCCACCCATAGAGGCCACTATAGGCATCAACACAGCCAAAGCCACTACTTGCTGCAAAGTAGCTTCGAATAAACCTATGGTCCAGGCCGCTAAAAAGGCGGTTAATAAGTTTATACCCAGCCATAAAGCACGGCGTTTGGCACTGTTGATAATAGGGGCGAATAAATCTTCCTCTTCATCCAGACCAGCCGTATGCATAAACTGGCCTTCGAGACTGCGCCGCACGTTTTCCAGTGCTTCACCTATAGATAAACGACCCAGGAGCTTGCCTTCGCTATCCACCACAGCCAAAGCGCTGTAACCTGAGCGAGCCACTAAATCTGAGCCTTGATCCAGCTCCATATCCCCTTGCACCACAGGGGCTTCGGCGTCGATAAATTCCACCACAGGCATATGGTTCGGCTGGCCTAATAAGCGTATGCCCTGCAATAAACCGACATAACGGCCGGTGCGATCGACCACAAACAAGGCTTCCTGATATTCGGCATCTTCGGTTAGTTTTTTAAATAATCGTACCGCGTCCCGTACTTTGGCGTTTTTGCTTACAATCAATACATCGTGGTCAGCATAACGACCACATTGTTCATCATCGTAAGTTAAGGCCTGATCCAGCCAGCGTTTTTCGCTTTGATCCAGTCTCGAGCAGGCGTACTGATAAATGGCGTCCGGTAATTCGTCCAGCAGTTCAATCAGATCATCAACATCAATTTCTTCAACCAGTTCATGCAGTTGTGCTGTTTCCAGTTGTTTAAAGATGTTGCTGCGTGCATCCACCCTCATATAGGTTAAGGCGGCGATTTGTTGTTCTTTTTCCAGCGTCAGCCAGGTGCCAACCCGTTGTTCCAGTGGCATAGCTTCAAGGGCAAAAGCTATCTCTTCCGGCTCCAACTGGTCCAGTTTTTCTGCCAGCTGTTCAGTTTCGTTTTCATCAAAACTGTCGCGGACTATTTCTTCAATATCCAGTTGGGAATTTTCTACCATTAAACCGCTCCTGCTGTTTGCTGTCAGGCTACAGCGTTACCACCAACGGCGGATTTTGAAATAAGCCAGCAGACCTACTGCCAATCCAAGCATCAGGCCCCAGGTAATATAATAGCCGGACGGATTGTCCAGCTCGGGCATGTACTTAAAGTTCATACCGTACACACCCACAATAAAGGTCAGTGGAATAAATACTGCACTGAGCATAGTCAGTACTTTCATCTTTTCGTTAATTTGATGCGACGAAGTTGAAATATAACTGCCGACCAAATCACTTAACTGGTCATAGTACATCTGCGTCATGCTGTGCAGGCGCTCAAACTTCTCGTAAAAATCGCGCAATTCTATCGCATCAAAATGACGTTTAAATGGATGACTGGCATCTTCTTCATATAAAAGATCTGAAAACATTTCTTTCTGGTAAGCCAGATTGCGATCAATTTTCCGAAACACCGAGCGGTATTTCATGATTTGCGCCATTTTCTGATCGTTACCGTTGCTTTGCATACTATCTTCCAACTCACCCAGCTCGTCTTCAAACTGCAGCAGCTTTTCCAGATAAGTGGCGGAAACTGCGTGAATATATTTTTTTATCCAGTCTTTAAACTTCTCGATACCGACCATGGCTGAAAACGGCAGATCAATTTTGCTGTCGTCTTGCTGGTTATGGTATTTAACCAAAATAACCTGCTCGTTAAAGAGTACAGAAATCTGACTATGGCCGGGATAATCACTGAAATCCGGGCCAGAAAAACCACGTAAAATTAACAAGCTAAAGCTGTCGCTAAACTCCATCTTCGGTGGATGGCGTTCACGTAAAAAATCCTCAGCGATTAGAGGATGAATACGGAAAAACTCCAGCACTTGCCGCTGTTCCATCTGATTGGCGGCCGTCAAATTAATCCAGATCTTCGTATCGGTGAGCAAAGGGTAATGCAGCGCCTGAAAATCGCTGATCTGCCATTGTTTTTGCTCCGGACAATACTGGTGAAGTTCAATCATGGTGATAGCCTTTGGAAAACTTTTGGCAGCATAAGCAAAAAGGTAACACGAATGCAAATGCTGTTGTGGAACTTAGACTTAGATTGAAGACTTTGCTGAAAATCTGAGCAGAACATAGTTCAACCATGTGGATTGGATACGTTGATGGTTATACCTTTTTTCGTGCTCTCAAGTTTTTGCTCACCGAGTCGCTTTCATTTGCTACACCAAAATAAAGTATGCAAAGTTAAAACCTATAAGAAGCCTGCTTGAGCAGTCGAATGCTGCTCAATCAACTAAATTGCCTGGCTGCAAATCACAAAAGCTGGACTTCGGGTTGATAAATATCCGTTATCTCTCTAATTGCAACGCATTTATACGCTAGTCTTAATAGTACAGAACAATGTGGTGTGAATGTGTATGAGTCGAAAATTCCAAATATGGTGTGAACAGAAAGTTGTTTTAGCTGTTGTCAGCGGAAGTTGGGACTGGATCACCGCTGAACAATACTCGACAGAGTTTAAAAAGGTTGCGGCTCAGTTGTTGGATTCTCAATGGGCTCATGTCGTTTATCTGGATCAATGGGAATTAGGTGTGCCTGAGATCGAGCCAATAATCAGAGAACTGGTGGACTGGTGTATTGCCAATAATCTTCGTTTTGCTGCACAGGTTTACTGCCCACATATGGTGAAAAAGTATCAGCTGGAGCGCATGATTGTTGATAGTACTGAAGTGTTTGAACGAAGAGTATATCCAACGCAGCACGAAGCATTTCAATGGTTAGCATCGGAAGGTTTTCCGGTGCAAACTCAGGATTTTCAGCAAAAGGCTTCTTAATACAATCAGTGTGTTTTGGAGCCGCCCACCAGAGGCGGTCTTGCGTCTTGCCCTTTTAGCTTCAAGTCCTTGGCTATTTACGAAGTTTTTATCTGCAATTCCTTCGGCAAGCCTATTAAAACTAAACCAATGAATTACATAGGGCAAAATCCATCAGCTGGGCTGACGTGAATACAGCAAAACCCAGCAAAAATCGTGTTGTAGTGTAACCAGCTCGCCTTGTCGAATCTCTGTTTCTCTGTGTTTGGCCAGCCATTAAGGTTAAAGCCGTGGCAAACCCTGCTGTTTGGTTCGCCATCACAACATAAAACAAAAAAGTATTAACAGACAGGGGTGAGACAATGCATAAACGTAACGCACTTTCGCTTGCGATAGCTATGGCATGCGCTTTTTCTGCCGTGGCGCAGCAAGCTGATGTTAGTCATAGCAGCAACACAGAAGCGGCCAAAGCTCAGGCCGTTGCCAATGAAACCGAGCTGGAAGTGATTTCAGTCACGGCCACCAAACGCAAAACCAAACTGATGGAAACTCCGGTGGCTATTTCAGCCCTGAGTGAAGCCCAGCTGCAACAAAGCGGCGTAAATAATGTGGTGGATATCGCCAATTTAGTGCCTGGTTTGGATATCGCTGTCTCCTCTGAGCAGGCGGCACCTGTGATCACCATGCGGGGGATCCGCTCTACCAATATCACCGAACTGGGTGACCCTGCCGTAGGTGTGCACTTAGATGGTATTTATTCGCCACGGATGCAGGGCGCGCTGGCGCTGATGTATGACGTAGAACGGGTTGAAGCTTTACGTGGCCCACAAGGCACCTTGTTTGGCCGTAACTCTACAGTGGGTAGCATTAACGTGCTGACCGCCAAGCCCGATCTGAGCAATACCTTTGGTAACCTGAATAGCGAGATGGGTAAATTTAATGCCAAGAGTGTCGGCGGCATGTTTAACCTGGCGGTGAGCGATGATTTTGCCGTGCGTTTTTCTGGCAAAGGCTTAAAACGTGATTCTTATGTCGAAGGTTATTTTGACCCGAACCAATACGACACCCGTTATCTGCCAGCCGGCGTGCTGGACGCGGAAGTCATTTCAGAGGACTCTTATCAGGGTATAGGCCAAACTTTAACCCAACGCGAGAACTGGTGGATAGATGCAGCAGGTACAGATCCTGAAGCACAAAAAGTGCGGGCTTTAACTGCGGCCGATAAAAGCGATTTTTACAACAACGCCAATGAGCATTCATTCCGCGTCAGTACCTTGTGGGAGCCTGCAGCAGGCAATTTTTCTAACCACACTGTGTTTCAGTATTACAAAAACGACAGTGCGGGCTCTGTCGATATGGTCAACTGCGAAAAATTACGCGGCAGACCTGCGGAGTTGGGTGGCGATTGTTCTAACTTTTTACCCAGCGACAACACCTATCAGGCCGTAGTGAACGTGCCGGGTAAACTGGAATTGGACATCACTTACCTGCGTAACACCTTAAACTACGAGCTGACCGACGAGCTGAGTCTGGTCTGGTTAGCGGGTTATGAGGATATGCAGCGCCAATCGGCTCAGGATATTGATACAGGGCTGGATGTCTGGGACGGCGCTATGTTTTTCCTTGATGGCACAGGCGCACGTTCTTACTCGACAGAGCTGCAACTGCAGTCGGATGAGCTGGGTGATTTAGTCTGGATAGCTGGTGTAAACCTGTTCCATGAAAAAACCAAGACTGTCGGTTATTACGACAACCCTATGGATGATAAAGCCTTTTGGGATCAGCCCGACCGTTCTACCGACGCTTTGGCGGTTTTTGGCCAGGCGACCTACAACTTAAGCTCTGATTTGCACCTGACCTTGGGTTACCGTTTCAGTGACGAAACCAAAGAAGACGTGGGCGGCCGCACTTTACGTTGTTCCAATGCCGATGGTTGTGCGCCGGGTTGGTATAACCGCACCGTTTTATCCAATCTGCCGACTAATGCCTTTGAAGATCCGTCCATTTACAAATCTTCTTTTGCCAATGACAACAAAGGCAGCTGGCGCAACCACGATTTCCGCTTAGGTCTGGATTATGATCTGACGGAAAATACTATGGTCTATGGTTATGTGGCCTCAGGTTTTAAAGCCGGTGGTATAGGCGACGTGTTTGAAGTGGTCAATGACAGAACAGGTCAGGTACAACGTATCGAAACTCAGTTTGATCCTGAACAAGTAGTGACCTATGAGCTGGGGACAAAAACTAGCTTGTTAGATAACTCACTGAATTTACAGGCAGTGTTTTTCTACACCGACTACACAGATATGCAGTATGCCTCAGTAGGTTCAGTCGGCACTGTCGAACGTCTGGCTCCGGTAGAAAACCCGGATGGCAGCCCTGTGCTGGATGCAAACGGTCAGCCTGTGCTGGATTACCGCAATATGCCAGTGGTGGCCTATTACACCCAAAACGTGCCGGGCTCGACCATCAAAGGCCTGGAGCTGGAATTTGACTGGAAACCCTATCCAGCAGGCCGCATCAATGGTTATGTCACTTATACGGACGCTCAGGTGACCGAAGACTGGATAACCAAATGGGATTACGATCCTGAGTACCTGTTTGGTTTGTCTTATGAAGAGTCGATTGACCCTGAAAACGACAGGCTGATCACGAATCTGAAAGGCAATCAGCTGGCGATGGTGCCGAAATACACCGCCAACTTAAGCTACACCCATAGTTTTGATTTAGGCAGTTACGGCTTTATCCATGGCTGGTTTAATCTGAGTTGGAAAGACAAGTCCTACAACACTATCTGGAACGTCGACAGACATCTGGACGATATGGACTTTGCGGTGTCTGAGGAAGCGGTGCGTTATATAGACGATCGCAGAGACGCTCATACCTTTGCCAATGCCTCACTGAAATATGAGCCTGTCGGTCAGGTCTGGTTTGCTGAGGTGTTTGTCAGCAATGCCACAGACGAAACAGTGCAACAGTGGAGTAATACGGGCAAAGGCTTCCCAAAAGGCAGTTTTAACATGCCGAGGTATTACGGCGTACGTGCAGGCTTTAATTTCTAAGCTTTCTCACTAGTGCAGAAACCGCTCGTTTTGATCAGCGGTTTCTTTTTATCCGGCGTTTCACACCAGAGCAGGTGGTGCGCTGTGACCATGCGAAGGAATCTATTGATGATCAGTACCAGGATCACTAACACTCTTAGTAAAAACCGCTACAAAAAACAAAGTCTGGCCGCATTGAGTTTCATGCTGGCCGCTACCGCAGCTCAAGCCACAGCAACTGCAAGTCAGAGCGAAACCATAGCCGAGACAAAAACTCAAAGCACTGCCGTGCAATGGCCTTATGTCAACACGGGGCTAAAACGTGACCCAGAGCTGGAAAAAATGCTGGACCAGATCCTGGCCCGTATGACTTTAGAGCAAAAAGTGGCGCAGATGATCCAGCCTGAGATTGGTTATTTGTCCTTGGCGCAAATGCGTAAATATGGCTTTGGTTCTTACCTGAACGGCGGCAATACAGCGCCTTATGGCAAAAAACGGGCGTCAGTTGAGGTTTGGCTGAAATACGCTGACGAAATGTATCAGGCATCCATTGATGCCAGTCAGGATGGCAGCCGCATTCCAACCATTTGGGGCACAGACGCTATGCATGGTCATAGCAATGTCTATGGCGCTACCCTGTTTCCACACAATATTGGTTTAGGTGCAGCCAATGATCCAGATCTTATACACCGCATAGGTGTGGCTACCGCCAAAGAAGTGGCTGCTACCGGCATAGAATGGAGTTTTGCGCCTACTGTGGCCGTAGTGCGGGATGACCGCTGGGGCCGTACTTATGAGAGTTACTCTGAAGATCCGGCCATAGTTAAAGCCTATGCAGGCCAAATGGTGTCGGGTTTACAGGGCTCTTTAGGCAAAAATTTTCTGCAAGGCTATGGCCGTATTGCCACAGCTAAACACTTTGTCGGTGACGGCGGCACTGAAAAAGGCATAGACCGCGGCGATACCCTGATTGACGAACAAGGCCTGCGCGATATTCACGCTGCAGGTTATATGACAGCGATTGAAGCGGGTGTGCAGTCGGTGATGGCGTCCTTTAACAGCTGGAATGGTGTGCGTTTGCATGGTCATAAATACCTGCTGACCGAGGTTTTGAAAAACCAAATGGGTTTTGATGGCTTTGTCGTCAGTGACTGGAACGCGCATAAGTTTGTTGAAGGCTGTGATTTGGAGCAGTGCGCTGGCGCTATTAACGCCGGTGTTGATGTGTTGATGGTGCCTGAGCACTTCGAAGCTTTTTACCACAATACTATTCGTCAGGTAGAGCAGGGCCTTATTCCGCAAGCTCGGATTGATGATGCGGTACGGCGCTTTTTACGGGCGAAAATCCGTTGGGGCTTGCTTGGCCGTGGTAAACCGTCAGAGCGGATTGAATCTGGCACTGCTGCGGTATTTAATAGTCAGCAGCATAAAGACTTAGCCCGTGAAGCCGTACGCAAATCTTTGGTGCTGCTAAAAAACAACGGAAAAGTACTGCCAGTCGCAGCCAAAAGCCGCGTGCTGGTGGCCGGTGATGGCGCCGATAATATTCCTAAACAAGCAGGCGGTTGGAGTGTGTCCTGGCAGGGTACGGACAATACCAACGCCGATTTCCCTAATGCCACTTCGGTGTATCAGGGCATAGCGCAGCAAGTAAAGGCCGCTGGTGGTGAAGTGGAGCTGGCAGTTGATGGCAAGTACCGCAAAAAACCTGATGTCGCCCTGGTGGTGATAGGAGAAGAACCTTATGCCGAATGGTTTGGTGATATTCAGCAACTGGAATACCAGCATGGCGACAAGCGTGATTTGGCTTTAATTAAACAGCTAAAACAGCAGGGTATTCCTGTGGTCACCGTATTTTTAACAGGCAGACCGCTCTGGACCAATAAAGAAATTAATGCATCGGATGCTTTTGTCGTGGCCTGGTTACCAGGTTCTGAAGGCCAGGGGGTGGCGGATCTGCTGCTGTCAGATGCCGAAGGCAAAACCCGTTATGATTTTCAGGGCAAACTGAGTTTTTCCTGGCCTAAGTACGATCAGCAGTTTGTGCTGAATAAAGGCGATGCCAACTACGATCCTTTGTTTGCCTATGGCTATGGGTTAAGCTATGCCGATCACAAAGAGCTGGGGCAATTCTCTGAGCAAGTGTCTGTTGTAGCAGCCAGCAGTTCTGACGATGGCATTCAACCGCTGTTTGTCCGCAACTTAGCCTCTGATATGGCCTGGGTGCTGACTGACAGCAGCGTGGCGGGTTCGGAAAACAGCGCTTTGATTACCACACCATATGGCGTTAGCACCGATGGTAACAGCCTGGCGATGCAGTCGGTGAATTTGTCCTATCAGGAAGATGGCAGACAGCTGCGCTGGAACAGCACGGCACAGGCTTCAGCCAGCCTGCGTTATCTGAAAAGTGTGGCTGCCAGCGATTTCAGCAAAGCCAAAGCGCTGCGCCTGAGCTTGCGACTTGACCAGCAAGCGCCGGCCGAACTAAATCTGGGCGTACTTTGTGACCAGCAAGCTGTGTGTCAGCGTAAGCTTTCGCTAACTAAAGCTCTTGCACAGTTAAAGCCTGGTGTGTGGCATAGTGTCGAAGTAGCTTTGGATTGTGCTGACACATCGGCGGTAAAACAGGTGTCCGATGCTTTGGTTTTTAGTTCCAGCGGACAACATAGCCTGGCTGTGGCAGAGATGGTGCTGACTGCACAACAGAGCACGGCAGCTGCCACTGGTACTGTAGTGGTAGGTTGCGCTAACTGACCTGGCCAGTCAGTGCCAAGTCTTTAAGAACAGTTAAAAAATGAAAAGTGGTGTCGGCAGCGGCACCATTTTTTGTTTTAAATAGGGATCATATGGTGTTGCAATCCTTAAGTCGTAGTCAATTGTTCTGGCTCTGCCAATGTGGCGGCTGGGCTGTGTATGCCGTGCTAACCGCGCTGATGATTAAGATTCCCAGCCAGGAGCCCTGGCAGGTTGGCCTGCCGCATTTGCTGCTGGATACCAGCTTTGGTTTTCTGTTAACCCTGTTGTTGCGGCATTGGTATGGCCGTCTTAGTACACAGGAAGCGCGCTTAAAAATTCTCTGGCATCTGTTGGTGATCCTAGTGAGTTGCCTGGTCTGGACTCAGTGGAAATGGCAGACCTTGCAGTGGCTTTATGGTCAAGTCTGGTTGAGAATGACCTGGTTTGACTTTGGTACCTGGAATTCGGCCTCCTTAACCATGTTATTAACCTGGACAGCTTTGTATTACGCTTCCAAGGCCACTTTTGAGACCATGCAGCAGCGGCAAAAAGCGGCTGAGGCTATTCATCTGGCCAAAGAAGCTCAGCTAAAAATGCTGCGTTATCAGCTCAATCCGCATTTTATGTTTAATAGCATCAATGCCATTTGCACCTTAATTTTAAAGCAGGACAATCAGCATGCGGTGTCTATGCTGGAGAAGCTCTGTGATTTATTGCGCTATAGCCTGTACACAGACCCGCTCGCCAAAGTAACAGTGGCGGAAGAAATTCAAATTCTGCAAACCTATTTTGATGTCGAGCAGTGCCGGTTCAGAAACAAACTGGATCTGTCTATTGTGGCGGATGACGAGGTAAAAAACTGTTTGGTGCCGTCGTTATTGCTGCAACCTCTGGCAGAAAATGCACTAAAACATGGTATGAAAATGTCGCAACAAAGCTACGCTATTTCCGTCAGCTTCAGTCAGCAAAATGGTCAGTTGCTGATCCGTATGCTGGACAATGGCAGCGGTTTTAGCCAGCAACCAGAAACGACAGCAGGTGGCTCATCTACCGGTATAGGTTTGCATAACTGTGAAGAGCGCTTAGCACTGATTTATCCTAACCAAAGTACTCTGAGTTTTGGCAACAGAGCAGAAGAGGGCGCTTGGATCCAAATCAGTATTCCCAAAGAAGTCGCAGGTGGGCAAAAGCTATGAGCAGTGTGCGATTATTAAACACGTTGATTGTTGATGACGAACCTGCGGCCATAGAAGGCCTTAGATTGAGGCTGGAGGCATTTCCACAGATCAGGGTAATAGCCGAGGCCAACAGCGTGGCTGAAGCTATCCGTGCAATCAATACACAAATGCCGGACCTGATTTTTCTCGACATTGAAATGCCAGAACAAAGTGGTTTTGAGCTTATTCGCCAGCTGCAACCTGAGCAGTGTCCCGCCATAGTTTTTGTCACAGCTTTTCACCAACACGCGGTGAAAGCTTTTGAAGTGCGAGCCCTGGATTACTTATTAAAACCGGTTAAACGTGAGCGTTTAGCCGAAGCTATAGCCAGAGTTGGCGAAGTGACTTCTATTCGCGCCGATAAAGCCCAGTTACTTGCCGCTGTGGCCGAACTCAGCACGGAAGGGCATAATCAAAGTAGCAGCACAGCGGAAAAAACTACAGCTGCAGAGCCGCAATACTGCATAGAAAGCCAAAAACTGGTGATCCAGGACGGCCGCAACCCCATTCAGTTGATCCCGTATCAGGACATTATCTGGATAGATGCCGCAGGTGACTATATGTGCGTGCATACCCAAACAGAAACTCATGTGATGCGGGCTCGCTTAAAAAGCCTGATCGACGAGCGCTTACCCGATGTTTTTGTCCGTATTCATAAATCGACCGTAGTGAACCTGACTTATATCGAAAAACTTCAACCTTTGTCTAACTCCGAATACAAGGCTGTGCTAGCAAATAATAAGGTGCTGAAGGTGAGTCGTACTTATGCCAGAGCATTGAAACAGAGGTTGTTGGGGTAGGGACCAAGCATTGCTCATCTGGCGAGTAGAGAGGGGCTGGCCTTTAAGATGAATTGCATCTGTATCATTTACGGCACCGGTACAAACCAAGTGTATAGAAAGCTGAACTCTATGCGCTTACCAACTGCAAACATAGATCTTCTGTGCAAACCTGTTGTCGGCCGCTAGCTTTGGCGCGGTAGAGGTGCTCGTCAGCCTGACGAATCGCGTCCTCAATCTGTTGATTAATCCCCGCGTTCTGCTCGAACACAGTAGTGATACCAGCAGAGAAACTTACCGCATAACCTAACTGCTTGTCCTGCAAGCAAAGTTCACTAAAACATTGTTGTAGCCGTTGTAATGACGCCGCAAAGGCGGCTGTGTCTTGTTGGGTCGTAAGCAGAATAAATTCTTCCCCCCCGAAGCGTCCGCATAGGTCTGTTTGTCGAAGTGTACTGTTCGCAGCCTTAGCGAAGGCACAAAGCACTGTATCGCCCGCCTGATGGCCGTATTGGTCATTAATTTGTTTAAAAAAATCGAGGTCAATAAGTGCTACAGAGAGCGGGAATTGCTGGCGCTCTGCCAATTGCTTTAAGTGCTCAGCTTGGCGTAAAAATGCCCGGCGGTTTAGTAAGCCAGTCAGTGGGTCTGTGTCCGATAATTGCTGAAGTTTGCGTTGTAACTGACGACTGCGGTACAGGTAGAGTGTTAAAACGACTGTGATCCCAACACCAGCAGCAATGACTGTCAGCATCAACTGCAAACGCGCTTCGGCTTTTTGTTCTGCGGCTTGCAGCTGCTCTGCTTGTTTTGCTTGTTCTGCTGCAATGGTATCCTCCTGTGCCATCTCTAAACGGGTTTGATAGCTGCTAAGCATCAAGGCTCGGGCATCTGCATCTTTTTGCGCCCGTAATTGGTGATAACGCTGACTGGCAGTAAATGCATCTCTGTAATTGCCTTGCTTTTCATAAATTTTTTGCAGCAAATCATAACGTTCCCAGTTCTCGGTGTCGGTCATCCGATTTGCCATGCTTTGCGCGCCAGCTAAGTCGTTTAACTTCAGATAAGCTAAACCCGCATAATAAGCAGAACGTTGGTTCAAGCTCGGCATTTGCTGATTTGAATGAAACTGCGACAGTCGTGCAATATTGGATAGATTGCCTTGCTGTACCTCGTCTAACAGGACCAGCTTTTCCATCGCATCCGAGCAAGACAAGTTGCGGGCAGCTGCAAGCGAGGCTTTGGCATACTGAATTTTTTCTGCCAATGGCAGGAAATACATATTCGCGATATTACAGTTAGCTACAGCGATATTTTCTATTTGCCCTTTGGGTTTACTGTCGGTGATTATTTTTCTGTAACCGGCTATCGCCTGATTGGTATCACCAATCAAACCGCTGTGATAAGCCAGTTCGGCGTCCAGTTCTTTAAAAAAACCTTGATATTCGGGCGCTATTTCTTTTGATGTCAATGTTCTGGCTAACTGAAATAGGGGTTTAGCAATTTTGTTGAAATCTTTCAGCTTATAATAGACTTCCAATAAACTCGACAAGCCCTGTACCTGCACATAAAGATCATTTTTTAACGCCGGGTGCTGCTGCACTTTTTCCAGTACTATTGCGGCTTGCTCTGCCTGGTTTTGATAGATATACATGCCGTAACTTTTAACCACCATGGCATAGAGATACAACTCAGGCTGGGTTTGCTCGTCAATTAATAACAGTGCCTTGGCAATGTTATCTTCTATGGCTTTAAGGCCATGGTGTTGGAGTATATTGGCTTTGACTATATACAGCGAGGCACGACGCACTTGGTCGTTATGACTGTCGGCAATACGCTGATCGATGTCTTGAATAACGTCTACCTTATCTGTCGCAGAAGCCATCTCCAGCTCACGCCGCTCAGCCTGAATGTTAGCAAGACTAAAAGTTTCTTTGGCAAGTGCAGTAAAAGATGTTGCTAAACTAACAGCCATAACCAACCACAATGTGAGTACTGGCACTATCGCAGCGAAGCGGCAGCTTTTAGTCAATAGGATAGAGGGAGGCAAAAGGCGCAGAGACGATAAATCAAACAACATCATCCGGTTCACTCCATGAACAACTAGGGATTAAAGATACGCTGATAAAGCCTTAGTTATAAACGAATTTTTGTTGTTAGCACAGTGATTTTCTGGAAATTCTGTGGTTTTAAAACGGCAGGTAAGTCGGATTAATGTGAACACAGAGTATTCCAGCATAAGCCTTGTATCTTTTCTGGCACAACATGTCGAACAGCTAAAAATGCCAGTTAATAAACAAATCCTAAAAAAGGGCGCCAAAAAGGGACGCCCCTTGTAATAACTTCGTAATTCCGCAGCAGGCTGCCAGGTGAGCCGTCTGGTTTTCAGGTTTTCGGCTGCATCATGCCGTGCATTTTTAGCCAGCTGCTAAAGGCGTTAAACCAGCCAGTGCTAGTTGTGTCTTTGGGGTACATGCCAAAGCCGTGGCCGCCTTGCTCGTAAAAGTGAAATTCAACCGGCTTTTTCGCTAGCTGCCAGTTCTTCACCAGGCCGAAGTCGCCATTGGCGAAAAATGGGTCGTCCGCAGCAAGGGCAACAAAGAGTGGTGGCGCATCGGCAGGCACTTTGACTTCAGCCAATGGGCCGTAGATATTGGCGATAAAAGCAGGTTTGGCGTCTTTACCTACCAGTGTAGTGGCCATTGTCAGCATGGCACCGGCAGAAAAACCTATCATGCCAATACGGTCCGGATCGACTTTCCATTCAGTGGCGCGTTTGCGAATAAGTGCAAAGGCGGCATTTGAATCCTCCAGCTGTGGCGCCAGACGAGTGGCCATTTCGGCCGGATCAGGGCGGGGTGGACGGCGGGCTGTGCCGGAAAACATCTGTGCCATTTCTTGCTCAAAGGCCGCCATATCGGCCGGGGTTTGATTTAAGCGATACTTCAGTACAAAGGCTGCAATGCCTTGTTTGGCTAAAGCTGTGGCGACATCCCAGCCTTCGTTGTCCATCGACAAGGTGCGAAAACCACCGCCAGGGGCCACAATGACGGCAGCGCCGCTGGCATTGCTGGCATCAGGTAAAAAGGGCGTTAGTGTGGCCACTGTAACGTTACGCACAAATCTGCTGCCGTACTGCGAATGCCAGGATTCTTGCGCCTTGGCATCAGGCAGTGGGCCAGTGCCAAGTTCTATGGCGTTGCTCTGATCGGGGGCTTTGATTGGCGTCATTGCGTCGTTGGCCTGCGCTACAGCTTGTGCTGTGAACAAACAAGCGGCCAGCAACAGGCTTTGCCGGAGCAGGCTACAGTGTGAGGAGTTGCGATTGATAAAATTAGTTTTCATCTTATTCCTTTCCTTGTTGTGTCTTTTGAATATACCCTTCGTCTTTCAAGTTGCTCGGTTGTTGGCCGCGTGCCTTCACCTCAATCACATAGGATTTCTATGTGATTGAGGATTCAGTCACTTGCCGCCTACGAGCATCTTGAAATCCATTGGGTATAAACAGATGGTTCGGGCTATTTTTTGGACGTTCTCACTATGGGTTTAATGGTGCCGTCTTTATTGAAATACACTCTGTCGAGGCTGACTGAGCGGCGGTAATTGCCACCTCCCGGCAGGTCGGCGTTGTGATAGGCCAGATAGGTCTGGCCATTAAAATCGAACATAGCCGGATGGATAGTGGTGGTGTTAGGCAGTGGCTGCATAATGATGCCCTGGTATTTCCATGGGCCTTTGGCGGATGAGCTGGTGGCATAGGCCAGACTTTCCGGAAAACCTGCCGCGTATACCAGATAATAAATACCGTTGTGTTTTGAAAGATAAGGGCCTTCTTCGAAATTAGGCAAAGTATCTACCGTATGGATTTTGACCTTGCTGGTATCGCGATTTTGCATCTTTCCTTCTGCATCCAGGCTGTAGCTTTCGCCTTTCAGATGGACTAAATCGGCTTCCAGTTCCACCCACCATAATTGCTGATTGCCCCAATACAGGTAGGCTTTGCCATCGTCATCAATAAAGACGGCCGGGTCTATATTGCGCCAGGTGTGGTCTTTATCTTTTGCGGTATCTTCCAGCAAAATCATCGGCATACCGCGGGCGTCTTTAAAGGGGCCTTCAGGGCTGTCCGATACGGCCACGCCAATAGAAAAACCAAATTTCCCTTCGGTTTGGCCGCCTTCTGCTGCGGCATAAAAATAGTATTTAGACTTACCCGAAGCATCTTTACGGTGGATCACATGATGGGCGTAAGCGTTACCAGTTTTTTGATCGCCTCTGGCCCAGGCAAAGTCTGAGTAGCGAAACACAGCGCCTTTGTTTTGCCAGGTGACTAAGTCTTTGCTAGTCCAAAGCCGGTAGTCGTACATCCGGTAATCTTTGCCATCCGGTAACGCCTCGTCGTGCGTGCTATACAGATACAGGGTATCACCTAGCACCAAAGCGGCTGGATCTGCGGTGTAGATCAAGTCGCCCACCAGCCGGGTTGGGTCCTGGGTATCGTATTTGATAATGGGGTTGTCAAAGCTCGAGGGCGCTGTCTCTGCCTGTGTTGTGCCGCAGGCGAATAAGCCTGAAAAAGAGAAAGCCAGGCACAGCTGCGCTAAGGGTTTTCTAGTTGTACTGAAGGTTTTAACGGTAATCATTGAAGGGTATCCTTAAGCCACAAGAATGGAATAAGGCACAGTGTGTAGAAATTTTCGGCATAACGGAACGGCGAGGCTGTTACGAATCCGGTTAATAGCTTTACCTTATTTGATCAATAGCTGTGCTTGAAAAATAGTCACTTTTGGTGTTTCAGATGGATTTCAGCAGCTGGCCAGCAGCATAAAAAAGGGCGCCCACCAGGGGCGCCTCCGAAAGACAGGACAGTAACAAAATCTCAGTTTAAGCCTTGGCTTTTGCCGACTGAATATATTGATCCACCAGCTGCTCCAGCACATCCAAAGGCACAGCGCCGTTTTTCAGTACTACGTCGTGGAATTGGCGGATATCGAACTTGTCGCCGAGTGCTGTTTTGGCTTTTTCACGCAGTTCCAACAGTTTCAGCATACCCACAGTGTAAGCCGTGGCTTGGCCTGGCATCACGATGTAACGTTCGATAGCGTTAACTGCTTCGCCTTTGGAGTTCGGTGTATTGTCGACCAGATACTGAATGGCCTGCTCACGAGTCCATTTTTTGTCGTGTAAGCCGGTGTCGACCACTAAACGGCAGGCGCGCCACAGCTCCATCGCTAAACGGCCGAAATCGGAGTAGGGGTCCTGATACATGCCAATCTCTTTGGGCAAGAACTCAGTGTATAAACCCCAGCCTTCAATATAAGCAGTGTAACCACCAAACTTACGGAACTTAGGTACGTTTTCCAGCTCCTGCGCTATCGCAATTTGCATATGGTGGCCTGGAATACCTTCATGGTACGCCAAGGCTTCCATCTGATACTTCGGCATACCACTCATGCGGTACAGATTGGCGTAATAAATACCAGGGCGGCTGCCGTCCATTGAAGGTTGTTCGTAAAAAGCTTTCCCCGCAGATTGCTCGCGGAATGGCTCTACGGCTTTGACCACCATATCGGCTTTAGGTTTGACGATAAACAGCTCGTCTAAACGCGATTTCATGGTGTCGATAATACGGGTGGCTTCAGCTAAATAGGCGGCTTTGCCTTCTGCTGTGTCCGGATAATAAAATTGTGGGTCGTCGCGCATAAAGGCGAAGAATTGCTGTAAATCACCTTTAAAACCAACCTTTTTCATAATGGCTTTCATTTCATCATGAATACGTGCCACTTCAGATAAACCCAGATTGTGAATTTTTTCAGCGCTGTAATCTGTAGTAGTGATGCGGGCTAAGCGGGTCGCGTAAAACTTATCGCCATCTTTAAAGCGCCAAACGCCATCTTCAGTACCGGCTTTCTCTTCCAGTGTGGTCAGCAACTTGATCAGGTTTTCATAGGCTGGTTTTACACTGCCGACTAAGGCCAGCTCCGCTTCTTTGATCAACAAGTCTTTTTCCGCTTGTTCCAGCTTTAATTCCTGCACTTTGCCACGGAAATCGGCCAGTAAAGTGCTGTCGTTGCCACCGTCAAAAGGTGCGCCGCTGATAATGTTGCGGCTGGCACCTATCACATGAGCAAACACAAATTTTGGTGGTAACACGCCGGCATCAGCCCGAACTTGCAACAGTTGTTCTAACTGTTTGAAGTAAGTGATGACGTTTTTTAAGCGGCCGATATAAGCTTTGGCGTCGCTTTCATCACTGATGCTGTGCTGGTTGATCAAGAGGGATGGCACATTGGAGTGGTAGCCATACATTTGATTGACAGGGTAGCTGTATAAGTCCCATTTAGCGTCGTCCAATTCTTCCTGCAAAGATGCAGTAAGTAATTTCACGCTCAACTGACGACCGCTGTCCAGACTTTGCATATTCAGAGCCTGTACTTGAGCCAGCTGTTGTTTGGTTTGCTCCAGCTCTTTATCTCTGTGGGCCTGAGATAAATCATCCCACTGATCGTAATTGGTTTTTAAACCTAAACCCGTTTGAGTTTCCGGGCTATTATCCACTTGCTGCTGAAAAATTTGTTCAAACAGCGCATCGGCTTTTTGGTTTTCAGTCAAAACCACAGTGGCTTCAATCACTTTGCTTTGATCAATTTGAGTAGGGGCTGGTTTGCAGCCTGCTACTGTGGCAAGGCTTACTGCCAGCGCCAATGCTGAATAACGTAAATACATAAGTGGACCTTCATTTTATACCCTTCGCACTTGAAGCTGCAGCTTTGTTGACTTCGCGATCTCGCCCCAGTCACATAGGTAAACTATGCTCCTGGGGTCTCAATCACTTGTCGCCTCGCTGCAACTCCAATTACTTTGGGTCTATTAATTATTAATTGTTAGTCGATAAATAAAGCCAGCAAATCATTCAGGTAACGTGCACCTTTGGGGCTGATTTGCCAGTGCAATTCTGTGCTGTTAATTAACCCCAGTTGCTCTGCTTTGGCAAGCGCATCTGTCACAGATGTGATGGGCAAACCGGTATAAGCGCTGAAATCCTGTTTAGGACAAGCTTCGAGTAAACGAAAGCGGTTCATAAAAAACTCAAAGGCTCTGTCTTCTGGCGCCACTTCACTAGTTTCGTCCAGATAACCTTTGCTGATATCCATATAGCCTTTGGGGTGTTTAATTTTGACCGGCCTTATAATTTGGCCAGTTTCCGGCATAGTAATTTTGCCATGAGCGCCACAGCCAATACCTAAATAGTCACCATAACGCCAGTAGTTCAGGTTATGCCGGCACTGCAGGCCTGGCTGACTATAAGCGGATATCTCGTATTGACTGTAACCATGTTGTTGTAGCAACTGATGGCCTTGCTCCTGAATATCCCACAAGGCTTCGTCTTCCGGCAGCACAGGCGGGCGTGAGGCAAAAGCGGTATTAGGTTCAATGGTCAGCTGATACCAGGATAAATGTGGTGGTTTTAGATCAATAGCTTGCTGTAAATCCGCCAAAGCTCCTGCGACATCCTGATTCGGCAGGCCATGCATTAAATCCAGATTAAAGCTTTTAAGCGGCAAAGTTGCGGCAAGCTGAGCAGCTTTTATTGCTTCATCGCAATCATGAATACGGCCTAAGGCTTTGAGCTGTTCGGTCTGAAAACTTTGTACGCCTATAGAGAAACGGGTGACACCAGCGGCGACATAAGCGGCAAAACGGGCGGCTTCGACCGTGCCAGGGTTGGCCTCCATCGTCACTTCGCAGTCAGGGGACAGCTGCAGCTCTGTACGCACCCCATCCAAAATAGCCTGAATGCCTTCACCGCTAAAGGTACTGGGTGTACCTCCACCAATGAAAATCGAGCTGATGACGCGGCCCTGCACATAGCCCAAATCCTGACGTAAATCGGCCAATAAATGGCTGACATATTCCTGCTCAGGTATACCTTGTTTCACCGCATGCGAGTTAAAGTCGCAATAAGGGCATTTTTGAATGCACCAGGGAATATGAATATACAACGCCAGCGGCGGCAGTTGCAGCGCTAAAGGCGATACCGACATAGCAGTCATCAGGCTTGGTCGCCTTTTAATGGTTCACCTTTTAATAAGGACACCAATAAACGTAAAGCTTTGCCTCTATGACTTAATTGCTTTTTCTGCTCTGCGGTTAATTCTGCGGCGCTGCCTTGGCTATCGTTCGGAAGAAAAATAGGGTCATAACCAAAACCACCGGAGCCTGTCGCTTCAAAGGCAATTTGACCATGCCAGATGCCATGGGCTATCACTGGCACAGGATCATCGGCATGGCGGACAAAAGCCAATACACAGTGAAACTGCGCTGCACGTTCGCCTTGTGGTATATCTTTTAAATCCACCAGTAACTGCTGCAGGTTTTTTAAATCATTGCCGTGCTCACCGGCATAACGGGCCGAATAAATGCCGGGTGCGCCGCCTAAAGCGTCTACAGCTAAACCTGAATCGTCGGCTATGGCAGGTAAACCTGTTAAACGACTGGCATGACGGGCTTTAATCAGTGCGTTTTCAATAAAACTTAAGCCATCTTCAATCGCATCCGGCACCTGAAAATCGGACTGAGGCAACACTTGCCAGTCAAAAGGGGCGAGCAGGGCAGATAATTCGGCTAATTTGCCTTTATTGCCTGTGGCTAAAACAAGTTTTTGCATTAGGGAAACCTTTGAAACAACAAGGCTCAGGGATGCTGAGCCGTAACAAGAGGATTAATCTATATAGAAAACCTGAGAGAACTCCAGCTTCTGGTTTTCTGTGCCTTGCCAGATATCCAGTTTAAAGTTCAGGTGTTTTTGGTCATGCACTGGCACCTGCGCCAGATAATAAATGGCGTCGCCTTCTTTTACTTCACGAAAGCTCAGTTCAATTTGCTTTTGCGTTAAATCTGTCGCTGTGCCGGAAATCCGCACTTGTTGGGCTTTTTGGTCGCTGCTCTTGAGTACAGAGATATTCAGCACAGCCTGATATTTGCTGCGCTGTAACTGGTAACTTTGGGCGATTTTAGCGTCAATCATAGTGCTGTCAAAGGCAATATAATGCACATCCCAGGGCCCCAGAACTTTCTTTTGTTCGGCGTGAACCGGACTTAAAAACAGGCCCAGAACCAGGCTTGCAGCAAGCAGATAAATTTTCATCAGGACTCCAGATAAATTTGTAAGGCGTCAGGCACAGTGCAAGGCGCGACAATACGCCATTTTTTCTGTCGGCTCAGTTCGCCTTTTTCCAGCAGCACCTGACGTTTAGCCACGTCAAAGCTTGATGCCAGAAATTGTTGTAAATGGGCATTGGCTTTGCCATCCACAGGAGGGGCTTTAATCGCCACTTTGATCGCATCGCCATGCAAGCCTAAAAACTGATCACGGCTGGCACCTGGCTGCACATGCAATTGCAGCAAAATATCGCCATTGGTCAGCCGGGTTAACATTTAGAAACCACGTAACATATTGCTTAATAAAATCTGGATAAACTGAATGCCCAAAAGCACTACCAGTAAAGATAAATCCAGACCACCCATAGCCGGGATCACTCTGCGCACCGGGCGTAACAATGGCTCTGTCAACTGATGCATCACCAGCTCCACAGGATTACGGCCCTGACTGAACCAGCTCAGTAATGCCCTAATCACTAAAATCCAGAAGGCCAATTGCAGCGCTTCGGTGATCAGCAAAACCAGCGCACTGAGTGGCAAATAGATATAGATCACCTGACCTAACTGCAACATTTGTACTATCGCCACATGCAGCACACAAATGGCAAAGGCAAAAATCCAACTCGCTGTATCCACAGGGCCCAGACTGGGCAGGAAACGGCGCAGCGGGATGATCACCGGATTGGTGGCTTTGACAATAAACTGGCTAAACGGGTTATAAAAATCTGCTTTAGCACTTTGCAGCCAAATGCGCAGTATCACCACCATCAGATAGAGTTTAATCAGGCTGCTTATCAGAAAAAAGAACGCTTCGGTCATTATGGATCCTTAAAGAGTATTTGCCATTTCTTCAGCTCGGCGTATTGCTGCATACATGGCGTCTTTGACCATGCTTTCAAGCTTATGCTGTTTAAAAGTTTCAATGGCTTCGTGTGTAGTACCGCCTTTAGAGGTGACTTGCGCACGTAAAGCTTCGAAACTAAATTCGGACTGATTCGCCATAGTAGCTGCGCCTAACGCAGTTTGGGCCACCATAGCTTTGGCTTGTGCCTCATCAAAGCCGAGCTCCAGCGCCACTTGTTGCATCGCCTGCATAAAATAGAAAAAGTAGGCTGGTGCGCTGCCTGTCACGGCAATAATAGCGTTGATATCCTGTTCTTTTTCCAGCCAGACTGTTTTACCTGTACCCGCAAACAGCTTTTCAGCAAAAGATTGTTCGTATACTGAGCAGCGGCTTGGGAATAAACCTGTCACACCTAAACCTACCAAAGCAGGAGTATTCGGCATAGCGCGGATAATACGCACCTGGCCCAGCAACTGCTCAAAACGCTCGACAGAAATACCTGCTGCAACAGAGATAAACAGCTTTTCCTGAGACTCTGGCGCTTGTTCTATGATCTGCTGACAAACTTCAGCCATCATTTGAGGCTTTACCGCCAGCACTATGACATCGGCTTTAGTCACAGCTTCAATATTGTCTGTGGTGGTTTCAATCTTGTACTGGCTTTTTAAGGCCTTTAGTTTTTCCGCATTACGATTGGCAGCAATAATATTTTCAGCAGGATAACCCTGCTTTATCATGCCGCCGATAATGCATTGCGCCATATTGCCTGCGCCTATAAATGCGACCGTGTTATCAATCATGCGTCTGTTTTTCCCGGGCTCCAAAAATGGCCGTGCCTAATCTTATCATAGTAGAACCAAAGCGCAGAGCCTCTTGCCAGTCATCTGACATGCCCATGGAGAGTTCTTTCGCATCAGGATGTTGCTGTTGCAATTGCAGTGACAGCTTTTGCATCTGCTCGAAGGCTTGTGCGCCTTTGCCAGGCTCTGGAATAGCCATTAAACCTTTGAGTTGAAGCTGCGGTAATTGTGCGACAGCGTCAGCCAGCTGCAACAATTCGTCGGGCTTTATGCCGGATTTGGATTCTTCGCCGCTGATATTCACTTGCAATAGCACCTGCAGCGGCGCTTTATCCAAGGGACGCTGCGCTGATAAACGTTCGGCAATTTTTAAACGTTCAACACTGTGCACCCAGTCCGCGTATTGGGCTATGTCTTTGGTTTTATTTGACTGAATAGGACCAATAAAATGCCACTCTATACCAGCGAGCTGCTGTAACTCTGTCGCTTTACTCACCAGTTCCTGTACATAATTTTCGCCAAAGGCGCGTTGTCCTGCCTGGTAGGCTAGTGCCACAGAGGCAGCAGGTTTGGTTTTACTGACCGCAATCAGGCGGCTTTGTTGGTTTAATTGCTGTTTTGTCTGAAATTCTGTGATGGCGTTGTAGGCTGAATTCAACGCTTCTGCTATGTTGTTTGTCATATCAACTCTGTTCTTCGCCTTTGCTTTGGAGTGCTTTTCATCATGGATATTACCGAATTACTCGCCTTTAGTGTGCAACATAAAGCGTCGGACTTGCATTTATCCGCTGGAGTACCGCCACTGATCCGGGTCGATGGTGATGTACGTCGGTTAAATATACCGGCTTTGGACCATAAAGCCGTGCACGCTTTGGTGTACGACATTATGAATGACCGTCAGCGTAAAGAGTACGAAGAAAAGCTCGAATCCGATTTTTCTTTTGAAGTTCCGGGCTTAGCCCGTTTTCGTGTCAATGCTTTTGTGCAAAACCGCGGCGCTGCGGCTGTGTTTCGTACTATCCCAAGCGATGTGTTAAGCCTGGAAGACTTGCATGCCCCGGAGGTATTTCGCAGTATTTCCGATAATCCCAGGGGGCTGGTGCTGGTCACAGGGCCGACAGGCTCGGGTAAATCCACTACGCTGGCGGCGATGATTGATTACATCAACAGCACCAAAAACCACCATATTCTGACCATCGAAGACCCTATTGAATTTGTGCATCAGAATAAACTCAGTTTAATTAACCAGCGTGAAGTGCACAGGGATACCCATAGTTTCAGTAATGCCTTACGCTCAGCGCTGCGTGAAGACCCGGATGTGATTTTGGTGGGCGAATTACGGGATTTGGAAACCATTCGTCTGGCGATGACAGCGGCTGAAACCGGTCATCTGGTGTTTGGTACTTTGCACACTACCTCAGCACCCAAAACCATAGACAGGATTATCGACGTCTTTCCAGGTGATGAAAAATCCATGGTGCGCTCTATGTTGTCAGAATCTTTAAGAGCGGTCATTTCCCAGACTCTGCTGAAGAAAAATGGCGGTGGCAGGGTGGCTGCGCACGAAATTATGCTAGGGATCCCTGCGATTCGTAACCTCATTCGCGAAGACAAAATTGCGCAGATGTATTCAGTGATCCAGACAGGCGCCGCTCATGGCATGCAAACCATGGATCAATGTTTGATTAATCTGGTCAACCGCGGCGTGATCAGTCAAAAAGATGCCTTGTCCAAAGCGCAGGATAAAAATTCCTTTAATAGCATGGGGACTATGAGCGGCATGGGGCGGATGGGGTGACAGCAATGGGCTTAATTGACTATTTACATAAAATGGTAGCTGCTGGTGCTTCGGATTTATTTATCACTGCAGGACTTGCTGCTTCAGCCAAAATTAATGGCGAGATGCTGCCTATCGCTGACCAGGTGCTGAACTCAGAGCAGTCACTTGCGCTGGTGCTCTCCGCGATGACGCCAAAACAACAAGCCCAATTTCAGCAAGAAAAAGAATGCAACTTTGCTATCGCCAATGAAGCGGGTCGTTTTCGTATTTCCGCCTTTTGGCAGCGGGATCAGGCTGGCATGGTGGTGCGTCGTATCATCACCACTATTCCAAAAGCGGAGGATTTAGGTCTGCCACCTGTGCTCAAAGACATTATTATGTCCAAACGTGGGCTGGTACTTTTTGTCGGTGGTACAGGTGCTGGTAAATCTACCTCTTTAGCTGCTTTGCTGGGGTATAGGAATCAGAATGCCCGGGGTCATATTTTAACTATCGAAGATCCTATTGAATTTGTGCACGATCACCAAAAAAGTCTGGTGACGCAGCGTGAAGTAGGGATAGATACAGAATCTTTTGAAGCGGCGCTGAAAAGCTCGTTACGCCAGGCGCCTGATGTGATACTGATAGGTGAAATTCGTAGTCAGGACACCATGGAATACGCCTTGTCTTTTGCTGAAACCGGTCATTTATGTATCGCGACTTTACACGCGAACAACGCCAATCAGGCGATAGACCGCATTATGCATTTAGTGCCTAAAGAAAAACACGGCAAGTTACTGTTTGATTTATCGCTGAATTTACGCGCCATAGTAGCGCAACAACTGGTACCTACTGTCGATGGTAAAAAACGAGTAGCCGCTATCGAAGTGCTACTCAATTCGCCACTGATTGCTGATTTAATCAAACGCGGTGAGATAGGCGAAATCAAAGCTGTGATGAGTAAATCGAGAGAACTGGGTATGCAAACCTTTGATCAGGCGCTGTACGATTTGTACAAAGCAGGCCAAATCAGCCACGCCGATGCGCTGCATTATGCCGATTCACCCAACGATTTACGCTTGATGATGAAACTGCAGGAAGGTAGCTCTGGAGCTGGCTTATTGTCTGGTGTGACAGTGGCGGGTTTGACGGATAATGATTAATTGAGTGGCTCCCAAAAGGCGCAAAGATTTGAGCTCTGCGCCTTGCCATCATAGAGCTATTGTTGGTGGTAAAGTACCGAGTTCAACTGGGGCTTGTTCAGAGACAAAACTAAAACGCGGTACCAGTTCGCCAGCCACTTCAACATTGCTGATAAACATCTCCAAAGGCCGCACCCATAAACCAAAGTCACCGTATAAAGCGCGGTAGAGGACCAGTTCTTCATCGGTTTCGCTGTGACGCACCACAGACAGCACCTGATACAAAGGCCCTTTGTAATGACGGTAGAAGCCGGTTTTAATCGCCATAAGCGCCGCCATTTTCAAACCAGCTTTCTAAAATCAGTTTGGCTGACAAGCTATCCACCAGTTCTTTGCTGAGTTTTTTAAAACCACCTTCAGCAAAAAGCTGTGAACGGGCATCGACCGTCGTTAGACGCTCGTCCTGAGTTTTGACTTGCAGGCCATAACGGCCATGCAGGCGATTCACAAACTTATGTACCCGAGCCGTGAAGGGCTGTTCTGTGCCGTCCATATTCAAGGGTAAACCTACCACTAAAAGTTGAGGTTGCCATTCTTTAATTAAAGCTTCGATGAGATCCCAGTTTGGGATACCATCCTGAGCTTTTAAGGCTTTGAGCATAGTGGCTGTGCCTGTCATGCTTTGACCTACGGCCACACCTATACTTTTTAAACCGTAGTCAAAAGCTAATACCGTTACACTGCTCATCAGGCGTGACCTGCTTCTGGGCTGAGTTGCCAGACTTCAATACCCATGGCATGAGCTGCGCCTTGCCATTTTTCGGCATGGCTCATTTCAAAAATAATGTTGTTGTCGGCCGGGATCATCAGCCAGCTGTTTTCAGCCATTTCTTTTTCCAGTTGACCAGCGCTCCAGCCAGCATAACCCAAAGCCAGAATAAACTTTTCTGGCGCATCTTCTGTCGTGAGTTTCTCTAAAATATCCCGTGAGGTCGTGACCATCAGATCGTTGTTTAACCTCATACTACTGGTGTAGCCTTCTTTGGGAGTATGCAACACAAAACCTCTGTCACTTTGCACCGGACCACCAGCACAGACATGAGCTTTGGCCGCAGCGCTTTCTGTATCATGTTCAATCTGCAACTGACTCAATAGTTCTGTGACTTTGACGGGCATAGGATGATTGATAACGATACCCATAGCCCCTTCAGCATTGTGCTCACAAATGTAAGTTACACTGCGTTTAAACATCGGGTCATCAAGACCTGGCATCGCAATCAATAAATGATTCTGAAAATTGTCCATAGTACCGCCTTAGGACTGTTGCTGCTTCTGCTTTAACAGTAGTTCAATCTGGTCAAATAACATGCCTGTGATGCTGACCGGAAAAGCTGCTTCAATTTCTCTGATGCAGGTTGGGCTGGTGACATTAATTTCAGTCAGTCGGTCACCAATAATATCAAGACCAACAAAAATCAGACCTTTGGCCTTTAACGTAGGACCTACGGCACGGGCTATAGCCCAGTCAGTTTCGCTTAAAGGGCGGGCTTCACCACGACCACCAGCGGCTAAATTACCGCGGGTTTCACCGCTAGCCGGAATTCGCGCTAAACAATAGGGGACAGGTTCGCCGTTGACGACCAGTACACGTTTATCTCCGTCTTTAATTTCTGGGATAAAGCGCTGCGCCATGGCATAACGACTGCCGTGTTCTGTCAGAGTTTCGATAATAACACTGACGTTGGCGTCCTCTGGTTTTAAGCGGAAAATGGAGGCGCCGCCCATGCCATCCAGCGGTTTTAAGATCACGTCCTGTTCTTGCTGGTAAAAGGCTTTTAAGCGAGCCGCATCGCGGGTGACCAGAGTTTTTGGCGTATGCTGTGCAAACCAGCTGGTGTAGAGCTTTTCGTTGGCATCACGCAAACTTTGTGGTTTGTTGACAATCAAGGTGCCTTCGTCTTCAGCTCTTTCCAGAATATAAGTAGCGTAGATAAACTCAGTATCAAAAGGTGGGTCTTTACGCATCAGGATTACGTCTAAATCGGACAGAGCTATATCCTGAGTGCCACCAAAGTCATACCAATGTTCACCGTTCTGCTGAACGGACAATAAACGGGTGCGGGCACGGGCCTGACCTTCGATTAAATACAGGTCATTCATTTCCATGTAATGCAGCTGATAACCCCGTGACTGAGCCTGTAATAACATGGCAAAACTGGAGTCTTTTTTGATATTGATGTCCGCGATCGGATCCATCACTATGCCTAATTTAATCATCTTTACTCCTGTTTGTGATTGGCTCAGGCCAGATCACCAAATTGTAACTGTAATGCACTAATGGCTGTTAAAGCTGCAGTTTCTGTACGTAGCACTCGCGGCCCTAACCGAACCGCCATAAAACCTGCGTCTTTGGTTTGGGCTACTTCGGCATCGGTAAAACCGCCTTCAGGGCCTATCACTAAACGAATAGCTTGACTGCCAGCAATGGTCTTAATGGAGTCTGAAGTCCATGGATCCAAGGTCAGCTTCAAATCTTTTGTCTCTTGTGCCAGCCATTTGGTCAGTTGAATTGCCGTATGAACCTGGGGCACCACACTACGTCCGGATTGCTCGCAGGCTGCTATCGCTATTTTTTGCCACTGCTCTGTACGTTTAGCCAAACGCTCAGCATCCAATTTAACCCCACAACGTTCGGTAAACAGCGGAGTGATTTCAGTCACGCCAAGCTCCACTGCTTTTTGAATGACAAAATCCATGCGGTCACCACGGGAAATGCCCTGACCTAAATGCAGTTTAAGCGGAGACTCTACCGGATTATCGGTGGAGCTAATGGCTTTGACCAGCAGCTGTTTTTTTTCAACGGCAGTGATCAGAGCCTGATAATTCTGGCCGTCTCCATTAAATAAGCACAACTCGTCACCTGCCTGCATCCGTAATACACGGCCTATATGATTGGCACCGTCTTCGGCCAGGGCAAATTCCTGCTGTAGCGGGATACTGCCAGCTTGGTAAATTCTGGGAATACGCATAACTATAGCTTCTTAAGCGTTTGAGAAAGTGTGTATGGTAACAGGCAAAAGCGGGGCTGGGTATGGCTGGTGACGCAACAATCTGCTTCACCAGCCATTAAAAACGCTGGTTTAAGGGGCTGGGTAGACGTAACTGGCACCAATACCTAAAGGTAAACCCAACATCCAGTACAAAATCAGAAAGCTGGTCCAGCACAGCAGCAACGCCACTGAATAAGGCAACATCAGCGCCACTAAAGTACCAATACCTGTAGATTTCACATATTTCTGGCAAAACACCACGATCAATGGGAAGTACGGCATTAAAGGCGTAATGATGTTGGTGGACGAGTCACCGACACGGTAGGCCGCCTGGGTTAAATCCGGTGAAACACCCAGCTGCATCAACATTGGCACTAATACAGCTCCAATCAGCGCCCATTTAGCAGAAGCTGAACCTATCAGTAAATTCACAGTTGCGGTTAGTAGCACTAAACCTATCAGGTTTACCGCCATAGGGAATGCCATTTCCTGCAAATAGTTCGCGCCTTTAATTGCCAGTAAAGCACCTAAGTTGGATTGACCAAAAGCGAAAATAAATTGAGCACAGAAAAATGCCATGACGATGTAGTAACCCATACCGCTCATGGCTTTGGTCATACCTTGCACTACATCTTTATGCGTTTTTACTTTGCCTGAAACATAACCGTAGACTATGCCGGGGAGCAGGAAAAATACAAAAATAAGTCCGACGATAGACTGCATCAGCGGCGCTGAGGCTGAGGTGAGTTCACCTGTACTGGCTCGCCAGGCTGAGTTTTCAGGCCAAACTACAGCTACTAAAGCAGCGGCAGCGATCAGCATAGAGAGCAAAGCATAACGTAAGCCTTTGCGCTCGTTATCGTTTAATGCTTCCATCGAAGGGAGTTGCTCCGGGTCACCATCCACTTTGGTTTGCTGCAGGCGTGGTTCGACAAATTTATCGGTCAGCACCCAACCTACAATCACAATCAGCAGCACTGAGGCTGTGGTGAAGTAATAGTTATTTAGTGGGTTAATCACCAGGCTAGCGGCGGCAGGATCGGCCGATAAACGGGCTGAGGCTTGAGTTAAACCGGCCAACAAAGGGTCTAAACTGGACGGTACAAATAAAGTGGCGGCAAAACCACCAGAGACACCGGCAAAAGCTGCGGCGATACCCGCTAAAGGATGACGGCCGGCAGCATAAAAAATCACGGCACCCAGTGGGATAACTAAGACGTAACCCGCATCTACAGCTACATGACTTAAAACGCCTACAGCAATAAGAACTGGTGTCAGCAGACGTTTTGACGTGACCGCTAAGATACTGCGAAGGCCAGCGTTGATAAAACCTGTGTACTCAGCGACCCCTAAACCTAACATAGCAACCAGCACTACACCTAAAGGCGGGAAGTTGACAAAAGTGCTCACCATTTTCGCCATAAAATCAGCAAAAGCCGCACCCTCCAACAGATTTTTTACCTGAAAAGGCTGACCTGTCCGTGGGTCTATATCTGTGAAGGTCACACCTGACAAAGCCCAGGATAAGCCCCAGACAAAAAACATCAGTAAAGCAAATAAGATGGCAGGGTCGGGCAGTTTATTACCAATTCGCTCTATGGCATTAAGGCTGCGATTGAGCCAGGAAGTTTTTACGGCACTAGACGTCATGTATACTCCGTGTGGTTGTTTTAGTCATCTGCTGTGACTGTTTTTTTATAGTTTTTACCTTATCTTGCTTTGACAAAACCGTAAATAGCCAAAAGGAGAGCAACGCTCTCCTTTTCGGTTTTTCTATAAGCTAAAACAAAAACTTAGATTTTTGCTTCAGAGCGCAGTATTTCTGCTTTGTCGGTGTTTTCCCATGGGAATTCGTTACGACCGAAGTGACCGTAGGCTGCTGTTGCGCGGTAAATCGGGCGCTCTAACTGCAACATCTGGATCAGGCCATAAGGACGTAAATCGAAGTGACGACGGATCAGCGCTATCAGTTGATCTTCGCTTAATTTACTGGTGCCAAAAGTTTCAACACTGATAGACGTAGGTTCTGCCACGCCTATAGCATAAGACACCTGAATCTCACAACGCTCAGCTAAACCAGCCGCTACGATGTTTTTTGCCACATAACGAGCGGCATAAGCAGCAGAGCGGTCCACTTTTGAAGGGTCTTTACCAGAGAAAGCACCACCACCGTGACGCGCCATACCACCATAACTATCGACGATGATTTTACGGCCTGTTAAACCGCAATCACCCATAGGACCGCCAATCACAAAACGACCTGTTGGGTTAATAAAGAACTTGGTTTTATTGCTCAACCATTCTGTTGGTAACACTGGTTTGATAATGTGTTCCATCACAGCTTCACGTAAGTCTGCTGTAGAAATGGTGTCGCAGTGCTGAGTGGATAAAACCACAGCATCTATGCCCACTGGCTTGCCATTTTCGTAGACAAAGCTCAGCTGAGACTTGGCATCAGGACGCAACCAGCTCAATGTACCGTCTTTACGTACTTTAGCTTGCTGCTGCACTAAACGGTGAGAGTAAGTGATAGGAGCTGGCATTAATACGTCAGTTTCGTTGCTGGCATAACCAAACATTAAACCCTGATCGCCCGCACCTTGTTCACTTGGATCTTTTTTATCTACGCCCTGATTGATATCTGGCGACTGCTTACCAATAGCGCTTAATACTGCACAGGAATTAGCATCAAAACCCATATCGGAATGCACGTAACCAATATCACGGATCGTGTTGCGAGTGAGTTCTTCGATGTCGACCCAGGCTGAGGTAGTAATTTCACCACCTACTAACACCATGCCTGTTTTTACGAAGGTTTCGCACGCAACACGGGCTTTTGGATCTTGTTCTAAAATTGCATCCAACACTGCATCAGAGATCTGATCAGCGATTTTATCCGGATGTCCTTCAGAAACAGATTCAGAGGTAAAAATGTGTTGTGCCATTTACGTATTCCACATGTTGGTTGTTATCGCGCCTGGGCGCTGTAATTTGGGGCGGCTATTTTAGTGAAAGGCGAAGGTCATTGCCAGAACTTTCTGCCGCCCGGACGTCTTTAATGCTAAAGCTTGTTAATGTATCGTCCAAAGGTCTGAAAACTTTGCTTTGCCGTGGATTAAAATTTGCGATTTGGTCGACGCTCTGTGAAAATAAGCCCAACTTTGCCGTATCCATGTAAAAACAGTGTTCACCCGCTTAGCCGCCAATCGAATAAAGACAAAAAGAGCAGAGCAAGAGTACGGGGAACCCCATCCCTTGGATCAAAGTCATATAAAGTCAATCAAGCAGGAGAGAAGATGCCATCTCGTAAACAACTCGCTAATGCCATTCGTGCATTGAGTATGGATGCAGTGCAAAAAGCGAAATCAGGTCACCCGGGCGCCCCTATGGGCATGGCAGACATTGCTGAAGTATTGTGGCGCGATTATCTGATTCACAATCCACAAGACCCAAGCTGGGCCAATCGTGACCGCTTTGTGTTGTCTAATGGCCATGGTTCTATGCTGTTGTATTCCCTGTTGCATCTCTCTGGCTATGATTTAGGCATTGAAGATTTAAAGCAATTCCGTCAATTACACTCCCGTACTCCTGGTCACCCTGAATATGGTTACGCACCTGGTGTGGAAACCACAACCGGACCTTTAGGGCAGGGCATTACCAATGCTGTAGGCATGGCAATTGCTGAGAAAGCCTTAGCGGCTCAGTTTAATAAGCCTGGCCACGAAGTGGTTGATCACTACACCTACGCCTTTTTAGGTGACGGCTGCTTGATGGAGGGGGTATCGCACGAAGCCTGTTCATTGGCCGGTACTTTAGGTTTAGGTAAACTGATTGCGTTTTGGGATGACAACGGTATTTCTATCGATGGTCATGTTGAAGGCTGGTTCACTGAAAATACACCTGCGCGCTTTGAAGCTTACGGCTGGCATGTGATTGCAGGTGTCGATGGTCACGACTCTTCTGCTATTGCTGCTGCCATTGAACAGGGCAAGTCTGTTACAGACAAACCTACTTTAATTTGCTGCAAAACCATTATCGGTTATGGTTCACCGAATAAATCGGGTTCACACGACTGCCACGGCGCGCCTTTAGGTGATGCTGAAATTGCGGCTGCGCGTGAATATTTAGGCTGGGAGCATGCTCCTTTTGTCATTCCACAAGATATCTATCAAGAGTGGGATGGCAAAACCAAAGGTGCATCGGCTCAGCAAAGCTGGAATGAAAAATTTGCGGCTTATGCCAAAGCTTACCCTGAACTGGCGGCTGAATTTAAACGCCGTATGGCCGGTGATTTACCCGCAGACTGGGCAGAAAAATCAGCAGCTTACATTCAACATTTGCAGGATAACCCTCAATCTATCGCCACCCGTAAAGCTTCTCAGAACAGCTTAAATGCTTTTGGTCCTTTGTTGCCTGAGTTATTAGGTGGTTCAGCTGACCTGGCAGGCTCGAACCTGACGATTTGGTCAGGTTCTAAAGGCGTGACTGCAGAAGATGCCAGCGGTAACTACCTGTATTACGGTGTGCGCGAGTTTGGTATGTCTGCGATGATGAACGGTATAGCCCTACACGGTGGTTTTATCCCGTACGGCGCGACTTTCCTGATGTTTATGGAATACGCCCGCAACGCAGTGCGTATGGCCGCTTTGATGAAACAGCGGGTTATTTTCGTTTACACCCACGATTCTATTGGTTTAGGTGAAGATGGCCCAACGCATCAACCTGTTGAGCAACTCGCTTCGCTGCGTGTGACCCCAAATCTGATGAACTGGCGTCCTTGTGATGCAGTGGAATCGGCTGTGGCATGGCAGGCCGCTATTGAACGCACTGAAGGCCCAAGTACCTTAATTTTCACCCGTCAGAATTTGGTGCAACAGCCTCGTACAGCGCAGCAACTGGCTGATGTGCGTAAAGGCGGTTATGTATTGTTAGATTCTGTTGGTACGCCAGAACTTATTCTGATCGCTACGGGTTCTGAAGTAGAGCTGGCCGTGCAGGCCTGTCATCAGTTAACTGCTGCAGGGCGTAAAGTTCGGGTTGTGTCTGTGCCTTCCACCGATGTATTTGAAGCTCAAAGCGCTGCTTACCGTGAAGCCGTATTGCCAGCCGCAGTGACCAAACGTGTTGCTGTCGAAGCTGGTATTAAAGATAGCTGGTACAAGTATGTTGGTTTGACCGGAAAAATCATTGGTATGGACAGTTTTGGCGAGTCGGCTCCGGCTGAACAGCTGTTTGAACACTTTGGCATTACCACGGCAGCCGTCGTTGCAGCTGCCAACGAGTTATTCGCGTACTAATGAAAGGGGCCTGGTGGCCCCTCTTTTTAATCAGTAAACCTCTGAAGATTGGGTAATAATGACCATTAAAGTGGCAATTAACGGCTTTGGCCGTATCGGTCGGAATATTCTGCGCGCTGTGTACGAGTGTGGTTTAACAGAGCAGGTTCAGGTGGTTGCTATTAATGAGTTAGCGGATGCTAAAGGTATCGCTCATTTATTAAAATATGACACCTCGCATGGTCGTTTTGGTTTTCCTGTGGAGTTAACGAAACAAGGTTTAGTGGTCAATGGCGATGTCATCGCTTTATTCTGCCAGGCCGATCCTGCGCAATTACCCTGGCAAGAATTAGAGGTTGATGTGGTGCTGGAATGCACTGGTGTGTTTCATAGCCGTGCCGATGCACAACTGCATTTAGATGCAGGTGCAAAAAAAGTATTGTTTTCACATCCTGCAGATGCCGATATTGATGCCACAGTCATTTTTGGCATTAACCAGCATTTGCTGACCGATGAGATGACAGTAGTCTCTGCGGGCTCTTGCACCACCAACTGCATTGTGCCGGTCATTCAGGTGTTGGATCAGCACTTTGGTGTAGAGAGCGGCACTATTACCACTATTCACGCCTCTATGAATGATCAGCAGGTGATAGATGCTTATCACACGGATTTACGGCGTACCAGGGCTGCCAGTCAGTCTATTATTCCGGTCGATACTAAGTTAGCCCGCGGTATTGAGCGCATCATGCCGCATTTAGCCGGGCGTTTTGAAGCCATTGCTGTGCGTGTGCCAACAGTGAATGTAACCGCCATGGATTTAAGCGTGACTCTGCATCAGGATGTGGATGTCACTCAAATCAATCAGGTCTTAGAGCGCGCAAGGGCTGGGGCACTGACAGGTATTCTGGATTACACCGAAGAGCCGCTGGTATCCGTCGACTTTAATCATGATGCGCACTCCTGCATTGTCGATGGCTCGCAAACCCGGGTCAGCCATAAACGTTTAGTCAAATGTTTGGTTTGGTGTGACAACGAATGGGGGTTTGCCAACAGAATGCTCGATACAAGCCGCGCAATGATGCGGTTTGTCTGAATTATTATTTAAATAAATACTAAAAAATTACTCAAATCACAGGAGTCTGGTATGTCAGTAATGAAGATGGCCGATATCGATTTAACAGGGAAGCGGGTGTTGATCCGTGAAGATTTAAATGTGCCAGTGAAAAACGGCAAAGTGACTTCAGATGCCCGTTTAAAAGCAGCCATACCTACTATTGAGTTAGCGCTGAAAAAAGGTGGCAAAGTGATGGTGTGTTCACACTTAGGTCGCCCTGAAGAAGGCGTCTATGCCGAAGAGTTTTCTATGGCGCCTGTGGTGGAGTATTTAAACGCTGCTTTATCTGTGCCTGTGCGTTTAGTCAAAGAGTACTTGGACGGTGTAGAAGTCAATGCCGGTGAAGTGGTGGTCTTTGAAAACGTGCGTTTTAACAAAGGCGAAGGCAAAAACGATGAAAGCTTGTCAAAAAAGCTGGCCGCTTTGTGTGATGTGTTTGTGATGGACGCTTTTGGTACGGCTCACCGTGCTCAGGCGACTACTCATGGTGTTGCGAAGTTTGCACCTGTTGCCTGCGCTGGGCCTTTATTGGCTGCCGAATTAGATGCCTTGGCTGCAGCGTTGAAAAATCCAAAACGTCCATTGGTCGCCATAGTGGGTGGTTCAAAAGTTTCTACAAAGCTGACTGTACTGGAATCCTTGTCCGGTATCGTGGATCAGCTGATTGTGGGTGGTGGCATTGCCAATACTTTTATTGCCGCTCAGGGCTATCAGGTCGGTAAATCTCTGGTTGAGACCGATCTTATTCCTGAAGCGAAACGTTTGATGGCGCAAGCCAAAGCCAATGGTGGTTCTATTCCTGTACCTACCGATGTAGTGACGGGTAAAGCTTTTGCCGAAGATACACCGGCGACGACGAAGTCTGTTGCTGATATCAGTGCCGATGATATGGTGTTTGATATAGGCCCTGACAGCAGTGCTGCACTGGTCGATATTCTGAAAAATGCCGGCACTATTGTCTGGAACGGCCCTGTGGGTGTATTTGAATTTGCATCCTTTGAACAAGGAACTAAAGCGTTGGCTTTAGCGATAGCCGACAGTCAGGCATTTTCTATTGCCGGTGGTGGCGATACCTTAGCTGCTATTGATAAATATGAGTTAGCCGACAAGATTTCCTATATTTCAACCGGTGGCGGTGCATTTCTGGAGTTTCTTGAAGGTAAAACTTTACCAGCAGTGGAAATTTTGGAACAACGAGCCAAAGCCTGACACTAAAGCTGTTAGATTACAATTCACTACAAAAATCTAAAAGAGAACGGCCGCAGGTTCTGTATAACTAAAGATCACCTCAGGTGACAACAGAGCCCGCGGTTTTAAATACAACCCTTACCCTACACAAAGAGAGAGGATCTCATGGCTCTGATTTCAATGCGCCAAATGCTGGACCACGCTGCCGAGTTTGGTTATGCAGTACCAGCTTTTAACGTGAATAACTTAGAACAAATGCGTGCCATTATGCTGGCCGCTGATGCAACGGATAGCCCTGTGATAGTGCAGGCTTCTGCCGGTGCGCGTAAATATGCCGGTGCACCGTTTCTGCGTCACTTAATTTTGGCAGCAGTGGAAGAATTCCCGCATATACCTGTGGTCATGCATCAGGATCACGGAACCTCAGCGGCGGTATGCCAACAAGCGATCCAGTTAGGCTTCTCATCTGTGATGATGGATGGTTCTTTAGGTACTGATGGCAAAACACCGATGGATTATGACTACAATGCCGATATAACGCGCCGTGTTGTAGATATGGCGCATGCTTGTGGTGTTTCGGTCGAGGGCGAATTAGGTTGTTTAGGCTCGCTTGAAACGGGAGCTGCCGGGGAAGAAGACGGGATTGGCGCAGATTGTATTTTGAGTCATGACCAGATGCTAACGGATCCGGAAGAAGCTGCACAGTTTGTAAAAGCAACGGGTGTAGATGCGCTGGCTATTGCTTGTGGTACTTCACATGGTGCTTATAAGTTCAGTCGTCCACCTACAGGTGACATTCTGGCGATTGATCGCATCAAAGATATTCATGCCCGCATCCCGGATACTCACCTGGTGATGCACGGTTCATCTTCGGTACCTCAAGAGTGGTTAGCCATCATCAACGAATACGGTGGTGCTATCCCTGAAACTTATGGGGTGCCTGTAGAACAAATTCAGGAAGGGATCAAATTCGGCGTGCGTAAGATCAATATAGACACTGACTTACGTTTAGCCTCAACAGGCGCAATTCGTCGCTATATGGCGAAAAACCCTGCCGAATTTGATCCACGTAAGTATTTGCAGGAATCAGTCAAAGCTATGACTGAAATTTGTAAAGATCGTTATCTGGCTTTCGGTACTGCCGGTAATGCATCAAAAATAAAAGCCATTTCTCTTGAGCAAATGGTCAAGCTGTATGAGTCGGGGAAGTTAACACCGAACATTAAATAAGCAAAAATTTTAATGGAATATTAATACGGGAAGGCGCCCGGTTTTGCTTAAGAAAAAATGGGTCTAAACCGTCGTTAAATTGCAACAAAACTGTCATCGTTGACCGTCGTTGTTATATTGACAATACGCCAGTTTGCTGCAATGATGCGGGCGGTTTACCCTTTAACCGGGTTATCTTTTGTTACAAAAAATAACCTTTCAAAAACAGGTTACGTTAATCAGCAATTATTGGTTGGGAACTATGTCTAACAATAACATTCGTAAGAGTCTGGTTGCTTCTGCTCTGTTTGGAGCATTCGCATTGGCCAGCACCTCAGTAGCAGCAGATCCACTGGTAGAACTGCAGAAAGCGGGTCAGCAAAATATCCGCGCTTCAGTTCAATCTCAGGAAAAAATTAACAACATTTTTGACCAAAGCCAGGAATTATTGGCTGAGTACCGTCAATTAGTTGAACAAACTGAAAACTTGAAAGTTTACAACGACCACGTTGCTAAATTAGTTGCCGATCAGAATTCTCAACTGGCTTCTTTTGATAAACAAATTGGTACTATCGAAGGTACTAAGCAAGGTATCGTTCCTCTGATGTATCGTATGGTTGATACCTTAGAAGCCTTTATCAAAGCGGATATGCCTATCGACCTGAACAATCGTTTAGCTCGTATTGAGCGTTTACGTTCAGTGTTAGGTAACTCAGCAGTAAACACTTCTGAAATGTACCGTCTGGTGATCGAAGCCTACCAAATCGAAAAAGATTTAGGTACAGCGCTGGTGACTTACACAGACAAACTGGCTGTTGATGGCAGCGAAATTACCGTGAACTACGTTTACGTAGGTCGCGTTGCGTTACTGGCTCAATCTCTGGATGAAAAACAAGCCTGGATGTTCAACAGAACTACAGGTCAGTGGGAAGCTCTGGGTCAAGAGTACCTGGAATCTACCAAGTTCGCGATTCGTGTTGCGGGTAAACAAGCTGCCCCAGAATTGTTGAAACTTCCAGTGTTAGCAGCGGAGTAAGCATAAATGAAGAAAGTTTTTAAAGGTTTAGTAGTTGCAGCTGTGGTAACTATGTCTGCAGGCGTGTGCTTAACAGCTGCTGCTGATACAGCCAAACTTGACCAATTGTTAGAGCAAGTTAAAAAATCACGTACTGCTGAAGGTAAAATCAACCAGCAGCGCGAACAGGAATTTTTATCTGACCGTGCTGACAAACAAGCCCTGTTAAACAGAGCGAAAGCTGAGTTTGCAGCTGAAGAAGCTCGTGGCAAGTCTTTGACTCAACAATTTGCTGATAACGAAGGCAAATTAGCTGCGAAAGAAGCTGAGCTGCAAGCTGCTCAGGGTACTTTAGGTGAAATGTTCGGTATCGTTCGTGGTGCTGCAACTGAAACTATCGGTTCTATTGCAACTTCTAATATCAGTGCTCAGTACAAAGGCCGTGATGAACTGCTGAAAAAACTGGCTGAAGCTAAAGAACTTCCAACTATCAACGAACTGGAAGAACTGTGGGTTGCTCTGCAAACTGAAATGACTGAGTCTGCTAAAGTAGCTAAGTTCGAAGGTAACGTTGTTTCTCTGGATGGTAACGGTGCTCAGGCTTCTGTGACTCGTATCGGTGCATTCAACCTGATTTCTGACGGTGGTTACTTAGTATTTAACGCTGACACTCAGGAAATGCAACCTCTGGTTAAACAACCTGAGTCTTACATTGTTGCTGATGCTGAAGCGTTCAAAAACGCAGCTCCTGGCGAAATCAAACCAGTATACATCGACCCAACTGGCGGTAACTTACTGCGTCTGAAAACTCAGGAAGCTACATTAACTGAACAGTTCCACCAGGGTGGTACTCCAGGTTATGTAATTACTGCTCTGTTACTGATCGGTTTACTGATTGGTGCTGTGCGTTTCGTATCTCTGTCAGCAGCTTCTGCTGGTGTGAAAGCTCAGCTGAAAAATCTGAACAACCCTTCAGACAAAAATGCTCTGGGCCGTATCCTGAAAGTTTACCACGACAACAAATCTGTTGACGTTGAGACTTTAGAGCTGAAATTAGACGAAGCTATCATGCGTGAAACTCCGGATATCGAAAAAGGTATCGGTATTATCAAGCTGATCGCTGCTGTAGGTCCTTTATTAGGTCTGTTAGGTACAGTTATCGGTATGATCGGTGCGTTCCAGGTTATTACCTTACACGGTACTGGTGACCCGAAAATTATGGCTGGCCAGATTTCAATGGCGTTAGTAACAACTGTTCAAGGTCTGTTATGTGCTCTGCCATTACTGTTTATCCACTCTATGTTACAAAGTAAGTCAAACTCAGTCCTGCATGTTCTGGATGAGCAAAGTGCTGGTATCATCGCTGCTCATGCGGAGAAGGAGAAAGCGTAATGCATAGCCTGATAGAGCTTTGGGAATCTGTCAGGGATTTTATCGCAACCGGCGGTGATGTTCTGTATATCGTCGCCATAGTGCTCTTCATCATGTGGGTATTGATCATAGAGCGCTTCTGGTTTATCAATCGGGAGTTTCCAGTGATGCGTAATAAAATTATCGCAGACTGGAACGCACGGGCTGATACAACCTCCTGGTATGCGCATAAAATTCGTGATGCGTGGGTGTCTGAGGCATCTACCAAACTGCGTGAGCGGATAGGTGTAATCAAAACTTTGGTTGCAATCTGCCCAATGGTTGGTTTGTTAGGTACTGTGACCGGTATGATCGCCGTTTTCGAAATTATGGCGGTGCAAGGTACTGGTAACCCAAGACTGATGGCAGCTGGTATTTCAATGGCAACAATTCCAACTATGGCTGGTATGGTTGCGTGTTTATCAGGTGTATTTGTAACGTCCAAACTGGAAGGTAAGGTGAAGTCAGCAGTTCATGATTTAGCTGACAACATGCCTCATCATTGATAGAGAGTAATTTATGGCACGTAAAATTAGACGTGAAGCCGAAGAGGCAGCAGTAGATTTAACGCCTATGTTGGACGTTGTATTTATTATGCTGATCTTCTTTATCGTGACGACGTCGTTCGTTAAAGAAGCTGGTATTGACGTAAACCGTCCTAAAGCGGCGAAAGCTCAATCTAAGCCGTCAGCCACTATCTTTATTGCAATCCGTGCAAACGGTGAAATTTGGATGGATAAACGTGCTGTAGACGTTGAGCGTGTTGGTGCAACAGTTGAAAAGCTGTTAGCTGAATCGCCAACAGACACAGTAATCATCCAAGCAGATAAAGAAGCTAAGCATGGTATCGTGGTTTCAGTAATGGACCAAATCAAGCTGGCTGGTATCGATAAGATTTCGATCGCTGCGGAGAACAAGTAATATGGTAAGGTTATTACTATCACTGGTAGTTGGTGCGGTAATAACGTTTTTCCTGTATGTGTTGATGGCATTCCTTATAGGTGGGGATGATACGTTCACCAATGCTAAAAAGGAACAAATCGTTATTGAAATTAACTCGACGCCGCCTGAGTCTAAAGCTCAGACTCGTGTTCGGGTGCCGCCACCACCACCACCACCGCCGCCAGAGCCTCCAAAGGCTCCGGTTGCTGAACCAGAATCAACCGACACCGGTGGTTCTATAGGTTTTAACCTGCCGTCAGTAGACGTAGGTGGTGCCAGTACAGGATTAGGCGATCCGTCTTCAGCAATGATGCGTGATGGCGATGCGACTCCAATAGTACGTATTGAACCAAAATACCCGGTACAGGCTGCTCGTGACGGCTTACAGGGTTGGGTAAAAATGCGTTTCACTATTCTGGAAGATGGCAGCGTTGGTGACGTGACAGTTGTGGAAGCAGAACCTAAACGTGTATTTGACCGTGAAGCGATTCGTGCACTGAAACGCTGGAAATATTCACCAAAAGTGGTCGATGGTAAAGCAGTTCAGCAACCAGGTATTATGGTTCAACTGGACTTCTCATTAGACCAGTCTGGAGGTTAACACTATGAAGAAAATAAGTAATCTTACTTCAGCGTTGATCGTATTAGCCAGTTTTGGTGTAACAACTCTGGGTTCTTATGCTGTAGCAGCTCCGGATCCTGCAAAAATTGAAGCGCGGAAAAACCGCAAATCAAGTGCTGTAGGTGAGAAAGTTGGTAAAGCTATAGCAAAAGCTTATGAACTATACGGTGCAGAGAAGTTAAACGAAGCTATCGCAGCCTTGCAAGGTGTGGAGTCAAGCAACGAGTTTGACATGGCGTACTTAAATCGTTTTTTAGGCAACATGTGGGCCGCGAAAGACGAGAAAAAAGCCATAGGCTACTTACGCAAAGCAATAGCGCCTGATGTATTAAGTTTTACCGATCAGGCTGCTGCTTATCGCTTGTTAGCTGACTTGCTGTTAAGCGACAAGCAATACAATGAAGCGATCAAAACCTATAACCAGTGGTTAGATTTCACTGGTGAAAAGGATGGGAACGTTTATCTGCGTATTGCCAGTGCTTATATGGAAACCAAGCAATATCAGAAGGTCATTGAACCTGCTGATATGGCCATTGCTCTGCAAGATAAAGCTAAGCCAAATGCTGGTCCTTACACCTTGAAGTTTTCAGCTTATTACGAGATGAAAAACAACAAGAAAGCGATCGAAGTATTAGAGACCACAGTGAAACTTTTCCCTTCAGAAAAGCGCTGGTGGACTTACCTGGCTCAGTTTTACAGTATTGAAGAGCAATACGAAAAAGCTTTGGTGACATTAGAAGTTGCAGCTATGCAAGGTATGCTGGATTCAGCGAACGAGTTTAAGTTGTTAGCTCAACTTTACTCTAACGCGAACGTGCCTTACAAAGCAGGTACTACACTGGAAAAACATATTAAGTCTGGTTTAATCAAAAAAGATAAAACTATGCTGAACAGTATGGCCAGTTCGTTCCAGGCTGCTCGTGAAATGGACAAAGCCGCTCAGTATTACGGTGAGTCAGCTCAGTTAGACAACGATGGTGATGCTTATCGCCGTCAGGGTTCTTCACTGATCCTCGCTGAAAAATACTCTGCAGCCGTAGTTGCTTTGAACAAAGCGCTGGACGCTGGTGTAAAAGCTAAAGCTCCTGTGTACCTGGCTCTGGTAGAAGCATACTTCTATCAGAACAAGTTTAAAGATGCGTATCAAGCCGTTCAGAAAGTGAAAGCGGATCCTAAGTTTGGCCGTCAGGCTGCAAGTTGGGAAAGCTACATTAAAGAACGCGCCAGTAAAAACAACGTGTCTCTTTAAGCGTTAAAAAAACCCTGCCCAGGCAGGGTTTTTTCTTTCTTGTCATCATCTTTACTATTCTTTTTTACACTTACACCGCTATCCTCATGCTTATATGCCACATTAGAGTTCAGGACTGGGGCGGGGCAGCTATGTGCTTTATTTTGCTGTAATTTGCTGCATGAATCATCACTTAGTTTAAAAAATACGCGAACAGTAAAGGCTTTCCAAAAAACTGTTGACACCTTTGGCCTCGGCCCCTAGAATTCGCCTCGTCTTGTAGGGGATTGCTTAGCAACCTCTGCAATTGGTGTGGGGCTATAGCTCAGCTGGGAGAGCGCTTGCATGGCATGCAAGAGGTCAGCGGTTCGATCCCGCTTAGCTCCACCAAAGATTTTGTTCCAGTGTCCCTTTCGTCTAGAGGCCTAGGACACCGCCCTTTCACGGCGGTAACAGGGGTTCGAATCCCCTAAGGGACGCCAACAAAATCTGACAAACTGACTGTAGTGTCCCTTTCGTCTAGAGGCCTAGGACACCGCCCTTTCACGGCGGTAACAGGGGTTCGAATCCCCTAAGGGACGCCAATTAGTCAGTAAAAAAATGTGATGGTTATGCGCCTGTCCCTTTCGTCTAGAGGCCTAGGACACCGCCCTTTCACGGCGGTAACAGGGGTTCGAATCCCCTAAGGGACGCCAACATCATATGAAGACCTACCCAGTGTCCCTTTCGTCTAGAGGCCTAGGACACCGCCCTTTCACGGCGGTAACAGGGGTTCGAATCCCCTAAGGGACGCCACTTCAGCGTTGCATCTGCGAGTGGGGCTATAGCTCAGCTGGGAGAGCGCTTGCATGGCATGCAAGAGGTCAGCGGTTCGATCCCGCTTAGCTCCACCAAACTGAAAGACCTATCAAGCTTCGCATCTTCATCATAATCTCAACTACTTAACGCTTCAGCCTCCGTTCGCTGCTGACATATTCTCTATTGTGTCTTTACAGTTCAAGGCTGCAAAAAAAGCGGCTTAAAAGCCGCTTGCTGACATTCCTCAAACTTGGTTACATCTTTATTCTAGACTCGATACCAAAGGTAGCATTAAATCTGTGATCACGGGCTGTGCTTCCAGGTTCGGATGTAATCCGTCGGCTTGCATCCATTGTTGTTTTAACGCTATGGTCTCCATAAAGAAAGGCCATAGCGGGATCTGCTGCTGTTCTGCAATTTTTGGATATAACTCAGTGAATAATTTAGTGTAACGTGGGCCATAGTTCGGTGGAATACGTATTTGCATTAATACAGCCTTGCTTTGTTGCTGCTTTATTTGTTGTACCATGGCATTGAGATTGGCTTCCAGCTGGGGAATAGGGAAACCACGCAGACCATCGTTGGCACCCAGTTCAATCAGCACATAATCGGGTTTGTGTTGTTCGAGCAGGGCAGGTAGGCGAGCCAGACCTCCACCTGAGGTTTCGCCACTGATGCTGGCGTTGACCAGTGTCCACCCCGTGTTCTGTTCTTTCAGCTTTTGCTGAAGCAGATACACCCAACTTTGTTGTTGGCTTAACCCATAACCGGCGCTCAGACTATCGCCCAGAATTAACAGCGTTTTGGCTTGCACTGCAGCTGCGGTGAAACACAAGACCAAAAGCATAACGTAGATGAATCGAATCATGAAAACACCTGTACCTCATATTGTTGCAAAAGATGTTGTGAAGAAAGTTCAGCTTACCGGATCTGAGCTTACCATACTGCAAAATATCGACCTTAGGATCAATCAAGGCGCGACAGTTGCCATAGTTGGAGCTTCGGGTTCAGGTAAGTCTACTTTATTAGGTATTTTGGCAGGTTTGGATCAGGCAAGTTCAGGGGAAGTGTACCTGGCAGGTCAGGCGTTGCATCAACTTAGTGAGGATGAACGTGCTGAATTAAGAGCACGCTCTGTTGGTTTTGTGTTTCAGTCGTTTTTGTTGTTACCCAGCCTGACGGCATTAGAGAATGTCACCTTACCGGCAGAGTTGGCCGGTATGCCTGATGCTCGGGCCCGTGGTCTGGAGCTATTGGCTCAGGTTGGGTTAAGCCACAGAGCCGATTTCTTTCCTAACCAGATGAGTGGAGGGGAGCAACAACGAGTCGCTATAGCCAGAGCTTTTATTACCAAACCCGCTGTGTTGTTTGCCGATGAGCCTTCGGCCAATCTGGATAGTGCGACAGGTGAAAAAATAGAAGATTTATTGTTTGAACTGAATGAGCAGCAAGGTACCACTTTAGTCCTGGTGACGCACAATCATGAGTTGGCTCAGCGTTGCCAGTTCAGATTTCAGATGCATGCAGGCCACTTAACGGCTGATTTAACTCAAGCTACAGAGGATCAACGTCATGTGGGGTAAAATAGCCTGGCGGCTGTTCTGGCGTGAGTTAAGCCGTGGGGAGTTATGGGTCATAGCCTTTTCACTATTTTTAGCTGTGCTGACTGTGGTGAGCTTATCCGGTATCACCGAATCGGTCCGTTCTGCTTTGTATCAGCGTAGCGCTAATTTTGTTGCTGCCGATCAAATTCTGCGCTCCAGCGTTGGCTTTAATGAACAAGTGCAACAACAGGCTGACGAGCTTCAACTGCGGTCATCACGGCAAGTGCAGTTTAACTCTATGTTATTTGCCAAAGATTTGATGCAGCTTGTTTCTGTTAAGGCAGTTTCTTCCGCTTACCCGCTGCGAGGTGAATTGAAATTAAGTGCTTCGCTGACCGACGCTACGGCACTGGCCTCTTTGCAACCCCATCAGTTGTATCTTGAAAGCCGTCTTTACAGTTTGCTGAACATTAAAGTAGGTGACAGTCTTGAGTTAGGTGAAAAAGTATTTACCGCAGCAGGTGTTATTGTGGCTGAACCTGATGCCCCCTTGTCTGTATTTGGCAGTTCGCCACGGGTATTGATGCATCTTGATGATGTCGCTGCAACCGGAATTATCCAGCCAGGTAGCCGCATCAGCTATCGCTTAATGTTCGCAGGTAGCCAGCAAGGTCTTGAGCAGTTAGAAACGCAAACGAAGCAAATGCTGGGACCACAAGACAGATGGCAGAAAATGGACAGAGAATCCGCCATAGGCGGCGCTTTGGATAGATCAGAGCGGTTTTTATTGTTATCGGGATTACTTGGCATAGTGCTGGCCGCTTGTGCCGCAGCAGTAGCCGCGAATCGGTATAGTCAGCGCCATGCCCGCTCTGTCGCTGTGATGAAAGCATTGGGTGCTTCGACCACCCTGAGCAGGAAGATTTACGGCAGTCATTTGCTTTTTGTCGTGTTGTTCAGTGTGAGTTTTGGTTTGCTGGCAGGTCAGTTGCTGGTACAACTGAGTCAATGGGGCGTTGGATTCTGGATGCCTGAGTATCTGGCAGAATTTAGTGTCCGCCCTTTAGGTTTAGGTGTGTTAACTGCGGCTATTTGTGCTGTGTTGTTTTCGGCCAGGCCATTATGGCGTTTAGCTGCAGTACCTGCACTTAATGTGCTGCGGGAAAAGCCCGATCAATTAAAATTTGACCCGGTGCATTTAATCAGTGGCTCTGTCGCCATTTGGTTATTGATGTGGCTTTTTAGTGGTGATATTTGGATCAGCAGCTGGTTATTTGCGCTCTGTCTGGTATTTGCCGCTTTGTTGATGGGGTTTGCTGCCGTATTGGTGCGGGTAGCTAAACCCATGGCTGCAGGGCAAAGTAGTGCGTTACGACTGGCTCTTGCCAATTTACGCCGCAGGTTATGGCCTAATGCGTTCCAGTTGATCACCTTTAGTCTGGCTTTATTTTTAACTCTGTTGCTGTATTTTTTACGCTCTGAGTTGCTGGACCAATGGCAACAGCAGGTGCCTGAAGGCGCGCCGAATCAGTTTCTGGTGAATTTAACGGAGCAAGATAAAACCTCGTTGCAGCAGCTGGCCGCTGAGCACAAACTCAGCCTGACTGACTTTTATCCTATGGTTAATGGCCGGGTCCTGGCGGTTAATGGTGAGAACTTTGCCGATGAAGCGACAAAAGAAAAACCTGAGCAGCGACAAGGTGTTGGACGTGAGCTGAATTTGACCTGGTTAACACAAATGCCGGACAACAATAAGCTGGAGAGTGGGCAGTGGTTTACCGCGCAATCTAAAGCTGAAGTGTCGGTTGAGTCTCAAATGGCGGAGCGTTTACAGTTAAAGCTTGGTGATACCTTGCAGTTTTCTGTCGGTGGTCAGGTATTCGATGCAAAAATAAGCAGTATTCGTAAAGTGGACTGGAACAGTCTGCAGCCCAACTTCTACATGGTGCTGTCGCCTGATCTGATGCAGGGGTTTCCTGCCACTTATATCACGGCGTTTTATCTGGATATGTCAGAACAAGACTTGTTGAATCAGATAGTGCGACAATTCCCTACTGTCAGTCTGATTTCTGTGGATACTATCTTAAAGCAGGTCAATGACATTATCAGCCAGGTGTCTGTGGCCTTAACCTTTATTCTAATTCTGGTGTTTGCATCAGCAGTGCTGGTATTAGTTGCGCAGGTGCAGGCGACGTTGGAGCAACGTGAGCAGGAGCTGGCTATTCTGCGCACTTTAGGTGCGAAGTCGGTGTTCTTAAAATCTGCCTTGTTGTATGAGTTTGCTGCGTTGGGTGCTTTGGCCGGACTATTTGCAACAGTGCTTGCAGAAGTTCTGCTTGCTGTAGTTCAGCAGCAATTTTTTGACTTGCCTTACAGTCCACACTGGAGTTTATGGTGGTTAGGCCCTGTCTTAGGTGTCGGCTTAGTCACCGCATTAGGTGCATGGCAGGTTAGGGTTTTACTGAAAATGTCCGGTAGCACCTTGTTACGTCGCGCCCTTCAAAATTGAAGGGCGTTTAAAGCTTCTTTCAGCTGTGGATGGTGAAACTCAAAGCTATTGTCCAGCAGTCGTTTCGGCTGTACGTTCTGACCGAATAACAGAAGATCAGCCATCTCGCCAAAAGCCAAACGCAGCACAAAAGCAGGCACTGTAAAAGGTGCCTTTTTACCAAAACGTTCAGCGAGCAACTGACTAAACTGCTTGTTAGTGACAGGGCGGGGGGCTGTGGCATTAAAAGGCCCACTTAAATCATCTCGGTACAGTAAAAAATCGATTAAGCGCACCATATCGTCCAGATGGATCCAGGACATAAATTGCTTGCCATCACCAACAGGACCGCCCAACCCAAGCTTAAACAGCGGTAGCATCTTGCTAAGAGCGCCTCCTTTGCTACTCAGTACTATGCCTGTGCGCAGTATACAGACTCTGGTGTGCTCACCGGCTGCACGTTGTGCCAGATTTTCCCAACGTGCGCAAATATCATGGCTGAATTCAGGATAAAAAGAACTGTGCTCCTCTGTAACAATCTGGCTACCCTGACGGCCATAAAAGCCAATGGCAGAGCCGCTGATCAACACTTTAGGTGGGGTAGTACAGTGCTGAATTTTTTCCACTAAAGCTTCGGTGATTTGCCAGCGACTTTGACAGATTTTTTGTTTTTGCGATTCACTCCAGCGCTTGTCGGCAATAGCTTCGCCAGCCAGGTTAACCACTGCATCAAGCTGATTAAAATCTATCTCATCAAGAGACTGATGATAGCTGGCGTCAATGGCTAAAATTTCTCTGGCTTTGGCGACGGAACGGCTGAGAATAACCAACTGGTGTTGGTCTTGCCACTGTGCAACAAGGGCTCTACCAATCAGCCCTGTCGCTCCTGTAATTAAAATCTTCATCCGTATCTCCGTATCGATAAGTGACTGAATACAGCCAAGTATAAGCACTTATATACGGTTGTGTGGCATATTGTGGTTTAGTCTGATGTCGAGTTAACGTGCTTTAAAAACTCGATACGTTGTTTCAGGTGATACAACTGGCATTGTTTGTAAGAGACGCTTGCCGTGTGATTATCGGGCAACTGACCGACAAATTGCCAACGACAGTCCTGTTCAGTATAAAGCTCGAAGCTTTGACGGGCTTTATTAAATAATTTCAGACCATCTTTACGACCCGTGCTGCTGGCTTGTTCTTCCAGTTTAAACAGATGGTTATTTTCCCAACTGGTTAGCTCTCGTCTGGTCTGCTGCAGTTGTTGATCCAGACACTGCATATAGTCAACTTTGTTCTGCTGCTGCGGATCACAGTTTTGTTGGGCACTGAGCGGGAATGCGCTGATGACGGTCAAAAGTAGCAACGGTTTGATCATTTAATGCCTGACTCCGGAAAGCGTATAACAAAACGGGCGCCCCCTAATGGACTTTGAGAGACCTGCAGTTCACCTGAGTAGGATTTTACCAGCTCAGAGACGATGGAAAGACCTACGCCATGTCCTTCTTTGTAGGTATCTAAGCGGGTGCCTCGCTCGAATAGTTCTTCTCTTTTATTGGTCGGTATACCAGGGCCGTCGTCTTCAATATCCAGCTGCAAGGGTTTACCAAAAGCACTGATCTTTACGTTGTGATTGCAGGCTTTGCAGGCGTTATCCAGCAGGTTACCCAGAATTTCCATTAAATCCGTTTCATCGCCCCGAAACACCACCTGATCTGTGCACTGGATGTCAATCTGACAGCCTTTATCCCGATAGATTTTGCTTAAGGCCTGTTCCAGTTTATCAATTAGCGGTTTGACTTTGATTTGTTTATGCCACAAATCCTGGCCTGAACTGGAGGCGCGTTTGAGCTGATGTTCTATCATGCCGGTAATACGATCCAATTGTTCACGCAATTCAGGTTGCTCTGACAGTTTTGAGGTACGCAGCACCGCTATAGGTGTTTTTAACGCATGGGCCAGATCACTTAAGTGATGACGATAACGCTGCTTTTGTCTGTTTTGATTCGCCAGCAACAGGTTTAAATCTTCTTTGATTTTATTTAGTTCTGAAGGATAGTCGTGCAGCAGTTGCTCTTGCTGACCACTTTCCAGTTTATGAATTTCTTTATCCAGAGAGGTCAGAGGCTTAGTGATCCAGTAATACGCCAGCAAGGTCAGACCTATCAGGACCAAGGCTATGCCAATAAACCATTGGCTTAAGGTTTTCCGGAAAGCTTTTAATGGCTCTTGCAGCAGTTGATCATTCTGCACAACATGAATAGTCAACGGCAGAGTGTTATCACCTAAATCAAACAGCACTGAAAAAGACAAGACCCAGTATTTTTGCTGATACTGTTCCATCAAAACAAATTCGTGAGATGCGGGCAGAATTTGATGGGTTGGAGGGTCAAACTGCTGATTGATTGACGAATCGGACTGCCAGAGCAATTCGTTTTCGCTGGTAATAAAAGCAGCAAGCCCTGAATCAGGGCGATAAAAATCTGGCGGCAGCAAATTATTACTCAATTCCACTTTGCCATCTTTAGGCTGAACTTCGGCCAAAATGGAGTACATGTGCACTTCGAGTTTTTGCTCAGTGCTGGTCAGTAGTTGGGTATAAAAAGCCTGCTCTATCGCAAAAAACGAACTGGGCAATAAAAAGAACAATAAAAACAGGCTGATAATACCCTGACGAACCTTGAGCGATAACTGCATTTAGCTAACTGCCATAGTGAAACGATACCCACGGCCACGTAAAGTTTCGATAGGTTTTAATTCACCATCCGGGTCGAGTTTTTTGCGCAGACGTAAGACAAAAACCTCAATTACGTTACTATCCAGATCAAAATCCTGATCATAGATATGTTCGGTCAGCTCGGTTTTAGAAATCACTTTATTTGGATTATGCATAAAGTACTCCAGCACTTTGTACTCATAAGCGGTCAGACTGACTTCATCTTCACCTAACCAAACCTGTTGAGTCCTGCTGTTCAGTCGGACCGGGCCTGAATGCAGCATCGGATCAGGTTGACCTGCAGCGCGGCGTATCAATGCATTAATACGAGCCAGCAGCTCTTCGGTATGAAAAGGTTTAGTTAGATAGTCATCCGCACCTGCATCCAGACCTTGTACTTTCTCCTGCCAACTACCACGAGCCGTCAATACGATAACCGGCGTCTTAATGTCATTTTGCCGTGCTTTACGAATAAGACTCAGCCCATCCATTTTTGGCAGACCAATATCAATAATGGCCAGATCATAAGGGTACTCACTTAACTTAAACCAACCGTCAGCACCATCATGAGCTACGTCTACACTAAATTGCTGCTGCACCAAATGTTCGCGAATTTGTTCCGCCAATAAGCTCTCGTCTTCAACAACTAATAAACGCATGGGACTTCCTTTTAAAATGGGCAAAGACAAAGTGGGGTTATGCTAAATCACTCTGCCAGTTGCAGCAATCCTTAACATCAGACAAATCGTTGAAAGTGTAAGAGTCAGGCTCTGAATTGCGGCTGAACACCTTTAGTCGTCTTGATTGAGGTCATGCTGTACTTTCGTCTTACTGCACCTTTCATTAGGTGATTTTTTGTTTTTAAAATGTAAAAATAATGATGCAAAAAGTTGTCTTTTAGCTATCTTTATTGACGAGGTTGCAACTCAAAGTAGTTTCTTTGTCTTCGTTTACCGGATTGTAGTTACTGACAACAACCTTCAGCAACACAGTGAGAGGGCAAGAAACTGTTAAAAGGAGAGAACTGTGATGAAAATCGCACTCGTTGCAGCAGTCGTGGCCAGTCTGGCCTGTGCAGTTAATCTGACCGTAGCTCAGGAACTGGCGAAAGCCCCTCTGTCTGTTCCTGCCGCAGCCAAAGTGGCTGATAAAGCCAAGCTGAATATTAATCAGGCTTCGATAGAGCAGCTGGTTGCTGTGCCTGGTATAGGCGAAAAGAAGGCGAAGGCCATTAAAGACTATATCAGTGCAAATGGTCCGATCAAAGACCAAAAGCAGCTGACAGAAGTCAAAGGCATTGGTGATAAATTAGCCGCTAAAGTAGCGGAGCACGTCAGTTTTTAAGCCGAAAAAGGCGCTCGTCAGTGGTCGCCGAGCGCTTTCATTTGTTCGTTGGCCCATTGTACTGCCGTATGGTAAGCATCAGGTACAGACTTACTATCGAGTTTGAGTGATAAGATCAATGCATTGGCATCATCCCAGGCTGCTTGCTCGTAAAACTTAATCAATTGCAGAAATTGCGCCATAGGCCCTATACCGTCGATCAGCGCGTCTTTGATGTCTTTGGACAGTGGCAATTTACTCATCACTGAGCTCATTGGCTCATCCAGAATCGCATCTATCAGTGACATCATACCGGTTAAAAAAGCTTTGGATACCTCAGCAAAGCCTGCAAGGACAGCAATATCCTCGGCAAAACGCGCTCTGGTCATCGCCAGTCGCATCAGTTCTGCAGGTTTATCACTGCTGATTTGAGCCGTAAAAAGTACAGATAAAAAACGTTTCAGCTCAGCCTGACCTAAAACCACTATAGCTTGCTTAATAGTCGCTATGTCTGTGCGTCGTTTAAAGACCGCGGAGTTGGTGTAACGCAGTAGTTTATAAGAGAGATGTACATCGCGTTCAAATACACTGGTGATGGTATGTAAATCCATCTCCGGCTTTGCTGTTTCATACAATAGCTCAGCCAGTGTCATTTGTGCTGGTGATAAAGCGCGGCTTTGCATCATTTCCGGACGCGAAAAAAAGTAGCCCTGAAAATACTCAAAACCTAAGTCCAGTGCCTGCAAAAACTCTTCGTTACTTTCTACTTTTTCGGCCAACAGTTTGATGTGAGGAAAGTCTTTAATAGCCGCTTTGATTTGCATAATGATATCAAGGCTGGTTGCACGAAAATCAATTTTAATGATATCGATCAGAGGGTAAAAATGCCGCCAAACCGGCTGATGAATATAGTCATCCAGCGCCAGAATATAGCCTTGAGCCTTCAGCGATTCGCATTCTGCTAATAAACGTTTTCCAGGCTGCACTGTTTCCAGTATTTCGATCACCACTTGTTCGCAGGGCAACATCGAAGGATATTTCTTCAGCAAAGAGTCAAGCGTGAAGTTAATAAAGCCGGGCTTATCGCCCAAAAACTCATCCAGCCCTAAATTCAGCTGACTGCCTTCAATCATTCTGGACGTCGCTTCGTTGCTGTCTACTTCGGGAAATACGTTTTCTACACCATCCCTGAACAACAGCTCATAGGCAAACAGGTTTTTATCTTTATCCAAAATAGGTTGGCGCGCGGTGTAAAAATACATAAATCCCTGAACAGCGAAACAGAAGTCATGCTTCAATGTAGCAAAGATCTATGGGAAATGACTACGGTCCTGCAGATTTTTTCAAAGGCCATATCAGAACAACATCGGGCAATCCATCAAGGGGAACGCCCGAACGCTGATACTCAGTTATTTTCTAACTTATCAGATACTTGTTTAAACAAATTACTTACTTCTGCTGCAGGGGTCGACGTAGCCAGACTGACAAGCCAAGTCAGGAGAGTGGAAATAAATACGCCGGGGATCATGGCGTAAAGGAAGTCATTTAATTGTTTGCCATCAATTTGATAAGGACTATAGGCCCAGAACAAGACAGTTAAGGCTCCTGCGCCTATACCAGCCAGGGCGCCCCAATGATTCATTCGTTTCCAGTACAAGCTCATCAATACGACAGGACCAAAAGCTGCACCAAAGCCTGCCCAGGCGTTGGCAACCAGACCTAAGATGGAACTGTTGCTGTCAAGCGCGAGCAGGATAGCGACAAGAGCTACAGCAAATACTGAAACGCGACCAATCAACACCTGCTGTTGATCCGTTGCTGCTTTGTGCAGGAAGGTTTTGTAGAAATCCTGAGTTAACGCACTGGATGTCACTAATAACTGCGAAGAGATGGTACTCATAATAGCGGCCAGAATAGCAGCTAATAACAAGCCACCTACAAATGGATGGAACAACACTTGCGACAGCAGGATAAAAATAGTTTCCGGGTCTTTCAGTGGCAGTTGGGTTTGCTGCACATAGGCGATACCGACAAAACCTATGGCCATGGCGCCTAAAATAGAAATAATCATCCAGGACATGCCAATACGACGGGCTGCTTTAAAATCTTCGACTGAACGTATCGCCATAAAACGCACTATGATATGAGGCTGGCCAAAATAACCCAAACCCCAGGCCAATAAAGAGATAATGCCAAGCACACTGGTGCCGGTGAATAAATCCAGATGTTTGGGGTTCAGTTGCTCTATAGTCGCAAACATCTGACTTGGCTGGTCTAAGGCACTAAATGCAACGAGTGGCACCATCACCAGCGCAATAAACATAATCATGCCTTGGACAAAGTCCGTCATGCTGACGGCTAAAAAACCACCCAGCAGGGTATAGGCAATCACAACGCCTGCAGTCAGAAACAGACCAAACTCATAATCCAGACCAAAAACTTCATCAAACAACTTGCCGCCTGCCACCATGCCGGAAGAGGTGTACAAGGTAAAGAATACGACGATAACTAAAGCTGAGACCAGACGTAACAGCCGTGTTGGATCGGCAAAACGATTTTCCAGATAGTCGGGTAGGGTGATGGAATCTTTGGCTAATTCGGTATAGACCCGAAAACGGGGGGCGAGCAGCATGTAATTGAGATAGGCACCAATGACTAAACCCACCCCAATCCAGATTTGAGAGATACCCGCCACATACATGGCACCAGGCACCCCCATCAGTAACCAGCCACTCATATCAGAGGCGCCGGCCGACAAAGCAGTGACTGCAGGGCCTAACTTACGACCTCCGAGCATATACTCAGACAAATTACTACTGGATTGACGATAGGCGTACAAACCTATTGCCAACATAGAAAGAAAATAAATAGATAAAGCTAAGATGGTTCCCGTGGCCACAGTGGTTCTCCCAGATTGGTCTTTTTTATAGTTATAAGGCTGGCGCATGCTACCAATAGCAGCAACCAACAGCCAGTTTTTTAAGGCAGACCACCAAAGTGCTGCTGCCAATCACGGCTGATCTCCAGAGTGAACAAAAGTTATTCTCAAAACCTCAACAGGCTCTAGTGTGGATAGAGCTCAGGCAAGGCTGATGAAGCAGTGGCTTTTTCCAATACTAGTTTTGACCAGCAAATCCACAAGGCTTTCCCTTGCCAGCTTTGCTGATTTTTCTGATACAGCTGTTGGTTTAACAGCTGTAATTGCTCTGCAAAAGCCGGATCTTTACACCAGTCAGCTAATTCAGTTAATGAGGCAGGTGGGCGGCCGAATTGCTGTTCTGCCCATAGCATCAGCCACTGTCGTGCTGCAGGTGCATCATTGTTATGGCAAGCATTCTGCAACTTTTTGGGATTTGCTTTGGCTATATCTGCAGGCTGAATAGTTGACTTGGCTACAACTTTTGTTGGTCTGAACCAAAGCAATACAGCCACAGAGCTCAGCCAGAGCAGACTGAGCAGCGTGCTGGTGTGGTTCCATTGCCACGGATTTTCCACTGCAGTTCCACTTAAGGGCGGTTGTGCTGTTGGTATAATCACAGGTGCTGCATTTTGTTGGGGTAATTCAGGATTCAGCTGCACTGTTAAGCGCTTTTCCGGCAACGTGGCGTAATGCACTGAGTTGGTCTTTTTGTTCCACCAGGGCAATTTCACCTCCGGCAAAACCAGTTCACCAGCTTGATTGGCAACGACTGCCATGCTGAATACTTTTTGAGAGACCAGGGTGCCATTGCGTTCGGCTTGCTTGGCATGAGGTTGTTCTTTATAAAGTTTTACACCATCAGGAGTGTCAAGAGTTAAATCCGGCAACTGGTGCTCTGCCACATCCAGTGCTGTGATGGTAATAGTGCGGGTGACAGGCTCGCCTTGAGTGAGCTGATCGGTTGCCGGACTCCATTCTTCATTCAGGCTGACCAAATCAGCGATGAGCCAGTCGCCAGGGAAGTTATCCGGTTTCGCCGCCACCTCAATGGTTATGTCATTGGCCTTAGCACTGACCGCTTTGGTTTGAGCAAAATAGTCATAACGACCAGAGTTTCTGTCGAGCATTTCACCGCTGAGGACTGAGCCTGGCAGCACAAAAGTGCCACTGCGCTCAGGGATCACACGGTATTGACGGGTAAAGGTGCGGTAACGTTCTCCGTTCACCAGCTCAGAACCTTCTTTATCTTTACCCAGTTGCTCGATGCTCAGACCTTCTACTTTGGGCTCACTCAGCGAACCTCGCTGTAAGTCGCCCTGAAAAAAGATTTTTACTTCCAGATACGCCAGCTGCTGTACATAAAGCTGAGTGCTGTCCAGACTACTTTGTAAAAACAGCTGAGCGTCGTTATCGGTTTGAGTCTGCGCTGAACCTTCGACCACTTCGACTTCAATAGCCGTGGAACTAACACCTTCAATCTCAAAAGATGGAATGATAAAAGTGCCCTGTTGTTTGGCCTTGAGTAACAGACGCCAACTGGTGGTACGGCTGGCTTTTCCATTGACGATTTGCATTTGCTGGCCGAGCGAAGGACCCTGCACCAGAAAATCTTTATCCAATACGGAAAAATCAGGCTGAGTGGCAACCTGATCATCGGCGACCAACTCCAGCACCGCTGTTTCACCTAGTAACAAAGGATTCTTATCCAAAGATACCTTTAATTCAGTCAAGGCCCAGGCAGGACTACTTAGTATTAACAACAGGCAGAACCACTGCTTTACCATTCTTCAACAACTCCGGCTGGTGGTTGGTCATAACGACGTTTTTGATATTCAATCGCCATCTTGCGACGCAATAACAACGAAGGGTCATCTTGCACTTTGCGCAATAGATTATCCAGTTGCTGACTTTGTTCAGCATTAGCATTCGGCCAGGCTTGCGAAATAGCCTTTTGTTGCTGAGTTTCTTTGTTGTCTTTGTCTTGTTCTGCCTGTTCTGAAGCTTGTTGCTGCTCTTGTTGTTTTTGCTGTTGTTCAGTTTGACCAGGCGGCTGATCTTTTTGTGAAGCGGCATCATTACCTTGTTCAGCAGACTGCTGTTCAGAGGATTGCTGCTCTTTTGATTGTTGTTTTGAACCCGAACCTTCAGCTTTTTCTCCGGACTGGTCGCCGGATTGATCTTCTTGCTGCTGGTCCTGCTGCTCGCCATCCCCTTTTTGTTGCTGCTGTTGCTGCTGTTGCTGCTTTTGCTGTTCCAGCGCTTTTTTCACCGTATCCAGGTTTTGCTGCGCTTTTTCAAACTGTGGATTTTTTGTCAGCGTTTGCTCGTAGGCCTCTATCGCCTGCTGGTACTTTTGTTGCTGTGCCAGGCTATTGCCGAGGTTATAAAGCGCATCTGCAGTATCCAGCTGGCGATAAGACTGCTCAGCTGCGGCATAATCCTGCGCTTTATAGGCGGCATTCCCTTTCCATAAAGGGTCTTCAAAACGCTGCCAGGCAGTTGCGTAATCGCCTTGCTGATAGGCTTGTTGGGCTTTTTGTTGTTGAGTTTGCCACAGGTCACTCCATTCAAAAGCTTCAGCCTTTGGCATAAAAAGTACCAGTACAAACACAGTCAGCGCACCACGTTTGTGTAGCCATAAAGCGAGTGGGAGCAATAACCAGACCAGATAAACCGCATTGTCCTGCCATTGATCACCAAAAAGTTTTTGCTGATCGTCACTGTCTGCTTTTTTATCCAGAGGTTTTAATGCCAACAGGGCCTGAATATCGCTCTCTTCTGAACTTGCTACCGCAAACACACCGGAGCGCAACTCTGCCAATTGTTGCAACTGCACCAAAGGGACTCTGGGAAGGACAATTGCGCCCTGGCGGTCTTTTAACAGCTCACCATTGCTCAACCGCACCGGGGCTCCTTGTGATGTGCCAAAGGCCAGCACAGACAAGCGGTGGGGAAAGTTATCCATCAGTTCACGCAAGCGGGTGTAGTCAGAGGAAGCAAAGCCATCGGTAAAAAGCACCACATCACCTTGCAGATAACCCCCTTGTTTTAAAAGCTGGTCAGCCAAGAGCAGGGCTGCCTCCAGGTTAGAACCCTGCACCGGCATGATATCGGGGCTGAGTTCGGGCAAAAGCAGCCGTACGTTATTGTGATCCTGAGTTAAAGGGGATATCACAAAAGCGTCACCGGCAAAACTGACCAAAGCCAATTCACCTTCTTTAATACCATCGATATAGTCCAGCGCTTTAAAACGGGCCTGAGTAAAACGGTCCGGCGATAAGTCCGTGGCACGCATCGACATCGACATATCCATCAGGATCACAGTGGCTTTTTTTAGTTGAAACACCGGCTGGGGTAAACGTTGCCAACTTGGTCCAGCCAGAGCTATCAGGCTAATCAGCCAGATGAGCAACAATAGCCACAGTACAGGTTTTTGTCGCTGCAGAGCAGGCACTGTTAACAGCTCTTTTTGCAAATGAGGTGCTATGCAATGTTGCCAGGCGCTTTGGGGGCGACATAGTTTGGCAAATAAACCCCAAATCAGCACAGTGGGGAGCAGCAACCAGAAATACTCTGGTCTTAACCAGTGAAAATCAGCCCACATTTTTAAATCTCCCAGACCATTGGATCTGGCCCAAGGCAAGCAACACAGAACAAAACAATGCCGCTAATAAGGGCCAGTGCAACAGACTTTGTTGTGGTCTATAACTAATTTGGTCGCGTTCTATCGGTTCTAACTGATCCAGCAGCTTATAAATTTGTGCCAGTTCAGCTAAATCCCGGGCCCGGAAATACTTGCCCCCTGTTTCTTCTGCGATACGTGTCAGCAGCACTTCATCCAAATCCTGCGATGGGTTAATCAATTGGCGGCCAAAAATGCTTTGTTGCACCATTTGTTCTGCACCGACGCCTACAGTATAAATTTTTACTCCAGCCGCTTTAGCCAGTTGCAAGGCCTCCAAGGGTTGGATCACGCCCGCAGTGTTGGCGCCATCACTTAATAAAATCAGTACTTTGTTTGAGGTTTCATAGGTGTTTAAGCGTTTTACAGCTAAGCCTATGGCTTCGCCTATCGCAGTACGTTCACCGACCAAGCCCCGAACCGCTTCATCCAACATGGTTTGAATAGTGGTTAAATCATAAGTTAAAGGGGTTTGTTGATAAGCTGCGTCACCAAATAAAATAAGACCTATCCGGTCGCCCTTACGCTGCTGAATAAAGTCGCTGACCACCAGCTTGACGGCCTTCAATCGGTCAATGCTTTGACCCTGATGCTGCATATCACTGATGGCCATAGAACCAGATAAATCCAGCGCTAACATTAAATCGCGGCCTTGTTGTGGCAAGGTCACGGTTTCACCCAGCCATTTAGGTTGAGTGGCACTGAGCACTAAAAAACACCAGCATAGGAGTGCGAGTAAAGTTTTAACAGATCGTGGGGCTTTGCTGGCTAAACCAGAATTTTGACCGCTAACCTGAATTAAGGCTTTGTGTTTGAGCGGGCTGCCTTGTTGCTGAGTTTTACGTCGCAGCAGCAAGGGCAGAGGCAGCAGGATCAATAACCAGGGGTAGCTGAATTCAAACATCAAAGCCGCTCCAGCTGTTTGACACAAACTTTATTTAGCCACTGTGTAGCAAACTGCAGATAAGCGGAAAAATCGCCTTCTGTGGGCGCTGATTTATACAACAAGCTTTGTAGGTCAGGTAACGATTGTAGTGGTAATTGCTGCTGTAAAAAATCCTGCCATTGCTGCACAGGCGCAGACAACACCGGATGTCGTGGGCTGTAGCAATGCACCAGTCGTTTTAATAGTTCGTTTAATTGCGCACTCTGCTCTGGCCTGTTGATCAGGCGCAACTCTGCTTTTGCCTGGCGTAAAGGTAAGGCTTTTTGCCATTTTTGCCAGAAAAAACGAAAGCCATAAGCCATGAATAAAACAACCAGCACAGCGAGCAACCACCAACCTGGCGCCGGTGGCCAGAAGGTATTGAGCACTGGTTCCTGTATATCAACTAACGCCAGTTGCGGTTCAGTGTTCGCCATCAGGCCAACTCCTGTTTAATTGTTCAATTAAAGGCAAAGCAGCGCTGATTTCCAAATAGCGGCAGTTCAGCTTTTTTAAATTCAGTTGCAAGGCTTGCTGCCACTGGCTTTGTTGCTGCTTGTAACTGTCTTTTAAGCTCGATGAGCCCAAGTCCAGAGTTTTGAGTTGCTGGCCGTCAGTCACTGCAGCTAAACCTGAAGCGGACAAGGGCAGTTGTAAATCCAAAGGGTCGGTAATATGCACACAACGAATTTCATTATGCTGGCGCATCGCCTGTAAATGACGCAAGCCTTGTGCGTCAAGTGTGCTGAAATCTGAGATCACAAAAAGAAGTGATCCAGGACGGGCTAAACGCCGCATTAAACCCAAAGCATGATTAAGATTGGACTCTGCCGCCATCCCCTGGTTTTGCTGAATCTTAATCAGTGCGTTTAAATAGCGTAATACCGCCTGACTGCGAGCTGCAGGTTTAAGCTCCAGCAGTTGTTGTTCACTAAAGATCAGACCACCCAATTTGTCGCCGGTTTCACGCACATGCCAGGCCAATAAAGCCGCTAAATGTGCTGCCTGCACTGACTTAAGCAATAACTTTGTGCCAAAGCGCATCGACTCGGATAAGTCGGTCAGGATAAAAACCGGACGCTCTTTTTCTTCGCGAAATAGCTTAGTGTGTACTTTGCCTGTGCGGGCAGTCACCCGCCAGTCGATGGTACGCACGTCATCACCGATCTGGTAATGCCGTACTTCATCAAACTCCATACCTCGGCCTTTACTGCGGGCAAGATAACTACCTGCCAGCTTACTTTGGATGGCCATTTTGGGAGCTAAATCCAGCAAAGCATGGTGGCGCTGATAGGCCAAAAGCTGCGGTAAATCCAGATGGATACCGTCTGTGGCCAGTTGTTCAAGCTGAAGTTGGGTATTCATCAAAGCCACATCAGGCAACCGGAACCAGTTTTAAAATCTCTCTGAGCACATCATCTGTGCTTAAACCCTGAGCTTCGGCATCGTAGGTTAAAATCAGACGATGACGTAACACATTAAAAAATACCGCCTGAATATCATCTGGCGTAACAAAATCACGGCCTTCTAACCAGGCTTTAGCACGGGCGCAGCGCTCCAATGCAATACTGGCGCGTGGACTGGCGCCATAAGCTATCCATTTGGCAAGTTGCTCGCTATAAGCTTTGGCGTTTCGGGTTGCCATCACCAGCTGCACTATGTAGTTTTCCAGACTTTCGGCCATGTGCAGTTTTAAAATATCCTGACGGGCAGCAAAAATATCGGCCTGACTAATAGGGCTTAATTTGGCTTTGACATGGGCTAAAGCTTCACCGCGGGTTAAACGCAGAATAGCCAGTTCAGTAGCTGCATCCGGGTAATCGACTTTCAGGTGCAATAAAAAACGGTCCAGCTGCGCTTCAGGCAATGGATAAGTGCCTTCCTGCTCTAGTGGGTTTTGTGTGGCCATGACTAAAAACAGTTCGGGCAGCGCATAAGTTTTGCGTCCTACCGTAATTTGTTTTTCCGCCATAGCTTCTAACAAAGCCGACTGCACTTTAGCCGGTGCGCGGTTAATTTCGTCGGCCAAAATAATATGGTGAAATAAAGGACCAGCCTGAAATTCAAATTGGCCTGTTTCAGGGCGATAGATATCTGTGCCTGTTAAATCAGCGGGTAATAAATCCGGCGTAAACTGAATGCGGTGAAAACGGCCTTCAACGCCGTGAGCCAGCGCATTCACCGCACGGGTTTTAGCTAAACCCGGTGGGCCTTCCACCAGCAAATGACCATTGGCCAATAACGCCAACAAAATACCTTCCGTCAGCGCATGCTGACCTAAGACCTGACTGTCCAGATAGTCTTTTAAAGCGGAGAATGCCTTTACCATAATACTCACTACTGTTTTTTAGTTATCGTCATGACTTATTGTTGTTTGTTTTCCAAGCAGTTAGCTTGAAAAAAAGCTAGGCTAAGACCACTTGCTTTTATATAAGGTTCAAGACGTTTTAAAACAAGTGTTTTAATTTGTCTAATCTCTGGTTACAATCAAAAGTAACTACAGGTCAGACCTGTCACGAGTCACATTAAGAGGATTGTTCATGGCTGCGCCAATACAACTTACCACACGTCAGGGAGACCGTATCGCCATAGTGCGTGGTCTGCGTACTCCATTTGCAAAACAAGCCACCGAATTCCATGGTGTTTCAGCACTGGAGCTGGGCAAGCTGGTGGTGAACGAGCTGCTGATCCGCAGCGAGCTGTCGCCCAAGTTAATAGATCAATTGGTTTTTGGTCAAGTTGTACAGATGCCGGAAGCGCCAAACATTGCCCGTGAAATCGTATTAGGTACGGGCATGAATGTGCATACCGATGCCTTTAGTGTGACCCGTGCTTGCGCCACCAGTTTCCAGTCTGTGGTCAGCGTGGCTGAAAGTATGATGGCAGGGCACACTGAAATCGCCATCGCCGGTGGTGCAGATTCAAGCTCTGTTTTACCTATTGGCGTCAGCAAAAAATTAGGTCGTGCTTTGGTCGATTTAAACAAAGCCAAAACTTTTGGTCAGAAGCTGGCGATTTTCCGCCGTTTAGGTTTAAAAGATTTATTGCCAGTACCTCCGGCAGTAGCTGAATACACCACGGGCTTGTCTATGGGCGATACGGCGGAGCAAATGGCCAAAACTCATGGTATCAGCCGTGCTGATCAGGATGCACTGGCGCACCGTTCACACAGCTTAGCTGCACAAGCCTGGAAAGACGGCTTGTTAAAAGATGAAGTAATGGCCGCTCATATCGAGCCGTACAAAACCTTCCTTGAAATTGACAACAATATTCGTATGGATTCCAAACTGGAATCTTACAGCAAGTTAAAACCAGTATTTGACCGTCAGTTTGGTACTGTCACAGCGGCTACAAGCACGCCTTTAACAGATGGTGCTTCTGCTGTACTGATGATGACGGAAAGCCGCGCCAAAGCTATGGGCTATGAAGTGCTGGGTTATATCCGCAGCTATGCTTTTGCCGCTATCGACGTGTGGGAAGATATGCTGATGGGCCCGTCTTATGCGACGCCAATTGCTTTGGATCGCGCTGGTTTGAAGTTATCTGACTTAACCCTGATTGAAATGCACGAGGCTTTTGCCGCTCAGGCGCTGGCCAATATGAAAATGTTTGGCAGCAAAACTTTTGCTGAACAAAAACTGGGCCGAGCTGAAGCCATAGGTGACATTGATATGGCGAAATTTAACGTCATAGGTGGCTCTTTGGCTTACGGCCATCCTTTTGCGGCTACAGGCACCCGTTTAATTACTCAAACCTTAAATGAATTAAAACGTCGTGGTGGTGGTATTGGTTTAACCACAGCCTGCGCGGCAGGTGGTTTAGGCGCAGCTATGATTGTGGAGACTGAATAATGACTCAGCCTACTTTTAGTTTAACAGTAAGGCCAGATCAGATTGGTGTGATCAGCATGGATGTAGCTGGCGAGAGCATGAATGTGCTTAAAGCTGCTTTTGCTGATGAGATTAAATCTCTCCTTGGCGAAATTAAAAACAACAAAGACATCAAAGGTTTGGTGATTATCAGTGGCAAAGCTGATTCCTTTATCGCTGGTGCTGATATATCGATGCTGGATGGCTGCACTACAGCGCAGCAAGCTGAAGACATTGGCCGTATGGGCCAACTGGTGTTTAACCAGCTTGAAGCTTTAGCTATTCCGTTAGTAGCCGCTATTCATGGCCCTTGTTTAGGTGGTGGTTTAGAGCTGGCTTTAGCCTGTCATGCCCGTGTTGCCACTACAGATAACAAGACTGTATTGGGTTTACCTGAAGTGCAGCTGGGCTTATTGCCAGGCAGCGGTGGTACTCAGCGTTTGCCTCGTCTGGTTGGCATTCAAAAAGCATTAGATATGATTTTAACCGGCAAACAGCTGCGTGCTGCTCAGGCGAAAAAAATCGGTTTAGTGGATGCCGTAGTGCCGAAAAGCATTTTGCTGGAGGCGGCGGTGCAACTGGCGCTTAAAGGCAAACCAGCGGCACGGGATGTCAAACTGAACTTTGTCGGTAAAGTGCTGGAAAAAACGCCTTTTGGTCGCGCCATTTTGTTTAGTCAGGCTGAAAAACAAACTTTAGCCAAGACGCATGGCAATTACCCGGCACCGCTGAAAATCCTCAAAGCCATTAAAGCTGGGGTGGACGGTGGTTTTAATAAAGGCCTGGATGTGGAAGCCAAAGCTTTTGGTGAGCTCTGCATGACCAGCGAGTCCAAAGCCTTACGCTCGTTATTTTTTGCCACCACTCAGATGAAAAAAGAGACAGGGGCTGGGGATGTGCAGCCGCGTAAAGTGCGCAAAGCCGCTATTTTAGGTGGTGGTCTGATGGGCGGTGGTATCGCCAACGTTACCGCCACTAAAGCCGGTGTGCCAGTGCGGATTAAAGACATTAGCCAGCAGGGTATTTCCAATGCAATGAAATACAGCTACAGCCTGCTGGAGAAAAAGCTGCGTAAACGTTTTGTCACGAAGACTGAAGTACAAAAACAAATGTCTTTACTAACAGGTACCACAGATTACAGCGGTTTCCACGATGTGGATTTAGTGGTCGAAGCTGTGTTTGAAGATTTAAACTTAAAACAACAGATGGTCGCTGATATCGAAGCCAACTGCTCAGAACATACGGTTTTTGCCAGCAACACCAGTTCATTGCCTATAGGCCAGATCGCAGCCAAAGCGGCTCGCCCGGAAAATGTGATTGGTCTGCATTACTTCTCTCCTGTGGATAAAATGCCACTGGTCGAAGTGATAGCTCATGACAAAACCTCGGCTGAAACTATAGCCACTACTGTGGCTTTTGCCCGTAAGCAAGGTAAAACGCCTATAGTCGTCAAAGACGGTGCAGGTTTTTATGTCAACCGTATTCTGGCGCTGTATATGAACGAAGCGGCTAATATTTTGCTTGAAGGCGAACCAGTTGAAGCGTTGGACAAAGCGCTGGTGAAGTTTGGTTTCCCAGTCGGTCCTATTACTTTACTGGATGAAGTGGGAATAGATGTTGGCGCAAAAATATCGCCTATTCTGCTGAATGAATTGGGTGAGCGTTTTACTGCACCAGCGGCTTTTGACCGCTTACTGGCGGATGGCCGTAAAGGCCGTAAAACCGAAAAAGGGTTTTACCTCTATGGCGCCAAAGCCAAAGGTAAAAAGCAGGTCGATGCATCAGTCTACAGCGTGCTGGGTTTAAACCCGCAGGCTAAGCTCAGCGGCGATCAAATAGCGCTGCGCTGCACAGTGCAAATGCTGAACGAGGCCGTGCGCTGCTTAGAAGAAGGCATTATCAGCAGCGCCCGTGACGGTGATATAGGCGCTATCTTCGGTATCGGCTTCCCGCCGTTCTTAGGTGGCCCTTTCCGTTATATCGATCAGATGGGGTCAGCCACTTTAGTTGCGCACCTGCGCAGCTTTGAGAGTCGTTTTGGCGCACGTTTTGCCCCAAGCAAACTTCTGTTGGAAAAAGCAGAGCAAAACACGACTTTTTATTAAGTCCTCCTTTGACCCGCAAAAGGCTTCTTATTGACAGAAGCCTTTTCTTTTTCTGCCGCGCTACTGCTGCTTTGCTGCTGCATTGTTTTGTTACATCTTATTCGTCGTATCAACTGTTCTTGCTGTGGTTGTAAAACTGCTGGTGTGTTAACGTTTTGTTGTTTTTAACCACTCAGTCCAACCACAAAAGAGAGAGAAATATGCCTAATCCGGTCGGTATCCTTGGTTATGGAGTTGTTATGCTCAGCAGTTTTCAATTGATGGCTGCTATGCCATCTGCAGCCCCTGTGGCACCAGTCAAACCTTATGTCGTGAAATCAGAACATGGCGACAGGCAAGACCCTTATTATTGGTTGCGGGACGATAAACGACAGGCTCCTGAAGTTCTGGCTTATCTCAACGCAGAAAATCAGTATTACCAGCAGTATGCAGACCAATACAAAACACTGAGCAAAACTTTGGCTGATGAAATTATTGGTCGCGTTAAACAGGACGACAGTACAGTGCCTGTGGTGAAAGGCGACTATTCCTACTACACCCGCTATGAGCAAGGCAAAGAGTATCCGATTTATGCCCGTAAGCCCAAAGCGGGCGGCGCTGAACAGGTGATGCTGAATGTCAATGAGTTAGCTAATGGCAAAGATTTTTATCAGATTGGCAACTTTCAGGTCAGCCCTGATCAACAGCTGCTGGCTTATGCAGAAGATACTACAGGCCGTCGCAATTACACGCTCAAAGTCCGGGATTTACGTACAGGCAAAGACTTAGACACGGCTATTACTGGGGCTGAAGCCTCTATCGCCTGGTCGGCAGATAACAGTCAGCTGTTTTATATTGAAAAAGATCCGCAAACTTTATTAGGCACTAAAGTTCGTCGTCATACGCTTGGACAGGCTGTTGCCAAGGACGAAGTACTGTACGAAGAAAAAGACAGCAGTTTTTACATGGGGGTTAGCAACAGTGCCGATGATAAGTTCGTCGTGATTTGGCTCGGCAGCACAGTATCCAATGAAATGCTGGTGCTCAAATCCGACGATAAAAAAGGCAAATTTACTGCGATAGCCCCGCGTCAGCGCGATTTTAAATATGAAGTAGAGCATATCAATAACCGCTGGGTCATCATGACCGACTGGGATGCGCCTAACTACCGCCTGATGACGGTCAATGATGACCAGATTGGTGATCGCGACCGCTGGCAGCCGCTGCTTGCGCATGACCCGGATGTGTTTATTGATTCCTTCCAGCTTTTTAACGACTATCTGGTGATTAACGAGCGCAGCAATGGTTTGGACAGAGTGCGTTTGATGCCATGGTCTGATTTAAGCAAAGCCCGCTATGTCGAATCCGACGAAGCGGCTTACGTGGCGAAAACTGACAACAACCCAGAGCAAAACAGCCAGTGGCTGCGTTACAGCTACACCTCCCTGACGACTCCACCTTCTGTCTATGAAATGCATATGAAAACAGGTGAAAAACGTTTGTTAAAACAACAGGAGGTTTTAGGTGGTTTTGATAAAAACAATTACCAGACAGAACGTGTTTGGGCCAAGGCCAAAGACGGTACTCAAATTCCGGTCAGCCTGCTGTATAAAAAAGGTCTGAAAAAAGACGGCTCAGCCCCTTTGTATCAATATGCTTATGGCTCTTATGGGATCTCAAGCTCTCCATCCTTTCGAAGTACAGTGATCTCTTTAGTCGACCGGGGTTTTGTTTACGCTATAGCTCATATTCGTGGTGGTCAGGAAATGGGCCGCAGCTGGTATGAAAACGGCAAGCTGCTGAAAAAGGTCAACACCTTCACCGACTTTATCGACGTGACTGATTACCTGGTGGCAGAAAAATATGCTGCGAAAGATAAAGTCTTTGCGATGGGCGGCAGTGCAGGTGGCTTGCTAATGGGCGCTATTGCCAATATGGCTCCGGATAAATACCGTGGCCTGGTGGCTCATGTGCCTTTTGTCGATGTGGTGACTACTATGCTGGATGAGTCTATTCCACTGACGACCAATGAGTTTGACGAGTGGGGTAATCCAAAACAAAAAGTTTATTACGACTATATGTTGTCCTATTCACCTTATGATCAGGTGAAAAAACAGGCTTATCCTGCCATGTTAGTCACTACAGGTTTGCATGACTCACAAGTACAGTATTTTGAACCGGCGAAATGGGTCGCTAAGCTGCGTACCGTTAAAACCGATCAGCAACCTTTACTGTTCCGTACCAATATGGAAGCGGGCCATGGCGGCAAATCTGGCCGTTTCTCACGCATGATTGAAATTGCTGACGAATACGCTTTTATCTTGTCACTGCTGCCGGCAACTCCTGCCTCTTAATTAAGCAGATAACCAAAAGGCGCTGCAGTTGTTGCCGGCGCCTTTTTTATAACCCTGACTCAGACTTTCGTCGCAATTGTAGTTATTTTTCGAAGCCAAGCTCAGCTCAGTCTGGTATAGTGCGGCGGTTTTTTAAGCAGTGTGACCAAGCAGGAGTTCAGTGTGGTTTTTATCCTGAGTCTTTTTTGTCTGAGCAGCGTTAGTGTTTATATTGCAGCGTTACGCTCTGGTATGGCGGCTAAACGCTGGGCTTTGGCGGCGTTGTGCTTAGGACCTATAGTGCTTCCACTGTTTCATAATCATAAAAGACTGGCTTTACGCCGCGCTTTCGGTCGCTTTTCAAATTTCTTTTAACACTGATCTCGCCTCTAATTCCTGACGTATCAAAATTTGCAATTTGGACGGATTAAAAGGGTTATTCGTCAATCAGTTGCGATTATTTTCTGAACAAAATGCGGCTTCTGTGGCATTCCAAAATCATTTCTTTTGACAAAGCAAAATTTTTGTTTGACGAGTCTGATTTTGTTTACCATACTGCGCACAGTTTGATTCGGATAGCTGTAGATACAACAAAATTAGAGGAAAAAAGTGATGCAGCAAAGTTTTGTCGCTAACCGTCGCTTTTTCGATGACCAGAATTTCCCTAAGGGATTCACCAGGTCCGGGCGCTTTACTCTGGCAGAGGGTAATCTGCTGGAAAAACATGGCAATGCCATGCAGGAACTGGAAGCAGGCTCACGCCAGCCAGTCAATGAAGAAGAACAACGTTTTATCGCTGTTTGCAAAGGTGAACAGGAAGCAACCAGCCAGTATGAAAAGGTCTGGATGAAGTACAAGCAACGTTTGCAGGAAAAACGCAAATTTCATACCGTGTTCGGTAAGAAGCGTATTGCAGATGGTGGTGAAGATTTCTCTTTTGTAGATAACGACGCAGATTAAACCAACAGATGAAAAAGGGGTCAGATCACATTGTTAACAGTTAACAATGTGATCTGACCCCTTTTTTGCTTTTAACCTGGAACTGCAGTCAGTTTGGGTTTTTGTTGTTTCTGTTGTTTTAAGAACAAACCAAAATCATGGGCAGACAACGGCTTACTATAAAAATAGCCTTGAATAATCTCACAGCGCAGCTGCTTCAGCTGTTGTAGCTGCTCTGCTTGCTCCACTCCTTCGGCCACTACGGTCAGGTTCAGGTTGTGAGCAATGGTAACTATAGTGTCCACCATATTGCGGCCACGGGCTGTATTCATATCATCGATAAAGGCTTTATCTATTTTTAAGGTATTGAGCGGAAACTGTTTTAAATAGGCCAAAGACGAGTAGCCTGTGCCAAAGTCATCCATGGCTAAATGAATACCACGAGCCCGAAGTTTCTTCATGGTATCTATCGCCAGAGTGGGCGATTGCATCACTGTGCCTTCGGTGATTTCTAATTCCAGATGATAAGAGGGCAGTTCAGAGCGCTGCAGTATGTCGTCTATCTGCTCACACAAAAAGGGTAACATAAACTGTTTGGCTGATAAGTTGACCGCAACACGGCCATGAAACAGCCCCATATCTATCCAGCGTTTGACGTCTTCGCAGGTTTTTTGCAAAACCACTTCACCAATTTCAAGAATTTGGCCTGTTTCTTCTGCCACAGGAATAAAAGAGGCCGGACTGATTAAGCCTTTTTTCGGTGTGATAAAACGTACCAATGCTTCCATACCCACCAACTGACCTGTGACTATGTCCATTTTGGGCTGATAAAACACGGTGAAATAGTCTTCTTTTAGGCCATGACGGATCAGGTTTTCCACCTGCAATCGTTTCACTGCCAGCTTGTTCATTGAGTCGTTAAAAAACAAATAACGGTTGGCACCTTCATGTTTGGCGTGGTACATGGCCGTGTCAGCATTACGCAGCAGTGCCTGAGGGTCGCTGCCATCTTCCGGATATAACACTATGCCTATACTGCTGGTGATCGCCAGTTCGTGCTGTTCGATAAAAAATGGCAGGTTGATTTGTTTCAGCAGATCTTTGGCCAGGCTGGTGATACTGTGAATATCATTGGTATTTTCCAGCACCACCGCGAACTCATCACCACCCAGGCGATAGAGTTTCGCTTTAAAGCGGGTGAAATGACTTAAGCGTTCGGACAACTTACAGAGCAAGGTATCACCGAGCTCATGGCCGAGTGAATCGTTAATCTTTTTGAAGTTGTCTAAATCGAACACCAACAGCGCGTGTTCAACCTGTTCACGCACCAGTTGGCTTAAGTGGCTGGAAAAACGGGCACGGTTTGGCAAGCCCGTTAAGGTGTCGGTATCGGCCAGACGATTCAGTTCCGCTTCGCGTTTTTTACGTTCGCTGATGTCTGAAACCACACCAACAAACTGCTGCACTTGTCCAAGTTCATCTTTGATCACGTCAAAACTCAGTTCAGCCTGATATAGCTCCCCATTGTGTCTTTTGTCTTCGATTTCACCAGCCCAGTAACCTTGTTCTAATAAAGACTGGCGGATTTCATGTAAAAAGCGGGCAGGGTAGAGGCAAAGCTCAAACACGGTATGCAACACTGACTCCCGACTTTTGCCTGTCATACTGACAAAGGCCGGATTAACTTCTAATAAGGCAAAATTGGTATCACAGACCATTACCGCGTCGGAGATATTGTCCAGGCAGCGGGCAAATAAGCTTAAACGTTCTTCGGTCTCTTTTAATTGCTGAATATTTTTTAAAGTACCAGTCATGCGAATAGCCTGGCCTTGTTCGTTCAACTGCACCACTTTGCCACGGTCGAGTACCCAGATCCATTGGCCGTTGGCGGCTTTTATCCGGTAGCTGGCTTCGAAAATAGGCGTCATACCATGCATATGTTGTTGCAGTGCGCTGGTGACTCTTTCTACATCTTGTGGATGAATTTCAGAGCGATTCGGCGGAAATTGCTGGCTGTCACCTGGTTTCTCTAAGGGCTGATGCCAGGAGCTGGAGCGATACAACTGGCCTGCCTTCATATCCCAGTCCCATAACTCATCGCCGCTGCCCCATAAAGACAAACGTAAACGCTCTTCACTTTGCTCGAGCTTCGACTGATAACGTCGCATCCTTACAATACTCAAGTGAGCCAGCACCAAAGCGACTATCGACAGGACGGAGATCAGCGTCAACATGTAAGGTTGCAACTGCTCCCAACCTGCCGCAACGGCAGGCAGAGGCATGGCTGATATGACAGCAAAGGGCAGCGGTAAAACTGGAGTCAGGCGCACAGTCAGACTTTTTTAATGGATATCAATTCACGGTAACTAATGTTATCCACACTGTCAAAGCCATTCCGACAATAAAGGCAATTTCTCTAATAAATTGAACGGGTTTTGTTCAGTCAAATGACTGTGATCCGGTTTATCTCCTGTCGCCAGGAAAATTGCATCATAGTCTGGTGCCAACAGCTGATAAAAAAATGCGATAAAATCGGTCAGACTGAGTTGTTCCAGTGCTTTTTCGATCTGCTCGTTTAAATCAAACTGGTGATCCCCCTGGCCTATCGCCAGCCACAGCCGTTTTGCTCTGGCACCTAAGCTGCTGTCCCGTTCTTTAATTTGGGTTGCCAGACCTTGTTTCATCTGCACAAATTCATCTTCGTCCAGCTCTTCTAATTCCCACAGGAAGTTTTTATAAAACGCCAAAGTCGCTTTGTATAAATCAGCGCAGGATGCAGTCGGACTCTGAATGTAAAACGCTATACCAGGCAACAGATTCATCGGTACATAACCAGTACCAACTAAATAACCCAGCTGCTGCTCGGTGCGCAGTACATGGAAATACTCAGGAGAGAGTAAGTGATTCGCCAGCATAAAAAGCGCCATATCTTCGGGGCGTTTTTGTCGTGACGGCAGATAGATCACCAGTGCTTGATCACTGTGTTCAACCTGAACCTGAACCCACACCGGACCAATGCCCTCTGTATTAAAACGTTGGCGGGGTAAAGCGTCGCCTTGCTGTTGCCTGGATAGCCACAATTGCAGAGCCTGACTTAACTCTGTTGCATCTTCAGTACGCCAGTTTCCGACCATAAAAGCATCCAGATAGACCTGTTGTAATAACTGCTGGTGAAACAATAGAAAATCGTTGTAACTGAGTTGCTGTAACGCTGCAGCCAGTTGATCAATATCCGGATTTAACGGCTGTAATAAAGACGACAATTGACTAAAAAGTTTAGAGACTGGTTTGTTTTTGCTGTGATTTTGCCAGTGTCTGATCAATTGGCGCTTAATTTCATCAAAACGTTGTTCGTCAAATTGACAGCAGTCCATTTGGGCTAATAAATCTGAGACTAGCTTAATCTGGTTCCCTGCCAAACCACTGCTGTGCACACTGATGCCATTGTGCTGGACATGCAAATGGTAAGTTAAACCTGCGGTAGTGGCGGCATAAAAACTTTCATTGATCTGATCCTGAAATAACTCCAGCCATAACCGGCTGGACGCCATATGAGCCACAGACTGAATACAACGGGGTAAATTCAGCTGGACAAAAATATGACCTTTGGGTGTTTTAAAGTCGGTATCGGCTTTAAACCACAACTTAAAGCCAGACTGCTGTACCAAAAGCTGGGGTTTGGTCATATGTGCAGAGTTTGAGAGTAAGTTCAGCTCTGTCACCAGATAAGGATTGCTCTTTGGCAGATGATTGCCTTCAGGCACCTGAGCTTGTTGATAATGTTCCAGCTGAGAGTGCGTAAGCCGCTGGACACGGTAAGGGGTTTGATACCAGCGCGCTTCACGGTTGGCTTCTATATCGGGTGCAATAAACATCACCCTCATATTGTCGGGACGGAAGTTCTGCAACAGCTCGCGATACAGAGATTCTGGAGGCAGGTCCATGCGGTAGTCCCCATAGACATAATCATCGACCGGATAATGTTGCATATTGACGGATAAATCGCAGGCACCCTGCAGGGCTGTGCTGGGCTCTTGATACAGGTAGCTCCACTGCACTAAACGCTGGCGCTCCAGAAACAAATGCTCTGGAAAGGCGGATTGTCGAAGTAACTGCAGCTGACCAAACATGGCTTCTAAAATCTGATCTTTGGCTAAAACGCCTTGTTCTGTCAGTTCGAAAGATAAAGTGAAATCTTTGTAGTTACTGCCGTCTATACCACCACCAGCACTCAACTGATTGACCCAGCCCTGGTCTTTTAAATAAGCCAATAAAGAACCCGAGCCTTCATCTCCTAATAAATGCGCTAAAAAAGAAATCAGCTTGTATTTGTACAAGGGCTGGATGTCGGGTAAGGCGAAACTGGCGACCAGCCTCTGACTGAATTTATGTGGCGCGATATCCAGTTGTAGCGCCTGATGTTCGGCCAGATACAAAGGCTCGGATAGAGGGGCTTTGGTACTAACATGGTTTGGTAAAGCGTCAAAATACTGGTGTACCAGCTGCTCCAGTTGTTGCAGTGGTAAAGGTGACACCAGACATAAGGTCATACGGCGTGTACCGTAATGGCTATCAAAAAACTGCTGCACCGCTTGTTGCAGGCTTTGCTCCGGTGTATCACACAAGGTCGTTAAGTTACCCACCGAAAATTTGGCAAAAGGGTGGGCTGGATTGACCGTTTCTTTATGCACTTGGTAAATGCGTCTGCTGTCGTCTTTGAGCTTTAATGAAAACTCAGCCTCAATGGCCTGACGTTCTTTTTCTATGTAATCTGCATGAAACAGCGGTGCGCGGAACATGTCGGCGAATCTGTCCAGCGCCTGCTCAAAATAGTCTGTGTCTATATCAAAGAAAAAACTGCTGTGTTCAGTACCAGTCCAGGCATTATGACTACCACCATGATGGTTGATAAAATGCTGATATTCACCGGCATCCGGATAGTTTTCAGTGCCCAAAAACAGCATATGCTCCAGAAAATGTGCTAAGCCCTGACGTTCCGCCGGATCATCAAAGTGCCCAACGTTCACTGTCAGCGCCGCAGCACTTTTTTCTGCATCTTGCTGATGCACCAGAAGAACAGGGAGATCATTCGATAAAGTCAGCGCCAGGTATTGACGTTTATCGTTAGGGCTTTGCATTAACTGGATTTTTTTCAATTTATGCCTCGTGACGGGAACCCTGAAAATACAGAATGCGAGGGTTCATCATAGCGATTAGGAATATAGTAACGCAATTTTATGCTTTATTAGCAGTTACTGTCGGCATTAACTTTCATTATCATAGCGCACTCTTTTCGCGAGCGTCGCGAAGTTGTAACTGGTAGCAACAATGGTTAATTTGGTTATTATGCGGCACGGTGAAGCTGAACCGCAGTACTTGAGCGACAGTGAACGACAGTTAACAGCAGCAGGTCAGGCCGAAGTCAGTGAAATGGCTCAGTGGCTGCATCACCACTATAGTGCATTTGACCGGATTTTCTCCAGCCCTTATCGCAGGACACAGCAAACTGCCGCAGTTTTGCTGCAAAAAGGGCTGTCAGCGCACCCTGTTGAAGTCAATGCAGATCTGGTCCCAGAAGGCAATGCACAACTGGTGGTCGATTTTCTGGATATGTTGTATGCAGAAAACCCACAGACCAAAATTTTATTGGTGTCTCATATGCCGCTGGTCAGTTTTTTGGTTGAAGCTTTTACCCGCAGTGGCCAGACGCCGATTTTTGATACTGCAGGTGTAGCCTGCATTGATTACCACCAGCACAGGGGCATACTGCTGGAATATGCCTGCCCAAGTATGCTTCGTTTGGTAAAATCGGTCTCTTAAGTCGGAGTTCTAAGTAACACCAGTAACGCACCATCCCGGCCCCATTCGGTGGGGGCCGTATGAAAAGCCCGCACATTCGGATGTTGTACCAGCCAGTTTGGTACTCTTTTGGCTAGTATGCCCAGCCCTTTACCATGGACCACACAAGCGCAGTTAAAGTGCTGTTGCTCGCAGTACGCCAGTAAAGCTGCCAGTTCAGTTTTGGCCTGTTGTTGGGTTAAACCATGTAAGTCCAAGACCACAGCGGGGCGAAATTCACCGCGTTTTAATTGTCTGGCTAAGGTCGGGTCATCACCTGTTTGCACAAAAGCCAGAGTTTGACTGTCGCTGAAAAAACCTTCGTACTGGTCTGAAAAGTAAAACAAATGGCTATCTGGACTGCTATTTGTTAAAGTAGCGGCCATTCTGACCTTGCCGGGCTGACGGGCAAAAGGTATCTTGTCCTGCTGCAAGGGGCGTGCGCCTGTTACCGAGTCCCGGAACAGCTGTTTTTCTTCATCAGGAAGATTTGAAACTGGTGTTTTTTTTCGCATGCCCGAAGTCTAACCAATCACTAGAGTAAAACACAATGACAGAGCATCAAAGCAGCCATCTGACTGCGGAAATTATCGACGAAGCCATCCGCGAGCTGCATTCCATCCACGACTGGTTACGCTGGTCTGTCAGTCAGTTTAATAAAGCCCATATCTATTTTGGTCATGGCACCGACAATCCATGGGATGAAGCTGCCTTGCTGCTGGCTCATAGTCTGGATATAGCCCGCATTAGCGAAAACCTGTTGCCGCTTCGTATCACCAGCACTGAAGCCAAAGTCTTTTGCGATTTGTTACTGCAACGCATCGAACAGCGCATTCCTGCGGCTTATCTGACGCAGCAGGCCTTTTTCTGTGGCTTAAGTTTTTATGTCGATGAGCGGGTGTTAGTGCCACGTTCGCCGATAGGAGAGCTAATCAGTCGCAGCTTCGAGCCCTGGTTTAAAGAACATGAACCAGCTCGTATTTTAGATTTGTGTACAGGGTCTGGCTGTATTGCTATCGCCTGCGCTAAACAGTTTCCAAATGCTGAAGTAGACGCACTGGATATCAGCGAAGATGCGCTGGATGTGGCGATATTTAATATCGAACAGCATGAGCTGGAGTATCAGGTGTTCCCTATGTTGTCTGATGGTTATAACGCCATTAAAGGTCAGACTTACGACTTGATTGTCACCAATCCGCCTTATGTTGATGCAGAGGATATGGCTGACTTACCGGATGAATACCATCACGAGCCGGAATTAGGGTTAGCCTCTGGCCATGACGGTCTGGAGCTGACTCGTCGTATTTTGGCGCAAGCGGTAGAACATTTAAATGACGGTGGCTGGCTGATTTGTGAAGTAGGCAACAGTATGGTTGCACTGCAAGAGCTGTATCCGGATTTGCCATTACAATGGCTGGAATTCGAACGCGGTGGTTTAGGGGTATTTGCCATCAGCAAAGCTGACCTGGTGAAACATCAGCATAGTTTAGAAGCGTAATTCGTCAGAACAGAGAACAAGACTCAGGAGCAGAAGATGTCGGGTAATTCTATAGGCCAACTCTTTAAAGTGACCACCTTTGGTGAAAGCCATGGCCCAGCCATTGGTGGCATAGTGGATGGTTTGCCGCCTGGCTTAAAGCTCGACCTGGAGCAAATTCAGCACGAATTAGACAGACGCAAACCTGGCACCTCACGTTACACCACGGCACGTCGAGAGGATGATATCGTTAAAATTTTATCCGGTGTGTTCGAAGGTTACAGTACGGGAGCATCCATCGGCTTACTGATTGAAAATACTGATCAGCGCTCACAGGACTATTCTGCTATTAAAGACCTGTTCCGCCCTGGTCATGCCGATTACACTTACTGGCATAAATTTGGTATTCGCGATTACCGCGGTGGCGGCCGCTCGTCAGCCCGTGAAACTGCAGTTCGTGTGGCCGCTGGTGCTATTGCCAAGCAGTACTTAAAAGCGAAGTTTGGTATCGAAATTCGTGGTTATCTGGCGCAGCTTGGCCCAATCAAAGCGCAAAAGCTGGATTGGGACCAGGTGGAACAAAATGCTTTTTTCTGCCCTGATGTCGACGTGCTCGAGCAGTTAGATGAGTATATGCGTCAGCTGAAAAAAGACGGTGATTCAGTAGGAGCCCGCATCAATGTGGTGGCCTCCGGTGTGCCTGTGGGTTGGGGAGAGCCTGTGTTCGACCGCATTGATGCCGATATTGCCCATGCCATGATGAGTATTAATGCGGTGAAGGCCGTCGAAATAGGTGATGGTTTTGCCGTAGTTGAACAACGGGGGTCTACCCATCGCGATGAGCTGCGCTTAGCAGGTTTTAGCGCCAACCACGCAGGTGGCACTTTAGGGGGTATTACCTCTGGTCAGGATGTTAACGTCAGTATTGCGTTAAAACCTACATCAAGTATCAGCATTGCAGGTAAAACTATTACCACCAGTGGTGAAGAAACAGAGATGATCACCAAAGGCCGTCACGATCCTTGTGTTGGTATTCGGGCTGTGCCTATAGCCGAAGCTATGCTGGCGATAGTACTGATGGATCATTTCCTGCGGCACAGAGCACAAAATGCTGATGTGGTCGTCACAACACCAGATATTGCAAGGCAGCCTTAATCAAAGGTCTGAGCTTAAGCTCAGACCTGTTTATCGAAGACCTGTTTTTCAATTGTAATTTTGCTCTGCCCTTGTTGAACAAGGTGCAGAGCCAAGGCTCTGACCCGATGAAACTTGCTACCACCCCAGCCCTGGGACTTGCTTACTTTGCCTATTTTGCCGTGTTAGGCATTTTTGTACCTTACCTGCCGATGTTTCTTGATGGCCGCGGTTTTAACTCTCACGATATAGGTTTGTTGCTGGCGATAGTCACCACCAGTCGTATTATTGGCCCGAGCTTGTGGGCTATGGTGGTGGAGCGTAAAGGCGACCCCATCAGCGTCATGCGTTTTGGCGCTGTGCTGGCATCCATTGGCTGGCTCAGCAGTTATGTTGATTTTGGCTATTGGCCTCTGGTGCTGGGGTTGGGGTTGTTCAGTTTATTCTGGACTGCAATTTTACCGCAGCTGGAAGTCAGCGCCTTTCATTATCTGAATAACGACAGTAGTGTCTATGGCCGGGTCCGCAGTTTTGGCAGTGTCGGCTACATCCTGGTCGTGATGCTGGGCGGTTTGTTACTACAACATTTTGGCTCAGAATTTTTACCCTGGGGCGCTACTGTATTTTTGGCTCTGCTGCTGGGAACTCTGTTTTTATTGCCTTCTTTTACCATGAAAAACACCGAAGGGCAGCAGTCGATTCGTTTTCGCACCTTGTTTAAGCATCCGGTGTTTTTACGTTTTATGGCCGCAACTTTTTTAATGCAAATCAGTTTTGCGCCTTTTTATGGTTTCTTTATTTTGTATTGCCGCGATTTAGGTTACAGCGGTGTGACCTCGGGCATGATGATAGCGCTGGCGGTACTGGCGGAAATTATTGCGTTTTTTTATGCAGGAAAAGTGCTTAACCGCTTTAGCTACAGGGGGCTGCTGACCTTTTGTTACGGTCTGACGGTGCTGCGTTGGTTGATTGTGGCTTATCTGGCACAACACTGGCACTGGCTGGCGTTTAGTATGTTATTCCATGCTGCCAGTTTTGCGCTGGCACACAGTTGCGCTATGCAGTTTATTCAAAGCTTTTTTGCCCCGGCGCAGCGTAGTCGTGGCCAGGCCTTGTATGCTGGTGTGGTTTACGGTGGCGGTGGTGCTATAGGGGCTTATTGTGCCGGTATATTGTGGGCTGATGGACCAGGCGCTACTTTAACTTTTGTCAGTGCTGCAGTGGCGGCTTTAGGGGCCACTTTAATGGCCTTTTCTTTGCCAAATACTTTACGCCAGCAGCAAAAGCTCTAGTTCTGGCTGGGCATAGCTTTGCTAAAAGGCTACAATGCGGCGTTTTTTTTACGCTGTAGAGGGTAGTGTGGCCAGTCTGTTTCGTTTAGGTTTAATTATCAATCCTGTAGCTGGAGTAGGTGGTGCTGTTGCGCTTAAAGGTAGCGACGGTGTCGTAGAACAAGCTTTGGCATTAGGGGCTGTGCCGCAGGCGCAACATAAAACCGCCTTGGCGTTAGAGTCGCTGTTGCCTCTGAAAGACCAGCTGCAGATCCTGACGGTTGCCGGTGCTATGGGCGCTGATCTATTGGCCTCTTTAGGTTTTCAGTTTGAGATTTGTTACACCCCTCAGTTCAGTCAAACCACGGCAGAAGATACAGAACAAGCCGCTACTGCTATCTCAGAGCAAGGCGTAGACTTATTGTTATTTGCCGGTGGCGATGGCACAGCCCGCAATATCTGTGCAGCGGTCGGCGAACGAGCGACAGTACTTGGTGTGCCAGCAGGTTGTAAAATTCACTCCGGAGTGTATGCCATTAGCCCCTCTGCTGCTGGTAAAGTCATAGCTCAGCTGGTCAAAGGCGAGTTGGTCACCTTAACCGAAGCTGCAGTGATGGATATAGACGAAACCGCCTTTCGCCAGGGCATAGTGCGCGCCAAACGTTTTGGTGAAATGCGTATCCCGGCTGAGCTTCGATATATTCAAAGTGTAAAAAACGGTGGTAAAGAATCCGAAGAGCTGGTGCTGGATGATTTAGCCGCTTATATAGCAAGCGAAATGGAAGAGAATGTGCGGTATGTGATGGGCTCAGGTTCCACAGTAGCCGCTGTGATGAAAGAACTCGGCCTGCCCAACACCTTATTAGGTGTGGATGTAGTGGAGAATGGTGAGTTGATTGCATCTGACGTTACAGCCACAGAATTACTTGAGCTGGTAAAGGATTATCCCAGCAAGTTGGTGATCACCTTAATAGGTGGCCAGGGTCATGTGTTTGGCCGGGGCAATCAGCAGTTAAGCCCTGCGGTTATTCGCGCAGTAGGGCGCGCTAATATTTGTTTAGTTGCCACTAAAACTAAATTGCAGCAACTTGCCGGCCGGCCTTTATTAGCCGATACCGGTGATGCAAGCCTTGATCAGCAGTTACAAGGGCTTTTGCCTGTACTGGTCGGCTATAATGATTACGTGATGTACAGACTAGGTCTGGAGGAGTAAAAATGCAGGACGTTCAGGCCTATATTCAGCAGGTTGCCCAGTTTTTAGATGCAATGGTGCAAAAAGCCAGTGATGATGAATTATTTGCCGGTGGTTACTTACGTGGCCATTTTGATCTAGCCGTCGGGCGGTTAGAGCTGACGGAGCAACCATTTGAGCAAGCTGAACTTGCAGAGTCAGTGCAGCAAAGTCTGAGCATGGCGATTGCGGGTGGTGAACTGACGGAGCAGGATCAACAGCTGGTGTTAGGTTTATGGCAGCAGCTACAACAACTTTCGTGATCTGATATTGCATCAGATTGAAACTGAAGCCGAATTTGATTTGCGCTTCTACCACGCGCTTTGTGCGCCAAACTACAAGTGAACTTTATGTCTACTAAATTTACCAGCTTAGAGCAACACGCCAGTTATGGCATAGGTCTGCAAATGGGTCAGCAACTTGCTGACAACCCGTTTGACGGTTTAGACATTCTGGCGGTAGCCGCAGGTTTAGCTGCTGCTTTCCAGGGTGATGAGCCAGAAGTCTCTGATGAGCAAATTGGTGCTGCGTTCCAGGTGATCAGCCAGCGTATGCAGCAACAACAGGAACAACAAGCCAAAGCCTTAGCGGGTGCTGGTGAAGCTTTCCTGGCTGAAAATGCAAAAAAACCAGGCGTGACTGTGACTGCTTCAGGTTTACAGTACGAAGTATTAGTGCAAGGTGAAGGCGAAAAGCCAACTAAAGCGTCAACAGTGCGCACGCATTACCACGGCACTTTAATTGACGGTACTGTGTTTGACAGCTCGTACGACCGTGGTCAGCCTGCTGAATTCCCTGTCTCTGGTGTGATCGCTGGTTGGACTGAAGCGCTGCAATTGATGCCTGTTGGCACCAAGTTACGTTTAACTATCCCACATAACCTGGCTTACGGTGAGCGTGGCGCTGGTGGCAAAATTGCTCCATTCAGCACTTTAGTTTTTGATGTAGAACTTTTAGCTATCGTTAGTTAATCGTTTGTTTTTATAAAGAAAAAGGAGCTTGTGAGCTCCTTTTTCTTTAGATGTCGAATTTAGTCGTAAGGATTGTATTTTTTCTTCTTAAACTGGCTGAAGATTAACATCAGTGATAGCAGGGTATAGACGACAAAAATTACTCTTGTCCAAACCGGCATAGAGAAATCCATAAAGCGCCATGCTATATCACCGCACATACCGGTAGGGTTAAAGATTTCCGGAAACCATTTATCTAAAGGCAAACCCAGTGGAAACTCAGGAAACAAACTACAGGTGTATAGACCACCGGACTGCACCAGCTCTTCGACACCTATATGTTCGTGGGTGATCATCACTCCCCAAACCGAACTTGCGCTAAAAGTGAACAAAGCTATCCAGCGTAATAAACCGTTGGTCGGTGATATCAGGGCAACCAGTGCTGCCAGTATCACACCAGTTAATGCCGCTCTGGCATACACACACAACATGCAAGGCTGTAAATTCATCTGATATTGAAAGTACAACGCCAGACCTAACAACACCGTGGCTGACAGCGCTAACACAAGCCATGCCGATCGTTGTTTTGACCATTTTGCCAGACTGGATAACATTCGGATCCCTTTGTTTGATAAAACAAAACTATAAGTCGGTCAATCTAAGGCAAAAACAGTGGAAAGACAACCCACAGTACGCTGAACAGCTATTTTTAATCCATAGCTTGTTAACTGGATTGTCTCTGGTACAATCAGTGCCATTTATCTGACATTATAATAATGACAACGGGTCTCTCCGCATGACTATGAATTTGATTAAAGCGCAAAGCCCAGCTGGTTTTGCTGAAGAATATATTGTTGAATCTATCTGGAATGGCAAATTTGCTCCAGGGTCCATTTTACCAGCTGAGCGTGAATTGTCAGAGCTGATAGGAGTTACCCGCACTACGTTACGTGAAGTGTTACAACGTTTAGCCCGTGATGGCTGGCTGACCATTCAGCACGGCAAACCAACGAAGGTGAATAACTTCTGGGAAACCTCAGGTTTAAATATTCTGGAAACGCTAGCCCGTTTAGATGAAGAGCGGATGCCGGAACTGGTCGATGAGCTGCTGTCTGCCCGTACCAACATCAGCGCTATTTATATTCGTGGTGCTATTAAGACACATAAAGAACAGGTGATTGCGTCTTTTGCCGGTGCTGAAGATTTAGCTGACACAGCCGAAGCTTTTGCGGCTTTTGACTACAACTTAAACCATGAAATGGCGCTGCATTCATCCAATCGTATCTATGTGCTGATTTTAAATGGCTTCCGCGGTTTGTATAACAAAATTGCCCGTTTCTATTTCTCCTCTCCTGAAGCCCGTGAATTAGCCCGTCAGTATTATCACCAGTTAAAGCAATATGCTGAAGCAGGTAAACATGACGAGGTAGTATTTGCAGTACGTAAGTACGGTAAAGAGAGCGGTAAAATTTGGGCAGGTTTACGCTCACAAATTCCAAAAGATTTAATTGAATAAATTCTAAGTTGTAAAAAGCCGCCGTCATGGCGGTTTTTTACTATAAGGCTGATGAAGGCTTTTCAGCAGCCTTGCCACATCAGGTGGTGCTGGTTATCATGTTACTATATATATTATAACCTTTAGTTATATGGTGTAACTGATGCAAAAGCCTGCTGTGCGACCTCAAGAAATTTATCTGGATAATAATGCTACAACTCCTGTGTTGGCTTGTGCAGCGCAAGCCGTGCAACATACGATGCAGCAGTGTTTTGGCAATCCAAGCAGCAGTCACAGTACTGGTATTAAAGCCAAGGTCGAGCTGGAAACCACCAGACAATTGGCTCGTCAGCTCGTTGGCGCAGGTTCCGGCGATATTGTTTTTACTTCAGGGGCGACTGAAGGCATTCAAAGTTCTATTTTCTCCGCTTTGTTGCATGCCCGAATGTCCGGCAAAACGGGCCCAGCTTATACTTTGCTTTATGGTGCGACTGAACACAAAGCTGTGCCTCAGAGCCTGGAACACTGGAATCATGTATTACAGTTAGGCGCCAGGATTAAAGCTATTCCTGTGGATCAACATGGTGTACTGGATTTTGAGTTTATCCGCACTGAACTGCCGAATACGTTGCTGATTTGCACTATGGCAGCGAATAATGAAACCGGTGTAAAGCAGGATTTAGTGGCTTTACAGCAACTTATTCGTAGCGTAGCGCCGCAAGTGCTGTGGATGGTGGATTGCGTGCAGGCGCTTGGCAAAATGCCATTGCAGCTTGAGCACATGACGATAGACTACGCACCTTTTAGTGGCCATAAGCTGTATGCGCCCAAAGGTATTGGCTTTTTATATGTGCGCGAAGGCACGCCTTATCAGCCGCTGCTGGCCGGTGGTGGTCAGGAGAGTGGTTTACGTTCAGGAACGGAAAACTTGCCTGGTATTGCTGCATTAAAAGCGATTTTTCAGCAATTGAAATTAAAAGAGGACTCAGTTTTTCAGTCAGAGCCACAACTTTGGGCTTACCGCGAACAACTGCTATCGGCATTACGTCGTGTGTTTCCTGATTTAGTCCTTAATAGCGACAAACCTTATATAGTACCTACCACCATCAACTTTTCTGTACCGGGTTTTGCCAGCAAAGACATTATGGATTTGTTTGACGCTGCAGGTATTCGGGTCAGCTCGGGTTCGGCTTGTAGCTCTAAAATTCCGACCAGCTTTGTGCTCAACGCTATGGGTTTACCTTTGTGGCGTAGTCAGGGCGCGATTCGTTTATCTTTTGGCCCTGCAATGACTGTGGGGGAGTGTCAGCAGGCTTGTCAGGCTATTTTGGCATTAAAAACTGTAGTGAACTCCTGTTGTCTGGTGTTAAGTGATGCCAGCAGTACAGAGCTGCAGCCAGTGACTGGTTTAGTGCAGTTAAAACATGAAGATTTATGCAGCTATTTACTGGTATCAGCTGACACCTCGGAAGTCATTATTATCGACGCTGTGTTGCCTCTGGCCAGCCGGATTGCTCAGTTGGTGCAGGGACATCAGTTCAAAGTGCGGGCTATTTTAGATACCCATGTACATAAAGATCATCCCTCAGCGCGGCCTGAGCTGGCGACCTTATTAGCTGATTTACTGGATAAGGTACCGACCGATGTGCTGGGTTGGCCTCTAGCCGCACCGCTGTTACAAATGGGAGCTTATCAGTTGGAAAGTCTGGCTACGCCGGGCCATAGTCCTGAAGCTGTGACTATTGTTGTCACGCAGCACCATCAGCAAAAATTTGCTTTTGTCGGCGATTTTATTTTGCCAGGTGGTACAGGACGATTGGATCTGCCAGGTGGAGACACAAAGGCCTTTCGTCTGAGTTTAAGGGCTTTAGATCAGAAACTTGAATCTCATACCTTGTTATTGTCCAGCCATGATTATGCCCAGCGTTTTTTCACCCGTTGGGATCTGATGCTGCAGGAGCAGCCTGTATTGCAGCAGGTACTACATACCGAAGCTACACCAGAGTTGTGGTTAAGCGATTTACAGCGTCAGACACAATGGTTGCAACAACAGGCCGGGCATTTTTGTGGGGTAGTGGAAGTCTGTGCTTCTGATGCGACCGCTGTGATTGATAAACATCAGATCGCTGCCTTGATACAACAGCACCCCAACTTACAAATCTGGGACGTGCGTGAACCCCATGAACAAGCCGCAGGTGCTTTGTCTGTGTACTTACCTGATTTAGTCTGTAAGGAAGTTCCTTTATCTGCACTGGTGCAGCAGGTTACCGAGCAACAGACTGCTACCCCTCAGCCCTTGTTGCTGGTCTGCCGTTCTGGTAATCGTAGTTTATTGGCAGCAAAAGTGCTGAATAGAGCTGGGTTTGATTTGGTGTTTAATTTAAAGGGTGGAGTCGCGCTATTAGCCTGATTACCCTTCGTATTTGAAGCCGCAGCTTTGTTGACTTCGAGCTTTCGCCCCAGTCGCATAGGTAAACTATGCTCCTGGGGTCTCAATCCCTTGTCGCCTCGCTGCAACTCCAACTACTTTAGGTGAGCCCCTTTGTCGTTGGAAGCCGCAATTTATTTAATAAAACAGATGCTGCAATGGGTTTAATAGGCGGGTTAAGCCTTTTTTAAACTTCAGTGGCGCAGTTAACACTGACAAACACAAACAATCTTCGCTCATGGTACGTGGAGTATGTGTATGGTCCGGTGTATTTATCAATAAGTCACCTTCGCCATAACAACCCGACTCGTCATAGATTTTACCTTTCAGTACTAAGGTAATTTCCAAACCAAGGTGTGTATGCTGTGGTACTTCGCTGTCTTTGCGAATATACAACAAGGACACATTGTGCTGGTCTTCGCCTGCGAGTTTTGCTGTACTGATCCCACCCAAATTAAGCCACTTTAACTTATTGTGCAACAAAGGTTTTAGCGACGCCGGTACTAATATTTCACTGTTTTGAATTTGCAGTGCAAAGGGCTGCCGCTGTTGCATCTGGGCCACAACTTCTGGTTGCGCCGTGATAAAGTCCAGCATCTGCTGCCACTCTGTTTCTGCAGCTTGTTCTTCAGGTAAGCTGGCAAGTGCGGTTCCAGCCTCAGCTTCCAAATCCATTTTTATGCGCTGGCAATGCGGACATAAATCCAGGTGCGCAGCTATCGCCAGGCTCAATTCCGGAGCCAGACTGGCTTCGATGTATTGTTCCAGCAATTCCAGAGCCGGGTGATGTTTAACTGCGTGGATCATCAATAGCCTCTCTTAATCTGTCTAACGCAAGGCGAATACGTGACTTGACTGTTCCCAAAGGTATAGCCAGCTCTTCCGATACTTCCTGGTGCGATTTCTCTTCTAAATACACTTTTTCCATCACGTCACGTTGTGCCGGAGGCAGCTTTGCAAAGTGGGGAGCTACTTTTTCAGCCAGCAACCATAAATCCCATTCGTTGCTATCTGTGCCTTCCTGTTCTGGGTAGTCACCGTCAAAAAACAAATCGTCCGCACTCAATTCGTCTTTGCGGCTTTGTTTTTTACGTAACATATCAAAACGTACATTACGGGCTATGGTAAAAATCCAGGTGGAGGCACAGCCGCGACTTGCGTCAAATAACCGGGCTTTTTGCCATACGTTCAGCATGGTATCCTGCACCATCTCCATCGCTTGTTGTTCGTTGCCGAACATTTTCAAACCAAAGGCTTTTAGCCGTGGTGCAAAGTAGCTGAATAATTGCGAGTAGGCTTGTTTATCGCGGTCTACTGCAATAAAAGTTAAAGCTTGTTCCCACTGCGCATTGTCTTGTGGTTGAACTGACATAGATCCTTGAATACTGGGCCTCTGATAAGTACTACCATCATGCCTTTGAACTGATGTTGGATCCAACATTATTCCAATCCTGTCTGTATCGTTTAGTAGATGCAAACTTTTACGCTGAAGATTTAGTTTTAGATTGGTTTAAAAAATAGAAAGATTTGTCTGATTTATTCTGATTTTTTATCTAAAAAATTAAAGTTATTCTGCTGTTATTCACCAGACAGGAGTAACTACCATGGCACATGTATTAGTAATTAACAGTTCTATCAGCGGCGACAAAGGCCAATCAACACAATTAAGCCAACAGTTTTTAGCATCTTTACCTGCAGGTTTCAGCACAGAAACACTGGATTTGGTACAAGACAGCTATCCTCATTTAACTATGGCAGAAATGGGGGCTTGGATGACACCTGAGTCTGATCGTTCTGATGAGCAAAAAGCTTTAGCAGCCTTGTCGGATAACGCCATAGCTCAAATTCAAAAGGCTGATGCCATTGTGATCGGCGTACCTATGTACAACTTCGGTGTGCCAAGCCAGTTAAAAGCTTACTTTGACAGACTGGCTCGTGCTGGCATCACCTTTAAATACACCGAAACAGGCCCAATAGGTCTGTTGCAAGACAAACCAGTGTTTATTTTCGCAACTCGTGGTGGTTTTTATCAGGGGACAGCGATGGATTCACAAACGCCCTTTGTCAGCGCTTTCCTGAATTTCATCGGTTTAAAAGATTTAAACTTTATTTATGCTGAAGGCTTAAATATGGGGCCTGAAAGCGCGGAAAAAGCCTTGACTGCAGCAAAAGCTCGTATTGCTGAGTTAGCGCCAGCTGTAGCAGCCTGATAGTTGCATAGTTAACCCATCAAGCCGTTTTCGTTCCCGCAAGCTTTGGCCACTTTACTCAAGGGGCCTTTTTTACATCCACTTTTCTATTGTTTTTTATAGACTTTCTCTACTTAGAGTTTGGTATATGACTCGTCTGTGAATTATGCTAGGTGAAACTTATGCCTCAGGGAGAGCAAACTTTGGCAACACTTCAGTCTCAACATAAATGGCGTTTTTTTCGTTCCGGTGGTTTTGACCAGGTAGCTTTGGATTCTGCAGCAGACTTGCAGCACTTGCATGAACTGGATCCAAAACTCTGGACAGTCCTGAATTGCCCTACCACTGGCCTTGAATTTGATAACCGCACTGCAGCCTTATTAGATACCGATGGTGACGGTCAAATCCGTGTACCTGAAATTCTGGCTGCGGTGCGCTGGTGCTGTGAGCGTTTGCAGGACGCGGACATTATGTTTCAGGCGCCGGGCTTACCACTGGCCGCTATCCATGATCAGGATGCTGAAGGTGCGAACCTCAGAGCAGCGGCACTTCGGGTACTGGAAATTGTGGGTAAAACTGACGCTGATGCGTTGCAGGTTTCGGATTTGGCCGATATGACGCTGCTGTTTTCTCCTCATCATTTTAATGGGGATGGCGTAGTCATGGCTGAATTGACTGCCGATGCTGAATTAGCGCAACTTATTACTGAAATTATTCAAACTCAGGGTGGACAGCCGGATCGCAGTGGCGGTGAAGGTATTCACAGCGATAGTTTAAATGCCTTTTATCAGCAAGTTGAGGCTGTGGTGCAGTGGCATGCGGCAGGAGGCTCTGATGATCCGCAGTTTTGTCCTCTGGGTGATAACATGGCAGCGGCAGTGGCTGCTTTTGACGCTGTGAAAGCCAAAGTAGATGACTTTTTTGTTCGTTGCCAATTGGCCGCTTTTGACCATCGCGCTGCGGATGCTCTCAATCCTGCAGTTGCTGTCTATGACGTTTTAAGTAATAAAGCCATCAGTAGTGCTGATGCAGATGTGGCAGCTTTACCTTTAGCTGCTGTTACAGCAGGGTCGCCTTTGCCTTTGGGAGAAGGCATTAACCCGGCCTGGACCTCTGCTATCACAGAGTTTAAACAAAGGGTGGTTGAACCTTTATTAGCGGCAAAAGGCAAACACAAAGCCGGGCACTTGACTGCAGAGCAGTGGCAGCAGATCTGCGAACAGTTAGAACCATGGTGTGCGTGGCAGGCCGCTAAGCCCGACACCAAAGTGCACCAACTGGAGTTGGATCGTTTGCAGGCTATAGTCTCAGGTGATGGCAAAGAACGGCTTGAAGCTTTGATAGCACAAGATATTGCAGCTTCTACTTTCGCAGATAATGTGGATGCAGTAGAACGTCTGGTGCGTTATCAGCGAGATTTAGTCACTTTGCTGCGTAATTTCGTCTCTTTAAGCGACTTTTATCAGAGTAAACACAAAGCTATTTTTCAGATCGGTACTTTGTATCTGGATCAACGCAGTTGTGAGCTGGTACTCAAAGTCTCAGATATGGCACGTCATGCGACTATGGCGCCTTTTAGTGGTTGTTATCTGGTGTATTGCACCTGTGAGAGACAAGGTGAAGCGCCTTTACACATAGTAGCGGCACTGACTGGAGGGGATGTTGATGAGTTGATGGTGCCCGGTCGCAATGGTGTATTTTATGACAGACAAGGCCGTGATTGGCGAGCTATGGTCACTAAAGTGGTGGTTCAGCCTGTCAGTATTGGTCAAGCCTTCTGGTCACCTTATAAACGAGTAGCGGCTTTTATTGAAGCTCAGCTGCAAAAGTTCGCCGCGTCGCGTGATAAAGATATTGAAGCTAAAACTACCACTGGAGTGACTACTGTTGCTGCCGCACCCACACCAGCAGCGCCTGCGGCGCCAGCTGCTGTAGCTGGTTTTGATATTGCCAAATTTGCCGGTATCTTTGCGGCTATGGGGTTGGCCGTTGGTGCTATTGGTACAGCCCTTGCGGCGGTCATGTCGGGATTGTTCTCCTTGTTATGGTGGCAAATTCCATTGGTGATATTGGGGGTATTGTTACTGATTTCAGGGCCTTCCATGTTGATGGCGTTTTTAACTTTACGCCGGCGTAATCTGGGACCGCTGTTGGATGCCAATGGCTGGGCTGTGAATACCAGAGCAAAAATTAATGTACCTTTTGGCGCCGCTTTAACTGGCTTAGCCCGTTTACCAGCTGGGGCGAAACGTAGTTTAACCGACCCTTTTGCGGAGAAAAAACGCCCCTGGGGCAGTCTGTTGATCCTGCTGCTGGTGTTGATTGGCGCCGGGCTTTTCTGGTGGTTCAGGATGAACTAGATACGCTTAGTTGATAAGCCTGTGAAATGTTTCACAGGCTTCATCCCTCATTCTTTAACACCGCTCATCGCCTGCCAGCCACCATTAAACCTAACAGCCGCCGACTGCTCTTGGTCTTTGATACGTTTCTTTGTATAAAGAGCTGACAACCACCACTAAAAAAGAACATCAATGAAAACAAAACCATGGTTAATAGCGGCTTTTGTCGCAGCAAGTGTCATAGGTTCTGCTGTGGCAGCGGAACCTCAAACTTATCAACTCAGTCCTGTTAGCGTCAAAGCCCCGGAAAATCCGGCTCATGCGCCTTTGACTCTGGAACAGATCATGGCAGATCCGGACTGGTTGGGTCGTCCTGCTGAAGGTGCTTTTTGGGCCGATAACAACAGTCAGTTGTATTTTCAGCAAAAACGCCAGGGCTCTGAAATCCGTGACTGGTACAGCGTAAAGGCAGAGCAGGGTGCTGTCACTACCACTGTACCTATGGCCGACTGGCATTTAATGGGGTCAGCACGGACTGTTTATAGTCAGGATGGTAAGTCGCTGGCTTACTTGTTTGAAGGGAATGTATTTGTAAAGCATCAGGGCAAGTTAACCCAGGTGACGCGCAGTTCGACCCGTTATGATGAAGTACAGTTTTTAGCTGATGGTCGACTGGTCTTCCGTTCAGGCTGGACTTATCAGGTGCTTGATTTGAATACAGGCGCATTGACTGAACTTGTTAGTTTAAAAAATGCTGAGAAGCCAGCTGCCCCCAAAGTGCCAGACACTTATATGGCTCAGGAGCAACACAAGCTGATAGAGTTTATTGCGCTGACCCATAAAAACAAAACAGAGAAATTTGAACAGCAGCAATTACTAACTAGCCAAAATCAGGCTCTGGCACAACCTGCGGTGTATTTGGATAAAACCAAGCGTATAGCTTCAGCCAGTTTGTCACCTAAAGGCGATATGCTTTTGGTTGCGCTCGCGGACAAAGCTGAATGGCGTGATAAAACCGACATTATGCCAAACTACATTACGGCCTCAGGCCAGATCGCAGCAGAGGAGGTGCGTCGTCGTGTGGCGGATCAGAAACCTCAATCTCATCAGCTGTTTTTAGTGGATGTCAAAACTCAACAAGCCACAGAACTGAAGTTTGATACCTTGCCTGGCTTTGATGAAGATGTATTAGCGGCGGTAAAAGCTGAAAATGCCAAAGCACAAGGCAAAACCTATCAGTCGAAGAAGGCGCCTCGTGCTATTGAGCTGATTAATGATTGGAGCTGGAACCAGTCCGCTATTCAGTGGCATAACTCAGGTTCACAGGTTGCCGTAATGCTCAAAGCCTGGGACAACAAAGACCGCTGGCTGGCGACTGTCGATTTTGCCAGGAAGAGACTGGTGAGTCAGCACCGTTTGCATGACGAGGCCTGGATCAACTACAGCTTTAACGACTTTGGCTGGTTAAGCCAGAAAGAGACCTTGTATTACCTGTCCGAAGAGTCAGGTTATGCGCATTTGTATGTCAAAGCTTTAAATGGCGATGCGAAAAAACTGACGGCCGGTACTTTTGAAGTCAGCAACCCGCATCTATCGAAAAACGATCAGTACCTGTATTTCAAAGGTAACGTCAGCCATCCTGGTATTTATGAAATTTATCGTGTGGCGTTAAATAACGGTCAACTGGAACAGATGACGGCTTTAAAAGGCTCGGCCGATTACCAGTTATCGCCGGATGAAAACAAGCTGCTGCTGACCTGGTCTAACTCTGTAACACCACCAGAGTTGTACCTGATGGACAACAAACCTAAAGCGAAAGTGACTCGGTTAACCTATACCGTATCTAAAGAACTGACCGCACTAAATCTGGCGGCACCACAAGTTGTTGCAGTTCCGTCCAGTCATGGTAAACAACCGGTATTTGCCAAACTCTACTTGCCTAAAGATTATCAGCAAGGCGAAAAACGCCGTGCCGTGATTTTTAACCACGGTGCAGGGTATCTGCAAAACAGTGATTTGGGGTGGTCTGGTTATTTCCGTGAATATTTGTTCCATAACCTGCTGATCCAAAAAGGGTATGTGGTTCTGGATATGGATTACCGTGCCTCAAAAGGCTATGGCCGTGACTGGCGTACCGCTATTTACCGTCAAATGGGGACGCCTGAGACTCAGGATTTAGTGGATGGTGTGAAATACCTGGTGGCCAATGCTCATGTAGATGAAAAACGTATTGGTACTTATGGTGGGTCTTATGGCGGCTTTATGACCTTTATGGCGCTGTTTACCCAACCGGATCTGTTTAAAGCCGGTGCAGCACTTCGTCCTGTCAGCGATTGGGCTTATTACAACCATGGTTACACCTCAAATATTCTGAACACACCAGATGTTGACCCTATAGCGTATCGTCGTAGCTCGCCTATTTACTTTACTGAAGGTTTAAAAGGCAAACTGTTGATCAATGCGCCTATGGTTGATGACAACGTGTTTTTTCAGGATGTAGTGCGGGTGGTACAGCGTTTAATTGAGCATGAAAATGCTAATTTTGAGACAGCAATTTATCCGGTCGAGCCACATGGTTTCCGTCAGCCAAGCAGCTGGCTGGATGAGTACAAACGCATCTTCCGTTTATTTGAACAAGAGCTGTAACAGAGCAATACCAATGAAAATGGGGTCAGTTGACCCCATTTTTACTTAATCAAAATCTGGTTCAAGTTCAAAGCGTAATAATTGCGATGAATAAGGCTGATACACTTCTAAACACAAGGCTTGCAATAATAAACGCGGCGCAGCGGCATATGCTTCGTCATGCGCATAAAAAGCATCGCCTAAAATCGGATGCCCCAGGCTTTGCATATGCACCCGCAACTGATGCGAACGTCCAGTCACAGGTCTGAGTTCCACTAAACTGCTTTGACCGTCAAAACTTAACCGCTGAAAATAGGTAAGCGCAGCTTTACCGGTTTTCTGACAGATTTTTTGTAGCGGCGGCTGAGTTGGATCCGCAAGCAATGGTGCGTTGACCATACCTTGTTCAGCTATCTGACCCCAGACCCGGGCGCGATAGATTTTTTTCACAGAGCGCGAGGCAAACTGCTGTTTTAACGCAGCTTCAGCTTTACGACGAAGGGCGAAGACCACTAAACCTGAGGTACTCATATCAAGGCGATGCACCAGTTGGGCTAATGGAAACTGCTGCTGCACCCTGCTTAACAGGCAATCCTGCATCTCTGCGCTGCGGCCAGGATTGGTTAATAAACCACTGGGCTTGTTTACAACCAAGATGTCTTTATCCAGATACAAAATATCCAGCACGGGATTAGTTGGTGGGTTATACACAAAAGGCCGTTGCATCCACTTACTCTTATTCATACAGATGGTTAGTACAGATTAGCTACTGCAGTTATAGCCCCAATTCTGGCATACTAGCCTTCACTTTGTATCTAGTTATTTGGTCGATGAAAACTGCTATTGATGATTTGGCGATTTTACCCGCCACAAAAGAGGCCTGGACTTTGCTGTATCAGGACGAATTCCTGTTGGTAGTGAATAAACCTGCGCATTTGCTCACTGTGCCAGGTCGCCACCCACAAAATCAGGATTGCCTGATAAGCCGTGTCCAGCAGGAGTTTCCAAATGCTGCTGTGGTACATCGGCTGGATTATGACACCTCAGGTTTATTAGTATTGCCTCTGACTAAAAAAGCCTTATCGACCATCAGTAAAGAGTTCCAAAGCCGGGGGACAAAAAAGCTCTATCAGGCTGTGGTTTCAGGTGTGCCATATCCTCCCGTTGGTACTGTTGATAAAGCCATAGCTGCAGATCCGGACAACAGGCCTTTGTATAAAATCAGTTCGGATGGTAAAGCCTCGGTGACTCACTATAAGGTGCTGAAAGAATTACCTGAACATCAGGCCTCTTTGGTGCAATTGGAGCCAGTGACAGGGCGATCACACCAATTACGGCTGCATATGCAAAGCATAGGGCACGCAATTTTAGGTGATCCTTTTTATGCAAAGCCCGCGCAGCACCAACAAAGCAGTCGTTTAATGTTGCATGCTGCTGAACTTGAGTTTACTCATCCACAAAGCGGTGAGTTGATGCATTTTAAAGCTGAGGCTGATTTTTTAAAGGCGTTGTGTTAATCAGACGCACAAACAGCAGGCCAAGTAGCAAACCACAGACCACCCCATACAAATGAGCGTCTATCGCTACATTCGCCTCTATCAAAGCGGCCAGTTCTGCATCTGGCCCCTGGTAGTGCTCATAAGCTACTTTGGCAAATACGCCGAATAAAATAAGCCAGCCGGATTGAATTTTATGGTTGATATCAAGCAGCGCTCCCACAGTAATAAAACAGTGTAACCAGCCAGATAAACCGACATAAATTTGAATATCAGGGCTTAGCAGATACAAAAGAACACTAATACCCAGACAACCAAAGATCAGCAGCAAGGTAAAGGATTTGAGGCTGTAGTAAAGCTGATGCAGCATCAGCGTCAACACCAAAGCCGCCAGATTCATTGCTAAATGCCAATGGTTGCTGTGCAGCAAATGGCCAGTCAAAGCGCGCCAGATTTGTTCCGGCTGAGCTCTGTGGTATTCCAGCACAGAGCGCAACTGTTCAGGCAGAAAATGCAGGGCGACCAGTAGCAAAAAAAAAGCCAGCAGGCCGAACTGGAAAGAAGACAATGCGCGAAAATTCATCAGTACCATCATGTGCTTGATCAAACTGCTGCTATGCAAAAGCATTCGTCGCTTCAGGTCAAGGTTTTTAACGTGAAAAACAGCTTCAGTCATTGATCCAACTGGCCCGACTAGGTAAGGTGAAGGTCTGTCGTAGGTAGGAAAAACAATGATAACAATGAAACCCAAATGTTGGGCTCTGGCAGCGACCTTGCTGTTTAGTAGCTCCGCTTTATTTGCCGCTATTACTGATCCTGAAGCCACTACGGCTATAGAACAAAAACAACTGGTCATAGCCAGGCACTATATGGCCTCTGCTGCAAATCCTTTGGCGGTAAAAGCTGGCGAACAGATCCTTGCTAAAGGGGGCAGTGCGGCCGATGCAGCTATAGCCATGCAACTGGTGCTGGGCCTGGTGGAGCCACAAAGTTCAGGTATTGGTGGTGGATTATTTTTACTGCACTGGGATAAACAAAAAAACAGCTTAACTTCTATTGATGGCCGTGAAACTGCACCTGCGGCCGCCGGACCTGATTTATTCATGCAAAACGGCAAGCTGATGAGCTGGCGTGAGGCTTTTGTTGGTGGTAAATCTGTGGGTGTGCCTGGGGTGATCAAGGCATTGGAGCTCGCGCATCAACAGCATGGTGTACTGCCATGGGCCGAACTTTTTACTCCGGCTATTGAAATTGCGGAGCAGGGTTTTACGGTATCGCCCCGATTAGCGGGTTTACTTAAAGCCAATTGGAATCCGGGGCTGGATAAATTTGCCTTAAGTGCCGCCTATTTCAAAACCGAAGGTCAGTGGTTGCCAGCAGGTTTTGTGCGTAAAAACCCCGACTACGCGGCCTTACTGAAAAAAATTGCCAAACAGGGCAGTCAGGCTTTTTATCAGGGCGATAATGCAAAAGCTTTAGTTGAAGCTGTGCAGCAGGCCACGGTGAATGCTGGCAATATCACCCTTGCTGATGTAACGGCGTATCAGCCAAAACAGCGTGAGCCGCTTTGTATTCCCTACCGGGAGTTTAAAATTTGCAGCATGGCACCGCCAAGCTCAGGGGGATTAGCTGTACTGCAAATGATGGGGATGTTGTCACATTACCCTCTGGCGAAACTCAAACCCAATTCGTTAGAAGCTATTCATCTGATCAGTCAGGCCGGTAAATTAGCTTTTGCCGACAGAGAACGTTTTGCGGCTGATCCGGATTTTGTCAAAGTGCCGGTTCAGGGCTTGCTGGCAGCGGATTATCTGAAGCAAAGAGCTGGCTTATTGACTGCTCCTGAAGGCGCTGCAGCTGTCGCTGGTCAGCCGCAAGGCGCCGAACCTTTGGCATCAGGCAACGCCATTGAATTTGCTAACACCAGCCATTTATCTGTAGTGGACAGTAAAGGCAATGCAGTGAGTATGACCACCAGCATTGAAAATGCTTTTGGCTCAGGACTATTTGTGAATGGTTATTTACTGAATAATCAGCTAACCGATTTTTCATTGCAAGCAAAAGTAGATGGTTATTGGGTGGCCAACAGAGTAGAAGCGAAGAAAAGACCTCGCTCTTCAATGGCTCCTATGATGGTGTTTGATAAAGACGGCAGCTTGGTCTACATCACAGGCTCACCGGGTGGCAGCCGCATTATTAACTACGTAGCACAAAATCTGGTAGCTGTGCTTGACTGGGACATGGATGCGCAACAAGCAGCCAACTTACCACGTTTTACTCACAGAAATGATGGCTTAGTGCTGGAGCAAAATACCAACTTAAGCCAGCTGGTGCCGGCATTGTTAGAACTGGGATACCAACCGAAATTAGCCGATTTAAATAGCGGTATTCATGCTGTAGAGATTAAAAAAGACCGTTTGGAAGGTGCTGCCGATCCAAGGCGTGAAGGCATTGCAGCGGGTCAGTAAGCAAAAAGGATCAGGACATGAGTATTAAAGTATCGACAGAGGATGGCGTGTTAAGCCTGACTCTGAACAGGCCGGATAAAAAAAATGCGCTGAACAAGCAGATGTATCAGCAACTGGTGCAGCAATTGCAGCAAGCGGCGCAGGATGATGCGGTCAAGGTCGTTCTGTTGCAAGGCTCTGCAGAGTGTTTTTCCTCGGGCAATGATTTAGCAGATTTTCTACAAAGTGGTGAGCTCAATGACACTCATCCAACAGTGATGTTTTTGTATGAAATGGCGAAGTTTCCAAAACCTGTAGTCGCTGCTGTGGCAGGTTTGGCGATAGGTATTGGTACTACGGTGTTGCTGCATTGTGATTTGGTCTACAGCACTGCTGATTGCCGTTTTCAGTTACCTTTTACCCAGTTGGGTTTATGTCCTGAAGCGGGGTCGAGCCTGTTGTTGCCTCTGCTGATTGGCCACCAGCGTGCCAGCAGTCTGTTATTGCTATCAGAGGCTATAGATGGCAATGAAGCCTGGCGTATAGGTTTGGTAAATCAATTGGTGGCAAAAGAAGAGGTGCTGGAGTTTGCCCTGAATAAGGCGAGGAAGCTGGCAGCCTTACCAACAGATGCGGTGCAAAGCAGTAAAAGACTGATGAAAGCAGGCGGTGCTGTACAACAGACGATAGCGCTGGAGCTGGTGGATTTTAGTCGTTTATTACAAGGACCAGATTGTCAAAAGGTGATCCAGCAGTTTTTTAGAGGGTAACCTGCAGCATAGCCACATTGGTTGAAGCTGCAGGGAGGCGGCAAGTGATTGAGACCCCAGCAGCAGAGTTTAGCTCTGTGACTGGGGCTATAGCCTGAAGTCAACTATGCTGCAGCTTCACGTCAGAAGGTTATCAGACGTCTGTTCGTGAATAAGGATTGGGTTTGACCCCTTCCACCAGCCAGCGGCCATCTTCTTTTACCATTTTAACAATGCGCAGCTCTATTTTTTTATTGCCGTTGCTTTTGCCTTCAAACAACATAGTGATTTCGGCATGGTTACCATATTGCTCACGCAGGTTTTTGCCGGTGCGGTCAATGCTGATCGCCACTTCATCAAAACTCATGTTGTATAAGGTGCGTACCACGCCTCTGGTATTGCCGTACGCATCCAGAATACGGGCGTAAGATTCTGTGCTCAGCGCTTTGGCACGCTCTAAATCTTTAGTAGTGTACAACGAATGAAAAAACTCACCGGCAGCAAATTCGGGTGAGCCTAAATCGGCATTTACTTTGGGACCATCTTCAGAGCAGGCGAACAGCAGCAATGAAAAAAGTAGTGCTAAAATTTTTTGCATTCGTTTTACCCAAATGAAATAAACAACCTACAGTCTGGGGAACTCCGTAGCAAAAGTAAAGAAAAAGGCCACAGAAGTAGCCTTTTTATAGTTCTAAATACTTGATTAAGCTTGTAATTCGCTTTCAGTGAAGAAGTCGGCAAAGAGCGCGCTTGATAAATAACGTTCTGTGGAGCTTGGAATGATCACCACAATGTTTTTACCAGCATTTTCTGGTTTTTCTGCCAGACGTTTGGCTGCAACGACTGCTGCACCTGAAGAAATGCCTGCCAGAATACCTTCTTCTTTCATCAGACGATGCGCCATTGCAATGGCATCGTCATTACTGACAGTTTCTACCGCATCAATGACGGATAAATCCAGGTTGCCCGGAATAAAACCTGCGCCTATACCCTGAATTTTATGTGGACCAGGTTTAATTTCCTGACCAGCCAGCGCCTGAGTAATCACCGGTGAATCCACAGGTTCCACTGCCACGCTAATCAGCGGGTGTTTTTTCTCCTGTTTAATATAACGGCTGACACCGGTAATAGTACCGCCTGTGCCTACACCAGCCACGAAGATATCAACCTTGCCATCTGTGTCGTTCCAGATCTCTGGGCCTGTAGTGTCAAAGTGAATTTGTGGGTTGGCCGGATTTTCGAACTGCTGTAACAACACATATTTATCCGGCTCTGATGCCAGAATTTCTTTGGCTTTTTCAATAGCGCCTTTCATGCCTTTCGCGCCTTCAGTCAGCACTAAATTGGCACCTAAAGCTTTCAGCAGCTTGCGGCGCTCTAAGCTCATGGTCGCAGGCATGGTCAGAGTTAAAGCATAACCACGGCTGGCAGCAACAAAAGCCAGAGCTATACCTGTATTACCAGACGTAGGTTCGATAATTTCTTTACCTGGACCTAACAGACCTTTTTTCTCCGCATCCCAAATTAACGCCGCACCCAAACGACATTTCACAGAAAAACTAGGGTTACGGGACTCGATTTTGGCGAATACATTGGCACCTGAAGTGACACGCTTTAAGCGCACCAGCGGCGTGTTACCAATAGAGAGTGAGTTATCTTCATAGATCTTTGACATAATAAAAAACCTTCAGGGTTTGATGAATGGGTATAAGAATACCCGCGCCTTGTTAAAACGAAAGAAAAGATTTGATATAAGATATTCCCATCTTAAGCCTGTCCTTTAAAAAAGAAGTAATCACAGATGATTTTCCAAAGCACAGAACACTATATTTTATCTCCTGAATTGGCACTGGCCGTTAACGCTGCAGTGACCTTAGAAAAACCTTTATTGATCAAAGGTGAACCTGGTACTGGCAAAACCCGCTTAGCAGAAGAATTAGCCGCAAGCTTAGGCACTGATTTGATTAACTGGCAAATCAAATCCACCAGTAAAGCTCAGCAAGGTTTGTATGAATACGATGCAGTATCGCGTTTGCGTGATGGCCAATTGGGCAGTGAGCGGGTTGCCAACATCAGCAACTACATCAAACCGGGTAAACTCTGGACTGCTTTTACCGCAGAACAACGCCCTGTGTTGCTGATTGATGAAATTGACAAAGCTGATATTGAATTCCCTAACGATTTATTGCATGAGCTCGATCGGATGTCCTTTGATGTCTACGAAACAGGAGAACGTATCACTGCAAAACAACGACCAATAGTAGTGATCACCTCCAACAACGAGAAGGAATTGCCAGACGCTTTTCTTCGTCGATGCTTTTTCCACTACATCCGCTTTCCGGACAAAGACACCTTAACTCAAATAGTGCTGGCGCATTTTCCTAAACTACAGGCCGAGTTATTAACAGCCGCGTTAGAGGTGTTTTTTGACTTAAGGGCGGTAGACGCTTTGAAGAAAAAGCCGTCAACCTCTGAGTTACTGGATTGGTTAAAACTTTTGTTGGCCGAACAAATAGCGCCTTCGGTATTGCAGGATAAACAGCACCAGGGCGGTTTAATGCCGTTGTATGGCGCCTTACTGAAAAATGAGCAAGATGTCGCTTTGCTGGAAAAACTGGCCTTTATGGCTCGTCGCGCTGGCCGTTGATATGCTGATTTCGTTCTTTTTAACTTTACGAAAATACGGTCTGAAATCCAGCATCACCGAGCTGTTGGATTTACTCAAGGCGCTGCAGCAGCAACTTATATTTGCAAGTACAGATGACTTTTATCTGCTGGCGCGTTTGTGTCTGATCAAGGATGAAAGCCAGTACGACAAATTTGACCGTGCTTTTGCAGAGTATTTTGAAGGCGTTGAAAGTCTGGATTTAGCCTCGCTTATTCCTGACCACTGGCTGTTGCCCGGACTGATTCGGCAGTTGAGTGACGAAGATAAGGCCAAACTGGCTTCTTTAGGTGGGCTGGAGCAGTTGCTGGAGCAATTTAAGCAACGTTTAAAAGAGCAGCAGGAAAAACACGCAGGCGGCAATAAATGGATAGGCACAGGCGGTTCTTCCCCTTTTGGTGCTTATGGCTTTCACCCTGAAGGTATTAGAGTTGGACAGCAGGGCAGTGGTCAGCGCCGGGCGGTTAAAGTTTGGGATAAGCGTGATTTTAAAGATTTTGATCAGAACGCTGAGCTGAATCACAGAGCGATGCAGCTGGCACTGCGACAATTGCGGCGTTTTGCCCGTACCGGACAAGCCACAGAACTGGACTTAAACGGCACTATTAAAGCCACAGCTCAGCAAGCAGGCTGGCTGGATTTAAAGTTTCAGGCGGAGCGGCATAATGCCGTCAAAGTGCTGATGTTTTTTGATATAGGCGGCTCTATGGATGATTATATTCATGAATGCGAACAGCTATTTGCTGCCGCCCGCACTGAATTTAAGCATCTGGAGTTTTTTTACTTTCATAACTGCCCGTACGAACAGGTATGGCGCACTCATCAAAGACGTAGTGCCGATGCGGTGTCTATTACTCAACTGTTACAGACTTATCATAGTGACTACAAAGTCATTTTTGTGGGGGACGCCACTATGGGCCCTTATGAAATTACTTATCCGGGCGGTAGTGTCGAGCATTTTAACCCTGAATCCGGCGAAGTCTGGTTAAAACGCTTGTTGGCGCATTTTCCCAATGCAGTCTGGCTCAACCCACAGCCGCAAGCCTGGTGGAGCCATTATCACTCCATTGAGATACTGCAAAAACTGATGCAAAACCAGATGTATGCCATGACGCTAGACGGTTTAAGCGGCGCCATCCGGCATTTATCAAAGCGGCATTGAAAAGGCCAGACGAACTGATTAAAGTGGTTTATTCATCAGGCATTTACGGAAAATTTAATGCAGCACGAACAGCCGGACCATCAGGATATCAGAGAAGTTGCGCCCGACACTTTTGTCGACGAGACGGGCCATCAACTGACCAAAAAAGAAGTTCGGCAAATAGTCACGCCTCATGCCTTTTTTGTGGCTGATGAGCTGATAGGCCAGCCTTTGGCCAAACCCCTGCGTCGTGGGGTTGCCATGGGTATAGACGGCTTAATTATCAGCGGTCTGGCATCGGCCAGTCTGATATTTGTGTTACCCACTATGCTGTATTTATGCTGGAACAGATACAAAACCCACAACAGCAATCATCTGTTGCTGATGGTGTTTGCAACTCTGGCTATGCTGGGGACTTTAAGCTGGGCGCCACAGCTGGTGCAAGAACAGGAGCAGGAAAGGACCTCAGCCTCAGACATGAATTTAACCCCGCATGCAGGTGCTGAACTGGCTAAAGTGTCGATAGAGTTGTCCAGCAAAGCCTGTGATGACAGATGCGTCGAAGACAAGATAAAAGAGCTGGCGCTTGAGCTGCAAGAGACTGGAGTCAGAACTGAACACCAGAGAGATTTGCTGAATGAGGTGTTGGATATCACTGAGCTTAAAGGTGCTGAAAAACGTGCTTTACTGGATCAGTATGTAACAGAACCCAAAGTAGTGGCTGCGGAGCCCGTCGTTACTACAACTGAAGCTGTCAACGAAGAATCCTCTTCAATCTTGGAGAAGCTAAAAAACTCAGATTACAGCCTGATCAAATGGGTCAAAGGCATACTGGCCGACTTTGGCCTGGGTTATGGTTGGGCTATGGTTTATTTTACCTTTTTTGTCAGTTGGAATAACGGCCAGACCATAGGCAAGTTATTGACTGGTATTCGTGTGGTGCAACTGGATAACCAGCCTTTGACCTTGTGGGCCTCCTTTAGCCGGCAAGGCGGTTACGGCGCAGGTTTTGCAACAGGACTGATTGGGTTTGCGCAGATTTTATGGGATCCAAACCGACAAGCGATACAAGATAAAGTCGCCAGCACTGTCGTGATCCAGCAGCCTTGAGCGGATAAAAAATCTCGGCAGGTCGTGGTCGTATTAAGCTAGAATAGCCACCAATGTAGCAACTCATCAAAAGAAGTTGCATTTATGACAAAGGTATTCTGAATGAAAAATGTGCTGATCAGCGGCTCAGGCCTGTTTACTCCCACCGAAATTGTCACCAACGAAGAGTTAGTGGCCAGTTTTAATCAGTATGTCGATTTATTTAACGCACAATATGCTGCTGAGATTGCATCAGGCGAATTGGCTGCACTGGAGTATTCCAGCTGCGAATTTATTGAAAAAGCCTCAGGCATCAAATCCCGCCATGTGTTGCACAAAGAGGGGATCTTAGACCCAGCCGTGATGATGCCGGTTTTCCCTAAGCGTGGCGAAGACGAGCACCCTGAAATGGTGGAGATGGCGATAGTTGCAGCGCAGGAGGCCATGACACAAGCCGGTAAGACGGCCGCAGATATCGATCTGGTTATTTGTGCTGCGTCTAATATGCAGCGGCCTTATCCGGCTTTGTCTATCGAACTGCAACAGGCTTTGGGCGCAACAGGTTATGCTTTTGATATGAACGTGGCTTGCTCATCCGCTACTTTTGCTATTAGCAATGCGGTGAATGCCATTCGTGGTGGTATGGCCAAAGTGGTGTTGGTGGTCAATCCTGAATTTGCCTCACCCCAAGTGAATTACACCAGTCGCGACAGCCACTTTATTTTTGGTGATGTCTGCACCGCTACTATTATTGAAGCCGAAGATACAGTCACTTCAGAGAATGCGTATCGCATTCTCGGCATGAGTTTAAAAACTGAATTTTCTAATAATATCCGTTGTGATGTGGGGTATACCGAACATTGCCATCCGCAAACTGATCCTGAAGCGCCGTTTTTTAAACAACAAGGCCGTAAGGTGTTTAAAGAATTACTGCCGATAGTAGCGGATGTGATTTTAAATGAGATGCAGCGTTTAGCTGTAAATCCGGATGATCTAAAACGTTTATGGTTGCATCAGGCCAATATTAATATGAATCTGTTTGCGGCCAAGAAAATCTTAGGCAGAGATCCTTTGCCTGAAGAAGCTCCGCTGGTGTTGGATACTTATGCCAATACAGCCTCAGCAGGCTCTATTATCGCCTTTCATAAACATAAAGAAGGTATTCAATCCGGCGAAAAAGCCATTTTATGCTCCTTCGGAGCAGGCTACTCCGTAGGTTGTCTGGTGCTGGAAAAACGTTAATTGATCAATGGGGAGCAGAGCAAAATGAAGCCGTTGAGCTTGATTTTACTCTGCTCCCTGTTCGTTTTTACAACTGCACGACTGAGTTTTGCTCATAGCTGACCTGAGTTGGCACATAAGCGTCAGCTTGCTCATCATTCAGCCAGGTTTGCCCATCTACCACATATCTGAACTGATACTGCTTCTCTTTGTCCAGATTTAAACTGGCAGTAAAATCACCCGTTTTAGTTTTTTTCATCAACACAGCTACGGGATCCCAGTTGTTGAAGTCTCCCGCCAAAGCGACAGTTTGAGCCTGCGGATACTGATGACCTGCAAAAGTAAAAGTGACTTTGCAGACGGGTTTCGTTTTTAAATACTGTTTACTGATACTCATAGCCGCTTCCTTCCTGAATTACTTTAGGTTTAAAACCACACTCTATTGCATCGTGATGACAATGATGTGTCTAAAAAACAACCAAATCTTGGTCATCTCCACCATAACGAAGCTACAGAAGTCCCCAAAAGAACTTTCTGGAATGGGTATAGATGATTTAGCTATTTATCTGCCAGACACAGACTGAAGTTGTAACTAAATATGTCGAAACTTCACATTGGGTTCTGTCCGAACTTCTGATGAAGCAGGTCAAACCCCGCTGCAAGGCCTTTGTTTTAAGGTCTGACTGAAAAAAGAGGCAACAGAAAAGAATAAATAACGCACTACGGATTTTGGCGACTAATAAAAACCTTAACATCTACAGGTACAGTTCTGGCGTACACAAAGGTAAGATAAAGTCAGACAGTATTGTGACTAAAGGACTAAAAATGGCGGGTAAGTGGGTGAAAGCTGGGGTTCCTGTATTAATTGTGCTGGGCGCTGTAATTATTGCTTCAGCTCTGGTTGCGGGAAAAAAACCACCAGAGCAAAAAAAAGAAACACGTAAAGATTTGTTTGTTGAAGTCAAACCTGTCAGTCGACAAAACCTGACTTATCAGGTCTGGTCTCAGGGAACAGTGCAGCCTAAAGTGATCACCAGCCTAACCTCTGAAGTAAATGGAGTTATTGTTAAAGTAGCGGATAACTTTATCGAAGGGGGATTTTTCCGCGCCGGAGACTTATTGATCCAGGTCGAGCAATACGATTATCAAACGGCGGTTAAATTGGCCGAGGCGAATCTGGCCCGCGCTCAGGCGTTATTAGAGGAAGAAAAAGCCCGAGGTAAAGTAGCGGCAAAGGAGTGGAGTGAGTTCAGCGCAGGTAAAGCTCCTGAACTGGGTTTACGCCGTCCCCAATTGGCACAGGAACTGGCGAATGTGCGTTCTGCTGAGGCTGAACTTGAAAACGCCCGCCGCAATTTAATTCGTACTGAAATACGGGCTCCCTACGATGGCATAGTCAAAGTTAAAAATGCCAACATTGGCCAGTTTATCAGCCGTGGTTTTAACCTGGGCACTATTTATGGCACAGAAGTGGCGGAAGTCCGCTTGCCTTTGTCAGATAACGATGTGGGCTATTTAAATATGCCTGGTTTCACCACCTCAGAGCAGCAGCAACCTGAAGTGTTGTTATCGGCAGAGGTGGCAGGACAGCCACTGAACTGGCAGGCCAGACTGGTGCGTACTGAAGGCATGCTGGATGATGAAAATCGGGTTATTTATGCTGTAGCCGAAATCAAAGATCCTTATCGTTTAAAATCAGACGGTCAGGCTCCATTGCGTTTTGGCCGTTTTGTCAAAGCCCGTATCGATGGTAAATCAGGCGACAATCTGGTGTTGGTTGAGCGGCACTTATTAAAGCCAGATCAAAAGGTGCTGACCATAAGTAAAGACAATAAGCTGCATATTCGCTCTGTTACCGTACAACGGATGGACGAAGAGTACGCTTATATCAGTGCTGGCTTAGATTCTGCTGAACAATTAGTACTGACCGCTATTGCTAATCCTTTGGAAGGTATGGCATTGCGTACCTCGGCTGATACGGCAGTCGATCATGCAGAAAAAGAGAAAACAGCGATAGCGGCCACTGAGAACGGAGAGAAACGCTAATGCAGCCATTGGATCAAACCCATAAAGGCTGGTTAGCCTGGTTTGCCCGCAATAGCGTGGCATCTAATTTATTGATGGTTATTTTATTGCTGGCAGGTATCGCCAGTGTATTCACTATTAAAAAGCAAACCTTCCCTGAGATTCAATTAGAGCAGGTCACCATTCGGGTGGCTTATCTGGGGGCTGCGCCGCAGGAAGTGGAAGAAGGTATAGTTGATAAAATTGAGGAATCCTTACGAAGTCTCAATGGAATTAAAAAAATCCGCTCTAATGCGGTGGAAGGTTTAGCCACTGTCAATGTGGAAATTCAATCCGGATATGATATTCAGGAAGTGATGAACGAAATTAAGATGCAGGTGGACTCTATCTCATCTTTTCCCGAACAAACAGAACGTCCGGTAGTGTACAACACTAAATTCCAGAGCAATGTGCTGTGGTTATCTGTCTATGGCGATACCGACCAACGCGGCTTAAAAGAATTTGCCAAAGATGTGCGGGACGAGCTGAAAAAACTGCCTGGTGTTAGCAAAGTGGAAGTGGTTGGGGCTTTGGACTACGAGGTCTCCATCGAGGTGTCAGAGCATAAGCTACGCGAATATGGCCTGACCTTTAACCAGATTGTGACTGCAGTGCGTGGCAGTTCTGTGGATTTACCCGGTGGTTCTATTAAAGCGGATAATGGCAATATTTTACTCCGTGCCAAAGGCCAGGCCTACCGTCAACAAGACTTTGCCGACATAGTGCTGATCAACAGAGCCGATGGTACCCGTTTATTATTGGGTGATATCGCCAAAGTGAACGATGGTTTTGTCGAGATGGAGTCTTACTCTACCTTTAACGGCAAACCTTCTGTGTCGATTAAAGTGGATGCGGTAGGCGAGGACAATACCTTAAAAATTGCGGCTGCGGTGAAAGACTACGTCGGGAAGAAAAAGGCTGATTTACCCGATAGTATGAATATAGATTATTGGGGCGACTCGAGTTATTACCTGCAAGGTCGGCTGGATCTGATGACGGACAATATGCTGATGGGCGCTTTACTGGTGCTGATCAGTCTGACGTTGTTTCTGGAATTTCGTGTCGCTTTTTGGGTGATGGTGGGTATTCCGGTCTGTTTCCTTGGCACTATAGCGCTGATGCCTTTGTCGATGTTTGATGTGTCGATCAATATGATCAGTCTGTTTGGTTTTATTCTGGTGCTGGGCATACTGGTGGATGACGCCATCATCATAGGCGAGAGTGCTTACACGGAAATTGAAAAATACGGCAAATCCGCCGAGACCGTGATCCGCGGCGCTCAGCGTGTGGCTATGCCTGCCACTTTTGGTGTGTTAACCACCATTGCTGCCTTTATTCCTATGTTGATGGTCGGTGGTCCTCAAGGACCGATTTGGGAGTCTATCGCCTGGGTAGTGATCCTCTGTCTGCTGTTTTCTATGGTCGAATCCAAGTTTATTTTGCCCGCGCATTTAATTGCAATGGACAGTAAGCCCTGGGATCCAGATCGCCATGGCATTTTTTACAGCTTAGGTCGTGCCTGCAGCAATGGACTTAAGTTTGTTCGTCTTAAAGTATCTGGGGCAACGGACAGTTTCGTTTATGGTCGTTACAAAAGGGCGATTGCGTGGTGCATTGAGTATCGCTACATCACGGCGACCAGCTTTTTCGCCATGATGGTGCTGATGATAGGTTTAATGGCTGGTGGTCATGTACGTTGGGTATTCTTTCCTAATATCCCAAGTGACTTTATTAATGCCAATTTAACTATGATGGAAGGCTCATCAGGTCAGGCGACAGTGCAAGCCATGCAGCAGTTGGAAGCGGCTTTGGTCAAAACTAACGAGCAAATCGTGGCGAAGGGAGAAGAGGGGCTGATGAAGCACCGCTTGACCTTTACCGAATCAGACACTCGTGGTGAGCTGGTGATTGAACTGGAGAAAAGTGAAGGTCGTAACATAGATGCCAACGAGTTCGTCCGGTTATGGCGCGAGCAAATCCCGGAAATTGCAGGCATAAAAACACTACAAATTTTCTCTTCCACCAGTGGCGGTGGTGGCGGTGATATCTCATTCCAGCTAAAAAGCAAAGAGCTTGATCAGTTGCGTTTAGCTACTGAAGAGTTAAAAGCTGCTATGGTCGCCTATCAGGGCGTTTATGATATTGAGGACAGTATCAGTGGTGGCAACGACGAAATAGTGCTGAAGATTAAGCCTCAGGCTGAAGCTTTGGGTATTACCTTGTCTGACCTGGCCACTCAGGTTCGTTACGGTTTTTACGGTGCTGAAGCTCAGCGTATCCAGCGTGATGGCGAAGAAGTCAAAGTGATGGTGCGTTATCCGAAAGAAGAGCGTCGTTCAGTTGGCAATCTGGAGAATATGAAAATCCGCACTGCCTCAGGTGCCGAAGTGCCATTTTCTCAAGTCGCTGAATACAAAGCTCAGCCCAGTTATTCTGCGATCAACAGGGTAGATGGTGAGCGTTCCGTCACTATTAGTGCTTCAGTAGATAAAGCGTTAGCCGAACCTATGAAGATCACGAAGGAGTTACAGGACAAAGTGCTGCCGAAACTTGCAGAAAAATACGGCATTGAGACGGCATTGGAAGGGGCCAGTCTGGAAGAAGCAGACGCCATGACTGACTTAGCCTTAGGTTTCCTGCTGGCATTGTTTGTGATTTATGCGCTGTTGGCTATACCGCTGAAATCCTATACTCAGCCGCTGATTATTATGTCAGTGATCCCTTTTGGTTTAATTGGTGCCATTTTAGGTCATATGTTGCTGGGCCTTAGTGTCAGCATTATGTCCTTGTTCGGTTTGATTGCATTGGCTGGGGTTGTAGTCAATGATTCGCTGGTGATGGTGGATTTTGTCAATGAGTCGCGCCGCAATGGTATCCCATTAAAAGAGGCTGTGGTTGGAGCTGGCACCAGACGTTTCAGGCCTATTATGCTGACATCTTTAACCACCTTCTTAGGTCTTGCGCCTATAGTGCTTGAGAAAAGCTTACAAGCGCAAATTGTGGTGCCTATGGCGGTTTCACTGGCCTACGGTATTTTGTTTGCGACAGTGATCACTTTACTGCTGATCCCCGCTTTGTATGTGATACTCGATGACTTTTTAGGGGTATTCAGACGTAAAAAGGCTGAAGATACAACCTATACAGTGGATGAGTTACCACAGCAGAAATGACATCACCCATAAAAGACCGCCGAAAGGCGGTTTTTTTATGGGGTATGCCGGCAACGAAGCACTGGTTTCAAGGACTCAGACTCATCCCCAACGTCATTGATGTTACAGCGAGGCGGCAAGCAAACGAGACCCCGGGAGCATAGCTGACTATGTGACCGGGGCGAGACTTTTATTTTAAAAGCAGGGGCAGCCAACGAAGCTGCAGCTTCAAGGACGCCAGACTAATCCCCAAAGTCATTGATGTTACAGCGAGGCGGCAAGCAAACGAGACCCCGGGAGCATAGCTGACTATGTGACCGGGGCGAGACTCTTATTTTAAAAGCAGGGGGCAGCCAACGAAGCAGCAGCTTCAAGGACGCCAGACTAATCCCCAAAGTCATTGATGTTGCAGCGAGGCGGCAAGAAAACGAGACCCCGGGAACATAGCTGACTATGTGACCGGGGCGAGTGGATGCAGCCAACGAAGCAGCAGCTTCAAGGACGCAGGGGATTTAGCATTCGATGATATTGACGGCTAACCCACCGCGCGACGTTTCTTTGTATTTGCTTTGCATATCACGGCCTGTATCCCACATGGTTTTTATCACTTTATCCAAAGTGACTTTGTGCTCACCCGTACCACGCAAAGCTAAGCGTGAGGCGTTGATGGCTTTAATAGAACCCATCGCGTTACGTTCAATACAAGGTACCTGCACTAAACCGCCGACAGGGTCGCAAGTTAAACCCAGGTTATGTTCCATACCAATTTCTGCAGCGTTTTCGACGTGATCGACAGAGCCGCCGAGGATCTCAGTTAAAGCACCTGCAGCCATAGAGCAAGCGACCCCCACTTCACCTTGACAGCCGACTTCAGCACCTGAAATTGAGGCATTTTTCTTATATAAAATACCAATAGCGGCCGCTGTTAACAGGTAACGGCAGTAAATGTCCGGCGTCACAGGCTGAATGTATTTGTCGTAATACATCAAGACGGCCGGAATAATACCTGCGGCACCATTAGTCGGTGCTGTCACTACACGGCCTCCAGCGGCGTTTTCTTCATTGACCGCTAAGGCAAATAAATTCACCCAGTCCATCACTTGCAATGGATCGGAGCTTTTTTCCGCCATCAAGCGTTTATGCAGGGCAGGGGCGCGGCGTTTGACCTTTAAACCGCCAGGTAAAATTCCCTCGGTTCGAATGCCACGCTGCACACAGTCATACATGGTTTGCCAGATTTTACCCAGCTCCTGCTGAATTTGTTGCTCGCTACGCAGCACTTTTTCGTTTTCCATCATCAAACCTGCAATGGATAAACCGTTTTCCTTACATAGCTTCATCAGCTCGGCACCGCTTTCAAAAGGGAAAGGCGGTGGGTTGTCAGCGGCAAACTGACTGGCGGCTTCTTTTTCTTTGGCAAAATCTTCCGCTTTAACAATAAAACCGCCACCTATCGAGAAATAAATTTCGCTGAACAACACTTCATGACCAGCATAAGCGATCAGCTCCATGCCGTTGGAATGCTCTTTTAAAGTTTTGCGACGGTGAAAGACGATAGCGCCTTCGCGTGGGAACGCGACGGAATGCTTTTGATCCAGCAGAATTTGTTGAGTGTCATCGACGGATTTTAATAAAGCGGGGATTGCATCCGGGTTAATGTTTTCCGGTAAAAAACCGGACAAACCTAAAATGACAGCTTTGCCTGTCCCGTGACCAATACCGGTTTGGCCTAAAGAGCCAAAGAGTTCAGCTTTAACGCTGGTTACTTGATCAAATAAACCCATGGCTTGCAGGTTTTCACAGAATTTTTTTGCGGCACGCATTGGGCCTACAGTGTGAGAACTGGATGGGCCTATACCAATGCTAAACATATCAAAAGCACTAATAATCATTGGAGTCTGCTTTTCGTTATAAGAACTGGGCGCCATTCTAACGGAAGCAAATGAATTTCGTAACTCGCTTTGTAACTGGTCGGTGCTTAGTACAGCAGAAACTGTACGCGGTGCTGTGCTGATTTTGTTACAGTCAGTAAAAATGCAGTTGTTGTTTTAACGAATAGAGGATAGCCGCTGTTGCGCCCCAGATCAGATGTGGGCCATAGGGCATAAAGTGCACCAGATGCGACTGGCCATGCATAGCAAAATATTCACTGTGAATGTTTTGTGAGTCCAGTACGAAAGACAAAGGCAGCCAAAAGGCCGATTCTACTTCAGAGGCTTGCAGTTTGAGTTCCGCCTCTTGGTTTAACAAGGCGATCCAGGGCTGAATTAAAAAGCCAGTACCTGTGGCGTAGCTGGGGAGCTGGCCAATCAACTGCAGTTGCTCTGGAGTGATACCGGTTTCTTCATGAGTTTCACGCAAAGCGGCCTGATGGCTTTGCTCATTTGCCTCCATCTTACCGCCGGGGAAACTGATTTGGCCCGGATGGTGGCGTAAGTCAGAACTGCGTTTGGTCAGTAGCAGTTGCAATTCGCCTTGATACTCTCTTAATACAACCAGTACAGCAGCAGCTTTACTTTTTTCCATCTGCAACAACACAGAGCCTTTGGCTGGTTGAAGGAAAAAACGTTGTAAAAACTGCTGCCGGTTCATATGGTTAGCCCATCAAGGCTGATGTTGTTTCAGTGAGCAAAGGCAGGATCTTATTGACCTTATGGAAGGTCTCTGCGTATTCGGCATCGACCTGTGAGTCGGCCACTATACCGCCTCCGGCCCAGCAGTAAGCTTTGCCTTGCGCCATAACTAAAGTGCGGATAGCGATATTGCTGTCCATATCACCGCAGCTGTTGATATAGCCTACAGCACCGCAATACACAGAGCGACTATTGGGTTCTAACTCAGCAATGATCTGCATGGCACGCACTTTAGGAGCGCCAGTAATAGATCCACCCGGAAAAGCGCCGCGCAACAAATCACAAGCGTCAGCACTTGGGCTTAAAGTACCGGTAATAGTGCTGACCAAATGATGCACTGCGGGAAACGACTCGATGGCAAATAAAGCAGGTACTTTGACCGAGCCTGGTACACAGTGTTTGCCTAAATCGTTACGCAGTAAATCGACAATCATCACATTTTCTGCCCTGTCTTTCGGGGCTGTTTGCAGCTCATCGGCACTTTGCTTATCAAGCTGGGCATCAGCAAAACGTGGTCTGGTGCCTTTAATTGGCTTGGTTTCTACCTGACCTGCTTTGAGCTGTAAAAAGCGCTCTGGCGACAAACTTAATACGGCGCCTTGGGGCAAACGCAAAAAAGCCGAAAAAGGAGCGGCATTTTTACTGCGTAAGGTTAAATAGGCCTGCCATTCATCACCGCTGTAACTGGCTTCAAAACGCTGAGCTAAATTAATTTGGTAACAGTCACCACTTTTCAGATAGTTTTGTACCTGGTCAAACTTCTGGCTGTAGCTTGTTTTATCCATATTAGCTTGCCATTTTGTTGTGAGTTCAAAAGGTGTGATGTCAGCTGTATTATTAAAAAGTGCTGCATTTTCTGTCCAGTGCGCAGCCGCATTGCCCCGGTAATCGACATACCACAGTTGTTGCTGTTGTTTATCTAAAATCAGGGCCCAGAGATAAATACCAACCGCCATATCAGGAAGCAAAGTTCCTGCATCTGTCGCTTGTGGCACGGGTTCAATCACTGTGCCTAAGTCATAAGCAAAATAACCTAAAGCGCCGCCGATAAAAGGTAAATCAGCATGGTCTGATAACGTGGGGGTATCCGGAAAATAAGTATGGATAAGTTGCTGCAAGGCGCCAAAAGGATCCATTTGCAACAACTGAGGTTGGCCTCGTTCGGTTTGGATTAATTGACCCTGCTGATAGACAAGGGTCGCGACAGGGCGAGCCACCAGAATATCAAAGCGGCTATTGACGTGATTACTTGCCGCTGAGTCGAGCAACATGGCCCATGGCTCTGAAGCTACGGCAGAAAAATACTCCAGCAGATGCGGCACTTTGGCATCTAACTTCAAAAACTGTGACATAAGTCGTCTCATAAAACGGGCTAATTCCGGCAAAAATACGCTTGTTGACTAGCCGCTGGATCTGTTGCGCTGTATGATATCAGCCCAACTGATATTAGTTAACCTGAACACAGGAAAAGCCGCTTTGTCTGGATGCAGAACAGACAGAGGCCAAAACACAAGAAAAGATAATGTTACCCTAAGTTATTGGAATTTCAGCGTAACGACAGCGAGTGAATCCCCGGAAACATAGGCCACTATGCGTGCGGGGTGAAAATCGAAGTCAATAAAGCTGCAGTTTCAACAGCGGCGGGGAAAACAGAAGGGCACAAAGAACATGACCGTAATTCGCCAGCAAGACTTTATCGACAGCATCGAAGATGCGTTGCAGTACATCTCTTTTTATCACCCGCTGGATTTTGTTCAGGCGCTTGAAAAGGCCTATCACAAAGAACAAAATCAGGCCGCCAAAGATGCTATAGCCCAAATCCTGATCAATTCCCGCATGTCGGCTGAAGGCAACAGACCTATTTGTCAGGACACAGGTATTGTCACCTGTTTTGTTAAAATCGGTATGGATGTCAAATGGGATAAAACCGATATGACAGTGCAGCAAATGGTGGATGAAGGTACACGTCGTGCTTACCTGAACCCACATAATCCGCTGCGCGCCTCTATTGTGGCTGACCCTGCAGGTGCCCGCAAAAATACCCAGGACAACACACCTTCTGTAGTGCATATCGATATGATCCCGGGTCATCATGTGGAAGTGGCTATTGCGGCTAAAGGCGGCGGTAGCGAAAACAAAACCAAAATGGTGATGCTCAATCCATCGGATTCAGTGGTGGAGTGGGTGCTGGAAACGCTGCCGAAAATGGGTGCTGGCTGGTGTCCACCAGGCATGTTAGGTATAGGTATTGGCGGTACGGCAGAAAAAGCAGCAGTGCTTGCCAAAGAAGCCCTGATGGAGCCTGTGGATATTCAGGACTTACTGGAAAAAGGTGCTGAAACAGCCGACGAAAAACTGCGGGTTGAGCTGTACGACAAGGTCAATAAACTGGGCATCGGTGCTCAGGGCCTGGGTGGTTTAACTACAGTGGTGGATGTAAAAATCAAATCTGTCGCTACTCATGCAGCGTCAAAACCAGTGGTGATGATCCCGAACTGTGCTGCGACCCGTCATGTGCACTTCCATTTAGATGGTTCAGGCCCTGCGGTGTTGACACCTCCGAAGCTGGAAGATTGGCCAGAAGTGACCTGGGAGCTGGGCAACAATGTTCGCCGAGTGAATTTGGATACAGTGACTCCTGCAGATGTGCTGGAGTGGAAAGCAGGTGAAACTGTGCTCCTGTCGGGCAAAATGTTGACAGGGCGCGATGCGGCGCATAAACGTATCGCTGATATGTTAGCGAAAGGCGAAGCGCTGCCAGAAGGCGTCGATTTTAAAAATCGTTTTATTTATTACGTCGGTCCTGTCGATGCTGTAGGTTCTGAAGTCGTAGGCCCAGCCGGTCCAACCACAGCCACCCGTATGGATAAATTTACCGACATGATGTTAGGTCAAACTGGCCTGCTTGGCATGATTGGTAAGTCTGAGCGCGGCGACAAAACCGTAGAAAGCATTAAAGAGCACAAAGCTGTCTATTTAATGGCGGTCGGTGGTGCTGCGTATTTAGTTTCTAAAGCTATTAAAAAGTCCCGCGTTGTCGCGTTTGCCGACTTAGGTATGGAAGCGATTTACGAGTTTGACGTTGAAGACATGCCTGTCACTGTGGCGGTTGACAGTCAGGGAAATAACGTGCATAAACAAGGACCTGCTATTTGGAAAGTGAAGATAGCTGAACTTGCCAATAACTAAAATTAATACATAACGCCCTGACCCTCAGGGCGTTTTTCTACCGGGAGAATCTATGAAAGCCTTGATCTTTCTGACCGCGGCTTTGTTAAGCGGTGCTGCTGTTGCCAAAACCCCACTTACTATTGAACACTTAAATAAACTCAACAAAGTTTACGATGTCGTAGTATCCCCTGATGGTCGTTACTTGGTGTATGGCCAAAAAAATGGCGGCTTTGCTCCAGCAGATACTAGTGCCGATCTGTATTTGATTGATTTGCAGCAAAACAATAAAGTCAGCCGTTTAACCTTTAACGACGACAAAGAACACAGTGTAGCCTGGAGCCATGATGGCAGTGCGCTGTATTTTATCGCCGGCCGTTCAGGGACCTCGCAAGTCTGGCGTTTGCCTGTAACTGGTGGTGAAGCTCAACAAATCACGGATTTGCCTTTGGATGTTGATGGTTTCTTAGTCGCAGAAGACAACAGTAAAATTGTACTGCAAATGGCCGCAAAGCCGGGTTGCGAAACCTTGTCCTGCACCGTCGAAGCGAAACAAATCAAAGCCGGACAACAAGACAGTGCTATGGTCTACGACCAGTTGATGGTAAGGCATTGGGATACCTGGGCGGATGAATTCAGAAGTCATTTATACATAGCAGATTTAACGGGCAAAAAAGTCACAGATGCCAAAGACTTATTGCCAGAATGGAATACCGACATTGCTGGTATTAAAGAAGTGTCATTTACGCCAGATGGTAAAAATCTGGTATTCAGCGCGAAAATTCCAGGTGTCGATCAAGCCTGGCATACCAACTTTGATATTTTTCAGGTATCGGTTAAAGGTGGCGAAAAAGTCAATTTAACCCGCGATAACGCAGCCTGGGATGCCAAACCTTCATTTTCCAGCGATGGTCGCTTTATGGCCTACCTTGCGATGAAAAAACCAGTGTACGAGGCCGATCGTTTTGGTTTGATTTTATTGGATATGGTGACAGGTCAGCGCAAAGAGCTGGCACCAGAATGGGACAGGTCCATCAGTGACTACAAGTTTGGAGCGGACAACAGAACTATTTATGTCACAGCACAAGACACGGGCCAGCACGGTATTTTCTCTATCAACACCAGTTTTGGTGATATCAGCAAAGTCTATGCAGAGGGCACTGCCGGTGACTTAAATGTGGCAGGCAACAAACTTATTTTTACTAATCATAGCCTGGATAAACCTACGGATATTTACCAAATCACTGCTGAAGCCGGAGCGCCAGCCGCTTTAACTCAAATCAACAAAGAGGCGTTGGCAGATATTCAGTTTGCTGAATTTGCTCAGTTTAATTTCCCTGGAGCCAATGACGAAACGGTGCATGGTTACTGGATGAAGCCTGTCAATTACAAAGAAGGTAAGCAATACCCCATTGCTTTTATCGTGCATGGTGGCCCGCAAGGCAGCTTTGGTAACATGTTTAACTACCGCTGGAATGCGCAGTTATGGGCCGCTCAGGGCTATGGCGTCGTGATGATCGACTTCCACGGCTCGACTGGCTATGGTCAGGCTTTTACTGACTCTATTGCCCGCGACTGGGGTGGCAAGCCACTGATTGATTTACAAAAAGGTTTAGCTTTTATCACTGAAAAAGAAAAGTGGCTGGATGGCAAAAACGCCTGCGCTTTGGGTGCATCCTACGGCGGTTATATGATGAACTGGATTGCTGGTAACTGGCCTGAAGGTTTTAAATGTTTAGTCAATCATGCTGGTTTATTTGATATGCCAAGTTTTTATGGCAGTACCGAAGAGTTGTGGTTCCCTGAACATGACATGGGCGGCCCGGTTTGGAACAAAGACGGCGATTATCAGAAGTTTAATCCGTCAGCTTTTGTCGATAACTGGAAAACGCCTATGTTGGTGATCCACGGCTTAAAAGACTACCGCGTGCCTTATGCGCAGGGACTAGCGGCTTTTACTACCTTACAGCGCAAAGGTATTGAATCCAAACTGGTGATATTCCCTGATGAAAACCACTGGATTTTAAAACCACGTAATGCCGAGCGTTGGTACAACGAAGTCTTTGACTGGATGAAATTGCATACCAGCAAATAAGCGGTTCTGTTCGCGGAAGGCTGCCTGTGCAGCCTTCTTTATTTTTGTAATTTGCGTTGTGTTTCTTTACTGCAGCAATCAGCCGGATGATGTCTATGCAATTTTCCGATGTGCGTCATTACTGCCTTGAGTTGATGGGAAGCGAGGAGGATTTTCCTTTTGGTCCCGATCTCTATGTCTATAAAATAAAAGGTAAAATCTTTGCTATCCTATTCACTGGACAGGGCGAAGCGCGACTGAATTTGAAATGTGATCCGGATGAAGCTTTGGCTTTGCGAGATATTTTTCCGGCGATAAGCCCCGGTTATCATATGAATAAAAAACACTGGAATACGCTGCGTTTAGATAACACTGTGCCGGAGCTGGAAATAAAAAGACAAATCGATCACTCCAGACTATTGGTGCTCCAATCTTTATCTAAAGTACAGAGGCAGGCCTTACAGCTCGAACCAGATCAGAAAAATAAACGACACGGACAGACATGACTAAACCTGCTTACCCCTTAACTGCTATTCGAATTGTACTGCTGTACTGTGGTTTTGCGTTGCTGTGGATTTTTGGTTCCGACCATTTATTGCATCTGACCATCAGTGATCCTGAAGTAAATTCATTATTGGGCACAGTCAAAGGAGTGGCTTTTGTATGTATCAGCGGCTGCATCATTTATGTGCTATTGGCCACCTGGCGAAAACAGCAGTTTTTTGATTCTGTCGTTTCAGTACGATACAAACAATTACGTGTTATTGCTGTTATTTTGGCGTTTTTGCTAGCTATACCCGCTATGGCTTACATCACCAAATCGATTCATGGTAGCCAGCTAAAAACACAAGCCCTGGCCGATCTGCGCAACGTCACTGAGATTAAAAAACAGCAGTTAGAACTCTGGTTGGCGGAGCGGCAATACGATATCAATGGGTTATCCCGAGACAGTTCATTCCGGCAAGAATTACAGCATTACCTTGAGCAAGGAACACATATCACACAGGTACAAAATCGATTGGCCGCTCTGATTACCGAGCACTCCTTTCATTCCGTATTGTTACTTGACCCCAAGGGTAAGCAACGACTTTTATTAGGAAGCCCTCTAAAATTCGATGTCTGGTCTGCCGGACAAGACCAGGCTCAGCCAGCCACCCAATGCGATCACAGCAACATGGACGGATATTGCCAATTAAGCTGGTTTATACCACTGGCGATAGGGCAACAGATTTATCAGTTGGTCTTTGTGGTGGATACCAGCCTGTATTTATTTCCATCTATTCAAAACTGGCCTGTGTCCAGTCCGACCGCTGAAGTGCTGCTGGTACAGCAGCGAGGTCGTTCTGTGGTGTTTTTAAATCCATTGCGTCACCCGCAACTCTCTGCGACACACGATACTGATACTGATACTGATACTGATATTGATGGCCCGCTGTTGGTTGCAAAGGCATTGAGGCAGCGTCAATTTAATACGGCTGAAGAGTTAGATTACCGCCATCAGCAAGTACTGGGCGCTTATACACCGATACAGCAAACCAACTGGATGCTGGTCAGCAAAATAGATGTAGCGGAAGTATTGCAGCCTTTAGATACCTTGCTGCTGTGGCTGTCGATGATCTCCGGCACCTTGTTGATGCTAATGGTGCTGGGTGCTTTGTTGTATTGGCGCGAATTGATGCAGTCACATCAACTGGCATTAGCGGCTAAACAAACGGAGCAGGATAAAACGGTTCAGGCATTTTTCGATATGCCATTTTCTGGTATGGCCATATTATCCCGCACTCATCAGCCTTTTATCCGGGTCAATCAAAAACTGCAGTCTTTGTTGGGCTACTCCGAAGCACAATTACTCAGGTTGTCCTTGCGTGATTTGGCATTAAACCCCGAACAATTTATGGCAACCAGTTTTGCATCTAAAGATCAAAATCTGGCCCAGAGCGATATTCAGCTGCAACATCAATCAGGTCGTGTTTTAACCATCAAATTGATGATGCAACGATTTAGTCAGGAAGGCCAACCCGACCAGCTGTTGGCTACCTTTGATGATGTGACAGAAAAGCGTCAGCTTTATGCAGATTTAAGTCGTAGCCACCAGCAACTGCTGCAAAACTCACAGCAACTGGATGCTATTTTGGCGGCCAGTTCGACCGTATTACATCGTATTGAGTTAGATGGCAGCCAGTGCAGAACCAGTTGGGTGAGTAGCAATGTCGAGCGTTTATTTGGGTACAGTGTAGAACAATCCTTACGGGAACAATGGTGGGAGAAGGGCGTTCATCCCGACGATAAAGCCAGGGCAGAACTCGCCATCGAGCAAACCTTGTTGCATGGTCATTATCGTCATGAGTATCGCTTTTTTGATGCCGCTGGCTATTTACGTTTTATTCGGGATGACTTGCGTTTACTACCTGAGCTCACAAAAGGGCAGCAGCATATTATCGGAGCTATGGTTGATATTACTGAGCTCAGGCAAGCCAAACTGGAGCAGGAAGCCAGCAGTGATAAGCTGAAAACCTTATTTAATACCATGTCTGAAGGCTTGGTGTTACACGACAAAACCGGGGCAATAGTCGATGCGAATCCTGCTGCAGAGAGCATGCTCAACTGCAGTCTGGCAGAAATGCGAGCTCAGGAGCCAAGAGCCGAAGAGTGGAAAACCATTTATGAAGACGGTTCTCAATACCCCACCGAACTTTATCCAAGCAATGAGGTGTTGCGTACCGGCGGACCTGTGCGCGATGTGGTGATGGGCATAGAACGTGGTCAGGTGCAACGCTGGCTCAAGGTAAATGCTGAACCCTTATTTGAGCAAGAGCAGTTGTCTGGTGTTTTAGTGACAGTTGATGATATTAGCGCTGAAGTGCACTTTCGTCGGGAACTAAAGCAAAGAGCTTTAGTGATGTCGAATCTTGCCGATATGGCGGCTCGTTTTTTACAGCACAGTGACTGGTTACAGTTATTACGCAGTATGTTGCCGTCTATCACCCGAGCTTTGGATGTGGACGCTATCTATTTGTACAAGAATACAGTGCAACAAGAGCTGATCAGTGGTGCTCTGTTGACGCAGTGGCGCAGAGATCAAAAAGAACATGTCCGTACCTTCAAACAGTTAAACCATAGGTTATCCCGCTGGTATCCGGCGATTGAGCAATTAATGAAAGGAAATATGGTTGCAGGGCAGGCAAAAGACATGGATCCGATGTTGCAACCTGTACTGAAACGTTTCCGTATTCAGGCCATAGCTCTGATGCCAGTGATGGTCGATGGTGTCTGGTGGGGATTACTTGGTGTTGAGCAGCATCACAGATGCCGCGAGTGGAATCAGGTTGAACTGGATGCTCTAAAAATGCTGGCAACAGCTTTAGGCAACGCGGTGAAACGCCAACAGTTTGAATCGTCCCTGCAGCAGGCTGCAGCTGTGTTTGAAAGTACCCGAGAGGGGATTATGGTAACGGATGCGTCCAACCGTATCATTCAGGTGAATCAGTCGTTATTGCAGATGTTAGGTTATAAAGAGTCTGAAGTCATAGGCAATACTCCTGCGATGTTTTCATCAGGACGGCACGATCAGGCCTTTTACACTCAAATGTGGCAGGAACTTTCTGAGCAGGGACACTGGCAGGGAGAAGTGTGGAACAGGCGTAAAAACGGAGAAATCTACCCTGAGCTGCTCAGTATCAGTACTATTCTCGACGCTGCCGGGGATATTAGTCATTATGTAGCTGTCTTTGCAGATATTACCCAGTTAAAAGCGTCGGAGCAGGAATTGGCGTATCTGGCGCATCATGATGTGCTGACTGACTTACCGAATCGCTTGCTGATGAGCTCACGGCTACAAAATGCGGTGGATTTAGCGAAACGGGATCAGCATCAGTTTGCGGTACTGATGATGGATCTCGATCGCTTTAAGTACATTAACGACAGTTTTGGTCACCCAGCCGGTGATGAGTTGTTAAAACTGGTGGCTGCCTCTTTGAAACAACGTTTACGTGAAATAGATACTGTGGCCCGCTTTGGTGGAGATGAATTTATTATTCTGCTGGAGCAACTACATCAAAGTGAAGATGCCGCTCGTTTCGCGACCCAATTGATCAACGACATGAGTCAACCCTGGCTGTTAAGTAACAATGCGGAAGTCAGGATTGGTGCAAGTATTGGTATTTCTGTGTATCCGGATCATGGCACAGAAGGAGAGACGTTACTCAGCAACGCCGATGCTGCCTTGTACCGAGCGAAAGAGCAGGGGCGGGGGCGTTTTGCGTATTACTCTGATGATTTAACTCTGTATGCCCGCCAGCGTATTGATTTAGAAGCTCGCTTGCGTGGAGCTTTGGCGCAGGATCAGTTTTTGGTGTATTACCAACCACAGCTCGAGATCGAAACCGGCCGCATTGTGGGTGCTGAAGCCTTGGTGCGCTGGAATGATCCTATCGAGGGACTGATAGCGCCAGCACGTTTTATTCCCATAGCGGAAGATACAGGACTGATTGGATCTATAGGGGATTGGGTGCTCGCACAAACCTGTCGTCAAGGGGCCTTGTGGCGCGAAGCAGGTTTACCCGATCTGAAACTAGCCGTGAATTTATCTTCACATCAGTTCAGTCATGGAAATATTGGAGCTCAGACAGCGCAGATCCTAAATGAGACGGGCTTCCCTGCCAGGTTCCTGGAGCTTGAACTCACGGAGAGCGCCATTATGTCACGTGAACAACAAGCTGAGCTGGTGCTGTCTGATTTGCATCAAATGGGGGTCAATCTTGCCATTGATGACTTTGGCACAGGCTATTCCTCCTTTGCTTATTTACAACGTTATCAGTTGGATGTACTGAAAATAGATAAAAGTTTTATTGATGATGTGGCAGAGAATACTGAAAGTCAGGCCATAGTCACTGCTATTATCTCTATGGCACATATTCTCGGATTAAAAGCTCTGGCTGAAGGGGTTGAACAACAGGCACAGCTGGAGTTCCTGCGTCAGCAAGGCTGTGATTATTATCAAGGCTATTTATGCAGTAAACCTTTGCCCGCTGAAAAATTTGAACAACTGGTGCGCAATCAGAACTTCTGATTGCGCGATCTTAAGCAACAGACTGATCCGGACCGACAGGAATTTCCAGCAATAACGCCAGCGCCTGTAATAACATGGCTTCCTGATCATTAACCAGCTGATCGGCCTGTACTGCTATTTTTAGCATCTGCCATAACTGCTGTTTCAGGCGTGGCGTGCTGTGAATAAGGGCGGGCAACTGTTCAGTCAGCTGCGAGAGGCTCATAGCAGGACGAGCAGTGGCAGAAGGCAAAGCAAGCAGCTGTAAACCACTACTCCAGGCTTGCTGCTGTAATTTTTCATCTTTGGCTTGTTGGGCACACAACGACAGTAAGGCCAGCACAGATTGCTGAACCTGCGCCAGATTGCTGCTGCGATCCCTGCGATGCAACAGTGAAGGATTAAACTGACTGCCAACACAGTGTTGTAACCAATTCAGTATTGTCCATTCCAATAAATCTTCCTGACCATCACAGCGGCTCAGGTTCTGGCATAACGTCTGAAATTCAACAAACTGCTGCTGCGACAACTGTTTTAAAGCCGGTACGGCTATTTGAATTAACTGCAGCTTTTGCCTGCCTGATAAACGACTGACTTCATCGTATAACCTATCGATATTCTGCAGCAGTTGAGGGTCGCCATGCGCTTTGACCATAGCCCACTGTTTTTCCAGATGTTCGGTCTGAAGAAGACAAGCACAGCACAAAGCTGGAGCTGAAAGGGCGTGACGGCTAGTCTCCAGCAAAAATGCCGGCAATACAGATAGCACCGCCGCAGATTGCCGATGTCCGATTTGAACTGTGGCTGAAGACTGTTCGCTGCTTTGCTGTTTCAGCTGTGTTTCGGTCGGGAAAACTCCGTCCCAGCTTGGATCCAGCCGTTTGATCCGTTGCTGTAAAGGCGGGTGCGTGGCAAATAGGCTGCTCCAGCGACTGATGGCTTCAGCAAAAAATAAGTGACTCATTTCATCTGCATTAGGGTTTTTAACCTGACTGCCGAACGTTGCTGCGCCTATAGATTTGAGTGCACCCGCTATGCCTGATGGATTGCGGGTAAATTGCACAGCGCTGGCATCGGCTAAAAACTCACGCTGACGGCTAACGGCAGCTTTGATCAGGCTGCCAAAAAAAGTGCCTAAATAACCCAATACCATCAGGCCTAAGGCTAAACCTAAAATACCACCGCCATTGTCTTTTGATTTTGAGCTACCAGCCCCCACAGCTCTGTGACGACCCATGCTGCGAAGCAGGAAATAGCCGGAATGACCGATAAATTCAATGCCATGCAATAAGGCTATCAGACGGATATTCAGTCGCATATCGCCATTTAAGATATGACTGAATTCATGGGCTATCACTCCTTGTAATTGATCGCGGTTTAAAAGGTTCAGGCATCCCTGAGTAACGCCTATCACCGCATCAGCTGGCGAATAACCTGCAGCAAAAGCATTGATTGATGATTCGTTCATCAGGTAGACCGGAGGCACAGGTACTCCTGCTGCAATGGCCATCTCTTCAACAATATTCAGTAGCCGTTGTTGTTTGTTGTCCGCCAGTTGATAGTCTACCAGGCGACCGCCCAGCGCTTTAGCGACCACTTGACCGCCCTGACTCAGTTCTGCCCGCTTGATGCTGACCACCACAGCGATCACTGCAAACACCAACAGGCTGACCCAGCCCATCATGTGCCACGGCAGTTGATTGAACCAGTCCGGATGCTGTGGGCTGAGCAGCAACTGATACTGCTCCGGCTCCATCACACCTAAAGTGACCATCACTAACAGATTGGTCAGGATCAAAAGCGTGATCACCGCCAGAGTAAATAACAACACCAGGAGTTTGGTATTGCTGCGCGCCTGATCCTGAGCGGCAAAAAAGTTGCTGGCCATCGCGCTTAGAAACTGACTTTAGGTGCAGTCTGGATCTCTGCACTATCAGCAAATTCCAGCAGTTTGGCATCGTTTTGATGACCAAATAAACCGGCAAATATCACGGGCGGGAAACTTTGTTTATAGCTGTTGTATTCGGTCACTGCATCATTAAAAGCCTGACGAGCAAAGGCTACTTTATTTTCGGTGCTGATCAGCTCTTCGGTCAGCTGCATCATAGTCTGATTGGCTTTTAAATCAGGATAAGCTTCCATCACCATACTGAATTTAGTCATAGCACCTTGTAGTGCTGATTCTGCTCCGGCCAGTTGACTGATAGCGCCTGCATCGCCGGGCTGAGCCGCAGCCGCTGCTAATTGGCTCATGGCACTGTTACGCGCAGCTATCACCGCTTCGAGTGTTTCGCGTTCATGGGACATATAGGCTTTGGCGGTTTCCACCAGATTAGGAATTAAGTCGTAGCGGCGTTTTAGCTGTACTTCAATTTGGGAAAAGGCATTTTGAAATCGATTTTTCAGCTTCACCAATTGGTTATAAATAGCCATGATGAAAAACAAAATAACAGCGGCGATCACTAAGCTAATGATGGTGGTCATGGGATTTCCTTATTACCAATAATAGAATCTATTCCATGCCACTCTAGCATTGTAAAAATTAGTTGAATAGCTTAAGCACTGTGCAGACAAAGTGGTGATGGGGTTGTCGCTTGGTCGCTCTGTGTTTTACAGCAGTATGCTCACTTCATGCACCAATGAAAAAACAAAGGTCTGAATACAAAGCTGCCTACAATTAATTACAAAAGAAAAGTAGTTCTTCCCTCATGATTTGGTTGTTTGTTGCCGCTTTGGTGAAAAGCGTCCTCAGTCTTTTTTGACAACTGGGGGAGATGAAATTTTATTTAGTGTTAACGTGGAGTTAGTGGTATGGGCCCGTATTCTTTTGTGCAATCAGGTACAAATAAGTTAAAACGAAAACCTTGGCTGATGCTGCCTTTGTTAGCATTATCCATTTCAGCATGCGGTGGGGGCGGTGACACAACTGCAGTACCTGATCCATCAGGTTCAGATAAACCACCTGTGATTGCTCCCCCCATAGTTACCCCACCTGTAGAAAATCCGCCTCCGGTACAAGAGTTACCTGAACCCGAACTTGAGACTTTGCCTGATGTAAAAGCCGCTGCATTGCCCAAAGCCGGAGCCCCGTCTTTACCGCCTCCTCCTGCTTCTTTGAGAATACCAGACAGTGTTTTAACAATGGCCGTCGCTCAACCTCTCTCTGTTGTCAGCGTGACCTCTTCCGGTGATGAGAATGAAAACAATACGGCTGCCAAAGCTGCAGACGCAGATCTGACCAGCAGATGGGAAAGTGCCTGGGGGGATGAGGTTAGTGATGCAGACAACGCCTGGCTCCAATTCGACTTTGGAGTAAAAACCGCCGTAGGTAAGATGACCTTGCATTGGGAGAATGCTCATGCTGCGGAGTATGCTATTTACATATCGGATGACGCGCAGAATTGGTATCAACTGCGTTATGTCGTTGACTCTAAAGGCAAGACGGAAGAATTTTTTAACCTGAATATGTACGCTCGCTACCTGCGCATTCAAGGTATAAGCCGTAAAACTCAGTATGGTTATTCTTTGTTTGAGGCAGAATTTGCAGCGCCTGACAGCACAAACTCTATGCCTGAACTCAATACCTCTGCGATCACTTTTCCTTTAAATGGCTCAGGACGTATTCCATTGCCAGCGCCGGTAAAGCCCATTGAGATGGTTCGCTTTACTCTGGCCGATGGCACCCTGGTGACCCGGTTTGGTATGGTTGGACGCTCGCGCCATGCACGCGAGCGCGGTGAAGACTGGAATGAAATTGGTTTTGGCGTGAATGACACTGTTGATCCGGCAGGCAAACCTTTAGATAAAGGGCCTGGCGCGCATTTAAATTTTGTCGCCAATTACTTTAAAAACCGCACCTGGGGTGTGGAGTTTATTGACAATAGCAATGTCGCTGGGGTCACTGAACCTCGTATTGTGGTGAACCAATATTACCAGCAAGCGCAAAAAGGTGGTGGGCACTCTTTTGTTCGTCGTTTTGATGAACCTGGAGTCACAGGTTTTGGGTGGATGAGCCCTGGTGATTTACTGGATGACTCGACCTATCAGGATCCTGGTGCCGCCTGCCCAGTAGTGGCAAAACCAGTCAATGGTGTGTTGTTACGTCCTGACAGCGGTTATAACGGAGTGATTGGCGCGAATGACGGCTGCAGCGTGGTGTTTGACCGCTACCCCGGCCACAGAGCGCTTTCTGCAAATGCCGATGGTGTGCTGGTCCCCAATGGTAGTTCTGTTGATCCCAGAGTCCTTCGAAAAGGTGACGTGATTGAGTTTACCGGATCGTTTTTCTCTACGCGGGAGGCGATGGATGCCATAGGCGATAACGGTGCTTTTCGTTATTACACCAACGAGCTGACCTATGTGATGGGGCAAGGCTTGCGCCCTTGGTACGGTGTGCAGCCACGCCTGATGAACGAACCTCTGCCAGAGCACACCCTGCAGGGGGGCTTAGGCTCTGTTTCCTACGATTATGCCGACAATTCCACCTTTATATTTCAGCAGCCGCATAACACTATTGGGATGCAGAATATGCAACGTTTTATGGAGGGGCGGCGCTGGTTGCATACCAACTTATGGACAGGCGAGCATAACGAAGATGGCAATGATCGCAACGACGCAGGTCGTCAGTTGCAGGGACCGCGTTTTAATCAATCGTCCTGTTTCAACTGCCATGTGAATAATGGTCGTAGCGTGGCGCCTACGGTGCGTAACCAGAAGTTGGATACTATGGCAGTGCGGGTTGGAGCGACCGGAACCGACGCCAATGGCCATTACCTGCCGCATCCAATTTATGGTCAGGCGCTGCAAATGAATGCCCGCTCTGTTGAGACTGGGGCCTTACAAAACTGGGGCAACGCCGCCTGGGTGGCTGATTTTGTCAGCCGAAACGTCAGTCTTGCCGATGGCACGCAAGTAGAGCTGCGTAAAGCCACTGTTGCTTTTGAAGGACCTGAACCTGAAGTCTATTCCGTCCGTCAGGCCCAGCCTTTAATAGGGATGGGATTATTGGAAGCGATCTCTGATGAAACTATTTTATCCAGAGTTCGCAGTACACCAGACGCTGATGGCGTATTGGGGACAGCGAACTATGCGTACGATCCCGAAACCGCAGAAGTACGCTTAGGTCGCTATGGCTGGAAAGGCAGTAAAGTGAGTATACGTCATCAGGTAACTAATGCCGCTTTGCTGGATATGGCGGTGACCTCTTCTGTCTATCCGAAACAGGCCTGTTTAGCTGGCCCACAAGATTGCGACAGCGCAACAGCTGAGCCGGGTTTACCGGATGAAGCCGTGACCGCGATGACACAGTACTTGCATTTACTAGCTGTGCCGGCGCAGCGCAGTGTCATAAGCGGTTTTCCTAAAGGGGTTTCTCCTCTGGCCTATCTGGATGTCGATCCAGCCAAAATAGCAGCTGGTGAAAAAGTCTTTAAGGATATTCGCTGTGTGGCTTGTCACGTCAGCGAAGTGAAAACCAGCGCTCGCTCTGAGTTTGACGAAGTGCGTAACCAGACGATTAAACCTTACACTGACCTGTTACTGCATGATATGGGACCAGAACTTGCTGATAATTTTAGCGAAGGTCTGGCAACTGGCAGTATGTGGAGAACTCCAGCACTTTGGGGCATAGGCTATACCCAGTTTGTGGCTGGTGGCACTCCGGCAGGTTATTTACATGATGGCCGCGCCCGTACCTTAACCGAAGCTATTTTATGGCACGGTGGTGAAGCTGAAGTGATTAAAAATCGCTTTGTGAACTTGCCTACCGCTGAGCGTGAAGCTTTATTAGCGTTCCTGAACTCCTTGTAATATCGACAAAAAAGCCCGGTGCAGACAGACTCTGTACCGGGCTTTTTATTGAGGAGCTGTAGCTTACTCTGACTTTTGAGTTTTTTGATACAACTTCAATTTGATAAACAGCTCTTCCACTTGGGTTCTGGCCCATGGCGTTTTACGTAAAAACGTCAGGCTGGATTTAATGCTGGGGTTGTTACTGAAACATTTCAGCGGTATTTGCTTTGCTAAAGGCGCAAAACCGCCATGCTGTTCAAGCAACAGCTCCAGAATTTGCTGCAGGGTGAAACCATGCAGCGGGTTATTGTGTTGTGGCTGATTTGGGGCTTGGGTTGCCATAAGGACTTTGCTCTGTCGTCGCTAGAGGCCGGAACTGGCCGTGGTAGTTTTCATCGTCTGTGCCAATCATCAGCGCGGTTCCTGGGATCAATGGGCTTGGGCTGGCCAAAGCTTCGACTTTAAAACCATCGATTTGCCATAGTACAGGCCGTTCAGCCATTAAGCTAATCGGCTGTTTTGTTGACGGATTCACCAGTGCCAACGGATACACAGCACTGGTAAAAGGGCCGTTATCTGAGCTATCAAGTACAGCGCTAGCCCAGAGTACGTCGCCTTCGAGATGTAAGTCGGCTATCACTCTGTTGTAGTTACGGTTTTTCACCGCAGTCGGGCCTGTCACCTGAATTTTCTGGCTATTCCACTGCAAACTGGCTGCCGCTATGTCCAGTTCGCCCCATTGCAAAAATCCTGCAGCTGTTGCTGAACCACGTTCACCTAAAATCACCAGATAGCGGTTCACATCTTTTTTCGCACAGGCCAAACCTTCAACGTTATCGCCATCCTGCTCCGGGCTGCTGTCACGCTCAACCGGTAATTCGAAAGTGTTCAGCACCTGTGCATAGGTAGGGAAGACTTTGATATGAAACAGTCGGCCGAACGAGCCTTGCCAGGTGCCACTTTCTGCTATTAAAAACTCGCCATTTTGGCCCGGTAAAGCACAGATAGCTTCTAAATCGTTAGACGCCTGACCGGCTGGCCAGTTAGTGACAAATAAGTTCTGTGCTGTCAGTTGTTGATCCTGATTCAATTGGATCAGCGTTAACCTGTCACCCTGGCGTTGAATTTTTTTATCTTGTACCGCCAGATAATGGTTTTGGTCCAAAGCGGCTAAACCACTGATCGCAGGTAAGGCGGTTTGAGTTTTAGGCCGGTACGGCGTGTACCAGCGTGGGTCAACCGGCATTTTAAACAGCAGTGGCGACATACGTTTAAATTTATCGGTATGGGTGCCGCACTGAATATTATCGCCGTAGTGTTGTTTCCACGGGTCGTTAATTAAATACACTGTGCCGTTATGAATAGTCACTGCTTCCAGCGCTGTTTGCACCAGTTTGTCGTAGGCAGGGCAAAGGCCACTGTCATCTGTACTGACATAAAAACTCAGCTTTTGCACAAAAGGTGGAATACGGTTGGTTAAATCAAACACCCATAACTCATCGTCATTGCGCGCTACTGCGACTAAATAACCCGGATGGCCTAAAATCGGACTAGGTAAAAACTCAATACCATTAATAGGATGATCGTTGTCATCCAGCACAGGTAAAGTGAGGTTGGCGTCTATCACTTTGACAAAATTATCGCGTAGCCAAAAGTCCTGAGTTAAACGGGTTTTAAATAATCTGGGTTTATTGACCATGTCTTGTTCGAGCGCCAGATATAAATTCTGGTGGTCATCCACAGCTAAACCTTCAATACCGTCATTCGGAAAATTACCTACTTTGGCCTCCAGCGGAAACTGCACAGGTCGGATTGCCACAATTTCGGCACGGGTTAAGGCACTGTCGACCTGAATTTTTAACAGCAGAGTAGGGTAAGCCGTTGAGTTGGACTGATTAAACTTTTTTGCACACTCATTACTCAACTGATAAGCCGACGCATCTTCTGTCACTGTGATTAGGGTCGTGTCATCCAGCCTGTCCCATGTCAAAGCTTCTAAATCGGGCTTATCTGCTAAATAGTTGTAAAAGCAGCTGCTTTTTAAGCTGTCTGCTACTGTGATTTGAATCGGCTGAGTAATAGCTGTGGCTGTGTTGGGGTCGATACGGAACAGCTTCATCCGCGTGCTTTCATGAGCACTTTGATCACCCACCACCACCAGCTCTCCTTTTCGGAAGGTGACGCCTGAGGTTTGAGGGTCGAGTAAGGTTTGTTTTTCTATATCGGTAAGCCATTGGCCTGTCAGAGCCGTTTCTGCATTCAGATCCCCACTTAAGCCAGCAAGCAGCACTATAGTGAACAGGGATTTGGATAAATTGATCACAGTCGTCGATCCATAATTCAGGGCACATTCAGATGGCGCCTAACATACGATCTACCGGACTATTTCGCTAGCGAAACCCGATAAAAACGCATTATTCGCCGAAAAAAAATACAATCAATTGAGGAATAGCAGAGGATGAAAAGAAAAGCCACAGAAAGGCAGTGCTAATCTGTGGCTTTTCATCTGTATTAAGTCCTCACCTGAATCACTACGTCAGATGAGAGCTCATATCAATAGGCTTGTTCGTGAACATCCCGCACTGCACGACCTGAAGGGTCTGTCATTTGTGCCATTTTCGCATCCCAAGCCAGAGCTTCAGGCGTAGAGCAGGCGACCGACTTACCGCCAGGCACGCAGGATATTGCGCCAGGGTGAGGGAAATGCTCTTCAAAGATCACTCTATAGTAATAGGCTTCTTTGCTGTCCGGTGTATTGACCGGGAAGCGGAAGGCCGCTGTAGCCATTTGCTGATCCGTCACTTCTTTTTCAGCATGTGCTTTTAAGCTGTCGATCCAGCTGTAGCCCACGCCGTCTGAGAACTGCTCTTTTTGACGCCATAAAATTTCGTGCGGTAACAAACCATCGAAGGCCTGGCGCAAAATGTGTTTTTCCATTTTGCCTTTGCCACACATTTTCGCTTCAGGATTTAACCGCATGGCGACATCCATAAAGTGCTTGTCGAGGAAAGGCACGCGGGCTTCAATACCCCAGGCTGACATAGCTTTGTTAGCGCGGTTGCAGTCAAACATATGCAAGCGGTCCAGCTTACGTAAGGTTTCTTCGTGGAATTCTTTGGCGTTTGGCGCTTTGTGGAAATACAAATAGCCACCAAAAATTTCGTCAGAACCTTCGCCCGACAACACCATTTTAATACCCATGGCTTTGATTTTACGGGCCATTAAGTACATAGGGGTTGAAGCGCGAATGGTGGTGACATCATAGGTTTCGAGGAAATAAATCACGTCGCGCAAAGAATCTAAACCTTCCTGCACAGTAAAGAGCACTTCGTGGTGCACTGTGCCTATGGCATCCGCTACTTTACGTGCTGCCACTAAGTCAGGTGAGCCTTGTAAACCCACAGCAAAAGAGTGCAGGCGAGGCCACCAGGCTTCAGATTGACCATCATCTTCCACACGATTACGGGCAAATTGCTGAGTAATAGCCGAAATCAGTGATGAATCCAGACCTCCTGATAACAACACGCCATAAGGCACGTCGGACATTAAATGGCTTTTTACGCTCTGCTCCAGAGCAGCGCGCAGTTCACCTAAATCAGCCGGGTTGTCTTTGACTGCATCAAAACTTTGCCAGTCGCGCTGATAGTACTTCACCAGTTTGCCTACTTTGCTATCAAAATAGTGACCAGGTGGGAATTCCTGCATTTGTTTACAGACAGGCACCAGAGCTTTTAATTCAGAGGCCACATACAGCTGACCATGTTCGTCGTAACCGTAATACAGCGGAATAATACCGATATGGTCACGGGCAATCAGGTAACGATTTTGCTCTGCGTCATACAGAATAAAAGCAAACATACCTTGCAGCTGATCAATAAAATCAGCGCCGTGCTGTAAATACAAAGGCAATATCACTTCACAGTCCGATTTGGTCTGGAACTGATAGTCGACGGTTAAGTTTTTCTCTAAATTTTTGTGATTATAAATCTCACCATTCACTGCCAGAATGTGATTTCGATTTGGATTAATCAGGGGCTGAGCGCCATTTTCAGTATCTACAATCGCCAGACGCTCATGCACTAAAATTGCATTGTCGTTGTTCCATACACCCGACCAGTCTGGTCCACGGTGGCGTAATAACTTAGATAACTGTAGCGCCTGCTGGCGCAAGGCTTTAACATCAGTCTTGATGTCAAGCACCCCGAATATCGAACACATGATGGGTAACCTCTAATTAATTATTTAAGCGTTTCCCCTAAGTTATTGGCGTTGCAGAGAGGCGACAAGCGAACGAGTCCCCATGAGCATAGTTGTCCTATGTGATTGGGGCGAGCGAACGCAGGCAACAAAGCTGCAGCGTCAAGAACGACGGGCAAACAGATTTTGGCAGTATGTACGTCTAAACGTACTCCTTGAATTTGCCAGCTTACGGGAAAATTGCAAGAGGTTTTTCGTGCTTTTTACAGGTAATTGCTACGGTATGGTTTCAGTACAACAAACGGTTTTTTCTTATTCATGCAAAAAAACAACGTAAATTCGCGATTCACAGCACCGCTGGAATGGCAGCCAGAGCTTTTTGCTGAGCCCGGGCTATTCAGCGCTTTAGCCGATATTTTTCCTTTAGCAGAACAAACAGATTTCCCATCCCCAGAACTGCTGACCTTATGGTTACATCGCTATACTGCATTAAAAAATTGGAGCTTTGTCGATAGCACTGTGCTGGACCAGGATGGCCGGTACTATGAGGACTTCATTTATCAAAGTCAGCAAATTCCAATGCGTGCCAACAACTGGCATGACTTTTTTGGCGCTTTAATCTGGTGTTTATTTCCTCAAAGTAAAAAGTTGATGAACCAGTTGCATATGGCGCAAATTCAGCAATTTGGCAACAAAGAACGCTCTAAGGTGCGGCATAAATTAACCCTGCTGGATGAATGTGGCGTGCTGCTTTGTATCAAACCATCACAGCGTTATCTGCTGGATTTGCTGCGTGATCAGCAATGGATACAAGCTTTTTATCAACATAAAGCTCAGTGGAAAACACTTACACCGCTGATGTTTGGCCATGCCAACTATGAAATGGCGACTAAGCCTTTTATTGGTTTAACAGGCAAATTATGGTGTATTGAACTACCGGAACATACAGCGTTGCCTGAAGGTATAAAAGGTTACAATTTTGTTGATGAATTATTGGCGAAACAGCTTGTGTGCACAGAACTGTTACTTGATAATCAACAGCTTAGTCCGTTACCTTTGTTAGGTGTTCCGGGCTGGTACAAAGAGCAGGGATTGGCTTTTTACGCCGACACCAGCTACTTCAGACCAAAACGACAGACCTGACTCATTCAAAGCAACAGAAGCATCAGCAGGGAATAAGGCATGATAAAAATAGAAGCTCTGGCTAAATCTTTTGCCATCAGTCGTGGCCAAAAGCTGTCAGACAGCGAAAAACAAGATGTTCGCTACAGCAAAGAAGCGTTTCATTCGGTCCGTAATGTCAGCTTTGAATGCGGTTCGGGCGAAGTATTGGGCTTATTGGGTCCGAATGGCGCTGGTAAAACCACCACTTTACGTATCCTCTCAACGGCGTTACAGCCAGATTCTGGTTCTGTGCTGATTGAAGGCGTCGATGTGTTAAAGCAGCCGATACTGGCGCGGAAAAAAATCGGCTTTTTATCCAGCAGTACAGGCTTGTATGGCCGTTTAACGGCTTATGAAAATATCGCTTATTTCGCCCGTTTGCATGGCATGAGCGAAACTGCATTAAAACAGCGAATTGACGAGCTGTTCACGCTGCTGAATATGCACGACTTTGCCAACCGAAAAGCAGAAGCTATGTCCAGTGGTATGAAACAAAAAACCGCCATAGCCCGCGCCGTAGTGCATTCGCCTAAAGTGGTGATTTTGGACGAACCTACCACAGGCCTGGATATTATGACCACTCAAACCGTGCTGGACTTTATCCGCAGCCTGAAACAGCAAGGCACGCCGGTCATCTTCTCCACTCACCATTTGGATGAAGTGGCCTCTTTATGTGACAGGGTGGTGGTGATAGATAAAGGCATCAGCGCATTTTCCGACAGCTTTGATGTATTTAAAGCCTTAAGTGCGGACGGTGACTTACGCCAGTCTTTTATGAATGTGATTCATCCGACAGGACAAAACAGGGAGTACAACTAAATGTGGCAAGTCTATTTAAAAGAGCTGACCGAATTACTCCGCGATAAAAAGACCATGTTTTTTGTTATTTTGCTGCCGATCCTGGTGTTCCCTGTGCTGTTTGGCATTATGGGGCTGGTGGTTGCCAATGTAGCTAAAAATGCCGAAGCTGAAGAGCACAGGTATGTGATTATCAACGCCGATAAAGCGCCAGAGCTGGCTGAAGCCTTGTTTTATCATAAAAACTTTAAAAAAGTAGAGTCGGACCTGACTGATCCTGAAGCCTTAAAACAAGCCATTCGCGACGATAAATTTGATTTAGCTATTATCATTGCCGACGACTTTAGTGCGGATGTGGCGAACCTTTCGCAAAGCCAATGGACAGTGATTTACAATATGTCGTCACAGCTGGATATGATTGACAGATATTTCAATGAGTTACTTCGGGATTACAGCAAGAAGCTGCAACTGGCCAAGCTCGATAGCTTAGGTGTGGAGGCGGACAAGGTAGATGCCTTACTGCAACCTGTGAAGCTGGAAAAAGTAAATACAGCAGAAAGCCGTGAAAACTTAGGTGAAAAAATCGGTGGTTTTGTCGCTTATATCCTGATCCCTTTGTGTTTAATCGGTTGTTCTTACCCTGCTGTTGATATAGGTGCAGGCGAAAAAGAACGCGGCACTTTAGAAACCTTATTAATATGCCCGATCAGCAGAACCTCTATCGTGTTAGGTAAGTTTTTGACAGTACTAACCACAGGCCTTGCTTCTGCACTTATTACTGTCAGCAGCTTTGGCGGTTGGGGTTATGTCATAGGCTCCCTGATGGGCGTGGATATAGTGGCGAAAACCATGTCGACTTTGGGTGTAGCCGACTTGCTGTTGATCCTGATGATGCTGATCCCGCTGTCAGCCATTTTCGCAGCTTTACTATTATCGCTCTCTATTTATGCCCGCAGCTTTAAAGAAGCACAAAACTACATTGGTCCTTTGAGCATGATGGTCTTTATGCCGTTGATTGTTGCTTTAATGCCTGGCGTAGAACTGAGCTGGGCTATGGCGATGTTGCCTATAGCGAACGTGGCTTTGGCGATTAAAGAGCTGATTAAGGGCACTATGGATGTCGGCATGCTAGTAGTTATTTTTGGCTCAACAGTAGTGATAGCAGGGGCTATGTTGGCCTTTTGTGTCAGCTGGTTCCAAAAAGAAAAAGTATTGTTCAGATAACACGGCAAATCCTCTTTGCTGTGGGGCGTGGCTTGTCTACCCCCTAAGTCTGTCTTATTTAATGTAGGGGCGTCGTTTATCGGCGCCCGTCTCGTTTCTAATCCTATGCAGAGTCTATCGTCCAATGAAGTTATTTGACGCTATCGTAAATCCCTACAACGGCTGCTACATAGGGCCAGCTCAATTACCTGATTCTGCCGCCGAATTTGCCGCTCGCCTGGCCGCCTCTGTCGACGTATGGCAGCATCAGCATGCTTTAGTCTGGCTTGAGATACCGGCCTGCCGTTCAGAACTGATTGCTGCAGCTGTTGCGCTTGGTTTTAGCTTTCATCATTGTGCGCCCGACCAACTGATGTTATGCAAAAAGCTACAAGCCGATAGTTATTTACCTTTAGCTGCGACTCATAGCATTGGGGTAGGGGCTGTGGTGTTATCTGCCGCTGGCAAGGTGTTACTGGTGCAGGAAAAACCACTGCCAGGCAAACGCCCTGGTTATTTTAAATTGCCAGGCGGCATGGTGGATGCCAAGGAGCATCTGGCAGACGCTGCAGTACGTGAAGTGCAGGAAGAAACCGGAGTAACAGCCCGTTTTGAAAGCTTTTTAGGCTTACGCCACCATCATCAGGGGCAGTTTGGCGCATCGAATTTGTATATGGTATGCCGCTTAACAGCCGAAGAAACTGAACCTAAACCCGACCCACGCGAAATACTACAAGCGCGTTGGTTCGACTGCGCCCACTACCTGGCCGACCCCAACGCCAGCCCCTACAACAAGCTTTTGGTACAAACGGCCTTAACTGGTGCGCGACTTTCCAGTCAGAAAGTACCGGGTTATATGAAAAGCCCTGACGAATATGAGATTTTTATGGGGTAGGTTTAGATTTAAAGGCTTTTAGTTCAAAGGGGAGAGGCTATTCGAATTGTGTTTTGCCATAAAATGGCTATTCCCTATAGTGAGTAGATTGTCTGGGGAGAAGGCTGCTTTTTATCCAGTCTATCGCTTGAACCGGGATGCAAAAGGCATTCGAATTTAACCCCAAGGTCATAGGTCGCTCAATATCAGTTCAAATTATCCGGTTAATTGAGCGTCTGGTATGAGCGAATTGCGGACATTAGCATACTCATTTCTGCATATTTATCATTCAGACAATTTGCTCGTTTACTTTTTGAGAACGGGAGTTTACCTTACCAAGGCGTATCCAAAGCGGTTTAGCGATATTGATTGTTGAGCAGAAATGACCGCATCCTTCACAGTTTATCCCCTTTTGTTTGTAGTAGTCTGCGAAAAATTGGAGCTCCCCCATGTCGACTGAATTCGTTAAGCAACAAATCAAAACGTTTTTATCTACGTCAGCACCAGAGGTATTAGCTATAAAAGGTAATTGGGGAGTAGGTAAGACACATTGTTGGGACAAGTGCATCGAAGAATTTAAGGATGAATGTGCCTTAAAATCATATTCCTACGTATCTCTTTTTGGTGTCAATTCCATTGACGCACTCAAGCAATTGACTCTTCTTAACGCTATAGACACCCAAACTATTGGACAAAAAAAGAACGCAAAGGCCCAAGCAAAGATATGGGCAGAAAGATTTAGAAGCGTAAAGCTACCAATAATAGACCAGTATATAAGTGGTATTGGAGAGGCTTTTAGTTCACTTTCCCAACTAGCCTTGAAAGATACAATAATTTGTTTTGATGATATTGAAAGACATAGTACTGGGTTAGAAATTAAAGACTTCATGGGGCTAATTTCCTACTTTAAAGAGAGAAAAAATTGCAAGATTGTGTTGTTACTAAATGAAGACTCGACAGATGAAAGTTTTCAAGACTACAAAAAATACAAAGAGAAAATTGTAGATAGACAATTGCACTTTGAACCCACCGCAGAGCAGAGCTTTGACACCATGTATGAAACCGATTTTGAGTTTCGGAGCTACGTGCGTGATTGCTGTATAGGTCTAAATATTAAGAATAAACGAGTAATAATAAAAATAGTGGAACACACAAAGGAATTCTTAGCGCTTGTAGATACTTTTGATGACGAGATAAAACGACAAGTCATACATTCAACTGTGGTGTTGAGCTGGTGTTATTACTGCCATGGTGAAGATCCTGAGCGTATCCCTGAATTCAAATTTGTTAACCGCTCTGGGTTGAGAAAAAAAGACGAGAGCCATGGCTGGGATGCAAAAAAAGCAAAAAGTTGGGACAGATTTTTGAATTCCTATGGCTTTCAGCTTACCGATGAAATTGATTTAGCTGTCGCACATAGTATTGAGCAAGGTTTTCTGGATAAAGAAAAACTTATCACACTCTGTCAGCACAAACAGAGAGAAGTTGATCTTAGGAAAGAAAATACCAAGTGGAACAAAGCGTGGGAAATCTACCATTATTCTTTCGAGACTAACGATGATGAAGTTGCAGAGGCAATGGATGCGGGGATGAGAGATATTGCTTCAACTACTTCATGCTCTCAGTATAGTGATGGCTTGAAGGTTTTGAGGGGTATAGGTAAAGATGAACTAGCTGACGAGCTTGTTTGTTTTTTTATAGATAAAAGAAAAGCCACCCCTGAAATATTTGATGTGGATAATGTTATTCGTAATCCGTTCGGTATTCGTGATGAAAATTTCAAAGATGAGCTTAGAAAGGCATATTTGCAGTTTAATCCGAAGCCTACAGTTACCGATGTTTTGAATAAAAGAAGAAAATCAAATTCATACAATAGTTCAGAGGCAGAGATACTCAATGAGCTAACTGAGGAGCAGATGTATGATTTGTTTATGAGTTTCAAAGGTGAAGATTTAACAGATTTCATTCGAGTATTCTTACTCATCTCTGGCAGCTGCCAAGAGCTTGCACAAAAAATCACCAACACACTGGATAAGATTTCTAAAATGAGTGTCTTGAATAAATTAAGGATGTCTAAGTTCTACTAGTAGAAGCCAATGGTGAACTATTAGGGTCAGGTCTTGCGTCTTGCCCGCTGAATTCAGTTCAAAACGGTTAGCAATTTCCTATGTTTTTATCCGCTATTTTTTGGTCAAACACATTGAACAAATTACCCAGGGCAAGGTGCAAGACCTGACCCCAAAGGCTATTTGTTTTCATCATGTATTAGCCACCACCAATTGTGAATAAACTTCTATGTAGTAATCAGTTAAGTAACATGATGCAAATATGAATAGCAGAAAAATGAGAGCGGCTGTAATAGAAAAAAGACATAATCACTCTTAAATAAATTGATAAGTGAACAGGATGACCTTGACCCAAAAATTTTGTATTTTTTGCAACAGCAGTGGCTTGACTAAAGAGCACTTTTGGCCAAATTGGCTTGGAGAGCATATAGGTAAACAGGAGTCAGCCAAGTATATTGAAGGCTCTATCCAGGCCACTCCGAAGTTAGATGACTCGGACGAAATTATTAACACTCGCTCAGGTGGTGTAGAGACTAAAAAATTCAGGGTCGTATGCGCCACCTGCAATAGCGGATGGATGAGTGCTTTGGAAGAGAAGGTTAAGCCAATTCTTCAAAATGCTATTACAACTTGCGATATGAGGCTGAATGAACAGCAACTCCATTTTTTTTCGAAATGGATAGTAATGAAAACGATGCTTGCTGAACATACAAAGCTGAATACTAGTTCAACTCCGAAAGTAGACTTGCAAAGGTTTGGTGAAAAACAAACGATCCCCGATTACTTTAAGATTTATGTAGTAAAGCATGATATGAACGAGATTTTTGCTTACTCGCGAACCTCTGTGCGACTTGGAACCGTTGCGACTAAGGCTGCACACATAGACCGAACAGATAACAACACCCAAGCGACTTCCTTTTTATTAGGGAAGCTGTTCATTTATGTTTTTTCATGCACCGAGCCAACAGTCAATATTTTGAATGATTTTAAACTAAACCAGTTGAAGCGTATAAAGTTAGAGGAAAGTAGACAGTTGTGTTTTAAATCACTTAAAACGCTAGAGGAAAGCGCGATACGGCGTGTTATTTTTGCACTCGACAGTTTTATTAACTCACCACGCACGGTATCGATACTAAGTGGCTGATGTTCAATTAACCAGTGCATGAGCGAGACATTTACTAATAGTAAATTACGCTTAGAAACTATGTTATGTTTGGGCAATAAGTTTTGGAAATTAATCGCTAAGAATGGAATGAATGTCTGTTATTGGCACAAAGTGACGATTAAGCAGACCTCTCGATACCACCCGCCAGTCAACTCAACCTATCTGGCTATTTTTCAGGCAAATTCGCACTGAGACACACAGCTAGGCCTCATCTGTAACACTGCTTTATTTCTGCCACACCCTTGCCAGAGCCAGGTTGTTCATAAACACTAGTGCTACTGTTTTTAACGGACTATCGGCGCTTTATGATTAGCTTGTTGTATGCCCATCCTTATGCCCGCCATGCCAGGTTGGAACAAATGATGCTTAATGCTGTGCAGCACTGGCCTGGGCTTGAGCTGCGCGATTTGTATCAGTTGTATCCTGATTTTTATATTGATGTAGCACTTGAGCAAAAGATGCTGGCCCACAGTAAGGCCATTGTGTTGCATTACCCTATGCAGTGGGGCTTGCCGCCGGCTTTATTAGTGCAGTACCTGCATAAAGTGTTTCAGTATGGCTGGGCTTATGGCAAAGATGCTTCCGCCGGGCCTGTGATGTCGCTGCAGGGAAAAGGCTTTTGGTTAGTTACTCATGCAGTCGCACCCCAGCATGAATTAGACCCTTGTTATCAGCAGACTATGTTCACACCTTTGCGCCAACTGGCTTTATCTTGTGGCATGGAATGGCAACAACCCCTGATGCTGCCCGAGTTAACCGACAGCACTATTGCCACAGAAGCTGCCGAATTATTCCGCTCTGGGCTGGAGCAACTTTCTTCGGCCATAACGCTGGACTAACAAAGCAGCACTAAAGGACTGAGTATGCATCTTAACGTTCTGACTTATTTAATGATTTACCTGGCCGCTATGGTGCTGGTGGTGCCTTTAGCCAAGCGCTTTGGCCTTGGCGTTGTGCTGGGGTATTTATTAGCTGGTGTAGCGCTGGGCCCGGCAGGTTTTTCTATTGCCAGTAATACCGACGACATTAAGTTGCTGGCTGAGCTGGGTGTGGTGCTGATGTTATTCAGTATAGGCCTGGAGCTGGATGCAAAAAAACTCTGGGCCATGCGGCACAGAGTCTTCCTGTTTGGCTCATTGCAGGTGCTGGTCTGTGCTTTGGGTATAGGCCTTGCCACCAGCGTACTGGGGTTATCGTACGCGCTGTCGGTCTTTATTGGTCTGGCTTTGGCTTTGTCGTCCACTGCTGTGGCTGTGCAACTGATGAAAGATCGCAATTTAATGGGCACTCAGACCGGGCAATCTGTGTTTGGTGCCTTGTTGCTGCAAGATATGGTGGCCATTCCACTGTTGATTGGCATCAGTTTACTAGCGCCTTCGGCCGATACAGCTGAATTTAAAGCCTTACCTGCTTTAGCTGCTGTAGTGGCCGTTATTTTCACTGGCCGTTATCTGATTGGTTATTTGCTACATTGGGTAGCCCATTATGGTTCGCGTGAATTGTTTGTTGGCCTGGCTTTATTACTCGTGATAGGGGTGATGGAGCTGATGACCATAGTTGGGGTCTCCGCAGGTTTAGGGGCTTTTATTGCCGGAGTGCTGCTGGCCAGTTCTGAGTTCCGTCATCAGTTGGAGGCTGATTTAGAACCCTTTAAAGGTCTGTTTCTTGGGCTATTTTTTATCACCATTGGGGCAAGTATCAATATGCAGCTGCTCAGTACACAATGGCCACTGATCAGTTTGTTATTGTTGTTATTTGTCGGATTAAAACTGCTGCTGTTGTATGGAGTAGCCCGGGTTATACACATTGCTGCGCCGGAGCGATTGAGCTACGCCGTTTTGCTTGGGCAGGGGAGCGAATTTGGCTTTGTTCTGGCTGCTTTGGCAACAGCAGGGGCGCTGCTTAGTGCGACCGAAGGTGCCATGTTAAATTTATTAATCGCTTTGTCTGTTGCCGTCTCACCTCTGTTAATGAAAGCTCTGGATGTCTGGTCAGCCCGCCAGCAGCATACACCGCTGCAGAACACCAATGTTGAAGCTTCCGACAGTCCGGTCATTATTGCCGGTTTTGGCCGTTATGGTCAGATTATGGGGCGCTTGTTGTTGTCCAACGGTGTGGTGCCTACAGTGTTGGACCATGACTCTGACACTATTCAAACCATGACGAAATTTGGTTTCAAGGTGTATTACGGCGATGCGAGCCGGATGGATGTGTTGGAGGCCGCCGGCGCTCTGCATGCCAAAATTCTGGTGATTGCGGTGGATGACGTGCAGGCGATCAACGCTATTGTCAGCAGTGCGAAGCAGCATTTTCCGCATTTAATCCTGATGGCCAGAGCCAAAGATGTAGCGCATATCTATCAGTTACGTCAGTTAGGGGTTGACCACATTGAGCGTGAACTGTTTGAAGCTTCGTTGCGTCAGGGCAGGGATGTATTAACTCAGCTAGGGATGGGACAGTATGAAGCCAAAGAGCTGGCGGACCGTTTCAGGGCTGCAAACTACCAGCTGATTGATAAAATGCAGCTGGTGCGTGAACAGCAGGACGAGAAAAGCTACATTCAGTTGCTCAGGCAAAGCCGGGAAGAGCTGCAACGTCAGTTGGAACGAGAGAGCAGGGATGCACCGCAGCGTTATCAAGGTGGATATTCATCTGCTGACCATCGGAAAAATACAAGTTAGCACCAGCATAAACACAGGCCAGCACCTAGGGTTGTGAGGCTCACTTCGTTGCCAGGTGCGCGACAGGCCTTAGTTTATCAGCGCTAAATGGTATAAAGCGACAAGCTAAGTTGTTTGTAAATAGGAAACTCAAAGGGCTATACTGCCATCGTTATCTGATAACGGAGTAATTAGTTATTAATTTTCATGGATTTGAATTGCATTTACCCACGCTGTTGCTGTTAACGCTGCTGGTAAATGTGATGATTGGCTGCTATCTGGCGATGGTGTATTTGTTACGTCGTCATGATCAGAGTTTTCTGTTGTGGTCTGTCGCCTGTTTTGTTTTTGTCGCTGGTGGTTGCGCTGCCGGTGCAAGATACTATATCGACCAGCCTCTGATCACTTATCTGCTGGCCGATATTTTGTTACTGCTCTCTCCTGCTTTAGTGGTGACAGGGCTGGTCTTATTTTTGCGTGGGCAACTGAGCGCCAGATCCAAACAGCAAGTGGCTTTATTACTGACTTTGTACCTACTGCCGCTGAGTATGCTGTATCAGGTCAATAATGCTTCAACAGCATTAACCTCATTCAGCATTGCTGTGATCTTTATGTATGCCATAGTGCTTTTAAAAAAAGCCCGGTTAATCCCGGTTTTTCCTATTTATGTACTGCAATTGTTTTTTGCTGTGCACGCCCTGTTGATGTTATTTCAGGTTGTGTTGGTTATACCATTGATAGGCGAAGACTACAGAGCCTTTAGTTCACCTGGTTTGCAGTGGGTCTTGTTGGGCCATGTGCTTTTAACCACCAGTACAGGGCTGATGTTGCCTCTGTTGTCATTTTCTCATACTGAGAATCAGCTCCTGCGCCTGACTGAGCTGGATGATTTAACCCAGTTGTTGAACCGGCGAGAGTTTTTAAAAAGAGCTGAACAGGCTTTATTGCAAAACAGGCGACTGCAGTACAGTGTGGTGGTGCTGATGATTGATTTGGACCACTTTAAGCAAATTAACGATAGATGGGGGCACGCCATTGGTGATTTGGCTCTGAAAAAAGTGGCCGATTTACTTAAAGTGGGGCTTCGCACTACAGATTTAATAGGGCGATTAGGTGGTGAGGAGTTTGCGGTGTTAATGCCGCACACCAGCGCTGAGCAAGCATCTGCCATTGGTCAGCGTTTGTGTGAACGTATCGCGCATCATGCCTGGGAAATTGAAGCCAGACCGGTGAAATTAACGGTCAGCGTTGGGGGTACTAGTTGCGTTGGTGCCTTGCGGGACCTTAAAGAATTATTAGCCGATGCCGATCAGGCCTTGTATCAGGCTAAGGCTCAGGGGCGTAACCGTATCGTTTTTGGTTCAGAACATATCTGAGGATTTATCTGGCGAATAAAAAAACGGCCAACAGGCCGTTTTTCTTTAATTGCAATTTAGTTACGCACTTATTCGACTAAGCTGCCCCATAAATCGTATTCGTCAGCTTCTTCAATCACTACATCCACCAGATCGCCCGGTTTTAATGAGGTTTCACCATTTAAATACACAGCGCCGTCAATTTCAGGAGCATCTGCGAAGCTGCGGCCTATGGCGCCTTCGTCATCCACTTCATCAATTAACACTTTGATAGTACGGCCAATTTTGCTTTGTAAACGAGCGGCGCTGATACGCTGCTGAGTTTCCATAAAGCGGTGGTAACGCTCTTCTTTCACTTCTTCCGCAATTTGATCCGGCAAGTCGTTGGCTTTAGCACCTTCCACCGGGCTGTATTTAAAGCAACCAACACGGTCGAGCTGTGCTTCTTCTAACCAGTCTAATAATTCCTGGAACTCTTCTTCAGTTTCACCTGGGAAACCGACGATAAAAGTAGAACGAATGGTCAATTCAGGACAAATTTCGCGCCATTTTTTGATGCGCTCCAGCACGCGGTCAGACTGGCCTGGGCGTTTCATCAGTTTTAAAATACGTGGGCTGGCATGCTGGAATGGAATATCCAGGTATGGCAATAACTTACCTTGCGCCATTAATGGGATCACATCATCGACATGCGGGTACGGATAAACATAGTGCAAGCGAACCCAAATACCTAAATCGGCTAATGCTTCACATAAAGATTGCATAGAGGTTTTGACTGGCTGGCCGTTCCAGAAGCCTGTGCGGTGTTTTACATCCACCCCATAAGCGCTGGTATCCTGAGAAATAATCAGCAGCTCTTTGACACCGGCTTTTTGCAGTCGTGCTGCTTCGTCCAGTACTTCGCCAATAGGACGGCTGACTAAATCACCACGCATCGAAGGAATAATGCAGAAAGTACAACGGTGGTTACAGCCTTCAGAAATTTTTAAGTAGGCGTAATGTTTGGGCGTTAACTTAATGCCGTGATCCGGTACCAGCTGAATAAATGGATCGTATTTTGGCTTAGGCACAAAATCATGCACCTGCTTTAATACGTTTTCATAAGCATGTGGGCCAGTGATGCCTAATACATTTGGATGCACTTCACGGATTTCATCTTCACGCGCGCCCAAACAGCCTGTCACTATCACTTTACCGTTTTCAGCCAACGCTTCGCCTATGGTATCTAAAGATTCCTGCACTGCGCTGTCGATAAAACCACAGGTGTTGACTATGACCAATTCGGCATCATCATAGCTTGGAACTATTTGATAACCTTCAGTTTTTAACTGAGTCAGGATGCGCTCTGAGTCCACCAGGTTTTTTGGGCAACCTAAGCTTACAAACCCAATTTTTGCGCCTGAGCCATTGGCTTGTGCCTGTGCGGTCAGACTTTTCACTGGCGTTTCCAGTGTGGTGGTTTGTGATGGGTCAAAGGTTTCGACTGTCATGTAAATCCTGCAAAGTAAAATGGCCGGAAAAAAAGTGCGCGGATTATACCTGAATCGGTTAGAAGAAACAGTCTTTGCTGTATGAAAAATGTTCAATAGAGGGGCTTATCTTCGTATCCTGGAGTGGATCCAATTAAAGTCGCTTAAAAACCGCAAAAATATACCTGATAGCTCTGTCAATCGACTGATCTTCGCTAATACTCTTGGCGTAGTTTACTTTTCGTTTAATTGGAGAACACTTGATGATCAAAGCTTATGCTGCACATAAACCTCATTCACCTCTGTCGGTGATTGAGTATGATCCGGGCCCGTTGGGTCGTCAGGAGGTGGAAATTGACGTGGATTACTGTGGTATCTGTCACTCCGATTTATCAATGATCAATAACGAGTGGGGGATGTCGGCTTACCCTCTGGTCGCAGGCCACGAGGTTGTAGGGCGCGTCGCAGCTGTAGGTTCTGATGTCAGTCACCTTAAAACAGGTCAGGTAGTCGGGTTGGGCTGGCATTCGGGTTACTGTCATCACTGCAGCAGCTGTGGTAGTGGCGATCATAACTTATGTGCTACAGCACAAGGCACCATAGTCGGCCGTCATGGTGGTTTTGCTGATAAAGTGCGGGCTAACGCCGCCAGCGTGGTGGCTTTACCCGAAGGGATGGATGCAAAAACAGCGGGTCCACTGTTTTGTGGTGGTATTACCGTATTTAACCCACTGGTGCAATTTGATATCAAACCCACTGATAAAGTGGCGGTGGTGGGTATAGGTGGCTTAGGCCATATAGCGCTGCAGTTTTTACGGGCTTTTGGTTGTGAAGTTACGGCTTTTACCTCCAGCGAGAGCAAAACGGCCGAAGCGAAAGAGCTAGGTGCCCATCATTGTATTAACTCCAGAAATGCAGACGAAATAGCCGCAGCGGCAGGGCGTTTCGACTTTATTTTAACCACTGTCAATGTGAAGTTAGACTGGAACTTATATCTTTCCACCCTCAAACCTAAAGGCCGGCTGCATTTTGTTGGCGCCACCTTAGAGCCTTTGGATATCAATGTGTTTAGTCTGATTGGCGCACAGCGCTCTGTTTCAGGTTCGCCTGTTGGTAGTCCGGCGACTATCAAAAAGATGCTGGATTTTGCTGTACAACATAAGATCCAGCCTGTGGTGGAAATGTTCAAGTTTGACCAGATCAATGAGGCCATAGCTCATTTAGAAAGTGGTAAAGCGCGTTATCGTGTTGTATTGGAACGATAACCTTTTCAACGTCAGTTACAGCGGGCACTGTTCAGTGCTCGCTGCTTCATGTCAGGCTGTTGTTGTGCTTTGTTACAAAACTACCACTTGTTTTTGTGCCGACTAGCGTACTATCAATAAATAGATGCAAGAATTTATTGAGGATGTTATGCAATCAGAGTCACGTATTCAGCAATTACAACAGGAATTCAAACGCACAGATTCAGTTACACCTGGCCTGGATCCTGCCCTGACCAAACATCAGAAAATGGCATTAAACCCCTTCCGCTTTTTACGCGGCAGTTCCGGGCTGTTTTATGCGGATATCAAAAATTCAGTACTGAAGTTGCCTGAGCTATTAACGACGAAAATCCCGCTGACCACAGTAGTAGGGGATTGTCATTTATCCAACTTCGGTTTTTTTACCGAAGAAGGCTCGTCCGGGGACAGAGTGATTTTTGCCCCCAACGATTTTGATGATGCCTGTGTTGGTCATGCGGTTTGGGATTGGAGTCGTTATGCGGTGAGTATTTTATTGGCTGCGGAGTACTGCCAGGGTTTAAAGCAGCAACGTTATGCCAATGACAACAAGCTGGAGCTGGATACTCTGCAGGTGGTGTCTGCCAAAGATGCTGTGCAAGCAGTGCGCGCCTTTTTGCTGGCCTATACAGCTCAATGTCAGGCTATTTTGGAAGAGCCAGAATTAAGGTATTCAGTACTGGACGATTTTCCGAAAAATCATGTACTTAAACCTGTGTTAAAAAAAGCAATTAAACGCTCAGCCAAAGGTGAAGACTTTTTACGTAAAAGTACCTTAGCCAAAAGTGTTGACCTGTCGGCCCGGCCTCTTTGCTTTAAACAGGACTCTGCGAAATTCATCCGCTTACCATCCGAGCTCTACAACGAGGTGGAGTCTGGCTTCCGGCCTTATGTCAGCGACGATATTTTGGATATAGTGACCCGCCAGGGTGCTGGCACTGGCTCGTTGAATATGCAGCGCTATTATTTGTTGGTTGGGCCAAAACATATCCATTCAGAACAAGACTTAGCGCTGTGCCATGTGGTCGAGGCCAAACAACAACGTGACGCTGCACCTTTGTACTTCTTCCCTGATTTAAGTCCGGTCAACCGTTTAAATGCGGCCCATTTAACGGTGGATTGTCAGAGATTAATGCAACGCCGGCCAGATCTGGTGTTGGATGAACATTACTGGAATGGTGCTCATTATTTGGTGCGTTCGCTGCATCACGCCAATGTGGATGTCGATCCGGAAGATGTCTGTTTTGCTGAAAAAGCGCCAGGCGAAGAACTGGCCGAGTATGCCGAGGCCTGTGGACGAACTTTGGCCTTAGCACACAGCAGAGGCGACAGACGCTCATTCCGCTTTGAACAAGCCGTAGTGAAGTACTTACCTAAAGCGACAGATGCATTAGTGCAGGCTTGCGTGGACTACGCAGAGCAGCAAAAAACAGACTGTGAGTTACTGGCGGGACTATTAAGCAGCTAACTATGAAAATGGGGTCAGATCACATTGTTAACAGTTAACAATGTGATCTGACCCCATTTTTAGTTTAACCTTTGCGGCTACGAACCAAATACACCAAAGCTATCAGCACTAAAACTGACTGTAAAATTACACCCTGAGTATTAGGGTAGAAACCTAACCAGCTAATAGTAGGCAGGTTCAACTGACTAACTGATAAAGTACCAGCCTCCTGCAATGCAGCAATACCTTTGCCCGCCATGACGATGGCCAGAACCAGCATCAGCAAAGCAGTGCTGCCAAAGAAGGTTTTCAGTGGTAACTTCAGCGCGAACTTAAACACTGCCAGACCTAAAATAGCCAGCAGCACTAAAGCTGAAGCTATACCAGCGATAAAGCTTTGCTGTGCCTGTTCTCCGCCCTGCAACCACAAGGCCTGATAAAACAGAATAGTTTCAAAGGCTTCACGGTAAACCGCTAAAAATACCACCAAACCTAAACCAAAATAAGCACCGCCTGATACGGCATTTTGTACTTTATGCTGGATAAAGTTACTCCACTCTTTGGCGCTGGTTTTGCTGTGCATCCAGAATCCCATGTAGAACAAAATAGCAGCTGCGATCAGTGCGGTATAACCCTCGGTCAGTTCACGGGATGCACCTGAGATATCAATCACAAAACTGGAAATAAACCAGGTCACAACACCTAATGCCAAAGCACCCACCCAGCCAATGTGCACAGTGTGGCGCAATGCGGGTTTATCGGTTTTTACCGCGACGCTGTAAATAGCAGCTACCACCAATAACGCTTCTAAACCTTCACGTAATAAAATCAGCAGCGCAGCCAAAAATACACTCATGCCACTCAATTGTGTTTCTGATAACTCAGCCTGAGCTTGTTTTAACAGGCTTTGAATTTCGGCAATACGAGGTGCCACAACATCTTTTTGCGCCGGGTCTTTCAGGAGTTGGCGCAGGCCCATCATGGCGTGTTCAATCTGGTCACGCAGCTCAACATTGACTGTCCCCAATGGGTTTTCGACCAGTTCAAAACCATCCAGATAAGCTGACACAGCTTGGTCATAAGCTGCTTGTGGATTTTGGCTGTATAAATCAGCAGAGAGTTGTAATTTCTGCTGCGCTATCACTAGCGGATCTTTACTTTGGGCCTGGAAAAAACGCTCTGGCTGGCTTCTGAACAGGCTCATCAGCTCTGCGCCAAAGTCAGGGTAGAGTTTGATCACATCCTTTGGAGTCGCGGTCAGTAAATCTTTTACTGCACCGCTTTCAATCATGGCCTCTGGTACTTTAGTGGTATCTAAACCTTTTCCCGCTATATGACCGACATAAAACGCCAGATCCCAGCGGCTTTGTTCATCCAGATGAGCGAAGGATGCCATGCCGGTGTCCGCTACACCTAAAGTAATGGTATTAAACAAACCATAAGCACTGCGGGCCTGATAACGTTCTACTTCATGAAAGTTAGTAGGGGCAGGGTCCATCTGAGCGCCAGCTACGCCATCACCCATAGCTGTTGCGCCATGACAAGCGGCACAGTTGGTGGCAAACAAGGCTTCACCGCGTTTTAAATCCGGGCTTTGTTTAGGCAAAGGAATGGAGGGCATGGCCGCAATGACGCTTTGACGCATCAGGGCAGTTAAGGCCTGAATATCTTTTTCTGCTGCTTTATCAGCAATGAGTTGTTTTAACTGAGCAGATTGTTGCTGCAATGCTTCGGGGGCTGTGGCAACTTCTTCTGCTATTAAAGATGAGAACTCCTGCATTTCACCGTATTCAGCTTCGCTGACGATCTTGCCATCTACCACTGCCGCGCTGTAGTCAGCACCAATATATTCAATGTATTGGATCAGTTTATCCGAAGCGAGTGCTGGAAAAGCCAACAAGGCTATCCAGACCAAAACTACACGAAGTGCCATAATTCACCTATATTTATCGCTTTAACAAGAATTATTCTCATTATACGGAAGCTGAAGGATGAAACCTAGTCTCTTCTGTTTTTTCTGTAAAACTTTGCGATAAATACCAAAAAAAGGGGCGCTGAGAAGACTCAGGCCCCAACTTCATCCAGGTAGAAGAAAGCTTAGAATTTTACTGAATAACGTAACGTCCAGTTGCGGCCTAACCAGTCGTGGACTGAGCTGGCGTAGCCGTTAGTAGGTGAAGATGCGTAAGGCGGTTCTTTGTCCGTCAGGTTGCGGATGCTCAGCAGCAGGCTTTGATTGGCGCTGATGTCATAACCCAGACTGGCGTTGTACGTCAGCCACGAGTCCACTGTCTCGTTATCAAACTTAAAGTCGCCATCGCCTAAGGAGCTGATGTAATGGGCGCCTAAACTGGCATTCCAGTTTTCAAGACGCCATTCAGTACCCGCATCGGCAACGAATTCAGGGCGGGCAATTTCTGAAGCTCCGCTGAGTTTGCCCAATAAATCTTCAGCCGGGCTGTCCTGCGTGATCTGGCGCTCGTACGACAAAGTGCGGGTACCGGCCAGGTTGAACTTGAATTCACCGGCATTGCTGGTTGTCAGCTTATAGTTCAGTTTAAAGTCAACGCCATCGGTTTCCTGGCTACCAACGTTAAAGAAGCCGGTGCGCAGGAAGACTAAATCATTGCCGCCATCTATCACACAACCAAACTCGCCATTTAAATCAGCTTCGTTGCTGACCACTGGTGCTGTGCCTGCGACACAAGCACGTAAGGTGGTATTAGCATCCACATCAACTATATCTTCGTGAGTGTATTTCCAGTAGTCGATGGTGAACTGTAAGTCTTCTGTCAGATTCCATGACGCGCCAATATTGATCGCCTCTGAACTCTCGGCGTCCAGATTTTTATTACCTAAGGTTTCCTGGTCAAATTCCAGTTCACCTGAAGTGGCACCAAAGTCGCCACAAAGTGCGTCGAAAGGTTGATTTGTGCCACAGTCAATGTAGTTGGCTGTTAACGAAGTACCAGCACCCAGTTGTGATAGTGAAGGTGCACGGAAACCTGTGCTCCAGGAGCTACGTAAAATCAGGTCATCACTCAGGCGGTAACGCAAAGATAATTTAGGATTGATGTCGCCGCCAAAATCGCTGTAGTGGTCATAGCGTAACGCAGCAATGGCATCGAGTTTGTCGGTCAGCGGAATATTAAGCTCATTATAAAACGCATACTGAGTCCGATCTGCAGCGGCGTCACTGGCTCCCAGTGCAAAAATACCGCCACTTTGGGCCACTTCTGCTGGATTATCAGAGATCTCCTCGCCACGGAATTCACCGCCAAATACAGCGCTGATATCTGCAAATAAAGTACCAGAGAAATTAAAGTCGACAGAGTAGACGTCAGATTCACCGAGCCGAGGCGCGATTTCACGTAAACCAGCAATGACTGAGTCTGAATTATCGCGGCCTAAATTAAATGGATTAAAGCTGCCATCTGCCAGTGCATCGGCCACTTTATCTATACCCATATACCCTGAAACATGGGTAATTTCGTTATCCGTTTTGCCATAGGTGGCTGCAGTTTCCCATGACCACTCGCCTAACTCGCCCCGTAAACCTGCTAATAACCGGTAGCTTTGACTATCGTAGTCCTGAATACGGCGCTCAGGAAAACGTGAGCGGATACGGATTTGATTGACGTCACCATCTTCAGCATCAATGGCCTGTGCCCATGCAGGCACAAAGCTGGCATCACCATCAACCCGCACATCAAAAGCTGCGGCAGAATCGTACGCTGAGCCAGTATTTTGTTGCAGCATGGCTTCAGCAAAGAACTCCCGTTCATTCCCTAAACGATAGGTATGGTTGATGGTTGCACCAACGGCCTTGCTGTCCGGCTGAATCGCACGTTCGCTGACATAATCATAACGACAGCGAGTCCCGCCGTTGCTGGTTGCGCTGCCACACCAAGGCTCAGCGTAATCGTTGCCATCTATACTAACGCGGGTAGAGGAGGTAAAAGTGACGTCGATTGGGCGATCGGTATTGAACAAAGCGTTTTTGTCAAAGTAGTCGATCACTACCGTGGTATTGCTGTTGTCTGTACTAAAACCACCTGTGTAGGTCAGATTGTACTTACTGAAGTCTCCGTTTGCCGTATCGTCACCGTAAGAGGCGCTAAGTTCGTGACCCTCGTAGTCTTTGCGCAGGATGAAGTTAATCACGCCGGCTATTGCGTCTGAACCATAGACAGAGGATGCACCGTCCGTCAGAATTTCAACACGCTCCAATGCAGACATCGGAATGGCATTGACGTTAACAAAAGAATCAAAGCCGTTAGTAAACGAATCCACAGCAACCCGGCGGCCATTGACCAGCACTAAAGTAGAACTTGAACCTAAACCGCGTAAGCTAACGCCGGCTGCCCCTGCGGGTGTGCCGTCATTGCCGGCTACGCCACCGTTTTCTGTAAAAGTACCGGCACTGGAGGCCTGTGGCAGGTCCCGTAAAAAAGCACTGACGCTGTCATAGCCTTTTTTCGCTAAATCGTCCCGGCTGAAAATTTGCAGCGGGTTTGCACCTTCCATATCCACGCCTTTGAGGCGTGAGCCTGTAACTTCAATTTTTTCTATTGTCGCTTCGTCTTGCTCTGTTGCTTCAGCCTGTTGCGCATAAACCTGTTGTGAGCCAAACAAGGCAAACAGTGTGGCCATACCTACTTTACTGAGCTTCATTTTTTTATGCTGTGACATGATGTTTCCTCTGGTGTCGTTGTTGCCTGATGGCAATCTGTTTTTTCGAACTTAAAAAGGACGTGCCAAAGCGAGAAGCGCAGCAAAAGATGCAGCAACAACCATCAGACGAGTCAATGCCTGAAAAATGTTGTCAGAGAGCAAATAGGTGTAATGTCAGATGTAGTTTTTAAAACACAGACAAACAGAACACACTTCTGGCTATGGCAGAAGCTGTTCTAATTATTGAACCACTCGGAGAGGTAATAGGTAGAGCAGTAGTAGCTGTTTGGGTTTGCAGCACAACGTTGCATTTTGCTCTCCTATTTATTGAGTGGTATTGGCATGAATCAAAATTGTCTGATCCTGCTAGTGATGTCAAGTGCTTTTTTTAAGCAATCTGCGCTGACATGGTTTTGCACCTTTTAAGGGCAAAATTTGTCTCTGTTTTACATTTTTGTTGTAAATGGCATGTGATATTTGTCGCTCATCTGACCAGATTGGCCTTTTTCTCTCTTGCTGACTTGACAGTATTTTTTTTCAAACGTACATTTCAAACAAGTGTTTTAATTTAGTCAGGGTTATGGTGAATAAAACAACAACACAAGACAAAATTCTGGATGCAGCAGAGCAACTTTTTGCCTCTACAGGTTTTGCTGATACTTCGTTACGGCAAATTACCAGTCTGGCGCAGGTGAATCTGGCAGCGGTGAACTATCATTTTGGTTCAAAAAAAGAGCTGATTCAGTCGGTGCTGCAGCGTTATTTGTCTGTGCTGATGCCACGTTTGGATCAGGAGTTCAGCCAGCTGTTGTCCAGTCAAAAACAAAATGACTTAACGGCGGTGCTGTCTGTGTTCATTCAACCTTTGCTGGAACTGAATAAAGTACAACATCACGGCACCCGGACCTTTTTACAGTTACTGGGTCGTGGTTATACCGATGTTCAGGGGCATTTGCGTTGGTTTTTTAATCATCACTATGGTCGTACCCTGGATAAATTTGTGTTGCTGGTGCAGCAGGCTTGCCCTGATTTACCAGCCAGTGAAATTTTCTGGCGCTTGCATTTTTCGCTGGGCACTGTGGTGTTTACCATGGCGTCTAATCAGGCTTTACAGGAAATTGCAGCGGCAGACTTTAACGAAAATGTAGAAATAGAAGGCGTGATCCACAGGCTTATTCCTTATTTAGCCGCGGGTATAGCGTCACCTTTAACTTTATCTAGTCAAGCTCACTAATCTCTGGAAGGACGTATTTATGTCAATTTTGATCCTGCTGTTGGTTGTGCTGATTGTTGTGCTCGGTGTAGCAGACATTCGCCGTAACCTGATCACCAAACCAGTGTTTGGCATCTTTAAGAAAATTTTACCTCCGCTGTCTGATACAGAACGTGAAGCCATGGAAGCAGGAGACGTCTGGTGGGACGGTGACTTATTTCAGGGCAAGCCGGATTGGAAAAAGCTGCATGCTATTCCAAAGGCGGAGTTGTCTGTTGAAGAACAAGCCTTTATGGACAATGAAGTAGAAACCCTGCTGAAAATGCTGGACGACTACAAAATTGTGCAGGAACAGCGCGATTTACCACCTGAAGTCTGGCAATACATTAAGGACAATGGCTTTTTTGCGATGATCATTCCAAAAAGCTATGGTGGTCGTGAGTTCTCTGCCATTGCCAACTCAACTATCGTATCCCGTATCGCGACTCGCAGCTTAACTGCTGCAGTAACGGTGATGGTACCTAACTCTTTAGGCCCGGGTGAGCTTTTGATGCACTATGGTACTCAAGAGCAAAAAGACCGTTGGTTGCCGGGTTTAGCTGCGGGTAAAGAAGTACCATGTTTTGCTTTAACAGGTCCGGAAGCAGGTTCTGATGCTGGTGGTATCCCGGATACTGGGGTCATCTGCAAAGGCCAGTTTGAAGGCAAAGAAGTGTTAGGTATTCGCCTGAACTGGGACAAACGCTATATCACGCTGGCTCCTGTGGCTACTGTATTAGGTCTGGCTTTTAAGCTGTATGACCCGGAAAACCTGTTAGGTGAAAAAACTGAACTGGGTATCACTTGTGCACTGATCCCGACCAGCCATGAAGGTGTTCAGATTGGTGATCGCCATTTTCCAATGAATATGGCCTTTATGAACGGCACCACCTACGGTAAAGATGTGTTTATTCCACTGGACTGGATCATCGGTGGACCGGATTATGCTGGCCGCGGCTGGCGTATGCTGGTCGAATGTTTATCCGCTGGCCGTGGTATCTCTCTGCCGGCTCTGGCTACTGCCACAGGTCATTTAGCCACTCGTATGACGGGTGCCTACTCTTACGTGCGTCAGCAGTTTGGTATGGCCATTGGTAAGTTTGAAGGGGTTCAGGAGAGTTTGGGCCGTATCGGTGCCTACACCTACAGCTTAGAAGCCATGCGGGTTATGACAGCCGGGGCTATCGATTTGAAGCTGAGTCCTTCAGTAGTGACTGCAATCGCTAAATATCACATGACAGAAATGTCCCGTACTTTATTAAACGATGCTTTTGATATTCATTCAGGCCGCGCTATTCAGGTGGGTCCGAAAAACTATCTGGCACACGGTTATATGGGGATGCCTGTTTCTATTACAGTTGAAGGCGCCAACATCCTGACTCGTAACCTGATGATTTTTGGTCAGGGAGCCACCCGTTGCCATCCGTACGTATTGCAGGAATTGGAAGCTGCGGCGAATCCAAATGCCGAAGAAGGCTTACAGCAATTCGATAGCTTGCTGATGAAGCACATTGGTTTTGCTTTAGGTAACACCTTTGGCGCACTGTGGCAGGGTTTAACTCTGGGCCGCTTTAATTCAAGCCCAGTGTCTGGTGAGACTGCAAAATACTACAAGCAGTTAAGCCGTATGAGTCGTGCTTTGGCGTTAAGCGCTGATTTTTCCATGCTGATGTTAGGTGGTGATTTAAAACGTAAAGAAATGCTGTCTGCTCGTTTAGGTGACGTGTTGAGCCATTTGTATATCGCGTCTGCTGTGCTGAAGTTTTATGAAGATAATGGTCGTCAGGTCGCTGATTTACCTTTCGTGCGGTACTCTATCGAACGTAACCTGTTTGAAATTGGCAAAGCATTTTCTGGTTTCTTCCAGAACTTCCCAAGCCGGGTGGTCGCTCGTTTATTAAAAACTTTAGTATTCCCTTTCGGTATCGGTTACAAAATGCCGGCCGATGCGGTGACTCAGGATATTTCTGATGCGCTGTTAAAACCAGGTGTGATTCGTGATCGTTTAACCCACCTGTGTTTTATCGGTGAAGGTGATGAAGACCCGACAGGCTTAATGGAATCGGCTTTTGTTGCAGTGCATGATGCTCAGCCTATTATGAAGAAAATTTATGCCGCGCAAAAACAAGGCTCATTGCCACGCAAAATTCCTATGGATCAGCTGATTACCAAAGCTTTGGATATCAATGTCGTAACGGCAGATGAAGCCAAGCAACTGGTACGAATGAACGAATTACGTTTCAGCTCTATTAGTGTCGATAGCTTTAAGCCGGGTGTATTGTCAGACAACGCTGTGTAAGTTGTTGTTTAAACGAAAAAAGCCAGGCGAACGCCTGGCTTTTTGTTATGTTTTATTTGCCTTTGTTGTTTGGCTTAACGGCTTTGTTGAAACAGTTCTGCCAAAGTACAAGATGTTCCGCGGCTTTTTAATTGTGCTAATAAAAGCTGAGCACAACCAAAGGCATCGGAGAGGGCATGGTGCTCTGTCACTTCAGGTAAGTGGTAACGAGCCAGACAAGCAGATAAGCTTAATGAGTTTTGTGCCACAGGACCTCCTTTGAGCCGCATTTTATAAAGCTCCAGCTTTAAGGTATCGACAGCTTTAAACGCAGGAGAACGACCAAAACAGTTCTGGCAGCTTTGTTTGAGAAAGTTAAGTTCCAGTGCGCTGTGGTGTGATACCAATACTGCTCCTGTCAATTCCTGCAACAGCAAGCGAAGTAAGTCTTCCAGCTCTATCCCTTGTTGCACTTCAGTATTATGCAAACCGTGGATCACTGCACTTTGTCCCACTGACGCCGGACTTCGAACCAACTGGTATCGTGCTGAGTTTAAATGAATTTTCCCGCCGGTAATTTTTACCCAGCCTGCGCTGACAATGTGATGTTTTTTCGAATCAAGCCCTGTAGTTTCAAAATCCAGCACCAGGTAATTGGCTTTACTGGCCAGACTTTGTTTATCCAGATTGTAGTCTTTCTCAAAATCTACCACCAGTTGATGCACAGCCACTGGTTTTTTCAGCCAGTTCCACATTTAGAGTTCCCGACAAAAACGTTGTCTGAGTATCTGCTGCTCGTCACTTAACACCGCAAAAGCATCTTTGAGTTGATGACGTTGTAACAAACTCAGTTGGCTTGGATCCAACAGGTTAGATAAATGCCTGCCACGCTGCATATCCTGTGCTTGCAATTGCCAGCGTAAATTAGCCAGCACATCTAATGCTCCTAATAAATTTTGCTGCTGGCGCTGAGTCAAGACTGCTTGTTGTTGCAACAGCGCCAGTCGCTCTCTGGTATTGACTGCCTGGATCCCAGCAGACAGGGCATACACCCGAACTAAGTCGGTGACGAGGCTAATACCACGTTTTTTCAGATCCAGTCCTTTACGTTGCCGACCATCCTGTTCAAGCAGAAAGTGTTTAAAGAAACCCAGTGGAGGTTGACGCTCTGTGGCATTTTTAGCCAGATGGTATAAAAACAGTTCATTATTTTTGCAACGAGCCAATACGTCTTCATGCAAGACGTTAAATAAGCCTTTACTGCCATGAACCAGGCGCATATCGAAAAAGATACTGCTGTTGAGTAAAGCTTGTGGATCTGGCGTATTGAGCCATTTGGCAAAACGATTCGACCAGCCTTTGAGGCTTAGTCTCAATTCCGGATTGGCGGCCATGATCTGACCATCACAAAGAGCCTGCCCTGACGAGGCCAGACCATGACAAACGATATCGGCAAGCGCGGAAAAATACTCTGCGATAGCACCGCTGGGCTCTTTCTCCAACAATAAAGCATTATCCTGATCGGCACTGGGTAGCATATCTCGCCTGGCTTGGGAACCAAACACCAACCAACTATATACACAAGGGGCAGGGCCCAACTGTTGCTCTGCAATATTCAACCAACTTTGCACTAAGGCGTCCATAATACTGGTCAGTATGCTACTAACCTCATAAGAAGGGATATGCTGTTCAGCCAGTTGCAGTGCTAGTTGCTGTATTTGCGGTGTGATGGCCTGCAGACCTGCAGCTTGATGTTGACGGTGAATATGGCTGATTAGAAAAACCGGGTGTTCTTGCTGGCTACGGATCAAGTCTGTTGTTGTGAGCACTCCGATAGGCTTGTCTTGTTCGGTAACGGGTAAGTGGTGAATATTATGCTGGCTCATCTGTTGAATAGCTTCAAAGGCAAAACAGTCGATATCAATGCTGTGTGGCGTTTTAGTCATCACTTGTGAGACGCATGTAGAGGCAGATAAGTTTTTTGCCAAAACACGACTGCGTAAATCCCGGTCGGTCAAAATGCCTATCAATTTTTCATCTTGTTTAATCAGGACGCACGACACCCTCTGAGCTGTCATCAGCAAGGCGGCTTGTTGTACTGTGTCCTGACAGTCAATAGAGACAGTGCGTCGGGTCACGAAGTCGGCGACTTTTAGCGTCGAAGTGTTTTGTTGTTGACTGCTTTGATATAAATGCAAACGACGGCTAAATAAACGCTGGAAAAATAGATCAAAATTTTTGTACTGGTGTCTTAATTTATCAAAACTTTCCTGAGGAAAAAAATACACTAATCCATCTTCTTCGCAGCGGATAGTGTCAGGATCGGCAAGTCCGGTCAGGAGTAACTGATAACCATAATAATCCCCGGTTTGCAGATGGGTTAAACGTTGTTGCTCTGTGTGCAGGGCAAATAAACCTGAGCGTATCAGCATCAGCTGAGGTTCAGGTTGTTGCTCTTCACCACTTGCGAAATACACAACAGTCAGTTCGCGACATAAGCTTTCCAGTACATGTGGCGCTAAGTCGTCAAAAGGCGGTGTTTGCTGCAAAAAAGTAACTACTTCCTGGATCTGCATACAACCTTCCTGCTTTATCAAAAAACAAGGCGTGTCTCCACGCCTTGTCAAGTCTGCTTTTTCTACGCTACTTTAGTGAGCCTGAGCTTCACCTGCACCTTTTGGATAGCGGATTTGTTCTACAATATCTTGTACTTCTTGTGGTACTTCTTTGGTCACTTTGCTGACCGCAAAGGCGACGACAAAATTCACCACCATACCGACTGTACCAATACCCTCTGGAGAAATACCAAACAACCAGTTTTCAGGTTTGTTTTCAGCCAAAGGAGTGATGAAAATACCCTTGAAGTACAGGATATAACCCACAGTGAAAATGATACCTGCCAACATACCGGCGATAGCACCTTCCTTATTCATTTTCTTGTAGAAAATACCAAGAATGATGGCTGGGAAGAAACTCGCCGCCGCCAGGCCGAAGGCAAAAGCTACTACCTCCGCGACAAAGCCCGGTGGGTTAATACCTAAGTAACCGGCCACTATAATGGCTACAGCGGCGGCTAGTCGTGCCGCTAGCAACTCCTGCTTGTCCGTAATTTTAGGCATCAGATTTCGTTTGAGTAAATCGTGCGAAATTGATGTCGAGATCACCAGTAACAAACCTGCTGCTGTAGACAAGGCTGCAGCAATACCACCTGCGGCCACCAACGCTATGACCCAATCTGGTAATTGAGCAATTTCCGGGTTTGCCAACACCATGATGTCACGGTCGATGGTCATTTCGTTGCGCTCATCACCTGAGTAGAACATACGACCATCACCATTTTTATCTTCGTGTTTAATCAGACCGGTTTTTTCCCAGTTTTTAATCCAGGTTGGAGCTTCTGTCACTAAAGTACCCTGAGCATCGGGACCATTGATGGTATCAATCATGTTGTAACGGGCAAAGGCACCGATAGCCGGAGCAGTTGTGTACAAAATCATGATGAAAATCAAAGCCCAACCTGCGGAGATACGAGCATCTTTTACCCGTGGTACAGTGAAGAAACGTACAATAACGTGAGGTAAACCTGCAGTACCGACCATCAATGCGGCAGTAATAGCAAAGACGTCAGCTGTGGATTTTGTCCCTTCTGTATAAGCAGCAAAGCCAAGTTCTGCCGAAAGCCCGTCTAATCGCTCCAGTAAATGCATACCTGAGCCATCCAGCAAGGTGGCACCTAAACCTGTTTGAGGTAATACATGACCTGTGATCATGATAGAGATGAAGATAGCAGGAACCATGTAGGCAAAAATCAGCACACAGTACTGAGCAACCTGGGTGTAGGTAATACCTTTCATGCCGCCTAATACAGCGTAGAAAAATACCACGGCCATACCGATGATCACGCCTGTAGTGATATCGACTTCGAGGAAGCGCGAAAACACCACACCTACACCACGCATCTGGCCTGCCACATAAGTGAAGGAGATTAAAATGGCGCAAATAACAGCGACTGTGCGTGCTGTTTGGGAGTAATAACGGTCACCGATAAAGTCTGGTACGGTAAATTTACCGAACTTACGCAGGTAGGGAGCCAAACATAAAGCCAGCAGCACATAGCCACCTGTCCAGCCCATCAAATAAACTGAACCGTCATAGCCCATAAAAGAGATTAAACCGGCCATAGAGATAAATGACGCGGCAGACATCCAGTCAGCGGCTGTTGCCATACCATTGGCTAAAGGCGATACACCGCCGCCTGCCACGTAGAATTCTTGTGTTGAACCCGCCCGGGCCCAAATAGCAATGCCGATATACAACGCAAAGGTTGCACCGACCACTATATAAGTTAGAGTCTGTAAATCCATCATCTACCCCTTAATCTTCGTGGACATCGTATTTACGATCAAGCGCATTCATCTTGACCACGTAAATAAAGATCAGCAAAACGAAGGTGTAGATCGAGCCTTGCTGCGCGAACCAGAATCCGAGCTTAAAGCCAAAAAACTGCACCATGTTCAGTTGGTCTACAAATAAGATCCCTGCTGCGAAGGATACTGCAAACCAGACTGCCAGCAGTTTGAGCATCAGCGAGATATTCTCCCGCCAATAGGCTTTGGCTAATTCATTTGTTTGAAATGCCATTGTTGTCTTCCTCTTGTTGTTTTTTGTGGTTGTTATAGAAATTCTGTTGACTTGCATGCTTAATCTAGCAGCAGGTACAGGAAGTGATAGCCCGACTTTAGTCGAAGCCGAAAAAACAGATCATTGACTTTCTGATGCTTTGCGCCAAAAGTAAGGTCAGAAATCAAAGGGGAGTGCGTTTTGTCAGCCTGGATAGTCGCTTTATTAGCCTTATTGTATGTGGGGTTGCTGTTTTTTATTGCCAACTGGGGCGAACGCCATGCTGGTGATCAATTACTACGAAAGTATGGAGGGTTGTTGTATAGCCTTGCTTTGGCTGTTTATTGCACCTCCTGGACCTACTATGGAGCAGTAGGAACTGCTGTGACTCAGGGGTGGGACTATATCCCGATTTACCTCGGCCCTATTTTGGTCTTTTTATTTGCTCAATCTTTTTTATTTAAGCTGTTGTATGTCGCAAAAAAACAAAACGTCGCCTCCATCACCGACTTTATCAGCGCACGTTATGGTAAACGCAAAAATATTGCCTTAGTCACAGCTTTATTGTGTTTAGTGGTCGTGATCCCTTATATCGCCTTGCAATTAAAGGCTGTTGCAAGTTCCTATCAGGTGCTGCTGGGCCATGATTTATCCGATCAATCCTTACCCTGGTGGCAGGATACCGCTTGGTTCAGCGCGATGGCGATGACCGTCTTTGCCATTTTATTTGGTACCCGCAAAGTGCAACTGACTGAGCAAAACCGTGGCGTGATGGTGGCTATTGCCTTTGAATCTGTGGTGAAGTTATTCGCGCTGCTTTGCCTGGCGTTGATGGCATACTGGTTGCTCTTGCCGGAAAAAATCGGTGTCAGTCAGTTTGTTGAGCATGCCAGTCATCTGCAGTACAACACAGAGCATACAAGCTGGCTGTCTTTTGCGGTTAAAACCTTGCTGGCGATGACTGCTATTTTTCTGCTACCGCGCCAGTTTCATGTCGCTTTTGTTGAAAATGTTGATCACCGGCACCTGCGTCATGCCAAACGCTGGTACAGCAGTTATTTATTTTTAGTCACTTTGGTTGTGATCCCTATCGCTTTAGCTGGCATGCATTTATTTCCCGGACAGGAGCATCTGGCGGACAGTTTTGTTTTACTGATCCCGGAAAAGTCTGGCTGGCACACCCTGAGTGTACTGGTGTTTATCGGTGGTTTTTCTGCGGCCACTTCGATGATTATTATCTCAACTCTGGCGTTGAGTACCATGATCAGTAATGACGTGGTGATGCCTACTATTTTGCGTCGTCCCGGCCATGGGCAACGCATCAAAGATTACAGCGGTCTTATTCTGCTGGTACGCCGTACCATGATTATCACTGTGATGCTGCTCTCTTATGGTTACTACGCTTTATTTGCCCGAAATTATGAACTTGCTGAGACGGGTCTGTTAGCTTTTGCTTTGGCTATTCAACTTGCTCCAGCTGTTGTGGGGGGCCTGTATTGGCGCCATGGCAATGCTTTTGGTGTTTATGCTGGCCTTGCTGTAGGTTTTACCCTGTGGTTTTTCTGTCTTATGGTGCCACAGCTATCCGCTGTTGGTGTGCTTGAGCAAACGCTATTACAACAAGGTCTGTTTGGTATTGAAGCGCTCAAACCTACTGCGTTATTTGGGGTACAACTGGATACCTTAAGTCACGGCGTGATTTGGTCTTTGGGGTTGAATCTGTGTTGTTATCTGCTGTTTTCTCTGCTGGTCAAAGTGAATCTAAAAGATCGTCTGCAGGCTGCTGCTTTTGTCAAACCGACTTTGCCTTTGGAGCACAAAGAAGCTCCGGTGCGACGGGTCCGGGTTCGCCGTACAGATATCACTATGTTGCTGGAGCGTTTTATTGGTGCACAGCGCTGTAACGAAGCTATGGCAGAGTTTCAACGCCGCTTCCCGGATCTTGATCTGCAGGACAGTATCGCCGGACCAGAACTTGTTGCCTTTGTTGAGCGCGAACTCGCCGGGGTAATAGGTGCGGCTTCTGCGTTGGCAGTGGTCAGCGCAGCTACTGAAGGTAGGCAACTTGAGCTCGAAGATGTCGTGACTTTATTCGACGATACCACTCAGGCTATTCAATTTTCTCGCAAAATTCTGTTCTCGACCTTAGAGCATTTAAGTCAGGGGGTCAGCGTAGTAGACCGGGATTTAAAGCTGGTGGCATGGAACAAAGCCTACCTGAAAATGTTTGATTACCCGGATGGTATGATCCGAATTGGCCGTCCTGTAGCTGATATTGTACGGTTTAATGCTGAGCGTGGGCTTTTTGGCGAAGGCTCTCCAGAAGAGCACGTGAGCAAGCGTATTGCACATATGCAAAACGGCACCTCGCACGTATTTCAGCGGGTAAGGCCTGATGGCAAAGTGATAGAGATGCGGGGGAACCCTATCCCTGGTGGTGGTTTTGTCACCAGTTTTACAGATATCACTGAACATGTGCGTGCTGTGCAGCAACTGGCTGAAGCCAAACAACACTTAGAGCAGCGGGTACAGGAACGCACCCACAGGATCAGTGAAATAAATCAGGAGTTAATGGAGGAAGTAGCAAGGCGAAGTGCTACTGAGTTACAACTACTGCAGGCTAAAGCTGAAGCCGAAGCGGCCAATGTCTCCAAGACACGCTTTCTCGCTTTGGCCAGCCATGATATTTTGCAGCCACTCAATGCTGCACGACTTTTCACCGCGGCATTGCAGGATCAGAGTATTGAAGGTCATCCACAAAAAATTATCCACCAGTTAGATAACTCTTTAAAAGCGACAGAAGAGCTGATTGCCACTTTGCTTGATATTGCCCGTCTGGATGACGGTCGTTTGCAACCTAAAACCCAAGTGGTTTCATTGCAAAGCATTTTAAAGCCATTAACGGATGAATTCAGCTGGTTGGCAGAGCAAAAACAGCTCAGGTTTCGTACGCATTTTAGCGAATGGCAGGTACAAACCGATGGCACGTATTTGCGCCGTATTTTGCAAAATATTTTAAGCAATGCGATTAAATACACCCCTTCTGGCCAGGTATTGCTGTCTTGTCGCAAAAGAGGGCAGCAGGTGTTGTTGCAGATATGGGATAGCGGACCTGGCGTGGCAGAACATGAGTTAAAACGTATTTTTGACGATTTTTATCGGGTTGATAGCACCGCCAGAGGCCAGCAGGGGGTTGGATTGGGGCTGGCTGTCGTGCAAAGAATGACGCGTTTGTTAGGGCATCAGCTGGATGTTCGTTCAGTGGTGGGTAAGGGAACCGTTTTTAATCTGTATTTGCCTCTGGTCTCTGAGCAGGATTTGATTGAGGAAAATACGCTGAAAGAGATTCAGAGTACATCTTTACCGCAGTGGCGGGTCCTTTGTGTTGATGATGACAGTTCCAATCTGGCTGCTTTGAGTTTATTGCTGCAGCAATGGCAGTTGGGGGAGGTAAAAAGCTATGTGTACGCTGAACAACTGTTGCAGGAGGCTCCTTCGCTGGACAAACCGGATCTACTGATTATGGATTATCAATTGGGACAAGGGATCAACGGCCTCGAACTGTATCAACAGTTGCAGCCGTATTGGGGGAAAGTCCCTGGTATCTTAGTCTCCGCTGCTCCGGAGCCTGATCTGGCTCAGCGTGCAAAAGCCGAAGGGTTATTGTTCTTAGCTAAACCTATTAAACCTGCAGCGCTGCGTGCTGGTATTAACCACTTAAAAAACCAGCGACCGTAAAACGGGGTCTGGTTGCTTTCAGCGTGCTGTGTTTAAATGCCTGAAAGATAAAACAGTTGCTAGGAGGGAGTCATGCTGGCCAAGTTGGAAGAGCGTTTTTTTTTAATCATGCTGGTGGTCGTGAGCCTGGCGTTTGGTTTGGTGCTGGAGCCTTTTTGGGGCTGCATTTTTTGGGCTTGCGCCATCACTGTTATTTTTTATCCGGTACAACAGAAGATTTTGCGTTTGATTGGTGATAAACCAAACCGTGCAGCGTTGATCACGTTATTGCTTTGCGTGCTGATTGTAATTTTGCCTGTACTGGCCATTGGTGCAGCTTTTATTCAGGAAGGCGTCGCTTTTTACGACAAAATTGAAAAGGGTGAAATAAATCCTGATGGCTTTATTGAGTCCATTCGACAGGCTTTTCCGGTTGTAACTGAGTTTTTAGCTCGTTTTGGCATCCAAACGGATGGAGTGCGCGAAAAATTGTCCTCGGGAGCGGTAGAAGCCAGCCGTTTGTTGGCAAAAGAGGCTTTGTCTATCGGTCAGAATACCTTTGGCTTTATTCTGAGTTTATGTTTGATGTTATATCTGACATTTTTCTTATTACGTGAGGGGCATCATTTAGTCGAGCTGATGGTCAGGGCTTTACCATTAGGTGATCAACGTGAACGTTTGCTGTTTTCCAAATTTGCCGAAGTGACCCGGGCTACCGTCAAAGGTAATTTAGTTGTTGCAATAGTACAGGGCGCTTTAGGCGGGCTTATTTTTTGGTTGTTAGGGTTACCTGCTCCAATTTTATGGGGCGTGGTGATGGCCTTTTTGTCTTTATTGCCGGCGGTTGGAGCTGCTTTGGTGTGGTTACCTGTTTCCTTATACTGGTACGCAACAGGAGACTGGGTGATTGCAACTATTCTGGTGGCTTATGGCGCTTTAGTGATTGGTCTGGCTGATAATATATTACGACCCTTGTTAGTAGGGCGCGACACCAAGTTACCGGATTATCTGGTGCTTTTCTCTACGCTAGGTGGCATTACATTGATGGGTATTAATGGTTTTGTATTGGGTCCAATGGTTGCAGCGCTTTTTCTGGTATTCTGGCAGATTTTTATCGATGAGTTTCAGCGGCCTCATAAGCCTGAATCATCAGGCTGAGACCAGTCTGCTGTTTTAGTGTGCAACCAGAGTTTTGTCAGCTGGAGCTTCCAGCTGCAGACGCTGGGCCTGGATCACCACCTGCGTTCTGTTGGTGACCCCAAGTTTTCTGAAAATTGCTGTGATATGCGCTTTAACAGTAGCTTCGGAGATATGTAAATCATAAGCAATTTGTTTATTCAGCCAGCCCTCGGTTAGGTAAAACAAAACTTTATACTGTTGTGGTGTTAGTTCTGCGACTTTGCTCGCCAAATCTAAATCGGGTTGATGCTCTTGTTGGTTGATCACCTGGCTGCGTATCGCAGGTGGCACCCAGAGCTCTCCGTCAATGACTGCGCTTAACGCTTTGCCAATTTCTGCCGGATGAGATGATTTTGGAATAAAGGCTGAGGCGCCAAACGCCATCACGCGTTTAATTACATCAAGATCCTCACTGGCTGAAATGACAACTATAGGCAGAGTAGGGTACTGCTTGCGCAACTGGATCAGCCCTAAAAATCCGCAGTTACCCGGCATATGCAAATCCAGCAACAATAAATCTGTATCCGGATGCTCGAGTAAAGCTTCACAGGTTGCTTCAAAACTATCTGTTTCTATCGTTGCCTTGGTCACGAAGGTATTGCTGATCGCATGGATCAGCGCATTTCGAAATAAAGGATGGTCATCTGCGACAATTAACTTTGCCATATAAACTCCTAACCCAGCCTCCGTTATAAAACAGAGACTGGGTTCAGCTAAAGTGTTGTTGCTATTAATTGAATATTAGCAACTTATTGTCAACAGATTAGCGGTTTAATCTGTTCTGGATCAAGTGTTCCACTACAGATGGGTCCGCTAAAGTCGAGATATCTCCTAACTGATCGTATTCGTTGGCCGCAATTTTCCGCAGAATACGGCGCATAATTTTGCCTGAACGGGTTTTTGGTAAACTAGGTGTCCACTGTATGATATCAGGCGCAGCAATAGGGGATATTTCACGACGCACCCAATCACGCACTGCTTTGGTCAATTCATCACTTGGCTCCACGCCTACCCGTGGCGCTACAAAGACATAAATGCCCTGACCTTTAATGTCATGCGGATAACCTACGACTGCAGCTTCGGCAATGGCGTCATGAGCGACCAGACAACTTTCGATTTCTGCAGTGCCTAAACGGTGGCCTGAAATGTTCAGGACGTCATCTACCCGGCCTGTTAGCCAGTAATAACCGTCTTCATCACGTTTAGCGCCATCCCCTGTAAAATACATACCTTTATAAGTGCTGAAATAGGTTTGCTCAAAACGCTCGTGATCACCATAGACTGAGCGCATTTGGCCAGGCCAGCTGTCGAGTATAACCAGATTACCTTCAGCCACACCCTCGACTAATTCGCCTTCGTTGGTCACTATAGCGGGTTTGACACCAAAAAATGGCCTGGTCGCTGAACCTGGTTTTAAGTCTGTAGCACCAGGTAAAGGCGTGATCAGAATTCCACCTGTTTCAGTTTGCCACCATGTATCTACTATAGGACAATTGTTTTTACCATAAGAGGCGTGGTACCAGCTCCATGCTTCCGGATTAATAGGCTCACCGACACTGCCTAATAAAGTCAGTGAGGATAAATCTGCGCCGTCAACCGCAGCAGTGCCATGGGCCATCAAGGCACGAATTGCAGTTGGAGCTGTGTATAAAATGTTGACTTTGTATTTATCAACCACCTGAGCAATACGCTTAACGCTCGGATAAGTAGGGACACCTTCAAATAAGATGCTGCTAGCGCCGTTCGCCAATGGACCATAGACTATATAGGTATGACCTGTGACCCAGCCGATGTCCGCGGCACACCAGTAAATGTCTCCGTCTTTGTAATCAAATACATATTGATGTGTCATGGACGCCCACACCATGTAGCCGCCAGTGGTATGTAACACACCTTTAGGTTTGCCAGTGGAACCTGAGGTATAAAGAATAAACAGCGGATCTTCCGCGTTCATCACCTCTGGTTCACAATGTTTTGGCTCCTTTGCTAATAGTTCGTGGTACCACAGGTCGCGACCCTGATGAAAATCAATATTTTCGCCAACATGTTTCACCACTATGACATGCTTAGCAGGGTTGGCGTCACCCAGGTGGGCTAAGGCTTGATCGGTATTGTCTTTCAGGTAGGTAAGGCGGCTACCACGGGCAGCCTGGTCGGAAGTAATCACTAATTTTGAATCACAATCCTGAATACGACTGCCGAGGGCATCAGGTGAGAAACCTGCAAAAACGACCGAGTGGATAGCACCAATCCGTGCACAGGCTAATAAGGACACTACGGCTGCGGGGATCATGGGTAAATAAATAGTGACACGATCGCCTTTACCGACCCCTAGCGCACGCATGGCATTCGCTAACTGGCAGACTTCGTCGTAGAGTTCCTGATAAGTGACAGCCTTTTGCACCCCAGGTTCATCTCCTTCCCAATAATAGGCAACCTGATTAGCTTTAGCTGGTAAATGACGATCCAGGCAGTTATAGCTGGCATTTAAGCTGCCATCACTAAACCAATTCACATGCACATTACCTAAGTCGAAGCTGGTATCTTTCACTTTAGTAAAAGGTGTAAACCAGCTGATGCGTTTGCCATGTTCTGCCCAAAATTTTTCTGGTTGTTTTACTGACTCTTCATACATGGCCAGATACTGCTCGTTGGTTACTAAAGTTCTGGCTTTAGTATGCTCTGGTACCGGGTAAAGTTGGGCGTGACTCATTATTAATATTCCCCTGTCATGTAGGCTCAGTGGCTTGGTCAACTCGTGACAACCACCTGTTATGGCTATCTTCGTTCTACCTTTTTTAAGGTGTCCGCAACATTAGACCTTAGTCTAGCTAATTCGTTTGTCGCCGTCTTTGAACGGGCTGAATAAAAAACAATCTGCGACTAAAGGCTAATTGTCCCTTTGCCAAAAGCGAACCAAAGTTGAGCTGTGGTACAGACAATAACAACATTTTAACTTGGACCAGGAGAAAACAATGCTGACGAAAAAACCTCTTGCCAGCTTAGTGGCATTATCTTTCGGCGCACTTAGTAGCCAAGCTTTTGCTGCTGTCACCTTTGGTGATACCGAGCTGACCTACGGCGGTTATATTAAATTAGATACGATGTGGACAGACACATCCGATGGACAAATGGCAACAGGAGTTGGTCGAGATTTTTACGTACCAGGTGTAATCCCAGTTGGTGGAGAAGGTGAGTCGGCGACATTTGACGCGCATGCCCGTCAATCGCGTTTCTTCTTAAAGACTGCAACAACCCTGGATAACGGTAAAAAAATTAACGGTACCCTCGAGTTCGATATGATGTCGACTTACCCTATAGGCGATGAGCGTATTAGTAACGGGTATGCGCCAGAGCTTCGGCATGCCTTCTTAACCTACGACAATTGGTTGATGGGTCAAACCTGGTCCACCTTCATGGATCTGGCGTCTTTACCTGACAGCTTAGATTTTATCGGTAATACCGACGGCGCTATATTTGCCCGTCAAGCGCAGGTTCGTTATACCTCTGGTGGTTGGCAAGTTGCTTTGGAAAATCCAGAAACGACAGTCACTCCAAACACAGGTGGTGCCCGTATTGTTACTGATGACAACTCGGTTCCTGACGTCGTTGTGAAATATAATCACGCAGATAGTTGGGGTTCTCTGGCTGTTGCCGTGATGGCTCGTCAGCTTGCTATTGAATCAGGCGGTATGGATGACAATACAAACGGCTATGCGGTATCGCTTTCCGGCAAGTATAACGTCTCAGCAACAGACGATATTCGTTTTACTGTTAATAGTGGCGAAGGGCTTGGTCGTTATATCGGTTTAAATACCAGTAATGATGCTGTATTGGACGCTGCAGGCAAGTTGGATGCAATCAAAGTGACAGGTTATGCTCTTGCATACAAGCATGCCTGGGCTGACAAATGGCGCTCAAGTCTGATTTATTCAGCTCAGCACATAGACAACGACGCACAGTTAACGGGGTTAGCCGTTACAGATAACACCAGCAGCTATGCAGTGAATCTGATTTATCAGGCCGCCAGTAAGCTGATGTTTGGTGTTGAACTTCGTCATGCCACCCGGGAAATTTTATCGGGCGATGAAGGTGACCTGAATCGTGTGCAGTTTAGTGCTAAATACGACTTCTGATCTTCAGCTTCCTTATACGACTGGCGACTTTTGTTTGCCAGTCGTATTTTCAGTCGAATACATCCAAAATTAAAAGTGCTTCGTAGAGTAATCAAACAACTCAAGGGAGCGACATCCTATGCACAGACTTGAACATTTAAACAGACAAGACGTAGTCATCGATGAACTGGTGATCCACTCTATTGAAATGGGGATCTATCTCGCTCAGGTTAACTACGATGATAAAGTCGCTTTTCTGGTTGATGCAGATAATAGACCTCAGCGTTTCTTAAGTGTGGACCAAATCAAGCAATCCTTATCAGAAGCCACTGTAAAAATGGCTTGGTTACAGCATCAGTCTGCGTATGACGAAATGATTGGTGGGCCTGATAAGGTGGATAACAGCTTACGTATCCCTGTTTGAGGGAGAAAAAGCCTCTTTTTCGCCCGTTTTGCTTTATTTCTGAGCGAACGATCACAGATATCATCAAATTGTCATTTTAGGGGTTGTGCAGGATTAAAAACTCCCTATAATGCGCGCCATGCCAACGGGGTAGTGCGAAAGCAGCTCTGGGGTGGTTTTGAAATGAAGTGAAAAATGATGCAAAACATCGCTTGACACGAGATTGAAAATCACTAAAATGGCCGCCTCGAAGCGCGACCGAGTCGAAAGGCTCAAAAGTGAAGCGAAGCGAAGTGAGTTGAGTAGGTGAGTTTGATAAATAATTTCAAAACACTGGCTTGACACAAATTCTGGGAAGTGTAAGATACGCCTCCCGCTGGGCAAGGTCTTAACCGGTTCAGCACTGCTCTTTAACAATAAGCAATCAATCATCTGTGTGGGCACTCACGGTTTAGATTCTGCAGCGAGCAATCGCACAAAGAATATTTATCAGTGAAGTGACTTATACAGAAATCTGTTCGAAAGAGCAGACGTTTTAAGTCAGTGATACTGAGCAGCCATTTCGGTGGCAATTAAACTTTAATTGAAGAGTTTGATCATGGCTCAGATTGA